>NZ_JABZEO010000014.1 GCF_013385175.1 Allochromatium humboldtianum | reverse complement strand
TCGCTTCCCTCTGGAAGTGGGGGTTTTGGCTTTGGGGCGTTTTCGATCTGTTCGCCGATCTCATACGATGGACACACGCCGTTCAGCGTGCTGACGAATGCGCTTTGGATAGCGGTGCGAAACTGAATCGATGCCAGCGGCAAGGACCGAGTCGGTCGATCGCTTCGAGGTGCTCGCGCGTCGGATAGCCCTTGTGCTTGGCGAAACCGTAGCCGGGACACTCAGTATCCAGTTCGAGCATGAGACGATCGCGCGCGACCTTGGCCAGGATCGAGGCCGCGCCGATGGCCGGCACCGAGCCGTCACCGCCGACGATGGCCTCGGCGGCGATGTCCAGCTCAGGGCAACGGTTGCCGTCGATCAGCACCTTGACAGGGCGGATCCGGAGGGATTCGACCGCGCGACGCATGGCCAGCAGCGTGGCTTGCAGGATGTTGAGCCGGTCGATCTCCTCGGCGCTTGCCCAGGCAACCGACCAGGCGAGCGCCTGTTCGCGGATCAGCGGTTCCAGACGTTCGCGGCGCGCGGGGCTGAGTTTCTTGGAGTCGCCGATACCGGCGATCGGGCGCGCCGGGTCGAGGATGACCGCCGCCGCGCACACCGGGCCGGCGAGCGGGCCGCGCCCAGCCTCGTCGACGCCGGCGATCAGGATGGACTTATCGAGCATGGTTTGAGACTGCATGTTCGTTTCCGATTCGAGTGGCGCTCCGGCCTGATGACGTGGAATCGCTGATCAGATCCAGCACAGCTCGCGCGGCGCTCGCCGCTGCATCACGGCGCAACTCACGATGAATCCGTTCATATTCGGCCTGGATTGCTGCAACGCGCTCGGGATCGTCCAGGTAGGCAAGCAGGGCAGGCGCCAGACGCTCGGGCCGGCAGTCGCTTTGCAGGAACTCGGGCGCCAGCGCCTGTCCGGTGAGCAGATTGGCCATGGCGACATAGGGTACCTTGACCAGTTTCAGCCACCTGACCAGATGATAGGTCAGTGGATGGAGCCGGTAGGCCACGACCATAGGCCGCTTGAGCAGCAGCGTCTCCAGGGTCGCGGTTCCAGAGGCGGTCAGCACGGCATCGGCGGCCGCGATGGCTTCGCGGCTGTGGCCATCGACGAGCGTGATCGGCAAATCGGGATCGAACCGCTGCAACTCGGCTTCGAACAGCGCCCTCAAGCGTGCATTGACCAACGGCACGACGAAACGCAGCTCGGGTCGCGATCGAAGACAATACCGCGCCGTGGCGATGAAGGGGGCCGCGAGCCGACGCATCTCGCCAGCCCGGCTCCCTGGAAGGAGGGCGATGATCGGCGCATCCCCCAACAGCCCGAGCACCGCCCGCGCCTCGGCACGATCGACCTCCAGCGGAATCTCATCGGCCAGCGGATGACCGACATAGGTCGCCGGCACGCCATGCCGACGCAGGAAGTCTTCCTCGAACGGAAAGATGCACAGCATCCGGTCGATCGCGCGCCGGATGCCCTTGACCCGTCCGGCACGCCAGGCCCAGACGGTCGGGCTGACCAGGTGCATGGTCTTGATACCGCGTTCGCGCAGGCGACGCTCCAGCCCCAGATTGAAGTCGGGCGCATCCACGCCAATGAAGACCGCCGGCGGGTTGGCGATGAAGTGCTCCAGCAGTTGACGGCGCAGACCCAGCAGCTCGGGCAGATGCGCCAGCACCTCGGTCAAGCCCATCACCGACAACCGCTCCATGTCGAACAGGGTCTCACAGCCGACCTCACGCATCCGTGGACCGGCCACGCCGACGAAGCGTACCTCGGGACACTGCGATCGAATCGCCCGCGCCAGCGCCGCGCCAAGCAGATCGCCCGATGGCTCGTTGGCAACGAGGCCGATATAGAGCGGCTCGTCACTGCTCGGAGCGGGGCAAGGGGTGTCCTGGGACGTCATGTGATGAAAGCGAGATGGTGGTTGGAGATGGCTCGCTTCGGGATTCCGGATTCAGCGCGCCAATCCGCGTCCGGCAGCGCTGATGAAATCCAGCAGCGGTCTCAGTTCGGGCGTGTCGACGGCCATCTCGGCGATCTGAGCACGCGCCTCGTCGAGCTTGAGATTGGCCATGTAGAGGGCGCGATAGGCGCGTTTGATGGCGCGAATGGCCTCGGGCGAAAACCCGCGCCGCTTCAGTCCCTCGCTGTTGATCCCATGCGGCTCGGCCGGATGTCCGCCGATCGTGACATAGGGCGGCACGTCGCGCGTGAGCACCGAGCCCATGGCACAGAAGGCATGGGTCCCGATGCGGCAGAACTGATGCACGATGGTGAAACCGCCGAGGATGGCCCAGTCCTGGATCTCGACATGCCCGCCGAGCGAGGCGGCATTGGCCAGGATCACCTGGTTGCCGATGCGGCAGTCATGGGCGACATGGGTATAGGCCATGAACAGGTTGTCATCGCCGATGCGGGTGACGCCCTGATCCTGGACCGTGCCGCGATGCAGGGTCACGAACTCGCGCACCTGATTGCGATCGCCCATCTCCAGCCGGGTCGGTTCACCGCTGTATTTCTTGTCCTGCGGATCCTCGCCGACCGAGGCGAACTGGAAGATGCGATTGTCGCGCCCGATCCGCATCGGTCCGCGCAACACGGCGTGCGGCCCGATGCGGGTGCCGGCGTCGATCTCGACCCCGGCGCCGATCACGGCAAAGGGACCGACCTCGACCGATGAGTCGAGCTCGGCGCCCGGATCGACCAGGGCGCTGGGGTGGATCAAGCGTCGAAGTCCCGCGCCGTGCACATGATCTCGGCGGTCGCAACCACCTTGTCATCGACGCGCGCCTCGCCGTCGAACTTCCATATCCCACGGCGCACCGGCCCCAGCCGCACTTCCATGATGAGCTGATCGCCCGGCTCGACCGGACGCTTGAAGCGCGCCTTGTCGATGCCGACGAAGTAATAGAGCGATTTTTCACCGACCAGATCCGGACGCGAGGCCATCGCCAGCAGTCCGGTCGCCTGCGCCATGGCCTCGACGATCAGCACGCCGGGCATGACCGGACGCACCGGGAAGTGACCCGTGAAAAATGGCTCGTTGAAGGTGACGTTCTTGAGCGCGGTCAGATACTCGTTGACCTTGTAGTCGATGACCTTGTCGACCAGAAGAAAGGGATAACGGTGCGGCAAAAGGCTCAGCACCTTGTGAATATCCATCGTGCTCACGACATCCTCCGAACGACCCGCGTGTCGATCGGAATCCCGTGGATTCGGATCTGATCCATCCATCAGGACTCCTCCCGCTCGTGTGTTGCGTTCATGTTGGCAATAAGGGTTTCGAGTTGCTTGACTCGGCGCGTCAGCTCATCCAGATGCCTGAAGCGCGCCGCATTACGTCGCCAATCCGCGTTTGGCATGGCTGGTATCCCACTGCTGTAGACACCAGGTTCCTTGAACGACCGGGTGACCATGGCCATGCCGGTGAAGTGCACGTTGTCGCCGATCTCCAGATGACCGGCCATGCCGACCGCCCCGGCGATGGTGCAGTTGCGACCGATGCGGGTCGAGCCGGAGATGCCGGTGTTGGCGGCCATGGCGGTATTGTCGCCGACGACGACGTTGTGTCCGATCTGGATGTGGTTGTCGAGCTTGACCCCGTGGCCGATGACCGTATCGCCTATGGCGCCGCGATCGACCGAGGTGTTGGCGCCGATCTCGACATCGTCGCCGAGCACCGCCCGTCCGACCTGGGGGATGCGCACCCAGCGTTCGCCATCCTTCGCAAAGCCGAAGCCCTCGCGTCCGATCACCGCGCCCGGATGGATCAGGGCACGCTGGCCGACACGGGTGCCGGCGCACAGGGTCACGCGCGCCACCAGCCGGCTGTCGGCGCCGACTTCGACTCCTTCGCCGAGGATACAGCCGGGACCGACGAAGACGCGCGGTCCGACCACCGCACCGGCCTCAAGCACCGTCAGCGGTCCGATCCAGGCGCTCGGATCGACCTGGGCGGCCGGATCGACCACGGCGGATGGGTGGATACCGCCGACGACTTCCGGGTATGGATGCAGCAGACGCGCCGCGCGTGCGAAGGTCAAATAGGGGTTGTCGCTGAGCAGCACAGGCACCCGGGCGTCGGCCGCGTCGGATTCCTTGAGGATCACCGCTGAGGCGTGCGTCCTGGCCAGATGGGCGCGATAGGCCGGATCGCCGAGAAAACTCAGGCTGCCGACCCCGGCGCTGTCGAGCTGGGCGACATGGTCGACCACGACTTCGTCGTCGCCACGCAGGGACACACCAAGCCGGACGGCGAGTTCACCGAGACGAATCTGCATGGGATGAGTCTCCAAGCCGGAAAACGCGAGCAGGCGCCTAGCGCGGGGCCGAGGCGTCGGCGCGCGACCCGGAGTTCTTGTCGAACTCCTGCTTGAGCCGCTCGATCACCAGATCCGAGATGTCGATGCGTGGATTGGAGTAGACCAGACCCTCGCTGAGGATGAGGTCGATCTTCTGCTCCTTGGCCAACTCGACGACGACCTCCTGGACCTGACGGCTGAGCTTGGTCCGCAGTTCGTTCTGACGCAGCGCGAAATCGTCCTGGAACTCATCGCGCGCATACTTGACCTTGCGCGTGCGGCTACGGATGTCGTTCTGGAGCCGCTGGAGTTCGTTCTCGCTCATCAGCGGACCATCGCGTTCGAGCTGGCGTTGCAGAGCCGTGATCTGTTCCTGCTGTTCGCGCAGATCACGCTCGCGCTCCTCGATCTCGCGCTGGAGCGCGTCGCGCGCGGCCTCGTACTGGGGCGACTGTTCGACGACCCGATTGGGATCGACCACGGCGATGCGATACTCGGAGTCGGCGGACACGGCGGGCTGGGCCGTGAGCCCAAGCAGTGTGGCCGCCACGAGCGGCAGGGCGAGTGTCTTCACGGGCGCCTCCATGGGTTTAGAAGGTCTGGCCGAATCCGAACTGGAAGACCTGGGTATCGTCGCCATCCTTCTCGTTGAGCGGGACGGCGAAGCTGACCGACAGCGCGCCGACCGGGGAGAGCCAGGTTACAGAGATACCGGTCGAGTAGCGCAGGTCGCCGAGATCGAAGCCGCTGTAGGTCAGCAGATTCGAGTCATCGTAGGTCGACCAGACGTTGCCGAAGTCCAGGAAGGCCCCCAGACGCAGTGACTTCTCGAACTGTCCCCCGATCGGGGCCGGGGCGAAGAACTCGATACTGCCGGCGAACTTGAGGTTTCCGCCCACGGGGTCGTCGCTGCTGACTTCGCGCGGACCGAGCGTGTTGGCCTTCCAGCCGCGTACCGAGCGCGGACCGCCGGCATAGAAGTTCTCGAAGAAGGGCAGATAGTCGGTCTCGCCATAGCTGTCGCCATAGCCCAGGTTGGCGCTCAGCGCGACGATGTAACGCGAGGTCAGCGGGATATAGAGCTGTTCGTCGTAGCGCAGCCGGTAGTATTGGAGATCACTGCCGGGAACGGTCAGCTCGGCCTGGAGGCTGCGCAGTGAGCCGCGGGTCGGGAAGATGGCCGTGTCGCGCGTGTCGCGCGTATAGCTGGCGGTGAGTGAGAAATCGTTGAAAGTGTTGCCGTTGTTGGCGACGAACTCCTGGGCGATCTCGGATTCACCTGCGGTGAAATCCGTGTATTGATAGTTGATGCCCAGCCCGGCACGGCTGGTGTCCGTGATGGGCAGTCCGAAGTTCAGACCGGCGATCCCGACGTCGGTCGAGTAGTCGGCGCCGATCAGCTCGTCGTAGTCGGTTTCGCGATAGGACAGATTGAAGCCGCGGCTGATGCCGTCGACCGTGTAATAGGGGTTGGTGTAGCCGAACTGATAGAGCGTGGTCGAAGAGCTGTTGTTGAAGGCGACCGCCACCCGCTTGCCGGTACCGAGGAAGTTGTTCTGGGTCACACTGGCGTTGAGCAGGATACCGTCGGACTGTGAGAAGCCGATACCGGCGGCCAGATTGCCGGCGGGTTTTTCCTTGACCTTGACCTCGACGTCGACCTGATCGGCCGAGCCGGGCACGGCCGGCGTCTCGATCGCGACCTCGTCGAAATACCCCAGCCGCTGCAGGCGCTCGCGCGACTTGCGCACCAGATCGGCCGAGAACCAGGCGGTTTCGAGCTGACGCATCTCGCGGCGCAGCACCTCGTCTCGGGTGCGGGTGTTGCCCTGCATGTCGACACGGCGCACATAGACGCGCTTGCCGGCATCGACGAAGAAGGTGACGGCGACCTCGTGCTTCTCCTCGTCGACCTCGGGAATGGTGTTGACGTTGGCGAAGGCGTAACCCTCGTCGCCGAGCAGGTTGGAGATGCGCTCGGCGCTCTCTGTGGTGAGCTTGCGCGAGAAGAACTCGCCGCGCTTGAGATGGATCAGCGGAAAGAGTTGCTCTGCTGGCACCGAGGGATCGCCGGCGAGCTTGATGTCGCTGACGCGGAAGGGCTGCCCCTCCTCGATAGTGACTGTGACATAGATGTCCTTCTTGTCGGCGCTGATCGAGACCTGGGTCGACTTGACGTCGAACTTGATGTAGCCGCGATCCAGATAGAAAGAGCGCAGCGACTCCAGGTCGCCGGCGAGCTTCTGCTTGGAGTACTGATCGTTCTTGGTATAGAAGGAGTTCCAGCGCGACGGACCCAGCTCGAACACCTTGCGCAGTTCGTCAGCTTCGAAGGCCTGGTTGCCGATGATGTTGATCTGCTTGATGCGCGCCGTCAGGCCCTCGATGATCTCGATGTTGACCGCGACCCGGTTGCGCTCCAGCGGCGAGACGGTCGACTGGACCAGCACGCCGTATTTGCCGCGCGCGAAATACTGGCGCTCCAGCTCCTGCTCGATGCGGTCGAGCACCGAGCGGTTGAAGACGCGACCCTCCTTCAGCCCGATGTCGGCCAGGGCGGCCTCGAGCGCCTTGGTCTCGATGTCCTTGTTGCCGCTGATCTTGATCTCGGCGATGGCCGGACGCTCGCGCACCTGGATGACGAGCACGCTGCCGTCGCGCTCGACGCGCACGTCGTCGAAGAAGCCGGTCTGATAGAGGGCGCGGATGATGCCGCCGGTGACATCGTCGCCGACGGTGTCGCCGACCTGGATCGGCAGGTAGTTGAAGACCGTGCCTGGGGCGATGCGGCGCAAGCCCTCGACCCGGATGTCGGAGACCTGGAAGACCTCCGCGACGGCCATGCCCGGCGCGGTCGAGGCGAGGGCGCACAACAGGAGCGCTCGCCAGGCGCCGTGGCGGAGTGACTGAGTTTTAGCGCGCAAGACGGTTTCCCCTGAATTGAAGCCGGATGTGCCGGGCGGCCGGCATCCAAGGCGCGCTAGTATAAGGGATGCGCTCGGGTTAGCCCAATAGTCGCGACAGGTCGACGTAGAAGGCGAGCGTCATGAGCGCCGCCAGCAGCAGGAAACCGACCTTCTGGCCCTGGATCATGGCTTCCTCGGACACCGGACTGCCCTTGATCCACTCGACCAGATAGAACATCAGGTGTCCGCCGTCGAGCACCGGGATCGGCAGCAGGTTGAGGATGCCCAGACTGATGCTGACGACGGCCAGGAACTTGACGAAGGAGTCGAGACCATAGCTGGCGGTGCGTCCGGCGGTCTCGGCGATGCTGATCGGACCGCTCAGGTTGTGGATCGAGGCCTCGCCGATCAGCATCCGGCCCATGACGCGCAGCATCAGGGCGCTCATCTCGTAGGTCTTGTCGAAGGCCAGCCCGAGCGACTCGACGGGACCGTGACTGACGCGCACCAGATAGTCCTCCATGAGATCCTCGCGTGCCTCGACGCCGGCGCCGATGCGCCCGACCGTTCGGCCGTCGGCGTCCATGGCGCGCGGGATGAGTTCGAGCCGCTGGAGTCCGGTGTCCGGGCGCTCGATGTCGAGGGCGATCGGGGTCTCGGGCCGGTCGCGTACCAGATCCACCAGTTCGCGCCAGGAGCCGATCGGCGTGCCGTCGGCAGCGATCACGCGGTCGCCGACCTGAAGACCTGCGCGTTCGGCCGGCTCGCCGGGCAGGATCTCGCCGATCACGGCCGGGATCGTCGGGCGGCGTGGCGTGACGCCGAGGCGTGCGAGCAGATCGGGTTCGTCGCTCAATCCGGCGATGGACTCACGCGGGATCAAGCGGTCGCGCAACTGATTGGATTCGTCGCGGACCTGGACGACCAGATCGTTGCCGTCCATCGAGGCGACCGTCAGGGCGAGCAGGGCGTTCTCCCAGCTCTGGGCCGGGCGCTCGCCGACCGCCAGCAGTTCGTCGCCGGGGCGGAAGCCGGCCGCGGCGGCGACCGACTCGGGTTCGACCGTGCCGACGATGGGCTTGAGTCCGGTGTCGCCGGCCATGAAGATCCCCCAATAGGCGAGCACGGCGAACATCAGGTTGAACAGCGGGCCGGCGACCACGATCGCCGAGCGTTTCCAGAGCGCCTGACGGTTGAAGGCGCGCTCGAGTTCGGCCTCTGGGATCGGTTCCTCGCTCTCGCGCTCGTCGAGCATCTTGACATAGCCGCCGAGCGGGATCGCGGCCACGACGTATTCGGTCCGGTCGGCCCCGAAGCGCCGGCTCAGCAGCGGTCGGCCGAAGCCGATGGAGAAGCGCAGCACCTTCACGCCGAGTTTTTGGGCCACCCAGAAGTGACCGAACTCATGCACGGTGATCAGGATCGCCAGGGCGACCAGGAAGGAGGCGATGGTGAAGAGCATGTCCATGGGGATGTCGGGCCGGATTTGCGAATGAATGAACAGGTGGGGATGGAGCCATCATAATGCCAGAGTCGAGGAACCTGGAATCCGGCGTCTCATCGGCGATGGCCTGCCTGAATTTACACGACGCCGGTGATGGGCGAAGATTGCCCGTCGAAGCCTGAGTCCAAATGCGACCATGTGTGAAACTTCACAGTGCCGATGATGCCTTCCCGACTCGTCGTGATCAGTTGTTTCGCCACGCTCGTCAGTCATGGCGATGTCGTTGGCGCGGCCTCGTCACTGACGGATTTTCTTGTCGAAGCTCAACATTCAGTGTCGCACCCGCTTCCGCCAAAGTATGTGATCGCCCCGAACGGAACCGTAAAACTGCGCATCTGCTTCAATTGGTCGTGTTCGCGCCGAGAGATCATGACGTTCACTCCTGACGATATGGCCCGATTGAAAAGAAGCATCGCAACCTGCTCGGGCAAGAGCCTTCACGATCGACTGCAACGTGTGCGCATCGGCATCCAGCAAATGGAATTGCTGGCACAAAAATACCAGCCGTTGCTGGGCAACGACCTGGCCATCAATGATTTCGAAACCGGACTCGATGGACGGATGGATTGCGTCGACAACTCCAGCAATACCACCACCTATCTGAGTATCCTCCGGGATATCGGGGAACTCAACGAATGGACGGTCTCAACGCCCAGGGTGCGCAATCGTTTGAGTCTCACCGCCGTTCACTGGACGGCCGTCATCATCGACAAGGAAAGCGGCATCCCCTGGAGCGTCGATTCCTGGTATCGCCCCAACGGCCATCTACCGATGGTCATGCCCTTGCAGAGCTGGATCGAGGAAAAGAAGGGCTGGGAACCGCCTTTCAAGGATCTCAATCCCACCCCGCTATTCACCCATGAGTTGTGCCATACGCCGTGATTCGGGTCGTGATCAACCCAACGGCTTGGTCTCCGGCAAGATGTAAACGACTCCGCCCTTGCCCGTGAATTTGCCTTGTATCGCACTCTCGAAGAAGTCCACTGGGACATTGATGCAGCCGAAGGAAATACGGTTGTCGAGCGGCGTCGGCGTGGCCAGGCGTTCCGCCCGGCGATCCTTGGGCGCCCCCTTGACGACCGCATGCATCGAGAGAGAGTGCTCATAGTCGAGCCAGAGGATCTCCTTGCCCTTGGCATTGCGGCCCATTTGCGAGACGAAACGCCCCGCCGGCGTCGTCCGCTCTTCCGGCGGAATACGCGACAACGGCTTGTCACCCACGCCCGGAACGGAGTGATCGCCTTTCGCCAGACCCAGCAGCACAGGCGCGGCGCCGTGGAGCTTTCCGTCCGCTTCGAACACATAGACCCTGGCGTTGACCTTATCGATGATCGCGAACGGCAAGCCAAGGTTGTCTTTCGAGCGAACGATCCAGTCTGCCATGTCCCGTGTTCGGCGCGAGGCACTCTCCGACGCAAAGAGATCCTGCCCGGACTTACGCGCGCCGGCCGTGCTCGTTTCCATGACGAACGCGATATCCGCGTCCTTGGAATACGTAGCATCGAGCAACGGGTTGGGCAGATGCGCGGCATCGTCCACCTTCGTTGTCTGCATCGGGACGCAACCAGTCCCCAGCAGGCTCAGACACAGGCTTAGAGCCATACCCGTCGTATTCCAGGGCAACGAAGCCGACGGTCGAGGCTGCACACAAGTGCCGATCTTGAGCCTCCGTGTCTCGTTGTCGTGGACATCCTTGCGCTTGATCAGGCTGTAGTCGGTCGACGAGCCGTGCTTCGAATGCATCGCAGTCATTAATGTCTGCCCCATCTTTTGTCTTGACAGTCAGGCGCCGAGATTAGATATTGAAAACCCTGAAATTCGATGAGTCCGCTTGGATGATAGCAGTCGTAATGCGTTGATACTAGTCGCTTTTCAGTCGCTTGAATTTCTGAACCCTAAACAAACGACAGGCCGCGAAAGATGAACAACAAAAATCGTCCCGTTCTCGCCATGGTTGCCGCAGTACTCGTGCTGGGCCTCTCGGCTTGCAGCACCACCAAGCACGAGCCGGCGCCAGAGGCGCCCGCACCCGTGGTCATGGAGCCAAAAGCTGATCGCGGTTGATCGTCTTGCCGTTTCGACGGCGGTTGCTCCGCGTTTGGAGCCGATAGCGCATGATTAAGCCCGGCGTATGAGCCGTTATTCCAGGCTCATGCGCCGAGTTCATTTCTATAGTTAGCCTGCCCGTGCCTGCACCAAGTGCTCGGCTTGCGCGCGCGCGCGCCGGTCGACGTCGAGCAGGAACTCCAGCCCCTGTCCCTCGACCGACTCGCGCGGCAGCGCCTCCAGCGTGCCTTCGACCACGGCGGCGATGCCGGGGAAGTCGATGCGCCGATCGAGGAAGGCGGCGACCGCGATCTCATTGGCCGCATTGAGCACCGCGGGCGCCGTACCACCGGCGCGCGCCGATTCGAAGGCCAACCGCAGACAGGGGAAACGCGCGAAATCCGGTTCCTGGAAGTCCAGCCGAGCGACGGCGAACAGATCCAGCGGCGTCACGCCCGAATCGATCCGCTCCGGCCAACCCATCGCGTGCGCGATCGGGGTGCGCATGTCGGGATTGCCGAGCTGGGCCAGCACCGAGCCATCGTCATACTGCACCAGCGAATGGATGACGCTCTGCGGATGGACGACGACCTGCACATGATCGGTATCTGTGCCGAACAGCCAGCAGGCCTCGATGACCTCCAGACCCTTGTTCATCATGGTCGCTGAGTCGACCGAGATCTTGCGTCCCATGTCCCAGGTCGGGTGGGCGCAGGCCTGCTCGGGCGTGACCGAGGTCAGACGTTCGAGCGGCCAGTCGCGGAAGGGACCGCCCGAAGCCGTCAGCAGAATACGGCGCACCCCGACCCGGTCCAGCCCATCGCTGAAGTTCGGCGGCAGACACTGGAAGATGGCATTGTGCTCGCTGTCGATCGGCAGCAGTTCAGCACCGCTGTCGGCCACCGCCTGCATCAGCAGCGCCCCGGCGACCACCAGCGATTCCTTGTTGGCCAGCAGCACGCGCTTGCCGGCGTGTGCGGCGGCCAGAGTCGGACGCAGACCGGCCGCACCGACGATGGCCGCCATCACATAGCCGACCTCGGGCAGGGCCGAGACCTGTTCGAGCCCCTCGACGCCGGTGAGGATCTCGGGACGCTCGGGCATGTCGGCCAGCAGCTCGCCCAGACGCTGCGCCGCCTCGGGGTCGACCATCACCGCATATTGGGGCCGATGCCGACGACACTGCTCAGCCAGCCGTTCGGCGTCGGTGTTGGCGGTGAGGGCCACCGCGCGGAAACGATCCGGATGACGCGCCAGCACGTCGAGCGTGCTGACGCCGATGGAGCCGGTGGCCCCGAGTACGGTCACGCCAATCACTGTCCTAACTCCAGTCAAGTCAAGGCCCAGGTCATGCCCAGGGCATAGAGTGGGGCGGCCGCGGTCAGGCTGTCGATGCGATCGAGCAGACCGCCATGGCCGGGCAAGAGTCGGCTCGAATCCTTGAGTTGACGCCGGCGTTTGAGCAGGCTTTCGTAGAGATCGCCGATGATCGACAGCATGGCGACCAGTATGCACAGGATCACGACGAACAGCACGCCCAGCGGAGCCAGTCCGAGCCAGCCGGCCACGAACAAGCCGACCAGCGCCGCTCCGGCCAGGGCGCCATAGGCGCCAGCCCGAGTCTTGCCAGGACTGACCGCTGGAGCCAGCTTGGTTCGGCCCCAGCGCCGTCCGACGAAATAGGCCGTCGAATCAGCCGTCGCCATCAGGATCAACAGCGAGAACACCAGTCCTGGACCGAGTTCCGCGATTCGATGCAGGCTCAGCAGGGCCACCCAGGTCGAGGCCAGGATCAGCAGTCCGCTGATCAGCAGCAGGGGACGCGGCCCCTCGACCGGCTCGATGCGCTGGATGCGTGGAATGGTCAGGCTCTGTCCGATCCACCAGATCAGGCTCGCCAGGAGCAGGGGCGGCCAGCTCGACTCGGACCAGTGCCAGAGCGCGGCCAGCGTGGCGGCGATGAACGCCAGATAGAACCGGCGCGCGGCCTGTCCATCGATGCCGGCCAGACCACACCACTCCCAGGCCGCAATGAGCATGGCCGCACCCAGAAAGACCGCAAAGGCCCAGGTCGGCAACAGGAGCACGGCCCCGACCACGAGCGGCGCGAGCCAGAGCACGGTCTGGGCGCGGCGGCGCAGATTGTTCGCAGCGGGCGAGATGTTATCCGACACAGGAATCCACCAGGGCTGGAGTCGTCTGCTCGACCTGATCGCCGGTGAGTCCGAAACGCCGCTGACGCCTGGCATAGTCGTCCAGCGCCTGACCATAGGCGGCGGCATCGAAGTCCGGCCAGAGCACGCCGGAGAAATAGAGTTCGGCATAGGCCGATTGCCAGAGCACGAAGTTACTCAAACGCTGTTCGCCTCCGGTGCGGATGAATAGATCCGGCTCGGGTAGGTCGGGGAAGGAGAGGCGGTCGGCCAGTTGCCGCTCGTCGATCTGGGACGGGTCGAGCCGGCCGGCCTGGACGTCCAGGGCCAGTTGCCGAGCGGCCTGCATGATGTCCCAGCGTCCACCGTAATTGGCCGCGACCTGGAGATTGAGCTTGGTATTGTCGGCGGTCAGCGCCTCGGCCTCGGCGATGCGGTGCTGGAGCTTCTCGGGAAAAGCGCCGCGCTCACCGATGATGCGCAGACAGACCCCGTTCTCGTTCAGCCGTCGCGCCTCGCTGCGCAGGGCGGCCATGAACAGCTCCATGAGGATGTTGACCTCGGTGCGCGGGCGGCGCCAGTTCTCGCTGCTGAAGGCGAAGAGCGTCAGGGTCTCGACGCCCCGGCGCACGCTCTCCTCGACCACGGCACGCACACTCTTGACGCCCTCGCGATGACCGGCCGTGCGCGGCAGGCCGCGCTGCTTGGCCCAGCGCCCGTTGCCGTCCATGATGATGGCGACATGCCGGGGCATGCGCGGATCGGGCGTGCGTTCCGGAGCGACGTCGGATTCAGTATCCACAAGGCATCGAATGGCGTTCTAGGCGAGCGAACTTCGGCATCAGATGGACATCAAGTCCTGTTCCTTCTCGGCCAGCACCGCGTCGACTTCCTTGACGTACTGGTCGGTGAGCTTCTGCACGATCTCCTGACCGCGCCGCTCGTCGTCCTCGGAGATCATCTTGTCCTTGACCAGTTCCTTGAGATCGTGATTGGCGTCGCGGCGGATGTTGCGCACCGCCACGCGCGCCTGCTCGGCCTCGTTGCGCGCGACCTTGATCAGATCGCGTCGGCGCTCTTCGGTCAGCGGCGGCATGGGCACGCGGATGGCGGTGCCGGCGGTGTTGGGGTTGAGTCCGAGGTCGGACTGCATGATCGCCTTCTCGATCGCCTGCACCATGTTGCGCTCCCAGGGCGTCACCAGCAGGGTGCGCGCATCCTCGGCGTTGATGTTGGCGACCTGGCGGATCGGCACGTCCTGCCCGTAGTAGGAGACCATGATGTGGTCGAGCAGCGACGGATGGGCGCGACCGGTGCGGATCTTGGCCAGTTCGTGGGTGAGCGACTCGACACTCTTGGCCATGCGCTCGGCGGCGTCTTGCTTGATATCGTCGATCATGATGTCAGTTTCCGCTTACGACCAGTGAACCGACGTCCTCGCCGGCCAGGAGGCGGGGCAGGGCGTTCGGTTCGTTGATGTTCATGACCCGCAGGGGCATGGCGTGATCCCGGCACAGCACGATGGCGGTGGCGTCCATCACCCCGAGATTCTCGCGCAGCGCCTGATCATAGCTGAGTCGGGGATAGAAGACGGCGCCCGGCTCCTTCACCGGATCGGCGGAATAGACCCCGTCGACCTTGGTGGCCTTGATCAGTAGGTCGGCGCCGATCTCGATGGCGCGCAGACTGGCCGCCGAGTCGGTGGTGAAGAAGGGGTTGCCGGTGCCGGCGGCGAAGATCACCACGCGCCCCTTCTCCAGATGACGCACGGCGCGGCGGCGGATGTAGTCCTCGCAGACTTGGTGGATATTGAGCGCCGACATCACGCGCGTCGGCACCGACATCCGCTCCAGCGTGTCCTGCATCGCCAGGGCGTTCATCACCGTGGCCAGCATGCCGATCTGATCACCCGTGACCCGATCCATGCCGCGCTTTGCCAGCCCCGCACCGCGAAAGATGTTGCCGCCCCCGATCACCAGCGCCACCTGCACGCCCGAGGCGATCAGGTCGCGCACATCGCCCGCGAGCCGTTCCAGGACGTCCG
The DNA here is from genome assembly GCF_013385175.1 of Allochromatium humboldtianum. GTDB lineage: Bacteria > Pseudomonadota > Gammaproteobacteria > Chromatiales > Chromatiaceae > Thermochromatium > Thermochromatium humboldtianum. The sequence continues at coordinate 77,927 of NZ_JABZEO010000014.1, read as the reverse complement.
GATCGATGCCATGGTCGCCCGCGCCCATCAGCGCCTCGCCACTGAGTTTGAGCAGGATGCGTCGATACGCGGGAGCCGTCATGGCCGCGGGCCTCGTGGTGATGTGATCGGATGGTCGGCAGGATACAGCAATGGCTCAGTTGCCGCGAACCTGCGCCATGACCTCTTCGGCGAAGTTCTCGACCTTCTTCTCGATGCCCTCGCCGACTTCCAGGCGCGTGAAGCGACGCACCTCGGCGCCGGCCTGCTTGAGCAGTTGGGCGACGGTCTGGTCGGGGTTCTTGACGAAGGGCTGACCGAGCAGGGTGACTTCTTCGAGGAACTTGCGCACCCGGCCTTCGATCATCTTCTCGACGATCGCCTCGGGCTTGCCGCTGTCGAGCGCCTGGGCCTTGAAGATCTCGCGCTCCTTGTCCAGGGTCGCGGCCGGCACCTGATCGGCGCTGAGGCACATGGGGTTGCTGGCAGCGATGTGCATGGCGATGTCGCGGCCGAGCGTCTCGTCGCCGCCGACCAGTTCGACCACCACGCCGATGCGAACGCCGTGACGATAGCTGTGGAGCACACCCTCGGCGCCGTCGAAGCGCACCAGACGACGCACCTGGATGTTCTCGCCGATCTTGGCGATCAGGGCCTCACGGGCGGCATCGACCGTGTTGCCGTCGGCCAGGGTCTGACCGGCCAGCGCCTCGGCATCGGCCACGCTGCTGTTGAGCGCGGCGGCCGTGACGGCCTCGGCGAACTCCAGGAAGTTGGAGTCCTTGGCCACGAAATCGGTCTCGCAGTTGATCTCGACCATGACGCCGTTCTTACCGTCGGCGGCGGTCTGGATCATGACCACGCCCTCGGCGGCGGTGCGCCCGGACTTCTTGGCGGCCTTGGCCTGACCGGACTTGCGCATGGCCTCGATGGCGGCCTCGATGTCTCCGTTGGCTTCCACGAGCGCGGCCTTGCACTCCATCATGCCGGCGCCGGTGCGCTCGCGCAGTTCCTTGACCAATGCGGCTGTAATCGCCATGACTAGAACACCTCGTCGACCCGCTCGGGGTCTGCTTGAATTCGGATATGAAGCGCCGCCGCGCCGGGCGGCGTCTCGCAAAACTGGATCGGCTGAGACAGGCGGCGCGCCCCGTCCGCTCGGAGCGGGGCGCGCGGGCGATCACGCCTCGGCCTGGGCCTCGTCCTGGATGGAGCCCGCGCCACGGCCGACCATGGCGGCGGCGGTGCTGCGACCGTCGAGGATGGCATCGGCGGCGCCGGCGATGTAGAGACGCACGGCACGGATGGCGTCGTCGTTGCCGGGGATGACGTAGTCGACGTTGCTTGGATCGTTGTTGGTGTCGACCACGCCGATGACCGGGATGCCGAGCTTGTTGGCTTCGGTCACGGCGATCTTCTCGTGACCGACATCGATGACGAACATGGCATCCGGCAGGCCGTCCATGTTCTTGATGCCGCCGAGGCTCAGTTCGAGCTTTTCACGCTCGCGCGACAGACCCAGAGCTTCCTTCTTGTTGAAGCGCTCGATGGTGCCGCTCTCGAACATGGCCTCCAGATCCTTCAGACGCTTGACCGACTGACGGATGGTCTTGAAGTTGGTGAGCATGCCGCCGAGCCAGCGGTGGTTGACGAAGGGCATGCCGCAACGCTCGGCCTCTTCGCGGATGGCATCGCGCGCGGCGCGCTTGGTGCCGACGAACAGGATCTTGCCGCCGTTGGCGGCCAGGGTGCCCATGAAGTTCACGGCATCCTGGTAGAGCGGCAGGGTCTTTTCGAGGTTGACGATGTGGATCTTGTTGCGCTGCCCGAAGATGAAGGCCCCCATCTTGGGGTTCCAGTAACGGGTCTGGTGGCCGAAATGGACTCCGGCCTCCAGCATCTGGCGCATGGTGACGTTGCTCACGATCTTCGCTTCCTGAATCTGAAATGGTTGGGTTGGACCTCCACGCGCCCCAGGCGACAACCCGAGTCAACGGGCACCCAGTCATCTGTGACGGCGCGTGTGTGGACGGATCGGCGCGCCTCTTCCAACGAAGTAAACGGCCTGGCCGAAGGGCCAAACGAAAAAGAGCGGAAACGCGAATTTCCGCCTTGGCGCCGCCGTCGCAAGCCCCCACCATGAATCATGGCGGGCAGTCGTCAATTGCGACAGCGCGCCGCGTTTTATACCATAGCCGGTTACACAGGGGCAAATGCCCGAACGCCTGACGAGCCGAATCGATACCAAAAGACCGTGGATGCTTCCAACCGTAAGATGAATGTGCGGATCAAGACCCCAGAGGCGATCGAGAAGATGCGCCTCGCCTGCCGTCTGGCCGCCGACGTGCTCGACATGATCGAGCCCCATGTCCAACCCGGAGTCACCACCGAGGAACTCGACCGGCTCTGTCACGACTACATCGTCGACCATCAGGGCGCCATCCCGGCCCCGCTCGACTATCGCGGTTTCCCCAAGTCGATCTGCACCTCGATCAACCATCAGGTCTGCCACGGCATCCCGAGCAACAAGCGGCTCAAGAAAGGCGATATCGTCAATATCGACATCACCGTGATCAAGGACGGCTATCACGGCGACACCAGCCGCATGTTCTTCGTCGGCGAGCCGTCCGTGCTCGCCCGTCGGCTCGTGACCGTCACGCAGCAGGCGATGATGCTCGGTATCGCCGCCGTCAAGCCGGAGGCCACGCTCGGCGACATCGGGCATGTCATTCAGCGTTTCGTCGAGACCCAGGGGTATTCGGTGGTGCGCGAATACTGCGGACACGGCATCGGCGAGGAGTTCCACGAAGACCCGCAGGTGCTACACTACGGCAAGCCCGGCGAGGGTCTGAGGCTCAAGCCGGGGATGTGCTTCACCATCGAGCCCATGGTCAACGCCGGCAAGCGCTTCATCAAGGTGCTGCCGGACGGCTGGACCGTCGTCACCAAGGACCGCAGTCTCTCGGCCCAGTGGGAGCACACCATCCTGGTCACGGAGACCGGCCACGAGATTCTGACCCTGCGCGCCGCCGAGCGCGCGACCCTGGGCGTCTCATGACCCAGGGCGCCTCCCTGCTCGCCGCCACCGCGCCGGTCGAGACGACGCTCTCGCCGTCAGACTCACTGCGCTTCTTCAAGGAACGGCTGAGAGCGGGGAAGGACGCGCTCTACCAGCATTATGACCAGCGCGTTCCGGTCACGCGTCTGGTCCGGGAGCTGAGCGAGCTCATCGATGCCGTCCTGCGCGATGTCTGGACCCTGCATCTCGGCGAATCCGCCGCTGCGGCGCTGGTGGCGGTCGGCGGCTATGGACGACGCGAGCTGCATCCGGCCTCCGACATCGACATCCTGATCCTGATCGATGCCGAACCCGCGCCGCCGCTGATCGAGTCCATCGAGCGTCTGCTGACCCTGCTGTGGGACATCGGACTTGCGGTCGGTCACAGTGTCCGCACGGTCGAGGATTGCGTGCGCGAGGCCGAGGCCGACGTCACGGTGATGACCAACCTGCTGGAAGCACGCTGGCTGGCGGGTTCTGAAGCGCTCTTTCAGGATATGCGCACGGCCACCGGCCCCGACCGTCTCTGGAACAGCGAGCGCTTCTTCGCGGCCAAGACCCAGGAGCAGCGCGCGCGCTGGCAGAAGTACGGCGACACCGCCTACAACCTCGAACCCAACATCAAGGAGAATCCCGGCGGTCTCCGGGACATCCAGATGATCGGCTGGGTGGCCAAGCGTCATTTCGGCGCCGAGACCCTGCACGAGCTGGTCGATCACGGTTTTCTGACCGAAGCCGAGCACCAGACCCTGATCGGCGGCCAGACCCTGTTGTGGCGTATCCGCTTTGCGCTCCATCGGCTGGCCGGGCGACACGAGGACCGGCTGCTGTTCGACTATCAGCGCACCCTGGCCCATCAGTTCGGCTTCAGCGACGGCGAGAACAATCTGGCCGTCGAGCAGTTCATGCAGCAGTACTATCGCACCGTTCAGGAGCTCAATCAGCTCAACGAGATGCTGTTGCAGCTCTTCGGCGAGGCGATCCTGCTGCACGACGACATCGGCCCGCCCGTGCCGATCAACAAGCGCTTCCAGTCGCGCAGCGGCTATCTGGAAGTCACATCGCCAAGCGTGTTCCGGCGCACACCGATCGCGCTGCTGGAGGTCTTCCACATCCTCCAGACCCATCCCGAGCTGGAGGGCGTGCGTGCCAGCACCATCCGCCTGATCCGCGAGAACCGCCATCGTATCGACGACAGCTTCCGCGCCGATCTGCGCGCGCGCAGTCTGTTCATGGAGATCCTGCGCGAACCGATCGGGCTCACCCACGCCATGCGCCGCATGAGCCGATACGGCGTGCTGCCGGCCTACATCCCGGCCTTTGCCAACATCGTCGGGCGCATGCAGTACGATCTGCTGCACGTCTACACGGTCGACGAGCACACCCTGACTCTGCTGCGCAACCTGCGCCGCTTCGTCATCCCCAAGCACGACGAGGAATTCCCGCTCTGTAGCGCGGTGGCACGGCGCATCCCCAAGCTGGAGCTGCTCTATCTGGCCGGACTCTTCCATGACATCGCCAAGGGGCGCGGCGGCGACCACTCCAGCCTCGGTGCGCGCGACGCCTGGGACTTCTGCCAGCACCATGGTCTGAGCGCGTTCGACAGCCGGCTGGTGTGCTGGCTGGTCGAGCAGCATCTGGTGATGTCCATGACCGCACAGCGCAAGGACATCGGCGATCCGGAGGTCATCCAGTCCTTCGCCGCGCTGATCGGCGATCCGACCCGGCTCGACTATCTCTATCTGCTGACCGTCGCCGATGCGCGCGCCACCAATCCGGGACGCTGGAACAGTTGGCTCGATGCGCTGCTGCGCGAGCTCTACTACAGCACCCGGCGCGCGCTGCTGCGCGGTCTCGACAATCCCCAGGCCCAGGATGAGCTGGTCGCGCAGAAACAGGCCGAGGGTCTGCGTCTGGTGGCGCGCTATGGCGTCGAACCGGACACCTGTCAGGCGCTCTGGCAGCGTTTCAACCGCGACTTCTTTCTCTACAACTCACCCGACGAAATCGCCTGGCAGACCCGGCGTATGCTGGAGACCGGCCCGGCGGACTGGCCGCTGGTCGACATCCGGCCGATCACCGCGCGCGGCGGCAGCGAAATCTTCATCTACTCGCGCGATCGCGACAATCTGTTCGCCCGCACCACGGCCGCGCTCGATCAGATGGGCCTGAACATCATGGATGCGCGCGTCATGACCACCAGCGACGGCATGGTGGTCAACAGCTATCAGGTGCTCGATCGCGATGGCGTGCCCATCGACGATCCATTGCGTCTCGGCGAGGTGCGCGAACAGCTCGCGGCGCGTCTGGCCGAACCGACCCAGGCCCGCATCCGGGTCACGCGCACGGCCTCGCGTCAGCATCGGTATTTCCCGATCGAGACGCGCGTGTGTTTCTCGGTCGACGAACCCAACCAGCGCACCATCATGCGTCTGACGACTCTCGACCGGCCGGGACTGCTGGCCGAGGTCGGGGCTGTGTTCGAGCAGTGCGGCATCCGGTTGCAGAACGCCAAGATCGCCACCGTCGGCGCCGAGGTCGACGACGTCTTCTTCATCACGACCGCCGAGGAGACGCCCATCACCTGCGAGCAGGCGCTGTCCTGTCTGAGGCGCGAGATCCATGATCGACTCGAAGCGCGTCCTGCGGCCTGAGCCGGGTCAGACCTCGAATGTAGCCAGTGTGTATTCGGGCGTGAGAGGCCCGGCGTCGGGTCTGGTTGGCGGCGTTCTGCTCGCCCTGACCGGGCTGGCGATCGCCGATGAGTCCGGGGTGCGGGCCGCTGTCCCGGTCGATCCGCCTTCCATCGGCATGGCTCAACCGGACATGGCCGCGCCCTGGCTCGACGAGGTCCGCGCCCAGCGCGAAGCCTGGGAGGCGCGGCGCTCGGCCATGCGCGAGCAGCACGAGCAACGCCGCCGCACCCATCATCCGCCGGGGGCGCTTCAGCCGGATGACTGGGAGGAGGATCTGCGCCGCCGCCGCGCCGAGCGCCAGGAGCGCATCGACCAGGATCGTGAGTCCTTTCACCGGCTCTACCCGCCGGGCTGGAACAACCTCTGGTACTTTCGGGGCTACTAGCGTTCGCGTCCTTCAATATCTGCTGACATTCTAAAATCACCTGCTCCAGATCAAATCAAAAAACCTTGGATCGACCTAGAATCCATTCCATCGACGTCGAGCTGGAGTGGACATGTCAGGCTTGGATCCAACCATCGGTCATCCCTCATCGGGTGCATCCTGCGCGCGATCCCGGCATGAACACGGGCACGCACTCCCCATCCTGCACGAGATCCGTCACGCGCTCGAACGCCTGCTCGCCAGCGGCGAGGAGACGCGCATCGATCTCCATTCCATGCCCTTCGGTCCGGGCGACCTGGAGCGCCTGACCGCTGTGCTCGGTTCGGGCGAGGTCCAGGCGCGTGTCGAAGCGCTCGGTCCGACCCTGATCCAGGAGACCGCCATCCCCGGCGTCTGGCTGGTCGATTATCGCGGCCTGGAAGATCAGCGCCTGAGCTATCAGATCGAGATCGCCGCCATCCCCGAGATCCTGCGTCCGCGCCCGGAGGATCTCGCCGAGTCGCTCGGTGCACTCGAGGATCGACTCTCCGAGTCCGGACTGGACGCCGCCGCGCCGAACGCTTCGCCACCTTCGTCCTGACACCCGAAAGGAGGGACCATGCGCAAGAGATCCGACAAGACACTGGGCGAGAGCCTGCGCGATCACGGCCTGTCACGCCGGGGATTCCTCAAGCTCTGCGCCGCGACCGCCTCCCTGATGGCCCTGCCGCCGAGCATGGCGCCAGCCATCGCCGCCGCGCTGGAGCAGGCACGCCGCCCCTCGGTCATCTGGCTCTCGTTCCAGGAATGCACCGGCTGCACCGAGTCGCTGACCCGCGCCCATGCCCCGACGCTCGAAGACCTGATCTTCGACTTCATCTCGCTGGACTATCACCACACGCTCCAGGCCGCGTCCGGTGAGGCCGCCGAGGAAGCGCGGCTCCAGGCGATGGAGGAGAACAAGGGCCGGTATCTGGTGATCGTCGACGGTTCCATCCCGGGTCCGGACGCCAATCCGGGCTTCTCGACCGTCGCCGGTCACAGCAACTATTCGATCCTGATGGAGACGGTCGAGCACGCCGCCGCCGTGATCGCGGTCGGCACCTGTGCCGCCTTCGGCGGTCTGCCCCAGGCACGGCCCAACCCGACCGGCGCCATGTCGGTCATGGATCTGGTCCGGGACAAGCCGGTCATCAACGTCCCCGGCTGTCCGCCGATCCCCATGGTCATCACCGGCGTGGTCGCGCACTATCTGGTCTTCGGTCGCCTGCCCGAGCTGGACGGCTATGGCCGGCCGCTCGCCTTCTACGGCCAGTCGATCCACGACCGCTGCTATCGCCGGCCCTTCTACGACAAGGGGCTGTTCGCCGAGAGTTTCGACGACGAGGGCGCGAAACTCGGCTGGTGTCTCTACCGACTCGGCTGCAAGGGACCGACCACCTACAACGCCTGCGCCACCATGAAATGGAACGACGGCGCCAGTTGGCCGGTCGAGGCGGGGCATCCCTGTCTGGGCTGCTCCGAGCCGAAGTTCTGGGATGCCGGCGGTTTCTATGAACCTGTGTCTGTGCCGCTCACGCTCGGTCCCGGAACACTGCTGGGCGCGGGCGTGGTCGGTGCGGTTGCCGGCGGCGGACTGGCGACCCTGGCCCGCAAGCAGCGCAAGGAAGAAGCGGGCACGCGCCAACCCGTCACCGTCGACGAATTGGAGCAAAAGCTATGAGCGGTTCGATGGAATTCCTGCTGTGGACCAAGGGTCCACTCTTCGATATCGCGCTGGCGATCTTCGCCATCGGTCTCATGGCGCGTCTGGTCGAGATCTTCATGCTCGGGCGGGCACACAACTATGCCGAGCCGCGCGCCCATGAATGGCCGGCCGGACTGCGCACGATGCTCACCCGCACCATCGCCGATCCGGGCACCTTCAAGCGCGCGCCCTTCAACGTGGTGGTCGGCTGGATCTGGCACATCGGCTTTCTGACCGCGCTCCTGTTCTTCGTGCCCCATGTCGAGCTGATCCGGAGCGTGCTCGGCTTCGCCTGGCCGGCGCTGCCCAATCCGCTGGTCGACTTCGCCACAGCCATCACCATCCTGGCCCTGATCGCGACCCTGGTGCATCGGCTCACCCATCCGGTGAAGCGGCACATCAGCACGGTCGAGGACTATCTGGTGTGGGCCGTGGTGTTCATGGTGGTTCTCACCGGCTATCTGGCCTATCACCGTCTGGTCGAACCCTATCCGCTGGCGCTCGGCATGCACATCCTCAGTGCCGAGATCCTCTTGGTCATCCTGCCCTTCACCAAGCTCACCCACATCTTCACGGCCTTCATCGCGCGCTGGTACAACGGCGCCGCCTTCGGCCGCAAGGGGGTCCAGTCATGAGCGAACTGACACTCGAACGGGGTCTGGCCGCCTTTCGCGCCGAGATCGACGCCCCGACGGCGGCGTTCTTCTCCAGTTGCGTGCACTGCGGACTCTGCGCCCAGTCCTGTCCCTTCTATCTCGAAACCGGCGATCCCAAGTACACGCCGATCCTGAAACTGGAACCCCTGCGCCGGGTGTGGGAAAACGAATTCACCCTCTGGGGCCGGATCAAGGGGCGGCTCGGTCTGCAAAAGCCGGTCACGGATGAGATGCTGGCCGAATGGGAGGAGCTACTCTACGACTCCTGTTCCATGTGCGGTCGCTGCTCCATGGTCTGCCCGGTCGGCAATGATCTGGCCTACATGATCCGCAAGACCCGCGAGGGCATGGTCCAGTCGGGCCATGCGCCCGAGGGACTGATTGCAGCCGCCTCGCGTGCCATCAAGACCGGCAGTCCCATGGGTCTGCAATGGAAAACGCTCGCGGTCCAGATCCAGCATGTCGAGTCCAGCAGCGGCTTGACCGTCCCGGTCGATCAGGAAGGCGCCGAATATCTGGTGCTGCTGTCCTCGATGGAGATCATCAATTTCCCCGAATATCTGGAAGCCATCACCAAGATCTTCGACCATGCGGGCGTGACCTGGACGCTCTCGACCCAGTGCTTCGAAGCCACCAATGCCGGCATCCAGATCGGCAACAAGGACATCGCCGCCGAGCTGGTCGAACGGGTCGTGGCGGCGGCCGAAACGCTCCGGGTGTCGAAGGTCATCAGTCCCGAATGCGGTCATGCCTATACCGCCATCCGCTGGGAAGGACCGAACCTGATCGGCCGGCCCTATCCGTTCCGCGTCTTCCACATCATCGAGGTGCTCGACGAACTGCGCGCCGCCGGGCGGATCAAGACCGAGGGCAAGGAGGACGACCGGCTCTCGATGCACGATCCCTGCAATCTGGCGCGCAAGAGCGGTGTCATCCAGCAGCAGCGCAACCTCATGGCTCTGGTGGCCGAGAATTTCGTCGACCTCAAGGAGCACGGCAAATATCAGTGGTGCTGCGGAGCCGGCGGCGGCGTCAGTTCCAACGAACGCGCCGAGGAACTCAAGATGGCAGCCTTCAAGCGCAAGAAGGCGCAGATCGAGGAAGTCGCCCCCGAGCGCATGGTGACGATGTGCGCCACCTGCCGCACCCAGCTCGAAGAGGGGCTGGAGGCGTTCAACATGGAGATTCCGGTGGTCGGACTCACCGAGATGATCGCCGAGCATCTGGTCGAACGCGACTGAACCGAACACCTGTTTTAGAGCCGGGCCGCGTTGGCGGCCCCGTGCCGGAGATCCGCCAACATGAGTGAACGCATCGTCGTCGACCCCATCACCCGCATCGAGGGCCATCTGCGCATCGAGGCCCAGATGGACGGCGCCAACATCGCCCAGGCCTATAGCTCAGGCACCATGGTCCGCGGCATCGAGACCATTCTCAAGGGCCGCGATCCGCGCGATGCCTGGGCCTTCGTCCAGCGCATCTGCGGCGTCTGCACCCTGGTGCACGGCATCGCTTCGGTGCGCGCCGTCGAAGATGCCCTCAGGATCGAGCTGCCGCTCAACGCCCAACTCATCCGCAACCTCATGATCGGTGCGCAGTACATCCACGATCATGTGATGCATTTCTATCATCTGCACGCGCTCGATTGGGTCGATGTGGTCAGCGCCCTGAGCGCCGATCCGAGAGCGACCTCTGAGCTGGCCCAGTCCATCAGCGCCTGGCCGAAGTCTTCGCCCGGCTATTTCGCCGACACTCAGAAACGGATCAAGACCTTCGTCGAATCCGGCCAGCTCGGCATCTTCGCCAACGGCTATTGGGGACATCCGGCCTACAGGCTCCCGCCCGAGGCCAACCTGATGGCGGTCGCGCACTATCTGGAGGCACTCGCCTGGCAGCGTGACACGGCCAAGTTCCATGCCATCTTCGGCGGCAAGAATCCGCATCCGAACTTCGTCGTCGGCGGCGTCCCGTCACCGATCGATCTGGACTCGGACTCGGCGCTCAATGCCAAGCGGCTGGCCGAGGTCCGGAATCTGATCCAGTCGATGCGCACCTTCGTCGATCAGGTCTATGTGCCCGACACGCTGGCCATCGCCGGGTTCTACAAAGACTGGGGCGAGCGCGGCGAGGGGCTGGGCAACTTCCTCTGCTATGGCGACCTGCCCACGGGCGCGAGTCTGGACCCGGCGACCTTCCTGTTTCCGCGCGGCGTCATCCTCGACCGCGATCTCTCGACCATCCACGAGGTCGACCTGGAGGCCACCGGCGAGATCCAGGAGTTCGTCAACCATTCCTGGTACGAATACAGCGTCGGCAACGATCGCGGACTGCATCCCTACGAGGGGCAAACCAATCTGGAATACGACCGGCGCGGCGGTGTGGCGCCGCCCTATAAACAGCTCGACGTCAGCGACGGCTATTCCTGGCTCAAGGCGCCGCGCTGGAAGGGGCGCTCGGTCGAGGTCGGGCCGCTGGCGCGTGTTCTCATGCTCTATGCCACCGGTCACGATCAGGCCCGAGAGCTGGTCGACAGCACGCTCTCCCGGCTCGAACTGCCGGTCGACGTGCTCTATTCGACCCTGGGACGCACGGCGGCGCGCACCCTGGAGAGCAAGATCCTGGTCGACGCCATGCAGGGCTGGTACGACGGTCTGATCGCCAACGTCAAGGCCGGCGACACCAGGACGTTCAATGAAACCCTGTGGGAGCCGTCGAGCTGGCCGAGCCGGGCGCAGGGCGTCGGCATCATGGAGGCTCCGCGCGGCGCGCTCGGACATTGGATCGTCATCGAAGACGGGCGTATCGCCAACTACCAGGCCGTGGTGCCCTCGACCTGGAACGCCGGACCGCGCGACGGTCGCGGTCAAGCCGGCGCCTACGAGGCCGCGCTCCAGGACAACCATCAGCTCGTCGACGTCAAGCAGCCGATCGAGATCCTGCGCACCATCCACTCGTTCGATCCCTGTATCGCCTGTGCGGTGCATCTGGCCGATCCGGAGTCGGGCGAATCCTTCCAAGTCCGGGTCGTTTGAACGCACCCGATCGCGGATGGCCGAGCCGGATCGATCCCGCTCGGCGATCCGTCGACCTCACCAGCTCAGAACCACTTCAGCACGCACGAAGAACGAGTCGTTCTGGCGGTTGTCGGCATAGTAGTCGCCCGGCATCAGATACTCGGCGACCAGATGCCCAGAGACGTGCTGGCTGAACTTGCTCTTGAGCCAGGCTGTGAACAGATGTCCACGGAAGTCGCCGTCGCCGCTCAGATTGACCATCTGCGCGGCGGTGCGGGTGCTCTGCTCATCGGCCCAGAGCGCATGGTAGTCGACCAGGAGCTGGGTCGTCGGATGCACCTGAGCGATCCAGCCGACATTGAAGCGCTGGAGGTTGGTCGCCTCGCCCACGCGCGATTCCAGCGGCCACTGATAGATCATCAGCTCGCTCCACTGCGGCCAGCGGCCCCAGAGCGGATCGAACGCCTGATCGTCGGCGCTGTCCGGGTCGTCGCCTGACAGGTACTCGAAGTCGGCGTGGAGCTGATTCTTGAGCGAATCGTTGAAGCTGTAGGTCAGGCGACCGTTGAAGCCGAAGGCGCTCAGATCACGGTCGTTGCGCGTGCCCCATTCGTAGGCGGTCTCGGCGCGCACCGACCAGTTGGGCGTGAGCTTGGAATCGGCACGCAGACCAGCCGCATAGATGTCGCCCGAATCACTGCCTGAAGCGAAGGGGGCGCCATTGTTGATACGGATGTTGCGCGGCGTGAGATTCGGGTCGTTGTGCTTGTAGATGAAGTAGCCATCGAGATCCGTGCCCTCGATCAGCGACTTGTTGCGCCCATAGACGATGACGCCGGTCTCGTGCTGCTCGGTCTGATCCTCGACCTCGCCGTTGAGCGACTGCGGGAAGCGTCCGGTGTCGGCGCTCTGGTCGATGTAGATGAGATCGAGCGTGGTGCCGAGCGACTCCAGGCTGTAGGTGGCGCGGGCGGCATCGAGATAGATGCTGCGCGAGCCGTCGAGCGGCGTGCCTTCGAGCACCAGCCAGCCGTTGCCCAGGACGATGTCCTGGCGTCCGACCTTGAGCGAGAGCGGCGTGCCGCCGATCTGCTTGGCGCCGATCGTGAGCTGATCGAACAGGATGCCGCCGCTGTACCAGTTCTCGAAGCCGGCTACCGGCCAGTTGGAGCGGGCGGGATCCTGGTAGTGGCGCCCCTCCCACATGAGGCGCGCGCTCGCTTCCAACTGATCGCCGAACGTGTAGGAACCCCAGAGCCGTCCGCGATAGCGCTCGAAGGTGCGATCACCCGTGGCGCTGTCGGCGTCCAGTCCCACGTTGTCGATCCAGACCTGACGCAGACGCAGGTCCGCGCCCCATTTGAAGGGACCGCTGGTCTGTTCGGCCGAAACCGCCGAGCAGGCGAGTGTGGCGCCGAGTCCGGCGGCCAGAAGCTTGTTCTTCTTAGAATTCATCGTCCACCTTCTTTTCTTCGAGCGCCCACTGGCGGTCTTCGTCAGTGACTTCGTCGCGCGCGGCATTGCGGCGAATCAGGCCATAGAGAATGCTCAGGACGGCCAGGGCGATGATGCCCAGGTAGGCCGTGAGCACGAAGGGATCGTCGAGACCCAGCATGATGGTTTACCTCGTCTCGGGGAAGCAGCGGTCGAGATGCTCGGCCGCCGGCGGTCGGGTGAAGGCGCTGACCAGGATCAGGGTCAGGAGCGCGGCGGGCAGGGCGACCACGATCGGATCGACCGAGGGCCAGTTCGGGTAGTCGGCCAGGAGACTGGTCTTGCCGCCGGTGACGAGCTGTACCAGCCCGATGGCGCTCGCTTCCTTGGCCTTGACCAGCAGCAGCCAGAACAGCGACACCACCAGACCGACCGTCATCGAGGCCAGCGCCCCGGCCTTGGTGACGCGGCGCGAGAAGAGTCCGCCGATATAGGCCGGCAGGAACGCCGCCGCGCACAGCCCGAAGAAGATCGCCGTGAAGCGGGCGACGATGTATTCCTGACGAACGGTGTAGCTGATGGTCACGGCGATCAGCAGACCGACGACGATCGCCAGCCGCATGACCAGGAGACTCGGTTCACGCGGCTGCCCCTTGGTGCCGATGCGCTCATAGAGGTCGCGTCCGGCCGCCGTGCCGATGGTGTGGAACTGGCTCGACATGGTGCTCATGGCCGCCGCCAGCAGCGCCAGGAAGAAGATGGCGCCGAACCAGTGGGGCAGGGCGGTCGAGATGAAGGTCGGGATGATCGTGTCGGCGTCGCCCTTGACATAGGTCACGGCCGACGAGCGCCCGCCGACCAGCTCGAAGCGCGTGCCGCTCGCCTCTTCGGCCTCCTGGCGCTCGCTGACGATCAGGGCCGCCGTGGCCGGAGCCTGGGTCTTGGGGTTGATGATCGCCGTCCAGGCGCCGCTGTCGGTCTGTTGCATCAGCTCGACCAACGCCTGATTCTTCTCGGCGTCGAGTTCCTGGATGACCTTGCCGTTGAGGATGGGACCATTCTGGGCGAACCAGGCGTTCGACAGACTGCCGACCAGGAAGGGTGTGCCGGTCATCAGCATGATGAAGATCGCGCCGATCGGCACCGCCCGATCCAGCTCGCGCCGGCTGCGCACCGTCATGAAGCGCACCGCCAGTTGCGGCTGGGCCAGCACGCCGATGCCCACGCCCAGGATGATGGCCGTGACCACGATCCACCACAGATCATAGGTCGGCGCGCCCCAGCCGAAGGCCGGCATCTCGGTCCAGCCCTGATGGCCGATCTGGGCCAGAGGCGCAGGCACCATGGCCTCCATGTCGGTCAGATACTGGTGAGCCTCGGTCACGCCGCCCAGGCTCGAATAGGTGAAGACCAGGAGGAAGATCATGGCCAGCACCATGACGAAGCCCTGGAAGGTGTCGGTGTACATCACCGCCTTGATGCCGCCGGGGATGACGTAGGCGGCGGTGATGAGGGCGAAGATCAGGAGCGCGACCTCGAAGTCGATGCCGAACTGGGTCGCGGCGAAGACGCTGCCGCCGGTCATGACGGCCGCCGCGTAGAGCGGCATGAACAGAAAGATCAGGACGCCGGCAAAGATCTGGATGCCCCGGCTCTGATAGCGCTGACCCAGGAGTTCCGGGAAGGTGTGGGCGCCGAGATGGTGCCCGAGCCGGCGCGTCGGCTCGCCGAGCACGATGAAGGCGATCAGGATGCCGACGCCGATGTTGAGAAAGGTCAGCCACAGCAGACTCATGCCGAAGAGTCCGGCGACCCCGCCGAACCCGACGATGGCTGCCGTGGAGATGAAGGTGGCGCCATAGGAGACCGCCATGATGACCGGATGGGCCGAGCGCCCTCCGACCAGGAAGTCGGCCGCCGAGCGCGTGCCCCGGTAGCCGAGCCAGCCCAGATAGGCTGTGACTGAGAGGTAGGCGAGGATGACGATGATGTCGATCCAGCCCACCGATGCATGATCGGGCATGTTTCCCCCTGTTATTGGAATCTGTGGTATAGCTGCCACGTCCGACCGCGTCTGGCCAAATACGGTTCGAATCGCGGGAGGGGGAAAATAACCTGATTCAGGATGCGGTTGTATAGCCTCCAGCGCTGAAAAGACACTTTTTCTCCACTGAGCCGTTTCGGAACCCGGTCATTAAGACTGTTCTGGAGGCTCCAGACCGACGATGATCCATGAACGCCTCCAGTTATTCGCCAGACCGAACTCGATCCCGATCGACCGACACATGGCAGCCGCCACGGGCTGGAACAGGCGCCGGATGTGATCGGCCACGGGTGGAGATCCTGTGCCCGACCCTGCTTGCGCCCATCCCCGAGCGAACCGGGCTGAACGTCCGGGCGCAGGCCATCGCGCGTCTGCTGGCGCGAGCCGATCGCCGGCCCGGCCACGACGGCGATCCCATAGAGACCCTCCTGTGTGCCGCCGGACTCGACCGACCGGCTGACGGCGATATACCGACCGCCCCGATCGCCTTGCTGGGCGAGGGTGTCACGGTCGAACCGGGAACGATCTGGATGCATGCCGATCCGATCCATCTGCGTCCGGATCGCGAGCGTCTGCTGGTCTATGCGGGGGAGTCCGTCGCGCCGAACCCTGACGAGGCTGAGGCGCTGGTTGCGAGCTTCAATCGTCATTTCAGCGACGAGGGGCTGCGGCTCATCGCCCCGACCTCCGGGCGCTGGTATCTCAGGCTCGATCGGCCCATGCCCGGCTGGCGGACCTCACCCCTGTATCGAATCCAGGGCGGCTCGATGGCCGAACATCTGCCGCGCGGACCTGAGGCGCGCGATTGGATGCGTCTGCTCAACGAGATCCAGATGCTCTTCCATGCCGATCCGGTCAACCGGCGGCGCGAGGCAGCCGGTCGGCCGGTCGTCAGCGGGATCTGGATCTGGGGTGGGGGATCGCTGCCGAAGTCGGCGGAACTCGAGTCGGTGCCGGACGTGATGGTCGGCGATCATCCGCTGCTGTTGGGGCTGGCACGTCTGACCGAGCGTCCGCATCGCTCGCTGGCTGCCTGGCTGGACGGCCCGATGCCCGTCACCGGGCGTCAGCTCGTCTTCTGGGATCGCCACTGGCGCGCTTGGCTGGAGCGCGACCTGGAAGCTTGGGCACGCGCCATGATCGAACTGGATGCCGTGATCGAACGGCTTTGGCAGCCGTTGCGTGTCGGGCGTCTCGAAGCGATCCGGCTCGATCCCTGTGACGCCGAAAAGTTTACGCTCTCGACGAGCCAGACCTGGCGTTTCTGGCGCAGACCGGCGGCAATAGGCCGTGACTGAGCCTCGCCGAGAGTTCCGCGTGCGCTGCCCCCCATCCGTCGCCACCTTGCATCCAAGCATTCGACGCTTGAGATCGCGTATCGAGCCCCAACAAGGAACGCAGCCTTGGCCAATGCAGGTCCATAGCCTGCACCGATCGATACGATTTTTATAATCCATTTAATTCGACCACTTTTCCCGGGTTAATCTATGTCCGTCGGCCCTGCGGGGCCAACCCGATCATCCAACCGAACAGACGATTCATCACCCATCAGGAGAACCGAAGCATGTTCCAGGACCGTACCGGAAGCCGTATCCCCAGCGTCACCTTCCACACCCGCCGGGGTCATGAGTGGGTCGATGTGACCACAGACGAGATCTTCGCCGGCAAGACCGTGGTCGTCTTCTCGCTGCCGGGCGCCTTCACCCCGACCTGCTCGTCCTCGCATGTGCCGCGCTACAACCAGTTGGTTCCGGCTTTCAAGGAATTGGGCGTCGATTCCGTGGTGTGCGTGTCGGTCAACGACACCTTCGTCATGAACGAGTGGCAAAAGGCCCAGAACGCCGACAACCTGATCTTCGTCCCGGACGGCAATGGTGAGTTCACCGAGGGCATGGGGATGCTGGTCGACAAGGACGCCATCGGCTTCGGCAAGCGTTCCTGGCGCTACTCGATGCTGGTACGCGACGGCGTCGTCGAGAAGATGTTCATCGAGCCCGAGGTCGAAGGCGACCCCTACGAGGTCTCCAACGCCGACACCATGCTGGAGTATCTGGCGCCCAACAAGCCCAAGCCGCTCGATATCGCCGTGTTCAGCCGCGATGGGTGCCCCTTCTGCGTCCGCGCCAAGGAAGCGCTGCGTAACGCCGGACTCGACTTCGAGGAGCTGGTGCTCAACGAGGACTACACCGAGCAGGGTCTGCGCGCCGTCTCCAACGTCGCGACCGTGCCCCAGGTCTTCGTCAACGGCAAACTGATCGGCGGTTCGGACGCGGTCATCGCCTGGCTGCAATCGCGTTGAAATCACGCTGAATCCGCTCTGGCCTTAACCTAACAAGGCTTCGGGTGATCGCGAGCCGGCGGTCGCCCGAAGCCTTTTGCGTTCAGGCATCGGCTTTGAAAAACAGGAATTATGACTATGAGCCAGCATTTTGATCTGATCGCCATCGGCGGCGGTAGCGGCGGCCTAGCGGTCGCCGAGAAAGCGGCGCAGTTCGGCAAGCGCGTGGCCCTGATCGAGGGCGCCAAACTGGGCGGCACCTGTGTCAACGTCGGCTGTGTGCCCAAGAAGGTGATGTGGTATGCGGCCAATCTGGCGGCGGCGGTCGCGGATGCGCCCGACTATGGCGTCCGGGTGCAGTCACAGGGGTTCGACTGGGCCAAGCTGGTCGCGGGCCGCAATCGCTACATCGCCGACATCAACGGCTACTGGGACGGCTATGCCGAACGCCTGGGTCTCACCCGGATCGACGGCTTCGCGCGTTTCGTCGATGCGCGCACGGTCGCGGTCGGCGATCAGCACTACACCGCCGACCACATCGTCATCGCCACCGGCGGACGGCCGATCGTGCCGCGGATGCCGGGCGCCGAACTGGGCATCACCTCGGATGGATTCTTCGCGCTGGACGAACAGCCGAAGCGCGTCGCCATCATCGGCGGCGGCTATATCGGCGTGGAGCTGGCGGGTGTGCTGAGCGCGCTCGGCACCGAGATCACCATCGTGGCGCTGGAAGACCGGATGCTCGCGCTGTTCGATCCGCTCATCAGCGAGACCTTGGCCGAGAACATGAAGCTGCACGGCATCGACATGCACCTGCAATTCGAGGTCGCCGGGATCGAGCGCGATGAACAGGGGCTGGTGCTGGCCGCACGCGACGGTCAGCGTCTGACCGGCTTCGATCAGGTCATCTGGGCCGTCGGGCGCGCGCCCAACACGCGCGAGCTGAATCTGGAAGCGGCCGGGATCACGGTCGAGCGTAGCGGCGTCATCCCGACCGATGCGTATCAGAACACCACTGTCCCCGGCATCTATGCCATCGGCGACATCGCCGGACGCGAGCCGCTGACGCCGGTGGCGATCGCTGCCGGGCGGCGTCTGGCCGAGCGGCTGTTCAACGACAAGCCGGAACTCAAGCTCGACTATGAGAACGTGCCCACGGTGGTGTTCGCCCATCCGCCGATCGGCAAGGTCGGTCTGACCGAACCCGAGGCACGCGAGCGCTACGGCGACACGCTGACGATCTATGAGACCAGCTTCACTCCCATGCGCTACTCGCTCAACGCGCACGGCCCCAAGACCGCGATGAAGCTGGTCTGCGCCGGTGAGGACGAGAAGGTGGTCGGCATCCATCTGATCGGCGATGGCGTCGACGAGATGATGCAGGGCTTCGGCGTGGCGGTGAAGATGGGCGCGACCAAGGCCGATCTCGACAACACGGTCGCCATCCATCCGTGCAGTGCCGAGGAGCTGGTGACGCTGAAGGTGCCGGTGCGCCGTCCTGGGCAGTCCAAAACTTGACGCCCATGCAAGATTTCATACCCGGCCAGCGCTGGTTGAGTGAGACCCAGACCGAGTTGGGACTCGGTCTGGTCGAGGCCGTCGAGGGCCGTCATGTCAAGATCGCCTACCCGGCGACCGGCGAGACACGGCTCTACGCGCGGGACGAAGCCCCGCTGGCACGGCTGGTGGTCGGTCGCGGCGAACGTATCCGCGACCGGGCCGGGCGTGAGCTACGGGTTCTCGAGGCGCGGACCGAGCAGGGACTCATCATCTATCGCGGTGAAGACTCATCCGGGCTGATCCACGAGATGTCCGAGGCCGAGCTCGACGATCGTCTGAGTTTCAACCGTCCGGGACAGCGACTGCTCGCCGCACGGCTCGACAGCGATCACTGGTTCCGACTGCGTTACCGGACCTGGCTCCAGGGGATGCGCGCGTCCGGCTCGCCGACCCAGGGTCTGGTCGGCGCGCGCGTGGCGCTCATTCCGCATCAGCTGCATATCGCCGCCGAGGTCTCGCGGCGCGAGGCACCGCGCGTGCTGCTGGCCGACGAGGTGGGCCTGGGCAAGACCATCGAGGCCGGACTGATCCTGCACCGGATGCGACTCAACGGCGGGGCGCGGCGGGTGTTGATCCTCACCCCCGAGCCGCTGCTGCATCAATGGCTGGTCGAGATGCGCCGACGTTTCAATCTGGCGCCGGCGCTGTTCGATCAGGAGCGCTTCGAGTCGATCCGGGACGACAATCCCTTCCTGTCCGAACAGCGCGTGCTCTGCGGGCTGGAATGGCTGGTCGAGTCACCCTTAGCGGAGCGGGCGGTATTGGAAACCCCCTGGGATCTGCTGATCGTCGACGAGGCGCATCACCTGACCTGGAGCGAGACTGAGGCCAGTCCGGCTTATCGGCTGGTCGAGGCGCTGGCGAGCCGGATTCCCTCGGTACTGCTGCTGACGGCCACCCCCGAGCAACTGGGGCGTGCCGGTCATTTCGGGCGTCTGCGCCTGCTCGACCCGGCGCGCTTCCATGATCCGGCGGCGTTTCTGGGGGAAGAAGCGCGCTATGCACCCATCGCGGCACTGGCCGCCCGACTGCTCGACGCCGAATCGCTCGACGCCGCCGGCCGATCGCAGCTCGCCGCCCTGCTCGGCGACATCGAGGGACTGGATCGCGAAACGCTCATCGAGCGACTGATCGACCGTCATGGCACCGGGCGCGTGCTCTTTCGCAACACCCGCGCGACCATCCCCGGCTTTCCGCGCCGCGAGTTGATCGCTCACCCGTTGACTGAGCCAGACGCCTACCGCGCGCTTGCAGACCCGCTGGAGCGGCTGACACCCGAGTATGCGCACGGCCCCGGCTGGGAGGCGGTCGATCCGCGCATCGACTGGCTGATCGCGACCCTGCGCGACCTGCGTCCGGCCAAGGCGCTGCTGATCTGTGCCAAGGCGCGCACAGTGCTTGAACTGCGCGAAGCCCTGCGTCGGCGTGCCGGCCTCCATGCCGCCGTCTTCCACGAAGGCATGGAGATCGTCGAGCGCGACCGGGCAGCCGCCTATTTCGCGTCCGTCGAGGATGGCGCCCAGATCCTGCTGTGTTCAGAGATCGGCAGCGAGGGCCGCAATTTCCAGTTCGTCCATCACCTGATCCTGTTCGATCTGCCGCTGGAGCCGGATCTGCTCGAACAGCGCATCGGTCGGCTCGACCGCATCGGCCAGACCCAGACCATCCGTCTGCACGTACCCTATCTGCGCGGCGGACCGATGGAGATGCTGTTTCGCTGGTATGCCGAGGGGCTGGGCGCTTTCGAGCACCTGTGTCCAGCGGCGGCGGTCGTCCACGAACGTCTGGGCGAGCGGTTGAGACATGCCCTGGCCGATCCTGATCTGGTCGAGTCCTTGATCGCGGAGACTCGAACGCTCGCCACCCAGCTCAGCGGCGAACTGGCCGCCGGACGCGACCGGCTACTCGAACTGCACTCGCACCGGCTCACACGCGACGCGGCTCTGGTCGAGTCGATCGCGGCCATCGACGCCGAGCGCTCGGTCGTCGGTTATCTGACCGACTTCTGGGATGCCTTCGGCGTCGAGCACGAACCCGGCCCCGGCGGCTCGCTGGTGGTGCGTCCCGGACCGCAGATGCTCCATGAGAGCTTCCCGCGTCTGCCGGAGGATGGACTGACGGCGACCTTCGACCGCGCCCAGGCGCTCGCCCACGAGGACCGCGAGTTCCTGACCTGGGAGCATCCCATGACCCGCGAGGCGATGGAGCTGCTGACCGCCTCGGAGCTGGGCAGCGCGGCACTGATCCTGATCCGGGACGACGCTCGCTTCACGCGCGCGACACTGCTGCTGGAGATTCTCTATGTCGCTGAGTGTCCGGCGCCGCCTGAACTCCAGGTCGAGCATTTCCTGCCGCCGACACTGGTACGTCTACTGCTCGACGCAGAGGGGCGGGATCGCGCCGAGGAGATCGCGCACGAGAGTCTGCGCGGTGATTGTCTGGGCCACAATTCCAAACTCGCCCGCGCCCTGATCGCCTCACAGGCATCACGTCTGGCCGAACTGCTGGAGCGGGGCGAGGGGCTGGCGCACGGGGCGCTTGAGTCTTTGGAACAGGAGGCGCGGACGCGAATGCATCAGGCACTCGGCGACGAGTTGGAACGTCTGTCGGCGCTGGCGAAGGTCAACCCCACGGTGCGCCCCGACGAGATCGCGCGTCTGCGGCACAGGCGCGAGCGGCTCGACGCGCTGCTCAGCCGGACCGCGCTGCGGCTCGACGCGCTGCGGCTGGTCATCGCCCATTGAGTCGCGTCGAGTCGGATCGCACCTGAGAACATGGGCAGGCGGGTGACTGGACGAACCCGTCCGCCCGTGGCCGCTTCAACGATAGCTGTCGAGTTCTTCCAGCGTCAGTCGCCGTGCTTCGTCCTCCAGCATGATGGGGATGTCGTCACGGATGGGGTAGGCGAGCTGGGCCGACAGCGAGATGAGTTCCCCGCGCGCCTTGTCGAGGATCAGCGGACCCTTGGTGACCGGGCAGACGAGGATGTCGAGGAGTTTCTTGTCGAGCATGAGTTGATCGCTCCTTGGGCGAGACATAGCTTGTGGATACGGATCAAGTTTAACTGTTATCGTGCCCGTGGAGATACTGGACGAGCCTTGGTCTAAGCTGTGTCTGCTATAGGCTCTCGGGGCCGGGGCGATCTGTCCGGCGCCTGTGTTTTGCAGATCGGCACAAAACAAATATTGATTATGGGTAATCTGTATTCATCCCTGGGTTTGACGTAAAATGCAGAAGACATGGTGGTTTACTTGAGTCGCGACCCCCTTCTTCGTCAAACGTGACCTGTACCATCGCCCCATCCCGCAAGGGGCCGCATCCCCGCGGAAGATCACCAAAATACCACCCCGCTATCCACCGTTCGGCAGGAGGAGTCTCGACATGGTCGCTTTCGAACAATTACACGCTCAGAACCACAAGATCACTGAGCTCTCGAACGTCTTCCTCTATCTGGTCCGGGAGCGTTCCATGTGTGATACCGATGTCACCTGTAACGTCTTCTTCGATCTGACCAACCATGTACGCGAGCACATGGAGGTCGTCGACCGCGATCTCTGCGGCAAGCTCCTGTCCTATCCGGACCAGTCGGTCAAGAATACCGCCAACCGCTTCCTGTCCGGCTCGACCGAGATCAAGCGCATCTTCGGCGCCTATGTCAAACAATGGTGTTCGGAGAAACGCCACTCGCTGACGATCAGCGATCACGCCTCCTTCGTGCAGGATACCGAACAGATGTTCGCCCTGGTCATGGATCGCCTGCAGCGCGAGACCGAGTATCTCTATCCGCTGATCCGCAAGCTCGACGAGAAGGAACAGGCCGCGGCTTGAAGCGCTAGGCGTCGGCGCGGCTCAACCGTGCGATCCAGGCTTTCTGGCAGTCGTGCCGGCGCTGGGCTTCGAGCCGGGTGCGGATCTGCTCACGGGCCTGATCGAGATCGACCGTGCGCGCTGGCTCGATGCACTCACACCAGAGTAGGTGGAAGCCGACCTCGGACTCCAGCACGCCGCTGACCTGACCGGCGTCGAGCGCAAAGAGCGCTGCATCGAGTTCGGGATAGAGCCGTCCGCGTGGCAGGGCGCCGAGACGCCCGTCCTCCATCGCCGTCGGGCATTCGGAATGACGGCGCGCGAGTTGGCCGAAGGCCTGCGGATCTGCCTGGACTTCCTCGGCGATCGCGTCGATACGGGTACGCGCCGCCTCGCGGCTGTTCTCGGCATAATCGCTGTTGATGGTGATCAGGATATGGCGCGCCGTGCGTCGCTCCGGGATCTGAAAACGCTCGGCGTGCTCGGCATGGAACTGCCGCACCTCTTCCTCGCTGACGGCCTCGGCGCGCGCTCCGACCCGCGTCATCACGGCATCGAAGATCAGCTCACGACGCAATGCCCGGCGTAGCGTCGCCTCATCGAGTCCATGACGCGCCAGATCCTCCTGAAATTCGCCCGCATCCGGGTAACGTCGCTGCACCTCGGCCAGCGCCTCGTCGAGACGTCGCTCGGAAATCAGGGTGTCGCGCGCTTCTTCCGTCGCCAGCACCCGTGACTCGAGCGCCCAGGTCCGTTCGGCCAGACGCTCGACTTCGAGGCGTTGTGCCGTCTCCAGGGCATCCACGGCGGTCTGAAACCGCTCGGCGGCGGCACGCAGCCGATGGTAACGATACTCAGCCGGCGGGGTGGGGCGATGTTCGCTGACAGCCTGGTTCATCTCGGGATACTCGCTCATGCCTCGGATCACAGCGCTACGCCATCGGCCTCGGCCGACGCGCCGGCGGTTGGGGTCTCGGGTTCGGTCAGGGCGGTCTCGGGCACGATCAGGGTGTTGCGATCGGGGAAATGGACGTGATAGGCCACGCCGCCCGGATGGTCGCGTAGGACGCGGATCACCTCGCCGACCTCGCCGGCCTCGACCAGGACACGCCCCTGGAGTCCGAGCGGCAAGCGGGCGGCGACCTGATCGCGGAACTCGAAACGGCTCGGGATCCAGGGTTCGTCGGCGCGTTGGAGTTCCTCGGCCCGGCAACCGACGATGCGGTCGCTGTCGAGAAAATGCACCGAATAGATGAGCTGATCCTGTAGAAAGGTGCCGACATCGCGCACGAAGCCGGTGCTGCCGCGCCGGATCAGCAACGCGCCGGTCGGCTCGCCCGGATAGGTGCCGTCGTTGCGCACGTTGCGCAGCACCCGCACCTCGTCGCCATACTCATATTCAGGTCGCATGGGGGCGGCTCTCCATCAGGTCGTTGAGCGGGATGGCTACCCGGCGCGGCTCGTGCATCCGGAACACCCGGAAGACCTTCTCGGTACGCGCGTCCGAGGTGACGAAGTCCTGATAGGCCGCGCGCAGCCGGTCGGCATACAGCGCCCACTTGGCCTGGACCGAGTCCGGCATCTCGTCGACCTGATCGAGATAGTCGTGGAAGCGTTGCAGGATGTGCAGTCGATTGATCTGCACCACGGACGGCACGTAATCGATCCCGAAATACTCCAGGAAGTCCTCGGCGCTGGTCAGTTCGCTCAGGTCAAGTTCGAAGTCGTCGTCGGTCATGGAATCACCTCTGTCGTTGGGCGGTCACGGGCGTCGGCAGGCCGCCCGTCATTGCAGTCGCGCCGTTTGCGGATGGCCGATCTCGGCGAGGAAGCGGCGCAGGTCGCCGGTCTCGGGACTGCGCTTGGTCTCGGTGACGAAGCGGCGTACCAGCGGCAGCAGGCGCTCGGCCTGCTCCTGATCGAGTTCGAAGCACAGGCTCTCGGCATAGACGCGCTGTACGGCGTGTCGACCCGAGTGCTTGCCGAGCACCAGCCGATGGTTGAGTCCGAGTTCGGCCGGATCGACGCCCTGATAATTCAGCGGATCCTTGATCAGACCATCGACATGGATGCCGGCCTCGTGCGTGAAAGCCCCAGCGCCGACCAGACTCTTGTGCCAGGCGATCGGCTTGCCGGACGCTTGGGCGACCAGGGTCGAGAGGCTGGAAAAGCCTTTCAGGGTGACACCGCAGTCGAACCCGTGGACATGCTTGAGACCCATGACGACCTCTTCGAGCGCCGCGTTTCCGGCCCGCTCGCCGAGACCATGGACCGTGGTGTTGACATGGGTCGCACCGGCGCGAACCGCAGCGAGGGTGTTGGCGGTCGCCAGCCCGAGATCGTCGTGGGCATGCATCTCGATCTCCAGATCGACGCGGACGCGCAGCGCGCGCAAACGCTCGTAGAGACTGAAGGGATCCATGAGCCCGACCGTGTCGGCGAAGCGGAAGCGTCGCGCACCGGCCGCTTGGGCAGTCTCAGCCGCACGCCACAGGAATTCAGGATCGGCGCGCGAGGCATCCTCGCCGCCGACACAGACCTCCAGCCCCAGATCCAGGGCCAGACGGACCTTGCGCGCGATCTGGGCCAGCACCCAGTCCCGATCGCGCCCGAGCTTGCGCGCGATCTGCTGATCTGAGAGCGGAATGGAGAGATCGGCCAGCTGCACCCCGAGATCACGGCACTGCGCGATGTCGTCGACCAGCATCCGGGTCCAGACCATGAGCCGGGACGAGAGTCCAAGTGCGGCCACGGCGCGAATCGACTCGCGCTCCTCCTCGCCCATCGCCGGAATGCCGATCTCCAGCTCCGGGACGCCGAGCGCGTCGAGTCCCTGCGCGATGGCCAGCTTCTCGTCGAGTGAGAAGGCCACGCCCGCCGACTGCTCGCCGTCGCGCAGGGTGGTGTCGTTGATGATGACTGGATGATGGGGGTTCGACATGGCTCGCTCCGAAAGACCTCTGTCGAGGCTTTAAGCACAAAGCGAGCCATTTTTATTTATTGCATCGATTCAGAGGCTTATGGCTTTTGCCCCCGTCCAGCTCCTGTGTCATTCACGACAAAAGGGCGAGATTGCCTCAGCCGCGCCGTGCCCGCCGGATCACCTGTTTTTCCACAGCACGGTGGCGGGCAAGGCGGTGAGGCTTGGGTTAAGATGCTGGCGGCACTTGGTTGATTTCCATACACGCATTGGTTGAATCGAGGATCTGAACGAAAAACCGGCGGTCCTTGGGTATACTTGCGACCTCACATGACATCGTAAAAATTCCATCAAACATTAAGCATTCGAATGGACGCCAGCACCATCCGCCTGATTCTGATCGTCGTCGGAGCCATCCTGATCGTGGCCCTCTATCTGTGGGAGCGTCATCGCGAGCGTCGGGACGGCTATCACGACGACTACGAGGACGATTATCTGGTCGAGGAAGCGGGCGCGGACGAGCCCTATGGCGTGCGCACGCACCGGCGCGAGCCGGCACTCGATCTTCATGACGACGAAGGGCTGCCCGAGGAAGATGCCCCAGTGACCAAGCCGTCACGGCCCGCCAAGTCCTGGCCGCATTCGCGAACCAGTCTGGAGCCGGAGGTCCAGTTACAGGAAGAGCGTGTGCGCGAGCCGATACCCGAGGACTCTGTGGATTCCGAGGAATCCAAGCCGCTCAAGACGCCCAAGACTCCAAAAAAACAAGATCCTCCTCCACCGGCGCCTAAGTCACCGAAACGCCGTGAGGTCTCGGTGCCGAATCCGCTGCTGATCCAGTTGAGCGTCAGCGCGCGCCGTTATCCGTTCAAGGGGCCGGAGATCCTGGATGTGGCCGCCGGTTGCGGACTCTATCCGGGCGAGATGGACATCTTCCACTGTCTCGACGAGTTCGAGGACGAGATCCGGGTCTATTTCAGCATGGCCAACATGGTCAAGCCGGGACGCTTTCCCTTCGACGACATGGATGAGTTCTCGACTCCGGGGCTGGTGCTCTTCGCTCAGTTGGAGGGTGATCCCGAGGACATGACCATCCTCGACGAGATGGTGGCCACGGCGCGTAAGTTGGCCATGTCGCTCAATGGGGACGTACTCGACGGAACGCGCCGGCCGCTGACGGTCAAGAAAGAGGAGGAGATGCGTCAGGCCGTGCTCGAGAACGAACTGCGCTGGAAACGGACCCCGCGCCGGTGACGTCCTCGGATATCGCCCGGCGCATCGAGGCGCTGCGCGCCGAGATCCGCCATCACAATCATCGCTATTACTTACTCGACGATCCGGAGATCCCGGACGCCGAGTACGATCGCCTCTTCGCCGAACTCCAGCGGCTGGAAGCCGAACACCCCGAGCTGATCACGCCTGACTCACCCACCCAGCGCGTCGGCGCCGAGCCGCGTCCGGAGCTGGGCGAGGTTCGGCACGCTGTCCCCATGATCTCGCTCGACAATGCGATGAACGATGAGCGGCTGGTCGAGTTCCATCGTCGTCTCACAGTCGCCCTGCCTGAACTCGATCCCATGCTCTATACCGCCGAGCCCAAGTTCGACGGGCTGGCGATCAATCTGCGCTATGAGTCCGGCGTGCTGGTGCTGGCCGCGACCCGTGGCGACGGCACGCGCGGCGAGGACGTGACCCACAACGCGCGCACCATACCGAACGTGCCGTTGCGGCTCCTGGGGGACGGCTGGCCCGAGGTGCTGGAGGTGCGTGGCGAGGTCTATATGCCGCGCGCCGGATTCGACCGGCTCAACGCGCGTCTGGAGGAGCGCGGCGAGCGTCCATTCGCCAATCCGCGCAATGCCGCCGCCGGCAGTCTGCGTCAGCTCGACCCGCGCGTCACCGCCCGGCGTCCGTTGCGTTTCTGCGCCTACGGCTGGGGCGAGCTCGCGGGCCAGACGGGCGAGAGCCAGTTCGAGATGCTCCAGCGTCTGGCGGGCTGGGGGCTGCCGATCTCGCCCGAGCTGCGGCGGGTGGCGGGACTCGACGGCTGTCGCGACTATTTCGAGGCGCTGGGACGTCGGCGCGCGACGCTCGACTACGACATCGACGGCGTGGTCTTCAAGCTCGACCGGCTGCCGGCGCAGATCGCGCTCGGGGCCACGGCGCATCATCCGCGCTGGGCCATTGCGCGCAAGTTTCCGGCCCAGGAGGCGCTGACCGAGGTCGAGGCGGTCGAGTTCCAGGTCGGGCGCACGGGAGCCGTGACGCCGGTGGCGCGGTTGCGTCCGGTGCAGGTCGGCGGCGTGACCGTCTCCAAGGCCACGCTGCACAATCTCGACGAGGTGCGGCGCAAGGACGTGCGTATCGGCGACAGCGTTTACATCCGCCGTGCGGGTGATGTGATTCCCGAGATCGTGCGGGTGCTCGTCGAGCGGCGTCCGGACGGGGCGCGGCTGGTCGAGTTGCCGACCCAGTGTCCGGTCTGCGGTTCGGACGTGATCCGGCCGGAGGGCGAGGCGGTCGCGCGCTGTAGCGGCGGGCTCTGGTGTCCGGCCCAGCGCAAGGAGGCGATCCGGCATTTCGCCGCGCGCCGGGCGCTGGACATCGAGGGACTGGGCGAGAAGCTCATCGAGCAACTCGTCGATCTGGAGTGGGTGCGCGAGCCGGCTGATCTCTATGGTCTGACCGCCGATCGGTTGGCCCTGTTGGAGCGCATGGGCGAGAAGTCGGCGGCCAATCTGATCGCGGCGCTGGAGCACAGCAAACGCACGACCCTGGCCCGCTTCGTCTTCGCGCTTGGGATTCGCGAGGTCGGCGAGACGACGGCGCAGTTGCTGGCGGAACATTTGGGCGGGATCGAGGCGCTGATGGCGGCGAGCGTCAAGGATCTGGTCGCAATCAAGGGGATCGGGCCGGTGGTGGCGGCGCACATCGTCGGCTTCATGGCCCAGGCGCACAATCGTGAGGCGATCGCGCATCTGCTGGCGGCGGGGATTCACTGGCCCGAGGTCGAGCGATCCGATTCGACGTCTGTCGAGCCGAGCGCGGCGCCCCTAACCGGCAAGACCGTCGTCATCACCGGCACGCTGAGTCGTCCGCGTGAGGAATTTGCGGCACGGCTGCAGGAGCTCGGTGCGAAGGTGACGGGTAGTGTTTCCAAGAAGACCGATTATCTGCTGGCGGGCGCGGAGGCCGGCTCGAAGCTCACCAAGGCCGAGGCTCTGGGCGTGGCCGTGATCGACGAGGCCGGACTTGAATCCTTGATCGCGCGGTTCCAGACGCCACTTGGGGAGGACGGCCGTTCAGACACACCACAACCGGGGACACTCGATGACTGATCTCTCGAAGGAACAACACATCATGATCGCCATGCGCAAGACGCTGACGGCGATCGTCAAGGATGTCACGCCGCCGCCGGGGATGCGTCATCCGCTTTCGGACGCGACCATCCAGCAGGTGCGCCAGTGTCTGGGTCTGATCGCCGAGCGCGAGCAGGAGCTGGCCGTGGAGCAGGGGCGCGGCGGCGAGCGGCCCTACTACAGCGACGAGCGGCAGGACGTGCAGCTCGTGGCGTTCGATACGCTCAAGCGTCGGCCCAATTGAACCTGTCCGCCCTCGCATGTATCCGCCCGATCCGCATCGATATTCGGAAGATCAGTTCGGCACAGATCGACGAGGCGATTCGTCGGGCCAAGAAGCGCAATCATCCGCCGTGCAGGGATTGGCCAAGAAGCCTTGGGCAAACGACTGTCTATCCATTGGTCGAGAACATCCTCGCCGCGCGGGACAAGCCGGAAGCCTGACGGTTTTCGCTTTCCGGATTGCCGTCCGGCCTGGATGAGTTCGTCCGCCGAACCCATCCAGGCTGTCGATCGTCGACCTCAGTCCTTCTTGGCGTCCTCGCCTTCGGCCTTCAGACGCACGACGTCCTCGTTGAGATCCACCATAGCGTTGTTACGCATGTCGGCGAGCTTCTCGCCGAGCTTCTGGCGCTTGACGAGCGCGGTCAGCTGCGGCTTGGCGTCCTCGAAGGACGGCGGCTCGGCCTTGCGGGTCTCCTGAAGCTCGATGATGTGCCAGCCGAACTGGGTCTGGACCGGCTCCTTGGTGTAGGAACCCGGCTCCAGCTTGGTCACGGCCTCGGCGAAGGGCGCCACCATCTGCGACGGGTCGAACCAGCCCAGATCGCCGCCATCCTTGCCGGTCGGACCCTCGGAGTGCTTCTTGGCCAGATCCTCGAACTTGGAACCCTTGTCCAGCTGCTTGATCAGCTTCTTGGCCTCGTCCTCGCTCTTGAGCAGGATGTGACGGGCCTTGTATTCGGTGCGGCTGGCCTGCTCCTTGATCCGGTCATAGGCTTCCTTCAGTTCCTTCTCGCTCGGCTCGATCTCGTCAGCCATCGCCGAGAGCGCGGCGTTCGACATCACCTTCATGCGCTCGAGTTCCAGCGCCGCGACCACGTTGCGCTCGCCTTCGAGTTTGCGGCGGTCGCCTTCCTGCGAGGCGACGATCAGGTTCATGAACTCGTCGAAGAGCTGCTGCTGCACCGCCGGGTCATTGTTGGTCGGGCGTCCCTGGAGGCGCTCCATGAAGAAGACGCGGAACACATCGAGCCGATAGGGGGTGCCGTTGACGGTGGCGATCAGGGTCTCGGGCGAGTCGGTGTCCTTCTTGTCCTCGGCAATGGCGCCGCCGGTGGCGAGCAGGGTGCACAGCAAGAGCGCAAGGGGTGTTTTCTTCATGAGTAAAGATTCCATCGATTGAACAGAATGGAGTGGTGAAAAACGGCTGATCCAGCCAGATTCGGCTTGCGCGCGAACCTGGACGCGAAGACTCAGGGAAAGACCTGCTTGAACGGCTTGACGCTGACGGTGCTGTAGACGCCCGCCGCGCGATAGGGGTCGTCCGCCGCCCAGGCTTCGGCCGCCGCCAGATCGGGGAACTCGGCGACGATCAGCGAGCCGTTGAACCCGGCCTCGCCGGGGTCCGGGCTGTCGATGGCCGGATGCGGACCGGCGAGGATCAGCCGGCCCTCGTCGCGCAGGGCTTCGAGTCGGGCCAGATGCGCCGGTCGTGCCTGCTGGCGCGCCGACAGGCTGTTGGGATGATCGACAGCGATGATGGCATAGAGCACGTCAATCCGTCTCCAGGGCTTGGGTTTCGGGGTCTTCTTTGATATGGCGCGATAGATAGAGCGACTGCGCGATCACGAACGCGATCGTCAGCCCCATCATACCGAAGAGCTTGAAGTCGACCCAAGTCGACTCGCGCGCCTGGGCCTGGGTGCAGAGATCCAGTACCGACCCGGTATAGAGCGTCGCACAGGCCGAAAGATCCACGCCGGTCTCGCCGGTCGCCGCCAGCAGCGCCTGATGCGCCTCGTAGAAGCCGCTGCCGACATAGACCACGAACAGATTGGCCAGCCCGAGAAAGACGAAGAATCCGCTCCAGAACGCATTGAGCCGCGTCCAGATCGGCTTGGGCAGTTCGATGGCCTGCCCCATCATGCGCTCGATCAGGGTGCGTTCGCCGATCCAGTGACTGCCGATGAAGACGGCGGCGAACAGCCAGTTGACCAGGGTCGGCTTCCACATCACGAAGATGGGATCGTGGAGCGCGATGGTCAGGCCGCCGAAGACGACCAGCAGCCCGAGCGTGGCCAGCGGCATCTTCTCGACCCGACGATGACGCGCCCAGAGCCAGGCGACCTGGATCGCCGTCGCACCGATGGCCACGGCCGTCGCCCAGTAGATACCGGCGAACTTGTAGGCGATGAAGAAGAGCAGGATCGGAAGGAAGTCGATGAAGAGTTTCATGAAGGCCCGTGGCTTGAAAAAGATCGCGCGAGCATACGGCCTGGAGGCGTTCGCGGTAAAGCCGTGCGCCTCGAAAGCGCGCCAAGCGCCTCCCTTGTCGCCCGCTTGGGCTTGATATAGTGTCGCGCGGGTCGCGTCCGGCGTGGATCGGATGCGAACGGCTCGGTTTTCGACGGTCTTCCTTCAACTCGACGCATTTTACGGGGGCACGACGGCAGTGGAACAGATAACCGCGTGGATCAACGTCTTGAACGGCTGGGTCTGGGGGCCGCCGATGTTGGTCCTGATCCTGGGTGTGGGTTTCTTTCTGATGCTGGGACTGCGCTTGATGCCGCTCATCAAGCTCGGCTTCGGTTTTCGTATGCTCTGGCGCGGGCGCGTCAGCCAGGGCAATGGCGACATTCCGCCTTATCACGCGCTCATGACGGTGCTCTCGGCGACCGTCGGCACGGGTAACATCGCGGGCGTGGCCACGGCTATCTTCCTTGGCGGACCGGGCGCGCTGTTCTGGATGTGGTGCACCGCCCTGGTCGGCATGGCGACCAAGTACGCCGAGGCGGTGCTGGCGCTGCACTATCGCGAGGTCGACGGCAAGGGCAGCCATCTCGGCGGCCCCATGTACTACATCAAGCTGGGGTTGGGCAAGAAATGGCTGTGGATGGCCACGGCCTTCGCCGTCTTCGGTGTGCTGGCGGGCTTTGGAATCGGCAACACGGTCCAGGCCAACTCGGTGGCTCACGCGACCCAGGACGCCTTCGGCGTGCCCTTCTGGGTCACGGGTGTGGTGATGGCGGTGTTCGCCGGTCTGGTGCTGCTCGGCGGCATCAAGCGCATCGGCGATGTCTCGGCGGCGCTGGTGCCACTGATGGCCGTCATCTATGTCATCGGTGGTCTGGTGGTGCTGGCGCTCAACAGCGATCAGATCATGCCGGCGCTGGAGCTGGTATTCACACAGGCGTTCAATCCGACGGCGGCGACCGGCGGCTTCGCGGGCGCCACGGTCGCGGCGGCGATCCAATATGGCGTGGCCCGTGGCGTGTTCTCCAACGAAGCGGGTCTCGGCAGCGCCCCGATCGCGCATGCGGCCGCGCAATCGAACGACCCGGTCGCCCAGGGCGCGGTGGCCATGACCGGCACCTTCATCGACACCCTGGTCATCTGCACCATCACGGGCCTGGTGATCGTGACCACGGGCGTCTGGGACTCGGGTGCAACCGGAGCGGCGCTCTCCACGCAGGCGTTCGAGACGGCACTCCCCGGTGTCGGTTCCTACGTCGTCGCCATCGGGCTGATGCTCTTTGCCTACACGACCACGCTCGGCTGGAGCGTCTACAGCGAGCGCTGCGCCCAGTATCTGCTCGGCGACCGGGCCATTCTGCCGTTCCGGGTGCTCTGGGTGCTGGCGCTGCCGATCGGGGCCATCGCGCAACTGGACTTCATCTGGCTGGTGGCCGACACGCT
Source organism: Allochromatium humboldtianum (assembly GCF_013385175.1). Lineage (GTDB taxonomy): Bacteria > Pseudomonadota > Gammaproteobacteria > Chromatiales > Chromatiaceae > Thermochromatium > Thermochromatium humboldtianum. The sequence goes on along the minus strand of NZ_JABZEO010000014.1, from coordinate 45,093 downwards.
CAACGCGCTCATGGCCCTGCCGAATCTGGTCGCGCTGTTGCTGCTCAGTCCGATCGTCTTCCGGCTGACGCGCGACTATTTCGTGCGTCCGCGTCTGGAATCGGCCCCCGAGGAGGCCTGAGATCGACTAGGCTTTGAACCGTGGCCAAGGCGCATCATGGACGCGGTTCAAGATGTTCAGCTTCGCTTACGACGGCTCGATCAACGGCGACTGGGTCAGTCACTATGCCGTGCAACTGGCGGGCGCCCATCCCGACCGGACACTGAGGCTCGTTCATGTCCGGGACGGCGGGGTCGAGCGCGCGCGACTGGCCGAGAAGCTCGATCGTCTGCGGCTGGAATGTGAGTCTCAGGGCGTGCGGCTCGAAACACGCCTGCTGGAACCCAAATCCAGTGGGCGTTTCGAGACACTGCGCCCGGCATTGAGCGAAGGCCCCGAGCACTTCCTGATCTGCGGCACCCCGCCGCTCGACCAGCGTCGGGGCGGTCTGCGCGGCACGCTCGCCGAGCGGCTGCTGCGTGAACTCTATTGCAACGTCCTCGCCGTGCGCGTCGTACAGCCGGGTCTTCTCGGCTCGCCGCGCCGGCTGCTAGCGCCGATCGACGAGCAACCCGAAGGCTTTCGTTCCGCCCTGCCGTTTCTGCGACTGTTCGGTCCGCAACTCACCCATCTGCATCTGGTGCTGATCGCGCGCGTCGGGCGCGGGCGTCTGCATCGGCTCTCGCACGAGCACGGCGAACGCTTGCGCGTGCCGGGTCTGGCCTATTGCGCGCGGGTCGAGCGCGAGATCGCCGAGCGGCTCGGGCTGGGCGCCCGCGTCATGGATGCGCAGGTGCTGGTCTCGGATCGCGTCGATCACGAGATCCTGATCGCGGCCAATCGCACCAAATCGCGTCTGATCTACATGGGCGTCTCCGAGCGCGGACGCGCCGAGCGTCTCCGGCATGGCGATCCGGTCGAGCAGGTGTTGCGCGAGTCGACCTGTGACGTCGCCGTCTATCGGGGGATCGGCGGATGACCACACCGCTCCAGATCCATGAAGTCCCGGCATCGGCCGTCTTCACCCTGCTGCGCGGGCGTTTGGATGGACTCAGGCCCGCCGAGGTCGAGTCACGCCGGCGCGAGATCGGTCCCAACCGGCTGCGTCCGCCCTCGCGCTGGCGCTGGGCGCGACTGCTGGCCAAGCACGCCTTCAACTTCTTCAGCCTGCTGCTGGATCTGGCGGCGGGCGTCTGTTTCGTCGCCGACGCCATCCAGCCGGGCGAGGGCATGGGTCTGCTCGGCTTGGCGCTGCTCGGGGTCTCGGTGCTCAATGTCCTCTTCGCCTTCGCTCAGGAGATGCGTGCTGAGCAGGCGATGGAGGCGCTGAAGCGTTTCCTGCCGCAACAGGTGCGGGTGCGGCGCGACGGTGTCGAATGTCAGGTCTTGGCCGAGGAACTGGTGCCGGGCGACGTGCTGCTGGTCGGGGAGGGCGATCGCATCGCCGCCGACGCGCGTCTGGTCGAGAGCGAGGATCTGCTGGTCAACAATGCCCCGCTGACCGGCGAGTCGCGCTCGCAGGCACTGCGGACCACCGCGGCCAAAGGGCGTCTGATCGAGAGTCCGAACATCCTGTTCGCCGGCTGCGGGGTGCTGCGCGGGCGGGGCACGGCCGTGGTCTTCGCCACCGGACATCGCACCGAGCTGGGCAAGATCGCCGCCCTCTCGCGCGATGTGCGCCGCGCGCCCTCGCCGCTGCAACGCGAGACCGGGCGCATGGTGCGGGTGCTGACCCTGATCGCGGTCGTCATGGGCCTGATCTTCTTCGCCTATGGCGTGGCGAGCGGGCGCTCGCTGTGGATCAACATCGTCTTCATGCTCGGCATCATCGTCGCCAACGTGCCCGAGGGACTGCTGCCGACCTTCACCCTGGCGCTGTCGATGGCCGGTCTGCGTCTGGCGCACAAACAGGTGCTGGTCAAGAACCTGGAAGCCGTCGAGTCGCTGGGTGCGGTCCATGTGATCTGTACCGACAAGACCGGGACTTTGACGCTCAACCGGCTGGCGATCTCGGATCTGGTCGATCCGGTGAGCGGGGAATCGATGGACGCCCCGGATGGACGACGCGGTCTGCTCGAAGCGGCGCTGATCGCCTCCGAACTCCGTCCGGCGACGGGGGCGGGAGCGGGAAGATCGCGCTGGTCGGGCGATCCGCTGGACGTGGCGCTCGCCGAGTACCACGCTGAGCAGGTCGGTCCGCCGGATCGTCTACTGGCCGAGACGCTCAGGCACTTCCCCTTCGATCTGGCACGGCGGCGCGAGGCCGGGGTCTTCGCCGAGGGCGATGAAATCCTGTTCGCGATCAAGGGCGCCTGGGAGTCGCTGCGTCCGCTGATCGGCCAGATCCAGGCCGGCGCGGGTCAAACCTACATCGCCGACGAGCGGACGCTGGCCGTCTGTGACGCCGCCGTGCATCGACTCTCGTCCCAGGGTCGGCGCGTCATCGCGGTGGCCGCGCGCCGGCTCGAACGTCTGCCCGATCCCAAGGCCCCGGAGGAATCGCTCGAACGCGGTCTGGTGCTGCGCGGTCTGATCGCGCTCGACGATCCGATTCGGCCCGAGGCGCCGCCGGCCGTGAGCCGATGCCAGGGCGCCGGCATCCAGGTCGTGCTCATCACCGGCGACCATCCCGACACCGCCGAAGCCGTGGCACGCGCCTGCGGCATCCTGCGCCCGGATGAGTCCGCCGAGCGGCGCATTCTGCATGGCGAGGAACTGGAACGTCTGCGCGAACACCAGCTCGTCGAGCGTCTGCGCGAGGGCGTGGCCGTGTTCGCCCGCACCACGCCCGAGCAGAAGATGAAGATCGTGCTCGCGCTCAAGCGTCTGGGTCTGGTGGTGGCCATGACCGGCGATGGGGTCAACGACAGCCCGGCGCTCAAGGCCGCCGATGTCGGCATCGCCATGGGCGCGAGCGGGACGGATGTCGCGCGCGAGGCCGCCGACATCGTACTGCTCGACGACAACTTCGCCTCGATCACGGCCGGGGTCGAGGAGGGGCGGGCGGTGTTCGCCAACATGCGCCGCTTCACCACCTATGTGCTCGCCAGCAACGTCCCCGAGATCGCTCCCTTCCTGCTCTATATCCTGCTGCCGGTGCCATTGGCACTGACCGTGATCCAGATCCTCTCGATCGACCTCGGAACCGATCTGCTGCCGGCCATCGGCCTGGGCCGGGAGCCGCCTGAGCGCGACCTCATGCACCAGCCACCGCGCCGCCGTGACGAGCGACTGCTGTCATGGCCGCTGATGCGCACCGCCTATCTGTTCCTGGGGCTGATCCAGGCCGCCTTCTCGCTGGCGCTCTTCTTCCTGGTGCTCGATCTGGGCGGCTGGACCTGGGGCCAGGAGCTGGCCGAGACCGCGCCGCTCTATCAGTCGGCGACCGGCATCACCCTGGCCGCGATCATGCTGATGCAGGTCGGCAACGTCATCGCGCGCCGTTCCGAACATGGCAGCGGACTCGACCGGGGACTGTTCGCCAATCGCCTGATCCTGCTTGGCATCGCGGTCGAGATCCTGTTGTCCTGGGCCGTGCTCTATGCCGAGCCGGTCCGCGCCGTGCTGAACACCGGCCCGGTCGAACCCTGGATCTATGGACTGGCCTGGCTGGGTCTTCCGCTCGTATTCGGCTTGGACGGACTGCGCAAACATCTGGCCGGATCGTGCCTTCGAGCGCTCTGACTCAACCACCGGCCAGTTCGAGACGTTTGTAGACATGCTCGAACACGGCCAGAGCGCCCGCGATCACCCGATCCGGAACCAGTACCTGTTGTGCGGCGAGCGCATTGAGTCCAGTCGTGAAGCCCTTCCAGGCGACCGAAGTATGGCGACTGTGGAAGTCGAGGAAGCGCGCCGCCCCCAGGGGTTCACCGATGAGACGCCGCAGATGACGGGCGATGGTCCGGCCGCCGAGTGTGGCGCCCTCCAGCACATAGAGTCCGCCGACCGTAGCACTGAGATCGTCGAGAAGCACCGGACCCGGCGCGAACGCCAGGGTAGCCGGGTTGAACGCCAGACTCTGCTCCTCCATATCGGCCAGCAGGGCCGGCAATTTGGGGACGATGCCGAGCCGATCGCGGGTCGTGTCGTCGAGCCGTGCGTAGAGCGCCTGTTCCAGCGGGGCATGGATGGTCACGATGGCGCGCAGATAGCGCCGATAGTCGTCGAGTGTCGCCGTCTCCGAGGTTAGACGCAACATCAGGGGAAGCTGCTCGATCTCGGCATGGACGCCGGCCGTGGCCCGGCGCAGGACGCTGGCCAGATCGATTTCGATGCGTGGTCTGGAACAGGGTTCGGGAGACGACATGGATGTGTCCATTATGGTTTAAGATCACGTCAATCGAAGTCAAACACCCCGAGCACAGACTATGAGCGAACCCCTAGCGCCGGGCTTTCTGGCCGAATGCGAGTGTGAGCAGCTTCATCGTGTGCAGTCTATCCAACCTTGGGGTTGTCTGCTAGGCGGGCGCACGGGCGATCCGTGCGTTCGTTTCACCAGCGCCAACCTGGAGTCATGGACCCACTGGAGCCCCGACTCGATCCTTGGCCGCGCACTGACTGACCTCCTGCCGGACTTTCCGCCAAAAACCGAACTGGCCGATATCGCCGGTGCGCCCGATGCCTGGATGCGGGCCAGCGCCGGCAAGCGTTTCTATCCGGATCTGTTGTCGGGTCCGCAGGGCGTGCTCGATGGTCTGCTCTCTTGCAACGAGCACAACTGGTTGCTGGAGCTGGAAGTGGCCTTGCCCGCCGCTCAGCATGGCGAAGCCTATCGGCCCGTGCCGCATCGGCTCTATCGGATGCCCTATTCCGAGCGCGACTGGGCGAGCCACTGTCAATACCTGGCCGATGAGATGCGCACGGCGACCGGCTTCGAGCGGGTGATGATCTACAGCTTTCGCGACGATGGCTGCGGCGAGGTCATCTCCGAGAGTCTGGAGGAGGGACTTCCGCCCTATCTGGGCCTGCGTTATCCGGCCTCGGACATTCCGCAGATTGCGCGCAACCTGTATCGGCTCAACTCGCATCGCCAAATCCCGGATATCCAGGTCGGCGACGTTCCGATCCTGAGCCTCGAACCCGGCGAGATCGTCGATCTCTCGCTCTCGGATCTGCGCGCGGTCTCGCCCGTGCACCTGGAATATCTCAAGAACATGGGCGTCACGGCCTCGATGTCGTTCTCCATCCTGATTGGCGGGGAGCTCTGGGGGCTGATCGCCTGCCATCATTCCGAGCCGCGTCATCTGCCGCTGCCGGTGCGTCTGCGCTGTGCCGAGATGACCCAGGTGTTCACGCTGGCCATCTCGGGCTATCAGAGCACGCGGCGGCTGATGGATCTCAACGAGAGCGATCAGGAGATCCTGGCCCTGCTCTCGGCGCTGCGGCTCTCGGAGGACGAGCGCGATCTGGTCATGGAACTGAAGGATGGACAGGCCAATCTGGTCGACAAGACGCTCGGCAAGGCGTTGCTGTCGTTGGCCCGCGCCACGGGGGCGGCACTGATCGACGACCACACCATCGTGACCTTCGGCCAGACCCCGGAGGCGTCCGAGATCCGTGCCCTGATCGACTGGCTGCGTGAGACGACACCCGACCCGATCTTCGCCACCGATCGGCTCGCGTCACTCTTCCCGGAAGCGACGCACTATGCCGAGCAGGCGAGCGGCTTGCTGGCGGTGCGTGTCGACGGCTATCGCGAGACCGGCGATCGCTGGTTCCTGTGGTGGCGTCCCGAGCAGCCGCACACCGTCTACTGGGCCGGCGACCCGCGCAAGAGTGCGCTCTTCGACGAGCAGCGTCAGGTGCTCTCGCCGCGTTCGTCTTTCGCGCGCTGGGTGGAGACCACGGCGCGTCAGTCCGAACCCTGGACCGAGGCCGATCGGCTACGCGCCAAGAAGTTCCGCAGTCTGGTGCTGTACGACATCAATGCCCGTATCCTGGGGCGCTAGCGCGCCTGAGCGCGCAGCAGCTTGACCTGGAACAGGGTGTTGCGCTCTTCCTCTTCCAGCGAGGACTGGATGAAGCGGATGGTGCGGTGATAGCGCGGGATGATGTTGTACTTGAGCGCATTGACCCGCTTCTGGGCCTTGCGCTGTTCTTCGAGCAGACGATGGAGCGCGATCTCGACCTCCGAGAGCCGCGCAAGCTGCACGGCGGCCTCGGCCAGATGCTCGCGCGTGGTGTCGAAGCTCACGTCCGTCCCCAGCAGTCCGACCGGCTTGAGCGGCAGACGCTCGCTCGTCACCGCCGGATACTCCACCCCGAGCGCCCGTCGCGGCAGGATGTCGACCTGTAGGGCCGGCTCCACCCCGAGCGAGGCCTGACGGATGGCGCGGCTGCCCATGCGCAGATGGGTGATGGCCAGACACTGGTACGCCTCGGCCAGTGCCCGTTCGGACTCGGCGCGCAGCCGGCGATATTCACCGATGCGTTCATAGACCAGGCGCGTGAGCAGCTCGCGCTTGCGCTCCAGCAGGTCGTGACCGTCCTCCAGGAACCGGACCTGCTTCTTGAGCTTGAGCAGGGTGTTCTTGGTCGGCGGAACCTTGATCAACTGTTGTGCCATGCGGCCTCCCGCTCGGCGAGACAGTCGGGGCCGCCCATCTCGAACTCGCGGCACAGCAGCGGGCGGCGGTCGTAGATGCGGCAGAGCAGGGTGTCGCGGTCGAGCGCCGCGCACCAGCCATCGTCCAGACGGTCCATGGTGATCGCGCCCCAGGCATCGCGCGTGGTGAAGTGGCGCGGCACCCCGGTCTCGGTCAGACACACGACTTCGAGCTTGCAGCAGGCCGCCGCGCAGTCGTCGCAGGTGATCCGGAGTTCGGGGATCGGCGCCGGCGGAGTCTCGACGCTATCGAGCAGGCCAGCCTGGATCGCGAGCGCGGGGGCCGTCGTCTCCGGCAGTGACGTTTCCTGAGCGGGCGTGATCATGCCTCACTCTCCCGGTAGTACTTGGCCAGATCGGTCTCCTTGAGGCGCGTGAGCATGTCGCGCGGGAAGGCGCTCATCAGCTCCCAGGCCAGATTGAGCGTGGCCTCGATCGAGCGGTCCTCGTTCTCGCCTTGGCCGACGAAGCGCTGGTCGAAGGCGTCGGCGAAGGTCAGATAGAGCCGGTCGCGCTCGGAGAGTTCATCGGCACCGATGATCGAGGCCAGGTTGCGCGTCTCTTGGGCGCGCGCATAGAGCGCATAGAGCTGGGCGGCCACACGCGGATGGTCTTCGCGAGTGTCGTCCTTGCCGATGCCGTCCTTCATCAATCGAGACAGACTCGGTGAAATATTCACCGGCGGATAGATGCCCTGGTTGTGCAGCTCGCGCGAGAGCACGATCTGGCCCTCGGTGATATAGCCGGTCAGGTCCGGGATCGGGTGGGTGATGTCGTCCGAAGGCATGGACACCACCGGCATCATGGTGATCGAGCCGTGGCGCTCGTGGATACGTCCGCAGCGCTCGTAGAGTTCGGCCAGATCCGAATAGAGATAGCCCGGATAGCCCTTGCGCGCCGGCACGTCGCCCTTGGCCGTGGCCACCTCGCGCAGGGCCTCGGCATAGTTGGTCATATCGGTGAGCACCACCAGCACATGACGGTCGAGGTCGTAGGCCAGATATTCGGCGGCGGTCAGTGCGGTGCGCGGCAGGGTCAGGCGCTCGACCGGCGGGTCGTCGGCCAGATTGACGAACATCACCACGTTGCGCAGCACGCCCGAGTTGGCGAACTCGTCGCGGAAGAACTTGGCGTCGGCGTAGGAGACGCCCATGGCGGCGAAGACGATCGAGAAGCTGGAAGATTCGTCGACCAGCTTGGCCTGACGCACGATCTGGGCCGCGAGCCGGTTGTGCGGCAGACCCGAGCCGGAGAAGATCGGCAGTTTCTGGCCGCGCACCAGTGAGTTGAGTCCGTCGATGGTGGAGATGCCGGTCTGGATGAACTCGCGCGGATAGGTGCGCGCGGCCGGGTTGATGGCCGAGCCGCCGACCGGGCGGCGGATGGCCGAGAGGATCGGAGGGCGTCCGTCGCGCGGTTCGCCCAGGCCGTTGAGTTCGCGGCCGAGGATCTCGGGCGAGAGGGCGATCTCGATCGGCTCGTCGAGGAAGCGGACCCAGGTGTTCTCCAGGTCCAGATCCTCGGTGCCCTCGAAGACCAGGATCAGCACCTCGTCATCGGCGGCGCGGATGACCTGTCCGTTGCGGACGTGGCCGGCGTGGTCCTCGATGCGGACCCGGTCGCCGAAGGCGACGTTGGGGGTGTGTCTGACCACCAGCAGGCCGCCTCGGGCCTCGACGGCGGTGCGGTATTCCTTGATGCTCATGGGCTTTGGATCTCGACCTCTAGACGCTTGGGCAATTGGCCATGCCGAATGCCGGGTATCGATAAGGCATCGCACGGGATACGGCGGTCATCACCTTTACGAGACCATTTGAAAGACCTACAATCTGGTTTCATTGGCTGTTATCCGGATAAATATCATGACATATCAAGTGCTTACAGAAGTCGCGGCCAGTATATCCGAACTCAAGGCCAATCCAATGAAGGTGGTTTCCAGTGGGCAGGGTATGCCGATCGCCGTCCTGAACCGTAATGAACCCGCTTTTTACTGTGTGCCCGCCGCCGCTTACGAGGCCATGATGGAACTGATAGATGATGTCGAACTGTTGAAAATCGTCAAAGAGCGTCTGGATGAGCCGGCTGTCAAGGTGACACTCGATGACCTATGAACTGGAATTCAAAAAGTCCGCGCTCAAGGAATGGCAAAAGTTAGGCCACACCGTAAAAGAGCAATTCAAGAAAAAACTCAAAGAACGACTTGAAAATCCTCATGTTCCTGCGGCGGCTCTGTCGGGTGCCAAGAACATCTACAAGATCAAACTCCGCCGACTCGGTTATCGGTTGGTTTACTCCGTCGAGGATAAGGTTGTCACTGTGACAGTTGTCGCGGTCGGCAAACGTGACCGCAATGAAATTTACGACATTGCGCTTTCTCGGATGCGAGAACAATCTTGAATCACGCCGCTTGCTCAGTTTATTGCAATTGATTCATGTGATTTCTGTCTGATCAAACGCGAACATGTGTTGGAAATCCAGGGACAAGTCTAGATTCCGCGATTTCGCCTTCATGACAGAAAAACCTCACCAACCCTTCGCTATCGCAAATCCACACTTCCAGAGCGCCCTTGGCAAGATAGAGTTCGATTTTCTCGTTCATCTCTCTGTCGGTGTTGCTGGGGGATCTAACCTCGATGCACAGTTCAGGGGCTTTCGGGTAAGGCGTCTCGAATCCAAATTTTTCGATGAACTGAGATGACGCCCAGCACACGTCCGCTACTTTGACGTTTTTGGATGTCTGGATGCTCGTCTCGACCAGGATGTCGCCGTCGTCGATCTTTTTTGCTAGTTCCATGACGAGTCGCGATTGCAAATAACCATGCAGATTCGACGCCGGACTCATGACGATATGACCGTACTCGTTGAGTTCGATTTTATATGGAAGATTTTTGAGTACAGGGTCTTGCAAAACCTGGCTCCATTCCATGTCATCCTCCTCATGTCATATTTACTAGAATCGTGGGATGCGGCGAGCTTGCAAAGTACATCTTTCGCGATTGATGCGGTTTGTAGAAAATAGAGGTCTTACCCCTGTTTTGTTTCCTTATGCCGCCTCTTTCATTTCGCAAAGCTCATAAAGGCGTGTCGGAGATAGTTCCAATCCATTAGGCCATCCGAGAGCACCCATTTCGATGAAGCAACGTTTGATATAGGTTTCTGATGCGAGCGGTTCGAGCAAGGGGCCGCTCCGACTAGAGCAATAAGACCAGACGTTAAAAACTCCTCTCATGCCATCGGAAAAAATCAATTCCAGGCATCCGTCTCCCAAATAGTTTGCTTCAAGAATTTTAATCACGATCAGCCCCCTGGATACGTTCAAGCGTCTCGAATCGCTGGGCACGATTCCAATTTTCCAGCAGTTCACTTCGATGAGTTTCGCACCATTCGCTGATGATCGATGCAACCTTTTTCGGAAGCTTACCTTTTAGAATCTGGCCTGTATCGATTTGCACTAAAGCCTCGAACCCTTGATACTCAACATGAATGTGTGGCGGCGGATGATCGTCGTGCCACATGCGCACAATAATTCCAAAGAAAACTGACAAAACCGGCATTGATTTGCTCTCGAATTTTCTTCAGCAAGTACCGACGTCGATTTTGTCAGCAAGCGATGCAGGCTCATTGCAGTGTTGAAAAAAACAGGGGTTTGACCCCTATTCCACCAAACATACTTGCTGCCGGCTTTTTTAACTGCTCTCTGAATCACGCTTTTTTCTTACTTCTTCAGCATTTTTTTGCATTTGCTTAAACATGCCTGGTACAACTTCTGTTGCTGCAAATATGCCAACATTGAGAAGCCCTTTGCCAAAGATTTTAGCGCCTGATTTTAGTTTTTCTTTTGCGCCAAAAGCATAGCTAAACTCATCTAGCTCACTGGACATGCTCAGGTATTTTGATTTTTTTTCTTCAGACATTATAGTCTCCTTATGATTTTATCCTGCCCAGGGAAATCTCTGGGCAGGATCTTTAAAACTATGGATTATTTTCTTTCGCAGGCTTTTAAAATAAAATCATAGCCTGGCTTTTCGGACTGCGCTTTGCCCTTGACTATCTCAATTGCTGTGGTGTCACTTTCAGCTTTTACGGTTTTTTCGCCAGAAGCACTTTTGCTGCCTTGCCTCATTTCATATCGAACTCGATATTCTGCCATGTGTTAATCTCCGAATTTTTTAGTCGATTTTTATAGGGGAAATTTGATTTTTAATTTAATTAAGCATATAGATCCTCCATTTTTTAGTTTCTGTATATTTAGTTTAGCGCTCTTTTATGTCTGTAACAAAAACATTGGCATCAGGCCATCTTTGTTGTACTTCGGCTTTAACTTGATTTTCTGCCATCCAAGGGTTGTGTGCTATGACGGTTTTTCCTCCAGTGTGAGAAGATCCATTTGGTTTAATGGCTTTCCAATAAACATTATACACCGGCATCAAACACCTCAAACCATTAATGCTACTGTATTTTTTTAATTTCAGTTCTAAATAACTTAGAACCAAAGCCATATCAAGCAGCATGCCCTAGAGAAGATTGCGGCTCCCCCTGCTTCGCATACTCAATCCGTATCGCCTCCATCGCCTGATCGACCTCCTGTCGAAACGCCTGAATCTGCTCCAATTGCTCACTCGAATACATCGACTTGATCCGGCGCATCTTGGCCAGCAGCGGCAGACGCTGCAATTCAGTCACCGGCACACCCAACTTGACCAACGCCTCCCCCCGCTTATAGATCGTAATCGCCAGATCCAGCAACGCATACTGCTTCGCCGGCGAGCAAAAGGTATCGATCTCATCTAACGCACTCTGCTGCAACACCCCTTCCTTGATCAGCGACGCCCCCTCCAACTCCCACCGCTGCGCATCCGACAACGCCTCAGGCCCCACCAGATTCACGATCCGCGACAACTCCGCATCCCGCGCCAGCAACGCCAACGCCGCCCCGCGCCGCTTCTCCCAATCCGGATCGATCTCGGTGTGCCACCACTCGGCCGCCGTCTTCACATGCCCCGAAAAGCTCGTCACCCAATCGATCGACGGATAATGCCGCGCATCCGCCAACTCCTTCGACAACGCCCAAAACGTCTCGATGATGTCCTTGGTATGACTCGTCACCGGCTCCGAGAAGTCCCCTCCCGGCGGCGACACCGCCCCAATCAAGGTCACAGAACCCGACCCCGCCCCAAAGGTCTCCACCCGTCCCGCACGCTCATAGACCGCCGCCAACCGCGACGCCAGATACGCCGGATAGCCTTCCTCCACCGGCATCTGCCCCAGCCGCCCCGACACTTCACGCAACGCCTCGGCCCAGCGACTGGTCGAATCCGCCAGCATCACCACGTCATAACCCATATCGCGGTAATACTCCGCCATCGTGATCCCGACATAGACCGACGCCTCGCGCGCCACCACCGGCATGTTCGACGTGTTCGCCACCAGCAGCGTCCGCTCCATCAGCTTGCGCCCGGAGTAGGGATCATCCAGCTCCGGGAAGGTCTCCAGCACATCGACCAGCTCATTGCCGCGCTCGCCACAGCCGACATAGATCACGATATCCGCATTCGACCAGCGCGCCACCTGCTGTTGAACCACAGTCTTGCCCGCCCCGAACGGCCCAGGCACCGCACCCTTGCCCCCCTTGAGCTGAGGGAAAAACGTATCGATCACCCGCTGCCCCGTGATCAGCGGCGACACACCATCATCCCGCTTCAGATACGGACGCGGCTTACGCACCGGCCAGCGCTGATAGAGACTGAGCCGATGACTCAGGCCCCGATGATCGCGCACCCGCGCAATGTTCGACTCGATGTCGTACTCACCCGCCGGCGCGATCTCCTCCAGCTCGCCCTCGACGCCGGGCGGCGCCAGAATCCGATGCTCGATGGTCAGCGTCTCCTGCACCCGCCCGAGCACCGTCCCCGGCCCGACCTTGGCCCCAGGCTCCAGCTCCGCATTCGGCTCGAACGCCCAGAGCTTGGTACGGTCGAGCGCCGGCACGCTCAGACCGCGCCGGATGTAGTCGCCCGACTGGAGCGCCAGCTTGGTCAGCGGACGCTGCACGCCGTCGAAGATGCCGCCCATCAACCCCGGCCCCAACTCGACCGACAGCGGCCAACCCAGCCCCACCACCGGCTCCCCAGGCCGCACCCCATCGGTCGACTCATAGGTCTGGACCACCGCCCGTGCGCCGTTGAGCGAGAGAATCTCACCATACAGCCCGAGTTCGCCGATCTTGACCTGCTCGCCACTGCGCGCGCCCGGCAGTTCGATGGTGACGATGGGACCGTTGATGTCGCGGATGACGCCGATCTTGTTGGTTTCGCTCATGGTCGTGATCTTCGCTGTCTCGCTCTGACTCATCCGTTGAAGAGGTTGCCGGTATCGAAGCCGCCGGGCAGCAGACGCTCCAGGATGGTCTGCTGGAGGCGTGGGCGCAGACGTTCGAGCCGGCCCTCGAAGGTGTGGTCGACGCGGATGCGTCCATCGGCGCTCGTCACCAGCACGCCGCCGAGGGTATCGATCGCCTCGGGCGCGGGCGCGAGCGTGGCCGTCTTGTCATGGGGCAGGGCGGCGACGACCGTGTCCCAGTTCATGAACAGCCGACGCTGATCATGGGCATTGGCGGCGACCTGGATCTCGGGCGACTCGATGACACCGGCCGCCTCGACGATCAGACTCAGCAGCCAGGCGTCATAGGCGACCTGATCCTCGATGAAGGCCCGCATCCGCTCGGCCAGCCGCCGCTCGACGCCGAGCACCAGATTCCAGCGCGTGCGGTCGAGATGGGTCTGCATCTTGAGTTCGCTCGCCTGCACCCGCTGGCGGAACGTCCGCTCGGCCAGGGCCTTGGCGATGCCTTCCTCGCGCGCCTCGCGCAGACGCAGACGCTCGGCGGCCTCGCGCAGGATACTGTCGCGGCTGCGCACGGCCCGCTCGCGGTACTCGCCCGCGAGCCGTTCGGCGCGCGCCAGGATGGCACGTTCGAGTTCTTCGACCTGATTCACGATGACTCTCGCTCGCCGCTCGGGGCGGTCTCCAGGGTCGCGGTTCCAAAGAGCGAGGCCAGCCGCTGGGCGACCTCGCTGGTCAGACGGGGTTGCGCGCCGAGCGCGGGGACGGCGATCACCACGATGCGTCCGCCCTCCTGCCGCACCCGATGCAGGTTCGGGATCTGTTGCGCCATGAGCGCGTCGTCGACGATGACCAGGGCCTTGGCCTGATCGCGGCGCAGATCGCGCAGCAGCCGATCGGCCTCCTCCGGGGTCGGATTCGGATAGGTCTCGAAACCGATCAGCCGGAAGCCGTCGGCGAGCGTCTCCTCGCCGAGGAACAGCAGGCGGGTCGGGTGCCCCAGGTCCGGCGCGTGCTCGGTCATGGTCGGCGCCGCTCAGAGCTTGTTGAGCAGCAGGATCGAGATGACCAGACCATAGATGGCGATACCCTCGGCCAGCCCCAGATAGATCAGCGTGCGCCCGAGGTTCTCGGGCTTCTCGGTGATGGCCGCCAGCGAGGCCGCGCCGATCGGACCCACGGCGATGCCGGCGCCGATGGTCGAGAGACCGGTCGGAATGCCGACGCCGATCATGGCCAGACCCATGCCGACCGACATGTCCTTGAGCGCCCCGGCGGCCGCTTCGGTCTCAGGCGCGGCCAGCGCATCGCTGACGCCGAGCGCCAGCAGCGCGATCTGAGCGCCGATGAAGACCGCCAGTTGTGAGCCGAGCAACGGCCGGAACCAGGAGCGAATGGCGCTCACGGCCTGCGGGCGCTGGTCGAGCAGGAACCCGGCGACGATCAGGCCGAGAATGGCGAATGACATGAGTGCGACGAGCCAGAGCATGGACGAATCCCCTAGTGTTTGAAGTCCGGTTTAAGGTGTTCGGTGGGCGGGCGAAGGCCCCGAATCAGGCCGGTCCGCGCCCGAACCGGATCGGCCGGAAGGCATGGCCATCCCCCGAGAAATAGCGTGAAAAGCCCTCGTAATACTGCAAGCGCATCACCTGGATCATGACGATGCCGCCCTCCAGCACCAGCACGAAGACATTGCCCAGGACGACCGTCACCACATGGCCGAAGGCGCCCATCATGTCGGCCAGGGTGAAGACGGCGATCGAGAGCGCGACATGGTTGAGACTGAAGGCCGCCACGCGCAGGAACGACAGGGTGTTGGAGACATAGCCGATCAGGGTCTCCAGGGTCTCGATGACGACCACCAGGATCTTCTCGCCCACGGGCGCCTGCTGATGCAGCCAACTGTGCCAGGCCAGCGCCGCCAGACTCCCCGCCACCAGCAGCGCGGGCACAGTGCCGAAGCCGCCGGAGGTGCCGAAGCCCTCGCCGGTGCCGGCCGACAGCCCGAGTCCGCCCGCGATCAGCGCCAGATAGAACACCAGATTGACCACGCCATGATGTCCGAACAGCGCCTCGCGCCACTGCCCGACCGCCCAGCGGTTGTAGATCGCCAGCAGACAGGCGACGACGATGAAGAACACGCCCCAGATCAGCGCCAGACGCAGCATCAGCAGCGGATCGCTGAGCGGATTCATCCACAGCGCCGGCAGGACGTGCTCATAGCCGAAGAGACTGCCGTAGAGAAAGCCGAACAGGACCGATGACCCGCCGGCCATGAGTCCGAACGGCCAGAAGCGTCCGAGCTTGCCGCGCAGCGTCCAGGCGGCGAGCGCGATCACCGCGCCCTGGCCGACGTCGCCGAACATGCTGCCGAACATCAGCAGGAAGGTCAGGGCGAACAGCGGCGTCGGGTCGACCTCGCCATAGGACGGAATGCCGTATTGATTGACCAGCAGGGCGAAGGGCGCGAGCAGCCGGCTCTTGACCGGCACCGTGGGCACCAGCGGGCGTTCTTCGGGCAAGGGGTCGCGCACGCTCAGGTCATAGGTTCCGGCCAGGGCGGCATCGAGACGCTCCCGTAAGGCCGCGACGGTGTGCGCCGGCACCCAGCCGGCCAGATGGGTCAGATACCCGCGACTGCGCAGCGACTCGTCCAGACTGACCAGCGGATCGGCCAGACGCAGGGTGCGCTGGGCCTCGCGCAAGGGCTCGTGGTAGCACTCCGACCAGCGTTGCAGGGTCTCGGTGAGCTGAGCGCGCTCCTCGGCGATCGCCGCCAGTCGCATCTCGAAGTCGCGTTGCAGTTCGGTCGGCTCGCGGTCGAGCCCCTCCGGGATCGGGATGGCCTGGAACCCGGCGGCGGCGAGCACCGAAGCGAGACCGGCGTCCTTGGCGTCGGCCGGACCGACGATGACCACATGGGTATTGTCGCCGCGCTCCAGATAGACGTGCAGGATGTATCCGGCCAGCGCCACCGCGCCTTCGAGTTGGCGCAGGTTCTCGCGCGGCACCAGACCGACATGGATGTTCAGGAAGCGCGTCTTGGCGCGCAGCATCCCCAGATCGATGTCGAGATGACTGAAGTTCTCCAGCGCCGCCTGCTGCTCGTGAATCAGATGCTCCTGGTCGTCGAGCTGCCGGAAGTCTTCTTCATAGCTGGAGGTTTCGTCCCACAGCCGCCCGAGCCAGTCGTTGAGCCGTGCCAGTTCGGCCTGATCGATCACGCGCGCCGGTTCGAGGTTCGTCACCGGCTCGAAGGGGATGAGACGCGCGATCTTGTCGAGCCGCGCCTGGGCCTGGGTGTGGATCTCGTGGAAGGGACGGCCGGGCAGGGTGGCGAAACGCTCGCTCTCGGGTTCGCGCCGGTCGGGATGGAAGCACTGGGTCTCGGCGAGCGCCAGCGAGGCGCGCGGCAGGTCGTCGGTCAGGACCAGCAGACGCACGTGCTTCATCGGCGTGGGTTTGAGCGTCGACACCCACGGATGAAGATGATGATGCATCGGCTTGGACCGCAACAGCGCCAGCCATGCAAGGGCGCGCGGCTTCAACGGTTCAGGCTTCAACAGCGCCGTCCAGGAGCGGAAACGCTGCCTCACCGATTCGGGCCTCAACAGCGCCAACCACGAACGGATGCGCGTCATCGGCAGATGTTTCGACAGCCGCATAAGGTCAGCTCCCCGGCACGCCCGGCTCGATCTGGGCGAGCGCGTGTTGGATGATCCGGTCGTCGAAGCCTAGCAGACGTCCCTGGATCACGGCGAACAGACGGAAGAGATCGGCCTCGCGCAGCATCAGATAGGCCAGCGCGCGCGCCACCGCCGATGGACTGCGCGCCAGGACCAGACGGATCTCGTCGAGGCTGTGACGCGCCAGCCGCGGCTGGATCTCGGCGATCGAGCGGCAATCGGCGCAGCGCGTGCGCAGCGGCTCGGGCAATGCCTCCAGCACCTGCTCGAAGCCGTCCAGACCAACCAGATGCAGCAGACGCTCGCGCGTGAGCAACCGCATCGAGGGCACCAGCCAGTAATAGGTCTCGGACGGCGATAGCCCGTAGGTGAAGCGGAAACGCAGCAGCCAGAGCAGTCCGATGCGGTCGAGTTCGGCCGAGATCAGCCGTCGCAGCCACTGGCGATGCGGTTCGTCGAAGACCTGGACGCGCCGCACCAGACCGACGAAATAGCGCTGATCGATCGTTGCCTCCAGGGCGAAGGGTTCGCGCTGCTGTTCGTAGACCTCGCGCGCCTGACGGGCGATCTGACGTTGCGGCCCGGCTTCGAGTCGGCGCAGCAGTTCGAGCACGTTCTCGGCGCCGAAGAGTTCCTTGTCGGGCAGCCGGATATGGGCCGGCAGCTCGAAGAGGTTGTCGTTGATCTCGCTGCGGTCGAGTTCGTGGAGCTTGCCCCGGATCAGGGTCTTGAGGTTGTAGAGGGCGTATTTGCGGCCCCAGTCGAGCACCAGCGCGCGTTCGCCGGCGTTCATGGCATGGGTGAGCACCAGCAGTTCCGAGAGCAGGAGCTGGAACAGGCTCTGTTCGACCGCGCGGCGACGCGCCGCCGGTGCGGCCTGATCGTCGAGCAGGGCGGCGAGACCGAACTCGTCGGCCAGCGCCGACAGCGGCAGATGGGCCAGACGCTCGATCAGGCCCGGCGCGAAGAGCCGGGCGGCCATCACCGAGACGCGGGTGTTGAGATAGGCTTGATCGGCGACCTGGCTCATGGCAGGGACTCCGCGCTGTCCGGGTCGGGTTCTAGTGTTCCAGACCGATCAGGATCTGGAAGGCCGCTTCCAGGGCCTCGTGCTCGCGCTGCTCGGCCTGATCGCGCAACTGGACGTGACGCTCGTCGTAGCGGCGGCGCAGTTCGGCGATGTTCTGCTCGGCGCGTTCCTCGGCCTTGGCGACGAAGGTGTGTTGCAGCTCCGGGATGCGCACGCCGAAGCGCTCGTTCTCGGCCTTGGCGTCGGCCATGGCCTGCTGGATGAGACTGTCCTGCTCGGCCTCGGCCTGTTGGGCGAGCCGTTCGGCACGCATCTCGGCGTCGAGCAAGCGTTTGAGTGTGTCGTCCATCGCCGTCACCCCAGGGTGTTTCGAGCGTCTCGGATCGTCCGCAGCCAAGCGGTCCCGAACCGGCCAATGGGGTCAAGCTTAAACCCTTCGGGTCTTGGCCGCTAGCGGCATCCGCCCCATCGATCCAGGCTCAGATCGGATTGGCCGGACGCTTCCAGGTATAGACGGCGGTGACGGCATAGTTCCACACCGCTCCGACCAGGATGCCGGCCAGTGCCGACACCACCCAGCCCGAGTGTCCGGCCTGGAACAGATAGTCGGCGATGCCGACGTTGGCCAGCGCGCCCAGGCTACAGGCCAGCACGAAACTGAACCAGCCCCAGAGCAATTGGCGGCCGCGCAGACGCATGTCGCGATAGGTCAGGACGTTGTTGAGGAAGAAGTTGCTGGTCATGGCGACCAGGGTCGCTGTGGCCTGTCCGGTCAGGAAGGCGCTCTCGCCGAAGACGTGCAGGATCGGCCAGAGCACGCTCATGTGCACCAGCACGCCGAAGGCGCCGATCAGCGAGAAGGCGATGAAGCGTAGCGGGATCAGGGGGCCGATCAGTTTCTGGGTCAGCATCAGCAGGTATTCCCACAGCACGGCGTTGTCGAGCTTGCTGTGTCCGGCCTGACGCTGCCGGAAGCTGAAGGGCAGTTCGCGAAAGCGCAGCGGCGTCTCGGCGGCCGAGAAGATGTCGAGCAGGATCTTGAAGCCGACGCCGGTCAGACGCCGCACGCAGCCGTGGACGACGTGCTCGCGCACCATGAAGAAACCGCTCATGGGGTCGCTGAGTTCGGCGCGGATCAGGATCTGTCCGAGTCGGGTCGCCAGACGGCTCATGCCCTGGCGCCGGGCGCTCCAGTCGCCGACGTCGCCGCCCTCGACATAGCGGCTGCCGACGACGATGTCCAGATCCTCGTCGCGCAGGGTCTGGAGCATCCGGGGGAGCAGGGTCTCGTCGTGCTGGAGGTCGCCGTCCATCACGGCCAGACAGGGGGCCGTGGTCGAGAGCATCCCTTCGATGCAGGCCGAGGAGAGTCCGCGCCGGCCGATGCGCTGGATCACCCGGATACGCGGATCCTGGCGTGCCAGTTCGCGGGCGCGCTCGGCAGTACCGTCGGGCGAGTCGTCGTCGACGAAGATCAGTTCCCAGTCGATCCCGTCGAGTACGGCCGCCACCCGGCGTGCGACCTCGGCGACCGAGTCGACCTCCTTGTAGGTCGGCACGATCACGGCCAGTTCGGGCGGGCGGTGGTCGGTGGGCGGATTGGGGCGATCGGACATCGGGTGCAACCTTGGGCGGGTCTGGTGGACAATGGGCGCTAACAGGTGGCGCGCTGGACGCGCCATTCTATAACCGACGATGCTTGCACTCGATGTCCGAGTTTTTGCGGGGGCGATTCAGTGGACGCTCGTCGTCGTTTGTACTAACGTTGCGCCTACTGTCTGCCAGTCTGCCACAGGAGCCTTGACCATGCCTGCCAATTTGGCTACTCGAACCTCTCGGCTGGGTCTGCGAGCAACACCGGAACAGGAAGTCGTGTTACGCCGTGCCGCCGAAGCCGCTCATAAGTCGCTTACGGATTTCATCCTCGATGCCGCTTGCCAGGCGGCCGAGCAGACCCTGCTCGACCAGCGCCTGTTCATGGTGTCCGGCAGTCAGTACCAGGCGATCCTGGACATGCTGGATCGGCCCGAGACCGACAACCCGGGGTTGGCCGACTTGTTTTCGCGGCGCCCGGTTTGGTCTGAAAAATGAGCCTGTCGGCGCCACAGCCACTCGCTCCGCAACATCGGCTCGACGATTTCGACTGCGGCAAACTGACGCTCTCGGACTGGTTGAAGCGCCATGCGCGTCAGGCGCAAGGCAGCGGTTCAGCGAAAACCTTCGTTGTGTGCGATGCCGATCGTATCGCCGGATACTTCAGCCTGACCGTTGGTCAGATCGACACACTGGAGGCGCCGGAGCGCGTGCGTCGCGGAATGGGGCAGTACCCGATTCCATTGGTCATTTTGACCAGACTGGCCGTCGATCTGGACTACCAAGGGCGAGGTCTGGGTTTCAGCTTGCTTCAGGACGCCATCCGAAGAACCCTCGCCATGGCTGAACACGCGGGTATTCGGGCGCTGCTGACCCATCCGCTCGACGCGAACGCCGAGACGTTCTACCGTCGGTTTGGCTTCGAACCCACACCTGGGAACGCACGACAGTTGATTCTTCTGCTCAAGGACGCCCGTCGTGTCGCCGGCCATTGAGCGTTCGGTCATCCTGCTCCTGGTGCTCGGCGGCCTAGCCCTCTGGCGTCTGGCCATCGCCGCCCTGATGCCCGTGACCCAGGACGAGGCCTATTACTTCGATTGGGCGCGTCATCTGGCCTGGGGCTATTTCGACCATCCGCCGGGTGTGGCCTTGCTGGGACTGGGTGTGCGGCTGGAACCCGGCTCGGTGTTCATGGCGCGGCTCGGCGGTCTGCTGGCGGGGCTGGCGACCCTGGTCCTGCTCGACCGTCTCTATCGCCGCTGCGGCCTGACGGATGTCCGCGATCGGGCGCTGGCGCTGCTGCTGGCCGGCGCCACCCTGGCCGGGGTGGCCAGCGGCGTCATCACCACGCCCGACAGCGTGCTGGCGCTCACTTGGGCGCTGGCCCTGCACGAGGCCGAGCGGGCGTTCGCCGTCGATCCGCGCCGCTGGATCACGGCTGGGATCGCCATCGGGCTGGGACTGCTGGGCAAGTACACCATGTTCCTGATCGGCCCGGTGCTGCTGCTGGCCATCCTGGGCGTGAACCGGCGGCAGTTGCTGACGCGCTGGCCCTATCTGGGAGCCGGGGTGGCGCTACTGGTCTTTGCGCCGAATCTGATCTGGAACGCACACAACGACTGGCTGACGCTGGGCTTTCAGTTCGGTCATGGATTCGCGACCGAGGTCGGCGGGGCGGTTGCGCCCGAGGCCGGGGACATCGTGCATTCCGGCCCCGAGACGCCTGGGGAGCGTGCTGCGAGTCTGCTGGGCTATCTGGGTGTCCAGCTCGCCCTGTGGGGATTGATCGCTTTGCCGATCCTGCTCGCGCCCTGGTTCGGTCGCCGTGAAGCGAAACATTGCCCCACCAGTGCAGAGTCGATGTCTGACTCGCGGCTGACGACACCTGGACGGACGTTGCTGCTCGCGGCGAGCCTCTTTCCCCTGAGTTTCTTCGCCCTGGTCGCCCTGATCAGCGACGTCGAGGCCAACTGGCCCGCCATGTATCTGCTCGGCGCCGCGCCGCTGGCGGCACTCTGGCTGCGTCGGGCGCGTCGCTGGGCCTGGATGGCGGCCCTGGCCAATCTGGCGCTGGTCACGCTCTACGCGATCCATGCCGCGACCGCCGCGCTACCGCTGCCGGACAGTCAGAACCGCATCCTGCGCGAGACGCACGGCTTCGCGGAGTTGGCCGAGATCGCCGCCGGACTCGATGCGCCTGTTCATGCCGACCGCTATCAACTCACGGCCATGTTGCGCTTCCATCGGTCCGATCTGACCGCCACCAGCCAGTGGCCGGGACTCACTCGACCCTCGGAGTATCTGCGCGGCCGGATCGCGCCCAGGATCGATCCGCCGACGGTCACGGTCCCTTTTTGGCTGCTGACCCGTGCTGGCGCGCCTCCCGAAATCCAGGGTTTCCACGTCACAGCCGAGCGGCATCTGTTCGACTGTCCCGGCCGGCCGCTGAGCGAGGGAACCGAGCCACCCTGTCGCCGTCCGCTGCATCGCTGGTCGTTCTATCGCTACGAACCGTGAGACGGCACGATTCCGGTCATCGCTTGGGATCGTCCTCGATATAGCGGGTCTCGATGCGCGGATTGGCATCGAGCGTGCGATGCACCGGACAGCGCTCGGCGACCTCCAGCAGGCGCTCACGCTCCAGGGCGCTGAGATGACCGTGGATGTCGATGCGCTGGACGATGCGGTCGAGCTTCACCGGCCGCTCGGCGCTGACCGCGCAATCCTCGGCATGGTCGCGCGTGTGGCTCAGGCTCACTTCGATGTCGTCGACAGTCAGGCCGTGGCGCTTGGCGTACTGGCGCAGGGTCATCGAGGTGCAAGCGCCGAGCGCCATCAGCAGCAGCTCATAGGGCGTCGGTCCCAGATCCGAGCCGCCGGCTGGTTTGGGTTCGTCGGCCTGCCACTGATGACGCTGGGTATAGAGACCGCGCAGGAACGGGCTATCGGCCTCGATCTCGGTGACGACGACCTCGCCGGGTGCGACCTTGGGCGCGGTGCCTGTGCTCGTTTCGAAGCCGTGCCGCTTGATCCCGAGATAGCGGCTGGCCCAGGCGACCAGGGTCTCGGCGACGTACTCGGCGTCCTCGCGGTTGGTGAGCATGTGGTCGGCCTTGTCGAGCGAGATGAAGCTCTTGGGATGCAGCGCCGACTGGTAGATTTTGGCCGCCTCGCTGATGTCGACGATGGTGTCGAGCGGCGAGTGGAAGACCAGGAGCGGCCGCCCGAGCTGGCGGATGTGATCGGGCGCGGCATAGCGATCGAGATCGTCGAGCAGTTGCTGACGGATCTTGAAGCGCCGGTAGCCGATCTGGACCTCGGCCTCACCGCGCTCGGCGAGCTGATCGCGCGCGCCGGTCAGCAGGTGCTTCACATGCGCCGCCGTGGCCGGCGCGGCGATGGTCGCCACCGCCTGCACCGATGGCAGTTGCGGCGCCGCTGCGAGCACGGCCGCACCGCCCAGGCTGTGGCCGACGAGCAGGGCCGGAGCCTCGAAGTCCTGCTCCAGCTTGCGTGCCGCCGCCAGCAGATCCTGGACGTTGGACGAGAAGTTGGTGTTGGCGAAGTCGCCGTCGCTGTTGCCCAGTCCCGTGAAGTCGAAGCGCAGCACCGCGATGCCGCGCTCGGCGAGCGCCCGGCTGATGCGGCTGGTTGCGGCCACGTCCTTGCTACAGGTGAAACAGTGAGCGAAGAGGGCGTAACGGACCACCGGCACCCGCTCGGGCGGGGTCTCCAGGAGACCGACCAAGGTTTGTCCATTCGCGTTGGGAAATTCGAGCTTGATGCGAGCCATGCGAGCCACCCTGTTGTATGTTGCGCTGCAATATACCCAAGCCGGGTGCATCGGCACAACAGACCGGCTCTAAAATGCCAATATAATCATATAATTGAATTCGTTGTGAGCGTGCGCCGCGCACGCGCGCCCGGCTTGTGCGACACTGAGCGGCCTCGTTTCCATCTCTCAAGACCGCACCCATGACCCGCTCCGCCCGTCCATTGCGCGCCCGTATCCATCTGGACGCGATTCGTCACAATTATCGTCGCGCCAAGTCGCTGGCGCCGCGTTCACGCGCACTCGCCGTGGTCAAGGCCAATGCCTATGGGCATGGGGCGATCGCCGTGGCGCGCGCGCTGGCTGATGAGGCCGACGGGTTCGCGCTGGCCTGTGTCGAGGAGGCGCTGGAGCTGCGCGAATCCGGTATCCAGGGGCCGATGCTGCTGCTGGAGGGGGTTTTCAGCCCCGATGAGATCGCGCTCGTCGAGCGTGCCGGACTGGCGATGGTGGTGCACTGTCGCGAGCAGCTGGATTGGGTGCTGAACGCGCATCCCAGCCGGCGGCTCGATTGCTGGATCAAGCTCGACACCGGGATGCACCGGGTCGGCTTCAGCCCGTCGGAGTTCGCTGAAGTCAACGCACGGCTGGCCGCCTGTCCGCATGTCGGCGAGCGTGTGGCCATGACCCATTTCGCCCGCGCCGACGAGCTGGATCATCCCTATACCTCGGCTCAGATCGAAGCCTTCGAGCAGGCGCTGAACGGTGCGCGGATCGGGCGCAGTCTCGCCAACTCGGCCGCTGTGTTCGCGTGGCCCCAGGCCCACGGAGACTGGACGCGGCCGGGGATCATGCTCTATGGCGTCTCGCCCTTCGCCGGCGCCGGGTCGAACGCGAGCATGGATGCGGGCGATCTGCGCCCGGCGATGACGCTCGAATCGGCCCTGATCGCCGTCCGCGATCTGGACGCGGGCGAGTCGGTCGGCTATGGCGGGCGCTTCGTCTGTGAGCGCCCGACCCGGGTCGGCGTGGCGGCCATCGGCTATGCCGACGGTTATCCGCGTCATGCATGCGACGGGACGCCGATCGCTGTCGGCGGACGACTCACGCGACTCATCGGGCGCGTCTCGATGGACATGATCACGCTCGATCTCACCGGGTTCGACGAGGCCCGACCCGGCGATCCGGTCGAGCTGTGGGGCCGGACCGTTCCGGCCGGCGCGGTCGCCGAGGCGAGCGATACCATCGCCTATCAGCTCTTCACCGGGATCGGTCGGCGCGTGCCGCTGCTGCACGAGGACGCCTGACGCACAATGATTGGCGAAAACGAAAGGGGCACCATCCTGGTCACTGGACCGGCGCGCAGCGGCAAGAGCGAATGGGCCGAGCGGCTGGCGCACGCGTCGGGACGGCCGGTGATCTATGTCGCCACCGCGCGCGAGGATCCCGAGGACGCCGACTGGACGGCACGCATCGCCGCACACCGACAGCGCCGACCAGCGCGCTGGTCGACCCTGTGCGCACCGACCGAGCTGGAGTCGGCCATTGCAACGGCGGGCGCGGGCGACGTCTGTTTGCTGATCGACTCGCTCGGAACCTGGGTGGCGAACCTGATCGAGCTGGACGAGGCGACTTGGCGCGCCCGCTGTGAGCGTCTGCTCAATGTGCTCGAACAGCGCCCGGCCGCGCCGGTCATCCTGGTCGCCGAGGAGACCGGCTGGGGCGTGATTCCGGCCTATCCGATCGGGCGACTGTTCCGCGACCGGCTCGGTGGCTTGGTGCGCCGGCTCGGGCCGCGTTGTTCATCGACCTATCTGGTGGCGGGTGGGCACGCGCTCGATCTGCGCCGGCTTGGCGTTCCCATCGATCGCTGAGCGGTGTCCGGCATCATGGGACGCGTTCCGTTCGTTCGTCATGCCTGCTGGCTGTGGATCTGCCTCGCGCTCTGCGTCTCTCCGGCGCTGGCGCTGGACGATGTAGCGCGTCCGAGCGTCATGAGCACCAACCTCTGCGCCGATCTGCTGCTGTTGCGGATCGCCGATCCAGCGCAGATTCGCTCGGTCTCGCGCCAGAGTCAGGATTCGCGTCTGTCGTCCATCGCCGACCGGGCGCGCGCCTATCCGGCCAACCGGGGCGGGGTGGAGGATCTGCTGTACTTCAAGCCGGACATCGCGCTCGTCTATCAGGGCTGGATGGGGCGGCGTCACGCCGAACGGCTGGCCGGGCAGGGGATCGAAGTTGTCGCCTTGCCCTATCCCAAGGGCTGGGACGATGCGCTCCAGACCGCGCGCACCATCGCTGCGCGCATCGGGCGTGCCGAGACCGGCGCGGCGCTGGCCGATGCGTTCGAACGCCGAATGCAGGCGCTGGCCCGGTCCGGGCACGAACAGGCGCCACGCCTACTCTATCTGCGCCCGAGCGGCGGCACGGCGGGGCCGGGCACCTATGTCGATGATCTGATCACGCGGCTCGGTCTGCGCAATCTGGCCGCCGAACAGGGCATCAAAGGCTGGGGCCGCTTTCCGCTCGAACGCTTGGCGAGCACCCCGCCCGATGTCTTCCTGCTCGGCTATTTCGATCAGGCCCAGTCGCCGGCACGCTCGGCCTATGGGCGTCATCCGCTGCTCCATTCGCTCCTGGAGCGTACCCCAGTGATCGGACTTCCTGGCCATGCCTGGGGTTGCGGCGGACTGGAACTGCTCGACGTCGCCGAGCGCCTCAGTGAACAACTCGCCGACATCGAACAGACCCGATCCCGGACATCATCACCCTGACATGCTCAACCTTTTCCTGTTACTCACGCTTTCGCTGCTCAGTCTGCTCTCGCTCGGATTCGGCGAGGCGCCGCTCAGTGCCGGCGAGGTGATCGCCGGCCTGCTCGGCACCGGACCCGAGACCCATCAGGTGATCGTGTATGAGATCCGGTTGCCGCGCGTGGCGCTGGCCTGGCTGGTCGGCCTCTCGCTCGGCGCCTCGGGCGCGGCGCTCCAGGGGCTGCTGCGCAATCCGCTCGCCGAGCCGGGGCTGCTCGGGATCTCGGCGAGCGCCAGCCTGGGGGCGGTGCTGACGCTCTATTTCGGGCTGGCGCTGGTCAGTCCCTGGGTGCTGCCGGCGGCGGCTATGTTCTTTGCCCTGCTGGCGACCCTGGTGCTCCAGGCGATGACGCGCGCCGGCTCGAACAACCTGACCCTGATCCTGGCCGGGGTGGCGCTGTCCTCGCTGGCCGGCGCCCTGACTTCACTGGCGCTCAATCTCGCGCCCAATCCGAGCGACGCGCAGGACATCGTGCTCTGGCTGCTCGGCTCGATCAGCGACCGCAGTTTCGACGATGTCCGGCTCTGTCTGCCCTTCGTGCTGCTGGGGCTGGCCCTGCTGCTGTGGTGCGCGCCCTCGCTCGACGCGCTGGCGCTCGGCGAGGCCGAAGCCAGCAGTCTGGGAGTCGATCTGGGGCGTCTGCGCACGCTCGTCATCCTGGGGTCGGCGCTGAGTGTCGGCGCGACCGTGGCGATCACGGGCGCCATCGGTTTCGTCGGGCTTGTGGTGCCGCATCTGCTGCGCCGGTTCGTCGGCTTCCGGCCGGGGTCGCTGTTGCCGGCAAGCGCGCTGGGCGGGGCAGTGCTGGTGCTCGCGGCCGATATCGCACTGCGTCTGCCCGAGACCGGGCGCGAGCCGATGCTCGGCGTGGTGACGGCGCTGATCGGCGCGCCCTTCTTCCTGGCGCTGGTGCTGCGCTCGCGGAGGGATCTGCTGTGAGCCGGCTCGCACTCGTCGATGTCGCCGTGCAGCAGGGCGGGCGGGCGCTGGTGCATGAACTCTCGTTCCAGGTCGGAGCGGGCGAGCTGATCGGACTCATCGGTCCCAATGGGGCTGGCAAGAGCACGCTGATCAAGGCGATCGCGCAACTGCTGCCCTACCGGGGGGCGATCCGGTTGCACGGTGAGTCGCTGGACCGAATCCCGGCACGCGAGCGGGCACGACGGCTGGCCTATCTGAGCCAGGACGACCGCGTCCAGTGGCCGATCTCGGTCGCCGATCTGGTCGCGCTCGGGCGACATCCCTATCGCGGCGGCTGGTGGCGCGGAGCCGGGCGGCCGAGTGACGCCGACCGGCAGGCCATCGAGTCGGCGATGCGCGCAACCGATGTCTGGTCACTGCGCGCGCGCGCGTCCGATACGCTCTCCGGTGGTGAACGGGCACGCGTGCGGCTGGCACGGGCGCTGGCGGTCGAGGCGCCGCTGCTGCTCGCCGACGAGCCGGTCGCCGCGCTCGATCCGCGCCATCAGCTCGAAGTCATGGAGCTGCTGCGCGCCCAGGCGCATCAGGGTGCGAGCGTCATCGTGGTGCTGCACGATCTGACGCTGGCGAGCCGCTTCTGTGATCGCTTGCTGTTGCTGCACCAAGGGCGCGCGGTCGCTTCGGGCGCGGTGGAGGCGGTCTTGAGCGCGGAGCATCTGCGGCTGGCGTATGGCATCGGCGTGGTGATGGGTCGACATCAGGGACAGAATTATATCGTCCCCTGGTCATGCGCAAGGGAATGACGCAGCCGTCATGCTTGGCTCTGACAAGCGCCTGTCCTTCGCGGTAACATTGTCCGGTTCAGTTTCACATGCAATGAGGATGACATGGCGTTCTATAGCACCAACGAATTCAAGGGCGGACTCAAGATCATGCTGGATGGCGATCCATACAGCATCGTCGAGAACGAGTTCGTCAAGCCCGGCAAGGGCCAGGCGTTCAACCGCGTTCGCATCCGCAATCTCAAGACCGGGCGCGTGATCGAGAAGACCTTCAAGTCCGGCGACACCGTCGAGGCGGCGGACGTGCATGATACCGACATGCAGTATCTCTACAACGACGGCGAGGAATGGCACTTCATGCACCAGGAGAGCTTCGAGCAGATGACCGCCACAGCGGCGGCCGTCGGCGAAGCGGCCAAGTGGATCAAGGAAAACGACATCTGCAAGGTCACGCTCTGGAACGGCGCGCCGCTGTCGGTCGAGCCGCCGAACTTCGTGGTGCTCAAGATCACCGAGACTGATCCGGGCGTGCGTGGCGATACCTCGGGCGGCGGCGGCAAGCCGGCTACGCTCGAAACCGGCGCCGTGGTGCGCGTGCCTCTGTTCGTGCAGACCGATGAGCTGATCAAGGTCGACACCCGCACCGGCGAATACGTCTCGCGCGTCAAGGAGTGATGACCGAGGTCTCCAGCGCGGACTGGCGGCCGAACGCCGACCTGACGGCGATCCGGGCGCGCGCCGAACTCTATGCCGAGATCCGGGCGTTCTTCCGCGAGTCCGGCGTCCTGGAGGTCGAGACGCCCATCCTGTCGCGCGCGGCGGTCACGGATCCGGCGCTCGCCAGCCTCTCGACCCAGCTCGACATCGCCGGATTCGGCCCCAAGCGACCGCTCTATCTCCAGACCTCGCCCGAGTTCGCGATGAAGCGGCTGCTGGCCGCTGGCATCGGGCCGATCTATCAGATCTGCAAGGTCTTTCGCGACGAAGAGCGCGGGCGTCGTCATCATCCCGAGTTCAGCCTGCTGGAGTGGTACCGGCCCGGCTGGGACTATGGGCGCCTGATGGACGAGGTCGGCGCCCTGGTCAGGCTGGCGCTGAATCGACCGACGATGCCGATCGAGCGCCTCACCTATCGCGATCTGTTTCGCGATGGACTCGGACTCGATCCCTGGCACACCGAGGTCGACCAACTGCGCCGGACCGCCGAGCGCGCCGGGCTGCGGGGGCTGGATGGACTCGACCTGGATCGCGACGGCTGGCTCGACCTGCTGCTGACCCAATGTCTGGAGTCCAGGCTCGGTCGAGGCCGGCTGACCTTTCTCTGCGACTATCCGCCCAGTCAGGCGGCCCTGTCGCGCGTGCGGACCTCGGGCGAGGTACCGGTCGCCGAGCGCTTCGAGCTCTACATCGACGGGATCGAACTGGCCAATGGCTTCGGCGAACTGGTCGACGCGCGTGAACAGCGCGCGCGTTTCCAGGCCGATCTCGCGCTCCGGCGCGAACAGGGCCGACCCGAACCGCCCATCGATGAGTCCCTGCTCGATGCGCTCGAACATGGAATGCCAGACTGCGCGGGTGTGGCGCTCGGTCTCGACCGCTTGCTGATGATCGCCACCGGCGTCGAGCACATCGATGCCGTGTTGACCTTTGCCATCGAGCGCGCCTAGCCGGCGCTGGCGAAATCTCCAGCCGAACAGCCGACAACCGTTCGAGTCGAAGCCGATGTCCAAACGCTTGAGCCATCTTATCGTTCGCACCCGCCATTGGATCGACCGCTCCGATCTGCCGTCGCGCTGGCGTGCACGACTCACCCAGGACGCCGATTCCGTACCGCTCGCCCAGGCCAGTGGCGAGCGCTGGCTAGGGCGCTGGGCCGGGATCGCGACCCTCATGGGTCTCTGTCTCTATCTGATCTGCGGTTATCACGCCGGTTTTCTCCGGCTCAATGCCCTGGCGGCCGACTATCCGAGCTGGGTTTGGGCCTGTCTCACGGTGCTGGGCGACGAGCGCGTGGCCTTCGCCTTGACACTCTTCTTCTCGTTGCGCCATCCGCGGTTGTTCTGGGCCTTGATCCTGTCGGCGTTGCTCGCCATCGCCGCCAGTCGAGGTCTGAAGGAACTGTTCGACGCCGCCCGGCCGCCGGCGGTGCTGGCGGCGGACGCCTTCAACCTCATCGGCCCGGCACGCGAGCGGGTGAGCTTTCCGTCCGGGCACAGTGTCACGGCCGCCGTCTTCTGTGGCGTGCTCATCTTGCACACACGCTGGATCGAGTGGCGCCTGCTCCTGTTGCTGATCGCGATCCTGGTCGGCGCGAGCCGCGTGGCGGTGGGGGTGCACTGGCCGCTCGATGTGATCGCCGGCCTGACGCTCGGTGCGCTCGCCGCCTGGCTCGGTGGACGGCTCGCGGTGCGCTGGCCGGGGCCGGCGACCCGGTTGAGCGTGCATCTGACCTTCGTGGCGCTGGCCGTGCTGGCGGCCTTCAGCCTGCTCTTCGACGATGGGGGATATGCGCAAGCGGCGCTCATGCAGCGCCTGCTCGGACTCGGTGCGCTGGCGAGCGCTGTCTGGTGGTATCTTGTCGCCAAGCCGGTGCCGATGGAGACCTCACCCGGCCGTTCCAATCCGAGCTGATCGCCAGCGTCCGTGGTACCCGACATGACCGAACGCCCCAAACTCCTGGTCGGCGTCGCCGTTCTCGGCATACACGGCCATGACGCGGGTGAACATCGCCAGCGCGATGTCGCCCATCAGACCGATACGCTTGGCCGGCTCCTGGGGGAGCGGGAGGGCCGGGGCCTTCAGGAGGATCCGCGCGACATCGGCGGCATGATCGGCGATGCGCTCCAACTCGGCGATCATCTCCAGCGAGGCGCCGATCAGACGCAGATCGCGTCCGGCCGGCTGATGCGAAGCCAGCACCACGAGCGCCTGCTGTTCCAGGAAGCGCCGTTCACGGTTGATGAGGGCATCTTCGGTGACGATCCGGCGGGCCAGATTCGAGTCCTGGTGGCGCAGCGCCTCCAGTGAATGGTGCAGGCCGGCGGCGACCTGTTCGCCCAGCGACAGGAGGCCCGCGCGTAGGGCTTCGCGTTTCTTTTCGATCAGGAGTTGCATCGCTTCCATCTCGCTCAAACCGCCTTGGACGTCGGTCGAGCGAGTATAGCGGGCGGATTTGACGATTCAGTGACGACTCAAGCTGTCGTTTCGAGCTCGTCCGGGGGCTGCGGCCATGCCGTCAGAATGGCCTGCACCAGGGTTGCGAGCGGGATGGCGAAGAAGACGCCCCAGAACCCCCAGAGTCCGCCGAAGACCAGGATGGCGACGATGATGGCCACCGGATGCAGATTGACCACTTCCGAGAAGATCAGCGGCACCAGCACATTGCCGTCGAGCGCCTGGATGATGGCATAGGCCAGCGCCAGCCAGGCGAATTGCGGCGACCAGCCCCACTGGAACCAGGCCACCAGCAGCACCGGCACGGTGACGACCGCCGCGCCGATATAGGGGATGATGACCGAGAGCCCGACCAGTAGCGACAGCAGCATCGCGTACTTCAGCCCGAAGGCGTAGAAGGTGACGAAACTCGTGGCCCAGACGATCAGGATCTCCCAGGCCTTGCCGCGGATGTAATTGGAGATCTGGCGATCCACATCGCACCAGACGCGCCCGGCGATCCCGTGATGCTCGGGCAGGTACTGTCTGAACCAGCCGAGGATGAGATCCTTGTCCTTCATGAAGAAGAACACCAGGATCGGCATCAGGATCAGGTAGACCAGGATGGTGATGATGCCGGCGACGTTGGCCAGCGACCAGGACAGCACCTGCTGGCCGAAGGTCACAGCCTCAGCGCGCATGAATAAGATCAGTTCGGAGACCTGGGCCTCAGTGACCAGCTCCGGATAGTGCTCGGGCAGGTCCATCAGGAAGCGCGTGCCCTCGAGCACCATGTTGGGGAGTTGCTGGACCAGATCAGTGATCTGGCGCGACAGTAGCGGCATGACGCCGACCAGCACCAGCGCCACGAAGAGGATGAAGAGCAGATACACCAGCAGCACGCTCGCCAGTCGCGGCCATCCGCGCCGCTGAAGCAGGCCGACGCCGCCCTCCAGCAGATAGGCGATGACGATGCTGGCGAGCACGGGCGTGAGCATGTCGCCGAGGAAGAGCACGACCGCAAAGACGGCCAGCAGCAGCAGACTGAGAAAGACGAGTTGAGGGTTGGAGAGATTGCGCTTGAACCAGCGCGCGACGATGTTCATGGTCGAGTATCTTCAGCCGATGCGACAATTCTGGCCCGATAGTCTTGATAGTGGCGGGCAAAGAGCGCCTCAAGCTCGTCGATGACATCGCCGGCGGCGCGTCCCTGGAGCACATGGGCCGACATCAGGGCGGATGTCTCGTGCAACAGGACATCGCGCTCGAGCATGTCATAGCTCTGGGAGAGACGCTTGATGGCGCCGACCACGCTCTCGTGTTCAGGTCTGGGCGCGAGGCGTGGTTCACGGGCAACGGCGGGCGCACGCGAAGACGGTTCGGTGCGCGCGACCAGGAAGTCGGCGAACGCGAGCAGCGTCTCGCGCTCGGCCGGATCCAGGGCACGCAGACGCTTGAGCAGACGCCGCTCGTCGGCGGAGATCGTGTTCGGATTCATTCAGTGACGGCCATGCAAAATAGACAGCGCTTATATCACAGTCGACCGCCGTGTCGGTAGCCACTGGTCCGGCGCCGGCCTGGACGGGGCCACAGGGATGGATTTGCCGCCCTGCATCGCCTAGAGTGTCCGCCGCCCGCTGTGGGCTTCGAGGCCGAGTCGGGACCAGCGTGCGCGCGATCAGGCGTCGGCCACTGGAATCATACTGAGGACGATCCCTAAATGCTCAACACCCCGATCACCCGCTCGCTGGCGCTCTGTCTGGCCACGAGCGTCTGTGGCGTCCAGACGGCCCTGGCCGCCGGTTTCATGCTGCCGGAAGCTTCGACCGCCGGTATCGGTCTGACCAACGCCCTGGTCGCCAACCCCGAGGAACGGGGCGCCTTTGCCTACAATCCCGCCGCCATGGGCTTCCACGACGGCTCCAGCCTGGCGCTCGGCACCTATTTCGTCGGCCCCAACTTCAGCGTCGACACCGCGAGCGGCCGCCACGACAGCGAGGGCGCCGAATGGATGGCCGTCCCCATGATCCAGGGGGCCTTCGCGCTCGACGAGCGTTGGCGTCTCGGGTTCGGCGTCACCGTCCCTTTCGGACTGGAGACGCGCTGGCCGGATGGAACCTTTCCGGCGGTCAGCGGCACGCGCACCCTCGGCGGTTTCAGTATCCCGCTCGGTCATCCGCTGACCAGCAAGGTCGAGATCATCGACTTCAGTCCGACCGCGACCTATCGAGTCAGTGACGATCTGAGTCTATCGGCCGGACTCGACATCTACTGGGCCAGACAGGCCAAACTGGATTCGACGCTCGGCACGCTCAACGGCGATGGACATGGACTCGGCTTCAACCTCGGGGCGCTTTATCGTCAGGGCGCCTGGAGCCTTGGCGCCGTATTCCGCTCCTCGGCCACCCTGGATCTCGAAGGCGACTTCACGCCCAAGAGTTCGGTCCTGGTCAATCTCGGGCGTCTGGCGCGCGGACAATCGGCCGAGCTGGAGTTCGCCGTGCCCTGGCGTCTGCAACTGGGCGCACGCCATGCGTTCGATGAGCGGCTGGCCGTCGAATTCGACATCAGCCGCACCGGCTGGAGCACCTTCAACGACATCAAGGTCAGGGGCAAACACAGCGGCGCCGTGATCTTCGCCGATCAGAACGACTGGAACGATGCCAATGCCTATCGGCTCGGCGCGACTTACCAGCTCGATGATCGGACCCGGCTGCGTTTCGGCTATACCTATGACGAGACCGGGCAGGACGACGATCACTTCAGCGCCCGCGTGCCGGACAACGACCGTCATCTCTTCGGCCTGGGTCTGGCCCGCTCACTCGGCAGCGGGCTGTCGCTGGAGGCGGCCTATATGTACGTTCGCGCCGTGGACCGCGACTATCGTGGCGTCAGAGACTATACCGGCGGCGATCTCAACGGTTCGACCGCGCTGGCTGGAGACTACAGCATGGACGCACATCTGATCGGTCTGGAGGTCGTCAAGGTCTTCTGAACCTGACTGACGGGGCGCCGGCAACGGCTGAGCGAGGCACTGCTGAATCCGTGCGTGGACGACCGTATGCTGGAGTCCGCCCTCGTCTCGGCGCGCGAGCGCGCCCCGGCGTTTCCTGGTGTTGGGACGTTCGAACAGCGGCAAATCCAGCCTCCCTTGCCCGGACGGTCGTCGCGTCATTGAGCGGGATGTAACATGATATCGACCATCGGCCTGAAGCGACCCGACTGACATGGACATGGCTGAACTCAGTTGGTCCTTGTGTCATAATTTCCGGTTAATCGTCGAGTGCAACGGCTTGGATCCCAACCCGCAACGGAGACCCGAATGGACGAGAATCGCAAGAAGGCGTTGGCCGCCGCGCTGACCCAAATCGAAAAGCAGTTCGGCAAGGGCTCGGTCATGCGCATGGGCGATGTCGGCGCCGTGCGCAACATCGAGGCGATCTCGACGGGTTCGCTCGGGCTGGATCTGGCGCTCGGCATCGGCGGCGTGCCCAAGGGGCGCGTCATCGAGATCTATGGCCCCGAATCCTCGGGCAAGACCACGCTGACGCTGCACATCATCGCCGAGTCGCAGAAACTCGGCGGCACGGCGGCTTTCGTCGACGCTGAGCACGCGCTCGACCCGGTCTATGCCGAAAAGCTCGGCGTCAACATGACCGATCTGCTGGTCTCCCAGCCCGACACCGGCGAGCAGGCGCTGGAAATCACCGACATGCTGGTGCGCTCCGGCGCGGTCGATGTCGTGGTCGTCGACTCGGTCGCCGCGCTCACGCCCAAGGCCGAGA
The DNA here is from genome assembly GCF_013385175.1 of Allochromatium humboldtianum. Classification (GTDB taxonomy): domain Bacteria; phylum Pseudomonadota; class Gammaproteobacteria; order Chromatiales; family Chromatiaceae; genus Thermochromatium; species Thermochromatium humboldtianum. Next base: position 10,568 of record NZ_JABZEO010000014.1, on the reverse strand, counting down.
TCGAGGGCGAGATGGGCGACTCGCACGTCGGGCTGCAAGCGCGCCTCATGTCCCAGGCGCTGCGCAAGCTCACCGGCAACATCAAGCGCTCCAACTGCTGCGTCATCTTCATCAACCAGATCCGCATGAAGATCGGGGTGATGTTCGGCTCGCCGGAGACCACGACCGGCGGCAATGCGCTCAAGTTCTATGCCTCGGTGCGGCTCGACATCCGCCGCACCGGGGCTATCAAGAAAGGCGATGAGGTCATCGGCAACGAGACCAAGGTCAAGGTGGTCAAGAACAAGGTCGCGCCGCCCTTCCGGCAGGCCGAGTTCGACATCCTCTATGGCCAGGGCATCTCGCGCGAGGGCGAGATCATCGACCTGGGCGTGGCCGAGGGCTTCATCGACAAGTCCGGCGCCTGGTACAGCTATGACGGCAACCGCATCGGGCAGGGCAAGGACAACGTTCGCAATTTTCTGTGCGAAAATCCCGAGATCGCCCAGGCTATCGAGGCGCGCATCCGCGACAAGCTGCTGCCCAAGGGCGGAGTCGAGGCGCCCGTCGAGGCCGATGCGCCCGAGCCGTCGGAGGATTGATCCCTGAACGACCCGGCCCAAGATCCGGCCCCGAACCAGCCTGACGCGCACGACGCCATCGACGAGGCCGTGCGCGTGGCCCTGCGTCTGCTGGTTGCGCGTGAGCATTCGTGTCTGGAACTGACCCGTAAGCTCAGTGCGCGCGGTCTCGATCCAGATGCCATCGCCGGTGCGCTCGACCAGCTGATCGACGAGGGCGCACTCGACGAATCGCGTCTGGCCGCGCACTATGTCGCCGAACGCGCCGGCAAGGGCTTCGGCCCGCAGCGCATCCGCGCCGAGTTGCGCGACAAGGGACTTGCCGACAGCCTGATCGACCGCCATCTCCAACCCATGAACGACACCTGGCCCGAAGTTCTGGCGCGCACCCACGAGCGTCGCTTCGGCCAGTCACAACCCAGCGACCGTTCCGACTATGCCAAACGCGCGCGTTTCCTCGAACAGCGTGGTTTCACGCCCGATTCGATCCGGCGCCTGCTGCGCTTTCCTGACTGACCCGAGCCGTGCGGCGAACGGTCCATTCGAGACTTTCCAATGACCACCAGTGCAGAGCTTCGAGCGAGCTTCCTCGACTATTTCGAGCAACGCCAACACGAGCGGGTGGCTTCCAGCCCGCTGATTCCGGCCAATGATCCGACCCTGCTGTTCACCAACGCCGGCATGGTCCAGTTCAAGGACGCCTTCCTCGGCCGTGAGCGCCGCGCCAGCAACCGCGCGGTCAGCTCGCAGCGCTGCGTGCGCGCCGGCGGCAAGCACAACGACCTCGAGAACGTCGGCTATACCGCCCGGCATCACACCTTTTTCGAGATGCTGGGCAATTTCAGCTTCGGCGACTACTTCAAGCGCGAGGCCATCGAATACGCCTGGGATTATCTGACCCGGGTGCTGGCGTTGCCGCCTGAGCGCCTTTGGGTGACGGTGTTCGAGGACGACGACGAGGCGGCCGGCATCTGGCTCAAGGAGATCGGCGTCGATCCCCAGCGCTTCTCGCGCTGCGGAGCCAAGGACAACTTCTGGTCGATGGGCGACACCGGCCCCTGCGGTCCCTGTTCCGAGATCTTCTATGACCATGGCCCCAGCATCCCCGGCGGTCCGCCCGGCTCGCCCGACGAGGACGGCGACCGCTATGTCGAGATCTGGAATCTGGTTTTCATGCAGTTCAACCGCGACGCCGATGGGAATATGACCCCATTGCCGCGTCCCTCGGTCGATACCGGCATGGGGCTGGAGCGGCTCGCGGCCGTGATGCAGGGCGTGCACAGCAACTACGAGATCGATCTGTTCCGCCATCTGATCGAGGCGGCCGCCAAGGCCACCGGCTGCACCGATCTGGCCGACAAGTCGCTGCGCGTCATCGCCGACCACATCCGTTCGACGGCCTTTCTCATCACCGATGGGGTGACGCCGGGCAACGAGGGACGCGGCTATGTGCTGCGTCGCATCATGCGCCGCGCCATCCGTCACGGCTATCGGCTCGGCTGCTCCACGCCTTTCTTCCATACTCTGGTCGAGCCGCTGGCGCGCGAGATGGGTGAGGCCTATCCCGAACTGCGCGCGAGTCAGTCGCACGTCGAGCGTCTCGTCAAGCTCGAAGAGGAGCGTTTCGCCGAAACGCTGGAGCATGGGATGCGTCTGCTCGACGAGGCCATCGCCGACCTGAGCGGCGACCAGATCCCCGGTGAGACCGTGTTCAAGCTCTACGACACCTATGGTTTCCCGGTCGATCTCACGGCCGACATCGCGCGCGAGCGTGGATTGACGCTCGATGTGGCCGGTTTCGAGCAGGCCATGGAGCGTCAGAAGGAACGCGCGCGGGCCGCCAGTCAGTTCGGCTCCGCTCAGACGCTGGACATCCAGATCCAGGGCGAGACCGACTTCTGCGGCTATGACCGGCTCCAGGAAGAGGCGACCATCGTCGCGCTCTATCGCGGCGGCGAGTCCTGCGATGCACTGGAAGCAGGGGAGGAAGGTATCGTCATCCTCGACCGTTCGCCCTTCTACGGCGAATCCGGCGGTCAGGTCGGCGATCGCGGTTGGCTCAACACCGAGACCGCGCGCTTCACGGTCCAGGATACCCAGAAGAAGGGCGATGGCGTGCTGGTGCATGTCGGCCGGGTCGATGAGGGTCAGTTGACCGTCGGCGATCGGGTCGATGCGCGTGTCGATGCCGACCGCCGCCGCGCCACCGCGCTCAATCACTCGGCCACCCACCTGCTCCATGCCGCGTTGCGCGAAGTGCTCGGCCCGCACGTCCAGCAGAAAGGTTCGCTGGTTGGACCCGAGCGTCTGCGCTTCGACTTCTCGCATTTCGAGCCGGTCTCGCGCGAGCAGTTGCTGACCATCGAGCGGATGGTCAACCGCGAGGTGCGCGCCAATCATCTGGTCGAGACCCGCATCATGAGCCTGGAGGATGCCAAGGCGTCCGGGGCCATGGCGCTGTTCGGCGAGAAATATGCCGATCAGGTGCGGGTGCTGCGCATGGGCGAGTTCTCGACCGAACTCTGCGGCGGCACGCACGTCAAGGCGGTCGGCGACATCGGCCTGATCAAGATCGTCTCCGAGACCGGCATCGCCGCCGGCGTGCGCCGCATCGAGGCCATCACCGGCGCCTCGGCGCTGGAGTGGGTCGAGGCCGACGAAGAGCGCCTGCTGCGGCTCGCCGGTCTGCTCAAGGGCGGACGTGAGGACGTCGACGAGCGCGTGACCCAGCTCATCGACCGCGCGCGCCGGCTGGAAAAAGAACTCGAACAGCTCAAGGCCAAGGCCGCCAGTTCAGCCGGTCAGGATCTGGCGGCCCAGGCGGTCGACATCCAGGGCATCAAAACCCTGGCCGCGCGTCTGGACGGCGCCGACCCCAAGAGCCTGCGCGTCACCCTCGATCAGCTCAAGGACAAGCTCGGCAGCGCCGTCGTCGTGCTCGCCGCCGAGTCCGACGGCAAGGTCAGTCTGGTGGCGGGTGTCACCAAGGATCTGACCGACCGACTCAAGGCCGGGGATCTGATCCGCGAGGTCGCCGAGAAGGTCGGCGGCAAGGGCGGCGGACGTCCCGACATGGCCCAGGCCGGCGGCAGCGACCCGGCCGGACTGCCTGCCGCGCTGGAGCTGGTGCCCGGTTGGGTCGCCGCGCGGCTGAACTGATTTTTCCTACTGAACGCTGATCCAAATGAAAGACGTGCAATCCAGGTATCAACGATGGCCCTGATCGTTCAAAAATACGGCGGAACCTCGGTCGGGAGCATCGAGCGCATCCAGGCGGTGGCTGAGCGCGTCAAGCGCTGGCGCGATCAGGGCGATCAGGTGGTGGTCGTGGTCTCGGCCATGTCCGGCGAGACCGATCGCCTGATCAAGCTGGCCAAACAGCTCCAGGAACGCCCCGAGCCGCGCGAACTCGACGTGCTGCTGTCGACCGGCGAGCAGGTGACGATCGCGCTCCTGAGCATGGCGCTCGCCGCCCAGGGCTGCCCGGCGCGGTCCTACACAGGCGCGCAGGTCCACATCCTGACCGACAGCGCCCACAACAAGGCCCGCATCCGCGACATCGACGCCGCGCGCGTGCGCGCCGATCTCGAAGCCGGGCGGGTGGTCGTGGTCGCCGGTTTCCAGGGCATCGACGAGCAGGGCGATATCACCACGCTCGGACGCGGCGGCTCGGACACCTCGGCGGTGGCCATCGCCGCCGCGCTCAAGGCCAACGAGTGCCAGATCTACACCGACGTCGACGGCGTCTACACCACCGACCCGCGGGTCGAGCCGAAGGCGCGCAAGCTCGATCGCATCACTTTCGAGGAGATGCTGGAGATGGCCAGCCTCGGCTCCAAGGTGCTCCAGATCCGCTCGGTCGAATTCGCCGGCAAGTACCGGGTTCCATTGCGCGTGCTCTCCAGCTTCGGGGAAGGCGAGGGCACATTGATCAGTTTCGAGGACAACGACGTGGAAGACGCCAAGATCTCCGGAATCGCCTTCAGCCGTGACGAGGCCAAGCTGACCGTGCTCGGCGTGCCGGACCAGCCGGGCGTGGCGCACCGGATACTCGGCCCGATCGCCGAGGCCAACATCGAAGTCGACATGATCGTGCAGAACGTCGGCGCCGATGAGTCGACCACCGACTTCACCTTCACCGTGCACCGCAACGACTATGCGCCGGCGCTCGATATCCTGAAGCGCACCGCCGACGAACTGGGCGCACGTCAGGTGACGGGCGATGCCTCCATCGTCAAGATCTCGCTCGTCGGCGTCGGGATGCGCAGTCACGCCGGGATCGCCAGCCGCATGTTCGCCAGTCTGGCCAAGGAAGGGATCAATATCCGCATGATCTCGACCTCGGAGATCAAGATCTCGGTGGTGGTCGACGAAAAGTATCTGGAACTGGGCGTTCGTACACTGCATGAAGCCTTTGGGCTGGACCGGCCTGCGGCCTAGCCGTCGCGTCGGACGTCGGCTCCATCGCAAATGACCGTTCGTCGAAAATTAGGCGCTTCGACCGCTTGTTTTTGGCGAATCAAGCTAAATTTTACTTGCAATGGGATTAGGCTCTATGGCGATCCCATTGGAGTTGGTAGAATAGCAAGTATGGAGCCTGGCTCTAGCAGCTTGGTTCAGGCGTGGTTCAACCCTTGCGCGGTGGCCGCGCAAGCGAGGTCGGGTTCGCCGGACCGAATGAATCATTCATGTAATCGGATTTAGGGACTCATAGAGGGAGACCGACACAATGTTGATTTTGACTCGCAGGGTTGGCGAAACGTTGATGATTGGTGACGAAGTGACGGTGACAGTCCTCGGCGTCAAGGGCAATCAAGTCCGGATCGGCGTCAATGCTCCGCGGGATGTGGCCGTGCATCGCGAAGAGATCTATGAGCGCATCAAACGCGAACAAGCCGGCGTCGGCCAGGATGCGCCCGTGATGGGGCAGCCTGCCCAGTACGACTGATTCGGGGCGCTTGAAAGTTCGGCCGGGTGTGTTATCATGCCCGGCCTATTCGGTGATCAGGAGACAAAACTCCGATCCGAACCGTTCCTAAAGTCAGGACATCGAGTTCAAACCGAATGCATCCGTTTTCACGGAGAGATGGCCGAGTGGCTGAAGGCGCTCCCCTGCTAAGGGAGTATAGGCTAAACCCCTATCGAGGGTTCGAATCCCTCTCTCTCCGCCATTTACCGGCGAGATCTTCTTGCAAATCAATGAAGATCAGCGCAGCAAGTCCCCCGCTGAGTTCCCCGCTCGATCGCGATTCACCCTGATCTCTAGGTCATGTTTCCATAAACCAACCTGAACGGAGGACGCGAGACGGGTGGCTGAGCCGTGCTCGATGCGGAGGCCCTCCCTCCAGGCTGTGAAGAGCCGGGATCTCGCACAAGATCGATGAATACAGACGCGCTCTCGATGAAGGACGCCGCACCCAGTGGCCGGCGCGGTGCGATGCGGCGGGTGATGACCTCACCTGCGCTACTGATCCTGGTGGTCGTCCTGAGCTTCTTCTGGCAGTTGGGCGCGATGCCGCTCTACGATCTCGACGAAGGGGCCTTCACCGAAGCCACGCGCGAGATGCTCGCCGGCGGCAACTACATCACACCGCACCGTGACGGCGAGCCACGCTACGACAAGCCTGTGCTCATCTACTGGCTCCAGGCGGCCTCGACTCAGGTGGTCGGTTTCGACGAATTCGGGTTGCGGCTGCCCTCGGCGCTGGCCGCAAGCGTCTGGGTGCTGGCGCTGTGGTTCTTCGTGCGCGAGCGTCTGGACGCGCCGACGGCGACCGTGGCGGGGCTGGCGCTGGCGCTCAGTCTCCAGGTATCGCTGATCGGCAAGGCGGCGGTGGCCGATGCACTGCTGAACCTCTTCATCGCGCTGACGTTCTTCGAGATCTATCGCTATTGGCTGGCGCTCGATTTCAAGTCCGGTCGGCGTTTCGTACTGCGCGCCTATTTGTGGATGGGACTCGGGTTTCTGACCAAGGGGCCGGTCGCGGTCTTCTTTCCGGTGGTCGTCAGCCTGCTGTTCGTGCTGTCGAGCATCCGCTGGTCGAAAGCCAGTGCGCTGGCGCTCTGGTACTGGCTGCGCGCGGCCTTCTATCCGCTCGGCTGGTTGATCTTCCTGCTGGTGGCCGGCCCCTGGTATCTGGCCATCTATCTCGACGACGGCGCCGGATTCTTCAAGAGTTTCTTCCTACAGCACAACCTCGGCCGCTTCGAGGGGGCCATGCACGATCACGGCGGCTTCCCCGGCTATTATCTGGTCATGCTGCCGGTCATCCTGCTGCCGTTCACCGGCTGGATGCTGAGTCTGTTCAAGCGTTACCGCTCGGCCTGGCTCGATCCGCTCGATCGCTTCCTCTGGATCTGGTTCCTGGTGGTGCTGGTCTTCTTCTCGTTCTCCGGGACGCAGCTTCCGCACTATCTGCTCTATGGCGCCACCCCGCTGTTCATCCTCATGGCGCGGCATCGCGAGGCGCTGACCAATCGCTGGCTGGCGTTCGTGCCGCCGCTGGTCTTCTTCGGTCTGCTGCTGGTTCTGCCGTTCGTCCTGGATGTCGCCATGGTGGTGTCCAGTCGGCCTTATGACGTCATTCTGTTCGAGGAGGCGCGGCACGCGCTCTCGCTCGAATACGGGATCGCCGCCTTGGGCGGACTCCTGCTGACGGTGCTGATGCTGCGCTGGTCGAGTCAGCCGCTGTGGCAGCGGCTGGTGCTGGTGGGGCTGGTGCAGACGCTGGTGGTCTATGGCGAGGTGGCGCCGCGCGTGCTCGACACGCTCCAGGCGCCGGTGAAGGAGGCGGCGCTGATCGCCAAGCAGACGCAGTTGCCGACCGTCGTCTATCGCACCTCGATGCCGAGCTTCAGCGTCTATCGCGAGGCGATCACGCCCAATCGCGCTCCCCAGCCGGGCGAGCTGGTGTTCCTGCGCGTCGACAAGCTCGAGCCTCTGACGCGAGAGCATCCAGAGCTGGATCTGGAGCTGGTCTACCATCGTGGGCATGTGGCTCTGCTGCGGGCGAAGCCGGGCGATTGATTTCGGATCAGGAAGCGCAGGGGACCGATCGATCCGCTTATGGGGCGAACAGGAACCATAAGATGACGAACGCGACCGAACGCGAACAGGAGCGCATCCGCGCCGTCAATCGCTTGCTGCATGGAGCTTGTCGGCCACTGCGCATCCTACGCACGGTCGCCTGGGCGCCGGAGGTGAAGGAACGTTTTCTCGCTCAGGGAGCGTGTGAGTTGCCCGACGTGACCTACGCCGCCTTCGATCCCGCGCCCACGATCGAGGCCGTGCGCGAGGCACGGCGCCAGATCGTGCCGGTCACGACCATCGATCTCTGGCTCGACCGTCAGGCCAATGCCATCGAGCTGAGCGCGCGGATGCTGGCGGCTGTCGGCACATCGGGGTTCTTCGAATACGGTCGCCAGCTCTACGGCGAGCCGACCGCACCCCTGCGCTATGTCGCCATTACGCCGCTCGATCTGGCGCAGAGCGTACTCGACACCATCCGCAACCTGGATCACATCGAGCTCAACACGGCGCCGTTGAGCTATCACACCGCCGAGGAGGTCGCCGAGAACCTGGGGCAGGCGGTGCGCGCTCAGTTCGGCGACCAAGCACCCGCCATCGAGCTGGTCGACCGGCTCTCGGCCAATGCGCTGGCGACCTCGCGCGCCATCCGGATTCGACGGGGCGCACGTTTCACCGACCGCGATTTCATCCAGTTGCTGCATCACGAGGCGTACATCCATGTCGCGACCTCGCTCAACGGTCAGGCTCAGACCGATCTGCCCTTGCTGGCGGCCGGACATCCGGGCACTACACGCACTCAGGAGGGATTAGCCGTCTTCGCCGAGGTCATCAGCGGCTCGATCGAGCTCGACCGTTTGCGACGTCTGGCCGATCGGGTGCTGGCGATCCAGATGGCGATCGATGGGGCGGATTTCCTGGAGGTCTATCGCTATTTCCTGGAGCGTACCGACGACCCGGATCAGTCGTTCGAGAACGCACGGCGGGTCTTTCGGGGCGGTGTCATCACCGGCGGCGCGCCCTTCACCAAGGATCTGGTCTATCTGTTCGGGCTGCTCCAGGTCGACAATTTCATCCGCGCCGGTTTCGCCGCCGGGCGGGCCGACTGTCTCCATCTGCTGTTCTGCGGCAAGCTGGATCTGTTCGACATCCCGGCCTTGTGCGAACTCTATGCGCTGGGTCTGTGCCGACCGCCGCGTTTTCTGCCGCCCTGGATCAGCGATCCGCGCTATCTGCTCGCCATGCTGACGTTTTCGGTCTTCACCAGTCGCGTGAGTCTGGAGCCGATCGTCGATGTGGCGCGCAAGCTGTTGGACAGCGCGCCCATGGTGCGGATGCCGGCCAATGGGCCTGAGCGGGAGTCATGAACTCGCGGACCCTGGTTCAGGTCGCCAGTTCGCGGATATAGCTACGAAACTGCACGCTCCAGACCAGCACCGGCGTCACGGACGGCAGGATCAGATAGCCGAGCTGATAGGCAATGGCCAGGATCTCGCGGCTGAGTTCGGACGCACCCAGGTGCGCGCGTGCCGCTTCCAGACCGAACACCAGATCCTTGAGGATCTCGGCCGAGAGTCCGAGCCATTGCACCAGCAGCAGGATCACCAGACCGACGAGCCAGCGCGCCATCTTCTCCGACTCACCGCCTGGAGCGGCCAGCAGCAGGGCCGTGTAGAGCGGTATGCCGTAGCCGTATTTCACGGCATCGACCGGATGCGCCATGACGCCGCTCGGCGCGACGGCCTGGGATGCCGGATCCAGCGCCTCCACCCGCAGCAACACCAGCAGATCATTGCCCCGAGGCACGACGCCCGCAACCACGTCGGGCAGCAGCCAGATCAGGGGGCCGGCGAGCAGCGTCGCCAGCGCGACCGCGATCAGGATGGTGGCGAAGTACCAGGCGCCGAAACACAGCGGCAGCCAGAACAAGACCCGCAGCGTGAAGCCTGTGATGGGATTGGCGGGGTAGGGCAGGCGTCGCATCAAACGGCTTCCGATGCCGTCGGCGATCCGGTGTGCGCCTGCCGCGACACCCAGCGCAGCCAGAACAGGAACACCAGCAGTACGTCGAGCATGATGAGCGCCTGCCAGACGTAGAGATGCGCCCATTCGAACACCGTGCGGTTCCATTGACCGAGATAGAACAGGCTGATGATGCGCAGGATGTTGAGCGTCTGGACGGTCGTCAGGCCCAGGGCGATGCCGATGAAACGCTGTTGTCGGGTGGCGGCGGGGAAGGCGAGCATGGCGGCCATGAGGATGATGGCGGCCTCGACGCCGTTGCAGCCGGCCTCGATCGCGACCGCGAAGCCGCTCGTCTGATCCCAGATGATCTTGCCCTGTGCCAGTACGCGATCATCGAACAGCCGTATCGCTCCGGTGCTCACATCGGCGATGAAGGCCGTCCAGGGCTGAACCAGCCAGGTCTGGCCCCAGGGCAGCAGTTCGAGGGTGAACAGCAGCACCACGAGCAGTGGAAAGGCGATGAGGAAGCGTTTCAAAGCTATAGGGGGCCGGAACCGGAGACTTGGCGCATGATAGCGACGCGAGCGGTTTTGCGCTCGTCCGGCCGTCCGGCGATTGTGCTTGCTCCCAGCAGACTTGGCGGAGACAATGCCCGGCCTTCCTCGAATATCGGTCACGGACGACGACACCGGAAAATGCCGCCATGTCCGAACCGAAACTTGTTTCCCCGACATCTTCGACGCAACCGAAACGCGTCGATTGGCTGTGGCTTGGTGTGCCGCTGGCGGTTATGGCCGTGGTGTTGGGGGTTTGGGCCGATCCCTTTCCGCCGGCCTGGAACAATGGCTCGGGTGCCGCCGTTCACTTCGCCCCCGTCGCTTGGCCTAGTGAGCCTGACGATCCCAAGAAGTGTGCCGGGAGTTGCGGTGAGTGGAAGCCCTACACCCGTTTCCAGGGAGATATCAACGACCCGCGCGTGCGCGACCCGTCCAATGGCGGCACTGCGCCCCAGAACT
>NZ_JABZEO010000013.1 GCF_013385175.1 Allochromatium humboldtianum | reverse complement strand
TTATTTTAAAAAAATTGAATCTCAAGCAAGCCTGCTAATGAGTGATTTTTATGGCGAAAACCTCGCTTTTTAACAACTTAACTGATGTGTCTGGAGTGAAATGCCTTAATCGCTTGTTCGACATCCTGCTCAATCCAACGTCTTACTAAACCGCGACACCGCCAGCGTCAACGTCACCCCCGCAAAGACGACCAGCGCCAGCACCTCCCCCGGCATATCCGCCAAGCTGGCCCCACGCAGCATGATCCCCCGGATCATCCGAATGAAATGGGTCAGCGGCAGCAGCTCGGACAAATACTGGGCGGCCTTGGGCATCCCGGCGAAAGGGAACATGAATCCCGAAAGCAGGATCGAGGGCAGGAAGAAGAAGAAGGTCATCTGCATCGCCTGGAACTGCGTCTTGGCGGCAGTGGAGATGACCAGCCCCAGGGTCAGGTTGGCGGCGATGAAAAGCAGCGCGGCGAGATAGACCTGATAGAGCGCGCCCCGCACCGGCACGCCGAACAGCAGCATCCCGAGGGCCAGGATGATGCTCACCTGCACCAGCCCGATGAGCACGTAGGGGATGATCTTGCCGATCATCAGCTCGAGGCTGCGCACCGGGGTGTTGATCAACAGCTCCAGATTGCCGCGCTCGGCCTCGCGGACGATGGCGACCGCGGTGAAGAGCACCATCGTCAGGGTCAGGATGACCCCGATCAGACCGGGCACGATGTTGAGCGCCGAGCGCCGCTCCGGGTTGTAGAAGCTGCGGACCTCAAAGACCGGCTCCCCGCTCGGCCGCTCCGGCGCCGTGTCGTAGTCGAGCGTGATCTGAGCGAGCTGACGGGCCGCCATCAGGACGACCGGATCGGTGCCGTCGGCCAGCAGTTGGGCGGCCGGGCGCTCCGGATCCTGCAACCGGCGCCCGAAGTCGGGCGGGATGTGGAGGCCGACCGCGATCTCACCGCGCCGCAGCAGCCGCTCCAGTTCCTCGGGTCCGCTCACCGTTCGATGGATATCCACCACCTGGGTCGCCTGACTGTCGGCGATCAGCGCCCGTGACAGCGAGGTCTGAGCCTGATCGGCCACCCCGGCCGGCAGGTGGCGCACGTCGGTGTTGATGGCGTAGCCGAACAGCATCAGCTGGATCAGCGGGATGCCGACGATCATGCCGAAGGTGAGACGATCGCGGCGCAGCTGCCGCACCTCTTTGAAGAGGATCGCGGTCAGTCGGGTGAGACAGCGGCTCATGACTCGGCTCCGTCGGAATCGGTCGCGAGGACGAAAACGTCCTCCAGGCTCGGATGGACCGGCTGGACCCGGGCCTCGACGCCGGCCGCCACCAGCGCCGAGCGCACCAGCGCGGGCGCATCCTCGACCGCCCTGGCGACCAGCACCCGCAGCCGCACCCCGAGCTGGGTGACGCTGAGGATGGGCGCCAGTCCGCCCAGCGCCGCGCGCGCCGGTCCGGGCGCGTCCGTCTCCACCTCCACCACCCGGGCGTCCATGTCGGCATAGAGCTGGGTCGGGGTGCCGTCGGCGACGATGCGGCCCCGCTGCAAAATCGCCAGACGGTGACAGCGCTCGGCCTCGTCCATGTAGTGGGTCGAGACCAGGATGGTGGTGCCCTCGGCGACCAGCGCGAAGAGCGTCTCCCAGAAGTCGCGCCGGCTCTGCGGATCGACCGCGCTGGTCGGCTCGTCGAGGAAGAGCAGCGGCGGCGCGTGCAGGGTGGCGGCGGCGAGCGCTAGCCGCTGCTTCTGGCCGCCGCTCAGGGTGCCGGCGCGCTGGCGGCGCTGCTCGATCAGGTTATAGCGCTCCAGCTGGGCCTCGATCCGCGCGCGGCGCGTCTTGCGGGGCAGACAGTAGATGTCGGCGATGAAGTCCAGATTCTCCTGGACATCCAGATCCTCATAGAGCGAGAAGCGCTGGGTCATGTAACCGATCTGCTGCTTGAGCGCGTCGGCGTCGCCCGGGACCGGATGCCCCAGCACCCGCGCCTCGCCCTCCGAGGGGGTGAGCAGACCGCAGAGCATGCGGATGGTCGTCGACTTGCCCGATCCGTTCGGTCCGAGGAAGCCGTAAATCTGGGCGCGCGGGATGCGCAGATCGATGTGGTCCACGGCGGTGAAGTCGCCGAAGCGGCGCGTCAGTCCGTGGGACTCGATGGCATAGTCGCCGCTCATGGCGCGCTCGGGGTGTCGAGCTGGAAGCTGGCGACCAGCGGAACCCCGGCCGGCAGCGATTCGGGCGCGTCCTGGAGGTCGATCTCGGCCAGATAGGTCAGGCGTCCGCGATCGCGCTCGGTGAGCGCGTAGTAGGGTGTGAAAGCCGGGTCGGCGAGCACCTTGCGCACCCGGCCGGCGAAGGGCGTGTCGAGACCGTCGACCGCGATGCTGGCGCCGGTGCCGGGCGCGACCCGGGCGCGGATCGCCTCGGGCACGTAGACCCTGGCATAGGGGGTGGGTCCGGCGAGCATCAGGGCGACGACCTTGCCGACAGCCGGCTGTTCGCCGAGACGGTAAGGCAGGTCGTCGAGCCGTCCGTCGCGTGGCGAGCGGACGGTCAGGCGTTCCAGATCGAGCCCCCGCTCGCGCTCGCTGGCGCGCGCCTGGGCCAGTGCCGCCCGGGACTGGTCCAGCTCCTCGGCGGTGGTGCCGTGCTCCAGCTCGGCGAGCGCGGCGCCGGCCCGGTCCTGCTCGCTGCGTGCCTGGTCGCGCAGACGGCGGGCGGCGTCCACCGAATCGGGGCTGGTGAGCTTGCGCTTAAGCAGGGCCGCGAGCCGCTCGAACTCGCGCTCCCGTATCTCCAGGTCGTCCCGGGCGCCGCTCAGTCTGGCCCGAGCCTCGGCGATGCGCTCGACGCGGGGTCCGCGCTCGAGTTCGGCCAGACGGGCCTCGGCCTGCTCGCGGGCGGCCCGTGCCGCGTCCAGTCGCGCCTGCGCCCGACGCGGATCGAGCCTCAGGATGATCTCGCCCTCGGCGAGTCGGTCGCCCTCACGGTGCCGGATCTCGACGATCGGCTCGGAGAGCTCGGCGATCAGCTCGACCCGGTCCCATTCGAGCGTGCCGACGGCCGTGTTCGGATCCTGGCCGCAGCCGGCGAGGCCGATCAGAGCGATCGATATCAGTATCTGTCTCATGGGTCCTCGTCCTCCGGTGGCGGTTTGGGTGGGGCCAGGAGCTGCAGGATCTGCTCGGACCAGCGTCCGGCGAAGGCGTCGTCGATCGGGATCCCCATGGCGCGCTCGACGATGGGCCGGGCGACGAAGGGGTAGATGGTCAGGCTGAAGAGGATCAATGTGCCGAACTTGGGATCCAGGTCGTCCCTCAGCTCGCCCTTGTCCCGTCCGCCGTCGATGGCGCGCCGCAGCGCGCCGGCCACCCGCGCGGCGAACTTCTCGATGAAGAGGTTGCGGAAGTCGGATTCGCCGTAGAGCACTTCGCGGATGATGAGGTTTGGCAGCCAGGGATTGGCCGCGAGCATTGCCGCGTGTCTGGGGATCAGATCCTCCAGCCGGGCGACCTCGCCGCGCGCCTCGGCCTCCTCCAAAACCCGGATCAGCGGGCCGATGGTCTCCTCCAGCATGGCCTCGTAGAGCCCCCGCTTGTCGCCGAAGTAGTAGCTCACCATCGCCTGATTGACCCCGGCCGCGCGCGCGATCTCGCGCACCGAGACCCCCTTGAACGAGCCTTGGGCGAAGTGGTCCCGCGCCGCCGCGATCAGCGCCCGGCGCACCGCTTCCGTGTCTTGGCGTCTGGGGCGTCCGGGGCCTGTCGTCGTTTTGGTCATGGAATTATTAAACGTCCTTTTAATTAATAGGTCAATCTTTTTACTGCGCGCATCCCAGGAGCAGCCTGACTTCCAACACGGTTGTGGGCGTCAGATGCTCCCTGGTAGGCTTGACTCCCACGCCCTTCCGACACTTCAGCATCGCTTCCGATTGGTGCTCCAGCGCAACAGTCTTTGGCAATCATGCTGTCTTATCAGAGTGGTGATGTCGGGATAATCCGGCCCCAGGCTCAAGACCGCATGGCCAGCTCCCAGGCATGCCGCCGTTGCCAGGGTTCAAGCCCGGATCTCCATCCTCGTCATACGCCCTGGGGCCGGCGATACCGATTCCCGGCACCAGGGACGTGACGAAACGTATAGAGAGTGCTCTACATGTCCATTTCCACCCAGACGAAGCTCGACATGCTGCGCGCCATGCTCTTGGCGCGGCAATTCGAGGAAACCTTGACGGAGCTGTGCCGGCAGCCCGGCAAGATTCACGGCATGATGATCCTGGCCACGGGCCAGGAGGCGGTCGGCGCGGGCGTCTGCGCCGCGCTGTCGCCCGAGGACGTGATCCTCACCAATCATCGCAGCCATCACCATCTGCTCGCCCGCGGGGCCGATCCCAAGGCATTGATGGCCGAGATCTTCGGCCGACGCACCGGCTGCAACAAGGGCAAGAGCGGTACGCTGCATCTGGCGGTGCCCGAGGTCAACGCGCTCTGCACCACCACCATCGTCGGCGGCGGCTTTCCCATCGCCACGGGTCTGGGCTTCGCCCAGCAATATCAGAAACAAGAGGCGGTGACCGTCTGCTTCTTCGGTGACGGCGCAACCAGCGAGGGCTCCTTCCACGAGGCGCTCAATCTGGCCGGTCTCTGGCGTCTGCCGGTGATCTTCGTCTGCGAGAACAACGGCTATGCGGCCGCCCAGAGCTACGCGGAGCACACCCCGGTCGAATCTCTGGCGGCGCGAGCCGACGCCTACGGGATGCCGGGCGAGTGCGTCGACGGCAACGACGCACCGTCCGTGCTGGAGGCGACCCGGCGCGCCCGCGAGCGTGCCCTGGCGGGTGATGGCCCCACGCTGATCGAGTGCATGACCTATCGCTGGCGCGGACATGGCGAGACCGACCCGCAGCACTACCAGCCGGCCGAGGAGATCGCCGCCTGGAAGGAGCGCTGCCCCATCGCGCGACTGAGCGGATTCCTGCAAGCATCGGGCGAACTGTCCGACGCTGAGCTAGAGGATCTGCGCGCGAGCGCGGCCGCAATCGTGACCGAGGCGGTGCGTTTTGCCGAAGAGAGCCCCTGGCCCGAGCCGGAAGAGGCGCTCGATGATGTCTGGGCGGAGTGATAGGAGTATGACGATGCAAATGCTTGGAATGGGTCAGGCGGTCAATCAGGCGCTGCGCGAGGAGATGCAGCGCGATTCGCGCATCTTTCTGGCCGGCGAAGGGATCGGAGTCGGCATCCACGACAGCCCCATGATGCCGACCTACGGCCTGCTGGAGGCGTTCGGTCCCGAGCGCGTGAAGGACACCCCGGTCTCGGAAGCCGCCATCGCCGGACTCGCGGTCGGTGCTGCCGCAGGTGGGCTGCGTCCAGTGGTGGAGGTGATGTTCAACCCCTTCTTCACCCTGGCCTCGGACATGATCGTCAACCACGCGGCCAAGCTGCGCTATCTCTCTGGCGGCAAGACCAGTTTCCCGCTCGTGGTGCGCATCAAGAGCGGGGCCGGCTTCGGGGCGGGCTGTCAGCACTCGCACAACCTGGAGGCCTGGGTCGCGCACTGCCCTGGACTCAAGGTGGTGATGCCGGCCACGCCGGCCGACGCCAAGGGCCTGCTCAAGTCCGCCATTCGCGACGACAACCCAGTCGTCTTCATCGAGGACATGGGACTCTACTTCGCGCCGGCCGAGGTGCCGGAAGGAGACTACAGCATCCCCATCGGCAAGGCCGACATCAAGCGTCCAGGCACAGACGTCACCCTCGTCACCTGGTCCAAGATGCTCGGCGTCGCCATGCAGGCGGCCGACCAACTGGCCCGCGAGGGCGTCGACGTCGAAGTCGTCGACCTGCGCACTCTGACCCCGCTGGACACCGAAACCATCCTGAGTTCGGTACGCAAGACCGGGCGTCTCGTCGTCCTGCACGAGGCCAATCGCACTGGGGGCTTCGGTGGAGAGATCGCGGCCCTGGTCATGGAACAGGCCTTCGATGCACTCAAGGCACCGTTGCGTCGCGTCACCGGACCGGATATCCCCGTTCCCGCAAGCCCCCCGCTGGAGCGGTTCTACATCCCGGATGCCGGGCAGGTGATCGCGGCGATCAAGGAATTGCTCTGACCGTTTGGCCCGATTGCGCCCCGCCTGCTTGGCACGATAGAGCGCCCGGTCGGCGCGGGTCAGCAGCTCGCTCGGATCCTCGATCATCTCCGGCCAACTGGCGATACCGACCGATAGACTGATCGAGCCGAGTGCGCGGCCCTCGTGCCGGAGATCGAGCGCCGCCACCCGTGAGCGCAGAGTCTCGGCGCGCCCGGCAGTGCGATCACGAATTCCTCACCGCCATAGCGGCAGACGGTATCGGTATGACGAAAGGCTTCGGTCAGATGCCCGGCGTCAGTTCGAAACGATCAGGCGGCCGCTCCGAATCGATGCACGGTGCCTGTGGGGGACTCGTGGAACTGATCCGGGAAGCTCCGGCGCAGCAGGCAGGTGGCCGCCAGTCCGGTGCAGTGGTTGGGGGCCAGATAGTCGATCCCGAATCCGGCGAGCGCGCGGACAGTGAAGTCCAGGCGCTCGGTGCCGGCGCGCAGCAGATGGGTTCCGCCCAGAACCGCATGGATCGGGCGTCCGGGCGCGAGCGTGCGGACATGATCGAGCGTGTTGATCAGCCCGGAATGACCGCAGCCGAGCACTACCACCAGCCCCGCTGGGGTGTCGATGATGAGCGCCTGATCGTCGGGCAGATCGTCGATCTCGGCGCGCGCGGCGTCGCGATAGAAGGGGCCGCCCGTGTCCTCGATGGGGTGAGGGCGCGGAATCTCACCGCTGAGTCGGATGCCGGGCCAGATCTCGACCGGCCCAGTATCGGCGATGAGCCGCCGCACGCGTGGCCGCAACGCCTCCAGATCCGTGATCGGCGAACCGATTGAGCGGCCATCGCGGTTGAACTTGGGCGCCAGCGCCTCGGGATGCAGATAGAGATCGATCGCGCCGCCGGTGCACGCGATCACCGTCTCCAGCCCGCCGGTGTGGTCGTAGTGGCCATGACTGAGCGCGACCGCCGTCACCCGTTCGAGCGCGATCCCGAGCCGTGCGGCATTGTGCCGCAGCGTCAGTCCCTGCCCGGTGTCGAGCAGCAGACAATGCTCATCGGCCTCGATGAAGAAGGACGCACCATGCTCACCGAGCAACCCAGGTGAGCTGGCCGCGTTTTCCGCCAGTTGCGTGATGGTCAGATTCCGGATCATGGCACGGACGGGGCCGGTGTCTCGGCGTTTGCCATCGTCTCGTTTACCGGCGGCTGCCTGAGCAGCTCCGGATCCTGGAGTTCGGCGATCCGCTCCGGCGTATAGCCGAGCAGCTCGAAGTCCATGAGGCCGTTGGGCGCGTGACAGTCGGCGCAGTCGTGCCCCTGGCGCTGGATACCGTGGTTGACCATGAGCGTGCCCATCTGGCGCATCCAGTGCGGTTCGACGTTGACGAGCTGACCGTCGACGAGCGGATAGATCGTCTTCCAGCCGCCGCTGACGCCGAAATAGGCCATGAACTCGTCCATCATGTAGAGCTTGAACGGCTCCTGATACATGCGTTGGACGATCGGATCCTGGATGGCACGCTTGACGGCGGCCTGGGTGTCGCCCGTCTCATAGTAGGTGGTGTAGTCGAACGGCAGGATCATGGCCCCGAACGGTCCCTGGTTGGACATGTCCTCGTACATCATGGCGTTGAAGAGCTTGAACGGATAGATCCGGCTCTCCCCATCGTTCATGGCCGCGCGCAGGTTGGCCTGGATCATGGCACGGCGCCGTTCGAGCATCTCGGGCGAGAGCTGCGACAACGGGTCGGTCGCCATTTGGACATAGCGCTCGACATCGATGTCGGGATACTGCGCCTTGAGTTCGATCGCCTTGGCGCGCACGGCGGCGATGATCTCGGGATCGTCGATCCGCGCGATCTGCTGCATCAGCGGATCATAGGTGTCGGCGCCGTTCGGATTGTTGCCCAGCGCATTGGCCAGGAAGGTGCCGTTGCCGTTGAACCAGAGATAGGTGAACCCCTTGCCCGGTTCGCCCGAACGATAGACGTCGGTCGGCTCCCAGATCCCCTCTTCCGCGTCCCAGGTCGGATGGACCCAGTCGCGCAGCACCACGTTGTTGTCTTCCAGGCGCGGGATATGACAGGTCTCGCAGGCGAGCCGCGCGATATGGCCGTTGAGCAGCGCCTTGTCCCTGGAGTTGTTGTGGGGCGCTTGCGTGTGACAGGTCTCGCACGAGACCTCCTTGTCGGGCAGATCGTTGGCGACCAGATCCACGCCCATACGCCCGCGCGGAATCTTGTGTCCCTCGGGACGATGGCAGTCGGTGCACTGGATGCCGGCGGCGGCGTGGGCGTCGTCCTCGGGACTGAAGGGATTGCCGCGCTTGGCCCCGCGATGCAGCAGGCGCTGGTGCTTGTAGCCGAGCGCCTGCGCGGCGGCATTGTGCTCGTAGACATCGCCGCCCATGTTGTGCTGATGACAGCGCAGACAGGTCTCGGAACTGATCGGGCCGACGGTGAGCGCCGCGCGCAGACTGCGGTCCTGATCCCAGCGCAACCCGTACTCGTCGCGGATGACGACGCGCTGGTTCATGTCGTAGTCGCGTGCATGACAGATCAGACAGTCGATGCCCTCCTTGGCCATGCTCGGTACATCGCCGACCGGCATCATCTTCTCGGTCGCCGGCTGATAGTTGCCGCCGATGTGACACTGACCGCAGCCCTCGCTGCGCAGCACCACCTCGCCTTCCTCGACATGCTCGGGACGGCTCGCGACCAGCGCCGCCCAGCCGGTCCAGGTGAAGCTGCCCGGAATGCCGCAGGCGCGGTCGATCTTGCCGACCGGGATCTTGTGCGGACCGGCGTTCACCTGACGCCCGTCATAGCCATAGGTCGAAAACCCGCCGGCGCTGCTCTGGAACTTGAAATGCACCGAGTTGACGAGATCGTCGAGGGTGTCGACCGTCGAGCGGGTGCCGTCCGGATGATCGACCTCGATGGTGGCGTGACAGGTCAGACAGGTCTTGGGGCCTTCGTACTGACGGATGCCGGCTTCGCGGAAATACTTGATGTGGCTCGGCTGGGTGTCGCGGATGAACGACTCGGTGTTCATCAGCATCTCGACCTTGACCTGACGCGCGAAGGGGTCTTGATCTTCAGCGACGACCGATTCGGCCTTGAGCCGGCGTGCTTCCTCGCTCAGCGACTGGGCCAGTGCCTCGAATTCGGCTTCGGTGAGCGTCTGGCTGCTTTCATAGGTCAGGGGCGCGTTGGTCTTGCCGACATAGGCATTGAAGACCACCGGATAGAGGAAGCGATAGGCCAGCGCCAGGACGACAAGCACGCCGGCGCCGATGGTCAGACGGCGTTTGGTCCTGGGGTCGAGCAGTGTGGCGATGGGGTTCATGATTTCGCCTCCTCGGTCTGGCCGGAACTGGGATCGTCCTCGCGATGCCAGCCGGTGATCATGGCGCGCAGATTGGTCGTGACGGTCTCGCCGGTGGTGATGATGTACATGTGCACGAGCAGGAACAGCACCAGCAGATAGGCCAGCGTCAGATGCGCCATGGCCACCAGCCAGACGCTCGGCAGACCGAGCAGGGTCTCGGGCAGCGAGACCGAGAACAGGAACGCCCAGCCGCTCAGGATCAAGAGCGGCATCAGGCCGAACATCACGCCCAGATAGCTGAGCTGTTGCAGGGTGTTGAACTTCATCCCGACGCTGACATGGAAGGGATGCGGTTCGTTGCGGAAGATGCCCTGGGCGTAATAGCGCCCCTGGACGATCAGGCGGTCGACGAAGCCCGACAAGTGTATCCGGTAGTGCCGCCCGTTCTCGGTGGTCAGATTGCCCACCACGAAGCCGATCCAGCCGAGCGTCAGCAGGATGCCCGCCGTGTTGTGGACCGTGACCGCCAGATCGAACGGCATCAGCCAGCCGCCCTCGCCGAAGTGCATGCTGGCGCCGGTGTACATCAGCACCAGGAACAGCAGCGCATTGATCCAGTGCCAGGCGCGCAGCCAGCGCGGATAGAGATAGAGTGCGCTCATGACCGATCCTCCCGTAGACGTCGATAGGCGCGATAGCGGCCCCAGCCGTGCGCGATCAGCACCAGCAGGGTCAGACCGATCACACCCAGACCCAGCGCGTCGAGCAGCGGACTGCGGCTCATGCCGACGACATAGGCTTCATTGAAGACCGCCTTCGACAGCCAGCCGCCGCCGGCCAGATCGGTCTCGGAACGGTACTGATAGAGCCGTCCGAGCAGACGCGCCTCCTTGGAGTGACAACTGACGCAGTCGAAGTTGCTGTCTTTGGCGGCTAGAATCTGATGCGAGACCGGCTGACCCGGATCGGTCAGGGGCGTATGGCAGTCGAGACAGCGCACCGACTGCCAGTGTTTGTCGCGTTTCGGCAGCCAGAGATGGGCGGTGCTGTGCGGGTCGCGGATCTTCTTGTGACAGGACAGACAGAGCTGATTGCCCGCACGCACGATCTCGGCGATCGGCTGGCCGACCTCGGAGTTACGGAACGCATGCGGGTCGTGACAGCGATGGCAATCGAAGCCCTCTGCCTTGGGTGAGTCCGAGACGGCATGGATGCTGAGGGCGAATTCCTGTTCGATGGTCTTGAAGGTGTAGGCGCGTTTGTCCGCCTTGTGCAGTTCCTGATGACAGCCGACGCAGTCGAGCTGTTGCCCGAGCACCGACTCCGGATGCGGATACTGGCCGAAGTCTCCCTCGTGGCAGTCGATGCACTGGAGTTCGCCATGAGCCGAGTGTCCGAATTGTCGGCCATCGACGTGCAGATCGACCAAGTCGCCTGTGCGCGGGTCGCGATAGCCAAGCGTCTCCATGCGATGACAGCGCAGACAGTCGGCGTTGTCGGTGCCCAGCCGGCCCTGGATGGCGGCCTCGGCCTGTGGCATCGCTCCAGGCAGCACACTCAACAGCAGCAGGCCCAGGGCGAGCCAGCCGCCGGTTCCGGCCGAGATGACTTGATCGTTCATGGGTGGGAGCACTCCCGTTCGCGTTGTCTGTCCCCTGCCCGACACCTTAGCCAAACGCCCCGTCGTTGGCCAATCCGATTCGCCGATTATGGACGACGCCGGTCGCCGCTCGCACCCGATCGAGGTCGAAAACGGGCGGATCAAGACCCATCGGACCGTGGTACTCTCGAACTGGAACGCCGGGCTGCACACTCTGGCCGGCGTGTGCGGGCGCTCTGAAATTGGAGTCGACAGTGGAATCCGAATTGAACGTGAACGATGATCCAGGCGCGGACATCCTGCTGATTGGACTCGGCAATCTGTTGCTCGGCGATGAGGGCGTGGGTATCCATGTGCTGCGTCGGCTCGAACGCGATTACCGGCTCGAACCGGCCGTCACGCTGATCGACGGCGGTACCCTGGGTCTGGATCTGCTGCCGCTGTTCGCCGAGCATCGGCGCATCCTGATGATCGATGCCATCGCACTCGACGCGCCGCCGGGCCGGATCGACGTCTTTCGCGATGCCGACATCCGCCGCGCGCTGAGTCCGAAGCTCTCGGTGCATCATTTGGGCGTGTCGGATCTGCTGGCACTGCTCCAGTTGCTCGACGATGGCCCGACCGAGATCGTCCTTGTCGGCATCGTGCCGGAATGTCTGGAATTGGGGCTGGATCTATCGCCGTCGGTCGCGGCGGCGATTCCCGACGTGATCGAACGAGTCGGCGAGATCTTGAACGGATGGGGCATTGCACTCGGCGCGTCGACGAGCCAGTCACGGACGCCCGGATTGAGTACAAGCGCCAGCTCGGCGGCGAGCCGTGCCTGAATGCCGCGTGGATATGTCTGAAGCCCCATCTGTGCGCCGGCGATCAGCGCGCCGGTGAGTGCGGCAATCTCGAAGCAGGCGATCCGGCGCAGTCGGGCATAGGCGGCGTGGCGCGTCGGTCTCGACGTATCGAGCGGTTGCCGGTCATCCAAAGCATCGTCGGCGCCGATACCCAGACAGATCAGCGTGCAACAGCCGGCGAGCTTCGCCCGCTCGGCGGCGTGCCGCCCCCGGCTCAAGGCGACATCGAGACGATGGCGATCCAGCGGCTCGTCGGTGTGGGGTGCAAATGGAATCAGACTGCCCGGATCGACGAACTCACAGCGATCCACGGCCGCCCATGCGTCCGGATCGACCCCAGTCGTCGACAAGCGCCGTAAGTGCTCGGCCAGCCGGGGATCAGCGACGAAACAGAGACATCCGATTCGTTTCGCCCCCTTTGACTCACACCCACGATTCACTTCGGCCACCGGAACGGCCAGCCATTCGGGCACTCCCATCAATGCCCGTCCAGTGCCCCGAGCGCGTGCTCCAGACGCTCCCATTCCGCTTCGCACCCCGGCAGGCCGAACCGCAGACTGGCCGGCTGCGCAAAAAGCCGAGTGAGGATTCCCTGCTTGCACAGTCGCTCATGAAAGTGCTCGGCCTGTGGTGTCAGCACCCATTGAAAAAGCGCGGTTCCGCCCGCTGGGGTCAGACCCCGACGGCCCAGGCGTTCGGCCAGCCGCTCCGAGGCTGACGGCAACGCGGCGCGCATCGCCGACTGCCACGCCAGATCCTCCAGCGCCAGCCGCGCGATCCAGCGCGAGGGGCCGCTCAGGGTCCAGGGACCGAGCGCGTGCGCGGCCCGCTCGCGTAATTCGGGTTCGGCGAACAGGAATCCGACCCGCGCCCCCGCCAGTCCGAAGAACTTACCGAGCGAACGCAGCACCACCAACCCAGGCCGCCCCAGATACGGCAGCACACTCTCGTCGGGCGTGGCGTCCATGAAAGCCTCGTCGACCACCAGCCAGCCGCCGCGCGCCGCCAGACGCGCATGCCAGTCGAGCAGGGTCGCCACCGGCCAGCGTCGTCCAGTCGGGTTGTTGGGATTGATGACCACCAGCACATCAAGCCGCTCGTGCTCCGAGCCGTCGTCGAGCCGGCCGCCCGGATCGCCGTCGGGCAGGCTGATCACGCGATGCCCGGCGCGATGCCAGGCGTGGGCATGTTCGCGATAGCCGACCTCGGGAATCCCGACCCGACCGGGCGGACGCAGGGTCGGCAGCAACTGGATCGCGGCCTGTGAACCGGCGAGCGGCAGCGCGCCCGAAGCGGCGTAGTAGCGTTCGGCGGCCATCTCCAGCCCATCGTCGTCCTCGGGCAGACGGGCCCAGACGCTCGGCGGTACGGCCGGCACCGGCCAACCGTTGGGATTGATGCCGGTCGACAGATCGATCCACTCTTCCAGCGGTCGCCCGAAGCGCTTGACCGCCTCGCGCAGTCGTCCGCCATGCACAGGCGGCGCGGACAGATCCCGGAGCACGGCATCCGGAACCGTCTCAAGAACAGCACTGACGTTCATCTTCAGCCCGTCGCGCGAACCGGAATCGAACGGCCCTTCCAGTCCACACTGTTGCGCACCAGGGTGCGATAGAGCGAGCGGGTGAAGATCGCCATGAAGAACAGCAGCGAGATCGGATAGCTCAGCGCCGTGAGCCAGCCGAAATTACCCAGCCGCCGCAGCAGCCACTGGATCTGGAGCACATAGGCGCCATAGGCGATGGCGCCGGCCAGCGTCCAGTTGGTCCAGCCATCGTGCGGCCAGGCGCGGAAGGCATCGAAGGCCGACATGCCGCCCGCGATCCAGGCGGTGATCAGGAGCAGCATCACGAGGTCGGTGGTCATGGCCCCGCGCGCGAAGTTCTTGGTCCAGCCATCGGCCAGATCGCGCAGTCCGCCCGGATACATCCGGAAGGCAATCACCCCCTCGCCGATGAAGTTGCGCGTCGGCACACCACGAAGCGCCATCTCGCGCGCCAGCGCCACGTCGTCGATGATCTCCTCGCGCACCAGACGATGACCGCCGGTACGGAAATAGTCCTCGCGCGAGCAGACCATGCAGGGTCCGAACGCCCCATTGGATTCCAGCCGGTCGCCCAGCAGCGTGAACGAGCGGATGCCGCCCATCATGATCAGCGAGAAGCCGGCCGAGAGCCGCTCATAGGCACGACGCATCCGGTGATAGGGCTGGATCGAGACCAGACCGCCATGCTGCGCATGAGTCGCGACGATGCGCCGCAGGCCGCCGGGTTCGAGTTCGGTGTCGGCGTCGAGGAAGACCAGCACCTCACCGCTCGCCGCACGCGCCCCGGCCCAGCAGGCATGCGGCTTGCCGATCCAGCCCGGCTCCGGCTCGGTCAGAGTCAGGGTCGTGACACCGGCTGCGCGCCCCAGCTCGGCGGTGCGGTCGCTGGAGTTGTCATCGACCAGGATAACCTCGAAATCGGGGTGATCCTGAACACGCAGCGAGGCCAGCAGCGGCGGCAGCCGCGTCTCCTCGTTGCGCGCCGGGATGATGACCGAGACACGCCGCTCGTCGAGCCGCTCAGGCAACGGCGGACAGCGGCGCATCCGACCGAGAAAAACGAAGGCCAGCGCCCAGGGCGGGAGCAGCCAGAGCAGTTCGATAGGCATGATGATTGGACTCGTATTTGACGAACGGGTTGATGTCGCTCACCCAAGGACCGACTTGAGGATCTTCAACTCGCTTGTAACAGCTTTGGGGCACACTCAGACACTCGACACGCGATGTCATGGAACTGGCTCTATCCCAGGACGCGACATCTTATTCGATCCGACTCAAGGATTCCGCTATGTCATCCTCATCCGCTCCGCTCAAGATCGTCGTCATCGGAGGCTCGGCCGCCGGTCCCAAGGCCGCCGCGCGGGCGCGCCGTCTCGACGAGCACGCCTCCATCACCCTGATCCAGAAAGACCCGGATCTCTCGATGGCCTCCTGCGGCTATCCCTACTATATCGGCGGCGTCTTCGACGATCGCAACCAGCTGATCTGCACCCCGGCCGGGATCGTGCGCGATCCGAATTTCTTCGAGAAGGCCAAGCGCATCGAGGCGCTGGTCCTGACCGAGGCCGTCGCCATCGACCGCGCGGCCAAGACCGTGACCTGCCGTCATCTGCCGAGTGGTGAGACGCGCGTCATCCCCTACGATCGCCTGGTGATCGCCACCGGCGCCACGCCGCTCTTCCCCCAAGTGCCTGGAACCGATCTGGCAGGCATCCACACCCTGCACTCGCTCGGCGACGCCGACCAACTGCGCGCCATCCGTGACCAGGGCCAGGTACGCCGCGCCGTGGTGGTCGGCGGAGGGTTGATCGGCTTCGAGGTCTGCGAGGCGCTGCATCTGGCCGGTATCCAGACCACGGTCATCGAGAAGACCGACTGCATCCTCCCCTTCCTGGATCCGGACCTGGCGCGTCTGGTGGCCAACCATGTGCGCGCCAACGGCGCCGACATCATCACGGGCAATGGCGTCGCCGCCTTCCTGGGCGAACACGGGCGACTGACCGCCGTCAAGCTCGGCAACGGCACCGAACTGCCCTGCGAACTGGCTGTGGTCGCCGTGGGCGTGCGCCCGAACATCGCACTGGCTCAGGCCGCCGGACTGACGATCGGCGAACAGGGCGGCATCGCGGTCGATGACTACATGCGTACCTCCGATCCCGACATCTATGCCGCCGGCGACTGCGTGGAGTGCACCAGTCTCATCACCGGCCGCAAGGTGCGCGCGCCCTATGGCGACATCGCCAACCTGCAAGGCCGGGTCATCGGCCAGAATCTGATCCAGCCCGAAACGGCGACCTTTCCCGGCATCACCCATACCGGCATCTGCAAGATCTTCGACTACACGGTCGGCATCACCGGCCTGAGCGCCCGTCAGGCGCGCGCGCTCGACTTCGACATCGAGACCGCCACGGTCGCCGGACTCGACATCCCCGGCTACATGCACGGCCAGTTGCTGATCAGCCTGATGGTCGCCGAGCGCGGGAGCGGGCGCGTGCTGGGCTTCCAGTGTATCGGTCCTGGAGACGCCAGCAAGCGCGTCGCCACCGTGGCCATGGCCATTCGCGGCGGACTGACGGTCGAGGATCTGGGCAACGCCGACCTGCCCTATGCCCCGCCCTACTCGCTGGCGCTCGACCATGTCATCGTCTCGGCCCATGTGTTGGAGAACAAACTGCGCGGTCTCATGCACGGGGTCTCGGCCGCCGAGGTCAAACAGCGGGTCGACTCGGGCGCCGACTGCTTCATCATCGACACCCGCAGTCCACAGGAGTTCGAGGAGATGCGGCTCGGCATCGGCGAGACCCTGATCCCGCAGGGCGCACTGCGCGGGCGGCTGAACGAACTGCCGGCGGACAAGGACCGAGAGATCATCCTCTACTGCAAGATCTCACTGCGCGGTTATGAGTCGGCCGCCATCCTCCAGGCGCACGGCTGGCGCAACGTCAAGGTGATGGAAGGCGGCGTCATGGCCTGGCCCTATCCGCGCGAGAAATAGCCGAGGGCGCGGGCGCCCGAAGCGCCCGACGCCAGCTCAATCGAAGGGCAGGAAGTCGTCGACGGCGCGCTGATCGATCTCGAACAGATCCGGCTTGAGCGAGACGTTGCGCTGCGCGCCCGTGAAGTTGAGCCGGGTCTCCTGGCCAAAGCTGTCTTCCATGATGAGACTGTCGAGCGTGTCCTTGCCGAAGCCCAGCTCGATGCGCACCACGTCGGTCTCGGTATCCTTAGGGATCAATTCCACCCAGTCGCGCCCGTCGCTGCTCTCGATCGGACGCACCTCGAAGTGCTGTTCGATCGGCTCGGAATTGGACAGCAGGAGCGCCGGCGTGCCGCGCAATGCCTTGGTCTGGCTTTGATGCGAGACCTGCTTCAGCTCGACGTCATGCACATAGACGCGCTTGCTGTCGGCGATGATGATCTGTTTGTCGGGGCCTTCGTACTCCCAGCGGAAGCGGCCGGGGCGCTGCAAATAGAGGGTGCCGCGCCGCTCCATCATCTGCGTGCGCTCGGCGTTGAAGGTGAACTGCTCGAAATCGGCCTTGAGACTGTTCAGGCCGTTGAGATAGTCGTCGACCCGCTGCGCGCCCTCGGCAGCGAACGCGCCGCCCGAAGCGCACAGCGCGATCAGCGCCGGGATCAGCCAATGGAAGATACGCGGGCGCCTGGATTCGGAACGAGACAGAGACAGCATGGATCGAGATACCTGGATGTGATTGGAGGCCGATTAGACCGAGCGCGCGGCGCAAAGATCCGGCGTTCGTTCAGTCCTCGTCGCGTGGCAGCGGCGCCAGCACCTCGCGGTTGCCGTTGGTCTCGGCCGGGCCGACGATGCCGATGCGCTCCATCTCCTCGACCATGCGGGCGGCGCGGTTGTAGCCGATCTTGAGCTTGCGCTGCACCCCCGAGATCGAGGCGCGCCGGCTCTCGACCACGAACTGCACCGCCTCGTCGAACAGCGGGTCCGTGTCCTCGGTATCACCACCACCGCGCGGCTCGGGATCGATACCGGGCAGCATCTCGGTCGGTTCGCGCAGTACGTCATGGATGTAGTCCGGCTCGCCGTACTGTTCCTTGAGGAATTCGACGACATGATGGACCTCGTGGTCGTCGACGAAGGCGCCATGCACGCGATGCGGGATATTGCCGCCCGGCGGCAGATAGAGCATGTCGCCATGCCCGAGCAACTGCTCGGCGCCCATCTGATCGAGGATGGTGCGCGAGTCGATGCGTGAGGAGACCTGGAAGGCGATGCGCGTCGGGATGTTGGCCTTGATCAACCCGGTGAGCACGTCGACCGAGGGCCGCTGAGTGGCGAGCAGCAGATGGATGCCGGAAGCGCGCGCCTTCTGGGCCAGACGGGCGATGAGTTCCTCGACCTTCTTGCCGACCACCATCATCATGTCGGCCAGCTCGTCGATGATGACGACGATATAGGGTAGATGCTGGAGATTCGGCGCCTCGCCGCCATAGGCGAGCAGATCCTCGGGCTTGATGGTCGGGTCCGGGATCGGCGTGCCGGCCGCCTCGGCCTCGGCGACCTGACGGTTGTAGCCGCCGATGTTGCGCACCCCGAGCTTGGCCATGAGCCGATAACGCCGCTCCATCTCGCCGACACACCAGCGCAGCGCGTTGGCGGCTTCCTTCATGTCGGTGACGACCGGCGTCAACAGATGCGGGATGCCCTCGTAGACCGAGAGTTCGAGCATCTTCGGATCGACCATGATCAGGCGCACGTCCTCCGGCCCGGACTTGTAGAGCAGGCTCAGGATCATGACGTTGATCGCGACCGACTTGCCCGAGCCGGTGGTGCCGGCGATCAGGGCATGGGGCATCCGCGCCAGATCCGCGACCACCGGCAGACCGGAGATGTTGGTGCCCAATCCGATGGTGAGCGGCGAGCTGGCGTCCTGATAGGAGGACGAGTCGAAGATCTCGCGCAGGAACACCATCTCGCGCTCGCGGTTGGGGATCTCGATGCCGATGAAGGGTTTGCCGGGGATGATCTCGACCACGCGCACGCTGACCACCGTCAGGGCGCGGGCCAGATCGCGCGACAGCCCCGTGATCTTGCTGGCCTTGATGCCGGGCGCCAGTTGCAGCTCGAACATCGTGACCACAGGGCCGGGATAGACCGCGACCACTTGGGCATCGACGCCGAAGTGGGCCAGATTGGCCTCGACCTGTCGCGAGAGTTCCTCGATCTGCTCCTCGGAGTAGCCGCGTCCGCTCTTGCGCGGGGCTTCGAGCAGGTTCAGCGGCGGGCGTGACTTGACCCCGCCCTTGGCGGCGTTGGAGCCCCCGGCGGAACGCGCGAATTTCTGGAAGAAACCGCGCTTCTCCTCGGGCGGGCGCTTCGTCTCCGGCTCGGGTTCGGGGGACACGGGAAGCGGCGCCTTGCCGAGTTCGCGGCGGACGGGGCCGCGATCGCGGTGCGCTCCATCCGGGACGCGCTCCTTCGGGGCGACTCGCTCCCGCGGCTCCGCCGCCGGCTCGACGTTCGGCGGATCCGAGGCGTCGAACGCAAACGGCGCGGGATCGGTCAAGAGTTCCTGGACCTCGGGAGGCAGATGCTTGGGCGGGCGCCGTGTGCGCGCGGAGCGACGCGGCGTCTCCTCCAGCATGGAGCGGGCGTCGGTCGGATCGATCAGACTGAGATCGCGCGGCAGTCCCGCCGGACGACGCCGACCTGACGGACCCGCTTCAGGCCGATGCCAGTGTCGCCCCAGGGGCGAACGGCTCAGGAACCGCCAGACGATCTCCGAACCCTGGAGCACGCCCGCCCCGATCATGTCGATCAGCCTGAGCCAGGAGATGCCGAAAAAGAGCGTCAGACTGACGAGGAGAGTTCCGAGGAGCAAGAGGTTGGCGCCCATGGCCCCAAAGCCTTCGAGCATGCGTCCACTGACCAGCAGGCCGGCCCCGCCACCCGCGCCATTGGGCAGATAGTCGCCCTGAACGGCCAGATTGACCGAGGCGAAACCGCAACCGGCGGCCAGGGTGACAAGGAAGCCGATCCAGCGCAGAGAGAGCACCCAGGTCTTGGCCCCGGCGTCCTCTCCCCGACCACGAAAGAGCAACCAGGCGCTCCAAGCGATCATGAAGGGGAGCAGATAGGCGAGATAGCCGAAGAGATAGAGTGCGGCGTCGGCGAACCAGGCCCCTGTGCGCCCACCGGCGTTGGTCACATGCATGTCGTTGCCGACATAGGACCAGCCCGGATCCTGAGGCGAATAGCTGATCAGCGAGAGCGCCAGATAGATGGACGCGCACATGAGCGCCCACAGGCCGCCCTCGCGTAGCGCGCGCTCGACATGATCGGTGAACGTCAGTTGCCCGTAGCGTGTTGCCTGTCCCATGCGCCTCTCCAAAATGTTCCAGCGCATTATAGCCTTACGGGGGATTTTTCGCGCGGTTTCGCCGACATCGGCGCGCGCGGACGGAGCGTACAGAGGAGTTTCGTGCGACCGAGCCGCCCCGGACGAGGCGGCTCGGCGGAATCAGGTCGCGCGGCGCCTCAGTTCGGCGTCACGTTCTCGGCCTGAGGCCCCTTGGGGCCTTGGGTGACTTCCATGGTCACTTGCTGACCCTCGGCCAGCGTCTTGCGACCCGCGCCATTGATCGCGCTGTAATGCACGAAGACGTCCTTGCCGCCCTCGCGCTCGATGAATCCATAACCCTTTTCGTCGTTGAACCACTTGACGGTTCCGGAAATCAATTCGCCTGCCATAACAACCTCATCGATAAAAACGCACCAACCAGGGTTGGTATTGAATGACCCGCCTTCACCTCGAAGACGGTGTCACGACCACTCGCGTTGGAGCGGAATCCATCAGCGGATGATTTCGATCGAGCCGGTGTCTCGCTGGAGAGCACCGGCAAGCCATTGGAATGAAAACCATCCGAAACATTCATATCTCGATCTCGATCCTTCGACGATCGAATATCCTTCGATATCCCGTACGGCACATCAGCTGCAACGTGCCCTCCCTCAGCGGATCGAGCCGAGATCCAGGCATGGATAAACAGGCCGCCGCCGTATCGCCACACCGGCCTCGATCGCCTCGACGAGGGGCGGAACGCCAAGCTCGACAAGCACTTAGGGCGACGCGATGAAACGGATATCGATGAAGTCATTCGAATCAAGCGGGGAAGCCATTCATGGCGGTCGACGAGGGAGATCAAGCGGTCATAACGATGTAATGAGGTCGGGTATTGGCAGGTCGAGTACGACTATCCTATCGGGTTCGAATTCAGGTCGACGAACCAGACGCTGTCAGTTGCTCCGATTATCGCTCTTCGACACATTCATTGCTCGTTCGTGTTGGGCGGTGATTATACCCCAGAATTCGCGCGCGCAAAGATCGATGTATGACTCGAGTCAGAGAAGTCGATTATTCGAGTCAACCATGGTGATGCTCGGATACATGAGTCCCTGATGCGGCAGGCTCATGAAGTTGCCCTGAATGGCATCGACTCCGGCGGCATGGAGCATCGGCATGAGTTCGTCGCCATCCACAGCCAGCGCGATGACGCGAACGCCCTGCTTGTGCGCGGTACGCACGAACCCGTCCAGGGCCGTCTGCGAGGCCAGACCATCGACCAGACCGTGCATGATCCCGTGCGAGAGCTTGACGTGCGTGAGGGTGGCGTGATGGGTCTCGATGAAGGGCGTGTCGTCGAGTCTGAGATCCTCGACCAGCAGACCATGACGCCCCTTGGAGATGAGTGTGAGCAGATGCTCCAAACCATCGGCGGCCTCGTCGAAGGCCGACCGGCGGACCTCGAAGACGATCGAGCCGGGCAAGGGATCGGCCTTGGCGATAGCGGCGCCGATGGCCTCGACGATCCTGGGCGCTTGCAGTGTCTGGTTGGCCAGGTTCAGGAACAGGGTCATGTCGCGTGTGCCGACGGCCTGCATACGCTGCAACAGAACCAGCGACTGGCTCACGATCCAAAGGTCGATCTTACCCATCCAGCCGGCCTCGGCGGCGAGCGGCAGAAAGGCCGCCGGCAGGAGTATCCGCCCGTGTTCGTCCCTGAGGCGTACCAGGGTCTCGAACATGTTGCGGTGTTCCTGATCGGCCCGGAAGGAGACGATCGGCTGATACTCGAGCACGAGGCCGCCACCTTCGATCAATGACTTGATCCGTGCCGCGTCGAGCGGCTCGAGATCCGGGTCATCGACTGGGCCTTCGTTCTGGAGACGACTGGAGAGATCGCTGATGGTCGCCAGCATGACCGGCCGTCTGGTCTCGGAGTCCAACGGCAGGACGGTGTGGCGCAGGTTGCGCCATTGCTTGCGCACCCGACAAACCCCGAGTTCGCGCTCACAGACCATGAGGAGATGATCGAGGTCGTCGCGGACGACCACGTCTGCCGCGCCCAGTGTGAATCCCCTGGCCGGAGCCAGCCGGCTACCCGAGGACTTGACCAGGATCAGCGAGGCATCGAGTCGGTCCGACTGCTCGGCGAGGCGTGAGGCGACATCGAGATCCGTGAATGCCTGCTCGTCACAGAGGATGAGATCCCACCAGCCTGGGTGCTGGAGCGAGGTCTCGATCGAAGCAGGCGTATCGACTTCGGTCAGGTCGACGGCGAGTCCTTTGCGGTTCAAGAGCGCGCTGATGCGCAACTCGGCCGGCTCCGGATGGATGCAGAGTATCTTTTTGACTTTTTTCATCCCGTGCCGGCCTTGATCCTGAATGTCCGAAAACGACGCCCGGCGCGTCGATAGGTCGAAACATACGTCGAGCGCGTCGAAAGCGCAAGCCGTAAAACAGCGCCGGACGGGTTCAGGATATCAGGAACCGAGCAGGCTACGCAGCATCCAGGCGTTCTTCTCGTGGATCTGCATGCGCTGGGTCAGCAGATCGGCGCTCGGCTCGTCGTGGGCTTCCTCGACCGCCGGGAAGACCGAGCGGGCCGTGCGGACCACGGTTTCCTGTCCGGCCACGAGTCGGCGGATCATCTCCTCGGCGTCGGGCGCGTCGT
This sequence comes from Allochromatium humboldtianum, assembly GCF_013385175.1. Taxonomy (GTDB): domain Bacteria; phylum Pseudomonadota; class Gammaproteobacteria; order Chromatiales; family Chromatiaceae; genus Thermochromatium; species Thermochromatium humboldtianum. The sequence goes on along the minus strand of NZ_JABZEO010000013.1, from coordinate 87,961 downwards.
CCTCTTCCGGGATCTCGGTGAGGGCGGCATAGGCCTTGTAGGAACCGGGCGCCGGATGGCCCAGGGCGCGGATACGCTCGGCGATCAGATCCACGGCCAGCGCCAGCTCGTTGTACTGGGTCTCGAACATCAGGTGGAGCGTGTTGAACATCGGCCCCGTGACGTTCCAGTGATAGTTGTGCGTCTTGAGATAGAGGGTGTAGCTGTCGGCCAGGAGCTTGGACAGTCCCTCGGCGATGGCGGCGCGGTTGGTCTCCGAGATACCGATGTCGATGGGCATGGGTCTGGTCATGGTTTTGGTCTCCTTGGTTTGGGGCATGGATTAAGGTCGTGGGATCAGGCGGCGAACGTCTCGGCCGCCACGGATGGGCGACGGCTCGCGCGTATCCAGTCCCAGGTCTTTTCGTGGAAGAAATAGGCGACCGTGTTGACCGCCGGCTCCACCAGGGCCAGAGCGCCGCCGATGACGACGCTTCCGGTCATGAGATAGGCGACGGTGAAGGCTACGGTCATGTGAACGACGCCGAAGGTCAGGGTCTTGGTCATGGCAGCTTCCTCCCGTGTGTTGGGAGACAGTCTAGGCTGCCGCTGACCAGAAGTGAAATCGATTGATGCTACAATCACGATCGAATTTTGCTATCGCCATTTGTCTGAGTTGCGACTCCGACATCGACACAATGACAACACACTCGGCGCGTGGAGCCAAGCCGGGTCTCGACCGGGTAGTGGTGGCGGCAGACCTCGATGGCCTCGGGGCAACGCGGATGGAAGTGACAGCCAGACGGCGGATGGCGTGGCGAAGGCATGTCGCCTTCGAGCCGGATGATCTGGCGGCGCTGTTCCGGATCGACCACGGGCACGGCCGAGAGCAGCGCTCGGGTGTAGGGGTGACGCGGGTCGTCGAGGACGTCGGCGACCCGGCCATGCTCGACCACTCGACCCAGATACATCACGGCGACTTCGTGAGCCAGATAGGACACGACCGAGAGGTCGTGGGTGATGAAGAGATAGGCCAGCCCGAGCCGCTCCTGGAGATCCTTGAGCAGATTGAGGATCTGGGCCTGGACCGAGACGTCGAGCGCGCTGGTCGGCTCGTCGCAGACAAGGATGCGCGGCTCGACGGCCAGGGCGCGGGCGATGCAGAGCCGCTGACGCTGCCCGCCCGAGAACTCGTGCGGATAGCGGTCGGCCGATTCGGGATCCAGGCCGACCAGTTCGAGCAGTTCGGCGACCCGGCGCATCCGCTCCGCCCGCTTGGGGGCGAGGCGCAGTGCCTGGAGTCCCTCGCCGAGGATGTCGCCGACCAGCATACGCGGGTTCATCGAGGCGAAGGGATCCTGGAAGACGATCTGCAAGTCCTTGCGGAAGGGACGCAGGCGCCGATGGCTCAGACCGATGAGTTCCTGGCCGCGATAGCGCACCGAGCCGCCGGTCGGCGGCACGAGTTGCAGCAGGCCCTTGCCGGCTGTGGTCTTGCCGCAGCCGGATTCGCCGACCAGGGCCAGCGTGCGTCCGGCATAGAGATCGAGCGAGATGCCGTCGACCGCGCGGACATGGCCCACGACGCGGCGCAGCACGCCCTGGTGGATAGGGAAATGGACCTGGAGACCGCGCATGGTCAGGAGCGGGACTTGAGCGGTCTCGGTCGGGGTGTCGCTGGGCGGCGAGTTCGGATCACTGGTTGGGGACAGCGGCTCGGGTGTCGGCGAATCCGTCCGATCGGAAACCGGACGACTTGAGACTCCGGCCGCATCCAGCTCGGCGAGATGACAGCGTACCCCACGCTCATCGCTGAACGCGCGCCACTCGGGCGCCTCCAGACGACAGCGCTTGATGGCCGCCGGGCAGCGCTCGACAAAGCGGCAGCCCTGGAACGGCGTATCCAGCGGCGGCACGCGGCCTGGAATCACGGCCAGCCGTCTGCCACGCTTGCCGGCATCGGGCAGACTCTCCAGCAGATGACGGCTGTAGGGATGCAGCGGCTGGGCGAAGAACTCAGCCACGGGCGCAGTCTCGACGATCTGACCGGCATACATCACAGCCAGCCGTTCGGCCGTCTCGGCGACCACGCCCAGGTCATGGGTGATCAGGAGCACCGCCAGCCCGTTCGCGGACTGCACGGCCTTCAGCAACCGCAGCACCTGCGCCTGGATGGTGACATCGAGCGCCGTGGTCGGCTCGTCGGCGATCAGGAGTCGCGGATCGCCGGCCAGGGCCATGGCGATCATGACACGCTGTTTCATCCCGCCCGAGAGCTGATGCGGATACTCGTTCAGCCGCTGCTCGGGGTCGGGGATGCCGACGGCGCGCAGGAGTTCGACGGCCCGCTCGGCCCCGAGCCGTTGGCGCGTCTCCCCCTGATGCAGCCGCACCGCCTCGCCGATCTGGGTGCCGACGGTCAGCACCGGATTGAGCGAGGTCTGCGGCTCCTGGAAGATCATCGCCATCCGGCCGCCGCGCACCTGGCGCATCTCGGCTTCGGTCAGGCTCAGGAGTTCAGTTCCGCCGAGCTGCACCGAACCGGCTGTGATCCGCCCGGACGGCGGCAGCAGACGCATCAGCGACAGCGCCGTCATCGACTTGCCGCAGCCGGACTCGCCGAGCAGGGCGAAGGTCTCGCCGGGGCGGATGTCGAGCGTCAGGCCATCGACCACGCGCGCGGGCCGGGTTGGATCACCCAACTCGGTCGTCAGTCCAGTGACGTGCAAGAGCGGCTCGGTCATCGGCTCAAACCCCTCTCAAGCGCGGATCGAAGGCATCCCGGACCACATCGGCGAACAGATTCGCCGCCAGCACCAGGGTGAACATGAACAGGAACGCCGCCGCCAGCGACCACCAGACGATCGGATCGCGCGCCAGCTCCAGTCGCGCACTGTTGATCATGTTGCCCCAGGAATTCATGGTCGGATCGACGCCGATGTTGACATAGGACAGCACCGCCTCGGCCAGCACCAGTCCGCTGAAGTCGAGCACCAGGGTGATGAGCACGATGTGCATGACATTGGGCAGGATGTGGCGGGCGATGATGGTGAAGTGGCCGACGCCGAGCGCCTGCGCCGCCTGGACGTAGTCGATCTCGCGCAGCTTGAGCGCCTCGCCGCGCAGCAGACGGCAGAGTCCGGTCCAGCTGGTCACGCCCAGGATCAGGCACAGGAACAGCAGCCGCAGATCGGCGCGCTCGACCAGGCTCGCGAACTCGTCGGCGTGGTTGCTCATATAGACCTGAAGCATGAGGATGGTGGCCGCGATCAGAAGCACGCCCGGAATCGAATTGAGCGTGGTGTAGAGATACTGGATCAGGTCGTCGATCCAGCCTCGGAAATAGCCGGCCATGATGCCGAGCAGAATGGCCGCCGGGAGCATGATGAGCGTGGTCAGGGTGCCGATCAGCAGTCCGGTGCGGATACTCTTCAGCGCCTGATAGAGCACATCCTCGCCGACCTTGTCTGTGCCGAGCACATGGTATTTGAGCGCCAGCTCGCCGATGACGAAGGCTAGAACCAGCACCAGGCCCAGGGTGCCGAGGGCGGTGCGCCAGGGGATCTGGGTCTGGCCCTTGAGGATGCGGTTGCGGACGGCGTCGAACGGCTGCCCGTGACGACGCGCCAGCCACCAGACCAGGCCGGCAGCGAGCAGCGCCCAAAGGATCAAGCCCTGGACCAATCCGATCAGCGAACGCCAAGCAATGTCCCAGGCACGGTCGCGCTCGGGATCGGCCAGATGTGCACCGCCATGTTGCAGACGCGGATAGTCGCGGATCACCGTGCCGTCGGGCTGATCGAGCGCCTCCTTGGCATGCAGATGGGTAGCAAAAGGCGCCGAATAGGTCTTCTCCTGCCGCTCGCGCAGTCCGCTCAGAGCGAGGTCGAGCAGACTCAGTACCTCGGGCGCATAACGCACCTCGCCCGACTCGTCCGCCCGGTCGAGCTTGAGCCGAAAATGCACGGTATCCAGCAACCCGACCACGGCATAAGCCGAGAGCACCACCAGGGTCGCCACCCCGATGCGCGAGCGCACCACCCGACGCCAGGGTGCGCGCAGATGCTCATGACGCGCCGCCCAGACGGCGAACAGCGCCGTCACGGCCAGCAACAGGAAGACCAGGGCATCCGTCCAGAGGACGACGGGAATCAACGGCACGACGCGGGCCTCCTCATTGCAATCTGACGCGCGGGTCGACCAGGGTATAGGAGATGTCGGTCAGGATCAGACCGAGGATATAGAGCACGGCGCCGAGGAAGACCATGGCGCGCACGATGGCGAAATCCTGATTGCTGATGGCGTCGATGGTATAGCTGCCGAGTCCCGGAATGCCGAAGAACGACTCGGTGATCAGACTGCCCATGAACAGCAGCGGCAACACCACCACCACGCCGGTCAGGATCGGGATGAGCGCATTGCGCAGCACATGCCGGAACAGCACCACCCGTTCGCTCAGGCCCTTGGCGCGCGCCGTGCGCACATAGTCGCGCCCGATCTCCTCCAGGAACAGGGTGCGATACCAGCGCGTCCCCGAGCCGATCCCGGCGACGACCCCGACGATCACCGGCAGGATCAGGAACTTCCAGGCATTCAGCCCCTGGTCGTAGCCCGAGATCGGCGCCAGATGCCAGAGCTTGCCGATCAGGAACTGCCCGCCGATGATGTAGAACAGCCCCGAGATCGACATCATGGCCACCAACAGCACCACGCTTCCAATATCGACATAGGTGGCACGGAAGAAGACGATGAACAGCGCATAGCTGATGTTGAACGCCAGCCCGATCAGCAGCACCGGCACCGCGATCGCCAGACTCGGCCACATGCGCTGCGAGATGTCATAGCCGATGTCGCGCCCGTCGTCCGACGAACCGAACTGGAAGACGAACAGCTTGACCGATTTCTGGAACAGGATGGTGTCGGTCAGGCTCGCCAGACCATCGGCCTCGGCGTTGTAGAGCAGCGGGCGATCATAGCCGCGCTCGGCCTTCCAGCTCTGAATCGCCTCTTCGGTCACGCGCTTCTGCCCCAGATGCATCCGCGCCATGTCGTCCGGCGAGTTGACGACGAAGAACAGCATGAAGGTCAGCAGATTGACCCCGATCAGGATCGGGATGGCATACAGCAGCCGACGCACGATATAGGCGGTCACAGGGCCGTACTCCTCTCGCGACGACGCACCATCCACCAGGCCGGCAGCACCAGCAGCACCAGCACTCCACCGGCGGCCCATAGCGGCCAGAGGATCGGCGGATTCCAGTCGCGCCGCGCGGCCTGACGCTGCTCGGGATCGAGACGCCGGTATTTGAGCGTGTTGTTGGCCATCTGGTTGGGATGCGCGTTGAGCAGCCAGCGATGATGCAGGCTGAACGACTTGGGATGGAAGCCCCAGATCCAGGGCGCGTCACGCCGGGCGATCTCGACCAACTGGTCGATGAGCGCCTGACGCTCGGGGCCGTCCTCCATGTATTTCATGGCGTCGAACAGCCGGTCGAACTCGGGGTTGGCATAGTTCGAGGCGTTCTCGCCCTGATGCTCGACCTTGCCGTTGGGGCCATAGAGCAGGAACAGGAAGTTCTCGGGATCGGGATAGTCGGCGTTCCAGCCCCACATGAACACCTGTCCGGTGCCGTTGCGGATCTTCTCCTGGAAGCGGTTATAGTCGGTCGAGCGGATGACCAGCTCGATGCCAAGCTTGGCGAACTGCTTGCGGATCCAGTTCAGGCGCGCGCGATCATCGGGGCCAGTGGCGACGGCCTCATAGTTGAGGCTGAGGGCACGGCCGGTCTCACGATCGACGCCATTCGGATAGCCGGCCTGCTCCATCAGCACCTGCGCCTCGTCGAGGCTGCGGCGCTCAGGGCGACCGTTGCGCCATTCGTAGACGAAGGGATTGATGCCCGCCTCGCCCTCGCGATGGCCGAAGATGCCGGGCGGCAGCGGACTCTGGGCCACCAGACCGCGCCCGTTGGCGAAGATCGAGATGAATTCCTCGAAGTCGACCGCGATCGAGATCGCCCGGCGTAAGAGACGCGCACGCTCGGAGTCGCCGCCGATCACCGGGTCAAGCATGTTGAAGCCCATGTAGAAGATCGATGGCTCGACCGAGGTCAGCAGCGAGATGCCGCGTTCGCGCATGACCTCAGTCAGTATCGGCTCGCCCGAGGCGTCGATCTGGACTGCCTGATCGAAGGCATCCGACGAGATCCCGGAGGCGTCGTAGTAGCCCTGGAGGAATTTGGTCCAGCGCGGGATGTCCTCTTTCTCCAGGCTGTAGATGGCGCGGTCGATGAAGGGGATCGGCCGGCCGGCGTCGTTCAGGATGCCTGAATCCCGATTCTCGGGCATGCCCTCGCTCGGATAGGACTCGCCGTGGAAGTTGGGATTGCGCTCCAGCACCATGCGTCGGTTCGGGTCGTTCTCGCTCAACATGTAGGGGCCGGTGCCGACCGGATACCAGTCGAGCGTGATGTTGCGCTCAGCCAGTCCCGGCTGAGCGTAGAAGACATCGGCCTCCCAGGGCATGGGCGCGAAGAAGGGCATGGCGAGCCAGTACTGGAACTGCGGATACTTGCCTTCGAGACGGATGCGCAGCGTCCGGCTGTCCAGCACCTCGACGCCGCTGAGGCTTGCCTGACGCAGGGCCGCGACCCGCTCCAGCGCGCCGGCCGACTCCAGCCCCGCGAGCTGGTCGGCCAGTTCACCGAAGCCGCGAATGTGCTCGCGCATCAATCCGGCGATCGGCGAATGCGACCAGGGCGCGGCCAGACGCTTGATCTGATGGGCAAAGTCCTCGGCGGTCAGCTCGCGCGTGCCGGTTGCCTCGAAGTCGGCCAGACGGTTGATGCCCTTGAGATCCCCTGGACTCAGCGCGTGATAGCGATAGCTCCCGTCATCGGCGCGCGCAAAGGCCGGATGCGGCTGAAACCGGATGCCGGGCTGGATGCGGATCAGATAGTCACTGTGATCGATCGCCGCAACCGGCGCATCTTCGGGTAGCGGATGGCCGGCGGCGTCGAAATAGCGCGGCTCGGGTACCTCAGCCGCCGAGAGCGGCACCAGACGATAGGGCCGGAGCAGAAAGTGATATTGCAGCGGCGGCTCGTATATCTGCGCCAGGAAGGCGTACTCGTCCGAGCTGTAGGAGCGCGCCGGGTCCAGATGCTTGGGACGCTCGGCAAAGGAGCTGTAATAGACGTTGGCCTCGGCGTCCGCCGCCGGATAGGGATCGTTCCAGGCCGACTCGCCGCAGCCGGAAAGCGCGAGTACCAGCAGCCCGAACACGCCTATCCATCCTCGTTCGACCCAGTCGCGCACCGTCGCCCTACCCTTTCACCGAATGACAAGATTCGGTACTGTTGCAACCCTCGTCCAGAGTGTCAACGGGTACGACGACTTTTCATCCGTCCACTGAGCTACAACAGAGACAAAACACCCATGGGTTTCCTAGAAGGCAAGAAGATTCTGATCACCGGCGTGGCGAGCAACCGTTCGATCGCCTGGGGCTGCGCCGAGGCGATGCATCGCCAGGGCGCCGAAATCGCCCTCACCTACCAGAACGATAAGCTCAAGTCGCGCGTCGAGGAGATGGCGCACAAGTGCGGGTCGGACATCGTGCTGCCGCTCGACGTGGCCCAGGATGCCGACATCGAAGCCCTGTTCAAGTCGCTCGGCGAGCGCTGGGACGGACTCGACGGCATCGTGCACTCGATCGCCTTCGCCCCGCGCGAGCAACTGGAAGGCGACTATGTCGACGCCGTCACCCGCGAGGGCTTCAACACCGCCCACGAGATCAGCTCCTACAGCTTCGCCGCGCTGGCCAAGGCCGGACGCGGCATGATGGAAGGCCGCAACGGCGCGCTCGTCACCATGTCCTATCTGGGTGCGGTGCGCGCGGTGCCGAACTACAACGTCATGGGCATCGCCAAGGCGAGTCTGGAAGCCAACGTCCGCTATCTGGCCGCCTCGCTTGGCCCCAAGGGGACGCGCGTGAATGCCGTCTCGGCCGGCCCGATCCGCACCCTGGCCGCCGCCGGCATCTCGGACTTCCGCGACATGCTCAAGAAGGTCGAAGAACGCACCCCGCTGCGGCGCAACGTCACCATCGAGGAAGTCGGCAATGCCGCCGCCTTCCTGTGCTCGGATCTGGCCTCGGGCATCACCGGCGACATCCTCTATGTCGACACCGGCTACAACATCCTCGGACTGGGCTGATCGCGCCCCCCCCCTGGAGATTGCAGCCGAACGTTGCCGGCTCCCACGCTCAGGCGTGGGAGCCATCCTGTGACGTGCCAGCGTCAACCAGCCGCTTACAGCGCCTCGTCGCTCCCCTGTGATGCTTTGCGCTCGATCTTGGCGCGCGACTCCATGTCTTCGAGCACATTGGTATAGGCCTGACGCCCCATGATCTGGGTGATGATGAAGGACTCGGCCGAGAAGCCGTCTTCGCTGCCCTCCCCATCAGCCGCGACCTGACCATCCTCGACCTTGGTCAGACGCACCACGACCGCATCGCCATCGTCCAGAATCGCGGTTCCGACACTGACAGCCCCATCGGTCGGCACCGGCAGCTTGAAGGCCGCATCCAGCACGCCGGCCGGCACCTCGGTGCTCTGACGATCAATCAGCCCCGGCGACTCGGGCTTCAGTTCCTCACCGACCGCCGACCAGCCGGAGCCGTCACGCAGCTTTTCAGCCAGCGCCTCGGCGGCTGATTTGGCCGCCGCGCGCGCCTGTTCGTCACGGATGGCGGCGACGATTTCCTCGCGCACCTCGTCCAGGGGCTTGACGGAGGCCTCGCGGTGCTCGGCCACGCGCAACACGACAGCCTGGAGCCGATCGCGCTCGGGTTCGATCAGGTCGCTGTTGTTGCCGCCGACCAAAACGTCCTCGCTGAAGGCTGCCGCCATGACCTTGGGGTGCGACAGCAGTCCTTCATCGCCCCCCTTGCGGCCGATCCAGTCGCTGTGCTGAATGGTCAGCCCCAGCGCCTCGGCCGCCGGATCGAGACTGTCCGGCGACTCGTAACTGATGTTGGCCAGACGCTCAGCGAGATCATAGAACAGCCCCTCGGCGCGCTGCTTGGCCAGCTCGGCGTGTAACGGCTCGCGCACGTCCTCGAACGGCTTGGCCTTGGATGGCAGGATCTGGACCACCTCGATCAGGTGATAGCCGAAGGGGGTGCGGATCGGCTCGCTCAGCTCACCCGTCTTGAGGGCGAAAGCCGCTTGATCGAAGGCTGGAACCATGATGCCGGACTCGATGAACCCGAGCGACCCGCCCTTGGCGGCACTGCCCGGATCTTGCGACAGCGTCTTGGCCAGTTCCTCGAACGACTCCCCCGCCTGAATCCGGGCGCGAATCGCCTGAATCTCATCGAGCACCGCCTGCGCGGCGGCTTCATCCGCGTTCGCATCGACCTTGAGCAGCAGATGACGCACTTCGCGCCGCTCGGGCTGAACGAAACGCGCCTGATCGGACGCATAGAGCTGGCGCAGATCCTCCTCGCTCACCTCGACCTTGGAGGACAGGGCGTCGGTGTCGAGCACCAGATAGTCGAGCCTGACTTGCTCAGGACTCTGGAAGCGGGTGCGATTGGAGTCGTAATAGGCCGTGATGCGCGCCTCGTCGATCGGCTCTTCGGTGCGATGCTCGGCCAGCGGCAGCCGTAGATAGCTGATCTCGCGCTTCTGACCCATGAGCCGTTTGTAGGTGTCCAGTTCGGCGCGCGTGGCCAGCTCGCTGCTGGAGACGGCGCGAATCAACTGGGTCGCGCTCATCTTCTGACGCAACTGCGCCTCGTACATCGCCGGGGTCAGACCCTGGAAGCGCAACAGACGTTCATAGGTGTCCTTGTCGAACCGACCCTCGCTGACAAAGGCCGGATCGGAAAGGATCTGCATCTGGACCTCTTGGTCCGAGACACGCAACCCGAGACGCCCGACAACGTCCATGAGCAAGGCTTCCTGGATCAGGGTTTCGAGCACCTCGGCGCGCAGACGCTGATCATCGAAGGCCGCTGGATCATAGGCCGCGCCCAGGCGTTCACGCAGTTCGAAGCGCGTTTCCTGGACCCGTCGGTCCAGCTCGCGCGCCGGGATCTCGACCCCATTGACGGTCGCCGCGATCGGCTCACCGCCCACACCCAGATAGGACTGAATCCCCCACAGGGCGAATGGAATACTGATCAGGATGACAATGGCCCAAGCGATCCAGCCTTGGGCGCGTTCACGGATGGTCTGAAGCATGGTGACTCGCGAAGATCCAGGTCCAGAAACAAAAAAACGGGGTATCCACTTGTGATGGATACCCCGTTTACTCGAAGTTGGCGGAGCGGACGGGGCTCGAACCCGCGACCCCCGGCGTGACAGGCCGGTATTCTGACCAACTGAACTACCGCTCCAAATTTTGGTGGGTGCTGCAGGGATCGAACCTGCGACCCTCGCCTTGTAAGGGCGATGCTCTCCCAGCTGAGCTAAGCACCCTTGTGAAGCGAGCGACTATTGTACCGCGTCTTTGAGTGCTTTACCAGCCTTAAATGAAGGCGTTTTCGATGCCTTGATTTCGATGGTAGCGCCCGTTTGCGGGTTGCGACCGGTGCGGGCCGCGCGCTCTTTCAACGAGAAGGTACCGAACCCGATCAATGATACAGTATCTCCTTCCTTCAATGCAACAGCAATCGAATCGGTGAAGGCATCCAGGGCGCGACCGGCCGCAGCCTTAGAGATGTCGGCGGCCTCGGCCATTTTTTCGATGAGTTCCGATTTATTCATGGATTTCCCCTGTGAATCCCCAGTTTTATGCCTGAATGGTCAGCGTCGAGCCGCGCCCGGTCGCCGGATACGGTCTGGCCCTTCTCGACCGTCTGGAAAGGCCCGCGCGCCCCGCCGTGGGGCGCCTCGATCGTCCAAGCATCCTAATGCGCAGAGGGCGCGCGAAGCAACCATCAATTGCAGCCAGACTCAGTGATGCAGGCGTGCGCCCTGCTCGCGTCCGGCCTCGGCGCCCCCTTCGCGCGCCTCATCGGCCTCCACGACCGGCTCTTCCCCATCGATCTTTGTTTCGATAGGGGCAGGATGCTGGGTCAAGGCCAGGTCGAGCACCTCGTCGATCCAGCGCACCGGATGGATCTTGAGATGTTGCTTGATGTTCTTCGGGATTTCTGTCAGATCGCGCTCGTTCTCCAGCGGGATGATGACGGTCTCGATCCCGCCGCGATGAGCCGCGAGCAGCTTCTCCTTGAGTCCGCCGATCGGCAGCACCTCGCCGCGCAGTGTGATCTCACCGGTCATGGCGACCGTGGAGCGCACCGGGATCTTGGTCAGGGCCGAGACCAGGGCCGTGCACATGGCCACGCCCGCGCTCGGGCCGTCTTTGGGCGTGGCACCCTCGGGGACGTGGATGTGGATGTCGAACTGGTTGTGAAAGTCCGCCGGCACGCCGAGTGCGTCGGCACGCGCGCGTACCACGGTCATGGCCGCCTGGATGGACTCCTGCATCACGTCGCCGAGCTGACCGGTGTAGGTGAACTTGCCCTTGCCGGGCACCAGCGCCGATTCGATGCGCAGCAGCTCGCCGCCGACCTCGGTCCAGGCCAGACCCGTGACCTGACCGATCTGATCGTGCTCGTCGGCGCGGCCATAGCGATAGCGCTGCACGCCGAGATACTTCTCCAGCGACTTGGGCGTGATCACCGTGGGCGCGCCGCGCTTCTTGAGCAGGATCTCTTTCACCACCTTGCGGCAGAGCTTGGAGATCTCGCGCTCCAGGTTGCGCACACCGGCCTCGCGGGTGTAGTGGCGGATGATGTCGCGCAGAGTGTTCTCGCGGATCACCAGCTCGGAGCTTTTGAGGCCGTTGTTGCGGATCTGTTTGGGCACCAGATAACGCTCGGCGATGGCGACCTTCTCGTCCTCGGTATAGCCCGAGAGCCGGATGACCTCCATGCGGTCGAGCAGCGCCGGAGGGATGTTGAGCGTGTTGGCCGTGGCCACGAACATGACCTCGGACAGGTCGAAGTCCACCTCAAGATAGTGATCGGCGAAGGTGTGATTCTGTTCGGGGTCGAGCACTTCGAGCAGCGCCGAGGCTGGATCGCCACGAAAGTCCATGGCCATCTTGTCGATCTCGTCGAGCAGGAAGAAGGCGTTGCGCGAACCGGCCTTGGACAGGTTCTGGATGATCTTGCCCGGCAGCGCGCCGATGTAGGTGCGGCGATGGCCGCGGATCTCGGCCTCGTCGCGCACGCCGCCGAGTGACATGCGCACGAACTTGCGGTTGGTCGCGAGCGCGATCGACTGCCCGAGCGAGGTCTTGCCGACACCGGGCGGCCCGACCAGACACAGAATCGGCCCCTTGAGCTTGCGCACGCGCTGCTGCACGGCCAGATATTCGAGGATGCGTTCCTTGACCTTCTCCAGCCCGTAGTGATCCTTGTCGAGCACCGCCTCGGCGACCTTGATGTCGTTGCGGATACGGGTGCGCTTCTTCCAGGGCACACTGACCAGGGTGTCGATGTAGTTGCGCACCACAGTCGCCTCGGCCGACATGGGCGACATCAGCTTGAGCTTGTTGAGCTCGCCGAGCGCCTTGTTCTTGGCCTCGCGCGGCATCCCGGCGGCCTCGATGCGCCGGGCCAGATCCTCGATCTCGTTGGGTGCGTCTTCCAGCTCGCCCAGTTCCTTCTGGATCGCCTTCATCTGCTCGTTGAGATAGTACTCGCGCTGGTTCTTCTCCATCTGGCGCTTCACACGCCCACGGATGCGCTTCTCCATCTGGAGGATGTCGTTCTCAGCCTCCATCAGGCTCATCAGATGTTCGAGTCGCACCGCGATGTCGATCATCTCCAGCACGCGCTGCTTCTCGTCGAGCTTGAGCGCCATGTGTGCGGCCATGGTATCGGCGAGCCGGCCGGCGTCGTCGATGCTGGCGAGCGAGGTCAGCACCTCGGGCGGCACCTTCTTGTTGAGCTTGACGTACTGATCGAAGAGCGCGAGGGAGGAGCGCATCAGCACTTCCTGCTCGCGCTCGTCCATCTCCAGGGTCTCGGACATGGGCTGGATGAGCGCGGAGAAGGCGTCTTCCGTGGTCAGAAAACGGTCGATCTGGGCGCGCTGGCTGCCCTCGACCAGTACCTTGACCGTGCCGTCGGGCAGCTTGAGCAACTGGAGGATGTTGGCCAGGGTGCCGATCTCGTAGAGATCCTTGACACCGGGTTCGTCGACATCGGCGCTCTTCTGCGCGATCAGCAGAATCTGCTTGTCGGTGGCCATGGCCGCGTCGAGCGCGCGGATCGACTTGTCGCGCCCGACGAACAGCGGGATGACCATGTGCGGGTAGACGACCACATCCCGCAGTGGAAGTACGGGAACTTCCTGCTGGATGGATCGCTCACGACCGGAAGCTGGGATGTTTTGAGCCATGGAAACCTGTTCTCGTTAGAAGCGACGTTCCACCGGATGGGGGGGGCGTGAGCCGTGCCGGAGACGGCGGTCACGGATCGAAGCACAGGACGTCGGGATGGTGAGTATGCTGACAGGATCGGGGCTGGGGGCAAGCTCTTCAACGCCTGGAACCCAGAAGGACGCGAGTCGATCGACCCGCGCCCAGCGATTGGATGGGTATTGAAACCGCTAGGGGGCACTTGGCGCCCTGGCGGTTCAAAAACACAGCGTCCGGATCAATCCGCCGCGACGGCCTGCTTTTCGATCCGCTCGTAGATCAGGAAGGGCTTGTTCTCGCCATTGATGACCGAGGCATCGATCACGACCTTGCTGACATGATCCATGGAGGGCAGATCGTACATGGTGTCGAGCAGCACCTGTTCCATGATGGTCCGCAGCCCGCGCGCGCCGGTCTTGCGCTCCATCGCCTTGCGCGAGATCTCACGCAGCGCGTCGTCGCGGATCTCCAGTTGCACGCCTTCCATCTCGAACAGCCGCGCATACTGCTTGACCAGCGCATGCTTGGGTTCGGTGAGGATCAGCATCAGGGCCGCTTCGTCGAGTTCTTCCAGGGTCGCCATCACCGGCAGACGGCCGACGAACTCGGGGATGAGTCCGTAGCGGATCAGGTCTTCCGGCTCGACCGCACTCAGCAGTTCGCTGATCTGACGGCTGTCGTCCTTGCTCTGGACCTCGGCCGAGAAGCCGATGCCGGTCTTCTTGGAGCGATTCTGGATCACCTTGTCGAGTCCCGCGAAGGCGCCGCCGACGATGAACAGAATGTTCGAGGTATCGACCTGGAGGAACTCCTGCTGCGGATGCTTGCGCCCGCCCTGCGGCGGCACCGAGGCGATGGTGCCCTCGATGAGCTTGAGCAATGCCTGCTGCACGCCCTCACCCGAGACGTCGCGCGTGATCGACGGGTTGTCCGATTTGCGCGAGATCTTGTCGATCTCGTCGATGTAGACGATGCCGGTCTGCGCCTTCTCGACGTCGTAGTCGCACTTCTGCAGGAGCTTCTGGATGATGTTCTCGACATCCTCGCCCACATAGCCGGCCTCGGTCAGGGTTGTGGCATCGGCGATGGTGAAGGGGACGTTGAGCAGACGCGCGAGCGTTTCGGCGAGCAGAGTCTTGCCCGAGCCGGTCGGACCGATGAGCAGGATGTTGCTCTTGGCGATCTCGATGTCTTCCTTGGCCTCGGCGACTTCGAGCCGCTTGTAATGGTTGTAGACGGCGACCGAGAGGACTTTCTTGGCCTTCTCCTGTCCGATCACGAATTCATCGAGCTTGGCGTTGATCTCGCGCGGCTTGGGCAGATGGTTGGTCGTCTCGGCGGCGTTCTCTTCCATCTCCTCGCGAATGATGTCGTTGCACAGTTCGACGCATTCATCGCAGATGAACACCGATGGACCCGCGATGAGCTTGCGCACTTCGTGCTGGCTCTTACCGCAGAAGGAACAATAGAGCAGTTTACCGTCGTCGCTCTTACTCATCGGGCGTAGATCTCCGGGGGGGCTGTGAGGGATGCTAATCCTGCATTCCCGAATGAGGCGGGTTCAATCATAACCATTTGGGGGTATATGGCAAGAAACTTGAGCACGAACCTTGGACTCGATCACGAATTTCGGCGGGATGGCCCCTGATCCGATCATCCTGGTTGGCGAGAGGCGCCTGGGTCGTTCCGGTTCAGGAAGGTCGTCCCGCCATCGATGCGGCGGGACGGGTCTTTCGATGGCTGTTTCAGTCTTTCGATCTTGGAGGGCGGGCGGTGTTCTCAGGATTTTTTGGAGGCGACCGGGCCGCGCTCAGTGATGACCTGATCGATCAATCCGTATTCGCGTGCCGTCTCGCCGTCCATGAAACGATCGCGATCCGTATCCTCGGCGATCTTTTCGATCGGCTGCCCCGTGTGATGGGACAGGATCTGATTGAGCCGCTCGCGAATGTAGAGGATCTCGCGCGCATGGATCTCGATGTCGGTCGCCTGACCCTGGAAGCCGCCGAGCGGCTGATGGATCATCATGCGCGAGTGCGGCAGACAGAACCGCTTGCCCGCCGCGCCGCCAGCCAGCAGCAGCGCGCCCATGCTCGCCGCCTGACCGATGCACATGGTGCTCACGTCGGGACGGATGAAGCGCATGGTGTCATAGATGGCCAGACCGGCCGTGACCGAGCCGCCGGGCGAGTTGATATAGAGATGGATGTCCTTGTCCGGGTTCTCCGATTCCAGGAACAGCAGCTGCGCCACCACCAGATTCGCCATGTGGTCCTCGACCGGACCGACGAGAAAGATGACCCGCTCCTTGAGCAGACGCGAATAGATGTCGAACGAACGCTCGCCGCGCGCGGTCTGCTCGACGACGATGGGCACCAGCCCCAGACCTTGGGGCTGCCAATCGGTGCGACTCAGGGGTGTGCTCATGGCTGGAATCTTCGATTGATCGTTGAAAAGAGGGAGACAGCGCCGCGTCATCGCGGCGGCGTCCGCATGGCGGAGCGACTCCGCCGCCTGATCGCCGCCGCTGAATACGCGGACGTGACGACGCCCTATTGCTCGGTGAGTTGCGCGAAGGTCAGCGGTTCGTCCTCGACCTGGACCTGTTCGAGCATCAGATCGACCACCTGCTCTTCCATGACCAGCGCCCGGACCGAACTCAGGCGCTCTTCGTCGCCATAGTAGTAATCGAGCACTTCCTGCGGCTGCTCATAGCTTGCAGCCATACGCTCGACGGTCTCGCGCACGCGCTCCGGATCGGCCTTGATCTCGTTGTCACGGATGATCTGCCCCAGGATCAGCCCCAGGGCGACCCGACGCTTGGCGCCGGGCTCGAACATCTCGGGCGGCAGCTGCATCTGGCCGCCACCCAGAGCCTGACGCATCTGTTCGACCATGGTGCGCATCTCGCTCTGGATCAGCGCCTTGGGCAGATCGACCGGATTGGCTTCATAGAGCATGTCCATCACCCGCTCCTTGGTGCGGGCGGTGAGGCGCTCTTTCAACTCGCGCTCCATGTTGCGACGCACATCGGCCTTGAAGCGCTCGACGTCGCCGTCCTCGACCCCGAAGTTCTTGACGAACTCGGCGTCGACCTCGGGCAGACGCGGCTCGGCGATCGACTCGACGGTCACTTCGAAGCGCACCGGCTTGCCGGCCAGATGCTCGGCCTGATACCCCTCGGGGAAGGTCAGGTCGAGCGTGCGCGTCTCGCCGACGGCCGCGCCGATCAGGCCATCCTCGAAGCCGGGGATCAGACGGCCCGAACCGAGTTCGAGCTTGAAGCCGGTGGTGGTACCGCCCTCGAAGGCCTCGCCCTCGATCGTGCCGACGAAGCCGATGCTGAGCTGGTCGCCGGCCTGAGCCGGACGCTCGACGGCCGCCCAAGTCTTGCGCTGCTCGCGCAGGCGCTGGATCATGTCGTCCAGATCGGTGTCGGTCAGCTCGCTCACCGGGCGCTTGACGACCTTGTCGCTCACCGAGGCCAGCGTGATCTCGGGCATGACTTCGAAGACGGCGGTATACGCCATGCGACCGGCGTCGATGTCGAGATCGGGCTCGATGTGCGGCATACCGGCCGGCATCAGCGACTCCTGCTCGAAGGCCTTGTAGAGGGTCTTCTGCACCATGTCGCCGAAGACTTCCTGGTGAAGCTCCGCGTGGTAGCGCTGACGCAGTACCTTCATCGGCACCTTGCCGGGCCGGAAACCCGGCAGCTTGGCGCGGCGCGCGAGCTGCTGCAACCGCTTCTCGACCTCGGCACCGACCTCATCGAACGGCAGGTCGACCCGCATCCGCCGCTCGAGTCCCTCGCCCGCTTCAACCGACACTTGCATTGAATTTCTCCCGCGGACGCCAAGCTGGTGCGCCACGCCTGTCAATAAAAATCTCGACGCCGCCCCGCATTCGCCTGGGCGGCGCCTTCAAAAGCCGGAAAGTATAGCACGAACCGCCCACTTGACAGCGGGCCGGATTCGTCATCGACGCTTCCAGCGGCGGCTGGAGGCTGGTACGCCTCCAGCCTCCAGCCGTGCTCAGATGACCTTGGAGAAGCCGATCGGGCCGGTCTTGGCGGCCAGATAGGCATCGAAGGCCATGCAGATGTTGCGCACCAGCAGTCGGCCACGCGCCTGGATGCGGATACTGTCGGCGTCGACCGTCACCAGCCCATCCTCTTCCATGCCCTTGAGCTTGGCGAGACTGTCTGCGAAATAGTCGTCGAAGACGATGCCCCACTGAGCCGCGACCGCCGCCTTGTCGAGCTGGAAATGGCAGATCAGTCGGGTGATGACGTCGCGCCGGATCAGATCGTCGCGGTTGAGTTCGAGACCCCGGAACACCGGCAGACGCCCGGCGTCGATGTCGGCGTAATACTCGTCGAGTTCGCGGCGGTTCTGGCCGTAGGTGTTGTCGATCATACCGATCGAGGTGACACCGATGCCGATCAGGTCGCAATGGGCGTGGGTCGAGTAGCCCTGGAAGTTACGGTACAGGGTGCCGGCACGCTGGGCGACGGCCAGCTCGTCGTCGGGACGGGCGAAGTGGTCCATGCCGATGAAGACATAGCCGGCCTCGGTCAGACGCGCGATGGTCGATTGCAGGATGTCGAGCTTGACCTGAGGCGCGGGCAGATCGGCTTCGTTGATGCGTCGCTGCGGCTTGAAGCGCTCGGGCAGATGCGCATAGTTGAACACCGACAGACGCTGCGGATTGACCTCGATCACGCGCTCCAGGGTCTTCATGAAGCTCTCGACCGACTGGAACGGCAGGCCGTAGATCAGATCGATACTGGTCGAGCGGAAGCCCTCGGCGAGCGCGGCCTCCAGCACCGTCATGGTCTGAGCCTCGGTCTGGAAGCGGTTGACCGCCGCCTGCACCCGCTCGTCGAAGTCCTGTACGCCGAGACTCATGCGGTTGAAGCCAATTTGGCGCAACAGCTTGACCGTGGAGGCATCGGCCTCGCGCGGGTCGATCTCGATCGAGAATTCGCCGGTCTCGTCATCGGCCAGGGTGAAATGACGGCGCGTCACGTCCATCAGCTCGACCATCTGGTCGTGGCTGAGGAAGGTCGGGGTGCCGCCGCCCCAGTGCAGCTGCTCGACGACACGCGACTTGTCGAACAGGGCCGACTGCATCTCCAGCTCGCGATAGACGCGCTCCAGATAGGGCGGCGCCAGCGAGCGGTCCTTGGTCGCGATCTTGTTGCAGGCGCAATAGAAGCAGACCGTGTCGCAGAAAGGGATGTGGAAATAGATCGAAAGCGGCCGACCGCTTTCGTTGCTGCGTGCGCAGGCCGCCTTGTAGGCCGCCTCGTCGAAGGACTCGTCGAACTCGACCGCCGTGGGATACGAGGTATAGCGCGGACCGCTCTGGTCGTAGCGACGAATCAAATCAAGGTCGAAGGAAACGCCTTGCTCCACCGTTCAATCCTCCAGCCGCGAGGGGCGTCTCTGGCTCCCGAGCGGCCCGTCGTGTAAAGCCTGTTCAGGCATCGTCCCCGCCGTGACCGAATCCGGGGCGCTGGAATTCGGCCTCTGATGTGGCAGGATGTGGGAATGCAATTGCCGGTACCGCGAATCGCAGGACGCGGCCTGTGCATCAGGAATAGAGCGCCTCCTCGATGAGCGGCCGGTAGTCGAGGAGCTGCTCACGCGTGAGCAGGAAGACCCCCTCCCCGCCGCGCTCGAATTCGATCCAAGTGAAGGGCACACCCGGCAGACGCGACTCCAGGAAGGGCAGCGAGTTGCCGACCTCGACGACCAGGATGCCGCGCTCGTTGAGATGGTCGGCGGCTTCGTCGAGGATGCGCAGCACGATGTCGAGTCCGTCCTCGCCGGCGAGCAGGCCCAGATGCGGCTCGTTGTGATACTCGGTCGGCAGCGCCTCGAACTCGGCGCGCGAGACATAGGGCGGGTTGGAGACGATCACGTCGTAACGCTGATCGCCGAGCGCGGCGAACAGGTCGGACTCGAACACCTGCACCCGGTCGCCGACGCCGTGGCGCTCGACGTTGTCACGGGCGATGACCAGCGCCTCGGGCGAGATGTCGACCAGATCGACGTCGGCATCCGGCAGATAGACCGCCGCCGCGATGCCGATGCAGCCGCTGCCGGTGCACAGATCCAGCACCCGGCCGACACGATCGGCATCGATCCAGGGATCGAACCCGACCTCGACCAGCTCGGCGATCGGCGAGCGCGGCACCAGCACCTGTTCATCGACCCGGAACTCCAGTCCCGCAAACCAGGCACGCCCGATCAGATAGGCCGCCGGCACGCGCTCGACGACCCGGCGTTCGATGAGTTCGCAGACGCGCACCCGCTCGGCCGGAGTGAGTCGGCAGTCGCGGAAGTTCGCGGGCAGATTGGGGTCGAGGTGCAGGGCGCTCAGCACCAGCAGCGCCGCCTCGTCGATGGCGTTATCGGTACCGTGCCCGAAGTGGAGGCCGGCCGCGTTGAAGCGGCTCGCGCCCCAGCGCACGAAGTCCTGAATCGAGATCAAACCGTCTGGCTGCTCTGCCATGGCGCCCATGAATCGTCAAGCTAGGGTTGAAAAGGCCGAGCCGCCCGCCGATGGAGTCAAGCGGGCGGCCTGGACAGAAGCTGTGAAGCATACCACTGCCGGGACAGTTTTTTCAGCGCCGGAAATGCGATCCCACGGCGATCAGGCCGCGCGACGCTGTTTTTCGGGTTCGAGCGTGACGCGCGGCGCGGCGAATTCGATCTTGGGATGCCCGCCCCGCTCGACCAGATCCTGGAGCGAGATGTCGCTGAGAAACTTGAAGATCTCGTCGCTCAATTGGTCCCATAGATGATGCGTCAGACAGCGTTGGCCTTCGTGACAGTTCTGGCGCCCGCCGCAGCGCGTCAGCTCCACCCACTCGTCGACGGCACAGATGATGTTGGCGATCGAGATCTCGCTCGGCGCGCGACCCAGATAATAGCCGCCGCCCGGACCGCGCACGCCGCGCACCAGCTTCTTGGCGCGCAAGGCGGCGAACAGTTGTTCCAGATAGGACAGCGAGATGCCTTGACTGGATGAAATGTCCGCCAGCGTCACCGGACCCTTGCCCGCGTGCAGGGCCAGGTCGAGCATGGCGGTCACCGCGTATCTGCCTTTGGTCGATAGTCTCATGGTTGTGCTGCCTGCTTGGGAGTGAGAATTGTCATTGGACTAAATTAGTCAACAATTCCCTTATTTCAAGCATGGCTCGCACATGAGCCGATCAGCGATGCTATGAAGGCTGGGCGAGACAGACCGGCGACGCACCATCGACCAGCGAGCGCCGCCCGTCGACCGGGCTCGGATCGGGCGCGAAGCCATGCCCCTGACGCAGACAGAACATCAGCCATTTGGACAGGAACA
The DNA here is from genome assembly GCF_013385175.1 of Allochromatium humboldtianum. GTDB lineage: Bacteria > Pseudomonadota > Gammaproteobacteria > Chromatiales > Chromatiaceae > Thermochromatium > Thermochromatium humboldtianum. The sequence goes on along the minus strand of NZ_JABZEO010000013.1, from coordinate 67,177 downwards.
GATTGGCCCGCCATTTGTCGGTCAGGGCCGGATGCGCGTACCGGGTGCGCAGAGGCAGCATGGACTGGCGCAGCTCCAGCACCTCGACCTGCCGGGCGTCGTGGTAGACGCGCAGCCGGGCATCCGGGTCTGAATGGGTCTCCAGCGTCTCGGCGTCCGTGAAACGATGGGTCAGATGCACCAGCGTGGTGTAGCGCGCCTGCTCCTCGACCTCCAGAGCGAGATCGACGGTTCCGGGACGCCGCGAGAGGCGCTGTCCGGCCGGATAGGCGTTCAACTCCGGGGCCAGACGCCGCAGAAGGATGAAGTTCTCCTCGCACAGACTCATCAGGGCGCCGACATCCGGGCGCCCCGCGATCAGTTTGAGGAGAAAGGCGCGGTCGAGCGCGAATTGCATCAAGGGTGGAACGTGCAGAGCGCGACACGATCGACCCGGGCCGCTCACGACCCGTCGTCTCGCGTCGTTGGCGTCAGCCGATCAAGCCTGAGCGTTGGACTGCTCGGCGATCTGGCGTCGCACGTCGTCCATGTCGAGTTCGCCGGCCTTGGTGAGCAGATCGCGGAAGGAACCCTCGGGCAGCGCGCCGGCTTGCGAGAAGATGATGATCTGGTCGCGGAAGATCATCAGCGTCGGGATGGAACGGATCTGGAAATGGCCCGCGATCGCCTGATGCTCTTCGGTGTTGAGCTTGGCAAAAACGATGTCCGGGAAGTCCTCCGAGACCTTCTCGTAGACGGGGGCGAAGGAACGGCAGGGTCCGCACCAGGGCGCCCAGAAGTCGACGATCACGAAGGCGTTGTTCTGGATGGTTTGTTCGAAATTGGCGGTATCGAGCTCGACGACGGCCATGGGAGCCTCCCCGTTGGATGAAAAGTTGAGTGGGATACTAACAGAAACGGCGGCTCCCGTGACCCGCCCCGGATGGCGGGCGCGACGGATCGGGGCATGGAAACGCGACCGGAACGAACGCGCGTGATCCGGTCGCGTTATCAGTTTCAGGCGGATTGCGGCCGATTGAGATGGGCATGGCGTTCGCTCTGCCCATCCTGCGGGTCGTCCTGTCCGGCAATCGCCTCAGAGCGCTTCGAGCCCGGCCAGGATCTGGGCGCGGATGTCCTCGACCTGACCGATGCCGTGGATTTTGATGTAGCGCGGCGCACCCTCGCCGCCCTGCTCGGCCCAGGAGGAGTAATAGCCGATCAGCGGCTCGGTCTGGTCGTGATAGACCTGGAGACGTGCCTTGACGGTCTCCTCGCGGTCGTCGTCGCGCTGGATCAGCGGCTCGCCGGTTTCATCGTCGAGGCCCTCGACCTTGGGCGGATTGAAGACGACGTGATAGGTGCGACCCGAGGCCTGATGCACGCGCCGGCCGGACATGCGCTTGATGATCTCCTCGTCCGGCACGTCGATCTCGACCACGGCGTCGATATGGATGCCGGCGTCCTTGAGTGCGTCGGCCTGGGCCAGGGTGCGCGGGAAACCGTCGAACAGACAGCCGTTGGCGCAATCGGCCTCGGTGATGCGCTCCTTGACCATGCCGATGATGATGTCGTCGGAGACCAGGCCACCCTCGTCCATGATCTTTTTGGCGGCCAGACCCAGCTCGGTGCCCTGCTTGACGTGCGCGCGCAGCATGTCGCCGGTCGAGATCTGCGGAATGTTGAAGTGCGCCTTGATGAAGCCGGCCTGGGTGCCCTTACCCGCGCCTGGGCCGCCGAGCAGGATGATGCGCATGCTGTGATCTCCTCGATGGAACATTTGAATTATTTGACGGAAAACCCGAATCCTACGCAGTATGCCATGCCCCTTGGCGGCGCGACCACCCGAATCAACCGGGCGACGCGCTCAAGGCATTGAGCAATCGTCAGTTTTGCATATTTCAATGCTTCAGGCTACGTCTAAAGCCCGTCGACGCGGCTGAAGCCGCACCTACAAACACGGACAACGAAAACGGACATCCCAGTCTGCCCGGGATGTCCGTCAAAAACGCCCGATCAACGCTGGTAGCGCGTCGTCAGGCATCGCGTATCGACGACCGTCAGCCGCCGGCCATCATCATGTTGAGCATCAGCTTGTTCAGACGCCCGACGAAGGCCGCCGGATCGTCGAGCTGACCGCCTTCGGCCAGTTGCGCCTGATCGAACAGGATCGAGGCCAGATCATTGAAGCGCCCTTCGTCCGACTCGGACTCCAGACGCCGCACCAGCAAATGATCCAGGTTGACCTCCAGGATCGGCTTGGTCTCGGGCGCACTCTGACCAACGGCCTTGAGCACGCGCGCCAGGTTGGCGCTCATGTCGTCGGCGCCGACCACCAGACAGGCCGGTGAATCGACCAACCGGGTGCTGGGACGCACCTCGGCGACCTGCTCGCCGAGCGCGCTCTTGAGCCGATCCAGCAGCGGCTTGTGCTCGGTCGCCGCCTTCTCTTTGGCTTCCTGCTCCTCCTTGTCGGCCAACTCGCCGAGATCCAGGTCGCCCTTGGCGACCGACTGGAGCGACTTGCCCTTGTACTCGTGCAGATGGCTGACCAGCCACTCGTCGACGCGGTCGGAGAGCAGCAGTACCTCGACGCCCTTCTTGCGGAAGACTTCCAGATGCGGGCTGTGACGCGCCGCCGCCGGGCTGTCGGCGGTGATGTAGTAGATCTTGTCCTGCCCCTCCTTCATGCGCTCGATATAGGCGTCGAGCGACTCGCGCTGCTCGCTGCCCTCGCTGTGGGTGGTCGAGAAGCGCAGCAGACCGGCGAGGCGTTCCTTGTTGGCGAAGTCCTCGGCCGGACCTTCCTTCAGCACCTTGCCGAACTCGTCCCAGAAGGTCGCGTATTTCTCAGGCTCGTCCTTGGCCAGGGTTTCGAGCAGACCCAGGACGCGCTTGGTGTTGGCCTGACGGATGGTGTCGATCTTGCGGTTGTGCTGGAGGATTTCGCGCGAGACGTTCAGCGGCAGGTCGTCGGAGTCGACGATGCCCTTGACGAAGCGCAGATAGTGCGGCATCAGCTTGTCGGCCTCGTCCATGATGAAGACGCGGCGCACATAGAGCTTCACGCCGTGCTTCTGGTCGCGGTCGAACAGATCCCAGGGCGCCTTGCTCGGCACATAGAGGAGCGCGGTGTATTCGTTGGTGCCCTCGACCCGGTTGTGGGCATAGGCCAGCGGCGGCTGGAAGTCGTGCGAGACGTGCTTGTAGAAGTCGTTGTATTCCTCTTCCGTGATGTCGGACTTGTTGCGCATCCACAGCGCCGTGCCGCGGTTGACCTGCTCGAATTCGGGCGGCTCGCCCTTCTTCTGCTCGGCCTCTTCGCCGTAGAGTTCCTTGGCCATCTCGACCGGGATGGCGAGGTGGTCGGAGAACTTGCCGATGATCGAGCGCAGACGCCAGCTATCCAGGAACTCTTTCTCGTCTTCCTTGAGATGCAGGGTGACGTCGGTGCCGCGTCCGGCTTTCTCGACCGTTTCGAGCGTGTAGCTGCCGCGTCCGTCGGACTCCCAGCGCACGCCATGCTCGGCCCCGAGACCGGCGCGGCGCGAGACCAGCGTCACCTTGTCGGCGACGATATAGGCCGAATAGAAGCCGACGCCGAACTGACCGATGAGGGTGCTGTCCTTGGCCTGATCGCCCGACAGGCTCTCGATGAAGCGGCGGGTGCCGGAGCTGGCGATGCTGCCGATGGTCTCGACCACCTCGTTGCGGCTCAGACCGATGCCGTTGTCCGAGATCGTGACCGTGCCGGCGTCGCGATCGACCGTGACCCGGATACGCAGCTCCGAGTCGCCCTCGTAGAGTCCGTCGTCGCTCAACGCCTCGAAGCGGAGTTTTTCGGCCGCATCCGAGGCGTTGGAGACCAGTTCGCGCAGAAAGATCTCCTTGTTCGAGTAGAGCGAGCGGATCACCAGATCCAGCACCTGGCTCACCTCGGCCTTGAACTCCAGTGTTTCCTTATGCGCTTCGACTGTCATCTTTGGGTACTTACCTTGCTGTGAAATGTGGGGGATGGGCGCGAATTGTCGCGCGCCGCTTATTGTCGCACGGGGCCGGGGGGATACAATGCCCGTCAACGTCGGCATCGCCCCGTTCTCGTCACGGCCGTCCCGCCGCCGTGCGCCGGCTGCTCAGTGAAGTCTATTCAACCACAATTCAAGGGTTTGAAGATGGAAACGCTCCACATCGCCACCACGCCGTTCGAGGGTCAGCGTCCCGGAACCTCCGGGTTGCGCAAGAAGGTCAAGGTCTTCCAGCAGCCGGGCTATCTGGAGAACTTCGTCCAGGCGATCCTCGACAGCCAGCCCGAACTCCAGGGCGGCAGTCTGGTGGTCGGCGGCGATGGGCGTTACTTCAATCGCGAGGCGATCCAGGTCATCCTGCGACTGGCGGCGGCCAATGGCGTGCGTCGGCTCATCGTCGGGCGCGGCGGGCTGTTCTCGACGCCGGCCGTCTCCTGCGTCATCCGCAAGTACAAGACCCAGGGCGGTATCGTGCTCTCGGCCAGCCACAATCCCGGCGGGCCGGACGAGGACTTCGGCATCAAGTTCAACTCGGCCAACGGCGGACCCGCGCCCGAATCCGTCACCGAGGCGATCTTCGCGCGGACGAAGAGCATCGACCGTTATCTGACGCTCGACACGCCGCCTGTCGATCTCGACCAGCTCGGCACCTTCCGGCTTGGTGAAACCGAGATCGAAATCATCGACCCGGTCAGCGACTATGCCGATCTGATGGAGGCGCTGTTCGACTTCGACGCCATCCATCATCTGTTCAACTCTGGCCATTTCCAGATGCGTTTCGACGCCATGCACGCCATCACCGGTCCCTATGCGATCGAGATCCTGGAGAACCGGCTCGGTGCCGCGCCCGGCACCGTGATGAACGGCGTGCCGCTGGAGGACTTCGGCGGCGGTCATCCCGACCCCAATCTCGCCCATGCCCAGGAACTGGTCGCCATGATGCACGGGTCGGACGGACTCGACTTCGGCGCGGCGTCCGATGGCGACGGCGATCGCAACATGATCCTCGGACGCGACTGCTTCGTCACCCCGAGCGACAGTCTCGCCATCCTCGCCGCCAACGCGCATCTGCTGCCGGGCTATCGGCAGGGCATCCGGGGCATCGCTCGCTCGATGCCGACCAGTCAGGCGGCCAATCGGGTCGCGGATTTCCTGGGGATCGAGTGCTTCGAGACGCCCACCGGCTGGAAGTTCTTCGGCAATCTGCTCGACGCCGGGCGCATCACGCTCTGCGGCGAGGAGAGCTTCGGCACCGGCTCGGATCATGTGCGCGAGAAAGACGGGCTGTGGGCGGTGCTGTTCTGGCTCAATCTGCTGGCGGTGCGTCAGCAGTCGGTCGCCGAGATCCTGACCGATCACTGGAAACGCTTCGGGCGTAACTTCTACACCCGGCATGACTATGAGGGCGTGGATCTGGACGCGGCTGAGGGATTGGTCGACCATCTGCGCCGGCTGCTGCCCGATCTGCCTGGCCGTCAACTCGGGGCGGAGACCGTGAGCTATGCCGACGACTTCGCTTACACCGACCCCATCGACGGCAGCGTCTCCGAACGCCAGGGCATCCGCATCGGCTTCGAGAGCGGCGCGCGGATCGTCTATCGGCTCTCGGGCACAGGCACCTCGGGGGCCACACTGCGGGTCTATCTCGAATACTTCGAGCCGGATCCGGCGCTGCACCACAGCGATACTCAGGACGCGATGCGCCCGCTCGTCCTCATCGCGCGCGAACTGGCCCAGATCGAATCCCGCACCGGACGCACCGAGCCGGATGTCGTGACCTGACGGGGTTTACTTGCTTGTGGTGGAATAGACGAAGCGCGTCGCAATGAAAACGATGGGGCCGATCCGAGAAAAATATTTACATTGGACCCATTGCAATCGTCGAAAATCATCTAAACTTCCATCCATGGTCGCCGATACACTCGGGCGATGCACCGAATTTCCTGGCCGGCGCCAGGTCACGCTGTCCTCCTCGTCTCTCTTCTACGAGAGACTTTTCGACCCGGCACACCGCCGGGTCTTTTTTTGCCTGAACGCAAAAAGGCCGGGGAACGACCCCGGCCCTTGGCTCGACGTATCAGCGATCAGCCGTCGTGCGCGTCAGCGACTCAGGCTCAAGCGGCCTTGGCGGCGGCTGCATGCTCGATGGCCGGATTGGCGCCGGCACCACGGATCTCGATACGTCGCGGCTTCATTGCCTCGGGCACCTCGCGCACCAGATCGATGTGCAGCAGACCGTTCTCCAGACGCGCCTCCTCGACTTTCACATAGTCGGCGAGCTGGAAACGACGCTCGAAGGCCCGGTTGGCGATACCGCGATAGAGGAAATTCCCCTCGCTCTCGGTCGCCTGACGCTGACCAGTGACGGTGAGCAGGTTCTCCTTGGCCTCGATGCCCAGTTCGGCCTCGGTGAAGCCGGCCACGGCGAGCGTGATGCGATAGCGATTCTCGTCGAGCAACTCGACGTTGTAGGGCGGATAGCCGCCCGGCTCGGTGCGATAGGCCGTCTCCAGCGCATTGGCCAGACGATCGAAGCCGATCATGGAGCGGAACAGGGGTGAGAAGTCGAGCGTGGACATGACATATCCTCCAAATGAGCAATATGGACAGACATTTGGCGTTCGTGACGAACCGCCGGTCGGGCGATCCCCCGAGGGGCGATCGCTTGCATGAAAAATATATGTATCGATTAGCACTCTGTCAAGGGGAGTGCTAATTCTTGACGCTCAGGCCGCTGGTGGCCATCATGCGCAGTTACTCAGCGCCGTTCGTCATCAAAGTGTCATGCGCGGCCTTTAGAGTTCGACCAAGGCGATCTCCAGCCCACACAGCCGCGCTTCGCGACCCGAGCGCGCGCCGTCTCCCCGACCCTTCCCCCACGAGTTTGCATAGATTCGATGACAGACCTGGCCACACCCTATTACTTGATCGACGAGTCCCGGCTCAAGCACAACCTTGAGATCATCCAGCAGGTGCGCGAACGCTCCGGCGCCAAGTCGGTGCTGGCGCTCAAGTGTTTCTCGACCTGGAGTGTGTTCGATCTGATGCGCCAGTACATGGACGGCACCACCAGCAGTTCGCTCTACGAGGCGCGTCTGGGGTACGAGACGTTCGGCGGCGAGACCCACGCCTACAGTGTCGGCTTTTCGCGCGACGAGGTGCTGGCGGTGCGCGAGTTCGCCGACAAGCTCATCTTCAACTCGCTGTCGCAGCTGCGGCGCTTCCATCCGGACGTGGCGGGTCTGAACCTGGGACTGCGCGTCAATCCGGGCATCAGCTATTCGAACTTCGATCTGGCCGATCCGGCGCGGCGCTATTCGCGGCTGGGCGTCAGCGACACGGCGGCGCTGGCCGAGGTCGCGCCCTGGCTCAAGGGCTTGATGTTCCATTTCAACTGCGAGAACCCGGACGTCGACAACATCCGCGCCTCGCTCGAAACCCTCGGGCGCGAATACGGCGAGCTGCTGCATCGGATGGAGTGGGTGAGTCTGGGCGGCGGGCTGTCCTTCACCCAGGACGGCTATGCGCTGGATGCCTTCTGCGAGGCTCTGCGCGCGTTCAGCCGGACGTTCGACATCCAGGTCTATCTGGAGCCGGGCGAGGCGGCCGTCACCCAGAGCACCGAGCTTGTGACCACCGTGCTCGACGTGGTGCACAATGAGGTCGACATCGCCATCATCGACGCCTCGCTGGAGGCGCACATGCTCGACCATCTCATCTATCGCACCCATCCCCGACTCGCCAGCCCGCCGCCCGGTGAGCACCGGATGATGGTCGCCGGACGCACCTGTCTGGCCGGTGACGTCTTCGGCGACTTCAAACTGGCCGCACCGCTGCAAGTCGGCGACGAAGTGCGCATCGCCGATGCCGGCGGTTACACCATGGTCAAGGTCAACTGGTTCAATGGCGTGGCCATGCCCGCGATCGTGGTGCGTCGGCTCGACGGCACCCTGGAGCGGGTGCGTTCATTTGGCTATGACGACTTCAAGCGCAGTCTGTCCTGATCGGCGCCACCCGGCTGCCGCGCGTGGAACCGGACCTTGACCCGGCGACAGGCAAAAACCCGGTTTCCCAAGCCATTCTTCAAACCACAGCAACGTCCAACAGAGAACTCCATGAAGAAAAACGTGCTGATCATCGGCGCCGGCGGCGTCGCGCATGTGGCCGCGCACAAGGCGGCGATGAACAATGATGTGCTGGGCGACATCTGCATCGCCTCGCGCACCCAGTCCAAGTGCGATGAGATCATCGAGAGCATCCACCGCAAGGGGCATCTCAAGGATCCGTCCAGGAAGCTCTATTCGCGCCAGATCGATGCGCTCGACATCCCGGCGACCGTCGAGCTGATCCGCGAGACCAACTCCGAGATCGTCATCAATCTCGGTCAGGCGTTCCTCAACATGTCGATCCTGGAGGCCTGCCTGGAGACGGGCGTGGCTTACATCGACACGGCCATCCACGAAGACCCGGACAAGGTCTGCGAGAATCCGCCCTGGTATGCCAACTACGAGTGGAAGCGCAAGGACCGCTGCGCCGAAAAGGGCGTGACCGCCATCCTCGGCGCCGGTTTCGATCCGGGCGTGGTCAACGCCTACTGCGCGCTGGCGGTCAAGCGTTACTTCGACAAGATCGAGACCATCGACATCATCGACGTCAACGCTGGCAGTCATGGCCGGTATTTCGCGACCAACTTCGATCCCGAGATCAACTTCCGCGAGTTCATCAAGGTCTGGACCTGGATCGACCGCCAGTGGAAGGAGTATCCGACCCACACCGTCAAGCGCGTCTACGATCTGCCGGTGGTCGGCCCCTCCCCCATCTATCTCAACGGCCACGACGAGCTGCACTCGCTGTCGCAGAACATCGACGCCGAGAGCATTCGGTTCTGGATGGGTTTCGGCGATCACTACATCAACGTCTTCACCGTGCTGCGCACCCTGGGCTTCCTCGACCATCTGCCGGTCAAGCTCGCCGACGGTCAGGAAGTGGTGCCGCTCAAGGTGGTCAAGGCTCTGTTCCCCGATCCCAAGACGCTGGCCCCGAACTACACCGGCAAGACCTGTATCGGCAACTTCGTCAAGGGCATCAAGGACGGCAAGCCGCGCGAGGTCTTCATCTATCAGGTCTCGGACCACAAGGCCGCCTATGAAGAGGTCGAATCGCAGGGCATCAGCTACACGGCCGGCGTGCCGCCGGTCGCCGCCGCCATGCTGATCGCCGACGGCACCTGGGACACCAAGACCATGGTCAACGTCGAGGAGCTGGACCCGGAGCCGTTCATCGCCATCCTCGACCGTATCGGTCTGCCGACCGAGGTCAAGGAGATCGAGCCGGGCAGCGCCGAGTCCTTCGACGGCACCGTGCGCGATCTGGAGACCGAGATCGCCGAGTCGACCGCGACCGTCACCGTCTCGGCGGCCAATCCCATGATCGCCGTGGCCCCCAAGCCGCGTTGATCCTCAGAACCGGCGGCCCGAGCGGGCCGCCGGTCCCGCGACCGACTCCAGGCTCGATCATCGCGCCGACCACTCGCTGTCCATCCGTGACCGGCCCGCTTCCCGGCTGACGGCGAGCGTGCCGGCCCTTTACTTTCGAGGATTACGCGATGCGTTTCCGTTTTCCAGTCGTCATCATCGACGAGGACTTCCGCTCCGAGAACGCGAGCGGTCTTGGCATTCGCGCGCTCGCCAAGGCGCTCGAAAGCGAGGGGCTGGAGGTGCTCGGCGTCACCAGCTATGGCGATCTGACCTCGTTCGCCCAGCAGCAGAGCCGCGCCTCCTGTTTCATCCTGTCGATCGACGACGAGGAGTTCGGCAGCGGCTCCCCCGAGGAGGCGCTCGAAGCGCTCGCGACCCTGCGCGCGTTCGTCCAGGAAGTGCGGTTGCGCAACGAGGACATTCCGATCTTCCTCTACGGCGAGACGCGCACCTCGCGTCACATCCCGAACGATGTGCTCAAGGAACTGCACGGCTTCATCCACATGTTCGAGGACACGCCCGAGTTCATCGCCCGCTATGTGGCGCGCGAGTCGCGGGTCTATCTCGACAGTCTGGCCCCGCCCTTCTTCCGCGCGCTCACGCACTATGCCGCCGACAGCTCCTACTCCTGGCACTGTCCGGGACACTCGGGCGGCGTGGCCTTTCTCAAGAGTCCGGTCGGACAGATGTTCCACCAGTTCTTCGGCGAGAACATGCTGCGCGCCGATGTCTGCAACGCGGTCGACGAACTCGGTCAACTGCTCGATCACTCCGGCCCGGTAGCGGCCTCCGAGCGCAACGCGGCGCGCATCTTCAACTGCGACCATCTGTTCTTCGTCACCAACGGCACCTCGACCTCGAACAAGATCGTCTGGCACTCGACCGTCGCGCCCGACGACATCGTGGTGGTCGACCGCAACTGCCACAAGTCGATCCTGCACGCCATCATCATGACCGGAGCGATCCCGGTGTTCCTGATGCCGACGCGCAATCATTACGGCATCATCGGTCCGATCCCGCTCGATGAGTTCAAGCCCGAGAACATCCGGCGCAAGATCGCCGCCAACCCCTTCGCCAAGGGGATCGATGCCAAGCCGCGCGTCCTGACGATCACCCAGAGCACCTATGACGGCGTGCTCTACAACGTCGACACCATCAAGTCACTGCTCGACGGCGAGATCCACACCCTGCTGTTCGACGAAGCCTGGCTGCCGCATGCCTCCTTCCACGACTTCTATACCGGCATGCACGCCATCGGCAAGGATCGGCCGCGCTGTCACGAGTCGATGGTGTTCGCCACCCAGTCGACGCACAAGCTGCTGGCCGGTCTCTCGCAAGCCTCGCAGATCCTGGTGCAGGAGTCCGATCAGCGCCAGCTGGACCGCGACAGCTTCATCGAAGCCTATCTGATGCACTCCTCGACCAGTCCGCAGTACGCCATCATCGCCTCCTGCGACGTGGCGGCGGCCATGATGGAGCCGCCCGGCGGCACAGCGCTGGTGCATGAGTCGATCATGGAGGCGCTCGACTTCCGGCGCGCCATGCGCAAGGTCGACGAAGAGTTCGGCGAGGACTGGTGGTTCAAGGTCTGGGGGCCGGACTATCTGGCCGAGGAAGGCATCGGCGATCGCGACGACTGGATGCTGCACGCCGACGACCACTGGCACGGCTTCGGTGAGCTGGCGCCCGGTTTCAACATGCTCGATCCGATCAAAGCCACGGTCATCACGCCTGGGCTGAACATGGACGGCGAGTTCTCCGAATCGGGCATCCCGGCGGCGATCGTCACCAAGTATCTGGCCGAGCACGGGATCGTGGTCGAGAAGACCGGGCTGTACTCGTTCTTCATCATGTTCACCATCGGCATCACCAAGGGCCGCTGGAACACGATGGTGACGGAGCTCCAGCAGTTCAAACACGACTACGACCGCAACCAGCCGCTGTGGCGCGTGCTGCCGGAGTTCATCCAGGCCCATCCGCGCTATGAGAAGATCGGTCTGCGCGATCTGTGCGACGAGATCCACGGCATCTACAAGGCCAACGATGTCGCGCGTCTGACGACGGATATGTATCTATCCGATATCGTCCCGGCCATGAAGCCGGCGGTGGCCTTCGCCAAGATGGCGCATCGCGAGATCGAACGGGTCGGGATCGATGATCTCGAAGGGCGCGTGACCAGCGTGCTGCTCACACCCTATCCGCCCGGGATTCCGCTGCTGATTCCGGGCGAGCGCTTCAATGCCACCATCGTGCGCTATCTCCAGTTCGCGCGCGAGTTCAACACCCGCTTCCCCGGCTTCGAGACCGACATCCATGGTCTGGTCAAGGAAGAGAGCGGCGGCGAGGTCGGCTATTTCGTCGACTGCGTCAGGCCGCTGTGAGGTCGGGGAGATCCAGGGTGATCCACACCGGGCAATGGTCTGAGGGTTTGTCCATCGCCCGGATGGCATAGTCGATACCGGCGTCGATCAACCGCTCGCGCAGCGGGGCCGAGATCAGGATATGGTCGATACGCAGACCATGTTTCGGCTCGCGCTCGAAGCCGCGCGAGCGGTAGTCGAACCAGCTGAAGCGGTCGGCGGATTCGGGATGGCGGGCACGGTAGGCATCAATCAACCCCCAGTCGAGCAGGGACTGGAACCAAGCGCGTTCCTCGGGCAGGAAGGCGCATTTTCCGGTGCGCAGCCAGCGCTTGGCGTTGTCGGCGCCGATCCCGATATCCAGATCCAGGGGCGCGACGTTCATGTCGCCGAGCAGGACGATGTTCTGGTCCGGGCGGAAGGCGGTACGCAGATAGTCCAGCAGGCCGGCGTAGAACGTCTGCTTGGCGGGGAACTTCAGCGGATGGTCGCGGCCTTCGCCTTGCGGGAAATAGCCGTTGATGACCGTGACTTCGTCACCGTCAGCGAGCCGGTAACGCCCTAGGATCAGGCGACGTTGCGCTTCGGCGTCGTCGTTCGGCAGTCCCTTGACGACGCTGTGCGGAGACTGTTTGCTCAGGAGCGCCACGCCATAGTGGCCCTTTTGACCGTGGATCCGGACGTCATAGCCCAGTCCGCGCGCCCAATCGAGCGGAAACTGCTCGTCGGCGACCTTGGATTCCTGCAGGGCGAGGATGTCGGGGTCGAGTCCGGCCTTGAGCGCCTCGACCTGATGCGGACGGGCGCGGACGCCGTTGATGTTGAACGAAACGATCTTGAGCACCGGCATTCTCCCGACGGATTCCAGAACCAAACGACACATCCCTTTGTAATCGATCGGAGGCTCCCATGTCACTGTTACAGGCGTTCAAAGGCCATCGCGGCGAATATCTCGTCGCACTGCAATTCGTGCTGATGTTCGTCTTCATCCTGGCGCCGAACTGGAATCCGCTCGCCACGGCCGGCGTGCTCGCGGCCCTGGAGCCGGTGCGCTGGATCGCGCTTGGCGGGCTGGGGCTGGTCGCGCTGGTGTTCGGCGCCTTCGGTTCGATCCACATCCGCGACTATCTCACACCCCTGCCCTATCCGGTCGACCACAGCCAACTGGTCAGGCACGGCGTCTATGCCTGGGTGCGCCATCCGCTCTACAGCAGCCAGCTCTTCGCCGCGCTCGGCTGGACGCTCTACACCCTGAGCCTGACCCATCTGCTGATCCTGGCCATCGGCTTCGTCTTCTTCGACTACAAGGCCCGCAAAGAAGAAGCCTGGCTGACCGAGCGTCATCCCGACTATGCCGATTACGCGCGCGAAGTGCGCAAGTTCGTGCCCTGGATCTATTGAGGCACGACCACGATCCTCGATCCGCGAAAAGACGGGGGTTTCCGGTCGATCATAGGTCGGCCAACGACGTGACCGGCGGCTCACAGTGCGTACCGCGACAGCGATAGATCAGCGGACGGTCGCCGCCGCGCATCGCCGCCAGCGTGCCCGGTAGCTCGTCGATCCCGGATGGGATGGCGAAGACGAACCGATGCGGCCGATAGCCCTGCTGGGCCAGCCGCTGCCAGGTCTCCAGCCGGTCGTCGGCGGCGCGGATGACGAGCATTTCGGGCGGATCGAGCCAGTCGTCGAGCGCCATGAGCAGACTGGCATGGGCGTGCGGCATCCGGCGCATCGACTCGGCGGCGAGCCGCAGCGTGCCGTCAGCGGCCTCCAGATAGCGTACCTCGCCGATCAGATGTCCGAGCCGCTGGAGGGCGAGCGCCGCCACGCCGTTTCCGCCCGGCATCGAATCGTCGCCGAGCGGCTTGGCGCGATGGATCAGCGGCTCATGCGAACGTCCGGTGAACCAGAAGCCGCCGCGCTCGGCGTCGTGGAACTCGTCGAGCAACACCTCGGCCAGCTCGACGGCGAAGGCGAGATCCGCACTCGACCAGCGCACCTGGAGCAATTCCAGCAAGGCGTCGATCAGGTTGGCATAGTCGTCCAGATAGGCGTTGAGATGCGCCACGCCGTCCTTGCAGGTCGCCAGCAGACGGCCGTCGCGCCACAGCATCGAGCGGATGAAGGCGAGCGCCTGTTCGGCCGACTCCAGATAGTCGGGCCGCTCCAGCACGCGCGCCGCACGCGCCATGCCCTTGATCATGAGCGCGTTCCAGGCCGTCAGAATCTTCTCATCGCGTCCCGGATGGACACGCTGCTCGCGGGCGCTGAAAAGCGTGGCGCGGGCGCTGGCCAGCAACGCCTCGGCCTGTGGCAGATCCAGGCCCAGCGACTCGGCCGCCTGCGCCGGCGTGCGATAGCCGTGCAGATGCCAGCGGCCCTCGAAGTTGGGCGGACGATCCAGGCCATAGACCGCTGCGAACAGCGGATACTCGACCGCACTCAGACGCGCGCGCACCGCGTCCCGATCCCAGACATAAAAGGCGCCTTCATGGCCCTCGCTGTCGGCGTCCAGGGTCGAGTAATAGCCGCCCTCGGGCGACTGCATCTCGCGCATGACCCAATCGGCGGTGGCCAGGGCCGCGTCGCGAAAGATGGATTCCCCCGTAGCGGAGAAGGCATCACAACAGAGCGCCAGCAGCGGTCCGTTGTCATAGAGCATCTTCTCGAAGTGCGGGATCATCCATTCGTCGTCGACCGAATAGCGACAGAAGCCGCCGCCGAGCTGATCGGTCAACCCGCCCCGGATCATGCGTTCCAGCGTGAAGCCGGCCATGTGGAGCGGACGCGGATCGGGATCGCCGCCGCTCGCCGCCAGCCGAGCCTGACGCCGTAGCAACAGCTCGAGATCGGTGGCATGCGGAAACTTGGGCGCGCGTCCGAAGCCGCCGTGCTCGGCATCGAAACTCAGCGCCAGCTGATGGAAGGCCGCCTCCAGCAGACTGCCCTCGGGCAGCTCCGCCCCGCCCTGGGGTTCGAGGCCGGCCAGCGCCTCCAGCAGACTCCGGTTCTGCTCGCGGATGGCGGCGCCCTGTTCGCGATAGGCGCGCTCGACCCCGACCAGCAGTTGCGTGAACGACGGCAGACCATGACGCGGCTCGCGCGGAAAATAGGTGCCGGCGAAGAAGGGCGTGTGATCGTCCGGGGTGAGAAAGACCGTCAGCGGCCAGCCGCCAGCGCGTTGGCTCAGAAGCTGATGCGCGGTCTGATAGACCTTGTCGAGATCCGGCCGCTCCTCGCGATCGACCTTGATGTTGACGAACAGCCGGTTCATCCGCTCAGCCGTCGCCGGGTCTTCGAAGGACTCGTGCGCCATCACATGGCACCAGTGACAGGCCGAATAGCCGATCGAGAGCAGGATCGGCCTGTCCAGTTCGCGCGCCAGCGCCAGAGCCTCCGGGCACCAGGGCCACCAGTCGACCGGATTGTGGGCGTGCTGCTGGAGATAGGGGCTGGTGGCGGACGCCAGCCGGTTGGTACGCTGGGCGTCGCGGGCGTGGATCGATGACGACATGAAGGCTCTCTCTCCGGCTGATGGGCGGGTCTCGCACAACCTGTGATGGTGGGTCCGGTCTGGCGGCTTTCCAGGTCCGGATCATCGCGCGGCCCTCCATATCGAGGTATGGCCGAGGTCGACTCACATTCGCCGTTTCGGTGAAGCGCGTGCGATGATCGATGCCATCCATCGCTTCTCCCGACGGAGAGCGAATCGTCCCCGTTATCCTGGAGCGGCTGTAGATGACTGCACCTGTACGTGAAACCCTGACCGGCGTCGTTCTGGCCGGCGGCCGGGCGCGACGCCTGGGCGGCGTGGACAAGGGGTTGCTGATGGTCGATGGACGGCCGCTGATCGCCTGGACGCTCGACGCCCTCGCGCCTCAGGTCGGCTCGGTGCTGGTCAATGCCAATCGGCATCTGGAACGCTATGCCGAATTCGGCTATCCAGTCGTCGCCGACTCGCTCCCGGATCATCAGGGACCGCTGGCCGGATTCCTGGCCGGGATGCGCGCGGCCCGCACCGACTGGATCCTCACCCTGCCTTGTGATGGGCCACAGCCGCCCTTGGATCTCGCCGCGCGGCTCAGCGCAACCCTGGTCGAGCAGGAAGCCGAACTGGCCGTGGCCACGGACGGGCGGCGCCTGCAGTCGGTTCATGCGCTGCTGCCGGTCAAGCTCGCCGACGACCTCGAACGCTTTCTGGCTCAGGGCGGACGTCGGGTCGAGGACTGGCAGCGAGGCCATCGGCTCGCGCTGGCCGATTTCAGCGACCGGCCCGAGGCGTTCGGCAATCTCAACACGCCAGAGGAACTCCAGCGGTTCGCCGAGCGGGTTGCTCAGGCCGGCGAGGACGAGCCGGTAGCCGAATCCCCTCTGCCCACCCCTCTCCCGCAAGGGCAGGGGCGGATGACGAATCGGTAATTTTCAGAGGCCCGGTCAGGTCTTGCGTTGGTCGATCTGGCTCGCTAGTTTTCAGCGATCGAACCGTAAACCTCTAGCTATCCTGGTGCACTCCATGTCTTCCCTGCGTATCCGATCCCGTTGGTGGTTGTGGCCTCTGCTCCTGTGCTTGACGGCCACGTCATGGGCCGCCCTGCCATCGAGCGTCGACGGCCAACCATTGCCCACGCTCGCGCCCATGCTGGAGCGCGTGCTGCCCGCCGTGGTCAACATCTCCACCGTCACCCGCATCGAGACGGCCGAGCATCCGTTGCTGCGCGACCCCTTCTTCCGCCATTTCTTCGAGATCCCCAGCCAAAGCCGGCAGCGCGAGAACAGCAGTCTCGGCTCGGGCATCATCGTCGACGCCAAGCGCGGTCTGGTGCTCTCCAATCATCACGTCATCGCCAAGGCCGACGCGATCCGGGTGACGCTGCACGACGGGCGCACCCTGGAGGCGACCCTGATCGGCAGCGATCCCGAGACCGATGTCGCCGTGCTGCGCATCCCGAGCCAGGATCTGAGCGCCCTGCCCTTCGCCGACTCCGACCAGCTGCGTGTCGGCGATTTCGTGGTCGCCATCGGCAATCCGTTCGGACTGCGCCAGACCGTGACCTCGGGCATCGTCAGCGGTCTGGGGCGCACGGGGCTGGGCATCGAGGGCTATGAGAACTTCATCCAGACCGATGCCTCGATCAACCCCGGCAACTCGGGCGGCCCGCTGGTGAACCTGAACGGTGAGCTGGTCGGCATGAACACCGCGATCCTCGCCCCAGGCGGCGGCAACATCGGCATCGGCTTCGCGATTCCGACCAACATGGCGCGCTCCATCCTGGAACAGCTCGTCGAGTTCGGCGCGGTGCGGCGTGGTCTGTTCGGGGTCGCCGTGCAGGATCTGACCGACGAGCTGGCCGGGGCGCTGGGTCTGCGCAGTCTCGAAGGTGCGCTGATCACCACGGTGGAGCGCGGTTCGGCGGCCGACGAGGCCGGTCTGCGCGCCGGCGATGTCATCCTCAAGCTCAACGACAAGCCGGTGCGCGGCTCGTCCGATCTGCGCAATCAATTCGGGTTGATGCGGGTCGGCGAGTCGGTCAGGCTCGACATCCTGCGCGACGGCAAGCCGCGTCGTCTGAGCGGGCGTGTTGCCGATCCCTATCGCCATTACATTCCGGGCGAGCGTCTGTCGCCTGTGCTGTCCGGTGCGCTGTTCGGCGAACTGGACACGAATTCGGGCATACCGGCCATCCCGGTGGGGACCGTCGATCCCGAGAGTCCAGCCTGGCTCGCCGGGTTGCGTGAGGGCGATCGTCTGGTCCAGGTCAATGGCCAGCGTATCGGTGATCCACGCGACATCGCCAAGATCCTGCGTGCCTCCAAGGGGCTGCATAGCCTGCGCATCCAGCGCGGCGACGATCTGATCCTGCTCTCGCGGCGCTGAGCCGCGACGCGGCTCGCTCGACACCCTTGTCAGCGAGCGAGTCGCGGTCTTATAGTCCGCGCACACATCATCACTGTCGGCGGGGTGTCGGTCGATGCATTGCGTGTCGTCACGATGGCCAGTGCTTCTGGCTGGGTTCCTGTCGGTCTTCCTCGGCGGATTCGCGCCGATTCACGAATCGCACGCCGGCGAGGTGCTGGAAGCGCTCAAGTCACGCGGAACTCTGCGTTGCGGCGTCAGCGAGGGCATCCCCGGTTTTTCCGAACGTGACGAGGCCGGACGCTGGCAGGGGTTCGATGTCGACATCTGTCGCGCCGTGGCCGCCGCCGTGTTCGGCGACGGCGAGCGTGTCGAGTTCGTGCCCTTGCGGGCCTCGGCCCGCTTCCCCGCGCTTCAGGCGCGCAAGATCGATCTGCTGCTGCGCAACACCTCCTGGACCCTGACCCGCGAGGCCATCCTCAAGCTCCAGTTCCCGGCGATCCTCCTCTACGACGGGCAGGGCTTCATGGTGCCGGCCGACTCGCCGGTCCAGGCGCCGATCGATCTCGCCGGGGCGACCGTCTGCGTCGAGAAGGGCACCACCCACGTGCGCAACCTGCGCGACTACTTCGGCGCGCGCGATCTGTCTGTAACCCCCTTGTCCATCGATTCCGCCAACGGCGTGGTCGCAGCCTTCACGGCCGGACGCTGCCAAGCCTACAGCGCGGATACCTCGCAACTGGCCGCCGCGCGCTCGCGCCTGCCCGGCGGGCGTCCGTCCTGGCGTATCCTGGACGAACGCATCTCCAAGGAACCGCTATCACCCGTAGTCTGGGGCGGCGATCAGGAGTGGACGACCCTGGTGCGCTGGGTGATCCATGCGCTGATCCTGGCCGAGGAGTCCGGCGCCACCCAGGCCAACCTGGATCAGGTGCTCGCCGAGGGGCGCACTCCCCTGTCGCGGCTCTCGCACGACGAGCGGACCCTGCTCGCGCGCAATCTGGGTCTCACGCCCGGCTGGGCCGTGCGCGCCGTCAAGACCGTCGGCCACTATGGCGAGCTGTTCGAGCGCCATCTGGGGCCGGACAGCCCGCTCGGTCTCGAACGCGGACCGAACCGGCTCTGGACCCAGGGCGGACTGCTCTACGCCCCTTCCATCGACTGACGCGCGAGGCGCCGACCGATGAGCACGCTACAGATCTGGCTGATCGTGGGGATCTTCGCCGGCGTGATCCTGCTGATCGCGTTCGACGTCCTGGACATGATGGTGGCGGCCCTGCTCGGGGTCTCGCTACTGATCGTCCTGGGTCTGCTCGACCGCAACGATCTGCAGGAGGCGTCCAAGGTCGCCGGCGGACCGCTCGCGCTCCTGTTCGGCGGCATGGTGGTCGCGCGCGTGCTGGCCAAGACCGGCGTCTTCGATCGCATCGGCGCCGTCTTCCTGCACGCCACCGGCGGCAGCGGCAAACGTTTCCTGTTGCTCCTGGTCGCGCTGGTGGCGCCCGTATGCGCCCTGCTGCCCAATGCCACCACGGTGATCCTGCTTGCGCCCATCATCATCGGCGTGGCGCGCGCGCTCCGGGTGGACTTCGTCGGCCCCATGATTCTGGCGGCGCTGGTCAGCAACTCGGCCGGGATGCTGACCCTGGTCGGCGATCCGGCGACCTTTCTGGTCGGCAGTGCCATCGGCCTGTCCTTCACTCAGTATCTCCAGCAGGTGAGTCTGGGCGGTCTGCTGGCTGTGCTGGTGATCCTGCCGCTCCTGTCGCGGCTCATGCCGGACATCTGGCGACTGCGCGCGCCCCTGCCGCCCTCGGCGCCCGCCCCGCGCATCGAGCGCAAGGGCTTCGTGACCTTCGCCCTGCTGGTGCTGGCCGTCATGGTGGTGCTGTTTCTGGTCGGCGAGTCCCTGCCGAGCCGCATCGTGCCGCCGGCGGTGGCCATCATCGGCGCCACCCTGGCTCTGCTGGTCATCTATGGGGCGCATGTCGAGCCGGTGGACGCCGTGCTGCGCGATGTGGACTGGAAGACCCTGGTCTTCCTCGGCGCCATCTTCGTGCTGGTGCAGGCGTTCACCAAGACCGGGTTGCTGCAGGGGTTGTCGCTGCAACTCTACGGCTGGTTCGGCGCCGACCTGACCCTGGTCGCGCTACTGCTGCTCGCCGGGATCGGGCTGCTCTCCAGCCTGCTGGCCAACATCCCGGTGGTCGCCGCCGCGCTGATCATGACCAAGGGCTATCTGGTGGCCGCCGAGGCGGTGCCTGAGGTCGCGCTCGCCGCCGGTTTCACCGACTGGCCGGAGGCGACCCTGCCTGTATTCATCGCCATGATGTTCGGCGCCACGCTCGGCGGCAATGCGACCCTGGTTGGAGCCTCGGCCAACATCGTCAGCGTCGGCATCTGCGCCGGCCAGGGCGAGCGAGTGAGCTTCGCGCGGTTCGCCCGCTATGGCGTGCCCATCACTCTGGTGCAGCTCGGGGTCGGGGCGCTCTATGTGGGCGTCATGATGCTTCTATGAGGACGGACGCATGAAACTCTTTCAATCCATCTTCGGCAGCGAGACACACCACAGCTACCCCGAATCACTCATCGAGATGGCCATCGAGCGCACGGTCGACGGCACGGATTCGCGGCTGCGACTGCTGCCGGGCTATCGCAAACGGCTGCGTGCGCCGGTCATCGCGGCGATCGATCATGTGATCGCGCTGGTCGACGCGATCCAGGCGCCGCTGCCGGCGAGCGCGCGCCAACATGGAACCGAGCCGCGCCTGTCGACCGTCTTCTCCTCGGCGGGCGACATGCTGGAGATCCTGGCGCGCGATCCGGCCCTGTCGCGTTTCCTGGCCGGCCCGGAGGGCACGGGCGCCGAACAGGTCACGGCCCTGCTGATGACCGAGCATGTGGAACGCAACATCCTGGGACTGGATCTGGTGGGCGATCAGGTTCGGCGAGACGTGCCGCAGGTCACGGTCAATTTCACAGCCCACCGGTTGCTCGACCCGACGACGAGCGAGTCCGAGAGTCGGCGTCTGTGGAAACGCCGTGCCTTCGACCATCTCCTGACCCTGGCCCTGAGCCGCATCGCCGAGACTAAGGTCGAGCGGGCCGAGCTGACCCGGCAGCGCGATCTCCTGCGCCGCAAGCTCAAGGCGCTGGAGCGCGGCGGCTGGAGCTTCGAGCCGGCTGAGGACGGTGCTCAGGATCCGGCGGCGCTCGCGGCCGAACTGGACGCCATCACGGCGCAACTGGAGTCGCTGGGGGCGAATCAGGATGTCTTGCAGGCGCATCTGGGGATCGTCTCCGAGCGGCTGGCGGATGCCCCGGCCCAGCTCTGGGCCGAGCCGATCGCCTTCGTCCTCGATCCCATGAACATCCAGCGCGCGCCCGACGATCCGTCAGCGCGTCGCATCGAGCTCCAGGAGTTGCGCAATGTCCAGGGGCGGCGTGTGGTCGCTTTGCCGCTGACCATCGTGCCAGCGGATCTGCCCGAGCGTGAGGATCTGGTCAGTGCGGCCTCGCGCTATCTGCAATGAAACGGCTTGGGATCCGGAGTCTTTCGTAGACAGGCCATTATCCCGGCTCATCGCACAAGCCAGCCGGGTACCGAAAACTCAGCCTGCCTGAGAGGCTCGCTTTCTTTCTGGCAGAAACACAGAGTAATATGCCTCCCAGCCAACCCGACCTGACCCGCTGTGCGAATGCATTCGCACCGACGAACTCATGATCACCACACGCACGCCCGCTTTCTGGCGGGCTACCCTGGCCCTGAGCCTGGGGTCCATGCTCACCTTCGCCAATCTCTATACCCCGCAACCCCTGCTGCCGCTGTTCGGCGCGACCTGGGGCGTGTCGGCGACCGATGCGAGCCTGACGGTTTCGCTGACGACCCTGACCCTGAGCCTGTCGCTCTTGATCTATGGCCCGCTGTCGGACGCCATCGGGCGGCGCGGCATCATGCTAGTGACGATGAGTCTGACCACGCTCTGCACCCTGGCGATGGCATTTGCGCCCGATTTCGCCACCCTGCTGACCCTGCGCGCGGTGCAGGGGCTCTTTATCGGCGGTCTGCTGGCGGTGGCGTTGGCCTATCTGGGCGACGAATTCGAGCATGAGGCGATGCTGCTCGCCATCGGCATCTATATCAGCGGCAATTCGCTGGGCGGTATCCTCGGGCGGCTCATCAGCGGCGCGACCGCCTCGGTCTGGGGCTGGGAGGCGAGCTTTCTGCTGACCGGCGTGCTGAGTCTCGCCGTGCTGGCGGTCTTTGCCTGGATGCTGCCGCCGTCGCGCGGTTTTCGCCCCAAACCGCTGCATCCGGCGGCGATGCTGCATGATCTGGGGCGTCATGCGCGCAACCCGCTGATCCTCTTCGCCTGTCTGATCGGCGGACTCAATTTTCTGGTCTTCATCAATCTGTACAGCTACATCACCTTTCTGTTGAGCGCGCCGCCTTACCACCTGTCGTCCTTCTGGCTGGGGCTGCTGTTTCTGACCTATCTCTCGGGCACCCTGACCGCCGGCATCTCGGGGCGGATCGTCGGACGCGGTTCGCAGCCGCTGGCGATGGCGGCGGGCGTCCTGATTCTGATGCTCGGCACACTCCTGACCCTGATCCCGCGACTGGAGGCCATCGTCGCTGGGATGCTGATCAACGCCATCGGCTTCTTTTTCACCCATACCCAGGCGGCGGGCTGGGTGAGCCGCCGGGCCGACGGCGCGCGCGCCAGTGCTTCGTCGCTCTATCTGATGTGTTACTACGGCGGGGCCAGCATCGGCAGTTTCTATCTCGGTCCCTTCTGGCACTGGCACGGCTGGCCGGGCGTCGTGACCGGCGCCATTCTGATGCTCAGTGTGGCGCTGGCGTTCGCGCTCCGGCTGCGCGTCTATGAGCGGCGCGCTCCGGTCGGCGCTCCGGTCATGGCGGAAGCGCCCGAACCCAGCGCGGGGTAAGACGCACTCCTACCCTTCGGCCCGCTCATATACCCAGGCCAGGAGCAGCTTGTAGCCGAGCGTCAGCACCACGGCGCCGACGAAGAGCCCGATGATGCCGGAGCTGATGAAGCCGCCGATGGCCCCCACGAAGATCACGGCCATGGGTACCTGCACCCCGCGCCCCAGCACCAGCGGCTTGAGCACGTTGTCCAGACTGCCGACGATGAGACTCCAGACCAGGAACAGCACCGCCGGCACCGTGTCGGCCGTCGCGAAGACGTAGATCAGGATCGGCACGGTGATCGGAAAGATGCCGATCTGCACCGTGCTGAGCAGCAGACACAGCAGCGCCCAGAGTCCGGCGGCGGGGATTCCCATGACCATGAAACCGATCCCCGCCAGAATGGCCTGGATCAGCGCCACGCCCAGGATGCCCTTGGTGACGCTGCGCACGACCGTCTCCGCGAGTCGGGCCAGATCCGCCCCCTTCTCCTCCCCCACCAGACGCGCCGCGACAGCCCGTGCAAACCCGGCCGAAGCCTCCGACTGCGCCAGCAGCGCACCCGCGATGACGATGGCGATGATGAATTGCAGCACGCTGAACCCGGCGCCAGCCGCCGTGGACAACAGCCAGCCGGCCGCCGCCTTGAGCTGAGGGGTGAACTTGGCCGCTGTCGCGGCCAGATTCTGGGACGCCTGATTCCAGAAGCCACTGAGCGGCTCGCCGACCAGCGGCCAGTCCTTGACCGATTCGGGCAGCCGAGGAACCGCGAGCGTACCGTCCTGCAACCCCTTGGCGAACCCCTGGAGGCCATCCAGCAGCGTGTCGCTCAAGAGCACCGCCGGAACCAGCAGCACCAGGAGATCGATCGTCGCGATCAGGATGGCCGCCGCGCGCCTGCGCCCGCCGAACCAGACACAGAGTCGGCGATAGCCGGGGTACTGCGCCACCGCGATGATGATCCCCCAGGCGATGGGGATGACGAAGGGCTGGACGATGTCGAAGCACCAGGCCGCCAAAACCAGCAGCAGACCGATACGGACACTGGCTTCGATGGCATTGGCCAGGAATTCGCGTTGCTCGACCAAGGGACTGTCCTCGCATTCGGGCCTGGAGTTTCATCGTCAGGGCATGGGGGCCGATCCTTGGTACGGTGCCGGCTCATCCCCGGCTAGCGCCCCGTGCCGCGCAACGCCGCCAGACGCTGGGCCGTCAGCGCCGACCACTTGTCGAAGGCATTCCGGGCATAGGCCCAGCTCTGGAAGGAGTTGACATAGCCGCTGGCCCAGGTCTGGGCCGCACCCGTCGCACCGGCGTCCAGCTCGGCGGCATATTTGCGTCCGATCTGGGTGTCGCGACACTCGGCGAGGACGGTTCCCGTGGCACTGTCGACGAACTGCATCTCCATGCCGGTCTCGCCCAGATAGGGCGTGGAGCCGGCGGGTCGTCCCGTGGCCGCCCCCGCACCGGCCTCGGCCACGAAACCATAGGGCACGATCGTTCCGGTCACACTGCGGGTCACGTCGGTCGGCACCAGATTGGTCAGAGCGATGCGCAGTCCGAGCACGCCCGGTCCGGGCTTCTCGACCACCGTCATCTGCGGCTTGAGCGCCTTGACCATCGAGTCATGGAAATAGTCGGTCAGCGCCTTGAGATCGGTCGGATCGATCGTCGTCGACTGACCGGGCTTGAGCGAAACGCTCATGCGTCCGATCAAAACCTTGTCGTAGCGCTTGATGTCGAGGTCCGGGCGCCGCCAGCACTGGATGCCCTCTTCCCAGGACACGGGCGCCAGACGTCCATAGTCGGAGAGAAAGCCGCTCTGTGTCAGGCGGCTCGGATCGCTCGCCGTCACGCCGGTGCCGCTGCCCAGTGGATTGGAATCCGTGGCGCAGCCGGTCGCCAAGACGACGGCGATGAGCGCCGAACCTGCCCAGGAAGCGGTTTGGAGTCGAGTCCGTTGCATGTGAAGCCTCGGGTGATGGATGTATGGAGACGCGCTCAGGGTGCCGACTCGTCGACCGGAAAACGCCAGATCACGGGTCCGGTCCAGACGAGCTGACGTCCGGGCTCGCGCAGCCGCCGAGCAGGAGGGCCAGGAACCAGATGGCGAGACTGTCGCGGAATGGATGTGACATGGCGGCGAGACTCACAGGGTTGACTGGACCAGCCGCCGGCCCTTCGGGGTCGGGCAAGCGCCCGGCGGTTGGCCGCTCCAACGAGGAACAGCACCGAAGACCGGCGGCTGATCGCTGACGGCTGTCGTTAGAACTCCACCACGCCGCTGATGGAACGCGCGTAGGAGGCGCTCACGCCATCACCCACGGCCACCGAGTCGAGCACGCTCGGATCCTCGACCTTGAGCGTGATGTGTTCCTCCGGTCCCTGGATGGTGACGGTGGACTTGGCCTTGTCCAGGGCCGTGATGGTCCCGGTGACGGTCAGCGCATCGATCATAATGCCGGCGGGTTTGTCACCCGGATCGCGCACGATCACCGACTCGCTCGACACGCCCGGTTCGCCGACATCGGCGCCCTTTTGCAGGTCGAGCAGCAGGAATTCGGTCTCAGTGATGGTCAGGGTATTGCCGATCTTGATCTCGTCGAGCCGCTTGACCTCGGGGGGCACGCGCAAGACCTCGAACCGGCCCTCGGGCGTCTGGAGGGTCAGCAGGCGTTTTTCGACATTGACCACAGTCACCTTGCCGGTGAGCGTGGTGGAGATCGCGCCGCCCGCGACGGGCAGGGTCTCGGCCCGGACGGCGGCCGACAGACCGATCAGGCTCAGGGTCAGGGCGCAGGCGAGATGGATCGGGCGTGCCTTGGTCTTCATGGGTCGTTCCTCGTGTCGCTGTGGTTGAAGTGATCGAAATGGTGTGCGGTTGCAGCCGGTGCGGACGTCCGCTCAATGCCCGCCCAGCACCAGTGTCTGGATCGGCAACAGCAACGCCTGGATGCGCAGAAGCATGGCGTGCACCAGACCGACGGCGTCGATGGCGTGCAGCCCGAGCCAGCGCAAACCGCCGATGTCTGGATCAGCGAGCGCCTCATGGTTGCTGGTATAGGCGTTGGCGATGCAGACGCCGCCCTGGGGCAGGTCGTCGAGCTGGCCCTCATAGAGCGGTTCCAGCATGACGGTGAGGGTTCCGGGACGCGCGATCTGTTGGATATCGACCAGTTGGTCGGTGGCCCGGACCTGACCCGAGGCGATGACGTCCTGGACCTCGGTGATCACCACAGGAATGATCTGCCACGGCTTGGCCACGCATGTGACCTCGCCGATCATGCCGACCCTGAGCACCGGCGCCTCGATCTGGCCGAAACCCGCCATCAGCCCCGTGACCTTGCGATCCGGCACCAGGATGCCGGCGGGTCGCAGCATGGGGTTGACCACGTCGCCCGGACGCAGTGCGAACTGCTGCACCAGACCGTCGGTGCCGGCCACCACCAGACTCTTGTCGAGTTCGATCTGCGCCTCGCGCAGTGCCGCCTCGGCGCTCGCCTTCTGGGCCGGGAGCTTGAATTCCATCTCCGAGACTACGGCCTCGCGACCGGCGAGCGCGGCGTCGAGCCCGCCCTGCTGGGTCTGGACCTGCACCCGCGCGCGCTCGACATCGCGCTCGGCGACCGACCCCGGACTGCGCTTCTGCACCTCGGCGCGGGCCTTGAACTCGTCGGTGGCCTGCTGGAGCATCCCGCGCGCCTGGACGATCCGCGCGTCGGCCTCGGCCAGTTGCGATTTCGCGACGATCATCGCCGCCTCGATCTCGGCGATCTTGCGGCGCGCCGTTTCGATGGCCGCCTCCTGCTCACTGCTGTCGAGCCGGAACAGCGGCTGGCCGGCCGTTACCCGCTGGTTGATCTCGACATAGGTCTCGGCCACGCGGCCATTGCGCTCGGGCAGGATGGTCACGGTGCGGAACACCGAGGTCGCGGCCTTGGTCGAGGGATGGAAGTAGAAGATGGTCGTAATTAGACACAGGGTCAGGATCAGGCAGAAGGTGATCCCCCAACGCAGCTCGAACCAGACCGAGAACAGGTTGATTTCGTGACCGAGCCGCTTGCCCTGGACGAAACGCCGATAGAGGAAGTCCGGCAGAATGGTCAGCAGCGAACAGAGGAAGAGTTCCAGCATGGTTCAATCCTCCTTCGGCTCGATCGGCCGGTCGGCGGCGTTCGGCGGCGCCTCGGGCGAGGGTGTCGCCGCAACCTGACGCGGCGTGTTGGACTCAAGCGGTGGCACGGCGGGCGGCTGCGCCGCATCGGCCAGCCGCTCCAGCGAGCGCGCGATCGTGCCGAGCGGTGTGGTGAAATCGGGCAAGGGCACCAGGGCCAGCAGCAGTCCGGCGATCCAGAAGGCGTGGTTGTGGGTGAAGAGCGCCAGCAGACCCAGCACCGCGACGATCTGGAACTGGATCTTCTGGCCGCGATGCGCCAACTGCTCCGGCAGTGCATGGAGCTTGAAATAAAAGACCCCGAGACCGCTCACGGCCAGCAGCACGAAGATGGCATTCACCACGAACAACACGTCCGTCTCCCCCGGCGCGGTGATGAAGATGGGCAGATGAGGGATCGCTTCCGGATGCAGCAGGTGTAACGCGTCCGCCATGTCGATGGGGCTCCTATGAGGGATGAGTCTGGTTGACGATCGGCCGATCCGCGACCTTGGCTGATTCAGGGATCGCGCTGTCGTCCGCGAGCGCCCGATAGGCCAGGACGGCCCGGCGCAGGGTCGGGAAATGGCGATCGGCCAGACGGCGTTCGCCGAAGCCCCTGGCGTCCATCCACTCCTGGGTCTCGGTCAGCCGGCCCGCCATGACCAGCTCGGCGCCGCGTTCGTGCAGCAGGCGCGACAGGGCGTCCAGCGTGTCGTAGCCGGTGACGTCGACCTGGGTCAGCGGCAGCGCGTCGAGCACCAGCCAGCGCAGATCGGGGCCGGCCGCCGCGATGGCCGCCAGCGCCCGCTGCTTGAAATAGGGCGCATTGAAGAACACCAGCGGGGCGTTGAAGCGCAGCAGCACCAGGCCGGGATCCGTCCGCGCCTCCGGATGCCGGACGATCGAATGGAAGCCCGACAGCTCCTCGACCTCGCCGAGGACATCGACGCGCGGGCGCGAGGTCAGTCGCACGAACCGCAGCAGGGCCAGGATGACCACCACCAGGATGGCCTTGATGGCCCCGACCCAGATCACGCCCAGGGTGGCGAGCAGCGAGAGGGCCAGTTCACGCCGGTCGAAGCGATCGAGTTCACGCAGGGTCTTGAGATCCAGCAGTGACAGCGACGCCTTGATCAGGACCGCGCCCAAGGCAGCGATCGGGACATAGCGCAATGGCCCGGTCAGGAACAGCAGCACCAGCGCAATGGTCCCCGCCGCCACCAGCCCCGTGACCTGGGTGCGCCCGCCGGCGGCATCGGCCATCGCCGTGCGCGAGTCCGCCCCACTGATGGCGAAGGATTGCGACAGCGAGGCCGCGAGATTGACCGCACCGAGCGCGGTGAATGTCTCGACGAGAGCGACATCGATCATCTCAAACTGGTGATGGCCGATGCAGAGGATGTCAAGCGCATCGTCGACCAACGGCCCGACCTTCAGCCGCTCTATACGCGCGTGATCTCGCTCTATCAGGAGATCACGCAGAAGGCGCTGGAGAACGAGCAGCGCTGATCGGCATCCGGCGCCACCGACCCACTGGGTGGCGCCGCGCCCGCTCCTCGCCCGTCAACACCATCAGACCGCCCCGCCGCTCATCCCATCGGCGATGACCGCGAGCCGATGCCAGGGGTCGCCCGGCTCGACGCCCTTGATGGCGCGATCGACGCTGGCACACTGCGACAGCAGCTCGCGCAGACGCCCCGGCGAGAGACGCCGCAACGCCCGCCCGATCGTCTCCTGCCGCATCCGTGGTACGCGATGTCTGGAGTAGACCGCATCGAGCGAAGCACGCGCCGCGACGGCGCCCGCCGCCTCGGCCAGCATCCGCAGCTCGCGCGCCAGCACCCAGAGCACCAGCACATCCGCCGTCCCCTCGGCCCTGAGTACGCTCAACACACGCTGCACCCGCGCCCGATCGCCGTTCAGCGCCGCATCGGTCAGCGCAAAGAGATCGAAACGCGCACTGTCGGCCAGATTGCCGAGCAGATCGTCGAGTTCCAGAGGCCCCGGCTCATGCAGCAGACGCAGTTTCTCGACCTCCTGCACAGCCGCCAGCAGATTGCCCTCGGAGCGCTCGGCCAGCAGCGCCGCCACGCCCGCGCCCGGCTGGAAGCCGACCGACTGCAACCGTTGCGCCAGCCAGTCTTCCAGCTCGCGTTCCTTCAACGGCCAGACCTGGATCACGGCCCCGATCGACTCGACCCGCTTGGCCCAGGCCGACTGCAATTCCTTGCGATCCATCCCAGGCGCCAGGATCAGCAGCAGATTGTCCGGACAGGGACGCTCGCAATAGGCGCGGATCGCCTCGCTGCCCTCCTTGCCGACCTTGCCGTTGGACACACGCAACTCGATCAGCCGCCGTGACGAGAACAGCGACATCGCATCCGCCGCCGCCGCCAGCGCCCCCCACTGGAACTGACCCTCGGTGTCGAGGATCTCGCGTTCGTCGAACCCGGCGCAGCGCGCCGCCTCGCGCACCAGACGCGCCGCCTCGCCGAACTGATAGGGCTCATCGCCGCAGATCAGATAGACCGGCGCCAGTCCGGCCTTGAGCTTGGACCCAAGCTCGTTGAAACGAATAGCCATGGTATATTTTCAGCCAACCGAAACCCGTCACCCCGTGGAGCACACTGGAACATGGTCGAGATCAAACATCGCGAAACCGGCGCGACCCTGGAAACCATCGCCGCCGATTCGCTCGTCGGCGCGGACCTGCGCGACATGCAGCTGAGCGGCGCGGATCTGCGCGGGATGGATCTGAGCGGCGCCAACCTGACATCGAGCGACCTCGACGGCGCCTGTCTGGCCGGCGCGCGTCTGGTCGATGCCATTCTGATCGGCGTCCATCTGAAACAGGCCGATCTGAGCGAGGCGGATCTCACCCGTGCCCGGCTCGGATCCGAACATCCGGCGCGCTCGGCCATGCTCAATCACGCCAACCTCGCCGGCGCCCGACTGGCCCAGGCCGATCTGCGCGGCGTCGAGATCCGCTACGCCAACCTCCAGGGTGCGGACCTGAGTCACGCCGATCTGCGCGGGACCGATTTTCACGGCAGCGACCTGCGTTCGGTCAAGGCTACGAGCGCGCTCTTCATCCGCGCCAATCTGCGCGAGGCCGATCTCTCGGACGCCGATCTGCGCGACTGTCATCTCAACGACGCCAATCTGGTGCGTGCCAATCTGAGTCAGGCCGACCTGACCAGCACGACTCCCGAAGGCTTCACCGTGATCAATCTGGCCAATCTGGAAGGGGCCAATCTCAATGGCGCCCGGTTGCGCGGCGTCCTGGCTCAGGATACCAACTTCCGTCACGCCAATCTCACCAACGTCGACCTGACCAACGCCAGTCTCGGCGGTTCCATCCTGCATCGGGCCGATGTCACCAACGCCGATTTCTCGGGCGTCGAACTGGCCAGCGTCACCCTGGAGTTCGCCAATATCTCCAAGGCGCGCAATGCTCAGGTTCCGAGCTACAAACAGAATCTGCGCTAGCTTTCGTCTCACCCGTGATATCCGGATGACCGACGGCTCATCGGAAATCGATCGATCAGCGCTGACTGTGAAGGCGGTTCATCGCCAGTTGGAATTGCCCCTCGACGAGTTCGGACAGCCGGTGATCGGCTTCGTCGAGTGACTCACGGATACGCGACTCGTCGTCGCGGGAGGGGCGGCCCAGGACATAGCCCGTGACCAGAGTGCGGTCGCCCGGATGGGCGATGCCGATGCGCAGACGCCAGAACTCGCGCGAGCCCAGCGCCGAGATGCTGTCGCGCAGACCATTGTGGCCGGCGTGCCCTCCGCCTTGCTTGATGCGAGCCACGCCGACCGGCAGGTCGAGTTCGTCGTGCGCGATCAGGATGCGTTCGGGCGGGATGTCGAAATAACGCGCCACGGCCACGACGGATTGGCCGCTGCGGTTCATATAGGTGGAGGGCTTGAGCAGACGGATGTCCTGGCCCGCGATCCGGACCCGCGCCAGTTCGCCGAGGAATTTGGACTCGGCGCGAAACGGCGCATTCTGGGCGCTCGCAATGGACTCCACCCACCAGAAGCCGACGTTGTGGCGCGTCGCCTCGTACTGGGCGCCTGGATTGCCCAGCCCCACGATCAGTTGGATACCAGCGTCTGACATCGTCGCTCGCGTCGCTCTCGCGTATTCGCGCCGGACCCGAGCCGAAGCCGGGACGGCGCGAACATTCAAACCAAGAGATGGGTCCGCCCGGATGGCGGACCGTCCGATCAGGCGGCAGACTCCTCGCCCTCGGTCTCTTCACCGCCGCGCGCGCCATGGATCACGACCACGGGCTCGTCCGGATCCGGCGCATGCGCCAGGGCCACGCCCTCGGGCAGCACGAGTTCGGACAGATGCACGATCGAGCCGATCTCCATCTCGGCCATGTCGACGCCGATGAACTCGGGCAGATCCTTGGGCAGACAGACGATCTCGACTTCGGTGATGGTGTGGGAGGCCACACCGCCCATCTTGATGCCCTTGCAGGTGTCTTCGTTCAGGAAGTGCAGCGGCACCACCATCTTGAGCTTCTCGTCCTGCGAGACGCGCATGAAGTCGACGTGCAGGATGAAGGGCTTGGCCGGATGGCGCTGCATGTCCTTGAGTACGACCTTGGTCACGTCATCGCCGACCTTGAGGTCGAGCACGTGCGAATAGAAGGCCTCGTGCTCCAGGTGCTTGAGCAGCTCGTTGTGCGACACGGACACCATCTCGGGATCCTGGTGCGCGCCATAGACGATGGCCGGAACCAGCCCCGTGCGGCGCAGGCGGCGGCTCGCACCCGTCCCAGTGCCGGTACGCGGCTGTGCATTGACTTCGAAACTCACGCTCATTGGCGTTCTCCACTCGATTGGATCGTGATAAACGAACGCGCCGGAATCCCGCGACCAGGATCCCGGCGCTCTTGGAGTGCGAGCCGAAACGGCCCGCGAATACTGTATCGAATCAGTCCACGAACAGCGAGCTGACCGACTCCTCGTTCGAGATGCGGCGCATGGTCTCGGCCAACAGCTCGCCGATGCTCAACTGACGGATCTTGCCGCAGGCGCGGGCCTGTTCGGTCAGAGGAATGGTGTTCGTGACCACCAGTTCGTCGAGCACCGAGCCCGAGATGTTGTCGACCGCCGGCCCCGAGAGCACCGGATGGGTGCAGTAGGCCACCACCTTGCTCGCGCCATGCGCCTTGAGCGCCTCGGCGGCGCGGCAGAGCGTGCCGGCGGTGTCGACCAGGTCGTCGACCAGCACGCAGGAACGGCCCTCGACGTCGCCGATGATGTTCATCACCTGGGCTTCGTTCGCGCGCGGGCGGCGCTTGTCGATGATGGCCAGATCCGCGTCGTCGAGCCGCTTGGCCAGGGCGCGCGCGCGCACCACGCCGCCGACGTCGGGCGAGACCACCATGAGATCGTCGTGCTTCTGGCGCCAGATGTCGCCCAAGAGGATCGGCGAGGCGTAGACGTTGTCGACCGGGATGTCGAAGAAGCCCTGGATCTGGTCGGCATGCAGATCGACTGTCAGGACGCGGTCGGCGCCCGACTTGCTGATCATCTTGGCCACCAGACGCGCGGTGATGGGCACGCGCGCCGAGCGCGGACGCCGATCCTGGCGCGCATAGCCGAAATAGGGCACGACCGCCGTGATGCGCTTGGCCGAAGCCCAGCGCAGGGCGTCGATCATCACCAGCAGTTCCATCAGGTTGTCGTTGGTCGGCGCACAGGTCGGCTGGACCACGAAGACGTCGCGACCGCGAACGTTCTCCTGGATCTCGGCCATGACCTCGCCGTCGCTGAACTGGCCGACGACGGCCTTGCCGAGCGGAAGGCTGAGATGGGAGACGATTTCGGCCGACAACCCCGGATTGGCGTTCCCGGAGAAGACCATGAGTTGGCTTGCAGGCACGGGTGGATTCCTGTCTGCGCGAAGGTGAGAAAACACTGGAAAATGGCTGGGGTGCCAGGATTCGAACCTGGGAATGCCGGGATCAAAACCCGGTGCCTTACCGCTTGGCGACACCCCAAATCTGGATAATGGATGAACGGTGCGAATGACGTCCGCAACGACTCGCGAACCCGGTGCTTTGATTCGACTCAGCCTTGATCGAGGCGATCGAGCAAGGGTGAGCGATTGAGTCCTCGGGTCACGAAACCCTGCATTCGCGCAGGCGCTCGACTCAGGGCGTCCAGAGCGCATGCCTCGTCGTCGAAGACGGCGAACACGCAGGCTCCCGTGCCTGTCAGTCGACCACCACCCCAAGCGGAGAGCCAATCGAGCGCCGATTCGACTTCGGGATAGTCGCGCCGGACGACCGGCAGGCAGTCGTTCGTGACATCCCCGCTCAGAAAGTCCGCTAGTGTGATGGGTCGGGAGTCGCGTGTCAATTCCGGATGACAAAAAACATCGCGCGTCGACACCGAACAGGGCGGAACCAGCACGAGATACCAGGGTTCGGGCAGTTCGACCGGCTCCAGCCGCTCGCCGACGCCTTCACCCCAGGCCGCGCGCCCGCGCACGAAGACAGGCACATCGGCCCCGAGCGGCAGCGCAAGGGCCGACAGCGCCTCTTCGTCGAGTCCCGTACCCCAGAGCCGGTTCAGAGCGACCAGGGTGGTGGCGGCATCCGAACTGCCGCCGCCCAGCCCGCCGCCCATGGGCAGATTTTTCTCGCAGCGGATGTCGACCCCGAGCCGACAGCCGGTGGCGCGCTGGAGCGCGCGTGCCGCCCGCACGGTCAGATCGTCGTCCTCGGCCACGCCCGCGAGCGCATCGAGCCGGCGCACGGCGCCGTCCTCGCGCAGGTCGAACCACAGCCGGTCGCCCTGCTCGATGAACTGGAAGACGGTCTGGAGCTCGTGATAGCCGTCGGGACGGCGCCCGACGACGCGCAACATCAGGTTGAGCTTGGCCGGCGCCGGCCAGGCCAGCGCGGGATCGCGGTCGGTCATGTCAGTCGTGTCACTCATTCGGGTTCAGTTCAGGATTCAGTCCGAGGCCGCGCCCTGGCCCGCGGACTCGCTTCGGGAGAGCCGATGCCGACCGACGACCTCTTGCAGATAGGCATGATCCGGATGGGTCTCGACGGCCTTGTCCCAGACCGCCCAGGCCTCGGTACGCCGATCCAGCGCCCAGAGCACCTCACCCAGATGGGCGGCGATCTCACCGTCCTGAAGCAGATCATTGGCCTGTTGGAGATAGTCCAGCGCCCGTTCCAGATCGCCGAGACGATAATGGACCCAGCCGAGGCTGTCGAGGATCGCCGGCTCCTCGGGCTTGAGGGCATGGGCGCGCTCGATGAGTGCGAGCGCTTCGGCGAAACGGTCGGTCTGGTCGGCGAGCGTGTAACCGAGGGCATTCAGGGCATCGGCATGATCCGGATCGGCCTCGATGATCTGGCGCAGATCGCGCTCGCCGAGTTCGATCTGGCCGTGCTTCATGGCATGCAGGCCGCGCGCATAGAGCAATGTGTCGTCGTCCGGAAAGGCCGCAAGCGCCTCGTCATAGACGGCCCGCGCCTCGTCCGGGCGTTCCACCCCGTCGAGGATCTCGGCCTCGACCATGAACAGCGCCAGCGCATTGTCCGACGACTGGTCGCGCATCCGTTGCAGGATCTCGCGCGCCTGGGCCACCTCGCCACGCTTGGCGCGCAGAAAGGCCAGACGCACCCGCGCATCGTCAGCATTCGCCCCGCCGACCTTGGCATACCAGTCGAGCGCGATCGCGACGTCCTCGGCACGCTCGGCGGTCTGGCCGAGATAGAAGGCCGCCTCGTCCTGGCGCTGTCCGGTCTCGTAGAGCCGTCCGAAATGCAGCCGGGCGCCGGCCAGATCCTCCAGCTGGAGCGAGAGGATGCCCACGGCGAAGAGGACGTCCGGATCCTTGGGATATTCGCGCAGCAGACGTTCGAAGACTTCACGCGCGGTCGAGAACTCGCGCTCATCGACCAGTAGCTGGCCGTAGAGCATCTTGAGCGCCCGATCGCCGGGATTGGCTTCGACGAACGATTCCAGCAGGGCGCGCGCCTCCGAATCCTTGTCGTCCGACAGCAGCAGACGCACCAGGAACAAGCGTGGCTCGCTCCAGTCCGGACGCAACGCCATGGCGCGCCGCGCCGCACGCTCGGCGACCTCGGGTTGCGAGAGTCCGGCCGCGAGCATGGCCAGCGCCTGATGCGCATCCGCGCTCTCGGGGAAGCGCTCGACCAGCGACTCCATCATCGCGAGACGCGCTTCCGGAGTCGGCAGCCGCGCCAGGATCGCCGCCGCCTTGGTGAAGGCCGCCTCGCCGCCCTCCCCCGACAGCTCGACCAGACGCTGGAGATGGATCAGAGCGCCCTCGCGATCCTCGGCCTTGAGCCGCAGGAAGGCGGCGACCTGATGGGCATCCGGCGCATTGGGCGCGAGCGTGAGCCAGAGCACCATGGCCTCGCCGGCGGCCGTGTCGTCCTCGGCGCTGATGGCCGCGCGCACCGCCAGCTCGGCCAGCTCGGGCGCACGGGTCAGTTCGGCGGCCTTGAGATAATGGGTGAAGGCCAGACGCATGTCGCCCCGGCGTCCCGCGACCTCGGCGACCAGGACATGATAGACCTGATCCGGCGTCAGTCCGGCGATGGGCTTGGGCGCGGTCGGCTTGCTCACGACCGGCGGACTCTCGGCGGCGGGCGCGGGCGTCTCGGTGAGCGCCGAAACGGCGCCCGCCTGGAACCACAGGGTCAGACCAAGGACGACTGGAGCGGACGGAAAGCGCTGAGCGGGCATGTTGAAGCGTCCCAAGGATGAAAGCAGGTATGAAGCGCGAACGCCGGCGTCGCGCGGACGTCGAGTATAGCCAAGTGACCGGCACGGACTGAAGCATTCCGCGCGGGCATCATTTCGACAAAAAAATTGGTAACATTGCGCCGCGTCTCACCCTCCCAACTCTAGAGCGACACGAATTCAATATGAAGCTGCTTGTCCTCGGACTCAACCACAAGACCGCCCCGGTCGACATCCGTGAGCGACTGGCCTTCGGCCCGGACATCATCGCGGGTGCGTTGCGTGACTTGACCGGGTGCGAAGGCGTTCTCGAAGGGGTCATCCTCTCGACCTGCAACCGCACCGAACTCTATTGCGCCGTCCAGGACGGCGCCGAGGAAATGCTGCGGCGCTGGCTGAGCGGATTCCACGGCATCGAGCACGAACGGGTCGATCCCTTCCTCTACGCCCACGCCGATCGCGATGCCGTCGTCCATCTGCTGCGCGTCTCCAGCGGACTGGATTCGCTGGTGCTCGGCGAGCCGCAGATCCTCGGCCAGGTCAAGACCGCCTATCAGACCGCCAGCGACTGCTCGGCCACCGGCAAGCTGCTGGGCCGGCTGTTCCAGCATACCTTCTCTGTGGCCAAGACGGTGCGCACCGAGACCGCGATCGGCTCCAACCCGGTGTCTGTGGCCTTCGCCGCTGTCAACCTGGCACGCCAGATCTTCTCGGATCTCTCCAAGCAGACCGCACTCCTGATCGGTGCCGGCGAGACGATCGAGCTGGCCGCCCGCCATCTGCACAACAACGGCATCGGGCGCATCATCGTCGCCAACCGCACGGTCGAGCGCGCCCATGATCTGGCGGCCCAGTTCGAGGGCTTCGCCATCTCGCTGACCGAGATCGCCAACCATCTGCCCGAGGCCGACATCGTCATCGCCTCCACCGCCAGCCCGCTGCCGGTGCTCGGCAAGGGTACGGTCGAACGTGCGCTCAAGAAGCGCAAGCATCGCCCGATCTTCATGGTCGACATCGCGGTGCCGCGCGATATCGAGCCTGAGGTCGGCGAGCTGAGCGACGTCTATCTCTATACGGTCGACGATCTGAAGAGCGTCATCGACGAGAGTCTGCGCTCGCGTCAGGCCGCCGCCGTACAAGCCGAGGAAATCATCGATTTCCACTCCGGCGAGTTCATGGCCTGGCTGCGTTCGCTCGATGCCGCCGGTCTGATCCAGGACTACCGCCAGCGCTCCGAGGAACTGCGCGACGAGGTGCTCGCCCGCGCCAAGCGCCAGCTCGAAGCGGGCAAGCCGCCGGCCGAGGTGCTCAACTTCCTCGCTCATACGCTGACCAACAAGCTGCTGCACGCGCCCAGTTCGCGTCTGCGTCAGGCCGCGCGTGACGGGGATGCGGTCATCCTGGACGCGGCCAACGAGCTGTTCCAGCTGGCTCCCGAGCGGATGCAGTCCAACGTATGACCCCATCGATTCGCGCCAAGCTGGAGCGCATCGCCGAGCGCTTCGGCGAGGTCATGGCGCTCCTGGCCGAGCCTGAGACCCAGTCCGACCAGGGGCGTTTTCGCGACCTCAGTCGCGAGTATGCCCAGCTCCAGCCGTTGATGGAGTGCTATGAACGCTATCGGGATGCCGAGCGCGATCTGGCCGCCGCCGAGGAGTTGCTGACCGATCCCGAGATGGCCGCGCTCGCCCGCGACGAAATCGAGGCGGCGCGCGAACGTCTGGAGGCGCTCGAACCCGAGTTGCAGACGCTGCTCATCCCGCCCGACCCCAACGATCAATGCAATGCCTTCCTCGAAATCCGCGCCGGGACGGGTGGAGCCGAGGCGGCGCTGTTCGCCGGCGATTTGATGCGCATGTACATGCGTTATGCGGAGCTGCTCGGCTGGCGCACTGAGCAGGTCTCGGCCAGCGAGGGCGAGCTGGGCGGCTACAAGGAAGTCGTGATCCGGGTCAGCGGCAGCGGCGTCTATTCGCGGCTGAAGTTCGAGCCGGGCGCGCATCGCGTCCAGCGCGTGCCCGAGACCGAATCGCAGGGGCGTATCCACACCTCGGCCTGTACCGTCGCCGTGCTGCCCGAGGCCGAGTCGATCGATGCCATCGACATCAATGCCAACGATCTGCGCATCGATACCTATCGCTCATCCGGCGCCGGCGGTCAGCACGTCAACAAGACCGACTCGGCGATCCGTATCACCCATCTGCCCTCTGGCCTCGTCGTCGAGTGTCAGGAAGAGCGCTCGCAGCACAAGAACCGCGCCAAGGCCATGGCTCTGCTGCACGCCAAACTGCTCGCCGGTGCGCGCGAGACGCAGGCCAGCGAGCAGTCCGAGTCGCGCAAGCTCCAGGTCGGCAGCGGGGATCGTTCCGAGCGCATCCGCACCTACAACTTTCCGCAGAACCGGCTGACCGATCATCGCATCAACCTCACGCTCTACAAGCTCGACGAGGTCATGACCGGGCAGCTCGATCAGGTCATAGATCCTCTGCTGGCCGAATATCGCGCCGAACAGCTCGCGGCCATGATGGCGGGCTGAGGGGACTCGGCGCGGCATCGTAGCCGCCGTTGCCGAGCCGAGCGTTCCCTACAACTGGACCAGGATCTCCGAATCGACCGGCAGCACGTCGACCTGCGCCCCCGAGGCGATGAGCTGCTCGGTCTCCATGACCTCCATCACGGCGTTGAGCACCTCGGAATCCTGCTGGGCGATGGCGTTGAGCGCCTCGCCGACGATCGCCGGACGCGCGGCGGCGGCCTCGGCCATCTTCTGCGACACCTTGTAGGCGGTCTCGCTCTTGATGAGACCGACGCGATTGTCGCCGTCCTGCTTCATGGCGCTCGTGACCTGTACCAGCCGCTTGACCACCTTGTCGGTGATGTTGTCGACCATCTGCCGGTCGGTGAAGGCGACCTTGCGGATAT
Source organism: Allochromatium humboldtianum (assembly GCF_013385175.1). GTDB lineage: Bacteria > Pseudomonadota > Gammaproteobacteria > Chromatiales > Chromatiaceae > Thermochromatium > Thermochromatium humboldtianum. The sequence goes on along the minus strand of NZ_JABZEO010000013.1, from coordinate 28,711 downwards.
AGACCGAGCCGAGCGCATAACCCCAGTGCTCCGAGAGCGGCGAGACGGCGGCACGCACCCGGCGGCTGAGTTGATGGCGGTCCTCCAGCATCTTGTCCATCTCCAGATTGCTCAGGGTCGAGATGGTCGAGCTGGCGACATTGGCCTGGAGCGAACCTTCGGGGTTGGCGTTGCTGAACAGATAGCTGACCGGGTCGCTGACCTGCATCTCGTACCAGATGCCGACGCCCATCGGCGTGCCCTCCTCCGAGTTGACCATCTGATCACGCAGATAGTGCTGACGCAGACAGGTCGGCACTCGGTAGAGCTTGCCGAAAAATGGCACCAGCAGCGCCTTGGCGCCGAAATAACCGAGCGGGAAGCGGATGCCCGGCTCGTCGAGCGTACCGAGCACCTTACCGAACAGGGTGAAGACCAGCGCCTCGCGTTCGCGCACGATGGCATAGAGTCCGAGCGCGCGCGCGATGGCGAGCAGGATCGGGATATAGAGCACGCCGATCACGAAGGCGAAGACGGGGCCGAACGAAAAATCGGTATCGAAGAACATGACACGGGCCTCCGGGGTCGCGTTACTTGGGCGCGGCGGTCTGCACGATGCGCGTGGCGCGACCGAGCAGCGGCACGCGCAGATTGCGGATATAGGTCCGCAGTGCGCCCGGCCCGCCGGTGGTCTTGATCTGGACCAGCGTATTGGCCAGTTCCTTCAGGGGCGCGACCTCGGCCTGGGCGTTGTTACGCGCGATTTCGACCGCCCGCTTGCTCATGGTGATCTGCTGCTCGGCATCGGCGCGCGCGGTCGAGATGTCGGCGGCGACCTGATTGCGCGTGGTGTTGATGGCCGAGAGTGCGCGATCGACCTCGGACGGCGGATCGATCTGGGTGATGAGGGCGGCGTCGAGTTCGATGCCGTAGCGCGCGCCGGTCGAGCGGCACTGCTGCTCCATGTAGTCGTTGAGGAGCGGCAGGTTCTTGCGCAGATCGTTGATGGAGACGCCCTCGGAGAGTTCGGCGGCGGCGCTGCCCGTGCTCAGTTCGGTGTCGCCGACCAGACTCTCGCCCTTGGGATCGACGAAGTTGGCGATGCGCTCGCGCAGCACCGAGATGAAATAGCCCATGACGTGCTCCAGCGGCTTGTCGACGCCGAAGAAGTAGGCGTAGAGGTTGTTTTCGGAGACACGGAAGCGGATCTGACCGCCGACGCCCGTGGTGAGGTTGTCCTTGGTGACGGCCTCGATGGTGTGCTGGGACTTGGTCGGATCCCAGGTCAGGTCGATGGCCTCGGTGACGACCCGGACCTTGCGGACCTCCTGCCAGGGCCATTTGAAGTAGGGACCGCCGGGGCCGATGACCTGGAGACGCGGAAAGCGGTAGCGTTGCTTCTCCTCGTCGTTGAGTGAGTCGTCCTCGACCATGAGACGCCCGATCCGCTGGGCGCGTCCGAACGAAGTGATGATGGCTCGTTCATCGGGTTTGACGGTGTAGAAGGCGCGGATGAGGACCGTGTAGACGACGAAGACGAGCATGCCGAGCAGAAAGGCCGTGACCTGCATAGCTGACTCCCGTTGAATGATTGGCGAGAGTCAGCATAGGCCATTCGTGCGCGTCCTGTCTTGGCGCGTCAGTCCGACTTGAACCCGGCGGCGCGGTGGCTGCCGTCGCAGAACGGCTTGTTCTTCGACGCCCCGCAGCGGCAGAGCGCGGTCTGCGTCCCCTCCCAAGCCGGACGCCCGGAACCGGCGATCAGGGTCAGATTGCCTTCGAGCTTGAGCGGGCCATCGGGCATCAGCCGTACCTTCAACGGACCGCCGCGCTCGCTCAGGCCGGGTCCGCGTGAGCCGATCGCGCCGCCGTCCTCGAACCGTGCCTCGGCATGGCTGTTGTCGCAGAACGGCTTGTTCTTGGACGCCCCGCAGCGACAGAGCGCGACGCGCCGACGCACGCCCGGCATGTCCTGCGGTGCGCCCTCGATCTCCAGATCGCCGCTGAGATAGAGCGGACCATTGTTGGCGACCAGACACCGATTCTCGCTCGGCGCCGACTCCGGCTCGCCGGTCTTGTCGCGATAGCTGAGCGCACCAGTCGGGCAGCGCTCGACCACCTCACGCACCTCGGCGCGCGACACGGCATCGGGTTGACACCAGGGTTCGCGGCCGCCGACGAACAGATCGCCCTCGGCCTTGCCGCACTCACCGAGATGGATACAGAGGCGTCCATCCCAACTGACGTCGATCTCCTGGCCCTCGAAGACGGTGATTGGCTCATTGCTCATTGGCTATATCCCCTGGCGATTCAGCGATGAAGATTGATGGCAGGCCGTGCAAGGCGAGGAACCGCCCGGCCAAGCCTGGATATGGATCGAGTCACCCGTGAATCCAAGCCGGCAGGCCAAGCGCGGGAGCGCTCAGAGTTGCGGACGCGGCGTGGCGGCGGTCTCGACCGGCAGCGCCGGATACAGGATCTGAGGCGCGACACCCGTGAGCGACTGGAGGAAGGCGACGATCTTGCCGGCTTCCTCGTCGCTGAGTTCGGCGCCGAGCTGCGCCGTGCCCATCACGGACACCGCCTGCTTGAGATCCCAGACCTGCCCCGAGTGAAAATAGGGCGCGGTCAGGGCGACGTTGCGCAGTGGCGCAGCGCGGAAGACGTATTCATCCGAGGCCGAATGGGTGACCTCGAAGCGGCCCTTGTCCTCCGGCGGCAGGATGTCAGCACCGGGGCGCTTGATGAGTCCGAACGGGAAATAATTCTGCCCGCCGACGTTGATGCCGTTGTGACAGGCCGTGCAGCCACGATCGACGAACAGCGCCAGCCCGTCCTTCTGCTCGGCGCTCATGGCCGTGTCGGCCCCCTTCATGAAACGGTCGAAGGGCGCACCGGGCGTGACCAGCTTGACCTCGAAGGCTTCGATCGCCTTGACCACGTTCTCGAAATTGACCGGATCCTCCTCGCCGGGAAAGACCTCGCTGAACCAATCCACATACTTCGGCAGGCTCTTGAGCGTAGCCACGACCTGATCGGGCCTGTTGGCCATCTCGACCCCGGCCTGGATCGGTCCCTTGGCCTGCTCCTTCAGATCCGCCGCACGACCGTCCCAGAACTGCGCCCGGTTGAAGACGGCGTTGTAGACGGTCGGGGCGTTGCGCGGTCCCTTCTGCCAGCCATGACCGACCGAGGTCGGCAGATTGTCGTCGCCGCCCATGCCGAGGTTGTGGCAGGTGTTGCAGCTGATCAGCCCGCTGGCCGACAGACGCGGCTCGAAGAACAGCTTCTTGCCGAGCTGGACTTTCTCGGGCGTGACGGGATTGCCGGACGGATCGGGCACGGTCTCCGGCAGCGGAGCGAGTCCAGCGCGCGCGGCCTTTTCGCGCAGGGCCTGGTCGTCGGCCAGGGCGCTGCCGGACAGCAACAGCGCCAGAGAGACGAAGGTCGTCAGGGTCGAGCGTTTCATGCACGGTCTCCTTAGGCTTGGACGGATTCAGGGACGCTGCGAACCCAGGGTTCCGATCGAGACGGGTCCGGGTTCGAGCGCATCGGTCAACTCGGCGATCTCCAGCAACGCCCGCTGATCGAGCACGCTCACCAGAGTGCCATCCATACGGATGATACCCTGCTCGCTGAGCGACTTGATGACACGCGAGAAGGTCTCGGGCTGCACCGACAACCGCGAGGCCAGCACCGCCTTGCGCACGTCGAGTTCGAGCGACTGCGCCCCCGGCGGCAGGTGCGAGGCGAGATAACGGGCGACGCGACTGGTCGCCGTGTGAAGGGTCAGGTCATCGATCTCGCCGATGAGACCGCGCAGACGCTGGCTCAGAGCACCGAGCAGCACGAAGCAGGTGTCGACCGACTCACGCAGCATGGCGGCGAAATCCACCGCATCGATGGCGATCAGCTCCGAGTCGGCGAGCGCCGCCGAGCAGACCGGATAGCGGGGCGCATTGAGGAACATCAGCGCCTCGGCGAAGGTCTGGCCGGGGCTGACGATCTCGATGACCTTCTCGGCGCCCTCGGGCGAGAGCCGGAACAGCCGCATCCGGCCCGAGAGCAGGAGATAGAAGCGGGTGGCCGGATCGCCCTGGCTGAAGAGCAGTTGCTCGGCGTTCAGCTTGACCCGGTTCGCGTGCCGGGCGACCCGCTGGAGCTGGGTCGCTTCGAGACGCGAGAGCAGGGGCGCACGGCGCAGTTCATCGATCATACGAGCGGTTCCAATCGCTGGAGTGTCTGGGTGACGATGGCCGGACGACCGAACCGCCCATGACGATCGACACCAAACGCCGCTCGCAGACCCTCGCCTCAATCCTGTTGATGATACCCCAGGATACGCTCGACCTCGTTCTTGGAGCCGAGGATCACGGGCACGCGCTGATGCAGGGATTCGGGCTGGAGTTCGAGGATGCGCTCGCGGCCGGTGATCGAGCCGCCGCCGGCCTGCTCGACGATGAAGGACATGGGATTGGCCTCGTAGAGCAGACGCAGTTTGCCGCCCTGCCCCTTGGCCTGCATCTTCGAGTCCATCGGATACATGAAAACGCCGCCACGGGTCAGGATGCGGTGCACCTCGGCGACCATGGAAGCGATCCAGCGCATGTTGAAGTCCTCGCCGCGCGGACCTTCCTTGCCGTCCAGACACTCCTGCACGTAACGGCGCACCGGCGGCTCCCAGAAACGCATGTTGGACATGTTGATCGCAAATTCACGCGTGTCGGCCGGGATCTGCATCCTGGGATGAGTGAGGATGAACTCGCCGATGTTCTGGTCGAGCGTGAAGCCATTGACCCCATTGCCCGTGGTCAGGACCATCATGGTCGAGGGACCGTAGAGAGCATAACCGGCCGCGACCTGCTGGGTGCCGGCCTGGAGGAAGTCGCGCTCGGTCGGCTCGGCTCCGCCGCCCGGACAGCGCAGGATCGAGAAGATAGTGCCGACCGAAACGTTGACGTCGATGTTCGACGAGCCGTCGAGCGGGTCGAAGGTCAGCAGATACTTGCCGCGCGGATACTGCATCGGGATGGGATAGATCTCGTCCATCTCCTCGGAGGCCATGGCCGCCAGGTGTCCGGCCCACTCGTTGGACTTGATGAAGACCTCGTTGGAGAGCACGTCGAGCTTCTTCTGGGTCTCGCCCTGGACGTTCTCGGTGTCGGCGCTGCCCAGGACGCCGACCAGGGCGCCGTGGTTGACCAGGTGGCTGATGACCTTGCAGGCTGTGACCACGTCGTTGAGCAGCGAGGTGAAGTCGCCCGTGGCGCCGGCGATATGGCGCTGCTCCTCGATGATGAACTGGGTGATGCTGGTGCCGTTGTGCATACTGCTCCTCGTCTCGAATTCAATCCGAAGTATTGTTTTGTCGGTGACGCAGTATAAGGCCCTCGGCGACCGGACAGAACCCCGGACGTAAACCACGGCGAACGGGACACTCCGACCCGGCGGATCGGATAAACCCGTGTACTCAACGAGACGATCCTTATGGCTATACTAGGCGCCCGTTTCGCGTGAACGAGACGAGTCCCCGTCGTCGCGCCCTACTCCCAATCCATGTCACTGCCTGTCACGATGCCCGATCACGACGAACACCATGCGCGAAACGATGCAGTCGGTCTCGACATCCGGCATGACAGCGAGCGCGACCAGACACTCTACGCCGACATCTTCACGGCCCTGCCCGATCGCATCGCTCTGGTCGATCGCGGCTGCCGGCTGTTGGCGGCCAATCCGGCCTTCCTCGCCGCCATCGGGCGCGAACAGGATGAGTCGATCGGCCAGTCCTTCATGACGCTGTGCGGCGCGAGCGCCCTGACGACCCTGGTCTACCGCCATCTCGGAACCTGTCTGGATCAGGGGCGCCCCATCGTCGAGGATTGGCTCGAAACCACGGGCGACGACCGGCGCGAGCATGAGGTCAGGCTGCTGCCGTGCCGCGCCCCCCGGGGCGAGGTCACAGGAATCGTCATCGAGGTGCGCGACGTGACGGCCATGCGCGAGGCCGAGCGCCGGTCGCTGCAATCGGCCGCCGTCTACTCGGCCACTTCGGAGGGTGTCCTGATCACGGATCCCGAGGGCATCGTGGTCGCGGTCAACGCCGCCTTCACCCAGATCACCGGCTATTCGGAGTCCGAGATCCTGGGCCAGAAACCGAGCCTGCTCAATGCGCAATGGCACAGCCGAGGCTTCTTCGTCAGCCTGTGGCGGCGTCTGCTCAGACAGGGCTCCTGGCAGGGCGAGATCTGGAACCGGCGCAAGAACGGCGAGATCTACCGCCAGCGCCTGACCATCCGGCGCGTACTCGACTCGCGCGGCAAGCTGGTCAACTTCATCGGTCTCTTCGCCGAGCGCAGCGCCTCCAACGGCACGCCGCGACCGGCCGAGCATCTCATCCACTACGATGCCCTGACCAAGCTGCCCAACCGTCTGCTGTTAGAGTCACGCCTGGATCATGCCATCGAGCTCGGTCGGCGCAAGGAATCGCCCCTGGCGCTGTTCATCGTCGATCTGGATCATTTCTCGCACATCAACGCCAGTCTCGGTTATCAGATCGGCGACGATCTGTTGCGTGCCATCGGACTCAGGCTGCGCGAGACGATCCGTCCGTCCGACACCCTGGCCCGATTGCGCGCCGATCAGTTCGCGCTCCTGTTCGAGGAGATCGATGAGACCGAGGAGGTGGTACTCATCGCCAACCGGCTCAAGACGCTCATGAGCGCACCCGTTTGGATCCGCGGTCATCAACTGCACGTCAATCTCAGCATCGGTATCGCCGTGAGTACCGAACTGCGCGAGGATCGTCGGGCGCTCATGGCCAATGCCGAATCCGCACTCAGACATGTCAAGCGCCAGGGACGCAATGGCTTCAAGATCCTGGCGAGTGCGCCGGATCAGATCGCACGCGAGCACCAGCGCCTGCTCGACCGGCTACGCGCGGCACTGGGCACGTCCGAACTCCAGCTCCATTACCGTCCCGGCATGGACATGAGCACGGAGACCTTTGATTCCGTCGCGGTCTCCATCGTCTGGGAGTCGCCCGAACTGGGCGTGATCGCACAGGAACGTTTGCTTCCGCTGGCCGAGGAGAGCGGGCTGATCCTGGAGTTGGGTGACTGGGCGCTCACCCAGGCCTGCCGGCAGCTCCAGGACTGGATCGACCGCGGGCTGAAGATCAAGCGCCTCGTCGTCGAGGTCGGCGAGGTGCAGCTCACGCGTGGGGATCTGGCGCGGACGCTGGCCCAGCGCCTGGAGGATTGTCCGGCGGCCGCCACGCGCCTGGATCTGGAGTTCAGCGAGCGCCTGCTGGTCAAGCATCGCGAGCAGATCGCCGAGGTCTTCCAGGGCTTGAACGAGCTGGGCGTCGGCATCTGTCTGGGGGAGGTCGGCATCGGCTGGACGGCGCCGGCGGTGCTGCAACGGCTCCCGATCCGCACGCTCAAGATCCATTCGAGCTTCATCGAGGCCCTGCCCGATGCCCATCACGAACTGGCCGTGGTCGAGGCGCTGATCGCCATGGCGCAGGCGCTGGGGCTGGAGATCCGCGCCGATGGCGTGCGTACCAAGGAGCAGCAGTATCAACTGCTCAGCATCGGCTGTCTCAAGGCCCAGGGGGATCTGTTCGGCGAACCGCTGAATGCGGCCCAGTTCGAGTCCTGGCTCGATCCGCCGCCCGCGCCGAAAAAGCCCGCGCCGCTTGGCAATTGAGGGTGCTGGACGGGCCGGCCGTCGTCGAGCGGCGACTCAGAGGAAATCGAACAGCGACAGCCGGCTGGTCTGAACATAGGTCTGCTGGGCGGCCTGCAGGACGGTCTGCTGGAGCTGGAAGCGGCTGATGGCCTCGGCGTAGTCGAGATCCTGGATGTCGGACAGGGTGCTTTTGAGATCGACCAGCCGCTCGTCGTTGAGCTCGGTCTGGGTGTCGATCGTATCGAGCCGCAGACCGACCGAGGTGCGGACCTCGTTGACGCGATCCAGACCCGAATCGAGGTTGCGCAGAGCCATGCTGGCGGCCTGTGATAGAGCCTCGCGGGTCGTGTCGTCGGTCGCGGGCGTCTCGAAGGCCGTGGCGATGTCGTCGAGCGTCTTGAAGATATCGACCTGGGTGATGGGGCGCGAGATGACTTCGTCGTTGCTGTAGGGGTTGGCCGCGAGATCGGCCGGCGTGGCCGGACCGCCGGTGAGGGTGACACGACGGCCGGCGAACTCGATTTCAGTCGGCTTGCCGGGTGGCGTGGGCGGAACGAAGTCGCCGGCGACATTCGCTGAGCCATAGACCCCGCCAAGATACTTGCCATTGGTATCCTTCACGGCATTGCCATCCATGTCGACGATCTGGTACTCGACCGGGCCGGATCGGCCAATGGTCGGATCAGCATTCTCCGGAGGAAACTTGAAGCGAATCCTGAAGGATTCGCCGGCACTATTGAGCGCCTCATCCAGGTTCGCCACTTCCACCTTCGTCACGTCCAGGGTGCTGGTCGTAGTGGCCGGCTTCACGACCGCCTCGGTCAGCAGACCGCTGCGCTCCGGGATGTTCATGAAGACATGGGCGCCCGTGTCACCGGTAGCGATGCAACGATTGCCGGTGATGTCGACCTCGCGGATGGCCCCTGGCCCCTCGGCCCCGACATAGGTCACGCGACCATCGTCGCCGACGACGAACGGCTGACGCTGCGAGCACGTGCCCGCGAAGAGATACTCGCCATTGGCGTCCTCACTGTTGGCCAGACCCAGGATGTCCGAGCGGAGCTGACGGATCTCGCTGGCGATGATCTTGCGGTTCTCCGGATTGTAGGTGTCGTTGTTGCCCGCGACCACGAGTTCGCGCACGCGCTGCATGGCGTTGCCCAGGGCGATGAGTTGTGACTCCTCGTACTCGAGCTTGGGCTTGGCGTAGTCGGTGTTGCGCTGATACTGCTCGGTGGTCTTGATAGCGGCCTTGAAGTGCACGGCCTGCGTCGCCCCGCCCGGATCGTCGGCGGGCGTCAGGATGCGTCGGCCTGTGGCCAGCTGCAGGCCGGTCTTGTTGAGCTTCGACTGCGCGCTCTGCATGGCCGAGAGACCGGACTGAAAGATCTGGTTGGTAGAGATTCTCATCGGCTCACAGCCTCCGGGCGCGCGCCTCAGCGACGCACCGCATTGAGCAGGGTATCGAACATGGTGCTGGAGGTCGCGATCACCTGGGCGGCGGCCTGATAGGCCTGCTGGAAGCGCATCATGTTCGCCGCCTCTTCGTCGAGATTGACCCCCGAGAGCGCCTCGCGTTGCTGTTGCGCCGATTCCAGCAGAGCCGCGCTCGAATCACGGCTGATCTGCGCCCGGCGCGTCTGGGTGCCCACATCGGCGAGCAGGGTGTCATAGCCACCCTGGATGGTCGTGCGTCCCTGGATGAGACGCTCGTCCTGGATATCGGCCATCTCCAGCATGTTGCGGTTGTCGCCCGGACGGTCCTTGCTGAGCTCGACCGTGAACAGATCGCCCGCCGCCGGTGTGCCGCGGATATCCATCTCCCATCCGGGACCAGTGATGGTGGTGACGGGCGGTGTCGTCGTCGCGACCGGGAAGCTGTCGACCTGGATATCGACCACCGTGCCCAGACCATCGTTGGGCGTGCCCTGGATCTTCAGTTCCCAGCCATTGGCCTGGATGGTGGTGGTTCCGGTCAGATCGAGCGCGAAGCGCTCCTCGCCGACCACGAACTGATTCTTGGCCGCGTCGAAGGTCACGGACACAGGCGTGGAAAGGTCGGTGTCATTGGCGTCGAGCACACGAAAGGACTCGACCTTGGCCGAACCGGCCTCTGTGCCATAGCGCGGCGTCAGCAGATCGAAGCCGTCTCCCGTCGCGTTGCCCACCACGGCGGCGGGCAGATAGGTCTCGGGCGTCAGATCGGCCGGATCAGTGCTCATGCGCAGAGCAACAGGTGTGGCATCCCCTGTGTTGCTCGACTCGGCCAAGGCGCCCGAGACCGCAGCGATCTTGGCCGGATCGGTCATGGCCATCTTCAGGTTGGTGGCCGCGAAGCGCGTCGGCTGGATCAGCCAGGCATCGCCCGTGACCGCCGCGCCGATATCCGTGGTATCGATGCGCATGCCATCGGCGATCAGTACGTTCGGGTCGTCGGCATCCAACTCGTAGGGGACGGTCGTGTTTTCGGGCAACCGCGTCAACTGGAATCCGCTGTCGGTCTGTCGCAGCCGATAGTCGCTGGGGGTGAGCTGGCTGACATCCCCGATCGTCACGCCCGGCATATCATTGACGCTATTGCCGATGACCGATCTGACCATGACCTCCGGCATCTCGAAGATGTCGCCGCCGAGTTCACCGTCCAGATCGAGACCAAGCCGGTTCTGCTCGTTGAACCGACTTGCCAGATTCAGCGCCGTGAGACCGAGTTCGTTCTGCGCCTTGTCGAGCAGACTGGTGCGCGTCTCCAGCAGACCGCCGATCTCGCCGCCCGTCATGAAGCGGGTGATGTTGATCGGCTGACTGCTGCTGCTCGTCGTGGTCTTCAGACCGATATCCCAATTGACGGGGTCGCCGGACAGATTCGAGAAGGTCAGCTCGCTGGCATTGGCGCCTAGCACCAGCGCCTGTCCATTGCCGATGAAGACGCTGACGGAACCATCGTCCTGCGGACTGATCGAGACGTCGACCTTTTCAGCCAGCTCTCTAAGGGCGGTGTCGCGCCGGTCGAGCAGGTCGTTGGGCGGCGATCCAGCCGTGGATCGAGCCGCGATCTGCTTGTTGAGATCGGCGACGGATTTGGCGTATTGATTGACTTCCTCGATAGAGGTTCCGATCTGTCCATTGACCAGCCGACGCTGGTCGGCGAGCCGTTCATTGATTGACTCGAAACGCCCCTCCAGCGTCGCGGCCTCATTGAGCATCACCATGCGTGCTGGAAGCGCCGTCGGGTCACTGGCGACGTCATGCACTGAGGCGAAGAAGTTCTCGAGCGTCGGCGCCAGTCCTGTGCTCTGATCGGCCAGCAGATTGTCGACCCGCTCAGCAAAGTCCGCGCGCGTCGCGGCATTGGCGTTATTGGTGAGACTGGTGCGTAGCTGGGCGTCGAGCCATTCGTCCTGGAGCCGCCGAATGCCCGTCATCTGGACACCCTGCCCCACATAGCCCGTACCCAACCGCTGCGGATTGTTGGTCTCCAGTTCGACCCGCTGGCGGCTGTAACCCTCGGTGGCGGCATTGGCGATGTTGTGGCTGGTCGTCGCCAGGGCGCGCTGGAAGGCCAGCAGACCGGTGAGACCGGTTCCCAAGACGCTCATGGCTTCACCCCGTTCGTCGTTGATTCATGATGGCCCCGCCGCGGTTCCGATAGGCCATGACCGGCTAGAGCGTTCGGTTCAGCCCTTTGCCGGAGTATCGGCCTGAGCGGCTGAAACTTGAGTCTCGTTCTGGGTTTGGGGCGCGGATTGCGGTTCGACGGCGGCACTGATCGCGAGCACACGGTCGCGGATACCCAGGATCTTGTTAGCATAGCGCGGATCCGTGGCATAGCCGGCCTTTTGCAGCCCGCGGATGAACTCCTCGCCGGTGCGGCTCTTGAGCGCCTCACCGTAGCGTGGATTGCGTTTGAGGAAGGCGACATAGTCGACGAAGGAGTCGGCCGGGGTCTCGTAGGCGCGAAAGCGCGCCTGCTCGCGCTGCGCCACGCCGTTGCGATATTCGAGCGTGCCCACACCGACGCTGTCGCCCTTCCAGCTGCGATCGGCCTTGATGCCGAAGAGATTGAAGCTGCTGCGCCCGTCGGCGCGGCGGGGGATGTGCCGGCCCCAGCCGGTCTCCAGCGCGCTCTGCGCCAGCAGGACGCTGGTGTCCATGCCCAGGATCTCGGCGGCCTGCTCGGCATAGGGCTTGAGATAAGCGACGAATTCCTCGGCGTTGCGCGGCGGCCAGCGTCCCCCGCCACTGATCGGCGTCGAGCGACCGGCGCCGACTCCCGTTGTCGTCGTGGCATTCGTCGTCACGGCGCCGGCCGGTGCTTCGGACGGATTCACCACCGCGTCCACCGGCTTGGATTCGGTCTCTTCGACCGCCGCCTCGACCTGACGCCGTTTGAAGCTCTTGAGCAGCGGATTGCGCTCCGGAACCGTCAGCGTGGCCGGATCGCGCTCGGCAAGCCCCTCCCCGCTCAATTCGGGCGCCAACTGACGCAACAGCGCCTTGCGGATACCCAGCCCATCGCCCTCGCTCAGGACGGTGGCGATCTGCTGATCGTAGAGATCCTGATAGAGCTGGGTCTGGGCCGAATCGAGCAGTCCGCCGCCAAACGTGGAGGAGCGCATCTGCTTGAGCATCTGCCCGATCAGCAGCGACTCGAAGGCGCGTGCCGCGGCCTCCAGTCCCTCGGCGCCGCCGTCACGTGCGACCCGTGCGAGTCCCTGATAGGCGTTGGGGTCCGCGACCAGTCCGCCTGTCAGCGACTGACTCGCACCCAGACCCAGTGATGAGGCGGCGCTGGTGGGAAGCATGTTCGGCTCAGATCACGACCAGCTCGGCCCGCAGGGCGCCGGCTTCGCGCAGGGCCTCCAGGATGGCGACCAGATCGCCGGGCGCGGCCCCGACCTCGTTGACCGCCTCGACGATGTCGCCGAGCGCGGTGCCGGGCGCGAAGAGGAACATGCGATTCTGCTCCTGCGCGATCTCGACATCGCTCTGCGGAACCACGGCGGTCTGACCGCCGGCAAACGCGCCCGGCTGAGAGACGGCCGGATCCTCGCTGATGGTAACCGTGAGATTGCCGTGCGAAATGGCCGCCGGACGTACGGTCACACCCGCCCCCATGACAATGGTGCCGGTGCGTGCATTGATGACGACCCGCGCCGGCGGCTCGGCGGCCTCGAGCGTGAGGTTCTCGAGCATGGAGACGAAGGTCACGCGCTGATTCGGATTGACGGGCGCGCGCACCTGGACCGAGGAGCCGTCGAGCGCTTGGGCGAGTTCCTCGCCGAAACTGGCATTGATGGTATCGGCCATGCGGTAGGCTGTGGTGAAGTCAGGGCGGCGCAGGTTGAGCGTCAGATGACTCCCCTGATTGAAGCTGGTCGGCACCTCGCGCTCGACCGTGGCCCCATTCGGTATGCGTCCCACGCTGGGTACATTGACCGTGATGCGGCTACCATCGGCTCCACCGGCACCGAAGCCGCCGACGGTGAGATTGCCCTGGGCGATGGCATAGACCTGACCATCGGCGCCCTTGAGCGGTGTCATCAGCAGGGTGCCGCCGCGCAGACTCTTGGAGTTGCCGAGCGAGGACACGGTGATGTCCATGCGCTGACCCGGTTTGGCGAAGGGCGGCAGGTCAGCCGTGATCATGACCGCCGCCATGTTTTTGGTCTGGGGATTGACGCCTTCGGGCAGGGTCACGCCCAGTTGGTTGAGCATGTTCTTGAGACTCTGGGTGCTGAAAGGCGCCTGGGTCGTCTGGTCGCCCGTGCCGTCCAGGCCCACCACCAGGCCATAGCCGATCAACTGGTTGTCGCGCACACCGGCGATGGTGGCCAGATCCTTGATCCGCTCCACGCCACCCGAGTTCCAGTTGCCGAACTGACCGAGATCGCGCGGCTCGGCCTCGTTTCCGGCCAGTATCGCGCTCGTGGTGAGCAAGGAGCCGGCCATCAACAGGGCCAGGCTCGTGCGTGTCAGTCGGCTGTTCATAGAAATCCCCTGTATTCGTCAAATGGGCCAGATCGGGGTGTTGAAGAAGCGCGTCAACCAGCCAGGCGTATTGCTGTCGCGCAGGGCGCCCGTGCCGCCGTAATAGAGCTGAGCATTGGCGATCTGGGTCGACTTGACCCTGTTGTCCCGCGTGATGTCGACCGGACGCACGATGCCGCGCAGACGCACGTACTCGTTACCCTGGTTGATGCCGAGCCATTTTTCGCCCTGGATGACCAGATTGCCGTTGGGCAGCACCTCGGCGACCGTGACCGTGATCTCGCCGCTGAACTGGTTGCTCTGGCTGGAGTCGCCCGAACCGTCGAAGGTACGCCCGGCCTCGCCGGTGAGACCAACCAGTTTGGCGTCGCCGTCGAGCAGACTCTGGCCGGCGATCGTGATGTTGCCGAAGTCCATCTCGGCGCTCGAATCCTTGGAGGTCGAGGTGGCCGACGATTTCTTGGCGTCGGTCTTCTCGTTGAGCACCACGGTCACCAGATCCCCGACGCGATGGGCCTTGTTGTCCTCGAACAGGGCCGCGCCCAGGGCCGGCTGGAAGATCGCCCCGTTGTTCAAGGCCGCTGGACGCGGCTCCAGCGGTGCGGCCGGCTGGTACTCAGGCGAATCGCCCGGCTTGGGCGGGTTGAGCGTAGCACAGCCGGACAGCGCAAAGGCCGCCAACAGGGCACTCAGGGCTTTCGATCCGGGGTTCATGATGACTGACGACTCCTGACCTTGGGACTCGCTCCGCTCGGCACCCGGTCTGAGTGAGCGTCGAGACCGTGGCGCATTGGCGATCCGAATGCTTGGCGTATGGGATGATGCTATGAAAAGGCATGAATCAGGCCAAAAAATGCGAATCAGCGCGCCAGATTGTTGTTGACGAACTGGAGCATCGCATCGGCGGCGGCGATGGCTTTGGAGTTGACTTCATAGGCCCGCTGGGTCTCGATCATGCTGACCAATTCCTCGGCCATATTGACGTTGCTGCTCTCCAGCGAGCACTGCGCCAACCCGCCTAAGCCGTTCTCGCCCGGATTGCCCTGCTGAGGCGCACCCGAGGCGGTCGTCTCGCGAAAGAGGTTCTCGCCGATCGGTTGCAGACCGGCTGGGTTGATGAAGCTGGCCAGTTGGATCTGGCCTATCTGAACCTCTCCGACCTGATTCGGCTGCTTGACTGAGACGGTGCCGTCCTTACCGATCGTGATTTTCTCTGCGTCTGCCGGGACAACGAGGGCGGGCTGCAAGGCATAGCCATTGGACATCACCACCTCACCATCGGCATTGAGCTGAAAGCTCCCATCACGGGTGTAACCGATCTCGCCGCCGGGCATCAGGATCTGAAAGAAGCCTTGCCCCTCAATGGCCATGTCGAGTGAGTTGCCTGTCTGAACGAAACTGCCCTGTGCAAACAGCTTCTGCGTCGCTACAGTGCGCACACCTGTGCCGACGGTCAAGCCCGAGGGGAGCTGAGTCTCCTGAGTGGCCTGGGCGCCATGCTGGCGACAGCTGTGATAGATCAGATCCTCGAAGACGGCGCGTCCCTTCTTGAAGCCCGTGGTGTTGACGTTGGCCAGGTTGTTGGAGACGACCGACATTCGGGTCTGCTGGGCGTCGAGTCCGGTCTTGGCGATCCAAAGCGCTTGATTCATAATCTGCTCCCAAATACTCCGCCAGGTTCAGCTGACCGCCAGTAGGCGGTTGTGGTTCTTTTCGTTGCTGCTGGCGGTCTCCATCATCTTGATATGGTTCTCGAAGGCGCGCGACAGCTCGATCATGCGTGTCAGGCACGCCACGGTATTGACGTTGCTGGTCTCCAGCATGCCGCTGACGACCCGAACGTCGGCATCCGGCGCCGCCACCTGCCCATCCTGAGCACGGATCAGGCCATCTTCGCCACGGAGCAGGTTCTGGGTATCCGGTTTGACCAAGCGCAGCCGATCGACGGCGGCCAGGGCGTTGGGTGCGGCTCCGGCGGGCCGGATGGTGATGGTGCCATCCGTGCCGATGGTCAGGCTTTCATACTCCGGGATCGTGATCGGACCGCCATCGCCGAGCACCGCCAGCCCGCGTGCATCGCGCAGCACGCCCGTGGCATCGACCTGTAGATTACCGGCCCGAGTGTAGGCTTCGCCGCCATCCTCGGTCTGGACCACCAGAAAACCCTCGTCCTGGATGGCGACATCGAGATCCCGTCCCGTGGCCTGGAGCGTGCCGGGGCAGAAGTCGATGACCTGATTGCCGACCTGCACATAGTCGCGCGAGTCGTAGACGGGGCCGCGCACCGGCGCGGTGTAGGCATAGGCCAGGGCCTGACGAAAGCCGGTCGTGTTGGCATTGGCCAGATTGGCGTTGTTGATCGATTGCGCATAGGCCGTTTCCTTGGCTCCGGACATCGAGAGATAGAGAAAGCGGTCCATGGTTCAGCCTCCGCGCGGTCGAGACCTCAACGGATGTTGAGGATGGTCTGGGTCATCTGGTCCGCCGTCGAGATCGTCTTGGCGTTCGCTTCGTAATTGCGTTGCGCCGTGATCATGTTGACCAGCTCTTCGGTCAGATCGACGTTCGAGTTTTCGAGTGCGCACGATTGGATGGAGCCTAGACGGCCATCACCCGCCGCACCATAGACAGGCTCGCCGGAGCCGTAGCTCTGCGCCCAATTATTGTCGCCGATCTGCGCCAAGCCTTGTGGATTCTTGAAGTTCGCCATGGCCACCTGGCCCAGGATATGCGACTGACCGTTCGAATAACGCGCAAATACGATGCCATCGGCATCCACATCGAAACCGCTCAAGGTTCCGGCTGAATAACCGTTTTGCGTCAAGTCGATGACGGAATTTTTTGATGACGAATACTGAGTTGCGTTGTCCAGCTTAATCGAAGCACTCAATACTTCAGCGCCATTATCAGAAAAAACATCTTCAGGCATGAGTATTGGAATAACTGCATCCTCACTAGGAGGCTCTTCACCATTAACGGTCTCTATTGTTCCGTCAGTTTTGAAAGTTATTGGGATAGGCCCTGCTTGTGTCGCATCGATCATCAAGGGCGGATCCGGAGGGTTTGCATTGTTGACGTCATACATTCCGACATGGACGTCCCAGTTCAGAGGCCCTGTCTTCACGAAATACATCGTCACATCACGTGGCGATCCGAGCGAATCATAGACCTGATAGGTCGTCGACCAGTTGTAAGAGTTCGGATCGGGAACCGTGTCTGGAAGATCCTGAGGCCACTCGAACTCAGGTCCGTCGACATCGACGATCACTTCTTCATCTGCATTCAGATTGAAATTGATATCGACTTCGGTCGTGGAATTGGCCCCGATATTGTCCAACGGCAGTTGTAGATCAGTGAGCTTGCCCGAATCGAAGGCGGCGATATTACTCTCAGGTATCGTTGGAGGATAGACCTGTAGCCGCTTCCCAGCCGAGCTGACGACATAGCCGTCCCGGTCGACCTGGAAGGTTCCATTGCGCGTGTAGACCATTTCGTTCTGACCGGTATCGTTGCGTAAAACGAAAAACCCCTCGCCATTGATGGCCATATCCAGTGTATTCCCAGTCAATTCGAGATTACCCTGGGAGAACTGCTGAGTCACGGCAGCCAAGCGAACACCGACAGCCGATTTGTTGGCACAGGTGCCGAAGGACGACGCATAGATATCGGCAAATTCAGCGCGTGACTTCTTGAAGCCGATGGTCGCGGAATTGGCGATATTGTTGCCGGTGACTTCGAGATCTTTTGCCGCTGCACGCAAGCCGCTCAATCCGATACTGAAAGACATGACGTCATCTCCTGGCTGAAACCCAAAAAAGATCCGTGCTCATTAGCTGACACGCAGAACATCTGAAAATGTGACGCTGCCGATGCCCTGGACGCTGAGCATGAGCCCCGCGCCGGCGCTATCGGCCGACACGCTCGTGACCTGGCCATTGAGGTAGGTCGTCAGCGCCTCGGTAGCGCCATTGAGTTGAGCGGTGACTTTGAATTCGTAACTTCCGGCGGGAGCCGCAGAACCGTCCTCCAGCGTGCCGTCCCACTCGAACTCTTGAAGACCGGCGCTCAATGCCCCCAAATCCAGAGAGCGAACCAGCTGACCGCTACCATCGTAGACATCGACCTTGGCCTGGGTCGTGGACGCCGACAGTTCTACCGCACCGCTTGCACCCTGCCCCTCGGAAAGTTCCATCTTGCTCGAAGGAATCAGCACGCTTTTACCGACCAGAGAGGCCGCCTCGAGGGCTTGACCTTGTAACAGCGTCTGCGACAGGGACTCGAACGAACTCGTCAGCTCCTCGATCCCGGTCAGGGTCGAGAATTGCGCCATCTGCGCGACGAAATCCTCGTTCTCGACCGGATTGGTCGGATCCTGGGTCGTCAGCTGCGTGGTCAGCAGCCTGAGAAAATCTTCTTGTCCAAGCTCGTTGTTACCTTGCGTGGTCGAGGTTGGCGAATAGGCGGTCAGACCGAGTCCGCTCAAATAGTCAGTGCTCAGTTCAGCCATGGTAGTGACTCCTAAATAGCATCATGCATCGCGACGAAGACTCAGCTCTGACCCACTTGCAGGGTGCGCTGCAACAAAGAGCGCGCAGTCGTCAGTACCTCGACATTGGCCTCATAGCTGCGCGAGGCCGACATCATGTTGGCCATCTCCTCGACCACGTTGATCGCGGGCCGAAAGACATAGCCTTCTTCATTGGCATGAGGGTGATTGGGTTCATAGGTTGGGATCGGCTCGCACTCGTCATCGACGATGCCCGCAACCCGTACTGGCATGGCGACACCCTTTGGATCCTCCTGATCGATGACGGTCTGAAAGAGTACGTGTTTGGCACGATAGGTATCCTCGGCCGTCGAGGACGTAGTCGCGGCATTCGCCATGTTGGAGGCCACGGTATTGAGCCGCACGGATTGCGCCGTCAGCGCCGAAGCCGAGGTATTGAAGATACGAAACAGATCGCTCATGACATCACTCCTTGCTCAGGGCCTTACGCAGACCCGAGACGCGACGATCGAGGAATTCGAGCGTGCTTTGATAATGCGTGGTGTTCTCGGCGAAGGCGGCACGTTCGAGTTGCGGGTCGACGGTGTTGCCGTCCAATGAAGGCTGCGCCGGGATGCGATAGAGCAGATCCGGCTCCAGCGCCTTGGACTTGTCGATCTCGTTCGTCAAATGATTGGCGCGCGTCGTCGACAGCTTCATCCGGTTGCCCATCCCCTCGACCTCGGCGAGCACCTCGGTGAAGTGGAAATCGCGCGACTTGTAGTTCGGCGTGTCGACATTGGCGAGATTGGAGGCCAGGAGTTCGGCGCGACGGGCTTTGATGAGCACCGCCGAGGGCAGGACTCCAAAGGCTTTGTCGAGTGAGAGACTCATGACATCGGCATCCGCGACTCAGGTTGCCTGATGAAAAGCAACCAACATGCCAGCCGATCGGATCGGATGGACGCCCGGTCGCGGCGGAACCCGCCGAACCCGCCGAGGCGCGAATTCAGGAGAGCGCGCCGAGCCTTCGACCGGGCCGGCGGAAGGCGTCAGGAGCGGCGGCGCAGCAGGCTGCCCTGCGGGGTGCGGACGATCTCGAAGGCGTCGGTATAGGAACTCACCGACTCCGAGGCGCCGACGAAGAGATAGCCGCCGGGATCCATCTGGCGGGCCAGGCCGTCAAAAATCCGACGCTTGGTCTCCGCCGAGAAATAGATCAGGACGTTGCGACAGAAGATGATGTCGAACTTGCCCAGCATGGCGTAGGAATCCATGAGATTGAGCTTCTGGAAACGCACCCGGCGCTGGATGTCGGGCTTGATTCGATGGCCGTTCTCGACCGTGTCGAAGTATTTCTGACGCCGCTCGGGCGTCAGACCGCGCACGATGCTCAACCCGTCGTAGAGACCGCCCCGAGCATCGGCCAGCACGCTCTCGGACAGATCCGTGGCCAGGATGCTGACCGGCGAGGTCTTGGGCGGAAAGCTCGCCTCCCACTCGGCGATCACCATGGCGATGCTGTAGGGCTCCTGACCGCTGGAGCAGGCGGCCGACCAGATGCGGATGGGTTTCTTGCGCGCCTCCAGTTCCGGCAGCAGGATCTGGCGCAGGATCTCGAATGGATAGCCGTCGCGAAACCAGGAGGTCTCGTTGGTGGTCATGGCATCGATGACGCGCGACTTGAGCGTCGGATTGGCCGACTGGCGCAGCGCCCGCAACAGATCCTCGACCTTGCCGTAGCCGAACTCGCCGAGCAGACGCGACAGCCGGCTGGAGACGAGATATTGACGATTCTCGCCCAGCACCAGGCCGCAGCACTCCGAAAGGAACCGAGCGAACTCGGCGTAATCCTGCGAGTCAATCACGAACGGACCCCATATCAGTCATGACGCGCGTATTTGAGCACGGTCGACGCCAGTTCGTCCGGATCGAATTTGGCCAGGAAGTCATCGGCCCCGGCGCGCTTGACCATATCGACATTGAATTGACCGCTCAGTGAGGAATGCAGGATGACGCACAGGTTCTTGAGCTTGGCATTCTCGCGGATCTTGCGCGTCAGGGTATAGCCGTCCATGCGCGGCATCTCGATGTCGGCGATCACCAGTTCGATCGAGGCATCGACCATGTCGGCCGCCGCCAGTTCCTCCAGATATTCGAGCGCCGCCTTGCCGTCGGAGCGGCTCTCGGTACGGAAGCCCATCTCGGTGATCGCGCGCTCGATCTGCTTGCGCGCCACCAGCGAGTCGTCGACGACCAGGATGCGCCGGTCGTGCGGAACCTGCTCGGCCAGCTTCTGCACCTCATCCGAGACGTCCGTCGGGAGATGGTTGATCTGGGCGAAGACGCGCTCGACGTCGATGATCTCGACCAGATGACCGTCGACCTCGGTGACGGCCACCAGATAGCTCTCGCGCTCGGTGCCGCGCGGCGGCGGCTTGACCGTCTCCCAGTTGACGTTGACGATGCGATCGACCGCCGAGACCCAGAACCCCTGCACCGAGCGGTTGAACTCGGTCACGATCACCTTGGCGTCGTTGTTCTGATCGACCGGAAGCGGACCGAAACCGATGGCGCGCGCCAGGTCGATCACCGAGACCGTGCGGCCGCGGATGTTGGCCACGCCGCAGACCATGGGGCTGGAACCCGGCAGATGTCTCAGGCTCGGCTTGGCGATGACCTCGCGGACCTTGAAGACGTTGATGCCGAACACCTGACGCCCCCCCAGATAGAACAGCAGCAGTTCCATGCGGTTCTGCCCGACCAGACGGGTCCGCTGATCGATGTCCTCGATAAATTGACTCATCTCACCCACACCCTCTTGATGTCAAACGACAAAGACCCCGCCTCACGCGCACCGGTGGCCAGTGTAGCAGCCAAGGAGCGGCTCGACGCCCCTGAGCATCGACCGTTCGTCCGCCGAGCGACCGGATCGAGGCGGCGCGTTTCATGCATGATCTCAGCCAAGCCAGCCATGCGAGGAACCGAATCATGACAGCTACGACGCTCAAAACGGCCAGACACTCGAATCCGACACGGGCGCGCGCGCTCGGATACGCGCTGCTCGCCGCCGGACTCTATCAGCCCGCCCTGGCCGCCTCCGACAGCGAATCCATCGAGCGCATCCTGAACACGGCACGCACCTTCGCCGCAACCATGATCGACACCACGGCCGGTCAGGAGGTCGAGATCGAGATCGGTCAGCTCGACAGCCGTTTGCAACTGACACGCTGCGCTCATCCGCCGACGGCCCAGCTCGCCCCAGGCGCGCGCACCGAAGGCCATACCACCATCAACGTCCGCTGTTCCGACCCCGTGAGCTGGTCGCTGTTCGTACCGGCGCGCATCGAGCGCCATGTCGAGGTCTTGGTCCTCGAACGCCCGATCGCGCGCCAGCAGGTCATCCGGCCCGAGGACGTCCGCCTGGAGCGTCAGGCGGTCTCAGGTCTGACCAATGGTTACTTCACCGAACCGGAGGCTGTCGTCGGGATGGCCTCACGTCGGCGTCTGATGCCTGGGCAGGTACTCACCAGCGCCCATGTCACCCAGCGACGGATCGTCGAACGCGGCCAGGAGGTGACGCTGTTCTCGGCGCGCCCCGGCTTGGTCGTGCGCATGAAGGGCATCGCCCTGGAGGACGGCCGCGAGGGCGCCCGCATCCGGGTGCGCAACAGCTCGTCGAAACGTGTCGTCGAGGGCTATGTCGAGCCTTCCGGCGCGGTGCGCGTCGCATTATGATGGCATATCGCCGCCACCGAACAACGAAGACACGGTCATGCACTACAGTTTTCCACCCAATCGCCGATATTCATAGGCGTACCCCAAACGACCCTGGACCCAGCCCATGGATATCAAGCTTCCCATTGGAAACAACCTGCGTACCGACGGATCGGCCGTGGGGAGCAAGCCGCGCGGCGGCACTCCCTCTGCGTCCGATCCGACCGCGACCAGTCCCAAGGGCGCGGTGGGCGAATCCGTCACACTCACCGAGACCGCCAAGACCCTGAGCGCCGCGCGCGGCGGAGCCCAGGACACGCCCGTCGACAGTGCGCGCGTGGCCGAGATCAAGGCGGCGCTCGCCGAGGGACGCTACGAGATCGACAACCAGCGTCTGGCCCAGCGGATGCTCGACTTCGAGGGGGCCTTCGCTTGAGCGCCGCCGACCATCGAACCCAGACGTCGGAGACGGTGGATCTGGAGGCCCTGGTCGCCTCGCTGGATCTGGCCATCGAGGACATGCGCCGACTCGCCGAGCGGCTCCTGGAGGAACTGGGGGCGATCGAGTCCAGGGATCCCGATGGGTTGCTGCGCCTCGTCGTCGACAAGCAGACGCTCTTGACACGCCTGGAGACCGAGACCGCCCGACAGCGTGATTGGATCGAGGCGGCCGGTTTCGACTTCACCCCGGAGGGCGTCGAGCGGTTCATCCGGACCCACGACCGGGACGACCGACTTGCAACGCGCTGGTCGGCCCTGCTCGACCAGACGCGCCGTTGTGACCAGTTGAACAGCGACAATGCCCGCTCGATCGAGCGCGACCAGAGGCGTATCGCCATGACGCTGCGTCTGCTCAAGGGCGAGGACGCCAGCACCACCACCTATGATCCACGGGGCCGGACCGCCGCCGGCGGCCAGCGCGGACGCACCATCAGTCAGGCGTGAGACGCTCAGGACGCCCATGAGCGAGCCAGTGGGCCTCCCGCCGTCCGGCGCCGGTTCGAGCGCCCCAGTCGTCGGAACGCGGGCACAGGCTGCGGTCCTGAACGAACTGGCCGGACGACTCCAGGCTGGGATGCGGGTCGAGATCATACCGACCCGATCGATCGGCCCCAACCTGATCGAAGCGCAATTGCGTCCACTCGCGGGTTCGGCGACCTGGACTCAGGGTGTTCGGGTGCAGCTGACCGCCGCCCTGCCGACGAACGCTCTGCAAGCCGTTACTGGCGGGGGTTCGGCGCCCGGCACGTCGCCGACACTGCGCGCCGAGGTCGTCGCCACGGGGCCGACACTCATCCTGAAGATCCTGGCGCCGGCGGAGGGTTCGCCATCCACGCCCGGATCGAACCCAACGGTCTTGGCCGGTGCGCGCGAATGGCTGGGGCAACAGTTCCGGCAGCATTGGCCCGAATCCCGTCCGCTCGCGGCCACGCTGGAGAACATCACGGCGCGACTGGCCAAGGAGATCGGCACGGATGCCGTTGCGGTTCCGAAGACCGTCACGCCGTTGCCGGCGCCGAACGCCAACGAGACGCTGTCTCACCTCCAGATCCGGCAGGCCGTCGCCACTCTGATCGACCAGCTCGCCAGTGCCGCCGAACTGACCGATCCCGAACGACTGTCGACCGCCGTCAGTCGCTCCGGTCTCTGGATGGAGGCACTCCTGGCGCAGGCGGCGCTCGACCCGGCCCAGTCGAGTGAGCTGAAGCTCGATCTCAAGGCGCAATTGCTCACGCTCGCCCAGCAGATTCGCGTCCAGGCCGCGAGACCGCCGAGCGTGCCACCCGCCGCCGCTCAGCCGACGAGCGGACATCGAGCCGACGCGCCGACTCCCCAGCCGCCCCCCGCCTCCCAGGCCGGTGCACGGACGGAGGGTTCCGGCGCCTCTACTGGAGCCGAGCCGAGAGCTGGAGCGACGCCCGAGGCGAGCGAATCACGCTTCAGCCGCGTTGCGGCCCCGGAATCCGGGTCATCCCCCAAGAGCGGCAACGAACCGCCCGAGGAGACGCGCGCCGTCGAACAGAACAACCAACGCACCGCGAGTCTGGCGCGTGACGTGGAGGGCATGCTCAAGCAGGTCGTGACCAAGCAGCTCCAGTCGCTCGACAGCCCCGCCGGTCAGACCCAGTGGCTGCTGGAACTACCCTTCCGGACTCCGACCGGACTCCAGGCGCTGGAGGCCGACATCCGCCGCGAGCAGGCACGGGAAGGCGACGAGCACGAGACCTGGAGCATGCGTCTGCGGCTCGATCTGCCCAAGCTCGGCCCACTGCACATTCTGCTGACACTGCGCAACGAACGGCTCAATGCCAGTCTTCAGGCCGGGGATCCGGATGGCGCGGAGCAGATCAAACGGCATTTGGGCGACCTGCGCACGCGCCTGGAGGCGCGCGAGATCGAGGTCGCCAGTCTTCACGCTGGACATCGGCCGCTCTCACAGCCGGCGCCGCCCTTCGACGATCCACTGGTGCGTGAGCAGGCGTGAGCGAGCCGCCCAAAGGTTCCACGCCCAGGACCGCCAAGGCGGTCGCGCTCTCCTGGGACCGTCAGAACGCCCCGCGCATCACGGCCACAGGAACCGGCCTGACCGCCGAGCAGATCCTCAAGGTCGCCGAGGAGCACGACATCCCGCTACGCGCCGATCCGGTGCTCGTGGAGGCCCTGGCGCAGATCCCGCTCGGGGCCGAGATCCCGCGCGCGCTCTATGTGGCCGTCGCCGAGGTGCTGGCGTTCGTGTTCATGCTGGAGGGGATCGATCCGCGTGTCCCGACGCTCATTCCGGCCGAGCGGAACGAGCGACGCGCGGAGTGATGCGCGGGAGGGGCAAGACGCCCTGGGTCAGGTCGGCTCCAGCGCCAGACCGCCGGGGGATCTCCGGGCATCCTCGGCTTCCGACTCGACCCAGTGCGCGAGCTCGACCTCCCCCGCCCAGAGCCGGGCCATGAGGGCGTGCATCCTGGCCGGGTGCGCGCTGGTCCAGAAGTGCGCGCGTCCCGTGCGCGCTTCCGGCGCCAGCAGTTCGGCCTCACTCAGTCGACGGCGCACCTGACGCGCGACCCCCATGCCCGAGTCCAGAATGAGCACCTCCGGTCCGGCCAGCTCCTGGATCAAGGGGGTCAGCAGCGGATAGTGGGTGCAGCCCAGGACCAGGGTGTCGGCCCCGCGCGCGAGTAGCGGTTCCAGATAACCGCGCAGCAGTTCGCGCGTCCCCTCCCCCGCCAGATCACCGGCCTCGACCCGCTCGACCAGACCTGGACAGGGTTGCAACAGGATGTCGGCGTCGGTTTCGAGCCGTCCGAGCAGCACCGAGAAGTTGTGGCTGGCGAGCGTCTGGCGCGTGGCCAGCACCGCCACCACGCCCGAGCGCGTGCGCTCGACCGCCGGTTTGACGGCCGGCTCCATGGCGATCAAGGGGACACTGTACCGAGTGCGCAACAGCTTCGCGGCGGCGCCGGTGGCGGTGTTGCAGGCGACCACGATCGCCTTGGCGCCGCGTTCGAGCAGGAATTCGGTGATGGCGATGGAGCGCGACTCGATGAAGGCCATGGACTTGTCGCCATAGGGCGCATGGGCCGAGTCGGCCACATAGAGCAGATCCTCGCCCGGCAACAGGCGGCGGATCTCGCGCAGCACGGTGAGTCCACCCAGGCCTGAATCAAAGACGCCGATCGGATGATGAGGGTTCATGGTTGATGGTTATGAGGGTTGATCCGTGATCCGGTCGGATCGGCGCCGTCATGGGGACGGCAGATGCATCGGGACGCCGCCATGACCGGGCGATGGGTCGCTAATGCGCCACAGTGTAGGATCCAAGCGTCCGACTGACAATCCATCGCGAGCGCTCGTCATTCAGTCGTCGTCGAATCGACATCCAGGGTTCACACGGAACGATTAAGCTGGCGCGATTTCCATCAACCTGCCGGGCGATGGGCATCGCCGGAAGCGGTTCGGCGCCATGGCCCCTGCCCTATCCGTCCGGACGGCAGAGTTCGACGACGAATCCATGTCGATGAGAAATACGCTGATCGTGATGCTGTCGCTATGGCTCTGGAGTGCGGGCGCGCTCGCCGCATCGAGCTTCGATGAACTCCTGGGCGGATCCGAGCCTTGCACGCCCATCACCCGTTTCGGGGTGATCACCGACGTCCATCACACCAACAGACCGGATAGGACGAGGCGCAAATATTCATCCGCTCTGGACAAGATGCAATCCTTCGTCGAGGTCATGAATGCCGCCGAGGCCGACTTCGTCATCGAGCTGGGCGACTTCGTCGATGCCCTGGACGCGGGTCAGGATCCGGTCTCGAACCTGATCGAGATCGAGGCGGCCTTCAGCCGCTTCGAGGGACCGATCTACCACGTTCTGGGCAATCACGAGTTCGACGGCATCGATCGCGAGACCTTTCTGCATACGATCACGAATACTGGGCTGCCGCCGGGGTTCAGCTATTATTCGTTCGATCGGCGGGGTATCCACTATGTGGTTCTGGATGCCGACTACAGCGTGGCTGAGCCGCATCGCCCCTTCGACCGCCAGGATCCGGCCGATCCATTCTGGAACTGGAAGGATGCCTGGATTCCACAGGAGCAGCTCGACTGGCTCGTCGCCGATCTGTCGAACAGCAATCTCCCAACCGTGGTGTTCAGCCATCAGGTGCTGCATCGCGACAACGACGAGGAGCACACCGTCAAGAATGCCGACGCGGTGCGTGCGGTCCTGGAGCAGGACAGCCAGGTCATTGCGGTCTTTTCCGGGCACGATCATCGCGGGGAGATCGCGGTTCGTCGCGGTATCCACTACTTCGTGCTCGAAGGCAACGTCGGTCTGAATCTCGACTGGTCGGTGGTCAGTCCCACTCTGGGGCTGGATCCGGCCGAGGATTCGCCCTTCGCCCTGGTCGAGATCGGCGAGCAGCGCTCCGAGAACTTCAACGGGATGAAGAGCTATTGCCTCCGGCTACAGGGCAACGCCCAGCAATACAGCTACGCCGATCAGGTGCAGATCTTGGCTCCGTGATTTCAGTCCGATACGGCACTTCAATAGGTTCCAGCCAGAAGTCTACGGGTCAAGCGCTACAGCCATTGCGAGATCTTTTTCGCGCTTGAGTCCCCGTCGTGTCATCCGCCTCTATCGTGTCGCAGCACACGTTTGGAAAGCGACACCGCGTTCAGCATTTCGTTTATGATCGAGACTCTGACGACACGGAAAAGCGGAGTCTCTTCATGCTATCCAAGGACCATTGGCTTTATTGGGCGAAGGCGAATCCAGAAATTGATGGAGCCAATAAATGGCATCCCTTCGCTTATCACTCCCTCGACGTTGCAGTCGTTGCAGCAACGTTTTGGCGAGACTCGTCGGCGGTTCGTCGTACTTTCATGGTCGCCTTTGACGTGGATGAGGCCGAAATTCGGCGCCTTCTGGCGTGGATCCTGTTTTTCGTCGCACTCCATGACATCGGAAAGTTGCACGCGCTGTTTCAGATCAAAGCCCCCGATATCCTGCCTCAGACCTGGCCCGATCTAGCCTCAGCGAAGCTGATCGATACATCGGGTGGGCACTACGATCACGGACGCGAAGGGTTCCGTCTGTCGATGGCCGAGCTTCGCGGCTGGTTCAAACCCGCAAGCCGTCACGCATTGAAAGCCTGGGCCTCGTGGCTCGCCGCCGTGACGGGGCATCACGGAGAGATCCCGGATAACGATGGTCTTCTTCCGGCCTATGCCGAAGCGGCTGTCTTGGAACAAGACGCCAACGCTCGCCGTGCATGGGCCCAGGAAGCGGCCGATCTCTTCCTCAGTCCGGCTGGATTGACCCTCGAAGATCCACCTCCTCCATGCGGCACCGAAGCCCGAAACCTGCTGGCGGGATTCTGTAGTCTGTGCGACTGGATAGGCTCCAATGTCGACGTTTTTCCCTACGCCCCGCCTACGCTCTCTCCAAACGACTATCTGCATTCACGCTTGGAGCAGATCAGACGCGACGATATCTTGAGGCACTTCGGGCTGATCGCCACGCCTCTGGCTTACCAGGGGATCCCGGCTCTACTCAAAGCCGCCGAGCATCCGCGCGGCACTCAGATCATGATCGACGACCTGCCGCTTGCCCCAGGATTGACGATCGTTGAAGCCCCCACGGGCAGCGGCAAGACCGAAGCTGCATTGGCCTACGCCTGGCGCCTGATCGATGCCGGACTGGCCGAGTCGATCGTCTTCGCGCTCCCCACTCAGGCCACGGCAAACGCCATGCTTGGACGTTGCGAAACCTTCTCCAAGAGCGCCTTTGGTCGCGCGAATCTGGTTCTGGCCCATGGTCATAGTCGGCTGAATCAAGCGTACCAACGGCTCGTCGAGGCTGGCTCCAAACGCACGGCTCAGGGCGAGACCGAAGCCGGCGTCCAGTGTGCTGCTTGGCTGGCCAGCAGCCGCAAGCGTGTCTTCCTGGGACAGATCGGCGTCTGCACTGTCGATCAGGTCTTGCTGTCCGTCTTGCCGGTCAGACACAACTTCGTCCGGGCTTTCGGGTTGCACCGCTCCGTTCTGATCGTCGACGAGGTGCATGCCTATGATGCCTACATGAATGGGCTGCTGATCGAGGTGCTCAAGCGTCAGAAGGCGGTTGGAGGAAGCGCCATCCTGCTGTCGGCGACCTTGCCCGCCGGAATTCGCGGCAAGCTTTTGGAATCATGGGGGCACGAACCAGTCGCGGATGTTGCCAATTATCCGGCCATCTGGAATACAGCCGCGCTATCCGAATCCGGCTCACCCTTGAGCTTGCCGGACACAGAGCGCCCGGCCCAACGCACCATCGAAGTCAGCCTCTCCAAACTGGTTAGCGCTCGCCCCGACGAGCCT
>NZ_JABZEO010000012.1 GCF_013385175.1 Allochromatium humboldtianum | reverse complement strand
CAGGTACTCGATACCTCTGAAGGTCCGTTGAAGACCACAACGTGGATAGGCGGGATGTGGAAGCGTGGTAACACGTGCAGCTTACCCGTACTAATTGACCGTGCGGCTTGACCATATAACACCCAAGTGCGTTACCCTTACGATCACTCACCGTTTCGCGGACCGTCGGACCCCAATCCCGGCGCTCCCACCCTTTCCCTGGCGGCCATAGAGTCTTGGAACCACCTGATCCCGTCCCGAACTCAGACGTGAAACAAGTCTTCGCCGATCCTAGTGTGGGGCCTCCCCATGCGAACCTAGGGCACCGCCAGGGCCCTCTCCCCTCAAAACCCTCGCTTCCCTCTGGAAGTGGGGGTTTTGGCTTTGGGCGTTTTCGATCTGTTCGCCAATCTCATATGAAGGCGGAGAGACTCGCATAAGCCAGCCCTAGACCAATCAACGTCGCCATCAAAACGTCACTGGGATAATGCAGCCCGAGAATGATGCGAGACAACGCAATCAGCGCTGTGAAAGGAACCAGTATCCAGGCCAGTACAGGAAAGTAGTAGATGGCGACACTCGAAAAGACGACAGCGTGGAGCGTGTGACCCGAAGGAAAGCTGTATTGGTCGAGTGGCGGGACGAGGGCCGTGATGTCGCTGGCATGATGGCAGGGACGAGACCGCCGAGTCACACCTTTGAGTGATTTGTAGAGCAGTAACGCAATACCGCCGGTCGCCAGCATGTGCAGACTGGCTTGCAAACCCTTCAATCCATAGACGAGGGGCAGGGCGGCCATGAGGCTGTACCAGAACACCCCATCCCCCAGCCGGCTGATGAACGCGAAGGGGTATCGAATCCAGCGACGTTGCCCCGAACGGCTCCAGAGGCGACAGACGGATACTTCCAATTCATTCAGATGTCGTAGCCAGGCTTGCATGACAGGACTCCGCTTGACCTCGTTTTCTGTGGATCACGGCGAACAGGTGCTCTTCGACACGCCCTAGAACGCGCTCCCAGCCAATATCCAATGCGCGCTTCCTGGCTTCGAGTCCCATTCGTCGCAGTCGTTCCCGATCGCCGACGCACTCCAGACAGATGTCGATGAAGGATTCTTGGGCGTCGATCGGCACGGTCACGCCATTGACCCAGGGCTGGACGTGCGCGCGCGCCGCGGCATAGTCGAAAGCGATGACGGGCAGACCGCTGGCCATGGCCTCGGTGACGACGTTGCCGAAGGTCTCGGT
Source organism: Allochromatium humboldtianum (assembly GCF_013385175.1). GTDB lineage: Bacteria > Pseudomonadota > Gammaproteobacteria > Chromatiales > Chromatiaceae > Thermochromatium > Thermochromatium humboldtianum. The sequence goes on along the minus strand of NZ_JABZEO010000012.1, from coordinate 109,199 downwards.
GAGACTCGGAAACAGGAAGAGATCGCCCGACGCATAGTGGGCGGCGAGCTCGTCGCCGACGCGCGCGCCGGCGAAGATCAGATCCGGGTGTTCCTGTTGCAGATGCGGGCGTTCGGGGCCGTCGCCAACCAGCACGAAGCGTGCGTTCGGACACTGGCGCTGAATGGCGCGAAACCCAGCGAGCGCCAGGGCGAGATTCTTCTCTGCGGCGATCCGACCTACATACAGGGCGACCAGATCGTCCTCCGCGCAGCCCCAGGAGCGACGCAGTTCAGCGGAGCGCCGGTCGGGCGCGAACTGATCGACGTCCACTCCGCGCCCAAAGACATGGAGGTTCTCGAATCCTTCGGCGGCCAGGCTGTCACGCAACTCGGCGGTTGGAACCAGCGTGGCATCGGAGCGATTGTGGAAGTGTCTCAGGGTCTCGGCGATCTGACGGGTCAGGGCACCCAGTCCATAGTGCCGGCTGTAGTGCTGGAAGTGGGTATGAAAACCGGTGATCGTCGGAATCTTGAGCGCCTGAGCCGCTGAGAGCGCGGCATGACCAAGTGGTCCCTGCGTGGCGATATAGACCAGATCGGCCGGGCGGCGGTGCCAGAGACGCCGCAGACGCCAGTAGACCGGAAGCCCGAACCTTAGACCTCGATAACCAGGGATCGGCAGTCCCGGAACCAGATGCAGATCGAGCCTATCGGATTGTTCGGGATGCCCCGGATCGGCCGGTTGTCGTGGCCGGATCAACTGAACGCCATGTCCGCGCGCGGCCATGCCTTCGGCCAGGTGACGCATGGTATTGGCCACGCCGTTGATCTCTGGGGGATAGGTCTCGGTGACAATGGCGATTCTGAGTCGATCGCCTGTGGACTGAGGGGTGATCCGCGTTTCACTGGACATGATTCATACGGCTCCAGGCTCCAGCCAGCATGGGCTTGCATCCTCGTCGCGCACTGATACAGCCGCGTCTCTGGTGGTCATGACGGGCGCAGTCTCCGCGACGTCGAGCGTTTCGAGGATGGCCGCGCGGGCGCGCTCGGCGAGTGCACGACGTGACTCCCCCTCCAGAGCCTGCATGGACGGCAGGAAATGGACACAGGCGATCAGCCCCGGATGTCGGACGAGTCGGCTGAGATTGGCGATCAGACTGTCGTCGCCGATATAGGGCACGGACTGATCGAGGGCGAGGGTATCGCGACGCCGGTAACGGATGGCGACCGGCTGTACGCGAACCTCGGGATTCTGGGCGATGGCGAAGAGTCGCGGATGGAAACGCCCCAGCGTCCGGCCATCCGTTGTGGTGCCTTCGGGGAAAATCATGACCGTGCGCTCCGAGGCCAGATCCGCCAGGAGTCGATGGATCACGGACTCCGCTTGATGCGCACCGCGCTCGATGAAGCGGGTACCCGCAAGGCCCGCCAGCCAGCCGATCAGCGGCCAGCACCGGACGTCCGACTTGGCCAGAAACCCGATCTCACCCTGAGCGCCCAGAATGGGGATATCGAGCCAGGAGACATGGTTGCCGACCAGCAGACAGCCCGGTTCCAACCGGCCCTCGATCCGGACCTCGACCTCCAGGGCGCGCACCAGCCGTCCATGCCACCAGCACACGGCGCGCGGCAACCAGCCCGGTTGCCCTCGTGCGTGACCCTGGAGCGCGGCATAGAGGCCGACCAGCGTTCCGGTCGCCAGATGCTCGCCGACCCGCCAGCTTCTCCAGAGTGTTCGCGCGATCATGATCCTCGGGTGTCGTTCGGAATGACTCAAAGACCGTGCCTGTCGAGGAAGTGGCGTGAGTACGCCGGATTCATGGCGTCGATGTCGAGCAACATCAGCACGTCCGCCACGCCGAAATCCGGATCACGGCAGGGCTCGCCGCACGCCTTGGCGCCCAGACGGACATAGGCGCGCAGCAAGGGCGGCAGCGGCGCGTCCAGAACGTCGTCGGCGACCTGGGTCGTGAGCAGCGGCGCACGCGGCGTGACGCGCCGGTCCTCGGATGCCAGCGCCTGACGGCGCAGTCGGTTCATGATCGCGGCGGCCTGGATGTCGTCCTCGCCGAGCGGGACGCTGGCACAGCCGAACAGATAGTCGAAGCCGTTGAGCTGGACGAATCCGGCCAGTCCTGACCAGAGCACGGCGATCGCCGGCCCCTGCCGGAACTCGGGCGCGATGCAGGTACGACCGACCTCCAGCAGACGTCCGTCGAGCCGTTTGATGGCGTCCAGTTCGAACTCGCTCTCGGAATAGAAGCCGCCGATGCGCGCGGCGCTCGCGTCGGTCAGTAGACGGGTGCAACCAACGACACGTCCAGTGCGCGAATCGCGAACCAGGAGGTGCTGACAATGGTCGTCGAACGTATCGTGATCATAGCCGGGCGCACCCTTGAGCCGTGCGCCCATTTCCTCGCCGAAGACCTGATAGCGCAGTGCCTGCGCCTCGCGGACCTCGGACTCGGACGTTGCGATCTCGACATAGAGACGCTCGCCGCGCTTGGCGAGCGACGCGGAAGCCGAAGCGACCATCGAATGCCCTCACAGGTGAAGAATGCCTGGAGGGCTATCTTAGGCGGCGAGTGTTGCGGCCTGATGTGGGGCGGATGACAGCTCGGTGAAGGCGGCTACGTGTTCAGGCCCGCAGCGACAGGATCGGCCAGCCGCGTGTCTCGGCCGTGGCGCGCAACTGGGCGTCCGGGTTGACGGCGATCGGGCGCTCGACCCGCTCCAGCAGCGGCAGATCGTTGTGCGAGTCGCTGTAGAAGCAACTGCCCGCCAGATCCAGTCCATGCTCGGCGAGCCAGTGTTCGAGCCGCTCGACCTTGCCCTCGCGAAAGGAGGGAACACCCTCGACCTCGCCGGTATAGGCGCCGTCGCGCTCGGCGGGCAGGGTCGCGATCAGGTGCGGCACGCCGAAGCGCTCGGCGATGGGCGCGGTGACGAAGGCGTTGGTCGCCGTGATGATGAGCAGGATGTCGCCGGCGGACTGGTGCCGCTCGACGAGCGCGCGCGCCGCCGGGGTCATGATCGGCTCGATCTGCTCTTCGAGGAAGCGCGCGCGCAATGCCTCCAGGCGCTCGCGCGGGTGCTCGCGCAACGGGCGCAGCGAAAAACGCAGGAACTCCTGGATATCCAGAGTCCCGTTCTGATATTCGCGGTAGAATCGCTCGTTCTCGCGCGCGTACTCAGCGCCGTCCACGAGTCCATGCTGGGCGAGATAGCAGCCCCAGAGATAATCCGAGTCGCCGTCCAGGAGTGTGTTGTCGAGATCGAAGATAGCCAGTGGCACGCGGTTGATTCCAGTCTGTAAAGATTGAAGTGGTGTCTGGCGCGGATCTTGCGCCCTTGCGTGTCATACTCCGGGATCGGCGCGCGGGTTTCAAGTGCTTACGACCAAGCTCTTGATTGGAAATCGCTTATACATGCGCCGGCTTGCCGGAAACGACTGCTCTATGGAAGAATGAGCCAGCGACCAGCCAGGGAGAGACCCATCCTTGATCGACCACGACGGCTTCAGACCCAATGTCGGCATCATCCTGAGCAATCGGGACCGTCGCCTATTCTGGGGGCGCCGCGTCGGCCAGAATGCCTGGCAGTTTCCACAAGGTGGGATCAACCCCGACGAGACGCCCGAGCAGGCCATGTTCCGCGAACTGGAGGAAGAGGTCGGACTCTGTGAGCAGCAGGTCACGATCCTGGGCAGCACACGCGGTTGGCTGCGCTATCACCTGCCCAAACGCTACATTCGGCACCGTTACTGCGGGCCGGGTCCGATCTGCATTGGCCAGAAACAGGTCTGGTTCATGCTGCGGGTCAATTGCGGCGAGGAAGCCTTCTGTCTCGATCGCACCGACAAACCCGAGTTCGACGCCTGGCGCTGGGTCAGATATTGGCAGCCGCTCTACGAAGTCGTGTATTTCAAGCGCCATGTCTATCAGCAGGCGCTCGAAGAGCTGGCGCCGACCCTCTATCCGGAAGGCGTGCCGGATCGTCGGCATGTCTATGCCAGTCCCTCCAGGTTGCTGCGCCAGGGATATCCATGAACGCCTTGCGCCGCGCCAGGGCTGAGACAGTGGCCTAGATCCGCATGCAGTCAGGCACCCATTCGTCCGTGATCCCATCCGCTCCAGGTCTGCTCAGCTCCCCCAGCATGCTCGAATCACTCAGGCGCATCGTTCAGGAGGTCAACAATGCCCGCGATCTCGAGCAGGCGCTCTCCATCATCGTCCAGCGCGTCAAGCAGGCCGTCGGCGCGGACGTCTGCTCAGTCTATCTCAACGACTACGACAACCATCGTCACGTCCTGCAGGCCACAGAGGGGTTGCGCAAGGACGCCGTAGGGCGTGTGCGGCTCGAGCTCGGACGCGGGCTGATCGGACTGGTGAGCGAGCGTGCCGAGCCGATCAACCTCGACGACGCGGCCAATCATCCGCGCTACGAGTGCATCATCGACACCGGCGAGGAGCGTTATCACGGCTTTCTCGGTGCGCCCATCATCCAGAACCGCAAGGTGCTCGGTGTCCTGGTGCTGCGTCAGCGCCGGCGGCGTCATTTCGGCGAGGACGAAGTGACCTTCGTGATGACCCTGGCCTCGCAACTGGCCGGGGCCATCACCTTTGCCCGCACCAGTGGCGAGCTGGCGCGCTTGCAGGACGATGGCATCCCGCAGCGCTTCCTGCCGGGGCTGGCCGCCTCGCCGGGTATCGGCCTCGGGCAGGCGGTTGTGGTCTATCCGCCCGCCGATCTGGATGCCGTGCCCGATCGCCGCCCTGAGGATCTGGAGGCCGAGGCCGAGGAGTTCCGCCGTGCCGTGCGCGAGGTCGCCGAGGATCTCGACCGCTTCGCCAGCCGCACGCAGGTCCATCTGCGCGTCGAGGACATGGCCCTGTTCGATGCCTGGCGGCTGATGCTGGAGAGCGATACCCTGATCGATGGCACCCTGTCGCGGATTCGCGCCGGCAACTGGGCGCCCGGCGCGTTGCGCGAGACCATCGCCGAACATGCGCGTGTGTTCGACGCCATGGACGACGCCTATCTGCGCGAACGGGCCACGGACGTGCGCGATCTGGGGCGCTGCATCCTGATGCACTTGCAGAACCGGGCCAGTGCGCCGATTCAGTATCCGCCGTGCACGATTCTGGTGGGCGATGAGATCAGCGCCATGCAGATCGCCGACGTGCCGCGCGAGAAGCTGGCCGGCATCGTCTCGACCTCGGGTTCCGGGTCGTCCCATGTGGGAATTCTGGCGCGTGGTATGGGCGTCCCGGCGGCCATGGGCGTATCGGATCTACCGGTTGGGCGCATCGAGGGGCGCGAGATGGTGGTCGACGGCTATCGCGGGCGTGTCTATGTCTCGCCTGGGCCGGCCGTGCGTTCGGAGTACCAGCGTCTGGCCGATGATGACGCGGCCCTGACCAGCGAGCTGCAAGCCCTGAGCCATCTGCCGGCCGAGACCACCGACGGCTATGTGATCCCGCTCTATCTCAACACCGGTCTGGTGTCCGAGAGCCGTCCGCTCGGCATCGAGGAATCGGCCGGCGTCGGTCTCTACCGGACTGAGCTGCCCTTCATCGTGCGCGACAGCTTTCCGAGCGAGGCGGCGCAGATGGCCAACTATCGGCATGTACTGGAACTGTTCGCGCCACGTCCGGTGACGATCCGCACCCTCGACATCGGCGGCGACAAGCCGTTGCCGTACTTTCCGATGCAGGAGGCCAATCCCTTCCTGGGCTGGCGTGGCATCCGCATCACGCTCGACCATCCCGAGATCTTCCTGAGCCAGGTGCGCGCGGTGCTGCGCGCGTCCATCGGACTCGACAACCTGCAACTGCTGCTGCCCATGGTCAGTACCGTCGGCGAGGTCGACGATGCCTTGCTCCTGATCCAGCGTGCGCACAACGAGCTGCTGGAGGAAGGCTATCAGGTGCGGATGCCGCCGGTCGGGGTCATGATCGAGGTGCCGGCGGCCGTCTATCAGGCCGAGGCCCTGGCGCGCCGGGTCGATTTCCTGTCGGTGGGGACGAACGATCTCACGCAATATCTGCTGGCCGTCGATCGCAACAATCCGCATGTGGCCAAGCTCTACAACGAATATCACCCGGCGGTGCTGCGCGCGCTGCTCCAGATCCTGACCGGGGCGCGGCTCCACGGCAAGGAGGTCAGCGTCTGCGGCGAGATGGCCGGCGACCCGCTGGCGACCTTCCTGCTGCTGGGGATGGGGGTGCACAGCCTCAGCATGGGAGCCGGCAGTCTGCTGCGGGTCAAGAAGGTCATCCGCAGCATCAGCCGGGCGCGGGCGCGCGAGGTGCTCAAGGTCGCCCTGCAATGCGAGGATGCCGGCTCGGTGCGCCGCCTGCTGCTCGACGCGCTGGAGACCGTCGGCCTGGGCGGTCTGGTGCGACCGGGGCGCTAGACGGGCAGCGATTTGCCTGGATTGAGGATGCCCGCCGGGTCGAACTGCGCCTTGATGGCGTGCATGAGCCTCAGCGCAACCGGGTCGAGTTCGCGGTCGACGAAATCGCGCTTCTCCAGTCCCACGCCGTGCTCGCCCGAGAGCGTCCCGTCCAGTCGCAGAACCAACGCGAAGACCGCATCCAGACAGTGCGCCGCGCGCGCGACCTCCTCGGCGTCGTCCGGATCGATCAGCAGATTGACATGGATGTTGCCGTTGCCGGCATGACCGAAGTTGACGATCCGGATGCCGGTCTCGCGCGCCAGTTGCTCCAGCCCATCGATGAACGCGCCCATGTGCGAGACAGGTACCACCACGTCCTCGTTGATCTTCTTCGGCGCGATGTGACGCAGAGCCGGGGAGAGCGCCTTGCGCGTCTTCCAGAGCGCGGCGACCTCATCCGCCGTCTCGGCGAGGCGCAATTCCAGCAGACCCGAGACACGCGCCGCTTCGCCGACCGCGCGCTGCGCTTCCTGGATACAGGCCGCCGGCCCATCGACCTCGATCATCAGCAGCGCGCCGGCCCCATCCGGCAGGTCGAGTTCGGAATAGCGGCTGACCATCTCGATCGCCGAGCCGTCCATGATCTCCAGCGCGCAGGGCGTGACCGGCTGGGCCATGATGGCCGAGACGGCGAGCGCGGCGCTGTGGATGTCGGTATAGGTCGCGCGCAGGGTGCGCTTGGCCTCGGGGAGCGGGGTGAGCTTGAGCGTGGCCTCGGTGACGAGCGCGAGCGTGCCCTCTGAGCCGATGATGAGCCGCGTCAGGTCATAGCCGACCACGCCCTTGGTGGTGAGTACGCCGGTGTGGAAGACCTCGCCCGTGCCGCTCACCGCGCGCAGACCGAGGGTGTTCTCACGCGGCGTGCCGTACTTGACCGCGCGCGGGCCGGCCGAGTTATAGGCCAGGTTGCCGCCGATGGTGCAGGTGGCCGCGCTGGTCGGATCCGGCGGCCAGAAGAAGCCGGCGGCCGCGATGGCCTGCTGCAACCGCGCGTTGGTCACGCCGGGTTCGACCACCGCCAGCCGGTCGCCGGGCTCGATGCGCTTTATTTGATCCATGCGCTCAAACGAGAGCACGACGCCGCCGCGATCGGGCACCGTAGCCCCCGTGGTGCCCGTGCCGAGGCCGCGGGCGATCAGCGGCAGCCCGGCCTGCGCGCAGAGCCGGACCAGGGCCGCGACCTGGTCCTCATCGCGTGCGAAGACGACCGCCTGGGGCAGGGCCTGACGGCGGCTGTTGTCGTAACCATAGGGCCAGCAGTCGGCCGGGTCGGTCAGCAGGGCGTCGGCGCCCGCGATCCGCGCCAGCTCGGCGCGCAGTCCAGCGGTGAGCTCAGGCATTGGGCGTCCAGTATTCGAAGAGTTTGACCACCTTGCGCACACCCGGCACATAGCGCACCCGCTCGGCGACGAGATCGCCCTCGCGCGGCGTGACCAGCCCGAGTAGATAGAGCTCTCCATCCTCGACCACGATCTTGACGCGGGTCGGATCGAAATCGGGCAGACCGATACCGGCCAGCTCCAATTTGGCGCGCGAGGCGATATAGGTGTCCTCCGACTGGCGACTCATCCCGATGCGCGGCCCGATGCGGACCTCGTCGATCACGCGCGCGACCTTGGGCAGTCGGCTGATCCGCTCGCCGGCGCGCCGCGCGAGTTCCGCCGACGTGGCCTGCCCGGTGAGCAGGACAGTGCGGTTGTAGCTGGTGACGACGAGGCGCGCGCCGTCGCTGAGCTCGCGATCCTGGGAGATCGCCTGGGCGGCGGCGAACTCGATCTGTCGATCGTCGAGGATCGTCTGGGCCGGGCGACGATCATGGATGGCCGAGGCGCCGGCGACCGCCGCGCCGCCCACGACCAGGGGCGCGCATCCAGTCGCCGAGAGCGCGAATACGAGCGCGGCGCCCGCCAGAATGATCAGCTTCGAGTACGTTCTATTCATTGGGATTGGGATGAAGGGCTTTGATGAGCGATGAACGACGCGCCGATGGCGATCATTCAGGCTTGGATCGGGTGACGAGTGGTTCAGTTCCTAGAGCGTAAAAGCCTGCCGGATCCACTGGATGTCGTCCTCGGCACTGATGGCCACGACATCGAACCGGCAGGCCAGTTGGGTCGGATGACGATGCAGATAGTGCCGGGCGGCCAGGATCAGGCGCTGCTGTTTGCGCGCGTCCACGGTCGCCGCCGGGGTGCCGAAGCGCGTCGAGCGCCGGTAGCGCACCTCGACGAAGACCAGGACGGCCTCGTCGCGCATCACCAGATCGATCTCGCCGAAGCGGGAGCGCTGATTGCGCGCCACCAATCTCAGACCCTGAGCGATCAGGAACGACTCGGCGAGACGCTCCTTGGCCTCGCCGATCGCGCGGGTGTCGGGGCGTGAGCGGCGGCTTGGATCGGTACCGCTCATTCGGTATCGATCCGCCGAGACTCCCGAGCACTCGGTCCAGCGGGCGCATTCGGAGACTGAGCCGGTACCGGCCCGGTCGGGGTGAAACGTCCGAGCGCCAGTTGCCGGGTGATTCGGCCCACGGGGTCGATCGCCAGTCCGCCGGTCTGGCCTGGATAGTAGGCGCCGGGATTGGCGGCCAGCTCGGACAGACGCGGCGCCAGACGGTAGGCATCGATCCCCATGGCATAGAGTCGGGCGAGCGGCCCTGCCGCGCTGGCTGTCCGGCCCATGATGGTGCGATGCGCCAGCGGTCCGTCACCGCCCAGGCCGAGCATCCAGGGGATATCGACGAAATAGAGCCCGACCATTCCCTTGTCGGCATCGGCATCGAAACGGCCCGAATACACATGCGAGGTCGAGATGACGATCAGCGGCTTGTTCGCCGCTGCCTGGATCTGAGGATGGATCTTGCGCGCCATCTCAGCCGTGGCGACCAGAAACAGCAGATCGGCGTCCTGGCCATCCATGAGTCGCGACAGGGTTTTGTCATAGCTCGACCAGGCCGGGTCGAAGCCGGCCTGACTGACCAGGGTTCCACCCTGAGCACGCCACTGCGCTCCGAAGGCCGTGGCCAAACGCTGGCCCCAGGCCGTGTTCGGATGCAGGACGAGCGCGCGTCCGGCGCCCAGGGTACGGCCTTTGTTGGCAGCCTCGGCGGCTTCGTTCTCGGGTGAGAGCGCGAATTGGAACAGGTTCAGGGCGCGTCGTTCCGTCTCAGAGGCTTCGTTCAGCGCCAGTGTCGGAACCGGCGAGGTCTTGGCCGCGATCAGGGCTTCGACGGCGGGTTTTTCCAGCGGCCCGATGACATAGTCGGCGCCGCGCGCAATGGCCGATCCGTGCAGGTTACGTACCCGTCCGGCGTTGGTGCTGTCGGCGAAGTCCAGTGATGGGCGCTGAGCACTGGTGTCGGCTTGGCTGGCGGCCTCGATCCCGTCGCGCACCGCCTTGGCAGCGGCAGCGAAGCGTCCGCTGCCGGGCAGCATCACTGTTACGCTTTGGCCGCTTGCGTATCCGCCGGGGCCGTCGCCGGCATAGGCGCGCGCCAACTCGGGGAGCGCGGGATGGCCGGCGCGACCTTGGCGCCATTGACGATAGGCGTCGTCCAGGCGCTTTGGATCGGCGCCATGGCGTCGCGCAAGTTGAGCGATCTCGGCCCAGCCCTTCATGGGGCCGCGACCGGCGCGGGTGAGTTTCAGCAGATCGTCCTCGCCGATCAGGGCCAGTGTCGCAACCAGTGAAACCTGATTGTTCAGACGTGTCGGCCCGTCGAGCAGGCCGTCGAGTTCGGCCAGCGACCCGGCGGCCGCCACTGGATCGTTGTCGAGTCGCTGGGCTGCCGCCAGTAATCCAAGTCGCCGGATCTTGAGGGCTTTGGGGAGCGCGCTGTTCAGGCGCTTGAGTTCGGCGATGGCCGTCTTGGGCTGACGGTCGGCGATGGCGAGTTCGGCCTTGAGCAGACGCGAGCGCTCCAGTTGTCCGCCGACGAGTCCGGCCGTTTCGAGTTCGTCGAGCGTTTGGCGCGCCTGACTGACCCGACCGCCGTCCAGATAGGCTTGGGCGGCCTGGAGTCTGAGTTCGGCCTTGGCCGGGGCTTGGGCACGGGCGGCTAGCTCCAGATAGAGCGCGGCGGCCTCATCGGCCTCGCCCTGCGTCTTCAGCGTCGCGGCACGACTCAAGTCGGCGGACGGAACACTGGTGAGCAGGCTGGCCGGATCCTGGAGCGGCTGGACGGCGCAACCCGACAGGATCGAGACGAGGAGCAGCGGCCCGAGCCGCCGACGTGAGAAAAAAGCAGGACGGTCGAGGCGATTCTTGGGCATGATTCCGGATCCGTATTCTTGTGTGAGTCTGCCGGAGGGGCGGAAGATGCGACAACAGGCCGGGGTACTATACGTGGTGGCCACGCCGATCGGCAATCTCGGTGATCTCAGCGAGCGCGCGCGCCGTGTGCTCGCCGAGGTCGACGCCATCGCCGCCGAGGACACGCGCGAGACACGCCGCCTGCTGGCGCACTGCGGAATTTCGTCCGAGCTGATCGCCTATCACGATCACAATGAGTCCGAGCTGACACCGCGTCTGCTGGAACGGCTGGAGTCCGGACAGTGTCTGGCGCTGGTCTCGGACGCCGGCACTCCGCTGATCAGCGATCCCGGTTATACCCTGGTCTCAGCGGCGCGCGAACGGGGATTGGACGTGGTACCCATTCCCGGAGCGAGCGCGGCCATCTGTGCGCTCTCGGCCTCGGGTCTGCCGAGCGACCGCTTCCTCTTTCTCGGTTTTCCGCCCCGCACCCAGTCGCGCCGTCGCGCCTGGATCGAAGCGGTCGCGCGTGAGCCGGGGACGCTCATCCTCTACGAGAGCGCCAAGCGGGCGCTGGAGACGCTGCGCGACCTGCAAACCGTCCTGGGCGACGAGCGACGCCTCGTCATCGCCCGCGAGCTGACCAAGCAGTTCGAGACCTTTCTGTTCGGCTCGGCCGGCACGCTCATCGAGCGCCTGGAGTCCGACCCGGAGCAACGGCTCGGCGAGATGGTGATCCTGGTCGCGGGCTGTCCCGATTCCGAGACCGAGGCCGCGCACAACGAAGCCATGCGCGTGTTGCGCATCCTCGGCGAATCCATGCCGCTGAGTCAGGCCGCCGCGCTGGCCGCCCGCCTGACCGGAGCCAAGAAGAATGCGCTCTACAGGCAGGGACTGGAGCTGGGACTCGGCGCCGAATCCGGTTGAACGACGCGCGACAGGCATTGGTCGGATTTGTTAGGATGTCGCCGCTGAGGAGTTGGTCAGACAGTCGCTCCTTCCGTTCGGAAGGGGAGGAAAGTCCGGGCTCCATCGGGCAGGGTGCCAGGTAACGCCTGGGGGATGTGAGTCCACGGAAAGTGCCGCAGAAAAGATACCGCCGGTTCGGGTTCGCTCGCGCCGGTAAGGGTGAAAAGGTGCGGTAAGAGCGCACCGCGCTGGTGGCAACATCAGTGGCAGGGTAAACCCCACCCGGAGCAAGACCAAATAGAGGAACGAGCCGCCTTGAGCGGCGGCGCGCGGCCCGCGCGTGTTCCCGGGTAGGTCGCACGAGGCGCGCGGTGACGCGCGTCCCAGATGAATGACTGTCCTCGACAGAACCCGGCTTATCGGCCGACTCCTTAGCCCCAATTCTCCTTCTCCAACCCCCTTCCCGTCGTTCGCTTCAGGGTGCTCGAACACCCTGATGTCTCATCGACTTGCAGCCGATTGCTCATGTCTTTTATGAATTCATGAGCTCATGATCCTGAATCGATAGCATTTTTCACTTGTTCTCGACCCGTCTCAGGTTCATGCCGTAAGTCGCTGACTCTGAAGAACAAAGGCCAAGGATTTCTTGACGTTGATCCGGAGCCTCTCTAACATGAGTCTGGAATAAAAACATGATGAACAGGGATGATTCACCATGATGTCACCTTGCAGTCAGGACGCACGTTCGCCGCGCTTGATCCGGGGCGCGTCCCACGGCAAACGCCGTTCAGAGAATCATCCGTTGTCGCACAAACCCGTATTGCTGGAGGAAAGCGTGTCCGCCTTGCTGGTGCAATCGGACGGAATCTATGTCGATGGCACCTTTGGACGAGGTGGGCACAGTCGCGCCATCCTCGCGCGTTTGGGCGCGGCCGGGCGTCTGCTCGGCTTCGATCGTGATCCCGAGGCGGTGGCCGTTGGCCGGGCGCTCGCGGCCGAGGACGGACGCTTCTCCATCCATCGCGGTTCCTTCGCCGACATCGGGCGTCTGCTCGATGAGGCCGGGATCGATGCACGCCTGAATGGTGTGCTGCTCGATCTCGGCGTCTCCTCACCGCAACTGGACACCCCCGAACGCGGCTTCAGCTTCATGGCCGACGGCCCGCTGGACATGCGCATGGACCCCGATAGCGGCGAGTCGGCGGCACAATGGCTCGCGCGTGCCGAACAGGGTGAGATCGCGACCGTACTGCGCGAGTTCGGCGAGGAACGCTTCGCCAACCGCATCGCGCGCGCCATCGTCGAGACCCGCGCCCAGACCCCGCTCCGCACGACGGCCCAACTGGCCGAACTGGTCGCACGCGCCGTGCCCAAACGTGAACCGGGCAAGCATCCGGCCACCCGCACCTTCCAGGCCGTGCGCATCCAGGTCAACGGCGAGCTGGAAGCCCTGCGTCGCTGTCTCGATCAGGTCTGCGATCGGCTGGCGGTCGGCGGACGGCTGGCGGTCATCAGCTTCCATTCGCTCGAAGACCGTCTGGTCAAGCGCTTCATCCGCCGTGAATCCAGGGGACCGGAACTGCCCAAGGGCGTTCCGGCACGCGCCGTCGAGGTCCAGGGGCGTCTGCGTCCCGTCGGCAAATCGGTGCGTCCCTCGGCGGATGAGGAAGCGCACAACCCGAGAGCACGCAGCGCCACCCTGCGTGTGGCGGAGCGTCTGCCATGACGCGCGCTCGCTTCGTCACGGTCGCCGGATTCATACTCGCCGTCATCCTGACGGCGATGGCCGTCGTGCACACCAAATATCAGACACGCACCCAGTTCGCGCATCTCCAGGATCTGCGCGCCCAGCGCGACGCGATCGATGTCGAATGGAACCGTCTGCGTCTCGAAGAGGCCGCGCTCTCGACCCATGTGCTGGTCGAACGCAAGGCACGTCGTGAACTGGGTATGTTCGCCCCTCGGGCCGGCGACGTACTCTTGATCGAGGAGCGCGTTCATGCCCAACCCTAGTCGTCGCGCTCGCAAACCCCTGCCGCCGCTCAAACCGCGCCGGGCGCCCAATTTGGTCCTGCGCCGCCGGCTCCTGATGTCGGGTCTGTCGCTGGCCTTCGTCGTCCTGACGTCCGGGGTCTTCTATCGTCAGGTCATTCAGACCGAGTTCCTGCAACGCGAGGGCGAAGCGCGCTATCTGCGCGATGCCGTCATTCCGGCCCGGCGCGGCATGATCACGGATCGCAACGGCGAGCCGCTGGCCGTGAGCACGCCGGTCGAGACGGTGTGGGCCGAGCCGCGCAAGCTGATCGACCATCTCGACAAGATTCCCGCGATCGCCCAGGCGCTCGGCATGGATGCGGCCTTTCTGCGCGACCGTATCGAGTCCAACCGCGACAAGGGGTTTCTCTACGTCAAGCGCCGCGTGACCTTCGAGGAAGCGCGCGCCGTGCGCGAGGCCATCGCCCGCCACAAGATCACCGGACTCGACTTCGAGAGCGAGTATCGCCGCTTCTATCCGGGCGCCGAGGTCTTCGCCCACGTCATCGGCTTCACCAACATCGAGGATCGCGGCCAGGAAGGCATCGAGCTGGCCTATGACCGGGTGCTCAAGGCCGAGCCGGGGTTGCAGCGCGTCATTCGCGACGGGCGCAAGCGCACCGTGCAGCAGGTCGAGCAGGTCAGCCCGCCGCATCCGGGACGCGATCTGGCGCTGACTCTGGATCGTCGCCTGCAATATCTGGCCTATCGTGAGCTCAAGGCCGCTGTGACCGAGCACAAGGCCAAGGGCGGTAGTCTGGTGGTGCTCGACGCGGCCACGGGCGAAGTCCTGGCGATGGTCAATCAGCCGAGCTTCAACCCCAACAGCGATCGCAGCGGCGGCAGTGAGCGGCGGCGTAATCGCACTGTCACCGATGTCATGGAGCCGGGATCGACGCTCAAGCCGTTCGTGGTCGCTGCCGCGCTCGAAAAGCAGGTCATCAGTCCGGCGAGCCGTTTCTCGACCGCACCCTACAGTATCGGCCGTAACGTCGTGCGCGACGTCCACAACTATGGCACGCTCGATGTCACCGGCATCATCACCAAGTCGAGCAACGTCGGCTCGGTGAAGATCGCGCAGAAGATGAGTTACGGCGATCTCTGGAGCCTCTACGACCGGCTCGGATTCGGCCATCCGACCGGCGTCGGCTTTCCGGGCGAGAGTCGCGGTCTGCTCAGGCATCACTCGACCTGGCGGCCCTTCGAGCATGCCACGCATTCTTTCGGCTATGGTCTCTCGGTCACTCCGCTGCAACTGGCTCAGGCCTATCTGGTGCTGGCCAGCGATGGCGTGAAGCGGCCCGTGACGCTCTTCAAGCGTGATCCGCTCATGCAAGCGGCGGCGGCGCCCGAGGCCGTGCGTATCCTGAGCCAGGACACAACCCGGCGACTGCGCGCCATGATGGAGACCGTGGTCTCCGAACAGGGCACGGCCAAGCAGGCGATCATTGCCGGCTATCGCGCCGCCGGCAAGACCGGAACGGCCAAGAAATCAGCGGGCAAGGCCGGTTATTCGAGCAATCGCTATCAGTCGGTCTTCGCCGGATTCGTGCCGGCGCGTCAGCCGCGTTTCGTCATGGTGGTCATGATCGATGAGCCGGGCGCCGGGGCTTATTACGGCGGTGTGGTGGCGGCGCCCATCTTCCAGAAGGTGATGGAGGGCGCACTACGGCTGTTCAATGTTCCGCCCGATGATCCCGAGCCGTCGATGATGCTCGCGCAACACTTGCAGGGGACGGCGCCATGAGCATACGGCTGACGTTCGATCCGGTATCGGAACCTGAGAGCACGGAGGGTCGGCGCTGATGTGGACACTGGCTCAGGCTATCGCCCGCGCGGGCGGCGTGCTGCACGGCGCTGATGTCGCCTTTTCCTCGGTCGGCACCGACTCGCGCGCCGACTGCACAGGGCAACTCTTCGTCGCCCTGCGCGGCGAGCGTTTCGACGGGCACGAATACGTCGCGGCGGCCCAGGCATCCGGGGCTGTCGCCGCCATGGTCGATCAGCCGTTGCCGCTCGATCTGCCGCAGTGGGTGGTCGACGACACCCGGCTCGGTCTGGGACGGCTGGCGGCGGTCTGGCGCGATCGTTTCCCCGGTCGGGTGATCGCTATCACCGGCAGCAACGGCAAGACTACGGTCAAGGAGATGGTCGCCGCCATCCTGGCTCAGGCCGGGCGGGTGCGGGCCACGCGCGGCAATCTCAACAACGACATCGGTATGCCGCTGACGCTGCTGAGTGCGCGCGACGAGGATTTCCTGGTGCTGGAGATGGGGGCGAACCATCACGGCGAGATCGGCTACATGACCGAGATCGCGCATCCCGAGGTGGCGCTGATCACCAATGCCGGGCGCGCGCATCTGGAAGGCTTCGGCAGCGTCGATGGCGTGGCGCGCGCCAAGGGCGAGATCGCGCGCGGTTTGCCGGAGGACGGCGTCTTCGTCGTCAGCGGCGATTCGCCCTATCTGGGGCTGTGGCGCGAACTGGCCGAGGGGCGGCGGATGCTGACCTTCGCCCTGGACGGCGCCGCCGATCTGACCGCGAGCACCGAATCGATCCGGGTCGAGTGGGGTGATGCCGGCTTTCGCACGACCTTCATGGCGCGCGTCGCCGGCGAGGACTGGCCGCTCGCGCTGTCCCTGGCCGGCGAGCACAACGTCCGCAATGCACTGGCGGCGGCGGCGGGTGCCTTGGCGCTCGGTCTCGACCGCACGGCCATCGCCGCAGGTCTGGCGACCCTGACCCCGGTCAAGGGCCGGCTCTATCCCCGCCTCTGTCACGGCGTCGGCGTCATCGACGACAGCTACAACGCCAACCCGGATTCGATCGCCGCCGCCATCGCGGTGCTGGCCGGACTCGACGGACGACGTTGGTTGATACTCGGCGATCTGGGCGAGCTGGGGCCGGACGCGGCAAGGCTTCATGCCGAGATCGGCGAACAGGCGCGCGAAGCCGGACTCGACCATCTGCTCACGGTCGGCGCCCTGAGCGCCGAGGCGAGCCGCGCCTTCGGATCGGGCGCCGAGCATTTCGCCGCTCAGGACGCACTCCTGAACCGGCTCAAGGCCGACTTGAAACCCGGCGACCGCGTCCTGGTGAAGGGCTCGCGTCTGGCCCGGATGGAACGCATCGTTGAGGCGCTGTGCGCCGAGGACATTCTTTAAGATGTTGCTGTATCTGACCGACTGGCTCACCGAGTACCACAAGGGGTTCTCGGTGTTTCGCTATCTGACGTTGCGCGCCATCCTCGGCGTGCTGACGGCGCTGGCCATCGCGCTCTTGGTCGGGCGGCCGATGATCCGCCGTCTGCGCGCCTACAAGATCGGCCAGACCGTGCGCGACGACGGCCCTCAGAGCCATCTGTCCAAGTCCGGCACCCCGACCATGGGCGGCGCCCTGATCCTGGTGGCCGTAGGCATCGCGACGCTGCTGTGGTCGGATCTGGAGAACCGCTATGTCTGGATCGTGCTGCTGACGACCATGGCCTTCGGACTCGTGGGGCTGGTCGATGACTACAAGAAGCTGGTCAAGCGCGACCCGCGCGGTCTGATCGCGCGCTGGAAGTATTTTTGGCAGACGGTCTTCGGGTTCGCCGCCGCCGTGGCGCTCTATGTGACCGCGAACTCTCCGGCTGAGACGGCGCTACTGATTCCCTATGCCAAAAACCTGAGCATTCAGCTCGGCCCCTGGTTCATCCTTCTGACCTATTTCGTCATCGTCGGCTCCAGCAATGCGGTCAATCTCACCGACGGACTCGACGGGCTGGCGATCATGCCGACCGTGCTGGTCGCCGGCGCCCTGACCATCTTCGTCTATGCCGCCGGTCACGCCCAGATCGCCAACTATCTGCTCATCCCCTATCTGCCCGAGGTCGGTGAGCTGGTGATCTTCTGTTCCGCCCTGGTCGGGGCGGGACTCGGGTTCCTGTGGTTCAACGCCTATCCGGCGCAGGTCTTCATGGGCGACGTGGGCGCGTTGGCGCTCGGCGCGGCGCTCGGCGTGGTCGCGGTCGCCGCGCGTCAGGAACTGGTGCTCTTCATCATGGGCGGCGTCTTCGTCGCCGAGACCATCTCGGTGATGCTCCAGGTGATGTCCTTCAAGCTCACCGGCAAGCGCATCTTCCGCATGGCGCCGCTGCACCATCATTTCGAGTTGCAGGGCTGGCCCGAGCCGCGCGTCATCGTCCGCTTCTGGATCATGACCGTGGTGCTGGTGCTGATCGGTCTGGCGAGCCTGAAGATCCGGTGAACGCCATGACGTCTCCTTCCACAGCCACCGACCGCTCTCGCTCTCCGGAGTCCAAGACCCTGGTCGTGGGTCTGGGCAAGACGGGGCTGTCCTGCGCGCGCCATCTGAGCGCGCGCGGCGTGCGTGTGGCCGTGACCGACAGCCGCGAACGGCCGCCCGGTCTGGACGTGCTCCAGTCTGAGCTGCCCGAGGTCGCGGTCTTCGTCGGCGGCTTCGACCCGGACGTGTTCGCGGCGGCCACCGAACTCGTGGTCAGCCCCGGCGTGCCGCTCGCCGAGCCGCTGATCCGGCAGGCGATTGCGCGCGGCGTGCCGGCGGTCGGCGACATCGAACTCTTCGCGCGCGAGATCCAAGCGCCCCTGTGCGCCATCACCGGCTCCAACGGCAAGAGCACCGTGACGACCCTGGTCGCACTCATGGCGCGTCTGGCCGGACAGCGGGTGGCGGTCGGCGGCAATCTCGGCGAGCCGGTGCTCGATCTGCTGGCGCCGGACATTGAACGCTATGTGATCGAACTCTCCAGCTTCCAGTTGGAGACGGTGCCGAGCCTGCGCGCCGATGCCGCCGTGGTGCTCAATGTCTCGGCCGATCATCTCGACCGCTATGCCGGTCTCGACGACTATGCCCGGACCAAGGCGCGGATCTATCAGGGGGCGCGGATCGCCGTCGTCAATCGCGACGATCCGATCGTGGCCGCCATGCCGCGCGCTCCCGAGCGCGAGATCGGTTTCACGCTCGGCGTGCCCGAAGGCTCGGACTTCGGGGTGCGCGTGCTCGACGGTCGACCCTGGATCTGCCGGGGCGAGGAGCCGATCCTGCCGACGGCGGAGATACGCATTCCAGGCCGGCACAATCTGGCCAATGCGCTCGCCGCTCTGGCGCTTGCGCAGGCGAGCGGCATCACCATGGCCGGCGCCTGTGAAGCACTGCGGATCTTTCCAGGTCTGCCGCATCGCAGCGAGTTCGTCGCCGAACGCGCCGGTGCGCGCTGGTACGACGATTCCAAGGGCACCAATCCGGGCGCGACCATCGCAGCTCTGGAGGGGCTGATCCCGGAGGACGGCGCCGGCCGTGTGGTCCTGATCGCCGGCGGTGAGGGCAAGGGCGCCGATTTCACGCCGCTACGCACCGCCGTCGAACGCGCCGCGCGCGCTGTGGTGCTGATCGGACGCGACGCCCCGCTGATCGCGTCGGCGCTGGACGGCACGGTTCCCCTGGTCCGAGCTACCGATATGGACGAGGCCGTCACCCTGGCCGCCGAGCGCATCGAGCCGGGCGACTGCGTCCTGCTCTCGCCGGCCTGCGCCAGTTTCGACATGTTCGACAACTACGAGCATCGCGGCCGGGTCTTCGCCGAGGCCGTGCGGAGGCTGCCCGAATGACCGCCGCTGCGCCCTCGAAACCTCTGTCCAGGACGCCGCGCGTGCGCCAGACCCAGACGCTGGACTATCCTCTGCTCCTGTGCGCGATCGGTCTGCTGACCTTCGGCTGGGTGATGGTCACATCGGCCTCGATGTCGATTGCCGAAGCCTGCTGTCAGAATCCCTTCCATTACTCGATCCGGCATGCCATCGCACTCGGACTGGCGCTGATGCTGGGACTCATGGCCTATAACGTCCCGCCCCATTGGTGGGAGCGTCATGGCGTCTGGCTCTTTCTCGCCAGTGCGCTGGTGCTGATCCTGGTGCTCATCCCCGGCATCGGTCGTACCGTCAATGGCGCCACGCGCTGGATCCCGCTCGGGCCGCTCAATGTGCAGCCGTCCGAATTCGTCAAGCTGTTCGCGATCGTCTATGTCGCCGGCTATCTGGTGCGCCATGCCGACAAGGTGGTCAATCAGATCTCGGGGTTCATCCGTCCGTTGGTTTTGATCGGCGCGGCGGCGCTGCTGATCCTGATGCAGCCCGATTTCGGCACCATGGCGGTGATGCTGGCGACCGTGATGGGGATGCTGTTTCTCGGCGGCGCGAGCCTCATGCCCTTCATCTTTCTGTTCGCGATCCTTGGTGCCGGACTGGTGACGCTGGTGATCCTGTCGCCCTATCGTCTGGCGCGGGTCATCTCCTTTCTCAATCCCTGGGAAGATCCGTTCAATTCGGGCTATCAGCTCAGTCAGGCGCTCATCGCCTTCGGGCGTGGCGAGTGGTTCGGCGTCGGCCTGGGCAATGGCATCCAGAAGCAGTATTTCCTGCCCGAGGCGCATACCGACTTCCTGGCTTCGGTGATCGGCGAGGAACTGGGTCTGGTCGGGATGCTGGTGCTGATCGCGGCCTTCGTCTTCCTGACCTGGCGCGCGATATCGATCGGCGTGCGGGCCGAGGCGCTCAAGCGTCCTTTCGAGGCCTATGTGGCGCAGGGGATCGGTCTCTGGATCGGGCTCCAGTCCTTCGTCAATCTCGGGGTCAATGTCGGCATCCTGCCCACCAAGGGGCTGACCCTGCCCTTCATGAGCTATGGGAGCAACAGTCTGATGGTCGGCTGTATGGCGATCGCCATCCTGCTGCGGATCGATGTCATGCTGAGGCGCGCGGAGTCCGAATCCAAATTCAAGCGAGATCCGTCATGGTCGCGCGCCTAGCCGTCATGGCCGGGGGCACCGGCGGTCATGTCTTTCCAGCGCTTGCCGTCGCCGAGTATCTGCGCGGGCAGGGGGCCGAGGTGTTCTGGATCGGCACCCAGGCCGGCATGGAATCGCGTCTGGTGCCCGAGCATGGGTTCGAGATGGAATGGGTTTCGATCGAGGGCGTGCGCGGCAAGGGCGGGCTTCAGTGGCTCAAGGCGCCTTTCCGGCTGGCGAGCGCCTTCGGTCAGGCGCGCGCCATCCTGCGCCGACGCCGGCCGACGGTCGTGCTCGGCATGGGCGGCTTCGTCTCCGGTCCCGGAGGACTGGCGGCGCGCGCGCTCGGGATTCCGCTGGTCATCCATGAACAGAACTTCGTGCCCGGACTGACCAATCAGTGGCTGGCGCGGGTCGCTACCCAGGTGTTCGAGGCCTTTCCGGGCAGCTTTCCGCCCGCGCGTCGGGCCATCGTGACCGGCAATCCGGTGCGTCAGGCGATCCTGGATCTGCCCGCGCCCGCTGAACGGCTGGCCGATCGTTCGGGTCCGGTGCGGCTGCTGGTGGTCGGCGGTTCACTGGGTGCTCAGGCGCTCAACGAGACAGTACCCCAGGCGCTCGCCCGGCTGCCGATCGATCAACGCCCGCTGGTGCGCCATCAGGCCGGTGAGCGCACGCTCGAACTGGCCCGCAACGCTTACCGTGACGCCGGCGTCGAGGCCGAGGTCGTCGCCTTCGTGCGCGACATGGCCGAAGCCTATGCCTGGGCCGATCTGGTCGTCTGTCGTTCCGGCGCTTTGACGGTCTCGGAGCTGGCCGCCGCTGGTGTCGGCTCGATCCTGGTGCCCTATCCATTCGCGGTCGACGATCATCAGGTCGGCAACGCCCGTTACCTGTCCGAGGCCGGCGCGGCGCATCTGATCATACAGCGCGACCTGACGGCGGTCGGTTTGGCCGATATTCTGAGCGAACTGTTCGCCGATCGCGCCCGGCTGCTGGCGATGGCCGAGGCCGCGCGACGTCGCGCCCAGCCCGAGGCGACCGACCACATCGCCCGCGTCTGTCTGGAACTCTCCGTTCGAGGAACGCCTTCATGAGTCCCCATCTCCAGCACACAGCGGCCAACATGGGGCGGGTGCGGCGTCTGCATTTCATCGGCATCGGCGGGTCCGGCATGAGCGGTATCGCCGAGCTCATGGCCAATCTCGGTTACGAGGTCGCCGGCTCCGACCTGCGCGACAGCGAGGTGACGCACCGTCTGCGCGATCTGGGCATCGAGGTCTTCATCGGCCATCGTGCCGAGCAGGTGAGCGAGGCCGATGCCGTGGTGGTCTCGACCGCCATCGACGAGACCAACCCCGAGATCCAGCAGGCGCGCGAGCTACGGATTCCGATCGTGCGCCGTGCCGAGATGCTCGCCGAGTTGATGCGCTTTTATTACGGTGTGGCGGTCGCCGGCACCCACGGCAAGACGACGACCACCAGTCTGGTGGCCAGCATCCTGGCCGAAGGTGGGCTGGATCCGACCTTCGTCATCGGCGGACGGCTGAACAGTGCCGGAGCCAACGCGCGTCTGGGGAGCACCAAGTATCTGGTAGCCGAAGCCGACGAGAGCGATGCGTCCTTTCTCTATCTCCAGCCGATGGTGTCGATCGTCACCAATATCGACGCCGATCACATGCGCACCTATGGCAACGATTTCGACCGGCTGCGCCAGACCTTCATGGAGTTCCTGCACCATCTGCCCTTCTACGGGCTGGCGGTGCTCTGTATCGATGACGACGAGGTGCGCGCACTCATCCCGCAGATTCCGCGTCCAGTGCGTACCTACGGCACCCGGCCCGAGGCCGATCTGCGTGCGAGCGACATCCGGCAGAGCGGGATGCAGACCTCCTTTCTGGTGCACGGCGCCGAATTCGAGCGCCCGCTGGCGGTGACGCTCAACCTGCCTGGACGCCACAACGTGCTCAATGCGCTGGCCGCGATCAGCGTCGCGCTGGAGCTGGGGGTCGAGGACGAGGCCATCGTGCGCGCCCTAGCCGGTTTCCAGGGCGTGGGCCGGCGCTTCGTGGCACGCGAGGTTGTCGATCCGCAGGGACGTCAGGTGCTGGTGGTCGACGACTATGGTCATCATCCGCGCGAGCTGGCCGCGACCCTGGCCGCCGCGCGCGAGGGCTGGCCGGGACGCCGTCTGGTGCTGGTGTTCCAGCCCCATCGCTACAGCCGCACCCAGGAACAGTTCGAGGACTTCGTCGAGGTGCTCTCGACCCCGGACGCCCTGGTGCTGTGCGAAGTCTATCCGGCAGGCGAGACGCCGATCGCCGGCGCCGACGGACGCGCCCTGAGCCGAGCCATCCGGGTGCGCGGCGAGCTGGATCCGATCTTCGCCCAGGGACTCGACGCGATTCCGGGGCTGCTGGCCAATCTCCTGAACGACGGCGATATCCTGCTCGTCTCGGGCGCGGGCGACATCGGCGGTCTGGCGGCGCGTCTGCCGGCACTCATCGAGCAGGGGCTCTGAACGGCGATGGGGACTGAGCGGATGGATGGACGATCACTCATGAACCGGCTGGCGATGGGCTGTGGCGAGTCGTTGCGCGCCCTGTCGGGATGGATGGCAGGCGTTCGCACCGAGTCCGAGGGGGCGGAGTCCAGCGGTCAGCCTCCAGCGGTCAGCCGTCAGTCGTCAGCCTCTAGCCGGACGCCGGCAGCCGGCAGCCGGAAGCGGCGGAGCACACGGCGATGACGACACTGCGCGGCCAATGGCAGTTCGACGAACCCCTGTCGCGCCATACGAGCTGGCGTGTCGGCGGGCCGGCGCGTCGGCTCTATCGCCCGGCGGATGCCGACGACCTGGTCGAATTCATGCGCGGACTCGATCCGGACGAGCCGCTGCTTTGGCTCGGACTGGGCAGCAATCTGCTTGTCGATGACGCGGGCTTTCCTGGGACCGTCATCCTGACCCAGGGGACTTTGGATATTCTGGAGCGGCGCGGCAATGATCGCGTCTATGCCGAAGTCGGAGTCGCCAGTGCCAAGCTGGCCCGTTTCGCGGCCCGCCATGATCTGACCGGGATCGAGTTCCTGGCCGGGATCCCCGGCACCCTGGGCGGTGCGCTGGCGATGAACGCCGGCGCCTGGGGCGGCGAGACCTGGAGTTTCGTGCGACGGGTCTGGACTCTGGATCGACAGGGACAGGTCCATGAACGCGATGCAGCCGAATACGAACCGGCCTATCGCGAGGTCCGGGGACCGACAGGCGAGTGGTTCCTGGCCGCCGAACTGGAGCTGACGCCGGGCGACGGCGCCGCGAGTCTGGCGCGCATCCGCGAGCTGCTCGACCAACGCGCCGCGACCCAGCCGGTCGGCCAGCCGAGCTGCGGCTCGGTGTTCCGCAATCCGCCGGGAGACCATGCCGCGCGTCTGATCGATTCGCTCGGACTCAAGGGACTGCGCATCGGCGGGGCCGAGGTCTCTTCGATCCACGCCAATTTCATCATCAATCGGGGCGGAGCGACGGCGACCGACATCGCCCGCCTGATCGAACAGATACAGCAGACGGTCGAACGTCACACCGGCATCCGCCTGATGCCCGAGGTGCGGCGTATCGCCGGAGAACAGGCATGACGACTGACATGAACCGGGCGCCCGAACGCTTCGGAAAAGTGGCCCTACTGATGGGCGGACAGGCCGCCGAGCGCGAGATCTCGCTCAAGAGCGGACGCGCGGTGCACGAGGCGCTGCAACGTCTCGGCGTCGACGTCGAACCGCTCGACCCGGACGCAACCATCCTGGAGCGACTGCGCGCCGGCGGTTACGATCGCGCCTTCATCATCCTGCACGGACGCGGCGGCGAGGACGGCCAGATCCAGGGCGCGCTGGAGACCATCGGTCTGCCCTATACCGGCTCGGGCGTGCTCGGCTCGGCGCTCGGTATGGACAAATATCGCTGCAAGCTCGCCTGGGCCGGCTGCGGTCTGCCGACGGCCGACTTCGTGCTGCTGCGTGAGGAGAGCGACTTGGCGGCGGCGGCCGAACTCGGCTTTCCGCTCATGATCAAGCCGGTGCACGAGGGTTCGAGCATCGGCATGGCGCGCGTCGAGTCGGTCGAGGGATTGGAGCGCGCTTGGCGCGCCGCCGCCGAGTTCGATTCACTGGTACTGGCCGAACGCTGGATCCAGGGCATGGAGCTCACCTGCGCCATTCTCGGACGCGAGGCGCTGCCGATGATCCGGCTGGAGACGCCGCACGCCTTCTACGACTACGAGGCCAAATACAGCGCCGACAGCACCCGCTATCATTGCCCGAGCGGGCTGGACGCCGAGGTCGAGGCGCGTTTGCGTGAGCTGGCGCTGCACGCCTTCGACGTGGTCGGGGCGAGCGGCTGGGGTCGGGTTGACATGATGCTCGACAGCGCCGGACAACCCTTCCTGCTGGAGATCAATACGGTTCCGGGCATGACCGACCATAGTCTGGTGCCCATGGCTGCACGCACGGCCGGGATCGACTTCGACGATCTGGTTTGGCGCATCCTCGAGACGAGTCTCTGACGGTGAGCACGGTTGCCGGCAAGACCGAGACCCGCCAGGCGACCCATCCGGCACGGATGGGCGCGCGCCTGCGCGCCCTGTTCGGGGTGCTGATCCTGCTTGCACTCGGCGGGGCCGGCTGGCTGTTTCTGCGCTGGGAACCGACGCTGCTGCCGATCCGGCTCATCCAGGTCGAGGGCGAGGTGCATCATCATTCCTCGCAGCAGCTCCAGGAACGGCTGACCGAACGCCTGCGTGGCGGTATCCTGACGGCCGATCTGGTCGATCTCAAGCAGACCGCCGAGGAACTGCCCTGGGTCGGACAGGCGACGCTGCGTCGGGTCTGGCCGGATACCCTGCGGGTGCAGGTCCGGGAATACCGACCGATCGCGCGCTGGAGTCTCGATGGGCTGGTGACGGCCGACGGGATCGTCTTCCGCCCGCATGGCGGAACCATTCCGTCCAATCTGCCCCTGCTCGAAGGCGACGACAAGCGTGCGCCTGAGATCACGGCCCGTTATCAAACGTGGCAGGCGGCGCTCGAGCGTATCGATCAGGGGATCGAACGACTGTCGGTCGACCCGCGCGGCGACTGGCGTCTCAAGCTGGCGTCGGGGGCCGAGCTGCGGCTGGGAACCACGTTGGTTGAGGAACGGCTGGCGCGCTATCTGGCGAGCGCTGCCCAGCTGGAGGCGGCGGGTCGGCCACTGACGGTCGATCTGCGTTATAGCAATGGCTTTTCCGTGAAATGGGCGCCGAACACGGACTCTGGGGTCCGGGTGCCTCCCGATCGCGTGGCGGCGCGCGCGGGCAATCGAGGGTAAATCTGGATGTCGCGACGTAACGACAAGAGTCTGCTGGTGGGTCTGGATATCGGAACCTCGAAGATCGCCTGTCTGGTCGGCGAACTCAAGGACGACGATCAGATCGAGATCATCGGCATCGGCACCCACCCCTCGCGCGGGCTCAAGAAGGGTGTGGTGGTGGACATCGAGTCCACGGTGCAGTCGATCCAGCGCGCGGTCGAGGCCGCCGAGCTGATGGCCGATTGCGAGATCCATTCGGTCCATGTCGGCATCGCCGGCAGCCATATCCGCAGTCTCAATTCGCACGGCATCACCGCGATCAAGGAGCACGAGGTCAACCAGCCCGATGTCGATCGCGTCATTGAGGCCGCGCGCGCCGTGGCCATCCCGACCGATCAGAAGATCCTGCACATCCTGCCGCAGGAGTTCATCATCGACGACCAGGAAGGCATCCGCGAGCCGATCGGCATGTGCGGCGTGCGGCTGGAGGCGCGGGTGCACATGGTCACGGGCGCGGCCAGCGCGGCCCAGAACATCGTCAAGTGCGTTCGCCGCTGCGGGCTGGAGGTCGACGATCTGGTGCTGGCACAGCTCAGTTCGAGCTATGCGGTGCTCGGCGAGGACGAGAAGGAGTTGGGCGTCTGCGTGGTCGACATCGGCGGCGGGACCACGGATCTGGCGGTCTTCACCGATGGCGCCATCCGGCACACGGCCGTCATTCCGATCGCCGGCGATCAAGTCACCAATGACATCGCCGTGGCACTGCGCACGCCGACCCAGCACGCCGAGCAGATCAAGATCCAGCATGCCTGCGCCCTGACCCAGCTGGCGGCCAACGGGGACAGCATCGAGGTGCCGAGCATCGGCGACCGTCCGCCGCGACGGCTCTCGCGCCAGACCCTGGCCGAAGTCGTCGAGCCGCGCTACGAGGAGTTGCTGACCCTGTTGCACAACGAACTGCGTCGCAGCGGCTTCGAAGACGTGATCGCCGGCGGCGTGGTGCTGACCGGCGGCAGCGCCAAGATGCGCGGGTTGATCGAGCTGGCCGA
The DNA here is from genome assembly GCF_013385175.1 of Allochromatium humboldtianum. Lineage (GTDB taxonomy): Bacteria > Pseudomonadota > Gammaproteobacteria > Chromatiales > Chromatiaceae > Thermochromatium > Thermochromatium humboldtianum. The sequence goes on along the minus strand of NZ_JABZEO010000012.1, from coordinate 82,372 downwards.
GGAGGTGTTCCACATGCCGGTGCGTCTGGGTGTGCCCAATCGCGTGCTCGGCCTGTCGGAGGTCGTCGACAATCCGATCCATTCCACGGGCGTGGGACTTCTGATGTATGCACGTCAGCATCGTTTCGCGCGTCGTCCGGAGCTGTCCGAGAGTCCGGGTTTGAAGGGAGTCCTGGCACGTCTGCGTCATTGGTTCCAAGGGAATTTCTGATTCGAGCGATAGGGCCTGATCAGGGACTCATCGAGGCGGGTTCGATTTTGTTGGTCGGTCGGGGCGTGCCGAGCGTGTCGACCGAGTCGGGGGTGGTCGTGGGACTCGTGCCCACGGCTGGAATTCAAGGTTTATGGTGGCGCATGGTGTGCGCCTGGGAGCAGATCAAATGTTCGAATTGATGGATACCCACAGTCAGAATGCCGTCATCAAGGTCATCGGTGTCGGTGGCGGCGGCAGCAACGCGGTCAATCACATGGTGGCTTCGACCATCGAGGGCGTGGATTTCATCTGCGCCAACACGGATGCGCAGGCACTGCGTCATTCCAATGTGAAGACCATCCTCCAGCTGGGAGCCTGCATCACCAAGGGACTGGGCGCGGGCGCCGATCCGGACGTCGGCCGGCACGCGGCGCTCGAGGATCGCGACCGCATCCAGGAGGCGCTCGAAGGCGCCGACATGGTCTTCATCACCGCCGGCATGGGCGGCGGCACGGGCACGGGCGCGGCGCCCATCGTGGCCCAGGTCGCCAAGGAGCTGGGCATCCTGACCGTGGCCGTCGTCACCAAACCCTTCCCCTTCGAGGGAACCAAGCGTCGACGCATCGCCGATGAAGGCATCTCGGAGCTGGCCCAGCACGTCGACTCGCTCATCACCATCCCCAACGAAAAGCTGCTGGCGGTGCTGGGCAAGGACATGAGCCTGCTCGACGCCTTCAAGGCCGCCAACGACGTCCTGCTCAACGCCACCCAGGGCATCGCCGAGCTCATCACCTGTCGCGGTCTGATCAACGTCGACTTCGCCGACGTCAAGACCGTCATGTCCAACATGGGCGTGGCCATGATGGGCACGGGTTCGGCACGCGGCGAGCACCGCGCGCGCGAGGCCGCCGAGGCCGCCATCAAGAGTCCGCTGCTGGAAGACATCGATCTGGCCGGCGCCAAGGGCATCCTGGTCAACATCACCGCCGGCATGACCCTGACTATCGGCGAGTTCGACGAGGTCGGTAACACGGTGCGCGACTTCGCCGACGACGACGCCACCGTGGTCGTGGGCACCGTGGTCGATCCGGAGCTGGAAGACGAACTGCGCGTGACCGTGGTGGCCACCGGACTCGGCGACCGGCGCGTCAAGGTCAAGCGCACGGCGGGCGAGCCGTCGATCCGACTGATCACGGGAGAGTCGGCCGACTCGGCACCCGATTATCGCGAGATGGAGCGCCGTCCGGCCGTCTATCGCAAGGGGTCGGGAGCGGGTTCGGTCGCGTCCGACAAGAGCGACGAAAACGATCTGGACTACCTGGACATTCCGGCATTCCTGCGTCGTCAGGCAGATTGATCAGGACATTCCCTGTATCGAGAAATCGATATAAAACAATGCGATCCTGCTTTTTTTATTATCGAGCTTGAAAAGGTTTCGGGAAAACCCTAATATGACCATCGCCACGCCTCAGTATCCGGAGGCGTGAGCGATATCAGAAGGATCCGAGGCGTCGGCGCCCGTGTCCGAGTCGAACGGCCGACCGAGTACCCGACGTCCGCCGTGGATTGTGATGGGAGATCCCGAACCGATGCTCAAGCAGCGCACATTGAAGAACGCCATCCGTGCGACCGGGGTCGGCCTGCATACGGGTGAAAAGGTCGAGCTGACCCTGCGCCCGGCCGCGCCCGATACGGGAATCGTCTTTCGTCGCATCGATCTCGACCAGCCCGTCACCATCGCGGCCACGCCCTTCAACGTCGGCGATACGCGGTTGTCGACCACCCTGGTTCATGGCGATGTGCGGGTCTCGACCATCGAGCACCTGCTCTCGGCCTTCGCCGGTCTGGGGATCGACAACGCCTATGTGGATCTGGCCGCCGCCGAGGTGCCGATCATGGACGGCAGTGCTGCGCCCTTCGTCTTCCTGCTGCAATCGGCGGGGATCGAGGAGCAGGCCAAGGCCAAGCGCTTCATCCGCATCAAGCGCCCGGTCGAGGTCCGCGACGGCGACAAGTTCGCGCGCTTCACGCCTTACGACGGCTTCAAGGTGAATTTCTCGATCGAGTTCGATCACCCGGCCTTCCAGTCGCGCTCGAACCGGGCGGAGATCGATTTCTCGACCACGTCCTTCGTGCGCGAACTGAGTCGGGCGCGCACCTTCGGCTTCCTGCGCGACATCGAGGCGCTGCGCCGGCAGAATCTGGCCCTCGGCGGCAGTCTGGACAATGCCGTGGTGGTCGATGAGTACCGCATCCTCAACGAGGAGGGCCTGCGCTACGAAGATGAGTTCGTCCGGCACAAGATCCTCGATGCCATCGGCGATCTCTATCTGCTCGGCCACACCCTGATCGGCGCCTTCGAGGGCCACAAATCCGGTCATGCGCTCAACAATCTGCTGCTGCGTGCGCTCGTCGCCGATGAAGCGGCCTGGGAAGAGGTCGTGTTCGAGGACTCTGCCGCCGCGCCGATCTGTTATGCCCAGCCGGTGCCCGCCCTCTGATCAGTCCGGCCCCTCGGGCGTCGCGCGCGGACCATGCCGCGCGAGTCGCCTGAGCGCCTCGCTCAGGCCTGGATCGCGCTGATGATCCGCCGCCTCCAGCAAATGTCTGGCCGCCGTCTCCGAGAGCCGCACACGTCGGCTCGCCGCCTCTTGCATGGACGATTCGTGTTCCGGCAGTCTGATCTGAAATCCGATCGCGTCGACGTGGTAAGATTTCAGCGATGTCAAAATCTCACCCGCTAAAAAACGTGCGCGCGTCAGCCAGGCCGTGGAATCCAGGAACAGGGTCAAGCGACCATCGGCGATCTTCAGGTCCAGGCAGTGCGCGCCCAGCTTTCCAGGCAGAAGCGCCCGAATCTCGGCGACGAGCGTCTGTTCGCGTCGGTCCTGTTCGAGCCGTTCGCGCGCGAATCCGTGATGACTCAGATGGTCACGGATGTGTCGAAAACGCAGTCTCATCGCAACATCCTCGTTTCGCTCAAGCCTCTCCCACACTTCCCGAGACCGATCCGTCGTATCGCCCGCCCCTGTGGAGCAGGACGGGACTCGGGGCCATGCCCGACGTCGGCCACGCTCGGCGTCGGACCTGACCAGTAGAAGAGATCAGCCATGCCCCACTTCGCTCGCAAGAAGACTCAACGCGGCCAGACCCTGGTCATGCTCTCGGCCGTCTCCAGCTTCGCTCTGGCCGGGGTCGGATTCGGCTTCTGGATCGGTGATCGGGCCGGCGCGCCTGATCGCGCTAGCATCGCCATGGAACCGGCGTCCGTCAACCCTTCGGCGACCGATTCCGACGAAATCGGCGCCATTGCCGCCCGTTTGGGCGAGATGCAGGCCGAACTCCTGCGGATCAATGCGCTCGGCGAGCGTCTGGTCCAGGTCTCGGGGCTCGATCCCCATGAGTTCGATTTCGTGAATACGCCGCCGCGCGGCGGTCCCGAGACGGCCATGGCCCGCGATTACACTATCAAGGAGCTGGCCGACGAATTGTCGACGCTGGTGGTGCTGGTGCAGGATCGCGAACGCAAGCTCGACCGGCTCGCCGACCGGGTTCTGGAACAGCGGCCGAGGACCGCCGGCGCGCAACTCAGCGGCTGGCCGGTGCGCTCCGGCTACATCAGCTCTCCCTATGGCTTCCGGGTGCATCCGGTTCGCAACAAGCGCCAGTTCCACGAGGGCGTCGATTTCGCCGCCAAGCGCGGCTCCCCGGTCCTGGCCGTCGCCGATGGCATCGTCGTCTTCAGCGGGCGTCGCAACGGCTACGGCAACGTGGTCGACATCCGTCATCGCGATGGTCTGGTGACGCGCTATGCCCACAACACCGCCAATCTGGTCCGTGAGGGTGAAATGGTCCGACAGGGCCGGCAGATCGCGACCGTCGGTTCGACCGGAACGGCGACCGGAGCCCATGTGCATTTCGAGGTGATCCGCAACGGGCGCGCGGTCGATCCCATGCCCTATCTGCGTAGCCGGCCGACCCAGCGTCTCGCCAGCGCCGAGATGTTGCGCTGACCGACCTCATCCATGGCCGAATGCCCGAGCCGGCTCGGGCGCATTCCCGGACGCGGTTCGCGGCGAAATCCGTTATCATCCGCCGCTTTCCGCGTCAGGCTCTCTTTAAAGAATCCCGCGATGTTCAATCCATTCAAGAAGCTCTTCGGCAGCCGCAACGATCGGCTGGTCAAATCACTGATGAAGACGGTGGCGCGGATCAACGCGCTCGAACCCGAACTGGCGCAGCTCTCGGATCAGGCACTCGCGGCCAAGACCGCCGAGTTCCGCGAGCGTCTGGCCGGAGGCGCGACGCTCGACGATCTGCTGCCCGAGGCCTTCGGCGTCGTGCGCGAGGCCGGCAAGCGTGTGCTCGGGATGCGTCACTTCGACGTGCAGCTCGTCGGCGGCATGGTGCTCAACAGCGGCAAGATCGCCGAGATGCGCACCGGCGAGGGCAAGACCCTGGTGGCTACGCTGGCGGCCTATCTCAACGCGCTGCCGGGCAAGGGCGTGCACGTCGTCACGGTCAACGACTATCTGGCGCGACGCGACGCCGCCTGGATGGGGCGTCTCTATCACTTCCTGGGGCTGTCGGTCGGCGTCATCAACTCATCGGGCGGGCTGGGGCCGGACATGGCGTCCTATCTGTTCGACCCCGAGTTCGAGCCGGACGCCGGTCAGGGCCATCGTCATCTGCGCCCCTGCACCCGGCGCGAGACCTATGGCGCCGACATCACCTACGGCACCAACAACGAATACGGCTTCGACTATCTGCGCGACAACATGGCGTTCGCGCCTGAGCAGCGGACTCAGCGCGATCCCTTCTACGCCATCGTTGACGAGGTTGACTCGATCCTGATCGACGAGGCGCGCACGCCGCTCATCATCTCGGGGCCGTCCGAGGGCAGTACGGATCTCTACAAGCAGATCGACAAGCTCATCCCCAGGCTCACGCGCCAGCCGCCCATCACCAACGAAGAGGGCCAGCCGGACTTCGGGCCGGGCGACTTCTCGGTCGACGAGAAGATCCGTCAGGTCTATCTGAGCGAGGAAGGGCACGAGAAGGTCGAGCAGATGCTCGTCGAGATCGGGCTGCTGGAAGAGGGCGACGGACTCTATGATCCGGGCAACATCGTGCTCATGCACCATGTCTATGCCGCCCTGCGCGCCCATACGCTGTTTCAGAAGAACGTCGAGTACATCGTGCGCGACGGTCAGGTCATCATCGTCGACGAGTTCACCGGGCGCACCATGCCCGGACGGCGCTGGTCGGAAGGTCTGCATCAGGCGGTCGAGGCCAAGGAAGGGGTGTCGATCCAGCCCGAGAACCAGACCATGGCCTCGATCACCTTCCAGAATCTGTTCCGGCTCTATCCCAAGCTCTCGGGCATGACCGGCACGGCGGATACCGAGGCGTTCGAGTTCCAGCAGATCTACGGCCTGGAGGTCGTCGTCATCCCGACCAACCAGCCGATGGTGCGCGACGATCGCGGCGATCTGGTCTATCTGACCCCGGACGAAAAGTACGAGGCGATCATCGCCGACGTGCAGGATTGCGTGCAGCGCGGTCAGCCGGTGCTGGTCGGCACGGCCTCGATCGAGACCTCCGAGCTGGTCTCGGGCCTGCTCAAGAAGGCCGGGATCGCTCATGAAGTGCTCAACGCCAAGCAGCACGAGCGCGAGGCCGGCATCATCGCCCAGGCCGGACGTCCGGGCGCCGTGACCATTGCCACCAACATGGCCGGTCGCGGCACCGACATCGTGCTCGGCGGCAATCTGGAGGCCGAGCTGGAGGACGCCGGCCCGAACGCCGATCGTGAGGCGCTGCGGGCGGCCTGGAAGGCGCGTCACGAGCAGGTCATCAAGGCCGGCGGTCTGCATGTGGTCGGCACCGAGCGTCACGAGTCACGGCGCATCGACAACCAGTTGCGTGGTCGCTCCGGGCGTCAGGGCGATCCCGGCTCCTCGCGCTTCTATCTGTCGCTCGAAGACAACCTGATGCGTATCTTCGCCTCCGACCGGGTCGGCAAGATGATGCAGCGGCTCGGGATGCAGAAGGGCGAGGCCATCGAGCATCCCTGGGTGACCAAGGCGATCGAGAACGCCCAACGCAAGGTCGAGGGTCGCAACTTCGACATCCGCAAGCAGTTGCTCGAATACGACGATGTCGCCAACGATCAGCGTAAGGTCATCTATCGTCAGCGGCGCGATCTGATGGACGCGCTCGACGTCTCCGAGACCGTCGAGGCGATGCGTGCCGATGCACTCAAGGGGCTGATCGACACCTACATCCCGCCCGACAGCCTGGAAGAGCAGTGGAACGTCGCCGGACTCTCCGAGGCGCTCGCCGAGCACTTCGGCGGCGACTGGCCGATCCAGAGCTGGCTCGACCAGGATCACGACCTGCACGAGGAGACCCTGCGCCGTCGCATCCAGGACACGCTCGCTCAGCGCTACCAGGAGCGTGAGAACCTGATCGGTGCGGCCAACATGCGCCAGATCGAGCGCGCGGTCATGCTCCAGACGCTCGACAGTCACTGGAAGGATCATCTGGCGGCGATGGACTATCTGCGCCAGGGCATCCATCTGCGCGGTTATGCGCAGAAGAACCCCAAGCAGGAGTACAAGCGCGAAGCCTTTCTGATGTTCTCGGCCATGCTCGATGGCATCAAGCAGGACGTGATCACCACGCTGGCCAAGCTGGAGATCCAGGCCGGTGTGGATGCGGACTTCGCGGCTCGGCGCACGCCGGAACCCGCGCCCAAGGGGTTCGAGTTCAAGCACGATGTCTTCGATGGCTTCGGCGAGGGTGACGAGGAGTCGTCCGAGTCGACTGGTGGCCGGAGTCGGGCCGAAGAGGACCATCACACCTATGTGCGCGACGGGCGCAAGGTCGGGCGCAACGAACCCTGTCCCTGTGGTTCGGGCAAGAAATACAAGCAGTGTTGCGGCAAGGTCGACTGAAGAGGCGATGGCGTCACATGAGCGAGACCGATTTGTCTTTTCTGTCTGTCCCCGGCGTGCGTCTGGCGACCATTGGGGCGGGTATCCGCTATCAGGGGCGTGACGATCTGCTCGCGCTCGAATTGGCTCCGGGCGCGACGACCGCCGCCGTCTTCACCCGCAACGCCTTCTGTGCTGCGCCGGTGACGCTGGCGCGTCATCATCTGAGCCAGACCGCGCCGCGTTATCTGCTCGTCAACTCGGGTAACGCCAACGCCGGCACGGGCGCGCGCGGACTCGACGACGCGCGCGCCTGCTGCGCCGCGCTCGCCGAGGCGGCGGGCTGTCGGCCCGAGGAGGTCTTGCCCTTCTCGACCGGCGTGATCGGCGAGCCGCTGCCGGTCGCGCGGTTCGAAGCCGCCATGCCGGCGCTTCTGGAGCGGTTCGAGGCGGCGGCCTGGCCGGACGCGGCGCGCGCCATCATGACCACGGACACCGTGCCCAAGCTCTGCTCGCGGACCTTTGAGATCGACGGGCGTCAGGCGACCATCACCGGCATCGCCAAGGGCGCGGGCATGATCTGTCCCGATATGGCGACCATGCTCGCCTTCATCGCCACCGATGCTGCCGTGGCGCCCGAGGTGCTGCAAGGCTGTCTCAAGGCGGCGGCCGATCGCTCGTTCAATGCCATCAGCATCGACGGCGATACCTCGACCAACGATGCCTGCGTGCTGGCGGCGACCGGGGCGCTCGGCAATGCGCCGATCGTCGATGAGAGCAGCACTGACTATGCGGCCCTGCAAGCGGCGGTCGAGTCGGTCTGCGTCGAACTGGCCACCGCCATCGTGCGCGACGGCGAGGGCGCGACCAAGCTGGTGACGGTGCGCGTCGAGCAGGCGCGCGATCGCGACGAGGCACGGCGCGTGGCCTATACCATCGCCCACTCGCCGCTGGTCAAGACCGCGCTCTTCGCCTCCGATCCCAACTGGGGGCGGATTCTGGCCGCCGTGGGGCGGGCCGGTGTCGAGAGTCTGATCATCGAGGATGTCGACATCTGGCTCGGCGAGGTGCGCATCGTCGAAGCGGGCGGGCGCGCGGCGGATTACACCGAACAGGCCGGTGCCGCCGTCATGGCCGAGTCCGAGATCCTGATCCGGGTCGCGCTCGGTCGCGGCACGGTGGACGCCGAAGTGCTCACCTGCGACTTCTCCTACGACTATGTGCGCATCAACGCCGAATATCGGAGTTGATCGCGGAATGGGGGCGGCTTCGGCCGCCTGACGGACGCTCTGGAGTCGCGCCCATGCCTGAAATCATCCATGTCATGGCCGGCGCCATCGCCGACGCGAGCGGGCGCATCCTGGTCGGCAAACGCCCCGATCATGTGCATCAGGGCGGACTCTGGGAGTTTCCGGGCGGCAAGCTGGAACCGGGCGAGTCGCCCGAAGCCGGTCTGACGCGCGAACTCGCCGAGGAACTCGGCATCCAGGTGCGCGCCAGCCGTCCGCTGATCCGCGTTCATCACGATTATGGCGACCGGCATATCCTGCTCGACGTGCATCGGGTGGAGGACTATGCGGGCGTTCCGCACGGACGCGAGGGCCAGCCGCTCGACTGGTTAGCGCCCGAGGAGATGGACCCCGCCGCCTTTCCCGCCGCCGACCGCCCCATCATCACCGCGCTGCGTCTGCCGCCGCTCATGCTGATCACGGGCGAGGAGCCAGACCGGCCCGATGCGTTCCTGGCGCGTCTGGGGCGTGCCCTGGAGGCCGGTGCGCGTCTGGTGCAACTGCGCGCGCACCAGCTTTCAGCGAACGACTATGCGCATCTGGCGCAAGCCGCCTTCGATCTCTGCGAACGAAAGGGTTCGACACTGTTGCTCAATCGCAATCCTGCCGAGGTTGCGAACGTCGCGCGTCATGGTCTGCATCTGAACAGCCGGGTGCTGATGGGACTTAGCGAGCGTCCAGGCCGATCGAACGAGCTGGTCGGCGCCTCCTGCCATGACCCAGCCCAACTGGCACAGGCCGCCGAACTGGGCCTGGATTACGCGCTACTCTCGCCCGTCAAACCCACGGCCAGCCATCCCGAGACCAAGCCGATCGGTTGGGAGACCTTCGCCGCCTGGATCGACCCCGTGCCGCTGCCGGTCTACGCGCTCGGTGGTCTGACGACGGATGATCTGAACGACGCCTTCCAGCACGGTGCCCAGGGAATCGCCGCGATTCGGGGACTCTGGCCCCAGTCCTGATCCAAACGATGGGGCGCTACAGATGGCCCTGTGTTCTCTGAAATCACCTAATGCCGAACGGGCGCTTCCGTCGCGTCTGGCGCATCCTCGCTCGGCGCTTCGTCGTCATCGGCAGGGAGACGATGACGCTCCTCCAGCCAATCACCCAGATCGATCAGCCGGCAGCGCTCGCTGCAGAACGGGCGCCAGCGCGAGTCCGGCGTCCAGGGCACAGGCTTGCCACAGTGCGGACACTCGACCGTCTTGACCATGGTCTCAGAAGACACAGCAGGTGAGCCGGAACTGAATGTCCTCGGCATGCGGCGTGGCGCGTCCCTGGAGTTCGGGCTTCATGAAGCGGATGCTGAAGCGGTTCTTGTGACCGCTGATCTCGGGGAAGATCGCCGCCTCGGCTTCGAGCGTCACGCGCAGCATCTGCGCCGGCGCCACGGCATCGAGCGCTTCCTGATAGAAGCCGCCCTCGGCCGTGACCTGACGCGAGGCGGAACTGGAGCGCATCAGCGAGAGCGCGAGCCGGATGGCCTCGATCGCCGGATTGAGATCCTGGAGCCAGTCGTTGAACCGGGTCTGGCGCTGCTCGGTCGGCTGGATGAGCCAATAATGGAAGTGCGGCAGGTCGAAGCTACAGGTGCCGCCCGGAATACTGCTGCGTTGGGCGATGGCCTTGAGGAATTCGTCCTCGCGTGCGCGATGACCGATGGGACCGTTGAGGTGCTGGACGCCCTCGGTGACGCGGCGCAGATCCGCAAGCACTTCGTTGAGCGCTTCCGTGTCGATACCGCGCTGAGTCGAGAGCCGGTTGAGATTGCCGGTGAGTCGGTCGAGTTCCTTGAGGATCTCGTTCCTGACATCCGCGCGCGTGGTGACGGCGACGATATCCAAGAGCGCCCAGATGGCACAGCGCGATGAGCGCGGGTCTTCCTGCTGGATGAAAAACTCCAGTTGACGGAACAGATGTTCCAGCCGCAGGAAGGTGCGGATACGTTCGTTGAGCGGATGTTCGAAGGTAATCAATGTTGACACGGCCTTGTTTTGTATCCGGCGGACGCGGCCCGCCAGGCGACCCAGTGACTGTTGAGGCGACTCCGATCCAACCCGCGCCTGATGTGACCTCGGCGAACGGCGGAACGGGACATGGATCCAGCGGTATGCCGGGCTGGTCTGGAATTGTCCCGATTTCGACGCCGGATGTCATCCGTCTTGCGCGCGAGGTCGCCGTCTTCGCGATGAACGGTGGCACGTCGGATGGATGCCGGGCACGGCGCGATGCCTGGAAGCGCGGCTGATTCAACCAAGGCGCAGTGCCTGCTTGTAAAAACGCGGTACGGCGTCCGGGTCGGTCGTCATCAGGATCTGATCGGTCAGCCAGGGCGGCACGCGCCCCTGACGCTTCATCTCTTCGAGCTGCCGGCGCAGTCCCTCCCAATAGAACTCCCCCCCCGAGCTGTCGAAGAAGACCACAGGGCCGGTCTCGATCACGCCGAGCTTCATATCGGTGAGCGTCAGCCCGATCTCTTCCAGGGTGCCGACGCCGCCGACCAGGAACAGATGGAAGCTGGCGATCTCGAACCAGCGCTGGCGCGCCTGACGGCTTCGAGCCTGGAAGGTCTGGTAGAACTCGGCGCTCTCGTTGGGCGTCTGGTCGACCGTCTCGATGAAGCTGGAGCCGACCAGGAGTCCGAGCCGGTGCGCCACGTCCGTGACCTGCTGCATGGCTCCCGGCCCGCCGCCGGTCAGGATGCCGATGTCGCTGCCGAAGAGCGCACGCAGATTGGTGAGCAGACGTTCGATCTGCGCCGCCGCCGTTTCGGACAGCGGCTTGGTCGAGCCATAGACGGCGAAGATGAGGCAGGAGCGGAAGCGGTCGACCGTGTCGGGCGTGGTGAAGTAGCCGCGCAGTCCGCGGAAGACGTGGCGGACCACATGGCCGCGCGCCTCGTTGCACCAGAAGACCTGGAGACCCAGACCCTCGTAGTCGGCCAGCCGGCCATGGTCGCGCGAGGACAGGAAGGGACCGTGCTCGAAAGAGGCACGCCGGAAGACGATGCGCCCGATGCGCCCCCGGAGCGCCGCCTCGCAGATCTGGGTGTGTTCGATCAGATTGGGGAAGTAGCCCAGGAGCAGGGTGGCGCGCGCGCCGTCCGGCAGATCGGCCAGGATCTGGGTGCCGCACTCCAGACGCGCCGTGAGATCCAGCCCCTCAGCGACCAGCCCGGCCGAGAGGTCGGTGCCGCCGCGCGGGTCGCGCGGCGTCTGCGGCTGGGTCCAGAGCCGTTCCGGTTCCTCGCCCTCCAGGAGCCGGGCCGGATCGCGCACGATGGCGGCCATGCGGTGCGAGTAACGATCGCGCACCGGGCCGGCCTCCAGCCGGTCGAAGATCGCCAGCAGCGACTGACAGCCGGTGGCCTCCTCATCGCCCGCGCACGGCTCGGGATGTGCGCGTCCGTGCCAGTAACGCGGCTTGGGATCGACGCGGATGGCCTCGTGCACCGAGGCGGCCACGCTCGGGTTGATGATGAGCTGTTCGGTGCGGTTGACGAATTCCAGATAGACGTTGGTGCCGCGCGTGGAGACCGGATCGAGCACCGTGGCCTGGAGATGCACGCCGAGCGCTTCGTCGAGATTGCGCAGCACCACGTAATGGCGGTGCAGGAACATCGAACAGGCCGTGACCAGACCGTCCCGAGGCGGCAATTCGATGTGCTCGACCTCGACCCGCGTCTGCAGGCGGTTGAGCAGATCCTTGCCGTCGGCATGGGTGGCGATGGCCGTGACCTCCTCGGGCGTGAGCGGCTTCTGGAAGCGATAGATGCGCTGCTGCGGACGCAGGATGAGATAGCCGTGGCCGTCGAGCGAGAACCCGGCCGGCACCTGGAGTGTGTTGTCGTGGATGAGCTGATGGATCGCCGCCGAATCGAGCCGGTTGTCCTCGGGACAGAACACCAGACGCCCCACGCGCAGTCCGGGCACCACGATGCGCTCCAGATGCTCGCCGATGCCGTAGGACGCGATGGCCGCCAGGATGCGCAACCGGAGGTCGCCGTGATCGCTGTCGAGTTCCAGCTCGCCGAGCGGCAGGATGTTGATGCCCAGGCGCGCCAGCCGACTGCGCGCGGCGAAGACGAGATCGCGTTCGCGCCCGCCGATCAGGGCGCGGAAGCTCGGGGTGATGGCAAAGCGCGCACTGACGACGAAGCCCTCGTCGTCGCGCGCGATGAGGCGCGTGATCCAGCCGTCGCCGGTTTCGGGTGTCGCGTACATGGAGACTCTCTCGCCACTGGCTCTCGTCGAATGGGTCCATCGCCGTGGATGGACGGCCAGAGTACCACAGCCGGACGCGCGCTCGGTTTGGCCGTCCGGCGAGGCGCGATGCTACTATGCGCGACCAACATTCGAACGCACCGCGCCGCCCGGCGGGGCAGGGCGCGGGGCCTTTCCACAGTCAGGAGAATCACTCATGGCCGGTCACAGTAAATGGGCCAACATCAAGCATCGCAAGGCCGCGCAGGACAAGCAGCGCGGCAAGGTCTGGACCAAGCTGATCCGTGAAGTCACGGTCGCCGCGCGCGAGGGCGGCGGTGATCCGGGCGCCAATCCGCGTCTGCGTCTGGCGATGGACAAGGCGTTCGGCGCCAACATGCCGCGCGACACCGTCGAGCGCGCCATCAAGCGCGGCGCCGGCGGCACCGAGGGCGAGAACTACGAGGAGATCCGCTACGAGGGCTATGGTCCGGGCGGCGTGGCCATCATGGTCGACTGCATGAGCGACAACCGCAACCGCACCGCCTCCGAAGTGCGTCATGCCTTCACCAAGCGCGGCGGCAACCTGGGCACCGACGGCTCGGTGAGCTATCTGTTCACCAAGCAGGGCATCATCAGCTTCCAGCCCGGCACCAGCGAGGACGCCGTGATGGAAGCGGCGCTGGAGGCCGGCGCCGAGGACGTGGTGGTCAACGACGACGGCTCGCTCGATGTCGTCACCACGCCCGAGGATTTCGCCGCCGTCAAGGATGCGCTGACCAAGGCCGGTTTCGACACCGAGGTCGCCGAGATCGGCTTCAATGCCGCCACCCAGGTCGAACTCGACGCCGAGACGGCCGAGAAGCTCCTGAAGCTGGTCGAGATGCTCGAAGACCTCGACGACGTGCAGGACGTCTATCACAACGCCGACATCTCCGACGAGATCATGGCGGCGCTCGACGTCTGAGACTCGGTCTGGGGCGTGCAGGTGGAGTGGTCATCGATCGACGTTGCTGCAATGCAGCAACGTCTGCTGTAGACTTAGGCGAACTGAAATACAATAGTCTTCATCGACGTTTTTGAAGACCCAGGCCGAGCGGCCATTGAGAGGATCGAGTCAAATGCATCTGACCTTGCTGAAGTGCAAGCTCCATCGCGCGCGCGTGACGCATTCGGAAGTGGATTACGAGGGTTCCTGCGCCATCGACGAGGAACTGCTGGACCTGGCCGGGATTCGTGAATACGAGCAGATCCAGATCTACAACGTCACCAACGGCGAGCGCTTCACCACCTATGCCATCCGCGCCGAGGCCGGCTCGCGCGTGATCTCGGTCAATGGCGCGGCGGCCCACAAGGCTGCGCCCGGAGACTGCATCATCATCTGCGCCTATGCCGTCATGAGCGAGGCCGAGGCCGACGTCTTCAAGCCGAGCCTCGTCTATCTCAACGAGCACAACCGCGTCATCCGTACCGGCGACGCCATCCCCGCCCAGGCGGCCTGAGCGCCGGTCACGCCGAGCGGGCGTGCTCCAGCGCCATCCGATCCGCGATCGCGTCGTTGTAGAGTTCGATATAACGGCGCGCGCTCGACTCCCAACTGAAGTCCTGTGACATGCCGGTGACGGCCAGGCGGCGCCAGCCGTCGGGGTCGTCGCGGTAGAGTCGCATCGCCCAGCGGACGGCGCCGAGCAGGGCCGCTGGCGTCGGCTCGTCGAAGACGAAACCCGTGGCCGTGCCCTTCGCCAGATTCTCCGGCGTGGCCGGCGCCACTGTGTCCACCAGTCCGCCCGTGCGATGCACGATCGGCGGCGTTCCGTATCTCAGACTGTAGATCTGGTTCAGGCCGCAGGGCTCGAAGCGCGAGGGCATCAGGAAGGCGTCACAGCCGGCCTCGATGCGATGGGCGCGGGTCTCGTCATAGCCGATGTAGACGCCGATCTGACGCGGGTTGGCGGCAGCCAGATCCAGCAGCGCCTGCTCGCAGCGCCGTTCGCCCGAGGCCAGGATCATGACCTGCACCCTTGGGTCTTGCAGCAGTTCGGGCAGCATCGCCTGGATCAGATCCACGCCCTTCTGTTCGACCAGTCGTCCGACATAGCCGAGCACGAAGGCATCCTCACTGCGCGGCAGGCCCAGTTCGCGCTGCACGTCGAGTTTGTTCTCGGTCTTGAGTCCGAAGCGTTCGGCGTCATAGTTTTGGAGGATGAGCGGGTCGCTGGCCGGATTCCAGACCTGATAGTCGATGCCGTTGAGGATACCGCTGAAGCGCTGTCCGATCTGACGCAGCAGTCCGTCGAGTCCGCAGCCGAAGCGTGCCGTGCGCACCTCCTCGGCATAGGTGGGACTGACGGTGTTGATGCGCTCCGAGAACACGATTCCGCCCTTGATGAAGGACAGGCGCTGGTGGAACTCCAGTCCGGCCAGATTCCACAGCGCCGGGGGCAGCTCCAGCCGATCGAAGGTGGCGCGGTCGAACAGCCCCTGATAGGCCAGGTTATGGATGGTGAAGACGCGCGCCGGCGACCAGGGCGCCTCCTGCAACAGGGTCGGAGCCAGTCCGGTCTGCCAGTCGTTGCCGTGGAACACGTCCGGACGCCAGCCGATCGCTGGAAGTCCCTGTGCCATCAGCGCCAGCACTCGGCAGAACAGCATGAAGCGGTCGGGATTGTCGCCCCAGTCGCGCCCGGTCGGATCACAGTAGGGGTTGCCCTCGCGCCCGAAATACTCGGGCGCGTCGACCAGATAGACCGGCAGGTCTTGATCGGGATGGCGTCCCTCGACCAGCCGGATGGCCGTCCGGTAGCCTGGGACGCGGATCTCGCCTAGGGGCTTTGGCTCGCGCAACTGGCGCATGGCGAGCGGATAGCCCGGAATGACGAGTCGCGCGTCATGACCAAGCTGGCGCAGCGCCGCCGGCAGACTGGCGGCGACATCGGCCAGTCCGCCGGTCTTGATCAGGGGATGCGCCTCGCTGCTGGCGACGAGAATGCGCAGACGGTCCGGCTCGAACGCCGGGAAGGCAAAGGGGCTGAGTGACGACTCCATGCTGTGTGTTTCGTTCTGGGCGCGTTGGCGCGGGCGGCCATAGGTGAAGGGAGGAGACCCCATGAAAGACATCACGTTAGCACACTTGATCCGGATCGAGGTAACTGGCCGATGATGGAACCCTGCACACTGCTGATCTTTGGGGCCACAGGCAATCTGGCGGCCTACAAGCTGCTGCCCGCGCTCTATCATCTCGAGGCGGCTGGACGGCTGCATCCCGAGAGTCGGGTGGTCGGTTTCGGGCGGCGCGACTGGTCCGACGAGGACTGGCGCGAGCGGGTGGCCGCGATCCTGAGCGAGCGTTTGGCCAATCGGCTGGATTCGGCGGTCGTGTCGCGTCTGCTGGGGCGGCTGCACTTCGTCAACGGCGATCTGGAGCGGTCTGAGGACTTCGCATCGCTGGCCGCACGTCTGCGGGGCGAGGAAGGCTTTCCGGCCAATCGGCTCACCTATCTGGCCGTGGCGCCGCGCCATTACGCGACCATCGTCGAGTCGCTGGCCGCACAGGATCTGCATCTGGAACAGGAGGGCTGGTCGCGGCTGGTGGTCGAGAAGCCGTTCGGCTTCGACCTGGAGAGCGCCAAGATTCTGGATCGCCAATTGCGCCGGCGCTTCGACGAGGAGCAGATCTATCGTATCGATCACTATCTGGGCAAGAGCACGGTGCAGAACATTCTGGTGTTCCGCTTCGCCAATCTGATGCTCGAACCGCTGTGGAACCGCAACTACATCGACCACGTCCAGATCACGCACGCCGAGTCGCGAGGGATCGAGGACCGGGCCGGTTTCTACGATGGGGTCGGAGCCATGCGCGACATGATCCAGAGCCATCTGTTGCAGATGCTGGCGCTGGTGGCCATGGAGCCGCCGCCGAGCCTGGACGCCGAGGCCTTGCGCGACGAGAAGGTCAAGGTACTGCGATCGATCCGGCCCATCCCGCGCGAGGCGGTCCATGCGCAGGCGTTTCGGGCGCAATACGGGCCGGGGCGCGCGGGCGAGAACAGGCTCGCCGGCTATCTCGACGAGTCGGGCATCGGGCACAACAGCACCACCGAGACCTATGCCGCGCTCAAGCTCTATATCGACAACTGGCGCTGGCGCAACGTGCCCTTCTATCTGCGTACCGGCAAGCGGCTCGGCCAGACCAACTCGCTGATCGCGATCCGTTTCAAGCATCCGCCGCAGCGGCTGTTCCAGTCGACGGCGATCGATCGGCTCGAACCCAATTGGTTGCTGCTCAACATCCAGCCCAACGAGTGCATGCGCCTCGAGATCCAGGTCAAGCAGCCGGGTCTGGAACTGCGCACCCAGACCGAGCGCATGGATGCCAGCAGTTGTGTGCTGCCGCCCGAGCACATCGACGCCTATGAAGCGCTGATCCTGGATGTCATCGAGGGCGACCACACCCATTTCCTGCGCTACGACGAGGTCGACTGGGCCTGGCGGGTGGTCGATCCGGTGCTCAAACTCTGGGCGACCGAGCGCGACTTCATCCACACCTATCCGGCCGGTTCCTGGGGGCCGGTCGAGGCCAATCGGCTGTTCGACCGTGAAGATCAGGATTGGCGCAATGGGCTATAGCGGTTCCGGCTGACCCGCGCTCTCGATCCGGGCGCGGGCTGGAATCGCCTCGGTTACTCGGATACATCGATCATATTCGATGTATTTCATCAAAATTATCACTTTGAATCGATGGCCATTGGCGCTTTAGATAGGCTGAATGCAACAGCCATCGGTGCCGAGCCATGCGACTACTCAACGACATCCGCTTCGACAACCTCAGGGGCGACCTCTTCGGCGGTGTGACGGCCGCCGTGGTGGCGCTGCCCATGGCCCTGGCCTTCGGCGTGGCCTCCGGGGCCGGACCCGCCGCCGGACTCTATGGCGCGGTGCTGGTCGGACTCTTCGCCGCGCTCTTCGGCAGCACACCCACGCTCATCTCCGAACCGACCGGGCCCATGACCGTGGTCATGACCGCCGTCATCGCCAATCTGGTCGCCACCAATCCCGAACAGGGCCTGGCGATGGCCTTCACCGTGGTCATGATGGCGGGCGTCTTCCAGATCATCCTGGGTCTGCTCAGGTTCGGCAAGTACGTGACGCTCATGCCTTACACGGTGGTCTCGGGCTTCATGACCGGCATCGGGCTCATCATGATCATCCTCCAGCTCGGCCCCTTCCTCGGTCAGGCCACGCCGGCGGGCGGGGTGCTGGGGACGCTGCGCTCGCTGCCCGATCTGCTCGCACAGGTCGATCCGGCCGAGGCGGGACTGGCGCTCATGACCCTGGCGCTCATCCTCTTCTTCCCCAAGCGGCTCAAGAACTATCTGCCGCCGCAACTGCTGGCCCTGGTGCTCGGCACCCTGATCTCGCTCCTGCTGCTCGACGGCAGCGACCTGCGGCGCATCGGCGAGATCCCGACCGGGCTGCCCACGCTCCAGATGCCCGTCTTCAGCGCCGAGCAATGGCGGCTGATGCTCGTCGACGCCCTGGTCCTGGCCGTGCTCGGCTGTATCGACGCCCTGCTGACCTCGGTGATCGCCGAGAGCCTCACGCGCAAGGAACACGATTCCAACAAGGAGCTGATCGGGCAGGGGCTGGGCAATCTGGCGTCCGGACTCTGCGGCGGCATCGCCGGTGCGGGAGCGACCATGGGCACCGTGGTCAACATCCAGAGCGGGGCGCGCAGCGCGCTCTCCGGCATCACGCGCGCCCTGATCCTGCTGGTCGTGGTGCTCTGGGCCGCCGGTCTGACCTCTCAGATCCCGCTCGCGGTGCTGGCCGGCATCGCCTTCAAGGTCGGGCTGGATATCATTGACTGGTCGTTCCTCAAGCGCGCGCATCGCGTCTCGCTGCGCGCGGCCATGATCATGTATGGCGTGATCGCGCTCACTGTCTTCGTCGATCTGATCTGGGCGGTGGCGGTCGGTGTCTTCGTCGCCAACGTCCTGACCATCGATCGGCTGAGCCGGCTCCAGAGCCGTTCGGTGCGCGCGATCCAGCATCCCGGCGAGCACGAGAACCTGACGCTCGACGCCCAGGCGGTGCTGGAGCGCGCCGACGGCCGCATCCTGCTCTTCACGCTCGGCGGTCCGCTGATCTTCGGTCTGGCCAAGGCGATCGCGCGTCAGCATGCGGTGCTTGAGGATCACGAGGTGCTGATCCTGGACTTCAGCGAGGTGCCCATACTCGGCGTGTCGTCCTCGCTGGCACTGGAGACGCTGGTGCTGGAGGATCTGGAGGCCGGACGTCAGGTGTTGATCGCCGGGGCCGAGGGCGATGTCCGGCAACGGCTCGACCGGCTCGGGATCACGGCGCGGCTGCCGGCCGATCAGGTGGTGCCGAGCATGCAGGAGGCGCTGGTGCGGGCCGAGGCGTTGTTGGCGGCGAGTCCGCGTCCGGTGCCGTTGACCAAGCCGGAGGCGGTCGTGGCCTGATGGTGGCGGGCGGCAGAGACATCGACCGGATTCGATGTCGCTTGCGGACAATCTCAATTTCCGAGTTTTTCGCTCAGGTACTATCCTGAACTCGACGACGGAAGCCGTCCGGCTTCCCTACCGATTTCAAACTCGATCGAGTGAGGTGTTCCGATGCCGACCGCCGCCTTCGCCCAGACGACATCGCCTGCGACCTTTCATGCCGCTCCGTTCCAGGCAGCCCAGTTCCATGACGCCCACCTCCAGCCGGCCGAGTCAAGGATGCTCAGCCAGTTGGAACACTGTCTGCATCGCGGCTGCATCATCGCCATCGAACATGCCGAGCAGATCCGGTCCAGATACACTGCTTGGCAGTCCTGGGAGCCGCCGAGTTGCTACGACGGCGACATGGCCGCCGTGCATGGCGCGATCGCGCGCTGTCGTCAGGCCCATTGCGACCATCACATCCGCTTGAGCGTGGAGGATCTGAGCTATCGCAGTCGGCTCGCGCTCATGGTTCATCGACCGCACTGAGTGGGTTGCTGTCGACGATCAGCCTCCAGTCCCCGACGATTTTCCTTCCTTCCGAATCAGCGTCGCGCATCTGCGGGACGCTGATTTTCGTTTGTGTCGACACGTCTTCGCCCCCGAACCTCGCCAAACCCATCGATTTTCATCGATGGATTCCATTCTTTTAATTGATTGGTATTAGAGATTCGACACATTTATCGTCTTCGCAACCTCAGGCCGCACCCATCGAACGGAGTAAATCATGAGCACGAAGACGTATGACGCCGGCGTCAAAGATTACGCCCTGACCTACTGGACCCCGGATTATGTGCCCTTGGATTCCGACTTGCTGGCCTGCTTCAAGGTCACGCCGCAAGCCAAGGTGTCACGCGAGGAGGCCGCCGCCGCCGTGGCCGCCGAGTCCTCCACCGGCACCTGGACCACGGTCTGGTCGGATCTGCTGACCGATCTCGATTACTACAAGGGCCGTGCCTATCGCATCGAGGACGTGCCGGGCGACAAGGAGAGCTTCTATGCCTTCATCGCCTATCCGCTCGATCTGTTCGAGGAAGGCTCGATCGTCAATGTGCTCACCTCGCTGGTCGGCAACGTGTTCGGCTTCAAGGCGGTGCGCGCCCTGCGCCTGGAAGACATCCGCTTCCCGCTGCACTATGTGAAGACCTGCGGCGGCCCGCCCAACGGCATCCAGGTCGAGCGCGACCGCATGGACAAGTATGGTCGTCCCTTCCTCGGCGCCACCGTCAAGCCCAAGCTGGGTCTGTCGGCCAAGAACTATGGCCGCGCCGTCTACGAGATGCTGCGCGGCGGTCTGGACTTCACCAAGGATGACGAGAACGTCAACTCCCAGCCCTTCATGCGCTGGCAGAACCGCTTCGAGTTCGTCTCCGAGGCCGTGCGCAAGGCGCAGGAAGAGACCGGCGAGCGCAAGGGTCACTATCTGAACGTGACCGCCCCGACCTGCGAGGAGATGTTCAAGCGGGCCGAGTTCGCCAAGGAATGCGGCGCGCCCATCATCATGCACGACTTCCTCACCGGCGGTTTCACGGCCAACACCAGTCTGGCCAACTGGTGCCGCGACAACGGCATGCTGCTGCATATCCACCGCGCCATGCACGCGGTCATCGACCGCAATCCCAAGCACGGCATCCATTTCCGCGTGCTGGCCAAGTGTCTGCGCCTGTCGGGCGGCGACCATCTGCACACAGGCACCGTGGTCGGCAAGCTGGAAGGCGATCGGCAGTCGACGCTCGGTTTCGTCGATCAACTGCGTGAATCCTTCATCCCCGAAGATCGCTCGCGCGGGCTGTTCTTCGATCAGGACTGGGGCGGGATGCCGGGCGTGATGGCGGTGGCCTCGGGCGGTATCCATGTCTGGCACATCCCGGCGCTGGTGACGATCTTCGGCGACGACTCGGTGCTCCAGTTCGGCGGCGGCACTCAGGGTCATCCCTGGGGCAACGCGGCCGGCGCCGCGGCCAACCGCGTGGCGACCGAGGCCTGCGTCAAGGCGCGCAACGAAGGGGTCGAGGTCGAGAAGCACGCCCGCGAGATCCTCTCCGATGCCGCGCGTCACAGCCCCGAGCTGGCCATCGCCATGGAGACCTGGAAGGAGATCAAGTTCGAGTTCGACGTCGTCGACAAGCTCGACGCGGCCTGAGCCCGGAACCCCTGTCCCCAGTCCATCTTTGAGAGGAACCCGACATCATGAACACCGCGAGCAGCATGGGCGATCACGCCACCATCGGCCGCTACGAGACCTTTTCCTATCTGCCGCCGCTCAACCGCGAGGAGATCCTGGAGCAGATCCTCTACATCCTCGACAACGGCTGGAACGCCTCGCTGGAGCACGAGCATCCGGATCGCGCCTTCGAGTACTACTGGCCGATGTGGAAGATGCCCTTCTTCGGCGAACAGGATCCGAACGTGATCCTGACCGAGATCGAGTCCTGCCGGCGCAGCTATCCGGACCATCACGTCCGGCTGGTCGGCTACGACACCTACGCCCAGAGCAAGGGACATTCCTTCCTGGTGCACCGCGCCCGCTGAGGGCGGACGCGAGGGCGAGGGGCGCGCTCCGGGCCGGCCGATGACATCGAGGATCGTGCTTGATTCGTAGGATGGGCAGAGCACAGCGATGCCCATCATGAAGCCGATCAGAAGACGACAGACATCGGCCCCAGGCCCGGAGCCTGGACAGCAGTCAGCAGCGATCCACGAAGAGGCAGGCACGGACATGGCTGATCAAGAACGACAGTTGACGGGGCGCGCGGCCTCCATCGCCAAACGCCGCGCCATCGCCAACGGTGGTAAAACGGGTCGACCGAACCCCGAATCGGTCACGAACACAGCATCGAACACGCGGCGCACCAAGCGTGCTCCGGCCAGCGAGCCGGCACCCATGACGCTCCGCGAGCGTCTGAGCGCCTCGGAAGCCGCACCGGCACCGCGTGTCAGTCAACCGAAGCTCGAACGCAACCGGCGTTCCGTCACCATGGCGGAAGGACGCAAGCGCTCGATGGCACGGCGCGATCAACTCACCCGTGGACGTCCGGGCTATGCGCGTCCGGCGCCGGCGGATCAGGCCGATCTGAGCGGGCTCGTGGGCCGCGAGGCGTCGATCGCCCGGCGTCGTGCCATCGCCGGTCTGGAGCCGAAGGCGCCGCGTTCGGAACGCCGGCGCGACGACCAGGCCGCCGTGACCACGGACAGCGCTCAAGCGACCGGCGCCCCCAAGCCGGCGACCGAACGGCGTGCAACCGCCAATCCAGTCAACGACAAGCGCCAGCGCAATGGCCGTCCGCGTGGCGGCGCGACCCTGGCCAAGGCTCCTTCGCGCGGTCGGATGCTGTCGATGGCGCGCCGTGCCGCCCTGGCCGGACGCGGCAAGACCGGCGTCGACTCGGTGAGCGGACGCTCCAGTCAGGCGGCGGCGACCAATCTGCTACGCAAGGCCGGGGTCAGTTCGCGAGAGATCGCCAAGCGCGTCCGCGAGGAACGTTGCGAGCACGGCAAGTGCAGCGAATCCGGTCCGCGACCCACGGGACGCGCCCGTCGTTCCAACGGCGCACGGCCCAATGACGCACCGTCCAAGGTCGGCGTCAGCACCACGGCCTCCGGCCAGACCCTGACCGGCACCCAGGTCGGGCGCAGTCAGCGCACCACGGGTGACGAGGCCGGCGCCTGCCGTCAGGTCACGGGCACCGAATACATGGGCGCCGAGGTGTTCCAGGAATTCTGCGGCATCGGGCCGACGCCTGCGCCCAATCGTGAGAGCGCCAGTGTCGTCACCACCGGCGGTCAGACCGTCACCGGCGATCAGGTCGGACGCAGCACCAAGGTCACGGGCGACGAGACCGGCGCCGGACGTCAGCTCACCGGCACGCCCTACACCGCGCCCGGTCCCGAGGGCGCGCCGCCCAAGGTCGGCCAGACCCAGACCCTCAGCGGGCGCACCGTGACCGGATCGCTGATCGGACGCAACAACACCCTGACCGGCGTCGAATCGGGCGCCTGCCAGCGGGTGACGGGCAACGAATATCTCGGCTTCGAGCACTTCGACAGCGTCTGCAAGACTCGTCCCGAGCCGGTCGGCACGCTCAAGGTCGGACTCGACACCACCTGGCGTGGCCAGACGGTCACAGGCAGTCTGGTTGCAGGAACGGCGCGCGTCACCGGCAACGAGACCGGACGCTGCGAGATCGTCACCGGCACCACCTATCTCGGTGCCGAGCAGATCGCCGCCGACTGCGGCCCGGAGACGGCACGCCGGACCGCCGAGCGGATGCCGCTGGGTCGTTCCACACCCGGCTTCGGTCTCACCGGCATCCAGCCGGGGATCGGCGGCGCCATGACCGGCGATGTCAAGGGTGCCTGCCAGCCCGTGACCGGCACGCCCTATCTGGGCGAGGACGACCTCCTGGCCACCTGCGGCAGCGAAGAGTTCGCGGCCCTGCCGGGCAGTGACGACTTCCCGCAGCCGCTCGGCGGCGGTCAATGGGGCCAGTTCAGCATCGACACCCCGGCGCGTGCCGCCCAGTCGCAGCAGGCACGCCGCTCGGTGACCGGCACCCACTACGATGAAGAGCACAGTCGCATCACAGGCCCCTTCAACATGGGCGGCAACCGGGTCACGGGCACCGAGGGCTTCCGCGCCCGCCGTGCCGAGGAACGTCGCGAGACCGGCCCGGCCCGTCCCGGCAGCGTGATGCCGCCCCGACCGGCCACCGCGATGCCTGTTGCGGCCGCGATCGAGGACACCACGGCTGAGTCCGAACCGTCACGTCCCCGTATCACGGGTGAAGGTCTGGACGGCGGACTGCGCATCACGGGTGACGACTGGGGCCGCAACGAGCGTGTCACCGGCACCGAGGGCAAGTCGGCGCACAGCCGCAACCCGACCCGACGCGGCCCGCCCGTGGGAGCCTTCGCCGGCGCCCGCGCCTTCCGCGACGCCCAGGCTCAGGATCGCGACCGGCCACAGTCCGAATCGCGCGTGACGGGCAGCAGCGGCAACACCGAGCGCGGCGCCCTGGTCACACTCTCGGGCGGGGCTCGGGGTTGAGGAACGGTAGCGGGATCAGGAGTCATCGCCATGCGCATCAAGCCCAAGCCACAGCCACGCCGGCGCGTCCGTCCAGCCTCCTGGCCGAGCACGCCCGCCGCTCCGGTCAGCACGACTCAGGTTGCGCCTGAGTTCGCCGGATCGCTGGACGGAATCGGTCGGACGGGGACGCATCCGCTCACCCGTCTGGACGAGAACCAGCGGCTGTGGGCCTACGAGCAGCGGATCAAGGACGCCTTCGCGCGCATCGTGCCGACGCTCAAGTCCATCGCCGCCCGCGTCCCGGACGCCGGTTTCGAGGACTGGGCACAGGCCGAGGCCCGTCGGACGCTCGGCTTCGAGCTGCCCGAATCGCTGCTGGCCGACGCCTGGGTCGCCGGACTCGACCGGCGCGCGCTCTTCGCGCACGCCACCTTCGAGACCGTGCGGGCCATGAGCGATGACTACTTCACGACCGACCCGCTCGACGATCGCGGTCAGTCCGATGAATTCCGCCGCTTCCTGCTCGACTGCGGCTTCCACGCCATGAACGTCACGCCCTGCTCGGACGGACGTCTGGCCCATGCCATCCGCTATGTGTTGCGGTTGCCGATGGGCGCCGTCCAGCGGCGCGCCAACGCCGGTGCACTCTTCGACGTCGAGGAGGCGCTCGGGCGCTGGTCGGCGGTGGAACTCGGACGCTTCCGCGAGGGCGTGCCCAACACCGCCGACGCCCCGACCCGCTATCTGAAGGTCGTCGTCTATCACTACAGCAGCCGCGACCCCGAGCACCACGGCTGCGCGGCCCACGGCAGCGACACCCGCCAGGCCGCCGCCGCCGGACGCGAGCGTCTGCGCGCCTTCCGCGAGGCCGTCGAGAACAGCTACTGCTGCGGCGCCTCGATCGAGGGCCTGCTCATCGGCATCGACACCGACACCGACCGCTTGCGTCTGCACCTGCCCGACGCCCGCGGCGATGCCGATCTGGACCGTTTTGTCGATGCCGGCGCGCTCCATCGCGAGACCGCGCGGCTCGACCCCGAGGCGGCGCGCGCCCTGATCCGCGAGCGCGTGGCCAACCCGAGCGGCGGCGGTCTGGCGCCCGCGCCTGGGATGCAGCGCCTGATCGCGCGTCTGATCGAGCACAACATCTCGCAGCTCGACTATGTGCGTGACTATCACAACGGCCACTACACCGACATCGGACACGAAGAGCGTTTCATCGGGGTCGGGATGGATTTCGCCGAGATCCATCTGCGCAACCTGACCTATTTCAGCTTTCTGCGCACCCTGGAAGAGGGCGCCTGCAACCTGGACGTCGGCATCAAGATCTTCAAGCAGCTCAACGTCGAGCACGGACTGCCGGTGCCGATCGTCCTGCGCTTCGAGTATTCGGGACAGGTGCCGGGGGCGCGCGAGCGGGCGATCGAGCGTTGCGAACGCCTCGCCGAGGCCATCGCCCAGCGCTATCCGGATCTGGCCGAACACGGTCTGCTCCATACCTATTGGACGGTGCGCGACAGCCAGGGCAACGGACGACTGGAGCCGGTCGGCGGCTCACTGCTCGGCGGGAGGACGGCATGAAGATCTGCCGCGTCGAAAAGCCGCTGGTCGCGACCAACCGCATCCCCGGACTGGAGCACCGTCATCTCCAGGTGGTGCTCGACGGCAAGAGCCGGCTGGTCGCGGTCGATGCCGTGGGTTGCACCCCCGGCGACTGGGTGCTCTGCGTCGGCAGCTCGGCGGCACGCGAGGCCGCCGGCCACAAGGATTACCCGAGTGATCTGACCATCGTCGGCATCATCGACCACTGGCCGGAGGACTGAGCATGGACATCATGCAGGTGGAACGCTCGCTGGTCTGCACGCGCCGCGTCCCCGGACTCCAGTCCGTATCGCTGCGGGTGTTGCGCGACGCCAAGGGCGCACGGGCGGTGGCGGTCGACACGGTCGGCGCTCATCCGGGCAACTGGGTCTTCACCATCAGCGGCTCGGCGGCCCGGGTCGCGGTCGGCACTCAGATACTCACCGACCTGAGCATCGGCGGCATCATCGACCGCTGGGACGAGCCCGAACCGACCGATAGCGTCTGACAGGATCGACTCCACGAACACAGCTTACGACACCGAAACACAGACCCACACTTGTCAACAGAGGAGTAACACGAGATGGCTGACGAATACTACGGGATCGCCCTGGGCATGATCGAAACGCGCGGCCTGGTGCCCGCCATCGAGGCGGCCGATGCCATGACCAAGGCCGCCGAGGTGCGTCTGATTGGACGCGAGTTCGTCGGCGGCGGCTATGTGACCGTGCTGGTGCGCGGCGAGACCGGCGCGGTGAACGCGGCGGTGCGCGCCGGAGCCGATGCCTGCGAGCGCGTCGGTGACGGTCTGGTCGCCGCCCACATCATCGCCCGCCCGCATCGCGAGGTCGAACCGATCCTGCCGACCGGCGGCCAACTGCCCGGAAAGGCGGCGGCCTGAGGCCGGTACTGACATAAGACCCGACCCGACCCGACATCGAAATCGCTCAATCCTCTACTTTAAGACCCAGGAGTCAGCCACCATGCCTTCCGAAAACTATGGCATCGCGCTTGGAATGATCGAGACCCGTGGACTGGTGCCCGCCATCGAGGCGGCCGACGCCATGACCAAGGCCGCCGAGGTGCGTCTGATCGGACGCGAGTTCGTCGGCGGCGGCTATGTGACCGTACTGGTGCGCGGCGAGACCGGCGCGGTGAACGCGGCGGTGCGCGCCGGGGCCGATGCCTGCGAGCGCGTCGGTGACGGTCTGGTCGCCGCGCACATCATCGCCCGCCCGCATCGCGAGGTCGAGCCGATCCTGCCGGTCAAGCCGGGTGACACCGACGGCGGGCATGGTCGCTCCTGATAGCCCATGGCAGCCAATCCGAGAGTCCTGGGTTATCTGGGTCGCGCGCTCAGCCATGAGCTGAGCGCCGTCCAGCAATACCTGACCCATGCCGGACTGGCGGATCTGTGGGGACTGGCCGAGGTGGGCGCGCACTTCCGGCGCGAGGCCGCCGAGGAGCAGGAGCACGCCGAACGCCTGACCGCGCGGATGCTGCGGCTGGGCGCCATGCCCAACGGCTCGCGGCTCAGGCCGGTCCAGGCCGGATTCTCGCTGATCGAACTGCTGGAGGCCGACCGTCGGCTGGAATGGTACGCGGTCGCCCTCTATCGCGACGCTGCCAACTATTGCGCCCTGATCGGCGATGTCGCCGGACGCGACTTCTTCGCCGCCCTGCATGACGAGGAACTGACCCACGCCCGTGAACTGGAGGACTGGATCGGGCGTTTGGATCAGACCAGACGAAGCAACAGCACCTGGAGATAGCCATGAACGCGACCTCGACCACCTGGCAACACCGCGACCGTCCGCCGCGTCTCGAACGTCGGCTCGATTTCGCCGACTACGCGCACACCCGCGACTTTCTGGAGGCCGTGGCCAAGGCGAGCGAGGCCACCGGCGTCTATCCCGACATCAGCTTCGGTCGCACCTATGTCAACATCACCATCCACACCGAGCCGCCGGCCACGGACATCGATCCGGAGCGCGCCGCCTTCGCCCAGCAGGTCGATGCGTTCTTCGGGTCCGTGAATTCGGCATCCGTGGACGAGGCCGCGAGCTGTGAGGATCATGGACATGAGTCAAGACACTGATCCGCAGGTCGATGTCGGCCCGGAGGCGACGACCGCCGAGACGCCGGCCGCCAAGCCCAGGACAAGCACCAAGCCGACGGCAACCCGAACCGCCATCCGGCACACCGCCAAGCGTCCGGTTTCCCCAGCCAGAACCGAGTTGAACCGACCCTATGATGCCGACTACCGTTCCGGCCGGCGGGTCTGGCCCGATTGAGCCAGATCCATCGGTCCGGGACCGTGCACCACGGGACAGATTCCAAGCGTTATGATCGCAGACCCAGTGAGCCGCCATGTTCGATCCCATGCTGAATCTTGCCCGTCACGTCAGTCTGCGCCAGCTCCAGGTGTTCGAGGCCATCGCGCGCCTGAAGAGTTTCACCAAGGCCGCCGACGAACTCTATCTGACCCAGCCGACGGTCTCGACCCAGATCAAGCGCCTGACCGACGTGATCGGGTTGCCGCTGTTCGAGCAGATCGGGCGTCAGGTCTATCTGACCGAGACCGGACGCGAGCTGGAGACGGCGGTCAAGGACATCTTCGGCGTGCTCGACCGCTTCGAGATGAAGGTCGCCGATCTCAAGGGGCTGAAGCGCGGCTATCTCAAGCTCTGCGTCATCACGACCGCCAAGTATTTTGCCCCGGAGGTGCTCGGGCGCTTCTGTCAGCGCCATCAGGGGGTCGACGTGGCGCTCAAGGTCACGAACCGCGACAGCGTCCTGGAACGCCTGATCGCCAACAAGGACGATCTCTACATCCTGGGTCAGAATCCCGAGCGTGACCTGGAGATGATCGCCACGCCCTTCGCGCCCAATCCGCTCCATGTCATCGCCCACCGCGAGCATCCGCTGGCGCTGGAGCGCAACATCCCGGTCGAGCGTCTGGCCGAGGAATATTTCATCATGCGCGAGCCGGGCTCGGGCATCCGCGACTATGTGCTCAAGACCTTCGGCGAGGCCGGACTCAAGCCGCGTGTGCGCATGGAACTCGGCAGCAACGAGGCGATCAAGCACGCCATCTACGGTAAGTTGGGCCTGTCGGTGCTCTCGCTCCATACCCTGGCCCAGGAGGCCGAGTCCTCGGAGCTGGCCATTCTCGACGTCCAGGGCTTCCCGCTGGAACGTCAGTGGTATGTCGCCCATGCCAAGGGCAAGGAATTGTCTGTGGTGGCCGACGCTTTCATCGACTTTCTCGGCGAGGAGAGCGGACGGCTGTGCCGCCAGCTCGACGAGACCCGTGCCCGTTTGACGCGCTTCCAGCCGCCGGCCTAGCGGCCGTTCCGGCCTGGAGCCGGGCGTGTCGAGGCCGCCGACTCAGACCCCGACCGTCCGATCGCGCGATAGCTGAGAATTACGCGCGAATGTGATCAAATGCGCCTCCATCCTGTGATCCCGGATTTGAGGAGGCTCGAACCGTCATGTCGCCCGTGCTCGTGAACCAGACACCCCAGTGGCAGGCACTCCAACAGCATTGGGAGGCGATGCGCCTGCAGCGGATGCGCGATCTGTTCGATGCCGACCCCAAGCGCGCGGCGGCCATGAGTCTGACCGTCGCCGGACTGCATCTCGATTATTCCAAGAATCTCATCACCCGCGAGACGCTGGACCGGCTGATCGAGCTGGCCGAGGCGGTCGATCTCAAGGGCTGGATTCGCCGTATGTTCGAGGGCGAGCCGATCAACAACACCGAGGACCGCGCCGTGCTGCACATCGCACTGCGCAACCGCTCCAAGCGTCCGATCCAGGTCGAGGGTGAGGACGTGATGCCGCTGGTCAACGGCGTGCTGGCGCGGATGGAGACCTTCGTCGGGCGCGTGCGTTCGGGCGACTGGCGCGGTTACACCGGCGAGCGCATCACGGATGTGGTCAACATCGGCATCGGCGGCTCCAATCTCGGTCCGAAGATGGTGTGTGCGGCACTCGCGCCCTATCAGAGCGAAAGCCTGCGCGTGCACTTCGTCTCCAACGTCGACGGCACCCATCTGGTCGAGACCCTGCGCGGACTGAATCCGGCGACCACGCTCTTCATCGTCGCGTCCAAGACCTTCACCACCCAGGAGACCATGACCAACGCCGCCAGCGCCCGCGCCTGGCTGCTCACCGCGCTCGGCGACTCTTCCGCCGTGGCGCGGCATTTCGTCGCCGTCTCGACCAATGCCGAAAAGGTCGCGGCCTTCGGTATCGACACGGCCAATATGTTCGGCTTCTGGGACTGGGTCGGCGGACGCTATTCGCTCTGGTCGGCGATCGGGCTGCCGATCGCGCTCGCCGTCGGCTTCGACCGTTTCGCCGAGCTTCTGGAAGGCGCGCACGCCATGGACGAGCATTTCCGCACCGCCGAGCTTAGGGAGAACATGCCGGCGCTGCTGGGCCTGATCGGCGTCTGGTATGCCAACTTTGCCGGGGCGCGCACCCATGCCGTCCTGCCCTATGATCAGTCATTGCGCTATCTGCCGGCCTATCTGCAACAGGGCGACATGGAGAGCAACGGCAAGGGCGTGACGCGCGAGGGCACGGCGGTCGAGTACACCACAGGTCCTGTGGTCTGGGGCGAGCCGGGCACCGATGGCCAGCACGCCTTCTATCAGCTCATCCATCAGGGCACGCAGCTCATCCCGGCCGACTTCATCGGCGCCGTGCACAGTCACAACGAGCTGGGCGACCATCATCCCAAGTTCATGGCCAACTTCTTCGCCCAGACCGAGGCGCTGATGCGCGGTCGGACCTATGACGAGGCACTGAGCGAACTGCTCGCGTCCGGCCTGGACGAGGAGCGGGCGCAAATGCTCGCGCATCATCGCACCTTCCCCGGCAACCGCCCGACCAACAGTCTGCTGATGGAGCGTCTCACGCCGCATACGCTCGGCGCCCTGATCGCGCTCTACGAGCATCGCATCTTCACCCAAGGCGTGATCTGGGGCGTCAATTCCTTCGATCAGTGGGGCGTGGAACTCGGCAAGCAACTGGCCAACGTCATCCTCGCCGAGATTCAGGCCGGTAAGGTCACAGCCGATCACGACCCCTCCACGCGCGCGCTCCTGGAGCGTTTCATCCGTCAGCGCAGGGCTTGAGGGGGCGTGGTGCCGGCACACATGTCGATCTGTTCCAAACAATTTGGAGACGCGGCCCTATGGAACAGATGAACGAGGCGGGAGATGTCCTGGAACCAACCCCCTGGGAGCGGCATGAGCGACTCTTCTTCGACCGGCTCGGGGAGCGTCTGGATCTCACCGATGTCACCGAGTACAGCGCCCGGCGCTGCACCCACGGCAAACAGGTCTTCAGCCATACACGCGTCTATCAGGGCGAAAAGCTCGATCGGGTGATGGTCAGCCGCTACTCGCTGCGCTTGGGGCGCTGGGGTCTGGTGATCTTCGCCTATCCGCGCGTCGACTACGATCTCCCAGCCTTTCTGTTGCACGTCGGCGGCCAGCCGCCCGAGCGCACGCTGCTGACGCTGGATCTGGCCCCCTGTTCGTCGACCCTGGATCTGGAGCCGTTCGCCCGCGTTGCGCACGCGCACCGCGCGGCCTTGGAACTGCCGGACGAGCGGCTGCCCTTGTTGGAGTCCGTGACCTCGCCCCATCTGCTGCACTGCACCTTCAAGCCGCTGGAGCCGGAGCGCTTTTTCACCGCGTTCGATGCCGTCGTCGAAACCTGGTGCCGTTACATCGACCAAGCCGCGCCCGATATGGACGCCAAGTCCAGACAGGCGCGCGGCGAACGGGTACTGGAACTGAAACGGGTGATCTTCGAGAACGATCCGGCCTTTCCGGTCTTCACCCAGTCGTTCGGCCAGTCGATGTCCGACACCCTGGCCGAAGCCGCCTTCGGCGGCACGCCCGGACTGACGATCCGTGATTTCCAGGATGTGCCGCCGCCGGCCGTGGGGAGCTGGGCCAACAAGAAGCTTGGCCTCATCTGGAGTGCCGACGCCCAGAAACGCGTCGGCGAGGCGCCGGCCATCATCCGGCCGATGATCCGGCGCATCATCGAGAAGGACGCCGCGAAGGAAGGACGCGACCGCATCACGGTCGAGTTCGTCACGCGCTGTGAGAAGAAGTACTGGACCGGAGGTGGCGGCGTCTAGAGTTCTTCGAGACACTGCGCCAGCGACAGACGCCAGTCCGGCATCGCCAGTCCGAAGGTCTCCTGGAAGCGCCCGTTGTCGAGCACCGAGAAGGTCGGACGCCTAGCCGGGGCCTGATATTCGGATGACGGGATGGGGATGAGGTTGGTCCGGGCGCCACTGGCCTCCAGGATAGCGCTGGCGAAGCCGTACCAACTGACCTGACCGCTGCCGGTCAGGTGGTAGAGTCCGCCGACCTTGTCCAGATCCAGGTCGCCGCGCAGCACGCGATGGAGCACCTGGGCCGTGATCTCCGCGAGCATCCGGCTCCAGGTCGGCGAGCCGATCTGGTCGTCGACCACCCGCAGTTCCTCGCGCTCGCGGAAGAGTTTGCGCATGGTCAGCAGGAAATTCGCCCCGCGCGCGCCATAGACCCAACTGGTGCGGAAGATCAGGGCACGCGCACCCGAGTCGAGCAGGGCGCGTTCGCCGCCGAGCTTGGTCTCGCCATAGACGTTGAGCGGGTCGGGGCTGTCGTCCTCGGTATAGGTGCGGCCCAGACCGCCGGAGAAGACGAAGTCGGTTGAGTAATGGATGATCGGCGTGCCGCGCTCGGCCAGCAGAGCGCCCATCTCGCCGACCGCGTCGGCATTGAGACGCTGGGCGGTCGCGCGATCGCTCTCGGCCTTGTCGACGGCGGTGTAAGCCGCCGCGTTGATCAGGGCATCCGGCCGGCTGTCCTCGATCAGACGGGCCAGCGCTTTGGCGTCCATCAGATCGATGGTCGGGCCATATTCACCCTCCAGCGAGGCGGCGATCACCTCACCGACGCTGGCGAGCGTGCGGCGCAGTTCCCAGCCGACCTGGCCGTTGGCGCCGATCAGGAGCAGTTTGGGCCGGTGGCCGGCCGGGGTCTTGGTGGTCATGGGTAATCCTCCAGGCCGGGGAGACGATCGAGCGGGATGTCACGCAAGCAGGCCGCGTCGCGATCCTTGGCCGACAACTCGGGCGTCATCCCGGCCAGCGGCCAGTCGATGCCGAGGTCGGGATCGTCCCAGCGCACGCTGAACTCGGTCTCCGGGCTGTAATAGTCGGTGTTCTTATAGACGAATAGTGCATTCTCGCCCGTGACGAGAAAGCCGTGGGCGAAACCGGGCGGAACCCAGAACTGGCGCTTGTTCTCGCCTGAGAGCGTCACGCCCACCCAATGTCCGAAGTGGGGCGAGCCGCGCCGGATATCCACGGCCACGTCGAATACCTCGCCGGCCAGCACCTGCACCAGCTTGCCCTGAGCGCGCGGATGCTGGACGTGCAGCCCGCGCAGCACGCCCCGGCGCGAGAAGGACTGGTTGTCCTGGACCAGCGACGCCGGGATGCCGAGTTCGGCGTACTGGTTGGCGCGATAGGTCTCCAGGAAATAGCCGCGCTCGTCGCCCCAGACTTTCGGCTCCAGGATGAGTACGCCGGGGATGGCCGTTTCGATCACCTTCATCAGACGCGCCCCCGCTGCAACAGACTCAGCAGATACTGGCCATAGCCGTTCTTGCTCAGCTCCTCGCCCATGGCGCGCAGTCGCTCGGCATCGATCCAGCCGTTGAAATAAGCGATCTCCTCGGGACAGCAGATCTTGAGACCCTGGCGCTTCTCGATGGTCTCGATGAACTGGCCGGCCTCCATCAGCGAGGCGTGGGTGCCGGTGTCGAGCCAGGCGGTGCCGCGCCCGATGCGGGTCAGTGACAGTGCGCCCTCACTGAGATAACGGTTGTTGAGATCGGTGATCTCCAATTCTCCGCGCGGCGAGGGCTTGAGTTCGGCCGCCAGATCCGGGGCGCGTCCATCGTAGAAATAGATTCCGGTCACGGCCCAGTTCGACTTGGGCGTCCTGGGCTTTTCTTCGATGCCGAGCACCCGGCCCGAGTCGTCGAACTCGGCCACGCCATAGCGCTCGGGATCGGAGACGTAATAGCCGAATACGGTGGCGCCGGTCTGACGCGCATTGGCCTCCTTGAGCTGATCGACCAGTCCGTGACCATAGAAGATGTTGTCGCCCAGAACCAGACAGGAGGGCGCACCGGCCAGGAACGCGCGACCGATCAGGAACGCCTGCGCCAGTCCATTCGGTTCGGGCTGGACGGCATAGCTGAGGGACAGGCCCCACTGCGACCCGTCGCCGAGCAGCGCCTGGAACAACGGCGCGTCATGCGGCGTGGTGATGATCAGGATCTCGCGCATCCCCGCCAGCATCAGCGTGGAGAGCGGATAGTAGATCATCGGCTTGTCGTAGATCGGCAGCAGTTGCTTGCTGATCGAGCGGGTCAGCGGATAGAGCCGGGTGCCGGAACCACCGGCCAGAATGATGCCCTTGCGTGTCATCTCAAACGCCTCCCATGCCCGAACCCAGGCGCTCGCCGCGATAACTGCCGTCCATCACGCGCCGACACCACTCGGGGTTGTCCAGATACCAGTCGACCGTGCGCCGCATCCCGGACTCGAAGGTCTCGGTCGGCTCCCAGCCCAGCTCGCGCTTGAGCTTGCTGGCGTCGATGGCATAGCGGCGGTCGTGTCCGGGGCGGTCGGCGACGAAGGTCTTGAGCCTGCTGTGCGGACGATGCGGCGAATCGGGCAGGCGTTCGTCGAGCAGGGCGCAGAGCGTATCGACGACCTGGAGATTGGTCCGCTCGCTGTTGCCGCCGACGTTGTAGACCTCGCCCGGCGTGCCGGCGTCCAGCACGCGCGCG
This sequence comes from Allochromatium humboldtianum, assembly GCF_013385175.1. Classification (GTDB taxonomy): domain Bacteria; phylum Pseudomonadota; class Gammaproteobacteria; order Chromatiales; family Chromatiaceae; genus Thermochromatium; species Thermochromatium humboldtianum. Next base: position 47,751 of record NZ_JABZEO010000012.1, on the reverse strand, counting down.
ATGGCGCGGCAGTGGTCGAGCACGAACAGCCAGTCGCGCACGTTGCCGCCATCGCCGTAGATCGGCAGCGGCTCGCCGGCCTGGGCCTTGAGGATCATCAGCGGGATCAGCTTCTCGGGGAACTGATAGGGGCCGTAGTTGTTGGAGCAGTTGGTGGTGAGCACCGGCAGCCCGTAGGTGTGGAACCAGGCGCGCACCAGATGATCCGAAGCGGCTTTGGAGGCCGAATAGGGCGAGTTGGGTGCGTAGGGCGTGGTCTCGGTGAAGAGTCCGCTCGGCCCGAGCGAGCCATAGACCTCGTCGGTCGAGACGTGCAGGAAGCGGAAGGCCGCGCGCGCCGCCGGACCGAGTCCGGACCAGTAATCGCGCGCACGGTCGAGCAGGTTGAAGGTGCCGACGACGTTGGTCTGGATGAACTCAGCCGGCCCGTCGATCGAGCGGTCGACATGACTCTCGGCGGCGAAGTTGACCACCGCGTCGACTTCATACTCACGCAGCAGACGCCCGACTAGTTCGGCGTCGGCGATGTCGCCCTGGACGAAGACGTGGCGCGGATCGCTGGCCAGACTGGCGAGTGTGTCGAGGTTGCCGGCATAGGTCAGCCGGTCTAGATTGACCACCCGGACATCGGCCCGTTCAAGGATATGATGGACGAAGTTGCCGCCGATGAAGCCGGCACCGCCCGTGACTAAAAGGGTTTGCATGTAGAGTCCTGTCCTTATAATCGTCGAGGCTGGATCGATCGGAGGCGCGCCGAAACCACAGTATCGGAGCGGCCGTCTCGGCTCGAACCTCCAGGGTGTCGCTATCATCGGCCCCACACCTTCCGATGCGCAATCGGTTATAGCCATCTGATGTGAAATCATCGCCGGCCCTTTGATCACGCGGGTAAACCGATGGAGCTGTCCGGATATCAGAGCGAATGGCTATATATACTCGGGCTGCTCGGTGCCGCGCACTTCGCCGACAGCCGGGCCATCGCCCTGGAATACTGGGATGCCTTTTGCGAGGCGACGTCGCTCTGAGAGGCGCGCCGTTCGGGCGCGAGCATCAAACTTTGCCCAAAGGGGCCGAATCGCGCGACAATCCCCGCCTGATATCCTCTACCCAAGGGCGCCCATTCGCGAGGTCGACTTGAACAACAAGGCTTTCATCACCGGCATCACGGGGCAGGACGGTTCCTATCTGGCCGAACTGCTGCTCGAACAGGGTTACGAGGTCCATGGCTCCGTGCGGCGAACCAGTACGCTGGAGCGCAGTCGGCTCGCGCATCTCTATGCCGACCCGGAGGTCTACAACAAGAGCCTTTTTCTGCACTATGCCGATCTCGACGATCCGACCACGCTGCGCCGTGTGCTCAATCGCGTCCAGCCGGCCGAACTCTATCATCTGGCAGGTCAGAGCCATGTGGGTCTGAGCTTCGAGATCCCGGAGACTACCTGCGAGTTCACCGCCATGGGCACGTTGCGTCTGCTGGAGATCCTGCGCGACCTGCCCGAGCCGCCGCGCTTTTTCCACGCCACCTCCAGCGAGATCTTCGGCCGCCCGGTCGCCAGCCCGCAGAACGAGGACACGCCGCTCGCGCCCATCAACCCCTATGGTTGCGCCAAGGCGTTCGCGACCCAGATGGTCCGGGTCTATCGCGAGAGTCATGGGTTGTTCGCGGTCAACGGCATCCTCTACAACCACGAATCCAGCCGGCGCGGCGAGAACTTCGTTACCCGCAAGATCTGTCATGCCGCCGCCGCCATCAAGCTCGGGCGTCAGCGTGAACTGGTACTCGGCGACACCAGCGCCCAGCGTGACTGGGGCCATGCGCGCGACTATGTGCGTGGCATGTGGATGGCACTGAATCACGATACGCCCGACGATTATGTCTTCGCGACCGGCATTCTGCATCGGGTGCAGGACGTCATCGAGACCGCCTTTGCTGCCGTCGAACTCGGCTGGACCGACTATGTTCGTTTCGACCGCCACTTCCTGCGTCCGGCCGAGCCGCTGCATCTGGTCGGCGACGCGAGCAAGGCCCAGCGCGTGCTCGGCTGGTCGCCCCGGACCTCATTCACCGAACTCATCCAGGAAATGACTCAGTCCGAACTGGAACATCTTTCGCGTACCGATTCTTGAGGACTCGCTTCGATCATGTCTCAACGCAAAGTCGCACTCATCACAGGCGTCACCGGTCAGGACGGAGCCTATCTGGCTGAGTTCCTGCTGAACAAGGGCTACATGGTGCACGGCCTCAAGCGCCGGACCTCGCTGTTCAACACCGATCGTATCGATCATCTCTATCAGGATCCGCACGAGCCCGACCAGCGCTTCGTGCTGCATCACGGCGATCTGACCGACTCCAGCAGCCTGATCCGCATCATCCAGCAGACCCAGCCCGACGAGATCTACAACCTCGCCGCCCAGAGCCATGTCGCCGTCTCCTTCGAGGAGCCGGAATATACGGCCAATTCAGATGCGCTCGGTGCATTGCGCATCCTGGAGGCGATCCGCATCCTGGGGCTGGAGAAGAAGACCCGCTTCTATCAGGCCTCGACCTCGGAGCTGTATGGTCTGGTCCAGGAAGTCCCCCAGAGTGAGACCACGCCCTTCTATCCGCGCTCGCCCTATGCCGTGGCCAAGCTCTATGCCTACTGGATCACGGTCAACTACCGCGAAGCCTATGGGATCTATGCCTGCAACGGCATCCTGTTCAATCACGAGAGTCCCGTTCGTGGCGAGACCTTCGTCACGCGCAAGATCACCCGTGCGCTCGCGCGCATCAAGCTGGGCTTGCAGGACTGTCTCTATCTGGGCAACCTGGATGCCAAGCGCGACTGGGGACATGCGCGCGACTATGTCGAGATGCAATGGCTGATGCTCCAGCAGGAGCAGCCCGAAGACTTCGTCATCGCCACCGGTGTCCAGTACAGCGTGCGTGACTTCGTCGAGGCCGCCGCGCGCGAACTCGGGATGAGCATCAGCTGGGCGGGGCAGGGCGTCGACGAGACCGGCACCGACGATCAGGGTCGCGTCATCGTCCGCGTCGATCCGCGCTACTTCCGCCCGACCGAGGTCGAGACTCTGCTCGGCGACCCGCGCAAGGCGAAGGAGAAACTCGGCTGGGTGCCCCGGACCAGTTTCGAGGAACTGGTGCGCGAGATGGTGCGCGAGGATCTCAAGGCCACCGAGCGCGACGAGCTGGTCGAGCGTCATGGCTTCAAGGCGTTCGACCACCACGAGTAGCTTGCTCGTCAAGCCTACCGACTGTTACATGACATTTCATGTCATAGGGTGAGAAGCTTCAGGTGAAGATCATTCTTGCGGCAGACGCTCTTCGTCCGCCTTTGACCGGGATCGGTCGTTACACGCTGGAGCTGGCTAGACGACTTCCAGCTCAGTCGCCAGATATCTCGATACGTTACTTCTGCTTGGGGCGTTGGATATCGTTGCCGAGTGCCGTAGATCTCGATGGGTTGGAGGATAGCAGGTCTCCCCTTTCCTTTGTCCTCCGATCTCGTTCATTTCTGGCCCAGCGTCGTTGGGCCGTGCATCTATATCGCCGCTTGAGTCCGGTATTATATTGGTGGAAACTTCGGAAGTTTCAGGATCACCTCTATCATTCGCCAAACTATTTCTTGCCTCCTTTTGGAGGTAAGTCCATTGCCACAATCCATGATATATCGACTTTTCGTGATCCTGGCTGGCATCCGCCGGCGCGTGTAGCCCTGATGGAAGCCGAGCTGCCTCGAACGCTTGCACGAGCTACACATCTGATCACGGACTCCAATGCAGTCCGCCAAGAGATCATCGATTATTTCGGGTGGCCTGCCGAACGTATCGCAGCGATTCCGTTAGGCGTCGATGGTATTTTTCACCCCCGTAAATCTACCGAGTTGTCATCTCGTTTGCGTCATTATGGTTTGACCCCCGGTTCTTATTGTCTATGCGTGGCAACCATCGAGCCGCGTAAGAATATTGGGCGCTTGATCAATGCTTACGTCGCACTTTTGCCGCCCCTGCGTCAGCGCTACCCCTTGGTGTTGGTGGGGGAGCGTGGTTGGAATAGCGATGATGTCCATGCGCGCATTGCCGATGAGCAGCGGCATGGTAATCTGCTTTATCTCGACTATGTGCCTCAGTCGGATCTTCCATTGATTTTTGCTGGGGCTCGTCTTTTCGTATTTCCATCGCTTTATGAGGGATTCGGCTTGCCATTGATGGAGGCAATGGCGAGCGGAATACCCGTGGTGACATCAAAGATTCCGACTTCGAGTGAATTGACTTCGGGGGTCGCCTTGCAAATCGATCCGTACGATACCAATGCCCTGACCATGGCTTTGCAGCGTGGTCTCGAGGATGAAACCTGGCGTCTGCAAGCGGCTGAGCTTGGTCTTCAGCGCGCACGCGGCTACACATGGGATCTCTGTGTCAAGCGTACATTGCGGCTGTATCAGAATTTATAATACGAATTCGCGAAACAAACCCTATCACCGATCGACATCATGCCAAACATCGTCCCCATCTCCCGCGAACGTCATGCCGACAAGGGCTGGAAACGCTTCGACTCCTACGCCTTCGCCGCGCGCACGGCGCTGGCGCCGCTCGTCGCGGCCGAACTGCCCAAGGCGGCCATGTCGCTGCCGATCGCCTTCGTCCGGCAGAACGAGCGCTACGTCCCGGTGGCCGTGCTCGGTCTCGAACCAACCACCAACCTTTTCGTCGCCCCCGATGGCCGCTGGATCGGCGCCTATATCCCATCGGCCCTGCGCGGCCATCCCTTCGCGCTGGCGCGTACCGAGAACGGCGACCGGGTACTCTGTCTGGACGAGGACAGCGGTCTGTTGACGGAAGCGGGGCAGGGCGAACCCTTCTTCGATGCCGCCGGAGAGCCGGCCGAGAGCCTGAAGCAGGTGCTGGATTTTCTACAGCAGGTCGAGCGTAACCGTGAACAGACCACCCTGGTCTGCGACACGCTGGCACGATTGGAACTGATCCGCCCCTGGCCGATCCAGCTCAAGGCCGGTGAGAACGAGCGCCGGATCCAGGGTCTGTTCCAGATCGACGAGTCTGCGCTCAACCACGCGTCCGACGAGCACTTCCTCGAACTGCGCCGCGTTGGGGGCCTGCCCCTGGCCTACTGCCAGTTGCTCGCGATGCAACATATCGGTCTGCTCGGACGGTTGGCCGACCTCCGGGCGAACGCCGCTCAGACCACCGCCAGGACGCCGGCCTCCTTCTCGCTGGAGGATCAGGACGTCCTGAAATTCGACTGGGGCAGTCCTTGAGCGGCGACGGAGCGCCATCCAACCCATTGGCGCATCGGTCTTGGGCTGAGCTATAATCGGGCATCTTTCCAGGTACCAAAGACGCACGTTTCGCGTGATCGCGACGAGGGTCGGTTCCGGCCGTCCAGGTTCCAAGACCGGACGCGCCGGACCCTTCGGGTCACATCCCTGGTACCGACCACCGAATCTCATCTGCAGGCCCATCCGTGAAACCCAACCATCGTCCAGACGACGAATTGCGTGCGGCCCTCAAGGCCAGTCGCAATTCCTTCCTCTTCGCCGGCTTCTTCAGTCTCTTCATCAACCTGCTGATGCTGACCCCGGCGATCTACATGCTCCAGGTCTACGACCGCGTCCTGGCCAGCAGCAGCGAGTCGACCCTCATCATGCTGACCATCCTGGTGGTCGGGCTGTTCGCCGTCATGGGCCTGCTGGAACTGCTGCGCTCGCGCATCCTGGTGCGTGTCAGCGCCCGGCTCGATATGCAGCTCAATCCGCGTCTGTTCGGCGCCATGTTCGACGCCAAGCTGCGCGACGGTCGCGGCGCCGGCGCCCAGCCGATCGAGGATCTCACAAACCTGCGCCAGTTCCTGACCGGAAACGGGCTCTTCGCCTTCTTCGACGTGCCCTGGATGCCGGTCTACATCGCCGTGCTCTTCCTCATGCATCCCTGGCTCGGCTGGTTCGCCATCGTCGGCTCAGTCATCCTGTTCGCGCTCGCGCTCGCCAACGAGATCGTCACCCGCCAGCCGCTCGGCAAGGCCAATGGTCTGGCCATCGGCGCGCGCAGTTATCTCGGCGGCAACCTGCGCAATGCCGAGGCCCTGGAAGCCATGGGCATGCTGCCGCGCGTGCACCAGCGCTGGTTCGAGCGCCATCGCGAGGTGCTCAGGCTCCAGGCCCTGGCCAGCGACCGCGCCGCCATGCTCTCCAATGCCAGTAAGGTGCTGCGCATCACGCTCCAGTCGCTGATCCTGGGTCTGGGCGCCTATCTGGTCATCCAGCAGCAGTTCACCGCGGGCGTCATGATCGCCGGTTCCATCATCATGGGCCGCGCCCTGGCGCCGATCGATCAGCTCATCGGCGGCTGGAAGGGCTTCCTCGCCTCGCGCTCGGCCTACAAGCGTCTGCACGATCTGTTGCACGCCATCCCGGAGCGTCCGCGCTACATGAGCCTGCCAGCGCCCGACGGCCGGGTCACGCTCGAGGGCGTACTGGCCGCCCCGCCCGGATCGAACCTGCCGGTGCTGCGCGGCGTGCAGTTCGAGATCGCCCCCGGCGAGGTCATCGGCGTCATCGGCCCGAGCGCCGCCGGCAAGTCGAGTCTGGCGCGCGTGCTGCTCGGCGTCTGGCCGGTGGCCGCCGGCAAGGTGCGTCTGAGCGGGGCCGACATCGGCCACTGGAACCGCGACGAACTCGGTCCCTACATCGGCTATCTGCCGCAGGACATCGAGCTCTTCGACGGCACCGTGAGCGAGAACATCGCCCGCTTCGGCGAGATCGATCCTGAAAAGGTGGTCGCCGCCGCCCAGCGTGCGCAGGTCCACGAGATGATCCTGCGTCTGCCCAAGGGCTACGACACCCCGATCGGCGATGCCGGCGCCGTGCTCTCGGGCGGCCAGCGCCAGCGTATCGGTCTGGCGCGCGCCATGTACGGCAATCCGGTCCTGGTCGTGCTCGACGAACCCAACTCCAACCTCGACGAGCAGGGCGAATCGGCGCTGGTCAAGGCCATCGCCCAACTCAAGGCGGAAGGCACGACCGTCGTCATCATCACCCACAGACCCAGCATCCTCGGCTCGGTCGACAAGATCCTGGTGATGCGCGAGGGACAGACCGAGATGTTCGGTCCGCGTGATCAGGTGCTGGCCCAGTTCGCCCGCCCGACCGCCGTTCCGCGCCCCGCCGCCACGGGTACGCTCCCCGCTCAAGCCGCCGGTTGAACCATCATGGACATCACAGTCACTCCCCGTCATCTCGGCGCGACCGAGGACTCCTCCCCCATCCCTATCAGCGACAAGCCCGAGCGCCTCATTGGCCTGCTCGTCCTGCTGATCGCGCTCGGCGGCTTCACCACCTGGGCGCTGCTCGCCCCCCTCGACGGCGCCGCCGTGGCTCCAGGCGTGGTCGCGGTCGAGTCGGCGCGCAAGACCGTGCGTCATCTCGATGGCGGTATCGTCAGCGAGATCCTGGTGCGCGAGGGCGACCGCGTGGCCGAGGGCGACGTGCTGGTCCGGCTCGACGACACCGAGGCCGGCGCCCAGCTCGAGATCGCCCGCGGCCAGTTCCTGTCTCTGCGCGCCCAGGAGGCGCGTCTGATCGCCGAGCGCGACGATCTCACCGAGATATCCTTCGCTGAGGAACTCCTTGCCGCCCAGGACGACCCGCGCATCGCCGAGGCCATCACCGGCGAGCAGCGGGTCTTCCAGGCCCGCCGCAAGTCGCTCAACGGCGAGCGCCAGGTGCTCGAACAGCGTCGCGACCAGCTCCAGGAGCAGATCCGTGGTCTCGAAGCCCTGATCCTGACCAAGACCAAGCGTATCGATCTCTATCAGGAAGAGATCGACGGCATGGTCAAGCTCTTCGACAAGGGACTTGGCGACAAACGCACCCTGCGCGAATACGAACGTCTGTCAGCGGAACTCGAAGGTGAGCGCGCCCAGCACCAATCCGACATCGCCGCCGCGCGCATCCAGATCGGCGAGACCGAGATCCAGATCGCCCAGCTCAAGCGCAAGTTCACCAGCGAGGTCGTCACCGAACTGCGCGACGTCGAGACCAAGCTCGCCGACCTGCGCGAACGCATGCGCGCACTCGGCAAGACCGTCGAGCGTACCGTCGTCAGATCACCGGCCGCCGGCGCCGTGGTCGGCACCAGCGTGCACACCGTCGGCGGCGTCATCCGTCCCGGTGATCACATCCTCGACGTCGTTCCCGAGGGCGAGTCGCTCATCATCGAGGCCCGCGTCCAGCCCATCGACATCGACCGCATCGCGCCCGGACTGGAAGCCGATCTGCACATGAGCGCTTTCAATGCCCGCACCACACCTGTCATTCCAGGGCGCGTTCTGACCGTCTCGGCCGACCGGCTCGTCGATCAGGCCACCAACCAGCCTTATTACCTCGCCCGCATCGAGGTCACACCCGAGGGCGTAGCCAAGCTCGAGGGGCGCGTGCTCCAGGCCGGGATGCCGGTCGATGCCATGATCAAGACCGGCGAGCGCACCTTCTTCGACTATCTCATCCGTCCGCTCACCGATCGCGTGGCGCAGGCCTTCCGGGAGGAGTGAGGTTCCTCTCCGACGTGACCTGCGTCAACATTTGCGTCGAAAGCCAAGTCTATTTGCCGACTCGTGCTATAGACTGAGTCGAGTCCGCCGGGATTCGGCGGATGCGTACTCAGTTACAGGCGATGCGAAACGAAGAGGTGGATAGCATGTTCCGGAAAGTGTTGCTCAGCGGCCTGTTGTTTGCGCCATCCGCCCTTGTTGCGCTTGCGGCGAGCGGGGAGGGTGCTCCCGTGTCACAGATCCTGCGCGCGAGCACCGAGCAGGTTGCCGCGGCTCGTGAGGCCCAGTCGGCGGTCAAGGCCGATTCCTCCGGCTTCATGGTCCGCGCCGGCGCTGTGATCCTCCAAACCGATCTGCTCGATCCGGCCACCGGTGCTTCCAGTCGGCAGCGCGCGTCCGAGGCGCCGACGCCCAAGACCCTGGCGCTCGAATTCTTCCCCGACGCCTATGTCGAGATCCTTGTCACGTCCGAGTCGCGCCCGACACCGGACACGCTCTCCATCAATGGGCGCGTCTCGGACAGCGATCTGTCGACCTTCTCCATGACGCTCACTCCCGAGAGTTATCTGATGACCTTCAGCGACCCCCATTCGCCCTATCTATATCGGGTCGTGGGCGATACCGAGACCGGTGTCGGACGGGTCACTGAATATGATCCGCGCAACCGCCCTCCCGTCATCCATTCGTCTCCGATCATCCCACCGCCGGATTGATCGCCGGTCATGGGTCCCACAGGTCTTTCATCGAGCACTCAGCGCAAGAGGTTCGTCATGGATCCTTCCAGAAGAAGATTCGGCGGTTTTCGCCTAGCGGCATTCATATTCCTGGTCTTTTCGATTCTGCCTTGGGCGCGTGCCGTCCAAGCCGCCACCATCGACATCATGCTCGTCTATGACACCACAGCCACCTCCTGGGTCGCCTCCAACGGCGGCATGACGGCCTTCTCGCAGGATGTCGTCAATCGCATGAACCAGGCGATGCAGAACAGCGGCGTTGACATCACCTTCCGGCTCGTGCATTCGATGTCGGTCGCCTACACCACCCAGTCGAGCACAACGACGCCGCTCTCTGCCGATCTGAATGCACTGCAGGCTGGGACCGGACCCTTCGCCGCCGTCGCCACAGCCCGCAACACCTATGGCGCCGATCTGGTGTCGATGCTCGTCGATCATGGTTCGGCCTATGGCTATGTCGGAATAGGCTATATGCTTATGGACTGGTCCGGTCACGCCAATTATGCCCACACCGTCAATGCCATCCGCGCCGTCGCGATCGACCATACCCTGACGCATGAGGTCGGTCACAATCTCGGCGCCCATCATTCAAAATATCAGGCATCGGATCCCGGGCCGAACCCCAACCTCGACAATCAGTATTCGGCCGGCTGGTACTTCACTGGAACCAATGGCGTCAAATATCACACCATCATGGCCTATGATGACGATGGCTATGGCAGCTCTTACACGGAAGCGCCGTTGTTCTCCACGCCGCTCAAGACCTACCAGGGCGTTGCCGCCGGTCATGCCATCCATGGCGACAACGCGCGTCTGCTGCGTCAGACCCAGGACGTCGTCGCCGCCTATAGAACCGGGGGTTCGACCGAGCCGACCATCCCGTCCGCACCCGTGGCACTGGCCGCAACGAATGTCACCGGCACGGGGTTCACCGCCAATTGGAGCAGCGTCACAGGTGTGACGGGTTATTGGCTGGAGCTGTCCACGAGCAGCGCGTTCACGACGAAACTATACGATGGGGCACTCGGCAATATCACGAGTCAGGCTGTGACTGGCTTGAGTCCAAGCACGACCTATTACTATCGAGTTCGTGCCTACAATGATGCGGGACAGAGCGCCAATTCGAACGTGATATCGGCTACTACGTCCTCTCAGGGGGGGCAGTCTCAGTATTCGAGGCAGGTCTATGTCATGTATGCCGGTTATTTCGGGCGTCCGCCGGCACCTGCCGGTTTCGATTATTATTCGAACTGGATGAACATGACGGGTGGAAATTATCTGATCCTCGTCGATGACTTCTTCAAGTCATCCGAATCCCAGGCGCTCTATGGTCCGCTGACGACAGGGCAGAAGATCACTCAGGTGTTCCGATCTCTCTTTGCGCGGGATCCTCAATCGGCCGGACTCAGCTATTGGGCCGGGTTAGTGGACTCAGGCCGTATCTCGGTGGCCGAGATGGCCTATACCATCGCCTACAATGCAGCGGCAGCGGATCAAGCGGTACTCGACGCCAAGATCGCGGCAGCCCAAGCCTTTCTCGAAGAGTTCAGGCGCGTCCAGCAAACACAACCCTGTGCGATGGATGCCGACTATGGGCGAGATTTTCTCGCCGGCATCGAAAGCCAGGAAGACGCCGATTTCGAGATCATGTTCATCGATTTGACCATCGCGCTCATGTGTCAATGATGGGGATAAGGCTCATCCTCGATATCGATGCGATCCGCCACCCCCTCACCGGCATCGGTCGCTACGCCTATGAGCTGGCGAGGGGGTTGAATGGACATCCGCTGGTCTCCTCGGCTCGTTTCATGGGCGGCGGGCGCTGGGTCGAACCACCCTCACCCGACGATGAGGCATTGACTGCCGGCCCGGACGGCGAGTCCCGGTCGTCCTTGACGATGGCTTTGGCCACCCGACTGGCCTCCATATCCCCCATCATGGCCGGCTACCGTCAGTGGCGGTCGCTGCTCGCCTGGCGGCGACTCAGTGGATTCTCCGACCATCTCTATCATTCGCCCAACTATTTCCTGCCCCCCTGTTCGGGTCCGGCCGTGGCGACCATCCATGACCTTTCGGTCATACGTTACCCGCAATTCCATCCCGCCGAGCGCCGCGCTCTGTTCGAGCATGAATGGCCCAGGACGCTCGCGCGTGCTCAGTACCTGATCACCGACTCCGAATCCATCCGGCGCGAGGTCATCGAGCACTGCGGCTGGCCGGCCGATCGCATCGGCGCGATCCCACTGGGTGTCGGCAGATCCTTCCATCCCCGCTCAACGACCGAACTCGCTTCCTGTGTGCGTATCTATGGTCTGACGCCCGATGCCTATTGTCTCTGTGTGGCGACAATCGAACCGCGCAAGAACATCACCGGACTGATCGAGGCCCATGCTCGCTTGCCGGTCGCATTGCAGCATCGTTTCCCTCTGCTCCTGATCGGTGCGCGCGGCTGGAACAGCGCCGCCATCCATGAGCGCATCGAGGCGGCCCGATCCGGCGGAACCCTCAGATACCTGGAGTACGTCGACCAATCCGACCTGCCCTGCCTCATCGCCGGCGCGCGCCTCTTCGTCTTTCCGTCCTTCTATGAAGGCTTCGGCCTGCCGCCGCTCGAGGCGATGGCCTGCGGTGTCCCACTCGTCACCTCGACCTGCCCAACGCTTTCGGAGCTGGTGCAAGGCGTCGCGCTTCAGGTCGATCCGCTCGACATCGACGCCTTGCGTCAAGCCATGCAGCGCGGACTCGAGGATGACACCTGGAGGCGCGAGGCGCGAGCAATGGGATTGAAGCGCGCCGCCCATTACACATGGGGAGCCTGTGTCGAGCAGACGATACGCCTTTATGGTCGGGTGTCGGATGGCCATCACTGAGATTCCCGAGGTCACGGATGTCATCTAAGATCCCGGTGACCGAATGGTCATCGGCAGTCGCCTATTCAGTCGCTATTCTGATCGCGAGTCTGGTGGCCTGGTCCGTGTTTCCGCATGACTTTCTGGCGGGGCGGGCGCATCTGTTCGAAACCGGAGACTTTGCTCAACATCTCTCCGGGTGGCAGTTCTATCGTGACGACGAGTGGCGTTTTCCGCTGCTGCATACCAATCGTCTGAATGCACCTGAGGGCGTCTCCATCGCCTTTACCGACAGCATTCCGTTGCTGGCGATCTCGTTCAAGCTGCTTTCACCCTGGCTGCCTGAAGACTTCCAGTACTTCGGTCTTTGGCATGTGCTCGTCATCCTGATGCAGGCACTCGCGGGCGTGTTTCTGATTCGCTCCCTGGGTTGTCGCCAATGGTTCGCCTCCCTGGCGGCGGTGGCTCTGGCCTTGATGGCTCCGATCCTGTCCTGGCGCCTGGGCCATTCGGCCTTGATGGCGCACGGACTCGTCCTGTTTGCGCTCGGCCTGTATTTCAGGGGTATACGCGATCTCTGGCCGCGTGCGCGTTCGGCCTGGTGGCTGGCCGCGACTGCGCTGATCGGCTTGCTGGTACATCCCTATTGGCTGGCGATCTGTTTTGGGATCTTCCTGGCCTTCCTGTTCGATGAGGCGCGTACGGGAGGCTCCTGGGGAAAGCAAGTGAGTCGCCTGCTCATCACCCTGGCCGTGCTCGCATTCATCGTGCCGGTCTTCGGCTATGGGGGCAGCGGCTTGCGCGCCGAGGGCTTTGGGCTCTACTCGATGAATCTGCTCGCGCCTCTGTGCGGCGGTCGCCTGACGCCATGTTTCGTGGATGCGACCGGGGGACAATACGAGGGTTTCAACTATCTTGGCGCGGGCGTATGGCTGCTCGTCGCGATAGGATTCACGGCACTCATTCGCGATCGCGGCTCGATCGACTGGCCGATGATCCGGAACCGCTATCCGGGCCTCATGCTCTGTGCACTTGCCTGCACGCTCTACGCCGTTTCGAATCGCGTCTATCTGGGGACGCATCTGCTTCTCGAACTTCCATTGCCGGACATGCTGGCCTGGGCGACCGGGATCTTCCGCGCCGGCGGGCGTTTTTTCTGGCCGGTGTTCTATCTGCTGACCTTCGTTGCGCTGGCAACGGTACTCAAGCGGTTCGGACCGCCTCAGGTGATGCCGATCCTGCTCCTCGTCCTGCCCCTCCAGTGGTGGGACGTGCAACCGATTCGGCAGCGCCTGACAGATCGCGTCGAGGAGCAGGCTCAGGGGGATCTCTCGCCTTGGAAGGCTGTGCTGCATGACGTGAAACGGATCGATCTGCACCCGGCCTTTGGCTGCCAAGAGGGCGATATCGATCAGTATTTCTTCTTCCAGCGTCTGGCCGGACATTTCGGGTTGACGCTCGACAGCGGCTACATCGCTCGTGCCAACCTAGATTGTGCCGCCAAGAGCGCAAAATTTTCGCGCCCGTTCGAGACCGGCCAACTCTATGTCTTGGCCTCGCCCTTCTTCAGTCGCTCTCCGATGACCATTCCCGATGGCTTCAGGAATGCGCTCGCGCGTGGCGAGTGCTCGCAGTGGCGCCAGGCGCTCCTGTGCAAACCGGGCATGTCGTCTGACGCCTGGAATGATGTCCCCTTGAAATTGCAGTCGACACTGCGCTATTTGCCCGGCGGTCGTTTACAATGGCTGGCCGACAATCTCTCAACCAATATCGGTACGGTCATCGACGGCGAACTGCGGCCGGAGAATCCCGAGGCGCATGACTTCCTGAGTTTTGGTCCCTATGTGGCCCTGCCGGCTGGTTCCTATCGCGCGCGATTGGACTACCGCAGTCACTTGCCTGTCGATCGAACCGCCGGGGTTTGGGATGCGGTCGCGGCCCCCATCGATGGCGGTCGCCGCCGGATCTATGGTGAGGGTTCCCTCATGGGAACGGCCGGCCGGAGCCGATCATTATTGATCGAATTCGATGTCTCCGACGACGATGGTCCGCTCGAGGTTCGCACGATCTACCCGGGGCACGGCGATCTGCGGATCAGACGTTTGATCGTCGAGCCACGTTGAACATCCAGGACGCTTTTCATTTCCTCCATGCCGATGTCAAGCCTGATTTCGTTGGTCGTGCCCGTCTTCAACGAGGCCGTCTCGATTCGCCGCAACCTGGCGATCATCCTCGCGGCTGTCGACGATGAGTCCGATATCGAGCTGATCGCCGTGGATGATGGTTCGACCGATGCCACTTCTCTGGAACTCGCGCGTGCCGCTCGGGACGATCCGCGTATCCGTCCGTTGTATTTCACGCGCAATTTCGGCAAGGAGGCGGCCATCCATGCCGGATTGGTCGCGTCGAAAGGAGCTTGTGCCATCGTCCTGGACGCAGACCTACAGCATCCTCCCGCCCTGATCCCAGAGATGCTTCGTCATTGGCGCTCGGGGTTCGCCGTGGTCGAGTGCGTCAAGGTCGATCGTGGCGACGAGTCCTGGCTCGCCAGGGTCTACGCCCAGTCGTTCTATTGGATGTTCAGACACTTCGCCGGCATGGATCTGCGCAACCATAGCGATTACAAGCTGCTCGACCGCGCCGTGGTCGAGCTTTACCATGCCCTGCCCGAGCGTCGGCGCTTCTTCCGGGGACTGATACACTGGGCCGGCTATCCAACGGCCCGTATCCCGTTCGAAGTGGCCGAGCGCGAGCTTGGCGCCAGTCGCTGGAGTCGGCTCAGACTCCTGCGTTACGCCATCGACAACCTGACCAGTTTCTCCAGTCTGCCGCTGCATCTGATCACCGCCCTCGGCTTCATGACGCTCGCGCTGGGCGTGCTGATCGGGTTCAACAGCCTCTATCAGAAATTCATGGGTGTGGCACTCGACGGCTTCACCACGGTCAATCTGCTGCTCATCATCATCGGCGGATCGCTCATGATCGCCCTGGGTATCATCGGTCACTATCTCGGTCGGCTCTATGACGAGATCAAGGGCCGTCCGCCCTATCTGCTCAAGCCACCTCCAAGGGAAGACGCATGAATCAACCCCTCTTGGCGCTGATCGCGGTCCTGTGCAATGTCGGTGCGCAGTTGGCCATCAAGGAAGCGGGACATCTGGTGGAGCGTGGCTCTGGTATCCTGGCCTGGATGAATCCGGTGCTGATGCTGGCCGTCGGCCTCTATGGCGCCAGTTTTCTGTTGACGGTCAAGGTCTTCGCCGTCAATCCGCTGACCGTTGCCGCTCCCATCATGGCCGGCAGCACCTTCGTACTGGTTGGCGTGGCCGGGGCCTTCGTCCTGGGCGAGACGCTCGGTGTCTATCGCCTCGTCGGGATGGGCTGCATCCTGGCCGGTATCCTGCTCATCACCCAATCCTCCTGAGATTGCCTGCCGACCGCCGCATCATCAGGTTCGGACTGCACGGATCGCCCGCGATCGATCCGTCATGCAGCCGGGAATCGACGTGATCATCATGCCAAAACTGTTCAGCGATACACACCACATCCAGGCGCTCCAAACCAGGCTCGAACGCGTGCTGACGTCCCCGAGTGACGACAGCCTGTCAGCGCTGACTGCGCAGCACTCGTCCGTCGCGGATCAGACATCCGCGACAGGTGCGTCCGGGCTGAAATGGATAACGGGGAGACTGAGCCTGCTGCGCTCCTGGCGTACGAACGGTTATTCGCCTCATTGGTTGATCCAACGCCTCCCCGGAATACGGGATCTGTTCAACCTCACATGGGCGTTGCTCACCATCCAGGGGCGCTTGTATCGTCTCCAACTGGCCATTCAGGAGACCCAGGTCGGTCTCAAGCAGCTCGAACAGGGGATGCGCGAGCGCCAACGTCTTGCCGAACAAGGCTCCATGGTGCTGGATCGGCGTTGTGCCGCTCTCCAGTTCGACCAGGACTTCATGCGTCGCGAGATCGAGCTGCTGGAATCACGGTTCGCGGCCATCCAGGCCCCGGTCGCGCCACCGCCGCCACCGACGATCGGCGCGCAACGTGACGATTGGTACATGGAGTTCGAGGAGACGCATCGCGGTTCTCCCCAGGACATCCGCACGCGCCAGTGTGTCTATCTGCCTTTCGTGCGCGAGGCCATCCCCGATCCGAGCGCCGGCCATGTCCTCGACCTCGGCTGCGGTCGCGGCGATTGGCTGGCCCTGCTGGACGGGGAAGGCTTCCAGGCCCGAGGCGTCGACAGCAACGCGACCCTGGTCGGTGTCGCGCGTCGTGCGGGCTTGCGCGTCCATCACGCCGATCTCTTCGAATATCTCGCTTCTCTCGGTGATCGAACGCCGGCGGCCATCACGGCTTTTCAGCTCGTCGAGCATCTGCCGCTCGACAGTCTGCTGGTGCTTTTCTCCGAAGCCCGGCGCGTACTGCGTCCGGGCGGTCTGCTGATCCTGGAGACGCCCAATCCCGAGAACCTGCAAGTGGGTGCCTACAGTTTCTGGATGGACCCCACGCATGTGCGTCCTCTGCCGCCGCCCCTGCTCCATCAGCTGGCCCGGCACTTCGGTTTCATCGACGTGCGTATCGAGCGCCTCAATCCCTGGCCTCAGTATCGCGAAGACGCCGAGTCGGCCGATCCGTTGAACCGGCTGCTCTACGGCGGACAGGACTATGCCCTGATCGCGCGTGTACCATTCTATCCAGTGCCATCCCAGACAGAATACGCCTCATCCGATGATTGATACCGCTCGCCCGGCCTTGCCCCCTCCGCTCCAGACCCGTGTCAAGACCGACGAGATCCTGATCGGATTCGCGCTCGATCCTGCCGAGCCGTCGTCCGAAACCTTGGCTTGGCTGGAGTCACTGGCCGAGACCCTGACCCGGCTCGCCCCCCTTCCGGTGCGGCTCGTACTCATGCAGGACGCAAGCACGGGGGCCGATGCCTGCCGGCTTGCGTCGCGTCCTGGCTTGAGCCTCGACAGCGCCGCGCTCGAATCCGCGACCGGACTCGCCCGGTTGGCTCAGCTCGAAGCGCTCTGCCTGCCTGTCGCCGAACTCGAACGCTACAAGTCCCGGCTCGCCCGGCTCGCGATTCCAGCCATCGTCCGGCTCCCCGACGGGGCCGACGCCTGGACCGGCGGCGGTCTGGCCGTCGCCGATGCCACGCCCCAGGAGATGGCCGGTTTGCTGCTCCTGCTCGCCACGGATCCGCCGACCCGGCGCCGCACGCTCGACGGTCAGCGCCCCTGGTCGCTCGACCCGGACAGCCGGCGCTGGCGCGTCGAGGGCGTCTTCGACTCCAGCTACAGTCTGGCCATCGTCAACCGCCGTCTCGCCATGGCGCTCGAGGACAGCGGTGAGCCTGGAGAACAGGTCGCGCTACTGACCTATGAGCAGGGCGACGATCCCCAGCCCAACTTCGCCGCCGTCGAAGACCCGGCACGGCTACGCGCGATGTGGGAGTCGAGCCGCGACCCGCGCGCGCCGAGCGTCGCGCTGCGCAACGCCTGGCCGCCGCGCGTGCGCGACATGCGCGGCGAGCGGCGCGTCCTGGCCAACTATGCCTGGGAGGAGACCGGGTTTCCGTCGGCGGACGCCCAGGACTTCAACCGCGTGCTCGACCTCATCACCGTCGTCTCGACCCAGACCGCGCGCTTCCTCCAGGACGCCGGGGTCGAGGTTCCGATCGCCGTGGTCGGCAACGGGGTCGAGCATCTGCTCGAAGCCATGCCCGAGCCGCTGCCGTGCGTCCTGCCCGAAGGCTTTCGCTTCCTGCACATCTCCTCCTGTTTTCCACGCAAGGGGGCCGATATCCTGCTGGAGGCCTATGGACGCGCTTTTCGCGATTTCCACGATGTCGTGCTCGTCATCAAGAGCTTCCCCAATCCGCACAACGACGTCGTCGAACAGCTCGAACGCTACCGCGCGCGCGACCGGCACTATCCCAGGGTCGAGATCATCCTCGACGACTGGACGCCCGGTCAGATCGCCGGACTCTACGACGCCTGTCAGGTGCTGGTCGCGCCCAGCCGGGGCGAGGGCTTCGGGCTGCCCATCGCCGAGGCCATGCTGCACGGACGACCGGTGATCGTCACCGGCTGGGGCGGCCATCTGGACTTCTGCGACGCCGACACCGCCTGGCTCATCGACCAGCGACCCGCGCCGGCGTGCACCCATCTCGCGGTGCCCGATTCGCTCTGGAGCGAACCGGATCCCGAGCATCTCAGCCAGCTCATGCGCGAACTCTACATGGCGGCTCCCGAGCAGCTTCGGCCACGACTGGAACTGGCCCGAGCGCGCGTGCGCGAGCGTTACACCTGGTCGCGCGTGGCCCGGCTCACCCGCGACGCCCTGGCACGGATCGACGCCCAGCCCGGACCGCGACCGCCGGTACGGGTCGGCTGGGTGAGCACCTGGGGTTCGCGCTGCGGCATCGCCGCCTATTCGCTCCATCTGACGCGCGCCTTCGAGCCGGACGCGCTCCTGGTCCTGGCCCCAGAGAACGAACGGCTCGAACACCCGGACGCACCGAACATCCGCCGTCTCTGGCGTCTGGGCGAAGACGATCTCACGGCCATCGTCGATACGGCACGCCGCGAGCGTCTGGAGATCCTCGTCATCCAGTATCACTGGGCCTTCTTCGGGCCATTGGCCCTGGCAAGGCTGTGCGAGTCGCTGCGTCGTCAAGGCATCCGGGTCGTGCTCGACTTGCACAACACGCGCAGTGCGCTGCCTGAGATGATCCAACCGACCTTCGTGGCGCCTCTGAGCCGGGTCGACCGGATACTGGCCCATACCCTCGACGACGTGGAGCGTCTCCAGGACTGGGGCTTATCGGCCAACGTGACGCTCTGGCCGCTGTGTGTCTATGACATCCCACGACCCAGCGACGAGGAGCGGCTCGCGGAGCGCCGCACGCGCGGTCCGGACGGCGCGACCGTGCTGGCGACTTACGGCTATCTGATGCCGCACAAGGGGCTGAGCCAGATGATCGAGGCCCTGCCCGAACTCATCGCCGCACATCCGAACCTGCATCTGCTGATGATCAATGCCTGGTACTCGGCCGCCGCCTCAGACGCCGAGCTGAAAGCCCTGCGGGCGCGCATCCTCGAACTCGGTCTGAGCGAGCACGTCACGCTGGAGACCGACTATCTCTCCGATCAGGACTGCATCGCCCGGCTGGCCCAGGCCGATCTGATCGTCTTTCCCTACCAGCACACCCAGGAGTCGTCCTCGGCCGCCGTGCGCATGGCCATCTCGGCCGGGCGCCCGATCGCCGTCACCCCGCTGGCGTTCTTCGCGGACGTCGAGCCGGCCGTCCTGCGTCTGCCCGGCACCGCGCCCGCCGAACTCGCCGAGGGGCTGGCCGATCTGATCGCTCGCCTGCAAAAGCCCGAGTTCGCGCGCCAGGCCGGCGAGCGCGTGCGGGACTTTGCCGATCGCCATGACTCCAGGCGGCGCTCGCGCCGGCTCAAGGGGATGCTCACCGGCCTCGTCCGCCAACTGGAGCCGAGCGCATGAACACGGGTCAACCCTCCGCCATCTCGCTGAGCGCGCTGCCGCTCACCCTGCTGCGCGAACTCTGGGCCTATCGCGGCTTCATCCTGGCCAGTGTCCAGCGCGAACTGCGCGCCCGCTATCTGGGCAGCCAGTTCGGACTGGCCTGGGCCGTGATCCATCCCTTCGCGCTCATCCTGCTCTATACGCTGGTGTTCTCCAATCTCATGCGGCCCACGCTGGCCGGGCATGATGCGCCCATCGCCTACAGCGTCTATCTCTGTGCCGGGCTGCTCACCTGGACCGTCTTCAGCGAACTGCTCGGGCGTTCGGTCGGGATCTTCGTCAACAATGCCAACCTGCTCAAGAAGGTCAGCTTTCCCAAACTCACCCTGCCGCTGATCGCCATCCTCTCCAGCCTGCTGCACTACGCCATCATCATGGCGCTGTTCATGGCCTTCCTGGTGCTGGCGGGGTATTTTCCGGGCTGGGTCGTGTTTGCCGCCGTGCCCGTGATCCTGATCCTGGTCGCCTTCACCGTCGGGCTGGGGCTGTTGGCCGGGACCATCAACGTCTTCTATCGCGACATCGAGCAATTCACGGCGCTGGTGCTCCAGTTCTGGTTCTGGTTCACGCCCATCGTCTATGTGCGCTCCATCCTGCCCGACTGGCTCTCGGCGCTGCTCGGCTGGAATCCGGTGTTGCCCATGGTGGCCGCCATGCAGTCGATCTTTCTGGACGCGCGCGCACCCGACTGGTCGACGCTCGTCTATCCGCTGACGCTCGCCGGGCTGCTGCTGGTCCTGGGCTGGCTGGCCTATCGGCGGCTCGGCGGTGAGATCGTCGACGAACTCTGACGGGGAACCGGAGCGACATGGGGCATCTACGCATTCGCAACCTGGGCAAGGCGTACAAACGCTATACGCACAAATGGGGTCGGCTCGCCGAGTGGGTGGGGTTGGGTCCACAGCATCAGCCGTGCTGGATTCTGCGCGACATCGATCTCGACATCGCGCCTGGGGAGTCGGTCGGCGTGATCGGCGTCAACGGCGCCGGCAAGAGCACGCTGCTCAAGCTCATCGCCGGTACCACCCAGCCGACCACGGGCGCCATCGAGCGGGGAGGGCGTCTGGCGGCCCTGCTGGAGCTGGGGATCGGGTTCCATCCCGAGTTCACGGGGCGCGAGAACGTCTGGAGTTCGGCGTCGCTCGCCGGGTTGGATGCGGCCACCATTGCGGCCTGCATGGACGACATCGAGTCCTTCGCCGACATCGGGGACTACATCGACCAGCCAGTGCGGACCTATTCCAGCGGTATGCAGGTGCGGCTGGCCTTCGCCGTGGCCACGGCGGTGCGTCCCGATATCCTGCTCGTCGATGAGGCGCTGGCCGTTGGGGACATCTTCTTTCAGCAGAAGTGTTTCGAGCGCATCCGTGCGTTTCGGGCGGCGGGTACCACGCTGTTGTTCGTCTCGCACGCCATGAGCACGGTCTATGCGTTGTGCGATCGCGCGATTTTGCTCGAAGGCGGGGTGGTGAAGCTGGACGCCGAACCGCGCCGGGTCATCGATCTCTACAACGCGACCATCGCCAACCGGCTCGGCACGGGGGATCTGGAGATCGCCGAGGATGAGGCGCCGGAGAGGCCTGTCGGTTCCTATGGGCGGGGGGATGTCACGATCGAGCGTGTCGAGGTGCTGCATCAGGGGCGGCCGGTGCGGACGCTGGTCGGCGACAGCGAACTCACGCTGCGGGTGCGGGTGCGTTTCCACACGGCGCTTCAGGATCCGCATGTCGGTTTCCAGGTGCGCGACCGGCGGGGTGAGGCGCTCTATATGACGCACACGCATGGGATGGGTCTGAGCATCGGTCCGGTCGCGGCGGGTGAATGTGTGGAGGTCAGCTACAGTTTTGCGGCGCGGCTGATGGCGGGAGATTACAGCCTGACGGTGGGCGTGGCCGATGGTGGGCTGCCGGGAGGGCATCTCGAGCGCTCGCTGGCCCGGATTCAGGATGCGGCGCCGTTCAGTCTCACGCGCAACATCCGCGCCGCCCATTGGGATGGGGTCTGCAATCTCGATCCCCAGTGCCGAATCGAACGGCTGTCGATTGCTCCCGCCGGATAGCGGGCCATCGAATCCATGGACCTGACAGATCGCCAGTCCCGGATGGAAGTCGATCTGCTGGTAGTGGATACGGATACCGTGATCGCCCTGGAATGCAAATCCCGCCTCAGCTACGAGAACATTTGATGACCACGTGCTCCGGCTGGCGAGCTTCAAGTCCTGCTTCCCCCAATACCAACCCTACACCCTGCTGGGCAGTGACTTCTCTTTTTTGCAGGTTCGCGTTAGTGCGACTGCAACCAGTCGGCGAATTCCGCGACGGTCAGAATGGGAACGTGAAACTGGTCCCGAACGGCTTGAATGTCACCATCGCCACTGACTAGGGCATCGGCACGACCGACGACAGCGAGCACCAGAAAGATGATGTCGTCCGCGTCGCGAATGTCGGGCAAGCTCTCTGGTGTGGTGTCGATCTTGACGGTTTCGACGTAAGGGAGGAAGTCGGCCAGTAGCGTTTCCTGCTCCTCGCGGGTCAGCTTGAACTTGGGGTAAGTGAGCAACCGTAGCAGTTCGCTGACCGTGTCGTGACTGGCCAGGGCGGTGAAGCGCTTGGTCTGCCAGGCTTCCCGCAGCCAGTCAAACCTGCCCCGCGAGAAGATCAAGGCCGAGACCAGGCAGTTGGTGTCGAGGACAACGCGCTGAAGGCTCATCTCACAAGCCCCCGCCTTCAGGCGGGGGTAGTTGACGCATGCTTTCTCGCCCAGGCGATGGCGTCGCCCACGTCGTCTTGCGTGATGCCCAGTTCTTCCAGCTTGGCCCGTACGGCATCCGCCTGCTGCAGGCGAACCGGTGTCAGCACGATTTTGCCGTCCTGAACGGTGACGTCGTAGTAGTCGGCCTCGCCGGCGGTCTGGACGATGGCCTTGGGTAGGGTGATCTGGTTCTTGCTCGTACGCTTGGCCAGCATTGCAGTCTCCGAAAGTAATGAAGTAAGGAATTTGATTCTAGCTCGTTCCCGAGCCAATGCAACCGCGAGGAGAGCGAACAGGGGCCAGGATCGAATGGGTTCGCGTAGCGCAAAGCTGACGCCCCAGCCCTCCACACCCGCGCATCGGCTACACTCGGCCCCATGAAAGTCGACAGCCCGCGCTCTGAGCTTGAGGTTTTCCGGCCATGGCTGTGTGTTGAGAAGGACCATCGCCTATAACGCGAGCGCCGAAGACTTGGCCATCTTGGACGCCAAACGTGTGACGGCCCCGCGCTTGCTGATTGCAGGAAAGCCTGGCGACGACTCAAGCCAAATCCGCAAAGTGTGAGCGTGGCAGTATCCAGCGGCCGGGCTCGCCGGGAAGTTCGATGAAGCCGAAGTGCTGATAGAACGCAGCCGCCTTGGGTGATTTGGCATCAACAACGATGGCGGCCACCGCCAGCGTTTCACTGGCTGCAGCAACACGCTTACACGCATCTGCCAACAGGATTGAACCGAGTCCCTGCCCATGAAACCGCCGGCCCACAGCCAAACGGCCAAGTAGTGCCACCGGAACTGGGTAGCGAGGCAGTTTTTTACGCAACTTCTCGGGGAGCGTCTCAGCGGCGATGCCGGCGGCGCTGAGCGTGTAGAAACCGGCCGTCACCTGGGGTTGCACGGTTGGGCTAGCCACAAAAACCCGCGCCACACCACGCTTGATGTCCTGCGAGGCATAGCGCTGCAGGTATTCGTCGAGCGCTTTCTCACCACAATCGAAGCCGGTCGTCTGCGCATTGCCGTCGAGTGCGTGAATGAAATAGGCCATTTACTGCACGTGCTTGGCGTGACGGAAGAACGCGCGCTGCAATGCGGGGTTGGCTTGGGCCGGCGTATCCAGTGCGTCCAGGAATGCGGCGAAATCATCCTGAGACAGGGTGATGGCTTCGTGCGCCTGCACGACCGACTGGGCTTGCTCGACCGCATTCCTGAGCACGAACTCGGAAACGCTCATATGCGCATACGCGGCCGCTTTGTCGAGCAAACGGCGTATCTCCTGATCGCAGCGGATGTGCAGCCGGGTATCTTTGGCAAGGGCTGTCATAGCGGACTCCTAAATGCGTACCTGATGAATCGTGCGCCATTTGTGCGCACGCTGTCAAGTCACCTTCAGCCCACTGAGCGGCCAACGTCCAATGTTCTTCCAGTAGCGGAATAACGGCCATGTCCACGGTTTTGGACACCTATGGCTTGGGCAGGCGTTCGATGAGCGCCAGGGTGTGGCGGGCGCGGGCGGCGGCGGTGAGGTGATAGGGGGTGTCGAAGAAGTCCTCGGGCGCATACATGAACGCGCGCGGCTCGCCGAAGAAGCTCAGGCCCAGGGCGCGCACGCGCTCGGGCAGGGTCTCGTAGTAACGGCGCTCGCGCGGGTCTTGGTGGTAGCTGGGCTGATCCATGAGCGTCGGCGGCGCCAGCCAGAGTGTGACGCCGCGCGCCTGGAGTCGGCGCTGGAACGCGCGCAGCCGACGCCATCCGAGGGCGTTCGGGCGATCGTCGCGCCCGTAGGTGTGGCGCTTGGCGCGTGCGGCGGCGTGCGCG
Source organism: Allochromatium humboldtianum (assembly GCF_013385175.1). Taxonomy (GTDB): domain Bacteria; phylum Pseudomonadota; class Gammaproteobacteria; order Chromatiales; family Chromatiaceae; genus Thermochromatium; species Thermochromatium humboldtianum. The sequence continues at coordinate 23,477 of NZ_JABZEO010000012.1, read as the reverse complement.
GCTTCGACGGCGGCGCGCTCCTCGGGCGTCAGCCGCTCGGGGTCGTTGTGGGTGTAGTCGCCGCGCGCATCGAGATGCTGCCCGCCATAGAGTCCGGTGCCGGGCGGAAGCGGATCTGGCTGCCGACGCAGACCGGCGAGCAGCCGCGCCGCCGGCAGACGCGCGACGAACGCGGCCCGCTCGTGCAGCGGCCGCCCGCGCCAATAGTCGGGATCCTGTCCGACGACGTGATCGAGCAGTTGCGCGCTCGGCGTGGTGTCGCCCTGGTAGAGCGGATATTCGAGCGGCATCAGCACCAGATCGCCGGGGTTCAGATAGGGCTCGGCCGAGCGCAGGATGTAGTCCAGTCCCAACGCCGCATTGACGCCGAGATTGACCACGGGCCGCCCCCAGGCCGCTTCCAGTCGGCCCGAGTCCAGACTGAAGAGCGCATTGGAACCGGCGAGCACCACCACCTTGGGGCTGGGCAGGGCGGCGGCGCGCGCCTGCTTGAGCGCATAGGCCTCGGCCATCCAGCGTGCGCCCGGCACCGGCTGGCCGAGCTGGAGCCGGAACAGCAGGCTCCAGAGCGCCGACAGCAGCAGCAGGGTGACGACCAGCGAGATCCAGTAGGACGAGGCGCGCATGGCGTGACGGCTCAGAAGTTGAAATAGAGGAATTCACTCGCCGGCGCGGTCAGCAGGGTCTTGAGCGCGATCCAGAGCAGCAGGCCCGCGATGATCCCCTGGAACACGCCCGACCGCCGCTTCAGCGGCCGGTTGGGTTCGGGATCATAGCCGACCCAGCGCCAGCCGGTCGGCAGGCCCCAGACGATCATAAGCCCCAGGGCGATCCAGGCCCAGGCGAGCGCCGGATCGGCGTCGAGCCAGCCCTGCCAGAAGGCGGGTGTCGGCCACCAGGGGGCGGTGCCGAGGGCGGCGAAGAGTGCGCCGAGATCAGGGAGTCCGGCGTAGAGGTTCAGGGCGGCGGCGAAGCTCGGGGCGCGAAACGGCACCCAGGCCAGGGCCGTCAACAGGAAGGTCAGGCCGATCCAGACCGGCGTCGGCACGCGGGCGGCGAGTGTGCCGAGACGTTGTGAGCGGGCGCACCGGTCACGCCAGGCATGGTTGATGAGCAGCAGCCCGCCATGCAGTCCGCCCCAGAGGACGAAGGTCCAGCCGGCCCCGTGCCAGAGTCCGCCCAGCAGCATGGTGGCGAGCAGGTTGAGCCGGCGTCGCCCTGCGCCCAATCGATTGCCGCCGAGCGGGATGTAGACATAGTCGCGCAAAAAGTGCGAGAGCGTGATGTTCCAGCGGCGCCAGAAGTCGATGATGGAGCGGGCGCGGTAGGGCGAGTCGAAGTTGACCGGCAGCTTGAGCCCGAACAGCAGCCCGAGGCCGAGCGCCATGTCCGAGTAGCCCGAGAAGTCGAAATAGAGTTGCAGGCTGTAGGCGAGCATCCCCTGCCAGGCCAGATCGCCGCTGACCGGGCCGAGGGCGGCGGCCTCGAAGGCGGGTGTGGCGTAGCGGGCGAGGGTGTCGGCCAGGGCGACCTTTTTGAACAGTCCGAGGGCGAAGAGGGTGACGGCCAGGGGCCAGTGGTCGCGTGTCGGGAGCAGGGGGTTGCGTGCGGTGTCGAGCTGGGCGATCAGCGGTCGGTGGTGGACGATGGGGCCGGCGATGAGCTGCGGGAAGAAGCTGATGAAGACCAGATAGTCGAGCAGCCCGTGGTCGCGCACCTGTCCGCGGCGGCAGTCGATCAGGTAGGCCAGTTGCTGGAAGGTGATGAAGGAGATGCCGAGCGGGAGCAGCAGGGGGGCGAAGGGGACGTGCCAGCCGCCGAGGACGGCGAGGTTGTCGGCGATGAAGTAGGCGTATTTGAAGACGCCGAGCACGGCGAGGTCGAAGACGAGTCCGAGCTGGAGCCAGCGGGTGGCCAGGGGTTTGCGACCGGCGGCGAGTGCGTTCAGGATCTGGCGCCCGATCCAGAAGTTGAGCAGGATGGAGGCGACGAGTCCGGGCAGATAGGCGGGGTTCCACCAGCCGTAGAAGAGCAGGGAGCCGGCGACCAGGAGCGCCAGCGCCGGGCGCAGTCCGCCCCAGCCCAGCGCCAGCCGCCACAGCAGCAGGGTCAGGGGCAGGAAGAGCAGGATGAATTCCAGCGAATTGAACAGCATGCGCCGGTACGCCGATCAGTCTTCGGACCAGAGCAGATCCAGCACCAGGCCCTCGCCGGGCAGGGCGATGCGGCCGGTTTCGCGCCAGGCTTGGTCGAAGAACACCACCTGTCCGGTGGTCAGGTCGCGTTCGCGGCGTTCGGCCAGTTCGGAGACGCCGACTGCCCAGCCGCCCGGTATTTGGGCGATGCCGCGCGTGAATCCGCCGACCTCCAGCCGCCATCCGGTTTCGCTGACGAGGACGCCTTCGGCGGATGAGCAGGTGCAGAGGTTGCCATCGAGGCGCCGGATGTTGTGGGCCTGGACGCCGAGTTCGATCTCTCGGGTCGGGGGCACGGTGTGGCCGGCCAGGGCGGCCTCGATGGGGAAGGCCAGCAGTCGGCTGGGTCCGCGTTGGTGGGCGAGTACCCAGACTTGGTCGTCCTCGAACAGGAGTGAGTTGAAGTGGAAGCAGTCGGGTGGGCTGGCGGCCGGGGGTTGGCCGAGGGGCCACCAGCGCTGCCAGGTGCCGTCGGGGCGGCGGATGGCGATCAGGTCGTCATGGCTGCATGTGGCCCAGAGGGCGTCGTGGTGCCAGGCGATCTCGTGCAGGTCGCGCAGGGGGAAGGGGGGGCGCCAGGCGGTCTCCAGGCGCCAGTCGGGGGTCAGTATGAAGATGGCGCCGGTTTCTTGGTCGGGTGGGGTGGGGGCTGAGACCAGGCGTCCGCGTGCGGCGGTCAGGAGTTGTCCGCTCGGTGTGCGCGCCAGTCCGTAGTAGAGTCCTTCGCCGTGTCGGCGTCGGTGTGTCGTGCCCGTGGCCGGGTCCAGGGTCAGGATCGAGTGCGAGGTGGTGAGGATCAGAGACATCTGAGGGTCCGAGGCCGGTGGGGCGTTTGGGGTGCGTATCGAGGGTGTTGTGGCAAAGCGACATGTTAGACATGAAAAAGACAGGCGACAAGTTCACAAAGCTTGGTTGGATTTGCTAAAATCACAAAGTCGTTGCAAATCCGCACCGCTTGGCGCTTCCGGTGGGCTGTGTTCCGCGGGCCGCGCGGGTGCGATGGCGCGAACGGTGTGTCTGGCGCTTGAAATCGGCGTCCAGGCAGGGCAGTATCCGCTTCTACAGGGCGGATGAGTATGCAGGGCTCGTGCGGCGAAACACGATTGACAGCGTCGTCCGGGACAGAGCCTGAGTCGTCATAGCATTGTCGGTACTGCAAAGATCGTTTTCCAACATTCCGTTAAGGAGTTTTTAGAGCATGGCTACTTCCATCTATGAGAACCAGGTCTACACGCTGTTCCTCGGCTATTTCGGCCGTCCGCCGGCGCCTTCTGGTCTCGCCTACTACACCAGCCTGATGGACCAGAGTGGTGGCAACTGGCTCATCATCGCTGATGACTTCTATAACTCCCCCGAGTCGCAGGCGCTTTTTGGCGGCAAGTCGGTTGAGGCTCAGGTCAATCAGATCTTCCAGAATCTTTTTGGCCGCGATGCGGCGGCGGCGGGTCTGAATTACTGGACCGGTGAGGTGCTGGCCGGTCGCGTCTCCCTGCCCGGGCTGGCATATACCGTCGCCTATAATGCGCAGGAAGATGATGTGGCTGTGCGCGACGCCAAGATCGAGACCTCCAGGCTGTGGGTCGAGTCGCTCGACACGACTGAGGAGATTCTGGCCTTCCAGACGGATGCAGGGCGGCAGAGCGCGCGTGACTTCCTGGCGACCGTGACCACCGATACTCCGGCGACGCAGGAGCAGGTGGACAACGCCATTGAGGATATGGTACAGGGTGGTGGCAGCAACCCCGGCCAGACCTTCACGCTCACTACAGGTGCCGACACCATCGTTGGGATGGTCGGTTCCAATGGCACCACCGACAACTCGGGTGACGACATCATCGTCGGCACCAATACGACTTTGACTGCCGGCGACAATCTCAATGGCGGTAATGGCGAGGATGTGCTGCGCGTTTACTCCGATGCGGCCAAAAACTACGCCGGCTTCGAGCTTTCCAATATTGAGACCCTGCAAGTTACCGCCGACGGTGCACAGCAGACCTTCGAACTGTCCGGTGCCACGGGTCTTGAGACTCTGGTCAGCCGCAACAGCAGTCAGACGGCTGTCTTCCAGCAGCTCACCACGCTGGCCAACCTCAGCCTCGACAGCCTGACCGGCGCCAGCAATGCGACCGTCCAGTACCAGGACAGCGTCGTGGCCGGTGCCGCCGATGCGGTGGTGCTCACCGTGAACAATTCCAATGCCGGTGTCGTGACGCTGGGGAGTGTCGGTGACCCCAATGGCGGTATTGAAACCGTCAATGTTGTGGCGACGGGCGCTGACACCAAGATTGCGACTCTTGACACTGATCTCACGACGTTGAACTTCTCGGGCGACAAGAATGTCACCATCACTAACGCCCTGAACAACACCACCAAGACCATCGATGCCACGGGTTCGACCGGCGGCGGTCTGACGGTTGGCATCGGCGCAGGCAATGCCAACAATGTGACTTTCACCGGCGGTAAAGGCGACGATCAGGTCACCTTCGCCACCGGCACGCTTAATGTCAACGATCAAGTGACCGGCGGGGACGGTAATGACCGGATCGTCGCCGACCAAGCCGACCTGATCGCCGCGAGAACCAAAATCTCCGGCGTCGAATACATCCGCGTACAGAGCACGCTGATCAACAACGTTGCGGATGCCGCCAACGTGCTGGATGCCAGCGATTTTGCCGATGCGACGCGGTTCGAGTTGGCAAATGGCTACAACACTGCGCGGATCGATAACCTCAATGCCACGCAGCAGCGGGTAGATATCCTGCAGGGTATCGGCGGCGGCGCGAACGTCGGAACCCTCACGATCGATGACGGCGCAACTGCCGCCACCAACGATCAGTTCACGCTTGCGCTGGGCCAGGACAAGGTGAACAACAGCGTTGTCGCAGATGTTGACTTCGTGTCCGGCACCATCGAGTCAGTCAATCTGATCTCCAATGGCGATGGCGCGACGGCCGGGGGCGCCCATACCCTCAACCTGCTCAACACCCTGGGTGGCAACACCAATGTCCATACGCTGAACATCACCGGCGTGGAAGGGCTGACGGTGACGACAGCCGGCAGCAAGGTGACGACCGTGGCGGCAGGCGATGCCACTGGTGACCTCGATCTGACGGGAGTCGTTTACAGCGCCACCGCCAATGCGACGATCACCACCGGCAGCGGCAATGACACGGTGACCGGCGGCGTGAAGAACGACACGATCAACGTCGGCAGCGGCAATGACGTGGTGAACGCATCGACCGGCGCCGACGGCATCACCCTGGGCGATGGCATCGACCGCGTCATCTATACCGCCTTGAATCAATCCAACTCGACTGGCACCGATACCATCGCCGATTTTGTCAATAAAACCGACATCATCGACATCAGCGGCTTGGGCGCGACGGCCTATGCGGGTACCAAGGCCACCTTTGACCTGGCGCAGGGTGCGCTGGCCGGTGGCGGTTTAGTGTCGTCGGTGTTCGATGCCTCCAACAGCCGTTTCTGGGTGGATGTGGATGGCAACGGCACCCTGGACGGCAACGACCTGCGGGTCAATCTGGCTGGCGTGACGACCCTGGATGCGGCCTCGGTGGTGACGGCGGCCGGTGTCAATGCGGTGAATCTGACCGGCAATGTCACGATCGCCACGGACACTGGCAACATCAACGTTCCGGGCTTCGCCGGCGGTTACGCCACGGTTGCCGCCGCTCAAGCAGCCGGCGTGCAGAGCTTCGTTGGCAATAACACCAACCAGCTCAGGCTGAATGCCAGCGCAGAAGCCGCCCCCGTCGCCTTCAACATGACGACTGGCGTGCTGACCGCCGGTACCGGCGCGCAGGTGAATAACGTCCTGTATCGCGGCGTGCAGACGGCGGATGTCAGCAGTGCGGTGGCGGATACCGTCACGGTTGCGGCGGCCGATGTGACCGCCTATAACCGCGCCGTGATCGGTTCCAACGCCGCTGGCGACATCGTCCGTGTCGGCGCGGGTAACTATGGCGCCAATCTGGCCTTGACCAGTGTCGATGTGGTTGAGTTCTCGGGAGTGGGCGGGAATTTCTCGATCACCACGACCGATGGCGCCGAGACCAACACCTATCGGAATCAGACTGGACAGGCGCTCGGCACGGTGGTTATCAATGCCGGTGCCGAAACGAGCGAGGCCGTCACGGTCAATCTGCTCAATGGTATCGCGGCGGCCGCTTACACGGGCTCTGCGCAGGCGACCTTCGACGGCGGGCAGAACATAAACGCCACAACGGGTGACGGGATCGACACCATCGTTGTCAATAGCTTCGATAAGGGTGGCACAAATGGTTCGTTTGTGCTGGCTCTCAATGGCGGCACTGACAATGTGACCGTGGCCGAACTGGCGACGGGTAACGTTGATGGGGATGACTTCCAGATCAACGGCGGTAACGGTACCGACTCGCTGTCGGTTGCGCTCACCAATAAGACGTTTACTGCCGATGCCGGCGATATCGTGTCGTTCGAAACCGTGGGCTTTACCCTGAACGGAAAGGCGCTGTCCTGGACCACGGCTGATGGCGATATCGATGCGGCAACGACGATTACGGTGACCGATGGCACCGGTACGGCGAATGTCACGATTGACGCTTCTCTAGAGGCGAACCAGAAGGTCGATATCAACCTGACCGCGACGGCTGCTTCAGCGTACTCGCTGAAGACCGGTGGCGGCAGCGATACCGTGACCGTGACCTTGGGCGATGATAATGGCCTGGATGTCACCGCTGATATCGTGGATCTCGGCGCGGGTGCACTCGATACCCTGACCGTTAATCTGAATGGCAAGGCATTGGATGGGGCTCTGGCTGGCAAAATCGATGGTCTTGAAGTGTTCCAGACGACTGGAACTGGAGCCATTGGCGGCACGACTGCCTTGACCTTCGCAGATGACGATTTCTCGGCCACGAGCGTCAATAATGTGATCGACATCTCCAGTGCGCAGGTAAATGCCAAGGTTGACTTCGATGGCTTTACAGCGGGGACGGTTCGTTTGGCTGATAACAGCGGCATTACGAACACAGTCGCCGATGGCATTACTAACGTGGGCGGCGATCTGACCATTGACTTCGGTCGTGCCAATGCCACTGTGGCGGACGTTGACGCCGATGCGGCGGGCAACATCTTTACGTTCGAGTTTGGAGCCTCGACAGGAACTCAGGGAGTGCTTTTCCAAGCTACAGCAGTTGATTTGGCTTCGGGCACCATCTTTGACTTCGCCAACGCTGTGACGAATGTTGGTGCTGCCAGCACAGCTACAGCGAATGAAGTTATCATCACTGCGGGTGCGAATACAGTCATTCTGTTTGACGCAAATGGTGATGGTGCATTCTCTGCCGCCGGTGATGTTCAAATTACCCTGACGGGTCAGAATATTGCTGCAGCAGGGTTTGGTGTGGATGCGGGCGGTAACCTCTACATTGTGTAACAAGCAAGGTAGGATGGGTCAAGTGACCACGGTATGACGCTGATGGTTGGCACAGACGCCGACGGGTCACGAAACCCACCGAACCACTGACCTGGATGTCACATTGAAACGCCCTCGGGAAACCGGGGGCGTTTTTTGTTGGGCGCGGGTCTGAAACGTCGGCGCGTGAATGTGGTGGGTTTCGCGGCGTTCTACCCGGCTGGCCGAAATCCGTTTGCTCTTGGGCATGAGTGCACGGTGAAGAAATAGCGCCCGCCTGCGATCCGTATTCGGCGATAATTCGTCATCATTTCCGCCGTCAGTGCGTTCATGGAACGTGCAAACGGACCAACCGCTTGACTCATTTCACGGAGCTTCTCGATGTCCGACTGGCAACACGGCTACGTCACCGACCTGCCTTACACCTATGGTTTCTATCGCGAATGCGCCCCGCTCTGGATGGATTGGGTCGCCCTGCTGCGCGGCTCCGAGCCCCCCGCCGCCACGCGACGCCTACTGGAACTGGGCTGCGGCCAAGGCTATGGTCTGTGCGTCATGGCCGCCGCCAACCCCGATCATCACTTCATCGGCGTCGACTTCAACCCCGAACACATCGCCCACGCTCGCGGTCTGGCACGCCGCACCGGGCTGACCAACATCGAATTCCACGAAGGCGACTTCATCGCGCTCGCCAACAGCCACACCCTGCCCTGGAGCCCCTGCGATTATCTGGTCTCACACGGCATCCTGAGCTGGGTCAATCGCGCCGTGCGCGAGGCCATCTTCCGGATCGCCGATCGCGGCCTGGCGCCCGGCGGCCTGGCCTACTTCAGCTACAACGCCCTGCCGGGCTGGCTGGCTACCCACCCGGTGCAACACCTGATGCGCCAGTTCGCCGACCGCACCGGCGTCAACGCCCTGTCCTTCGACAGCGCCCTGCAGGCCCTGCAACGGCTCAAAGATGTCAATGCGTCCGTCTTCAGCAACCAACCGGGGCTGAACGCCCGTCTGGAACAACTGCAGAAGCACCCCAAGCACCAGACCAACTATCTCTTCCACGAATACTTCAACGGCGCCTGGTCCCTGTTCTACTGCACCCAGGTCGCCGACGAGGCCGCGCTCGGCAAACTGCGCTATCTCGGCAGCGCGACCCTGCCCGACAACTACGACACCCTGCTGCCCGAAGCCATGCGCCAGATGCTGGATCAGGCCCCCGACCCGGCACTGCGCGAACTGTACAAGGATCTGCTGATCAACCAGAGCTTCCGGCGCGACGTCTTCGTGCGCGGCGTCGCACCGGTCTGGCCGGGCGAACAGATGGCCCTGTTCGCCCAGCGCCAGGTGACGCTGTTGCAGCCGCCGGAGGCCGTGGCCCTGACCTTCAAGACCAACCTGGGCGAGGTCACGGGACGCGAGACAGTCTACCGTCCGATCGTCGAGGCCCTGGCCAAGGGACCGCGCCGGCTTGCCGAACTGCACAAGCTCCTGCCCGACCTGACCGTATCCGCCCTGGTGCAGGCCATCGGCCTCCTGGCCCACAACGGCGCGCTGGGCTTCTGTCAGCCCGAGACCAAGAGCAAAGCCGCCATCCAGTTCAACCAGATCGTCGCCGAATCCGTCGCCCGCGGCGCACCCTACCAATACATCGCCCTGCCGGGGATCGGTTCGGGGATGGCGCTCGACGAGATCCAATGGATGGCGCTCGATGCCCACCGCCAAGGCGCCGGCACCCTGGAGGCGATGGCCCAGGGCGTGCGCACACGCTTGCAGGGTCTGAACAAGTCGCTGCTCAAGGACGGTCAGCCCCTGACCACCGAGCCCGAACTGATCGCGGAGCTGTCCAGGCGTCTGGAGCCGTTCGTGACCCAAACCCTGCCGCTGTTGCGGCGGCTGGGCGGGGTGAAGTGAGCCGGATACGAGGATGGGGCGAGTGACCACGGCCTGAAGCTGGCCGCACAGAGACGTCCAATCTGGCCGGTTATTCGTCCAGCCTCACTTACCCCAGGGTCACGGCTCCAGCGATCCGTCTGACGCCTCGCTCGGCCAGCCTGGAACCACTGGCGACGGTGGAGAAACAGGGGCAGACCGAGTCTTTGAGAAATTCCACATTGAGCGGGCACGAACTTTTTCCTCAATATACCGTCTTGGTATATACTGATTTCCATGCATGTGATTGCGAAGCCCATCCTGGTCGAGTTCTGGACGAAGCACCCCGACGCCAAGCCTCCGCTGGAAGCTTGGTATCGCACTATGAAGATGGACGTCTTCGCGGATTTCAATGACCTTCGGGCGACGTTCGCCAGCGCCGACTCTGTGGATGGGCTGACGGTGTTCAACATCGGGGGCAATAAGTACCGGTTGATCGCCTCGATCCACTACAACCGGCACAAGGTCTACATCCGCGCGGTGCTCACCCATGAAGAGTACGACCGCGATGGTTGGAAGCGGAACAGGAGAAACTGATGGCCCTTGCACATAAAACGGTGCCCGAACCGCAAGCCATTCTTCGGGCCTGGATACCGTTCAAGAACGTGGTCGGCGTGACCTCGATTCACTCCGAGGAAGACTACATCCAAGCGCGGGCCACCATCGAGGTGCTGCTGGATGAGATCGGTGACAACGAGCATCACCCACTGGCCGACGTGCTCGACTATCTGGCCGACCAGGTGGCCGCCTATGAAGATGTGCACACGCCCATCCAGGAGTCCGAGCCGAAAGAGGTGCTCCGCTTCCTGATGGACCAACATGGTTTGAAGCAGGAAGACCTCGCCGACTGCGCCCCGCAGAGTCGCATTTCGGACATCTTGAGCGGCCGACGCGGCATCAGCAAAGAGATCGCTAAAAAGCTGGCTAAGCGGTTCAATGTGAGCGCATCCGTGTTCTTGTGAAGCAGGGAAAAGGGGGCGGGTTCGAATGGATTCTGAGCCCGCCCGGTCGATCGGTCGAGTGATCACGGCCAGAAGCGGGCCGCGTAGAGACGTCCAATCTGGCCGGTTATTCGTCCAGCCTTACTCAACCCAGGGTCGTGGCTCCAGCGACCCGTCTCGCGCCTCTATCGACCAACCAGGGGCCAATCCTGATCCGCCTTCACGGAGGGTTTCGGAGAGGGCGTTCCAGGACAGTGTATGTCATGGCCAGCGGAATGCGCGTCAGTGGTTACGCCAGCTCGATACGCAGATTCTTCCCAAGCGCTTTGGCGGCACTGGTGAGCGTGGTCAGGGTCAGGCTGGTGTCGGTCTCATCCAGTAAGCGATTCAGCGCCGCCCGGCTGGTGTGCATCTTCTCAGCCAGGGCGGTCTTGGTCAGGTGCTGCGCTTTCATCTCTTGCGCGATCTGCCAAGCGACGACACGCTTGATCGCCACGGCGGTGGTTTCTTCCAGAATCGCTTCTTCATCCAGGAAATCATCAAAACGGCTGCCGATAGATGGATTCATGACGCGCTCCTGAGGTGTTGCAGACGCCGCTTGGCGACGTCGAGTTCTTCGGGTGGTGTGGTTTGTGACTTCTTGATGAATCCGTGCAGTAACACCATCGTGTGGCCGACCACGGTGAACAGTATCCGGGCAATTCGATCCGCGAGGTGAACGCGCACCTCCCACAGATCCTTGGCCAGTTTGCGCACCAAGGGCATACCCAGCGGCCAACCGAACTGTACGGTCTTGATATCTTCACCGATCGTGCGTCGCTCACTGGCCGGTAAGGACTTGAGCCAGTCGCGCACAGGTTCATTGCCGCTGTCGGAGGCAAAGAAGCGGACATCCAGGATGGGGGTGTTCATGCGCAGGAGCGTATCAATATCGGTACGCACCGGCAAGGCTTCTGGGGGCGAGACGTTCAAGGGCTGGATAGTCGGCCTCTCCGCCTGATGCACGAGCCCGACGATGACGTGAAGGTAGATCGCCAGCCGGGAGCAAGCCAGGATGGATCGCTTGACCACAGTCGGAAGCTGGCCGCACAGAGACGTCCAATCTGGTTGGTGATTCGTCCAGCCTGACTCACCCCAGGGTCGTGGCTCCAGCGACCCGTCTTGCGTCTCTATTGGTCAACTTGAGGCCCATCCCGATCCGCCTTCATCCCCGCTTCCGCCTCTCCCAGACCACCTCGCCACACACCAAGAAAAAAATGTCCCGTCCGGACGGCCCGCATCAGGCCATCCACACGGAACACCTCAACCGGTCAGCTCACTCCAGCATCTCGACCGTCAACCCCGCCGCCTCGACCACCACCTCCACCGCCTCCAGCAGGGTCGCCTGGGACAGATGCGCATAGCGCTGGGTGGTCTTGAGCTGGGCGGCCAGTTGTAGCGCCTGCGAGTAGTAAAAAGTGTAGGCTTCCAGACGGCGCTGGATGTCTTCATACTGAGCCTGACTCATCTGCCGCCGGATCCGGGCTTCGTCATCGGCGGTCAGGGGCGGGGCGGAGGGAAGCCGTGGGCGGCGAGTCGACATGGGTGGTCATCCTCTGGTCCAGGGTTGGGGGCTTGGTCATGAATCGGTCAGTGTAGCCGACCGCCCCCAGTTTGATTCCCTGATGACGGATGGCGTCAACGCCCCTGTATCGCCTGATCGACCCGAGCCGCGACCCCGTCACTGGCCTCCCGCAACACCTCGGTACTCAGATGGGCATAGCGTTGGGTCGTCTGCGCACTGGCATGACCCAGTAGCTGCTGCACCTGATACAGCGTGGCTCCCGCGTTGACCGCTAGCGAAGCAAAGCTATGACGTAGATCGTGGAGGCGCAGGTTCTCGATCCCCGCCGCCGCCAAGAGACGCCTGAAGCCCTTGGTGGGATTGCGTAGACACTGCCCCGGCAAGCGTCCGGGGAAGACATAGGGGTTACCCGCCACTCGTTCCTGGTTTTTCAGGATCGCCAACGCCGCCGGGTTCAGGACCACATGCCGTGCGGTACCACTCTTGATTTGGGGCAGAAACAGCCACCCCTGGTCCAGATCGACCTGTGACCAGCGCGCCTGCAAGGCTTCCTCGCGCCGCACACCGGTGAGCAATAGAAACTTCAACGCCGCCACGATCACCCGATTCGGCTCGGCCTCCATCGCTTGAAACAGACGCTGGATCTCGTCATCGGACAGATAGCGGTGACGTCGATTGTTCTCCTTGAACGCCTGGACCCCCTGACAAGGATTGGTCGTGAGATAGCCCCACTGCACCGCCCGCTTGAACAGCGCCGAGAGCAGCGACAGATGCCGATTGGCCGTGGCGGCACAATGGCTGGTCTTGATCGCGGCCTGATAGCGCTGGATGTCACGGACGGTGATGGCATCGAGTGGATGCTCCCCGAAGTACGCCAGCAGATGGCAACGGAGCTTGCTGGCGTCGGCGGCCACGGAACGCTTGTGTTGTTGGGCGTAGGGCAGGTATTCCTTCAGGGCGAAGTCGGCGAAGGTCGGCCCCGTCGGCTTGACCACCGTCTCGGGGCGTGGATCGAGACCTTGATCGAGTTGGTACCGACACGCCAAGGCGCGCTTACGCGCCTCGACCACGCTCATCGCCCCGAACTCACCGAGCTTCAGCGCCCGTTTCCGGTCACCGAGACGATAGCGGAAATAGAAAAACTTCCGCCCGCTCTTGGATACCAGCAGCTTGAGACCCGCCACCTCGGTGTCGGTGTATTCGGCTTCTGTCGCGCGGGCTTCAGCCGGATGGGGTGGTAACTGCTCAAGGCGTTTCTGATTGAACTTGAAGCGAGTGACGGTCGTCTGGGTCGTAGACATGGGGAGTTCTCCCGTACAGGATGGACACGATGGAAAAAATGAAGCCGGGTGTGGAGGGTCTGGACAGCCGCTTCCGTGATGGCGGCAGACGCCATGACGTGCATCGCCACTGACACCCTTCGGTGACAGCTCAGGAGGGGTGGCGAAAACAAAGGGGACGGGTAAGAGAGCGGGGGTAACCTGGTAGAAAGGCTGCCAGTCACCTGGTAGAGCGGCGACCACCCGCCTTGTTATTATTGTTTATTTATATATAGGGGGGCTAGAGCTGTCCGGACAGGGTGACGGGGGCAAAAAGCCTCCATCACTCTGTCCCCCAAGAGGGTAGAAGAACGCCGGTGTTCCGGTCTGGATGAAACGATCATTAGACACGTCTCGTTCACCGTCTTTCGTGTCCCTGTGTCTGGCGGACGGATGACGACACCGACCTCACCGATGCGTAGCACTGGCACGGTCTTGAGGCCATGACCGACGTGACTGACGAAGCACGCCTGGATCGCCCCGGTCCATTCCCGGTCCAGGGCGTCGTCCGGCGGGCCTCAAGCGGGGGTGATACTGACGTTGGCCAAATCGGCACGCCACACGGGGTCGAGTGGTACGTCCTTGGGTAGGACCAGGATCAGTCCACCTTCGTGGTGAGCGGGCACCACAGCGGCCAAGAAGGAGGGGTGTTCCTCGACATACTCGACCACGGCCAACACCTCCGACCATGGTTGCGGCTGGTCCAAGCCCCAACAGGCTTGCGCACAGACGGTCAGCACATCATCGTCCGGTGCGACGATCCAGAGGCAGACGCTGAAGCCCTCGGCCTCCAGTTCAGCCATCCGTTGTCTGACCCAGTGTCGGAGCGTTGCATCCGCAATCCGATCCGTCTGGTCAATCCGTTCGATCACATCCATCACGGACCTCCCGGCGTTGCAGGTAGAGCAAGGTCAAGCGGTGGGCGACGGCTTCGGCGACAGCACGGGGTTGTCCAGCGTCGTACTCAACGATCGCCGCCCGTTCTTCGAAGAACTCCTTGGCATCCTCATCCAGACTGGCGATCCAGGTCGCCAGTGCCGTCTCTCCAGCGAGGGTGTTCTCAGTAGTCATCCGGCATCAGGATCGTCGTCACCGAACGATCCGCCTCCGTGATGATCCAGACCTTGACCGCCTCAGCGAGGGTATAACTGGAGAACAGACGCCAGCCGTGCTGCAACGCTTCCTGATTGGCTTGGACATCTTCAGCCTCCAGTTCGCCCCAGTCACCACGGGCATGGCGTTCCAGCAAGCGTTCAGGAGGAATGGCTTGAACGGATAGAACGGACAAGGCGTGTGGGGTCGCGACCACACGACCGAGCGGAAAGCGGGGTATCGCGTGATGGACTTGAGACGGTGTCGGCATAGGAATGGCTCCAGAGGGAAACGTCGGGACTGAGGATGGATTAGCGGCACGCTGCAAGACGGCGAGACTCAACTCGATCAGCAGCTGCGCGAGACCGGGATGACCGATCTGGCGCGCCATGAATTGACGGAACGATAGAAATGACTGAGACATCGGGACTCCGGGTGAAAGGGAGGGATGGATCGCCACCGAGACAGTCACGCGGTCGTTTCATCGGTCTCGCTGGACTCGTTGGTATCGGGGGCGTCCTTGGCCTCGATGGTGGCGTTGGTTTCAGCGGTCATGTGCTTCTCCGGACGGGAACGAGTCCGTGACCGCTTCTTGGTACTGGACGCCTTGGGGTCGATCGTGAGGCGTTCACCGGCGGCATAGCGCTGTTGCTGCGTGGCCAGCCAGGCCATCCAGTCCTCACCCACCACATGCCAGTGCGGTGGATCACCGGCCTTGAGCAATCCGAGATGTCGGAGCATCGCGGCCAAAAACCCGGCGTTATTGATCGACCGATTGACATAGGCCGCCCGCAGGACCGGGGTTGGAAAGGGTTCTTCGGCCTCCAGCGACCCGCGTAGCTGCTCCAGCAGGGTGGGAATAGCCACCCATTCGCGACTGAAGTAACCGCTGCCTTCATTGGCGGTCACGGCCAGATAGACGGTGCCGGATTCACCGACCCCGATCTGATAGGTCATGCGTCCGATGGCGCGCGCACTGAGCTTGGAGATGGTGTGTTGGTCGATCGGGGTGATGGGTTCGGGAGCGGTGACAGGGGACGTTTTCATCAATCGATACTCCAGGGAGTGGACACACAAAAGCCCCCGTCCAGCGCACTGGACAGGGTGTTTCACATCAGGTTGAAATCGGAGTCAGCGAGGGAGAGGGAAGGATCGGAAGGAGGGGGCTACAGCAAGCCGCGTTCGGCCAGGGACACCCACGCCCCGTCACCGATGATGACATGGTCGAGCGTCCGCACATCGATCAAGGCCAGCGCTTCCTTCAAGCGTTGGGTCAGACGCAGATCAGACTGACTCGGCTCAGCCACGCCCGACGGATGGTTATGCGCGAAGATGACGGCGGCGGCATTGGTCTCGATGACGCGGCGAACCACGTCACGACAATGAACACTCGCCCCATCGATGGTGCCACGAAAGAGCTCCTCATACAGGATCACGCGATGACGGTTATCGAGCAGGAGCAGTGAGAAGACTTCATAGGTCAGTCCCGCCAACCGCAACTGGAGATAGGCGCGTGTGGCCTCCGGACTGGTCAAGACATCCTGTTTGACCAGATATTGACGTTCCAGGCACCGGATCGCCTGAGCGATCAAGGTCTGTTCGTCTTCACTCAGGGAGCGGGTGCGTTGCGGATCGGGCGGAAGCAAGCGGGCACGGGTGGAACGGGGCATGGCGTGATCTCCGGAGCGGGGGGTGAAGACCATCCCCTGAACACGGGGACAGGACTCCGACGTCAGGTCAGGGACTGATCTGGCCGGATCACAGGCATGATATGAATGTGAGGGGAGGGGGTCTGACGGTCGGAGTCTGACACCACGGGTCATGACCGCATGGGTCTGCCGTGATGTGCTCAAACATGGGCGCGTCCACGCTTAAGGGTGGGCGTCCAGGTATATCCTGTGAGGCCAGAGAGATGGCAATCTGGAGCCGCTAGCCCACCGGTGGCCTGTGATGAGGGGAGCGTCGACAGCGACCCTGTTTGGGCCTCTCTGGGTCACAGACCGTCATTTATCAGGCTCTATTGATGCGGTAATAAGGACGCGATGAAAACGGTCCAGGCTGGCGCATGACCGGATGTGGACGCGCGAGACGGGTGGCGGGAGCCATAACCCTAGAAGGCGTGAGGCAAGACGCATCATCGGCCTGATTGAAAAAGCGCCCACTTTGGCGCTATATTTGGAGCCGATACTCTCTAGGAGCCGACTATGGACACGATCTACGCCGATTACTCCATCAGCATGTCCGAATTCAAACGCAACCCGGCACAGGTTCTGCGTACCGCCGGTGAGAAGCCCGTGGCGGTGCTGAATCACAACCGTCCGGCCTTTTACATGATCACGCCAAAGCTTTTCGCGGCGATGGTCGAAGATCTGGTCGACCACGATCTGGTAGAGCTGGTACGTAACCGTCTGGCTTACGAAGACGAGGCTGTCGAGGTCGACATTGACAACATCTGACATCACTCAGGACGCCTCCCCCCGGTACCGGCTCAAGTTTGTGCCGCCGGCACTGGCCGAATGGAAGGCGTTGGATGGCAGCGTCAAGGAACCGCTTCGCAAAGCACTCAAGAAACGTCTGGAGCAGCCGCACGTACCCGGTTCAGAGTTACATGGCAGCTTGCAGGGGTGCTACAAAATCAAGCTGCGAAAACTCGGCTGGCGTCTCGTCTATCGCGTGAAAGACGATGTCCTGATCGTCATGGTGATGGCGGTGGCCAAGCGCGAAGATAGCGTAGCGTATCGGCTTGCCGTCGAACGCTTGGCTTCGGATCAGCACTGATGGGTTGGTGTTGCGTCCACGCTGAAGGGTGGGCGTACAGGAGTGCCCTGTGAGGCCAGAGGGCGTCAATCTGAGACCGGTCGCCTACCGGTGGCCTGTGATGAGGGGTGCGTCGACAGTGGCCCTCTTTGGGCCTCTCTGGGCCACAGATGCCCAGTCACCAGACCCTATTGGTGCAGTGATGAGGACGCGATGAAAACGGGTCATGCTGGCGCATGACCGGATGTATGGCGTGGCGGTTGAGACACCCTAATACACCCTGTGGGTGGGGAGTGGGTGGGTGGCTCAGCGGCGTTATGCGATTGGCTTTGTTCGACCGTTCGGGACAGAGTCAGCCATCGTGCCGCTTTGCCGCTGGGAAATAGGTGGGTGGTGGCCAAAACGGACCGAAAAACGGTGCGTAACAGCTTGAACAGGGTGGCTTTTTCGGTTGCCTAGACAGGTTCGCTCACTACTGGTGCGGACAACATCGCCGGCACCTCCGGCAACGACATCATCAATGGTCTTGTTGATCAGGCAACTGCCGCTAACTCGACTATCAACGCTTCCGACATCGTCCGTGGTGGTGCTGGTACCGACACGATGAATGTCACCACTGTTGGCACGCCGACCACGCTGAATGGTGCTGACATTCAAGGCGTTGAAGTGTTCAACATCCGTGTGACGGGTGCGTCTGCCGCTTTGGATGCAAGCACTGTTGCCGGTCACACCGAAATCAACGCTGATCGCGGCACGGGCACCCTCTCGGTGACCAATCTGGCGTCTGGCGCTGCCTACGGTATCAAGGGTGATGGCGTTTCCGTTCTGGGCAACCAGGCTGCGTCTTATGTCGCTACGGCCACTTCCGCCACCCTGAACATCTCTGGCGGCGTTGGCCCGACCGGCACAACTGCTCCGAACGTTACTGTTGCTGGTACTGGCGCGACTACCGCCACCATCAACTCCACTGGCGCAGCCAACACCATCGGCACCCTGGCCTTGGGTACGGCCAGCACTGTGACCGCTGCGACGATTGATGCCACGACCAACCTGACCACCGGTGCAATCACGGCTGCTGCCCTCAAGACCCTGACTGTTAAGGGCGCTGGCGCGGTTAACCTGAGCACCACCGCTCTGGCTACGACGGTTACCAGCATCGATGCTTCGGCTAACACCGGCGGCGTGACAGTTGTTTCGGGTCATAAGCAATCTGCCTTCACCGGCGGTACCGGCAATGACAAGCTGACCATCGGCACCATTGTCTATGACGCTTCTGCCAAAATCGCAGGCGGTGATGGTACTGACACCCTGGCAATCGCTGATGATACCTCGACGGTCTTCACGACTGCCGCTAAGGCCAACATCTCTGGCTTCGAAATCCTCGAAGTTGGTGGTGCCTCGAAGACCTACGACTTCACCGCTTTGACTGGTCTGACCGGTTTGAACCTCGCCGCTGCGACCTCTGCAACGGTGAACAAGCTCGGCGCAGCTACCCCGGTTACTGTTACTGCTGATCAAACGACTGGTCTGACGATCAACGTCAACGATGCAACCAACCCGCTGAACACCACGGACAGTCTGACGCTGACCTTGGACAAGGCTGGTGCAGCAAACGCCACCTCCATCGTGACTGTCGCTAACCTGACCTCCAATGGCCTGGAAACCCTGAACATTGTTTCCTCGGGCGTTTCTGCGAACGTCGCATCTGCCACTACGGATGACAACGTCGTCACTACTCTGGCTGGTTTGTCCACCTCCAACGTTAATCTGATCAACATTACTGGCGGTTCGGATCTGACCCTGACCACCGGCGCGATCAACAAGATCGTGAATATCGTTGGTACCAACGCTACGGGTAACCTGACCATCGATGCATCGGGCAACAACTCTGCAACCGGCCTGCAAGGTGGTAGCGGTGCTGACAAGATGATCGGTGTTGCAAACGTTGCTGATGTGCTCAAGGGCAACGCTGGCAATGACCGTCTGGTAACTGGTCTGAACGATGGTGCAACCGCTGCCGCTGATAACCTGTCCGGTGGCGCAGGTGCTGACACCTTCGTGTTCGCTGGTAAAGACGACGCAGTGGATGTCAAGCAAAGCTCAACCTCCACTACTACCTCCAAGATCACCGATTTCAGCTACGCTGAAGGGGATAAGATCGAATTGGTGTTTGGTTCTGTAGCTCAGGCACTCTCTGGTTCGGGTGGCACCAAGGTAACCCCGGGAGCACTGGGTAATGCTGGTTTGGTGACTGCAGCAAACCTTGGTGCAGCAGCCACTGCTGCTTTTGCCGATAGCGACCAAGTTACTTCCAGCACTCAAGCATTGGCAGCCAATGCAGCTGTCTATTTCACCTGGAACGATGGCACGAGCGTTCGCAGCTTCATTGCAGTTAATGATGCTACTGCTGGCTTCTCGGCAACCAACGATCTGGTGATCGAAGTAACCGGTATCGCCCTGAAGTCTGGCGACGCCGCATTGGGTAGCCTGACCGTTTCCGACTACTTCGCCTAATTTTTGGCGGACGCTTTGGTGGAGATTGCGCTTCGCTAAGTTGTCGTAATTTCAACTGAAGTCATACAGACCGCCTCGGGAAACCGGGGCGGTTTTTTTTGAATTCTCGAAAGCATTCCATGAACAATCAGGCAGACTATTCGATGGTGCTGGGGTATCGAGATGCCGGTCGCTACGATGAGGGCCTTGCCTGGCTGTCCGATCGCCTGAATCACCACCCTAAAGATGTGCGTGCCCTAACACTGCAAGCGCATCTGTTAATGCTCGTCCGCAAGGACACTGAAGCCGCAGAAGCATTGGCCAGGGCACAAGCACTCGAACCTGAGTCGGCAGATGTGTTGCGAAATCTGGCGCGATTGTTTCTGAAGCAGCGCCAAGCCGCACAGGCTCTGCAGTATGCGCAGGCAGCCTGCCTTGTACAGCCTGACAGCAGCGAGAACCAGCTTGTCTATGCCACCTGTCTGGCGGCTAGCGGCCAACTTGGCCAAGCGCTACCTTTAGTCGAACAAATTTGTGCAGCCAATCCTGAATACGCTGAGGCCTGGGCCAGCCGAGCACAATTACTGGCTAATAGTGGCTGTTTAAACGAGGCGATCAGTGCCGCGCAACGCGCCGTGACGATCAAGCCACATCTGGTAGCGGCTTGGGTATTGTTGGCTACAGCTCAGCATCGCAACGGGCGTTTGCAAGAAGCCATCAAGGCTTTGATAAACGCAGTTCACTATGAACCGAATGTCATTTCTCATCAGGTAGCCTTGGGCGAATACTTGCGCCAAGTAGGTGATACCGAAGGGGCATTGAAACTTCTGGCCCAAGTGGTACAACAGGCTCCTGCCGATGCGATTGGCTGGGCCAACTATGGCACAGCACTACAAACAGCGGGGCAACCCGAGCAGGCAGAGCAGGCTTATCGAAATGCTCTGAAAATCAACCCTGCGCTGGCCGAAGTAGCCAACAATCTCGGCGCCCTAGCGCGTGACCGTGAAAACTGGCAACAAGCGCTGGCTTATTTTCAGCAGGCCACGCAATTACAGCCAGAGAATCCAGCCTTCCTAATCAATCTGGGGATTTCCTTTCACAAGGGGGGAATGCTTGGCGAAGCCGAGCAGGCAGCTCAGAAGGTGCTCCAAAGACACCCCGACCACTTTAGAGCCATCCGCCTATTGGGCGATGTTGCTCTGGCACGCCGACAATTCGACCAGGCGGAGATCTGCTTTCACCGCAGTGTAACCTTGCAGCCCAATGATCCGGATGCAGCCCTCAATATGGCGCTATTGCAGCAATCGAAGGGTGACTTAGGCGCCGCACTAGCCAGCTACCAGCAAGCAATTCGTCTGCAATGCGCACAGTACCGCGCAGGGATCGTTGCCCGCCCCAAGGAGTTCATGGATGTGGGCGTTGCCCATCGGGCTTTGTTGGCGTTTCATGCAGCCATGGAGAAACTGGGAGTCGGTTTCTTCCTCGCCTATGGAACCTTACTAGGGATTGTTCGCGATGGAGATTTGTTGCCGCACGACAAGGATATGGATGTTGGCCTAGGATGGGATGTCCCGCGCCGACCTCTCCTGAAAGCACTGGAACGTTTAGGGTTTGTTTGTCCACGGGTCGAATATTCAAGCGATCAAGATCTTGAATGGAATATTGCGCTGACTCATCTGGAAACAGGTATCTGTATCGACCTGTTTTTCTTCAAGCAGGATGGTGAGTCCTTGCTGTCGGGCTTCAATCATTTACCTGTGCCCCTGCTGTGGAGATTCCCCGCATTCAAGCTGCAGCATCACAGCTATTTGGAGCAGAAGTGGCTAATTCCATCTCCACCGGAAAATTACCTTGAAGCAATTTATGGTGCGGAATGGCGTATTCCCGATCCTTATTTTGATTCTGTTATTTCTGGTAAGAATCGAACTGAAGAATCAGCAGCCGTTGCGCTCTGCTTTGCCTATAACCGACTTTTTGAACGGCTAAGACGTCGAGAGTGGAGTAAGGCAAGCGGCTATTGCCGGCAAATTATGGCACAACGACACGATGGTTTTGTGCTGGAACTGGGCCATTGGATTGCGTCGCGGGCGGCAGAAGCTGCGGGAGGCAATGCTTGATGGAGTCGCTGCAGCTACGCGAGCAAACAGCAAAATTTTGGCGCGAGTTTTATGCTCGCCACAATCTGCGCCACGATCCCAGCCCTTTTGCGCTCTGGTGTCTACAAAGCCAATTAACGGCAAAGAACTGTATTTTGGAATTGGGTTGCGGCAATGGTCGGGATAGTTTTGCTTTCATGCATCACGGCTTGACGCTGCTGGCAGTCGACGGCTGTGACCTGGCAATCGCAGACAATATTGAACACTACAACCAGCGAATCCCACAAGCGTCTGGACAGTTTCACGCGCTCAATTTCGTCGACCTGGCGAAATTGATAGAACTCTCGCCGCAAGCAATCGCACAGACGGATACGGTGTATTCGCGTTTTGTCCTGCATGCCATTCCAGAGGATATTGAGGACATCGTGCTGGATTTCTGTGATCGGCTGCTTGCACGAGGGGGGCGAATGCTGCATGAATTCCGCACCATTCGAGATCCATTGATGGAACAAGGGGAAATACTCAGTCCCCATGAGCGACTCACCGATCATTATCGGCGCTTCATTGATCCTGAAGTGTTTCTGGGAAAACTTATGCAGAGGGGTTGGAAAGTCATTTTCTTCACCGAAAGCAAAGGATTGGCCAAGCTGGGGGATGATGATCCAGTGGTGGCTCGAGTGGTGGCGGAGAAGCGGGGATGAGTAAGAAATCTACCGTTATCGAAAGCCAAATAGAATCACTTGTAGCACTGTTTTCTGATCGGCGTTTGACAGAAGCCTTGGCTGGGGCAGATCGTTTCATTGCTGAGCACCCGGATCATCCTTTTGGCTGGAAATTGAAGGGGGCACTTCTGATTGAGCAAAATCAACCGGAGTCTGCCCTGCCAATTCTTCAAAGAGCCATTCAGCTCTCGCCAGATGAAGCCGACTTGCTGAACAACTTCGGAATCGCACTGCGTCAAACTGGCAGATTGAGCGAATCCCTGGCTGCGAGCCAGAAAGCCCTGGGGTTACGCCCCAACTTTGCTGAAGGCCATCACGCCTTGGCGGTGGTCTTACTGCAGATGGGTTTTCTGAAGTTGGCCATCGAGCATGCAAAGGAGGCCGTACAACTTAAGCCAGATTTCCCCGAGGCCTGGTTCAACTTGGGAAATGCCTGCAAAGATGCACTTCTTAATGAAGAAGCTCTGCAAGCCTATGTCAAAGCATTTCAATTGCGACCGGATATGCCTGACGTTTTGAATAACCTTGGCAATTTACTCAGAGAGCTCGGGAAACCGCTAGAGGCTCTTGCGCTGTACCAGAAAGCCCAGACAATTCAACCCGAATTAGCAACGACTTATCTTAATCTTGGCAATCTCTATCTGGATCTGGGGCAGCACGAACGTGCTGCAAGCCAATATCAGCAGGCCCTGCAGCGAGATGGTGCGCTGATCGGTGCGCAAAGTAATCTTTGCTTTTGTCTGGCTTCTTCTGCCGGTGCGGATGCCTTGGCAAGTATGAGAGCTGCGCAGGACTATCGAACGATGCTGGCGCAGTCTGTGCAACCTTATGCCAATTGGAGTGCCGCGATGGCGGCAGGTCAGGCCCTGAGGATAGGCCTTGTCTCAGGTGACCTGAGATTGCATCCAGTCGGTCACTTTCTGGAAAACGTGCTGGCTGAACTTGCAGGGACTGATACT
>NZ_JABZEO010000011.1 GCF_013385175.1 Allochromatium humboldtianum | reverse complement strand
TCAAGCGGTTAGCTGAGAAATCAGCTAGCCGTTTTGCATTTTTGGGTGCTGAACGATTTTGTAGTCGCGTGAAATCTTGGGTAGCGGCGACGCCCTCCGGCCGCTGGATCGATTGCCCGTAGCGCGGCCAGTCCTGGCCGCACGGGCGGCTTCCCTTGGCTGGCCTGAGTCCATTGAGCGAATGGCGCTGGTCGTGGTCGCGGGACTGCGCCGGTTATACTCAGCCTCCCCAGCGGAACTCGGATCGCCATGACCAGCAAGGCCCTTGCATGACCACACCGCGCACCACGGGCTGCCTCACGACAAGCCGCTTCCGCCCGGCCTGGTGGCTGCCCGGTCCTCATCTTCAAACCCTCTGGCCCAGCCTGATGCGCCGCCGCCCACGCCTAGTGCTGACGCGACGCCGGATCGAACTGGCCGATGGTGATTTCATCGATCTGGCTCTGGGCGCGCCATCCGGTCCACGGGTGCTGGTGATCCATGGGCTCGAAGGCAATCTGGAGTCGCACTATGCGGGCAGCCTGATGCAGGCGCTCGCGCGCGGCGGTTTTCAGCCGATCTTCCTGTTTCTGCGCGGATGCTCGGAGGAACCGAACCGGCTCGACCGCGCCTACCATTCGGGCGCAAGCGCCGATCTGGCCGAGGTGCTGGACGTCTTGAGCCGTGATCCCGAGGGCGCGCCGCCGGCGGCGATCGGCTTCTCGCTCGGGGCCAATCTGCTGCTCAAGTATCTGGGCGAGACCTCCGCGCCACGGCTGCAACGGGCGGTAGCCGTCTCGGTGCCCTTCGTGCTGCGCGATGCCATGCTGCGGCTGGATCTGGGCGGCTCGCGCCTCTACCGACGCTATCTGCTGGGCAAGCTCAAGGCCAGTCTGCGGCGCAAGTTCGCCCATCGCCCCTTCCCGTTGGATGTCGACCTGGACGCGATCCGCGACTTCAACCAGTTCGACGACCAAATCACCGCGCCGCTCAACGGCTTCGCCGGCGTCTTCGACTATTACACGCGGGCCAGTTGTCGGCCCTTTCTGGCCGACATCCACACGCCCACGCTCATCCTCCAGGCGGCGGATGATCCCTTCATGTTCCCCACGACGGTTCCCTGGGCGCATGAGCTCGGTCCCGGCGTGACGCTCGAACTGGCCGCGCATGGCGGGCATGTCGGGTTCGTCGCCGGCGTCTGGCCCTGGAGACCGCACTACTGGCTCGACACCCGTGTGCTGGAGTATCTGCACACAGGCGACTGAGTCTTGCCACAGACAGCAGAAGGGGCGTTGACCGCTTGGCCTGGCGTCAACTGTGATACCTTCGGCCGCCTCGTTCGAATCTTGCGGGCAGTGTTCTATGCCGGACAGTCGTGAAGACGTTCGCCGCGCCTACGAGGCGTTCGCGGCGACCTATGATGGGCAACGCGGTCAATTCAACCTCGATCCGGTGCTGGACGCCTTTCTCGCCCGGTTGCCGAAACAGGGGGCGCTGCTCGATCTCGGTTGCGGGGCCGGGGAGCCGGTCGCACGGACCTTCATCGAGCGCGGCTGGACGGTCACCGGGGTCGACGTCTGCCGCGCCATGCTGGAGCTGGCCGCGCGTGCGTGCCCGACGATGCAGCGCATCCAGGCCGACATGCGGGAGGTCGAGTTCCCGGCCGCTCACTTCGATGCCATCTGCCTGGTCTACAGCCTCTTTCATCTGCCCTGGTCGGAGCATCCCGCGCTCTTTGCCCGTTTGCGTGATTGGCTCAAACCACAGGGACGGTTGCTGTTCACCTATGCCACGGCCGACTACACGGGACAGGAGCGGTTCGAGGGCGACAAGACGTTCATGGGCCAGCGTCTGTTCTACAGCCACACCACCCCCGAGGAACTGGCCACACAGCTGGCGACGGCGGGACTGGCGATCGAGCAGGCCGAGCGGCGCACGATCGGCGGCGAATGTTTCCTCTGGGTCACGGCCCGGCGGGCTGATGAGCATCGAGTCCCGGAGCGATGAGGCCAGACGGCGCGTCGCCTCCAGGATCTGTCGTGCGCCCAAGGGGCGCAACCCTGAGCGCTATACTCACCATCCCAGACCACTGATGGCCAAAATGGGGCCGCACCATGATCGAAATCGAATACATCGTCCGTGACCGCCGGGGAGTGGAACGCTTGCGCACTGCCGACAAGAAGGCCGCCGAAGCCTATGACCGGATTCTGGAGAACGCCGAGCGCCTGGCCGACTGGCTGCGCGCCGGATCGGTGTTGCCGAACCTGCCCGATGACGACCTGGAGACGCTGACGGTGCATCTGGCGCGTCATGCGCGCGCGGTCGAGTTGATCCTGAAGGGCAAGCCGGTGGAGTCCGAGCCGGATCCGGTGGTGAGCGAACCGACACCCAGGGTGACGTCGCTCAAGGCCACCCATTGATACAGACCTTCGGGGACGGCTATGAAATCACCGCCGGCACAACGACCGACCAGCGCCTTCATCGGCGCCTCCTGGGCCGCCTTGTTCATCGGTGCGCTGGCCTACCTGATCGGCCTGTGGAACGCGCCGATGCCGCTCAATGAAAAGGGCTACTACTTCACGCTGCTGATGTACGGCCTGTTCTCGGCGGTGTCGCTGCAAAAATCGGTGCGGGATCGGCTCGAAGGCATTCCTGTGACGGGGCTCTATTTCGGTCTGTGCTGGCTGTCGCTCGGATTGGCGGTGTTGCTGCTGGCCGTCGGTCTCTGGAATGCCTCCTTCGCGCCCAGTGAAAAAGGCTTCTATGCGATGTCCTTCATCCTCAGCCTGTTTGCAGCGGTGGCGGTGCAGAAAAATGTGCGGGACATGGCGCTGTGGCACGAGGACTCACCGGCGTATGAAGCGAAGGACAACGAGTCCTGACCATCACAGGTCAGACTCGGATCACTGACGCGACGCGACGGCGTGTCGGCTGTGCTGACGGCTGAACCAAGCGGCCCAGAGCCTACTCGGCATAGCGCTCCAGGAAGGCTTCATAGTCGTCGAAGCCGACGATCCGGCGCAGTTCGCCAAAGGAGACGCGCGTTCCCGGCGTGCGCCCGGCCTGGAGATCGGCCAGCGCCCCTTGCATCGCCGCCACGGCGCTGCTGAGCAGACTCAGCGGATAGGCCGCGAGCCGATAGCCGAGTTCGGCCAGACGTTCGGGCGGCAGCCAGGGCGTCAGACCATCCTCCAGCATGTTGGCCATCGCCCAGCCGGGCACCACACGGCAGAAGCGCTCCATTTCCCGTTCATCGCGCGGCGCTTCCAGGAACAGCACCTCGGCGCCCAGATCGGCGAACGCCTGCACGCGCCACAGCGCTTCGTCGAGTCCCACGGCACTGCGTGCATCGGTGCGGGCCACAATCACCAGATCCGCGCCGTCCTCGCGCGCCTCGACGGCGGCACGGATACGCCGTAACGCTTCCGAACGCTCGACCACGGCCTTGACGCCGGTGTGTCCGCAGCGCTTGGGCGCGACCTGATCCTCGATCATGATTCCGGCAAAGCCGGCGGCGGCATACTGCTCGACGGTGCGGCGCACATTGGCCGGGTTGCCGTGTCCGGTATCGCCGTCGCCGATGACTGGGATGTCGACCGCCTGACAGATGGAGCGCCCTTGGTCGAGCATCTCGGTGACGGTGATCAGGCCGGTATCGGGCAAGGCCAGTCGCGCGGCGGAGACGGCAAAGCCGCTCATGAAGGTCAGCGGAAAGCCCGCCTGCTCAATCAGGCGCGCCGAGAGCGCATCGAAGCAGCAGGGCATGAGGTGGAGCTGATCGCGCGCGAGCAGGGCACGCAGACGGGCAGCGGGCGTGGTGTCAGGCATCGGGTGTCGGGTGGACCGCATGGGGCAAAGATCTCAGAAGGTCGCGTTGTTCCAGCCGAATAGATGTCGGGGCGGGGCGGTGAACTCGATGTAGACCCGCTCCGGCGCGATGGCCAGGGTTTCGGCGAGCAGGCCACAGAGGGTGCGCGAGAACTCCGGTGTCCGCGACTCGGGCAGGCCCAGACTCTTGAGTTCCAGATAGGCGGCGGGATCGGCGGTTCCCGCAAACAGCAGGTCGCGTCCGCTCTCCAGGATCACCATGACGTAGGACTCGGGCTTGCCGAGCAGGTCGGCGACCGTGCGTGAGGCGCGGGCCAGTAGCTCGGCGCGGGACTCGGGAGCGATCTCGACGTTGGTCAGCAGGCGGAGTGTGGGCATGGGATGATCCTCGTGGCGATGACAGGGCGCTCAGGATAGCGCGCGGGGAAGCTGGCTGTCCGGTGATGGCATTATGGGTTCCAACCCAGGCTTCAATCGGTCGCCGCCGGTGCCCGATGGATCGGCGCTCCAGACTCAGCCATCCGGAGTAAGATACGCCCAATATTGCCCGCATCGAGGACCGCCATGAGCTACCCATCCTCCCGGTGTTCGAGACACGTCCGCGCGTGCCTGATCTTCGGCCTGCTCGGCGGCCTGATCGCCGCTCCCGTGGCGGCCGACCAGGCCACGATTCCCGGCGTCGAGGTCCAGCGTCTCGCGCGCTCCAGCCAAAGCTGGAACGGGCATCCGCTCCCGGCCTATCGATCAGAGCAACCCGAGATCACCATTCTGCGCTTTCGCATCGCGCCGGGCGCCCGGCTGCCGCTGCATCTGCATCCGGTCATCAACGCGGGCGTGCTGCTGTCGGGTGAGTTGACCGTCGAGTCCAAGGCCGGAGAGATCCTGCACCTGAAAGCCGGCGAGGCGCTGGTCGAACTGGTGGGCGAGCTGCACTTCGGCTACAACGCGGGCGCCGAGCCGGTGGATCTGATCGTGTTCTATGCGGGTAACGTCGAGCAGCCGATCATGGAGCTAGCCGAGGAGGCGACGGGGCATGACTGAAATCTGTCCTCACGCTCGGGGCTGGTCGGGATTCCAGGCGCGTCGGCCTATGCATCCTCGAAGGCGGCGGTACGGGCCGATCCCGCGCCTCAACCCGTGATCAAGCAGGGGCGTTGTTCCAGGGGCTGGACGGTGAGCGGGGACTACTGCCTGAAGCGGCGCTGACCAGTGGGGTAGGTAGATCATGTTCGGTGGCCTGATGACCGAGACCCAATTCCTCAATGGCATGGCCCTGCTGCTCGGGGCGGGGCTGATGTTCAGCGGCGTGCGGGCGATCCGGCGTCGGGAGGTCGAAGCCGAGGGGCACCATGAGGGAGCCGGCGCGGTTCGGCTGGGCTGGCTGTGGTTCGTGCTCGGGGCGCTGTTCGTGGCGGGCGTGCTGTTCGATGTCCCGGCCTTGAAAGCGCTGTTTCGGCTGTTCCTCGAAGCGCCGTCCTAGACAACGATCTCCCGTCCGCTCATCCGTTGCCCGACAGCCGCTCCATCTGCCGCGCAAGCTCAATATCGCGCTCGGTGATCCCGTCGGACTCATGCGTACTCAGTGCGACGCGCACATGCGCATAGGCGTTGCTCCAGTCGGGATGATGGTTCATGGACTCGGCGATCAGGGCCACCTGAGTCATGAAACCGAAGGCGTGCACGAAGTCGCAGAAGACGAAGGTCTTGCACAACTGGCCGCCGGAGAGCGACCAGCCGCCCTGGCCCAAGGCGTTGAGGTCGGCGAGGGCAGTCGTCAGGGCATCGGTATCGAGTCGTGTCGCGGACATGGTTGTCTCCAGTCAGTATCCGGTCTCTTGGGTTCTGAGTGAAGATATGGGCGCACGGTTTCCTGATTGCCACACGGACTCGCCGCCATGCTCTACGCTGGTCTGAAAACACTCCATCTCATCGGCGTCGTGCTGCTGGTGGGCAACGCGATCGTCACCCTGATCTGGAAGCTCGCCGCCGACCGGACTCGCGATCCGCGCATTCTGGCTTGCGCCCAACGGCTGGTGGTCGTCACGGACTGGTGGTTCACGGTCGGCGGTGTGATGCTGCTCGCGCTCGGCGGCTACGGAGCGGCGCTCGTCGCGGGCCTCGATGTCCTGAACGTCGGCTGGCTGGTGTGGGGACAGGTCTTGCTGGCCCTCTCGGGAGCGCTCTGGGCGGGAGTGCTGATTCCGGCGCAGATCCGCCAGAGTCGGCAGGCGCGGGCCTTCGCTGAAAGCGGGGAGATTCCGGCGAGCTACTGGCGGGCGGGGCGGCGCTGGGCCGTGTGGGGTGTAGCGGCGACCGCACTGCTGCTGGTTTCCATCGGGGTCATGGTGGCCAAGCCTGGATAAAGCGGGTCTGGATGTGATGAGGTCATCGACGATGCACTTGGCCTTGCGTCTGAGCTTGTTCGCGGTGGGGGATCGGTGACAGGGCGGTGGCTTGGCCGTCTCCGGTCGGCAAGCCCTCAGCGAGGCGACCTGTGCTCGGCCTCCCAAGAGCAAGGCGCTTCATCCAGCGTTGCACCGACTCGAATCGGCTCATACCATCCTCCCGGATTGTCTCCATCAAAACGGACGCTAGCGGCGTCGATCTGGCTCTAGAATGCGCGCATACGGCATCCACCCGATTGCTTTTGAGCGCACACCGAGGTTTTGCGATGACATCCGACACACCTCTCGATGCTGACCGTCTGCGTGGCCTCTATTGGCTGGCTCAAGTCGGGTCCGTCGTCATCATGACGGCCCTGGCCTGGTTCCTGCCCGAGCTGATCGCCATCGACGACCTCCCGCAGATCCATGTCCCTCTACTGATCGCGGGCCTGGTGGCCATTCCGCTGATTCTCATCGTCACACGCCGGTTGGCGCCGGGCGCCAAGCCGCTGGAGACGCGCTACGATCCGTTGGACAATGCGACGCCCGCGTCCCGTTCGGTTGGACTCGGTCCCTATCTCATCGCGCTGGTCCTGTGCGAGATCCCGATCGTGCTCGGATTGGCGGCGGTCCTGATGGGCGCGCGTCCTGAATACGCCCTTGGTCTCGGCGCCGCCTCACTCGGGCTGCTTTGGAGCGCGCGCGCGGCCCCACACGCCCTATGAACACATTTACGAAACGCTATCATCCGCCCGGAACGGCGCCGGGTACGCTGGTGGCTTCCGATTCGGCGGTGCCGCTGAGCATCCGCCTCATCACTTACACGGATACGCACTACGCGGAAAGAATACTCAGCGACCCGATCGACATGGTTCCCTGGCTCGATGCCGAGGCGACGACCTGGATCGATGTTCAGGGCAATGTCCCGCCGGACGTCCTGCAACACCTCGGACAGCGGCTCAACCTGCACGATCTGGCCCTTGAGGACGTACTCAATACCGGCCAGCAAGCGAAGCTGGAGGACTACGATGAACAGCTTTTCGTAGTCATGCACTGCCCCTCACTGGACGCCTCGGGAGCGCTCCAACTCGATCAGGTGAGCTTTTTTCTCGCTCCGGGGGTGCTGGTCAGCGTCTACGGCCAGGCGCAAGACCTTTTCGAGCCGGTGCGTGAGCGGTTGCGCCACCATCACGGTCGCCTACGCCGACGTGGCAGCGATTATCTGCTCTATCGGCTGCTCGACCTCGTCGTCGACCACGGCTTTCCCGTCCTCGAACACTACGGCGAACGACTCGACGCGCTTGAGGATGAGGTCTTGGCGCAACCGACCCAGCAGACGCTGGCCTGTGTGCATCGGATCCGTCGTGAACTCCTGTGGCTACGACGTCTGGCGTGGCCGCAGCGGGAGGTCTTGAGCCAACTGTTGCGTGGCGACTGCGCCTGCATCACTCCGGAAACACGGCTCTTTCTGCGCGACAGCCATGACCATACGACGCAGATCCTGAATCTGGTGGAAAGCGATCGCGAGATAATCGCCAGCCTGCTGGACGTCTATCTGTCGAGTGTCAGTCACCGCCTGAATGAATCCATGCGGTTGCTCACCATCATCGCCACGCTGTTCATTCCTCTGACCTTCGTAGCGGGCGTCTATGGCATGAACTTCGGCAATAACACCCATGGTGCCTGGGCCATGCCTGAGCTACGCTGGGACTATGGGTATCCCATGGTCTGGGGGGTGATGATCGCCATCGCGGCTGGGATGCTCTATGTCTTCAAGCGTAAAAAATGGCTGTGAACACGCTCTAGCGCCTTCAGTCGCTCTCGCTCGTCGCGGCTCGCTTCAGGGCACTGATCGCGGATCTGTTGCGCACGCCGGCCTACAGGGCCGATGCGATTCACTTCAACCGCGAGGGTTATCGCGCGCTGGCCGAAGCCCTGCTGGCGGTGCTGATACGGGAGGGAGCGTTGTGAAATTTGCAGACCTGGTCGATATCGAGGAGGTGCGGCGTCTCTGCGAAAGTTTTACGGCGCTGACCGGCGCGGTGACGGCGATCCTGGAGCTGGATGGATCCATCCTCGTCGCCACCGGGTGGCAGCGGATCTGTACCCAGTTCCACCGTGTGAACCCGCAAACAGCCGCCCGGTGCCATCAAAGCGATACCGTGCTGGCCGGGTCTCTACGTCGTGGCGAGACCTATAGCGTCTACCGCTGTCAGAACGGCTTGGTCGACGTCGCCGTCCCGATTCAGGTCAATGGCGAGCATGTCGCGAACTTCTTCACCGGACAGTTCTTCCTGGAGCCACCGGACACCGCCTATTTTCGGCAGCAGGCGGCGGAGTTCGGGTTCGACGAGCGGGCGTATCTGGAAGCCCTGACCGAAGCCCCGATCTTCTCCGAGCCACAGGTCCGGGTGATGATGGACTTCCTGGGCCATTTAGCCCGATTGATCGGCGAAATGGGGATGGCGCGTTGGCGACTTGAGGCGGCCAATCAGGAACTACGCCAACACCGCGCGCAGCTTGAAGAGCGGGTGCGGATGCGCACAGCCGAGCTGTCCGAGGCCAAGGAGCAGGCCGAGATGGCCAATCGCGCCAAGGGCGTTTTTCTAGCCAATATGAGCCACGAGATCCGCACTCCGCTCAATGCCATCACCGGCCTGGCGCATCTGATGCGTCACTCCGGGGTCAGTCCGCCGCAAGCCCTCTGGCTCGACAAGCTGGATACAGCCAGCCGACATCTGCTGGAACTCATCAACACCATTCTCGACCTCGCAAAGATCGACGCCGGTCATCTGGAACTGGAACGTCTTCCCGTGCGTTTGGAAACCGTGGTAGACAACGTCGTTGCGATCATCGCCGCTGAGGCACGGGCCAAATCGCTTCGGTTGATCACCGATGTCGCCCCCATCGATGTCCCCCTCCTCGGCGATCCGACCCGCTTGCAGCAAGCCCTGCTCAACTATGCCACCAATGCCGTGAAGTTCACCCTGGCGGGGACAGTGACACTGCGGGTGTGCCTCCTGGAGCAGACGGCCGACACTGTCCTCGCACGCTTCGAGGTGGCGGACACTGGCCTTGGGATCGAATCCACGGTCATCGGCAGACTGTTCGCCGACTTCGAGCAGGCTGACAATTCCACGACACGCCGCTTCGGCGGCACCGGACTGGGGCTGGCCATCACGCGGCGTTTGGCCCGGCTCATGGGCGGAGCGGTCGGCGTCTCCAGCACCCCCGGCGCAGGCAGCACCTTTTGGTTCACCGCGCGCTTCGGCGTGTCGCCGGCCCCGCTTCAGACAGTGTCCGACACCCATCCGGCAGACGAAGCACGAGGCCGGTTGGCGCGTGATTTCCAAGCGTGCCGTGTGCTGCTGGTCGAGGATGACCCGATCAACCAGGAGGTGGCGCAATTCCTTCTCACCGAGGCGGGCTTGAGCGTCGAGATCGCCGGCCATGGCGGGCAGGCCGTGGAACTGGCCGCGCGCCACGATTACGCGCTGATCCTGATGGACATGCAGATGCCGGTGATGGATGGCCTGGAGGCGACCCGTCGCATTCGGGCCCTGCCGCGTCAGGCCGGCACCCCGATCCTGGCCATGACGGCCAATGCCTTCGCCGAGGATCGCGCTCAGTGTCTGCAAGCCGGCATGCAGGATTTCATCACCAAGCCGATCGATCCCGATGGGCTGTACGAGACGCTGTGGAAATGGTTGAGCGCCAAGCCGTCTCCATCGCGCCGGTGAGTACAGCGGCCTGAAATCGCCTCGGCAATGCCAGCAAAAATGTGCAGAAACTTCTGTTGTTTTGTAGAACCATACAGCAATTACTTCTTGCAGTTTATCCTTTCATGTTGGTTGGCTATAAGCGTGAGTCATCTGACGCGGCCGGGCGCTGGATCAGAGTCTCATCAAAGGTGTCAAGCAAGTGCTTTACCTCGGTTCGAGGATCGTTTGGAATCATATCAAGAGCTTCGGATCACATGATTAATCAACAAAGAGATGTTTCGATCGATGTGCTGAGAATCCTGTGTTGCTTGATGGTCATCGCAATACATGCGACACCGGAATATGAATCCTACATCACGCTTGGCGCCGCACGCGCCGACGAAATAAGAGGTTTGCTCGTGCAGGCGTTCGTCAGAGGCGGGCTTCCGATCTTTTTCATGATCAGCGGCATGTATATTTTGAATTCGGAGCAGGAGAGTTTGCATGCATTCTACAAAAAACGATTATTGAGAATAATAGTTCCTTTCTTGGTGTTTAGCGGCCTGCATTTTTTCATTCTTGGGTATAGAGATCCAAACGCTAATTTACTCTCGTTGACCTGGGGGTTTCTATCAGGGCTGAATAGTCCGAGCGCGCTCGGCCCGCATTTTTGGTTTGTCTATAGCATCATCGGCCTCTATTTGATTTCGCCTTTGGTGTCTCTATTTTTGAAATCCATTGATTCAAGCATGGTCTGGAAGGTCATCCTGGGGCTTTTGGTCATAAAGGCGTATAATCTGTATTCAATCGGCGGCGTGACCGGCATCGCCATTCCTGATATCGACGTTTGGTTGCTGTATTTTTTGATTGGCGGCCTGCTTGTCAGGATTAAACCGCCCCCCATCCAGCTTTCACTCGCGATATTATTGGCGTCATGGATGGTGACATGCCTCGTAGCTTACATACAGGCACATGCTCTGATTGGTCTGAACCTTAGGCCATTCGATTGCGGCTTGAATATGTATGCCTTTTCGATGAGCGCATGCTTGATTTTTCTATCATTACAAATCAAGTTGCCCAGCCTGATGGAGAAAATTGTCATTTTCGTTTCAAAGGGCACGTATGGAATATTTCTGATCCACGTTCTCGTATTGTTCGAGCTTGGCGCGCGAATCAATTTCCAGCCATACAAAGACAACATTATCATATATTCCATCATGATAAGTGGGGTCGTTTTTGTCGTGTCTTTTCTGTTATCCTCAGTGATCGATTTTCTGATCTGCAATCGCTTAATACGTTTACTCTCAAGCAAGAGGCGACGCGAGGAAGTCACGGTCGACTGACAAGCATGGTAGAAAATATAGCGGAAGGCATTGTCGCGGTAGCCCCAATACAGATGGAACAGGAACGGATCGGCGTACCAACCATAAAGCGCGTGCGGCGCGGCGAGGGGCGCAACAGCGAGGCATCAAAGACGTCGGGCGGCAGATAGACGGTCGGCGGACTGCCGGTTTCCAATACCCGGATGCTGACATCCGATCGGGCCAGACACCGGGTGCCAAGGTCCAGGCGGCGCGGGCGCGTTCGAGGGCGTCCGGCTCGATGTGCATGACGGATCTCCTGACAGGCAGTGCGCGAGGTTGGGTCGGCTTCGGGCTATCATCCATGATTTCCGACCCCGACCACCCTGGAAACACCCATGGAATTCTTCGCCACAGCGGCCTGGAGCAGTATCTGGGCGGTGAGCCGGTACGACTGAAGCTGGCGGCGACGTTCTTGACAGGCTACCACGCCTGCCGTAAGGTGCCGCGCGTCTTGAGGGGAGTAGTCGCCCTTCCGTGATGGAAGGGGCGCGCGTCAACATACTTGACCTGTCGGTCATGGCGTGCGCGGCTTGTGGCTTGACAAGACCTTGGACTCGATGGAGTGTCCGGCTGGGGCTGGGCGCGCTCCGTCCTGTCCCTAAGGTTCATCGTCCCGGCCCCTTTGGATCGTCCATGTTACGCTGTTCTGTACGACGCGCCTCGCGCGCTCCCCGGAGACCACTCACCCAGGGTGGCGGTCACTCGCCGGCAATGGCTGGAGACCGTCCATGGAATCACTGATCGCGACATCGCTGCTGGGCAACTTGACGGCAGCGGCGACGACATTCGGTTTGATCTTTCTGGCGGAGATCGGCGACAAGAGTCAGCTGGTCTGTATGGCGCTGGCGGCCCGGCATCGTCACCGGCCGGTCTTCTTGGGGGCGCTGGCGGCGTTTGTGGTGCTCAATGGGCTGGCGGTCGTCTTTGGCGCCGGACTGGCACAGTGGGTGCCGGAGCGGGTTTTGGCGGCCCTCGTCGCGATCCTGTTCGCGGTGTTCGGCCTGCTGTCGCTGCGTGTCGAGGAACAGGATGAAACGGAAGAACTCAAGACGTTCAGCGGCCACGGTCTCTTCGTCACGACCTTCCTGATGATCTTCCTGGCCGAGATGGGCGACAAGACCCAACTCGCCGTGGCCGGCATGACGGGCACCCTGCCGGCGGTTCCCGTGTGGATCGGCGCGACCCTGGCGCTGGGGACGACCTCGGCGCTCGGTGTCTTTGTCGGCTGCCGCCTGCTGCGACACATCCCTCTGCATCGGCTGCATCAGATCAGCGGACTCTTGTTCCTCATGTTTGCGGCGTTCGCTGTGACCAGGGTCTTTTGACCCGATCGACGGCGCGTGCCGTGGCGCGCGTCGTCCATCGCCGATTGGCACCGCGATCGGTGGCAAGCTTCACACGGCATCCGCCGCCTTCGCCTTCTTCTCGAACACCTGCAACGCTGGCTGCTCCAGCACGACCACCGCCTGGGTGACGGGTTCCTTAGCGGGTCTCATGGGGTCCGGGATGAGGGGGCGGCGGGGCATGAATGATGGGCCAGATAATCATCGAGTGTGTAGGCCGTTTGCATCGTTCGGATTTCCTGTGTTGAGCCGGGTTGTCGCCTGTCCAGCCTTCAGACCAGCGTCTCCCGATAGCCATGCTGCCGGCGTCGCTTTCCGATCGCGGCGATCTGCTGGAGTCCGGCTTCGTGCGATTCGACCCAGACGAGGCGCTGTCCGCCCAGATGTGAGCCAATCCCGCCCCAACACTGAAGCAACGTCCAATCGCCGAACAGGTCGCGGACCAGGGCGACACTGTAGTAACGCTGCTTTTCAGGGTGAATCCAGCGGTACTGAGACGGCGTGCGATCAGGGTGAGGCCTGAGCGGCCAGTCCGGCACTGCCTCCAGACTCGGGCGATGTGTTGAGTGGAATACGACCATGTCGGCTTCACGCGGCATAGATCATGGTGCGGGTCATCCCGCCATCGACGATCAGGTTCTGGCCGGTGATGAATCCGGCCAGGAACGCCTGAGCCAGAGCGCGACCGATCCCTTGGGCGCCGCCCGTGATGAGTGCCAGCGGTGTGGGGATGTTCGACATCGTCGACAGGACTCCGGTATCGGTTTAGGACTCGGGCCGCCCACCGCCGCGCGGCGGGACTGGCCGACGGGGCTATAATCGCCCCGCCATCCAATGAAGCTCACCATGATCGAGATCGAATACAGCGTCAAGGGCCGCCGGCTGGAATCCCGTGGGGCCATGGCACGGCTCGATCCTGGGTATCATGGCCGCTCTTCAGCTCCCTGATTGGGACTTTACTCATGTCATCGACCCATACCTGTCGCCTGTGGCCGACGATCCTGATGACCGCCGTCGCTGTTTCAGCCGTCGCCGGGCCATTGCCGGAGGGCTTCGTCCATCTCCAGACGCTGGCCCCGGAGATCGTGCAGGACATGCGTTATCACGGCGCCTACAACTTCATCGGCCAGCCCATCGATGGCTATCTGGCGCCCTCCTGTATCCTGACCCGCCAGACGGCCGAAGCGCTCCAGGCCGTTCAGACCGAGGTGGTCAAGGAGGGGCTACAGGTGAAGGTGTTCGACTGCTACCGCCCGACCCGCGCCGTGGCGCATTTCGTGCGCTGGAGTCAGGACGTCGCCGACCAGCGCATGAAGATCGCCTTCTATCCGCGTGTCGACAAGGCCGACTTCTTCCGCCTGGGCTATGTGGCCGAACGCTCGGGGCATTCGCGCGGCAGCACGGTGGATCTGGTTCTGGAGCCGATCGGGACGTCGGCTGATGTCGCCGTCACGCCCGACGACGGACGTCCGCTGGTCGACTGCACGGCCCCGCACGCCGACCGCTATCCGGACAGCGCCCTCGATTTCGGTACGGGCTTCGACTGCATGGATCCGCGCTCGCATCCGGACAACACCGAGGTTTCAGCCGCCGCGCAGGCCAATCGTGCCCGACTCACCGCCGTCATGGTCCGGCACGGCTTCCGGCCGCTGCCCGAGGAATGGTGGCATTTCACGCTGAAATACGAACCCTTTCCCGACACCTATTTCGACTTTCCGGTGACGGCCCCCAGCGAGTGATGAGGTAGCCTGGATCGGCAATCTGGTGCCCCAGCTCCACATCCATGTCATCGGGCGTCAGCCTTCGCCACGGCTACGGGGCTGACCTGCTTCGCGGGTCGGTCGTCGAGGTGATCGATCGGCCCACGATCAGGCGCATGCACGACGCATCTTCAGGTGGTTGAGAGGCCCACACCATGTCGCCCATCACGTCCACGAATACCACCGCCACGGCAACCGAAGCCATCGAACAGGCGTTCCAGTGCTATCTCAACGTGTATTTCACGCAGCGAGATCTGACCGGAACCCTGGCCCGGCTCAGCCCAACGATCACGGGGTTCGGAACCGGGCGTGACGAAACGGCCATGACTTTCGCCGCGGTGTCACAGCTCTATCGGCGCGACATCGAACAGGCTCCGAATCCCATCACCTACCGCCTGCGACGTCCACCGCACATTCAGGTCGTTTCCCCGGATCTTGGGCTGGTCAGCGCTGAACTCGATCTGCATACGATGGTGCTCGATCAAGCCGTCAGTTTCCAGCATCTGCGCTTGAGCCTGGTCTTTGTCCAACGGGACAACGACTGGCTGATCGAGCACATGCACCTTTCACTGCCGACTCAGGCGCATGGCGAGGACGAAGCCTATCCGCTCAAGGAACTCGAAGCCCGTAATCAGGTGCTCGAACGCCTCGTCAACAAAAAGACCCAGGAGCTTCAGCAAGCCCTCACCGAGATCGCCCGCATCGCCACGACCGACACACTCACGGGCCTGTCCAATCGGCTCAAGATCGATGCGTATCTGGACACGGCTATCCAACGGGCTCAGGATGCGGCCTACCCGCTCTCACTGATTCTGCTGGATCTCGATCACTTCAAGCGCATCAACGACACCTACGGTCATCTCCAGGGCGATCGTGTGCTGGTCGAATTGTCCGGTCTCCTGTCGGCGACGATCCGCGCCACGGATCTGCTGGGCCGCTGGGGCGGCGAGGAGTTTCTCGTCATCTGCCCCGGTATGACACTGGAAGCGGCCGTCGAACGCGCCGAGCAGCTGCGTGCGGCGGTGCGTGCCCATGTCTTTCCAGGTCTGGAGCAGCCGCAGACGGCCAGCCTGGGGGTGGCGAGCTATCGTGTGGGCGAGTCGCGCGAAGCGCTGCTCACGCGGGTCGATGCCGCCTTGTATCGCGCGAAACTCGACGGGCGCGACCGTGTCGTCCAGGCGCTTTAGAACGCGCCGCTTCGAGCTATCATCCACGATTTCCGATCTCGACCACCCTGGAAACGCCCATGGAATGCTTCGCCACAGCGGCCGCTGACCGGAGCGCGGCATGAGTCTCCTGTCTGGAAAACGTCTCGGCCTCTCGACCAAGCTGCTGTTAGCGATGCTGGTCATGAATCTGGCCACCACCCTGAGTTTCACGCTCTACACCTACAGCCGTCAGAAGCAGGCGATCATGGCTATGGCGAGGAGTCCGAGCAGAGCGTCATCGAATGGTGCTGGGGCTGATCGTGCTGATTCGCACCTTCCAGAGCATGGCGCTTCAGGTGGAACTGGAGAGGCGCTGGCCGTGGCCGCAGGGGGGGCGAGTCATCTGACCCGATGCTGGGCTACTTGAACAGATCCTGTGCGGCTTTGGCCAAGTCTTCCGGGGCCGGGGAGGCTCCTGCCGCTGGAGTAAGGCTGGGTTCAAAATGCTCGCAGAAGTTGGCGCGCGTCTTGTCGAGCACGCGCTCGGCCAGCGGTTCCAGGCAATCGTTGGGGCGGCCGGTGGCGTAGTGGCAGCAGTTGCGGCAGACATGGGTTGGCTTGCCGCACGCCAGGCAGTCGGCCTCGCGTCCGTAGTCCGATTGGCTCAGATCGGCCCCGCAGTTCCAGCATTGTCCGATGATCTCGGTGTTCATTCAGTGCCCTCGCGCGGATATTCGATCCACCGCACCGAAGGAGGCGTGGGCGGAAGCTCTGCGAAGCTGTCACCATTGGCCGCACCGACGAACTGGAAGCGGGCTTCTGGGCCAGTGGCTCGTGGGTCCGGGTTGAGAGCGGCGGTTCCGATCCAGCCGCGCGGCTTGAGACCCTGATCCGGCGCCTCCGGGCCGGTGAGGCGGGAGCGCACGCGGATGATGTCGCCCGGCTTCACCCGGATGCTGGAGCGCAACACCGAGATGACCTCCATCCGGTAGAGGGCTTCGTTGCCCGTCGTTGGCTGAATCTCCAACACCTTGACCTCCAGCGTGGCCGCGGCTCCCGTCGGCGGCGAGGACTCAGCCCCGACAGATACCCACAGGATCGACAGTGCGCCGAGGGCAGCAATGGCTGTGATTCGAATCGCATCGAACTTGAACATGACGGATTCCTCGTCGGAGTTGACATCGAACCGTGCGGCCTTGACCAGAACGTAACGGATTTCTGTTGCATTCTAGCCGAGGCAGTGCAAAGGCGCGCTTGTTGACCGGACCGGAGACTGGGCCGTCTGATCGCTGGGTCATGGTGATGCCCTGGTGGCTTCCCCATCAGCCCAACTCGAAACTGGTCACGCCATAGATTCGTGCCGGATCCAGCGTCGGCGCCGGACCGGCATACATGCGCGCGGTCTCGAACACTGGCTGCCAGCCGTGGCGTTCGACGAGCGCGACGGCGGCCGGATGGCAGGCCGGGATGTCGAGGAACATGGGTTCCTCACGGGCGACATCGGCCCGGAGGGCCGTGAAGAGTCGCTCAGCGCCGGCGGGTGTCTCGGCCAGGAGCGGGCCGATCTTGAAGCCCTGCCGGCACGCGCGGCGCACGCCATAGCCGACGAGTCGTCCCTGATCGAGCAGCCCCAGGGCGCGTGTCCGGGGTTGACGGATCCAGGCGTGCAGAAACGCCTCGCGCGCCGTTGGGAAGCCGGCACGGTCACAGGCGGCGAGGTCGGCCGGCGGAACCTGAAGCAGATCCACCAGCTCGGGATCGGCCGGCACCCCACTCGCTAGGCCATGGCCCTGATAGCGCACCTGCCGGTAGGCGAG
Organism: Allochromatium humboldtianum; assembly: GCF_013385175.1. GTDB lineage: Bacteria > Pseudomonadota > Gammaproteobacteria > Chromatiales > Chromatiaceae > Thermochromatium > Thermochromatium humboldtianum. Next base: position 131,712 of record NZ_JABZEO010000011.1, on the reverse strand, counting down.
CTCAAAGCCCGAGCGCCGGTAGTTGTCCTGTTGCGCCGGCACCCCGTCGAGGCCGATGGTGCGTCCCGCCAGACGCGCCATGGCCGCCTGCCAGATGGCCCAGCCGTGGCCCTGGCCGCGCCAGTCCGGGTGCACGATATAGAACCCGATGAAACCGAAGGACTCGACATAGCGTACCGCTGAGATGATCGCCACGGGTGTGGTGTCGATCCGCCCGATCAGAAAGCCCTCGGGGTCGGCGGCATGGAAGGGGACAGCATCGTGGAGGCCTGGATTCCAGCCCTCGGCGGCGGCCCAGTCGAGCGCCAGATCGATCTCTTCGGGCTTCATGGGGCGGATCTGTAGACGCATCAGGGTCTCCTCATGGCGCTCGGGTTCGGCTGTTGGGATCGGGGCCGCGCCTGTCATACCGATCTTGGCGGGATTGTGGCAGGATCGCGCGGCCGGTGACGGTTCAGTTTGAACGTTCATAACCGCTCCCACACCAGTGTGAAGTTGTTCACGGGCATCGCGTGCTCGGCGACGAGCTGCAAGCCATGCGCCGCCGCGAACTGCTCAAGCTGGCGCTGGTCGCGTAACCCCATCACCGGATCCTGGGCGCGCAGCCAGGCATCGAAGCGGGCATTGCTCGGGCTGGTGTGTCGGCCATCACGACTGAAGGGGCCATAGAGCGCGAACAGGCCACCCGGTTCCAGATGGGAGCCGACACCGGCGAACATCGCCTCAACCGCCTCGAGTCCCATGATGTGGGCGGTATTGGCGCTGAAGATGGCCTCGAAGCGCTCGGCCGGCCAGGGCTTCAACACATCGAGTTCGAGCGGTGGCGGGAGGTTGCTCAGACCCGCCTCGGCGATCCACAGGCGAATCCCTGGAAGCTGCTCGGCCCGATCGCTGCATTGCCAGAACAGGTGGGGGAGGGCGGCGGCACAGTAGACTGCATGTTGTCCGGTGCCGCTGCCGATTTCGAGCAGTCGACGGCGCTCACGCAATAGGGGCGCGAGCACGGCCAGGATGGGTTCACGGTTCTGGTCACAGGACTCGGCATAGGGCTTGTCGACGCGAGGCATGCGGCGTCTCTCAATATGGTCGGTCCGGCAATGATATCCTGCTCGCCCGTGACGCCCGACCATCATTCAGGCCAGATACGATCTGGAGGGCGATCCGTTCCGGAGTGTTCACGGTGACGCTCCAGTGTCTGTTTCTCCGAACCCCGACGACTCGACATGCCTGACCTGTTTGCCGACATTCCGGTTCCTCCGCTGGCCGAAGCCCTCAGACCCAAGGTCTTGGACGAGGTGATCGGGCAGTCGCATCTGCTGGGCGAGGGCAAGCCGCTGCGACTGGCGTTCCAGTCGGGTCAGGCGCATTCCATGATTCTGTGGGGGCCGCCGGGCGTCGGCAAAACGACGCTGGCCAGACTGAGCGCCCAAGCCTTTGCAGGCGAGTTCATCGCCCTGTCGGCGGTCTTTGCCGGCGTCAAAGACATCCGGGCCGCGATGGAACAGGCCGAACACTATCAGTCCCTGGGCCGGCGCACGATCCTGTTCGTCGATGAGATCCATCGCTTCAACAAGGCGCAGCAGGATGCGCTGTTGCCCTATGTGGAATCCGGGCGGGTGACGCTGATCGGGGCCACCACCGAGAATCCCTCGTTCGAAGTGAACGCGGCCTTGCTGTCGCGGGCGCAGGTCTATGTGTTGCAGTCGCTCACCGACGCCGAGTTGCGGCAACTGCTGACGCGAGCCAGGGATCAGGTACTGAGTCATCTTCAGTTCGATGAGGCGGCGATTGATACCCTGATCGGGTATGCCGACGGCGATGCCAGACGGTGCCTGAATCTGCTCGAACAGTGCCACGTCGCGGCCGGGGCGGCGGGCGTGACCCGCCTCGATGCCGGTTTCATGGAGAATGCCCTGACCCTCAACAGCCGGCGCTTCGATCGGGGCGGCGACGGCTTCTATGACCAGATCTCGGCGCTCCACAAGTCCGTCCGGGGTTCCAATCCGGATGCGGCGCTCTACTGGCTCACCCGGATGCTGGACGGCGGGGCGGACCCCCACTACCTGTCACGACGCCTCGTGCGCATGGCGTGGGAAGACATCGGACTGGCTGACCCCAGAGCCCTGCAGATCGCCAATGAAGCGGCGATGGCCTATGAGCGGCTCGGTTCGCCGGAGGGTGAACTGGCCCTGGCGCAAGCGGTCATCTATCTGGCGATCGCGGCCAAGAGCAACGCGGGTTACACCGCTTACAAGGCCGCGCGCGCCTTCGTCAAACAGGACAAGAGCCGCGAGGTTCCCAGGCATCTGCGCAATGCCCCGACGCGGCTGATGAAGGACTTGGGTCACGGACAAGCCTATCGTTATCCGCATGACGAACCGCATGGCTATGCCGCCGGCGAAACCTATCTTCCCGACGGGATGGCTGAGCCGCACTGGTATCGACCGGCGCCGCGAGGCTTGGAGATCAAGATCGCGGAAAAAGTGGCGCGTCTGAAGCAACTCGATGAGGAGGCACGGCGTCGCCGGCCGGCCGGTGATTCCGATCCGCTGGACGGAGAACCTTTTTCGCATGAATAGTCCTGTCACTTGTCACAAGCGCGCTCCCCAGCCCCAGCGCATGCCTCTGATCATCCTGCTCCTGGCGTTGGTTCTGGCCGGCTGCGAACAGCCGCGTCTGACGCCGATCCCGCCGGATGGAACACTGCTCGCCTTCGGCGACAGTCTCACACAAGGCGTCGGGGCCGATCCGGATGACAGCTATCCGGCGGTGCTGGCCCGGCTGAGCGGGCGCACCGTCATCAATGCCGGGGTGTCCGGCGAGGTGACGGAGGAGGGACGGGCGCGTTTCGGGGCGCTGATCGCGCAGGAACAACCGGATCTGGTGCTGTTGCTGGAGGGCGGCAACGACATCCTGCGCAACCTCGATCCCGCGCAGACTCAGTCCAATCTGGCGGCCATGATCGAACAGGCGCAGGCCCAGGACATTGCGGTCGTGCTGATCGGCGTGCCGCGCAAGGCGCTGTTCTCGGATGCAGCGCCTTTCTATCGCGAACTGGCCGAGACCTACCAGCTCGTCTTCGTCGAGGAACTGATCGCGGATCTGTTGCGCACGCCGGCCTACAAGGCGGATCCGATCCACTTCAACCGTGAGGGCTATCGCGCCCTGGCCGAGGCGCTCCATGAGGTGCTGATTCGGGAGGGAGCGTTGTGACGCCGGCGGGGTAGCCGCTGTGTCCAATTAGAATGCGCCGCTTCGAGCTATCATCCACGATTTCCGATCTCGACCACCCTGGAAACGCCCATGGAGTTCTTCGCCACAGCGCCAGCTGACTGGACCGCCGAGTCACTTCAGCAACATCTGACCGGACCGCGTCTGAGCGCGCTCTGTGCCTCCATCGATCGCGTGCTGCATTGGGACGACACCCGCGATCAGGGCGAGATCTATTGCCTCTGGGGACAGTTCCAGGTGCGGCGCGAGTGCATCCGGGACGGGGTGCGCTTCACGTTGCCGACCTGCCCCAATGCCTTGGCCTGGACGCTGACCGTGCTGGATGAGTCGGCCCCGTCGGGGGCGGGTGTCCTGATCCACGCCACCATCAACCGCACCGAGCATGATCCCGACTTCATCGAATCCATCGAGGGATTCGTCGAGGACTGGCGGTCGGGATTGGCGCGTCCGCTGGCGGATTGAGTCGCCGATGGATCTGCACACCGCCGAAGCCCTGGCCCAGCGCGAACTGCGCCGCTTTCCTCAGCTCGCCGACTGGTCATTTGGTTGGAACCGTCGTCGTCGGGCGCATGGGCTGTGCCGTTACGATCGTCGCCGGATCGAACTCTCGGCGCTGTTGACCGCGCGCGAGCCGGATCCGGCGCTCATCCTCAACACCATCCGTCATGAGATCGCCCATGCGCTCGCCGGTCCCCGTGCCGGGCATGGTCCGCACTGGCGAGCCTGGGCCGAGCGGGTCGGCTGCACCCACATCGCCGGCTCGCGTGCCGCTTCACCCGAAGCCGAACCCCTGCCGGCGCGCTATGTGCTGGTGGCTCTCGTCGATGGACAGGAGCAGGTGATCCGGCACTATCACCGCCGCCCGTCGCGCGCCTTTCTCGACTCGCTGCCGCAGCGCCATGTGCGCGGACGGCCCTAGACACGCGGGACGTTGCGCCTGGAGCGGGTGAAGACAGGCTGATCGCGACGCCCGCGCCATCCTCACAACACTCAACTCAGGAGTCCCTCATGAGAATCCTCCACACCATGTTGCGCACTGGCCTCATCGGCGTGGTGGCCGGTTTCTGGCTACTGGTTCAGTTCGGAGTCTGGCTGAACCGAGCTTGGCCCGAGCTGGATCTTGGCGTTGCCGGGGAAGGGGCGCTCCGGTTGGCGCAATCGCTCTATCTGCTTGGCTTTGGCGTGATTATCTAAGCATTTATGAGCGGCGGAACCGTGAGCGCTATACTCCCCAGCCCAGACCACTGATGGCCAAAACGGGGCCGCATCATGATCGAGATCGAATACATCGTCCGTGACCGCCGGGGAGTGGAACGCTTGCGCACCGCCGACAAGAAGGCTGCCGAAGCCTATGACCGGATTCTGGAGAACGCCGAGCGGCTGGCCGACTGGCTGCGCGCCGGGTCGGTATTGCCGAACCTGCCCGATGACGACCTGGAGACGCTGACGGTGCATCTGGCGCGTCATGCGCGCGAGGTCGAGCTGATCCTGAAGGGCAAGTCGGTGGAACTGGAGCCGGGCGCGGGGTCGGAGTCGGCGCCTGAGAGCCGGCCTGAACCCAAGCCGACTGAACCCGCGCCGCTCAAAGCCGTGAAGGTCTGACCGATGCCCGACCGGGAGGTCGCGACCCACTCGCCGCTGATGGGCTATCTGCTATGGATCTTCGGGTTCATGGGCGCGCATCGCTTCTACTACGGCAAGCCGATCTCCGGCACGCTCTGGTTTCTGACGCTGGGGCTGTTCCTGATCGGCTGGATCATCGACCTGTTCCTGATTCCAGGCATGAGCCGGAGTGCCGATCGGCGCTATGCCCCAGGCGTCAAGGACTATGACCTGAGCTGGATTCTGCTGACCTTTCTCGGGCTGTTCGGCGTCCACCGCTTCTATCTGGGCAAGTGGATCACGGGGCTGATCTGGCTGCTGACCGGGGGACTGTTCCTGGTCGGCTATCTCTACGACTACTGGACGCTCAACGCGCAGATCGAGGCGGTCAATGACGCACAGCGCTCCGGGCGGGCCTGAGTCCGGCGAGTTCGGATCAACGGCGACCGGCTGACCGCCATCGATAAGATCCGACAGGGCCGGGGTTTGGGTTGGCGAATAGACCCCGGCCCCGCTCACGGAGCCGGGGCCTTGGTTTCAGTCACCCGGGTGGCGGGGGCGTCGAAAGCCGGTGCCGGCGTCGTCCGATCCGGTATGATGCCCCCCTTTCAAGACCAACCAATGACGACCGACCGATGACCACACCGCCACCCTGTCCCCACTGCTCGATGGACAACACCTATCCCGATGGGGATCTCTACATCTGTCCCGACTGCGGCCATGAGTGGCCCCAACAGGCCGATGAAGCGGGCGACGAGGACGCCCTCGTGGTCAAGGACGCCAACGGGCAGCTTCTCAGCGACGGCGACAGCGTGGTGCTGATCAAGGATCTCAAGGTCAAGGGCACCTCGACGACGCTCAAGGTCGGCACCAAGATCAAGGGCATCCGGCTGGTGGGCGGCGATCATGCCGTCGACTGCAAGACCGACGCCGGGAGCTTTCTGTTGAAAGCGGAGTTTCTGAAGAAGGCATGAACCGCTGAGAGGCGTGGTCGCCGGTCAGAAGATCGCCTTGTTCCAGCTGAACAGGAGGGCGGGCGGCGATACCTGTTGCGTCCCGTGTGATCATGTACCGCTAAGGTGCCGGGACGGGTGAACTCCAACGTGGCGCCGAGTGCATCGCCGGCGACCAGACCCAGCAGGGCCCCGTGAGCGTGGGCGTACCTGAATGAGGGATGTCCTCGATGGTCCAGTCAGCCGGATCGGCTAGCGATAGAACAGCGACACGATCGTCTGGCCCGGTGCGCCGGGTCCGCCGGGGACATAGTGAAGCGAGGCGGCCCGATACTCGGGCCAGTCCCAGCTATAACTCGACTGGTACCGATCCTGACTGTGCGGTGCTCCGAGTACGCGCGAGACGGCCGGGAGCAGGGCGCGGGTCTGATCCGGGCCGGGGATCCGCAGCAGGAGCGAGGCGACACGCGGACTGTCGGGATGGGTCTCGACCTGGAGGGTGACGGCGCCATACTGCCCCTCGAAGAGCGCGCATCCGGGATTCATGGGCGCGACAGGGTGCAGATAGTCCAGGCGCGGCACCGGCTGATCCTGGCGAATGTCGTCGAGGATCCGCTCGACCTCAGTGACGGCATCGGCCTGAACGGCTCCGAACGTCAGGAGCATGAGCAGCAGGCTCCACAGCGCCCCGCGTGACAGTGTGGTGAATGGCATGGTTCTGTGCTCCAGTGTTTGTACCGTCAGGGCGATCAGCACGAAGCTGACGAACATCCCCAGGCCAACCAAGGCAAAGATTCCCAGCAGGGGCGCAATGTCGTCCCAGTCGCTCTGGGCGCCCAGGATGACGCTCATGAAGAGGCTGGAGATCAGCGCCGCCAGACCGGAGACCAGGGCCAGGGTCTTGAGTAAACGCGGATTGGTCGCCAGCGGGATGTCGATCTCCCAGACGACGGGGGGCGAGGGTGGTTTCATGTGGTGATCGCCTTTGGCGGCTTCTCGGATACCGACCAGGCCGGCGTTTCCAGACGGGCGATCAAGCCGATGATCCATCCGATGCGTTTCATCCAGGTCTCCAGGGACTCCCGTGCTTGCGAGCGTCAGACCGCCATGCTCACCAGGGTCGGCTGAAGCACGCGCAGCAGATCGGCCGTCGCCAGTGAAATGATGTAGCCGCGCTTGCCGCCGTTGATATAGAGGCGCGGTAGGTCGGCGATGCCCTGCTCACAGTAGACTGGCATGGCGCGGCGCGTGCCGAACGGGGAGGTGCCCCCGACCTGATAGCCCGAATGCCTGTCGGCGACCTTGGGATCGCAGGGCGTGATCCGTTTGACGCCGATGGCGCGGGCGAGCGCCTGGGTCGAGACCTGACGATCGCCGTGCATGAGGACGAGCATGGGGTGGCGTTGCTCGTCCTCCATGACCAGCGTCTTGATGACCAGACGTTCGTCGACCCCGAGTTCACGCGCGAATTGGGCCGTGCCGCCGCCCTCGACATAGGTGTAGGGGTGGCCCTCGAAGGGCACGCCGGCGGCGCGCAGCACGCGCACGGCCTGGGTGACGGGTTCCTTGGCGGGTTTCATCGGTCAGCGCGGACCTGAACCGAACAGGGCGCTCAAGATCGTCATGAACACCGAGGCGATGACCGTCAGGATGAAGACGGCCGGGATCGAGGCGATGGCCGCCTTGACCATGAAGACGACCATCGACCAGAACGGCATCTGGATGTCGACGACAGTGACGCGGGTGTTGGTTTCGTAGGACATCGGGCGGACTCCGTGTGGCGGATGTCGTCGTAGTATCCCGAGCTGGGCGGGGTGCTTCAAGTCTCACCGGGTGTGCAGCCATCCAGATCCAGCCGGCGTGCCTCATCCTTGGCGGGAAGACGAAGGTTTTGCACAACTGGCCGCCGGAGAGCGACCAGCCGCCCTGGTCCAAGGCGTTGAGGTCAGCGAGGGCGGTCGTCAGGGCATCGGTATCGCGAATGGGGTCGCAGTCTGCGCTGACCTCAACTCAACTCGCCCTCGACATAGAACCAGCGCCCATGCTCGCGCACGAAGCGACTGCGCTCCTGGAGGCGCTGAGCGCGGCCCTGGAACTTGGAGCGGGCGACGAATGTGACCCAGCCCTCCTGATCAGCCTCACCTCCGGCTTCGGTGCTCAGGATCTTGAGACCGAGCCAGCGGATCCCCGGCTCCAGGGTCAGCGTGGCCGGGCGAGTCGTCGGATGCCAAGTGGCGCGCAGATAGTCGGCCTGCCCGGTGGCAAAGGCGCTGTAGCGCGAGCGCATCAGGGCCTCGGCCGTCGGCGGTACGGTCCGGCCGGACAGATAGGGACCGCAACAGCCGTCGAAGGGGCGACCGGAGCCGCAGGGACAGGAGGCGTTGGACAGGGTTTGAACGTTCATATTTGCTCCCACACCAGGGTGAAGTTGTTCACCGGCATGGAGTGCTCGGCGACGAGCTGCAGGCCATGCACGGTCTCTCAATGTGGCCGGTCCGGCAATGATATCCTGCTCGTGCGTGATACCCGAGGTGCGTGATCCGCCGGGTCGCCATTCGGGCCACGCAAGATCCGGATGGCGATCCATCCCAGCCTGTCTTCCCGATTTCACGTCCAGACATCCATGAAAATTCCCAAACGTCTCGAACCGCTGGTCCAGGAGGGACTGATCGATGAAGTTCTCGGCTCACTCAAGAGCGGCAAGGAGGCGGCGGTCTATGTGGTGCGCGCCGACGGGGTCGTCCGCTGCGCCAAGGTCTATAAAGCGGTCGACCAACGCGGTTTCCACAAGCAGTCGCTGTATCGCGAAGGGCGGCAGGTGCGCAACAGTCGTCAGGCGCGGGCGATGGCCAAAGGCTCCCGCTATGGCCGCCGGGAACAGGAAGATGTGTGGCAGAACACCGAAGTCGATGCCCTCTATCGTCTGGCGGCGGCCGGAGTGCGGGTGCCCCAGCCGTACAATTTCATCGACGGCGTGTTGCTGATGGAGCTGATCACCGACGCTGATGGCGAGGCGGCGCCCCGGCTCAACGATCTGGATCTGACCCCCGAGCAGGCGCGGGCCTATCACGCCTCACTGATCGCCGACGTGGTCAGGATGCTCGGCATCGGCTTGATCCATGGCGATCTCTCCGAGTTCAACATCCTGGTCGATGCGCAGGGGCCGGTGATCATCGATCTGCCCCAGGCCGTCGATGCCGCCGCCAACAACCATGCGCCCTGGATGTTCAAGCGCGATGTCGCCAATCTGGCGGCGTATTTCGGTCAGTTCGCCCCGGAACTGCTGACCACCAGCTATGGCGAGGAAATCTGGCACCTGTACGAACATGGCCATCTGACACCCGAGATCAGCCTCACCGGGCATTTCAAGGGACAACATCGGACGGTCGATCTCGACGACCTGCTGAACGAAATCCACGATGCCGAGGAGGAGGCGCAGCGTCGTCGACAAGCGCGTGACGGCGATTTGCTCGACGCTGAACCGGTTCCACAGTGAGCCGGCCCACCCTGTCGATTCGAGGTCATCATGCCGTCCTTCGCTCTCCATTCCCAGCTCCTGGCCGACTGTCATAGGCTCGGGCGCTTGCCCGCGACCCATCTGCTGTTGCATCGTAACGGCGCCGTGCCCTGGTTCATCCTGGTCCCCGAAACCGATCAGACCAATCTACTGGATCTGCCGACCGCGCACCGGGACGCGGTTCTGGCCGATTGCACGCGCGTTTCGGATGCCCTGCGCACCCTGGGCTATCCCAGGATCAACGTCGCCTGGATCGGCAATCTGGTGCCCCAGCTCCACATCCATGTCATCGGGCGTCGCCCCGGCGATGCCTGTTGGCCGCGACCGGTGTGGGGACATCTGGAGGAGCGGCGCGACTGGGCCGAGTCGGAGATCGCGGCGCTTCGCGCGGCGGTTCTGGGCGAGTGAGCGCACCGAACGCGGCCTGGTGGTCACGGCGTCAGCGCCTGACGCGCGAAGACTTGCAAACCAAGGGGATTGTTCAATGATCGATACATCGATGTCATACGGGCGCGGCTGGCTTCTGGCGCTGGTCATCACCGTGACTGCGTCACCCGCGGCCGCCCAGCTGGCCCAACAAGCCTTTCAAGTCGTCATCACCCGTGCCGGGCATGACTGTCAGGGTATCGAGAACACCCGTGCACTCGGCACCGGCTCGAACACGGATGCCCTGGTGGCCGTGGCCTGTGCCAAGGGCGGGCATCATGTGGTGGCCATCCATCGCGACAACAGCGTCTCCTACATGAGCTCATGCGAGGCCTTCACCACGGGTACGGGGCTGGCCTGCTTCGAGGATCGGTCGTCGAGGTGATCGATCGGCCAGCGATCAGGTGCGCCCTGTACCCAATCAGGCAACTTGCCGATCAGCGCCGACCTGCTTCATCATGAGCGAAGCCGCTTTCTTGCCGCCAGAACTCGAATCAGGAGTCCAGCCCCCCATGATTACAGCCATCATTTTGATCAACGTCGAGCGCACCAGGGTGAACGAGGTCGCGGAACGACTCGCCGACATGCCGGAGATCTCCGAGGTCTTCTCGGTCAGCGGCAATTATGACGTGGTGGCTGTGGCGCGTGTGGCCTACAACGACGCGTTCGCCGAGTTGGTCACGAATCGACTGCAGAAGATCGAGGGCATCGAGCAGACAAACACGATGCTTGCCTTCAAGGCGTACTCGCGCCATGACCTGGAAGCCATGTTCTCCCTGGGGAGCACGGCGGACTAACACGCGCCAAAGCCGGAGGCGGTGCGGGCGCGTCTGAGGCAACTCGAAGAGGAGCTGCATTTCATCCCATGATCGGCACAGACTCAGAACCAGAACCCATGGCCTCCACCCGCACGCTGTCCGAACGCTTCCGACATACGGCCAAACGCTTGGCCGATACCCCCGCCATCCTCACCGATGAGCGCCTCTGGACCTATGCGGATCTCGATGAGGCCAGCGACGTGATCGCCGCCGCTCTGGCCGAGCGTGGAATCATGCCCGGTGATCGGGTCGGGCTCTATTGCCCGAACGGGGCGGAATTCGTGTGCTGTTATCTCGGGATCCTCAAGGCCGGCGCTTGTGTCGTGCCGATCAATCTGCTGCTCCCGCCAACGGCCATCGCGTTCGTACTGAACGATGCCGGCGCAAAGGCGCTCTGTTTCCAGGCCGCCTTTGCGCAACAGGCCGCCGCCGCATTGGCCGAGGCGCCCAGTGTGACCCTGCGCCTGGGGATCGGCCCGGTCGATCCCGAGACGGTCGACGTCCGGATCGACGATCTCACCGCCGCCGTCGACCCGCCCGCGCCGATCATCGATCCGGACCAGGATCCGGCCGTGATCCTCTACACGTCCGGCACCACGGGTCGACCCAAGGGCGCCGTGCTCACCCATGCCAATCTGGCGGCCAATGCGACGGCGGTGGCCGAGGTGCTGGAGATCCGCCCCGGTGCCGACGGCGATCGCGTTCTGGTCGTGCTGCCGATGTTCCATGCCTTTGCAGCGACCGTCGGCATTCTGATGCCCTTGCTCGCCGGTGCGGCGCTGGTTCCGGTGGCGCGTTTCGATGCCGCCCTGATCACGGCGGCCATCGGCACGCATCGTGCGACCATTTTCCTGGGCGTGCCAAGCCTGTACGCGGTGCTGCTGCGACTCGACGACATCCAGGTCGCGCAATGGAAGTCGGTGCGTCTGTGCATCTCCGGCGGTGCGGCCATGCCCGAGGCGGTGATGCAGGCATTCGAGGCGCGCTTCGCGATCCCGATCCTGGAGGGCGACGGCCCCACCGAATGCGGGCCTGTCACCTGCGTCAACCCGCCGTCAGGGCCGCGCAAGCCGCGTTCGGTCGGTCCGGCCCTGCCGGGGGTGGAGATGCGCATCGCCGACCCGGACGGACACTGGCTGCCCGACGGCGAGCATGGCGAGGTCTGCGTGCGCGGTCCGAGTGTCATGCGCGGCTACTGGAACCTTCCCGAAGAGACCCAGGCCAGCTTCCACGGCGATTGGTTCCGCACCGGCGATCTCGGTTGGCGCGACAGCGACGGCTGGTTCTATCTGGTCGACCGGATCAAGGATCTGATCATCACCAACGGCATGAACGTCTATCCCCGGATCATCGAGGAGATACTGATCCGCCATCCCGGCGTGGCCGAGGTCGCCGTCGTCGGCGAGCCGCACCCGTTGCATGGCGAGATCCCCGTGGCCTATGTCACGGCCGTGCCGGGTCAGGGTGAGTTCGACACGCGCGCCCTGAAAGACTGGTGCCGTGCCCAACTCGGCCGCCACGAACTGCCACGGCGCATCGAACTCGTCGAGGCGCTGCCGAAGAATGCCGCCGGCAAGATCCTCAAGCGCGAGTTGCGACGCACCGGCGAGCATGAACGCGGGGTCAGTCTGCCGTAGGGGCGCTCTCGACGTTGGTTGGTAACACCGGGTCTGAAAAACCGATTGACACGGTGTTTTTGGAATAAAGGATAGGCTCTCAGGCGTTCGGTGAGGGAGAACGAGCGGATTGCTGATCGGTCGGCCGCCGCGCCGGCCGTCGCGCGAGTTCGCGGAACTGAGGCAGCAGCAGCGCCCCGACCAGCAGCACCAGCAGCCAGTAACGCTCGTTCCAGATCCGGGTGCGCGCATCGCTCGCTTCGGGAGGCAGACGGCTGACGGTCGCCGCTTCCAGAATGGCCTGGGTATCGCCGTCGCGATAGTCGGCACGCCGATAGAGTCCGCCGCCCGCCTGAGCCAACCCTTCCAGCAGCGCTTCGTTCAGCACCGAACGCACCGGCTGGCGCTGCGGATCACTTGGATCGACGATCACACCGCCCTGAGGTGCGGGCACTGTTGCACCACTCGCTGTGCCGACACCCAGCACATGCAGACGCACACCCTGTTCGGCCAGCCTGGAGACCTGCTCGCGCAATCCAGGTTCATCGAAATCCCCATCCGAGATCAGCAGCACGGCCCGCGCGCTCTCCTCAGGCAGTCCGGCGAGCAGGTTCTCGGCGCGCATCAGGGCGCGGGTCAGACTGCTGCCCTGAAGCCCCGGACTGGCCAGATCGGCCGAGAGCGCCGGCAGGGCATTGAGCAGGCTCGTCGTGTCCTCGGTGATGGGCGCCAGCACATGCGGCACGGTGGCGAACACGATCAGCCCCAGGCGTACCTGACGGTTCTGGACGATCAGATCCTGCAACTCCTGACGCGCGCGACCGAGCCGGTTCGGACTCACATCCTCGGCCAGCATCGAGCGTGAGACGTCGAGCAGCACCAGCAGGTTGTTGCCCGGATGGAACAGACGCAGGTCGGTGTAATCCCAGCGCGGCCCGGCCATCGCCGTCAACAGCAGCGTCCACAGCAGACTCCAGCGCAGAAACCGGCCCCAACGCTCGGGCGCGCTCAGATCGCGCGTCCCGGTCAGGTGCGGCAGCAGATGCGGATCGGCATAACGATGGATGGGCGCGCGCGCCGCCTGAGCCGCACTGCGCGCCAGCCAGATGGCCACCGGCGGGATCAGCAGCAACCCCAGGAACCACAGCGGCTGGTCGAAATGAAAGCCTCGGTCAAGCACTGGCGAGCCTCCGCGCGAAGCGTTTGCGACCCTCGGGGAACAGCCCCAGCCCGAGCAGGGCCAGGAGCGCCACGCCCAACGGCCAGCGGTAGAGCGGTCGGGGCAGGAAGGCGGTACGCGCCTCGGCCTCGGTCTTTTCGAGCTGGCCGATGCGCGACGAGATCTCTTCGAGCGCGCGGGTGTCGGTCGCGCGGAAATAGCCGCCGCCGGTCAGGTCGGCGATCTCCTGGAGCGTGCCTTCGTCCATGGTCAGGTCGTCGCGGTAGCGCACGCTGCCTTCCTCCAGGATCGGGATGCTCGGCTGCTTGCTGCCGACGCCGATGACATAGATCCGCGTCCCGGTCGCGCGCGCCAGCAACGCCGCCTCCTTGGGCGCAAAGCTGCCGGCGTTGTTGTCGCCGTCGGCGATCACGATCATCACCCGCGAGCCTTCGGGACGCTCGCGCAGCTTGCTCACGCCGAGCGCGATGGCGTCGCCGAGCGCCGTGGCTGGTCCGGCGATGCTCGGCGCCACGCCGTCGAGCAACTGGCGTGCGGCATGGCGGTCGAGCGTGAGCGGGGAGAGGATGAACGCCTGACTGCCGAACAGGACCAACCCGACCCGATCGCCCTCACGCGCGTCGATGAAGCGTCCCATGACGCCCTTGACCACCGCCATGCGGTTGACCTGACGGCCCTCGACCGTGAAATCCAGTGCCTCCATCGAGTGCGAGGCATCGACCGCGATCATGAGATCGTAGCCCGGCGTGCTGACTTCGGTATAGGGCGTGAGCCATTGCGGGCGCATCAGGGCCACGACCAGCGCGATCCACAGCAGATGGAGCAGCGCCCGATAGAGCCGGCCGGCGAGCTGGAGCCTGGGCCGGCGCGCGGTGAAGGCGGTGCGCAGATCGTCGAGGCGCGGATGGAGCAGGGTCTGGCGCCGGCCTTCCAGCGTTTCGTCGACCTGCGTGCGCCGATCCGGCCACAGAACGGGCAGGAGCCAGGGGAGCGGCAGCAGCAGCGCGGCCCAGGGCCAGTGGAACTCAAACATCGCGCGCACCTCGCTTGGGATCACCGGCACTCACCCAGCCCTCGGCGGCCTCGATCAGCGTCTGGATATCCGCCGTACCCGCTCCCGGCGGGGCATAGGGCGCCACCAGCAGCACCCGGCCGCGCTCGTGCCAGGGAAAGCCGTTCGGGTCATGCGCCGCCAGCCAGTCGAGCCAGTCGGTCCCGGTCAGACCGGCACAGGCCGGGCGCCCGAGCCGTGCCATGGCGATGCGGCGCAACAGCTCCGACAGCTCGCCGGCCAGGGGCTTGACGTCCTGACCCGTGCGCGCGCGTCGGCTCAGATCGCGCAGCGCCCTGGCCGCGTCCCAGCGCCAGGTGCCGAGCGTGACGCCCGGAATGGGCACACGCAGACTGAGCGGGACACGCCAGCGCCAGAGCGCATAGCCGAGCAGTCCACAGACCAGCGCCAGCAGCCACCAGCCCGGTGCCGGCGGCCACCAGGGGATCGGCGGGATGTCGCGGATGTCGCGCAGGGCCTGCAAGGGCGGTTCGATGGGTGTGAAGAGCGTATCCGTATCCATGTCAGACGGCCCGCGAGCGCGCACGCTGTTCGAGGTTGTGGATGAGGGTCAGATGGATCTCGGCGTCGGTGCGCACCGGCAGCAGCAGGATGTGCAGCCGGTGCGCCATCGCCTGGAGCCGTGCGCGCCGTTCCTCCCACAGTCGCCGATAGCCGCGCGCGGCCTCGGGGTCGTTGGTGTCGATCTCGACCAGCTCGCCGTCGGTGCCGGCGAAGGTGGCCACGCCCATGGCCGGGATCTCCCAGTCGGCCGGATCGTCGACCGGGATCAAGACCACGGTGTTGCGCTGGCAGAGATCGCCCAGCACCTGTTCCAGACCAGCGACTTCGCGATTGAGATCCGCGATCACGAACACCAGCGAGCCGGTCGGCAGACCCGAGGTCGCGCGCCGCAGTGCGCCGCTCAGACAGTCGATCGAGGGGTCCATCTCGGCGCCGGGTTCGGTCAGGGTGCGTAAAACCTGCCAGAGCGCGCGGCGTCCGCGCGAGGGGCGGAAGTGTTGCAGTCCGGCCAGCGGATCGCCGAACACCAGTCCGCCGACGCGGTCGTTGAGCCGGCTCGCCGCCCAGCCGATCAGCGCCGCCGCGCGCGCCGCCTGCACCGACTTGAAGGTGCCGCGCGTGCCGAAGCTCATGTGCGGTCCCTTGTCGACGCAGAGCACCACCGAGCGCTCGCGTTCCTCGCGGAAGATCTTCAGGTGCGGTTCGTTGGTGCGCGCCGTCACCTTCCAGTCCATGTAGCGGATGTCATCGCCCTCGCGGTATTCGCGCACCTCCTCGAAGTTGACTCCGGCACCCCGGAACACCGAGGCATAGAGTCCGGCAAAGGCCGAGTTGACCAGATGATGCGACGGCAGACCTAGCGAATGGGCCTGATGGCGCAGTTCCAACAGATCGTCGAGTCTGGGATAGAGGCTCATGCGGTGTGTGGCGCGACCTTGAACTGGGGTGAACAGGATCCTGGAAGCCCGGAGTCGAGAACGCATTCCAACCTAATGGGGGCAACCGCTTTGGGACTGGTCGGCCGAGCAATGATCAGGCGTCTGAGGGCGTCTGTTCGATCCGATCGTTTTCGAGCGCGGCACAGAGGGATCGCAAGGCGTCCAGCGAATCCGGGTCGACCAGGCGATGATCGGAACCCGTGGTGATCAGCCGCGAGGCGGGTAGGCCGCTGTGTGCCAGCAGCCGTTCCGAGTCGGCATAGGCCACGACGTCATCTTGCCTTGAGTGCAGAATCCAGGTCTCGGGTTTGACGCGATCTATCCGGCCGTGGGCGCGCCAGGCCGGGCACAGCAGCACCAGGGGCGTGTCTCGGGACTGGAGGTGCATGGCCACGGCGCCGCCGCGCGAAGAGCCGACGATGACATCGGGCGCGTTCCGGTCGTAAGCGGTCTGGGCGACGTCGACGGCCAACTGAAAGTCATCGTCATCCAGGGCGGGATTGAGCACCTCATGTCCCAGGCTTTGTAGAAACGTGGGTTTCATGCCGCCTGGGGTCGAGTACCATCCGTGCAAAAACAAAATTTTCATCGGTTCACATCCGATTGGGTGGAACGTCGAGTCAACTCATGGGGTTACATACGGCCGCAACCGCATCCGCCCCCCAGCCAGCCACACCTCCATATGCTTGAGATATGCCATCCCGAGCAAGGCTTGTTCACCGGCCATGTTCGGCAGCACGGTCGCCTTGACCTGATGCGCGACCACTCCCCCGACATCGACACTATCGAGCCAGGCCGTCCAGCTGCGCACATTGCCGTTGCCGGTCTTGCTCACCGCCCCCGGATGCAGCCGCAGACCCAGTTGCTGCGCCACGCCATAGGGCAGGGCGACATCCGCCGCGCCGGTATCGACCAGAAACTCGATACGCTCGCCATTGATGCGTCCAGTGACCACATACTGATCGAGCTGGTTCTGCTTGAGCACCACCTCGGGCACCCCATCGCTGCCCAGATAGGCCACCGGACGCGGATTGGGATTGCCCCGCCGACCGACCTGGCTCAGCACGAGCGCGATGGCCAGACCCAGCAGAGCAATGAGGATGAGACGGTTGTAGCGGAGTAATCCTGTCATCTTCAAGGCAAGTGACCTCGCAGAGTCAGCGTATCGCCGCGCTGAATGAGTTCGAGCGGCTTGAGGAAACTCATGCCCAGCAACACCTCGTCGCCCGGCATGTTCGGCAGCACGCTCGCGCGCACGCCATGCGCGACCAGTCCGCCGAGTTCGACCCGCGCCAGCCGCGTCGGCCAGATGCGGGTGATGCCGTTGGCGGTGCGGCTGGTGCCCTCCGGACCGAGCCGCAGATCCAACCGCCGCGCCAGATCCAGCGACAGCGCCACATCGGTCGCCCCCGTGTCGACCAGAAAGCGCACCGGCTCGCCGTTGATCTTACCGCTCGCGACATAGTGTCCGGCGCGATTGCGCTGGAGCACCACTTCGACCACGCCGTCGGCCCCCTGGACCGTGAGCGGATTCGGATTGGGATTGTTGTCCCGTTCCAGCCATTGATGGAAGAACAGCGCCAGCAACGCCAGTCCGGAGATCCAGGCCCCGAACAGCATGGCCCGACCGAGACGGGCGGGCCAGTCGTCGCGGACGCGCTCCTCGTCAGACACGCAGCAGCAGTCGCGCCGGATCTTCCAGCAGCTCCTTGATGGCGACCAGGAACTGCACCGCGTCGCGCCCGTCGATGAGCCTGTGGTCATAGGTGAGCGCCAGATACATCATGGGCGCGACCACGATCTGACCGTTCTCGACGATCGGACGCTCCTGGATCTTGTGCAGACCCAGGATGGCGCTCTGCGGCGGATTGAGGATGGGGGTCGACAGCAGCGAGCCGAACACCCCGCCATTGGTGATGGAGAAGGTGCCGCCGGTGAGCTCCTCGTAGCTGAGACTGCCGTCCCTGGCCTTCTGACCGAAGTCGGCGATGCCCTGCTCGACCTCGGCCATGCCGAGCTGATCGGCGTTGCGCAGGATCGGCACCACCAGACCGCGCGGCGAGCTGACCGCAATGCCGATGTCGTAATAGCCGTGATAGAGGACGTCCTCGCCGTCGATCGAGGCGTTGAGCACCGGGAAGCGTTGCAGGGCTTCAACCGCCGCCTTGACGAAGAACGACATCAGCCCCAGCCGCACACCGTGCCGCTGTTCGAAGGTCTCCTTGTAGCGCGCACGCAGGGCGTTGACGGCGCTCAGATTGACCTCGTTGAAGGTGGTCAGCAGCGCGGCGTTCTGTTGCGCCTGGAGCAGACGCTCGGCGATGCGCGCACGCAGCCGGGTCATGGGCACGCGCTGTTCGGGGCGGCCGGCCTCGCCACTGAGTGCCGGCGTTGGGGCGAGCGCGGGTTCGACCGGCGTCTGGGTGGCTGGTGCGGCGGCGAGATCGGGATGACGCTCCGGCGCCTGACCTTCGCGCGCATCCAGATAGGCCAGCACATCGGCCTTCTGGATGCGTCCATCGCGGCTGGGGATCTGGCTCGGCTCCAGGTGCAGTTCCTTGACCAGCTGACGCGCCGAGGGCGTGACATGGGGTGGTGCGTTCGGCTGGGGCGCTGCGGCGGGCGGCGTGGGCGTTGCGGTCGGAGCGGTGCTTGGCGTGCTCGCCGGCTTGGGGGCGGGCGCGACGCTCACCGCCCCCTCGCTGATCAGCGCCAGGACGTCATCGGTATGGACCATGGCGCCCTCTGCGGCCAGGATCTCGCTGAGCACGCCGGAGCGCGGCGCCGGTACTTCCAGCACCACCTTGTCGGTCTCCAGCTCGACCAGATTCTCGCCCTCTCTGACCGCCTCGCCCGGCCGTTTGCTCCAGGTCAACACCCGTGCATCGGCGACGGATTCGGGTAGGGCGGGTACGCGGACTTCGAGACTCATTGCGGCGGGATCCTTTTGTTCATGGTCGGGTTGTACTGGCCGTTCAGGGCCTCGTCGATCAGACGCTCATGCTGTTCGACATGGGCGGCGCGATGACCGACGGCCGGAGCGGCGGAAGCGGGGCGGCCGACATAATAAGGCCGCTTGCCCTCCTGGATGAGGTTGTGGAAACGATGCTTGATCTGGTCCCAGGCGCCCTGGTTCTGCGGCTCTTCCTGACACCAGACGATCTCCTCGACGTGCGCATAGGGTTCGAGCGCGCTCGCGAACGCCTCCTTGGGGAAGGGATAGAGCTGCTCGATACGCAGCAGCGCGACATTGGTCTGACCGCGCGCGCGCCGCGCCTCCAGCAGATCGTAATAGACCTTGCCGCTACAGAAGACGACGCGCTCGACCTCGGCCGGATCGATGGGATCGGTCTCGGGGATGAGCACCTGATACTGGCCGTGGGTCAGCTCGTCGAGCGAGGAGACGGCGAGCCGATGGCGCAGCAGGCTCTTGGGCGTCATCACGATCAGCGGCGTGCGATAGGGCCGCACCATCTGACGGCGCAGCAGATGGAACATCTGGGCCGGCGTGGTCGGCACGCAGACCTGGATGTTGTGCCCGGCACAGAGTTGCAGGAAGCGCTCGGGACGCGCCGACGAGTGCTCGGCGCCCTGGCCCTCCATGCCGTGCGGCAGCAGCATCACCAGACCGCAGTACAGCCCCCACTTGGTGCCGGCCGAACTGATGAACTGGTCGATGACCACCTGCGCGCCGTTGGCGAAGTCGCCGAACTGGGCCTCCCAGAGCGTGAGCGCGTGCGGTTCGGCGGTGGCGAAGCCATATTCGTAACCGAGCACCGCCTCTTCCGACAGGATCGAATCGATGGCGATGAAGGCGCCCTGATGCGGCCCCAGATGCTGGAGCGGAGTGTAGGACTCGCCCGTCACCTGATCGTGGATTTTGGCATGGCGATGGACGAAGGTGCCGCGTCCGACGTCCTGACCCGACAGTCGCACCGGGATGCCGGCATCGAGCAGTGACGCATAGGCCAGATTCTCGGCATAGCCCCAGTTGAGCAGCTGATCGCCCAGGGCCATCTTGCGCCGCTCCTCCCACAGCTTCTCGACGCGCGGATGCAGCTCGAAGCCCTCAGGCAAGCGCAGCATGGCCTCGCTGAGCGTGCGCAACGTCTCCAGCGGCACGCCGGTGTCGATGTCCTGGTTCCAGTGCTTGCCGCGACAGAAGCTCCAGTCGACCCGCGAGATGTTGTCCAGCCCGCAGAGCACCGGACGCGCAATGAGCACGCCCTGTTCGATCGAGTCGCGATAGGACGTGACCATCGCCTGCTCTTCGTCGTGCGTGAGCAGCCCCTGGGCGATCAGCCGCTCGGCATAGACCGCGCGCGGCGTCGGATGCTGGCGGATCTTCTGATACATCATCGGCTGCGTGACCGCCGGCTCATCGGCCTCGTTGTGACCGAGCCGGCGATAGCAGATCAGATCGACGATGACGTCCTTGTGGAACTGGTTGCGGAAGTCGAGCGCCAGCCGGGTGACGAAGATCACCGCCTCGGGATCGTCGCCGTTCACATGGAACACAGGCGCCTGCACCATCTTGGCGACATCCGTGCAATAAGGCGTGGAGCGCGCGTCGAGCGGATGGCTGGTGGTGAAACCGATCTGGTTGTTGATGACGATGTGCACCGTGCCGCCGGTGCCATAGCTGCGCGTCTGCGACAGTTGCAGCGTCTCCATCACCACGCCCTGACCGGCGAAAGCGGCATCGCCGTGGATCAGCACCGGCAGCACCTGATCGCCGGTCCGATCGCCCCGGCGGCGCTGGCGCGCGCGCACCGAGCCTTCGATCACCGGGTTGATGATCTCCAGATGCGAGGGATTGAAACCGAGCACCAGATGCACCAGACCGCCGGGCGTCTCGACGTCGGTGGCAAAGCCCATGTGATACTTGACGTCGCCGACCATCTGGCGCCAGTCCATCTGGACCCGGCCCTCGAACTCGTCAAAGATGTCGGCCGGCGGCTTGCCGAAAATGTTGGTGAGCACGTTGAGCCGGCCGCGATGCGCCATGCCGATCACGATCTCCTGCATCCCCTGGCGTCCGGCGCGCTGGATCAGCTCGTCGAGCATCGGGATGAGCGCATCGCCCCCTTCGAGCGAGAAGCGCTTTTGACCCACATAGCGCTGATGCAGATACTTTTCGATGCCCTCGGCGGCGGTCAGGAGTGTGAGCAGCCAGCGCCGCCCCGCCGCGTCCAGCTCGGGCTTGGCGCGATAGCCTTCCAGACGCTTCTGGATCCAGCGCTTCTCCTGGGTGCTGGTGATGTGCATGTACTCCGAACCGACCGTGCCGCAGTAGGTCTCCTGGACCATGCTGACGATCTCGCGCAGCGGCAGGCGATCCGGGGCATAGAGCGAGCCGGTGTTGAAGACCTGGTCCATGTCCTCCGGCCCCAGATTGTGATAATCCAGGTCCAGGTCGGCGATGCGCGGCGCCTCACGCAATCGGATCGGATCGATGTCGGCGACCTGATGGCCGCGGTAGCGATAGCCGTTGATGAGACTGAGCACGGCCGCCTGCTTCTCGGCGGCGGCCGGGTCCAGACAGTCGGCCGTGCGGCTGGAGGCGTGTGCGCGCGGCTCCTGGGCGAGACGCCGGAAGTTGTCGCGGATCGGGCCATGAGGCGTTTCAGCGGTGGCCGGCTCGTTGGCCGCCTCCTGGCGCAAGCCGTCGAAGCGCGCGCGCCAGGCGACATCGATGCTCTCCGGATCGACCAGATAACGCTCGTAGAGATCCTCGATGAAGGCGGCGTTGCCGCCGTAGAGTGCACTGGAGCCTCGGAACAAATCTAAGAGTGTGCTCATGCGGAGTGTTCGATTGCCTTTGGTGGTCTGTGTTCTTTTTAGTTGGATCGCTTGGCGCGACGCGACTGGACGCAGCCCAGCGTCCGGCTTTATAGCATACCCGACGCCGTGCCCGACACGTCGTCATGCATGGCGTCGCGCTTGCTCTAAATGCAATTGAAACGATAATGATATTAAATGGTTGAGCACATGCCTGTGCATCGAGTCACATCGATGGCGGTCGATGCCGGATGAACCCGAGACACCCATGCCAAACGATCTGGATTCCGCCGAGCGTCTCGTGATCCCCGAGTTCCTGGAGGATCGTCAGAGCGAAGCCCAGGTGCGCCGCGAGGCACGCATCCACCTAGCCAGGCTCGAGGCCGACATCGCCTATTTCCAGGCCCGTCTCGAACTGATCGGCGAGCCTATTAGCAGCAACCGTGCCGCGCAACGCAAGCTGTTCACGCTGTTGCACAAGGCCATCGCCAATCAGATCCTCGACACCCGACGCCGCCATGCCGACCTGCGCTGAGGTCGTTTCCGCGCACCGATCCGAGACCTGCCGCGCCATCCTGTGACACAATCGCCCCCCGAGCCGCGTCCGTGCGGTCGATCAATCTTGTTTTCAATCTTGAACCGCGTCGGCGACGACGTCTGCGCCCGTTTCGGTCGAACGCGGTTTGACTCCAGGATCCAACATGTCCAACAGCATTCGTATCGCCACCCGCAAGTCCCCCCTGGCCATGTGGCAGGCCGAGCACGTCACCGCCCGTCTCAAGGCGCTCCATCCCGGTCTCACCGTCGAGATCATCGGCATGACCACCAAGGGCGACCAGTTGCTCGACTCGCCCCTGTCGAAGGTCGGCGGCAAGGGTCTGTTCGTCAAGGAGCTGGAGCAGGGGATGCTGGCCGGTGAGGCGGACATCGCCGTGCACTCGATGAAGGACGTGCCGGTCGAGTTCCCCGAGGGGCTGCATCTGGCGGTGATCATGGAGCGCGAGAATCCCTATGACGCCTTCGTCTCCAACACCTATGCCAATCTCGCCGAGTTGCCCGAGGGCGCCTGTGTCGGCACCTCCAGTCTGCGTCGTCAGTGCCAGCTCGCCGACCGCCGTCCCGATCTGCGCATCGAGCCGCTGCGCGGCAACGTCAACACCCGTCTGGCCAAGCTCGATGCCGGCGAGTACGACGCCATCATCCTCGCCGCCGCCGGACTGATCCGGCTCGGCTTCGAGTCGCGCATCCGTGACTGCATCGATCCGGTCGACTCGCTGCCGGCCATCGGTCAGGGCGCCATCGGCATCGAGTGCCGGGTCGACGACGCGCGCGTGCATCAGCTCATCGCACCCCTGGCCGACCGCGACACCACCGACCGCGTGCTCGCCGAGCGTGCGATGAATGCGCGGCTCAACGGCGGCTGTCAGGTGCCGATCGGCGGTCATGCCGTACTCGACGGCGATCAGTTGATCCTCAAGGGTCTGGTGGGAACCACTGATGGAACGCGCATCCTGCGCGCCGAGGCGTCCGGTCCGCGTGCCGAGGCCGAGGCCATCGGCGTGCGCGTGGCCGAGGATCTGCTCGGGCAGGGCGCCGATGCCATCCTGAGCGCGCTCCTGGGGCACTGAGCGATGAGCACGCCTGCCGATCTCGCCGGTCGCGGCGTGCTGGTGACCCGTCCCGCCGGTCAGGCCGAGCTGCTGTGCCGCCTGATCGAGTCGGCGGGCGGGCGTGCCATCCGCTTTCCGACCATCGCCATCGAGCCGACCCACGATCCTGAGGCGACCGCGCTTTTGGGCGAGTCCTGGGATCTGATGTATTTCGTCAGTCCCAACGCGGTCGAACAGGCGCTGGCGCTGGTCGCCGATGCTGGCTGGCCGCGTGTGGAGCGGGTGGCGGCGGTCGGACGCGGCACGGCGCGCGCGCTGACGGCGGCCGGACGCGCGCCCGATCTGGTGCCGAACGATCGTTACGAGAGCGAAGCGTTGCTGGAGATGCCGGAACTGGCCGACATGCGCGGTCGGCGGGTACTGATCGTGCGCGGCGAGGGTGGGCGGGCGCTCTTCGCCCAGACCATGACCGAGCGCGGGGCCGAGGTACGTTTCGCCGAGGTCTACCGGCGCGTGCGGCCTTCGGTCGATGTCGCGCCGCTACTGGCACGCTGGTGCGAGGAAGTCGACTTCGTGATGGCGACCAGTGACGAGGTGCTGCTCAATCTGGCCGAACTACTGGGTCAGGAGGGGCGGGCGCCTCTGCTGGCCACGCCGCTGGTGGTCATCGCCGAGCGCACGGCTCAGACCGCGCGTGATCTGGGCTTCCAGACCATCCGGGTCGCCGAGCGCGCCGACGACGAGTCCATCGTTCGCGCACTGATCGCGTTATCCTGACCCTGTAGTGCGCAAAAAAACCTGTCCTTCAAGCTGGGGAGGCTGTGCAATCCATGCAATTTCCCTATGGCCTGAGTGATTTCGGCACCCTGATCGAGCATGGATACTGGTATCAGGATCGCACCGATCGCCTCGCGGCACTGGAAGACAGTGGACGGCAACTGATCTTCCTGCGCCCGCGCCGCTTCGGCAAGAGCCTGCTGCTGTCGATGCTGGAGCACTACTACGATCTCAATCGCGCCGACCGGTTCGAGGCGCTGTTCGGCTCGCTGGCCGTGGGGCGCAATCCCACGCCGCTGCGCAATCAGTATTTCGTCCTCAAATGGGACTTCTCGCTGATCCCCGCCTATGGCGAGATCGCCGACATCGAAGCGGCCCTGCATCGCTATCTCAACGGTTGTCTCACTCGGTTCGTCGCCGACTATCAGGATCACTGGACGCGCGAGATCCAGCTTCATCCCGGTGATGCGCTGGCCTCCTTCCAGTCCGTGCTGGGTGCCGTGCGCGCGACCCCGCACCGGCTCTATCTGCTGATCGACGAGTACGACAACTTCGCCAACGAAGTGATGATGGCGGATCGTCCCGGCAGTCAGGATCGCTACCAGACCCTATTGCAGGGTGAAGGGCTGTTCAAGAGCGTGTTCAAGGCGGTCAAGGCGGGGGCCGGTGGACTGGGCGTGGATCGAGTGTTCATCACCGGCGTCTCGCCGATCGTGCTCAGCGACATGACGAGCGGCTACAACGTCGGCGAAGACATCTATCTGTTGCCCCAGTTCAATGATCTGTGCGGCTTCACTGAGTCCGAGGTCTCGGCCGTGCTGCGGCAACTGGCAGGGGAGGGCGGCGACTGGTCGGCGGATGATGCGCTGGCGACCATGCGCACCTTCTACAACGGCTATCGGTTCAGCGAGGACGCCACGGAGAGCCTCTACAATCCGACCCTGAGCCTGTATTTTCTCAAGGCGCTGGCGCATCAGGGGCGGTATCCGCGTCGGATGCTGGATGAGAATCTGGCGATGGACCGCAACAAGCTGATCTATATCGCGCAGTTGTCCGGCGGCGAGGAACTGCTGGTCGAGGCGCTGAGCGGCGAGGATCAGGTACTGGTGCCGGAACTGGTGCAGCGCTTCGGGGTGGCCGATGTGCTGGCGGCGGTGAAGGATGAGCCGTTCATGGCCTCGCTGCTCTATTTCTTCGGCATCCTGACGCTGGCGGGGTTGACGTCCTTCGATGAGTGTCGATTGCGCATCCCCAATCTGGTGGCGCGCGGACTCTATGTCGAGCGACTACGCGAACGCTGGCTGCCGTTGACCGAGAGTGCGCGTGAGCTGCCCGAGGCGACGCGCGCTCTGGGGCAACGGGGCGATCTGGTTCCGCTGGCCGAGCTGATCGAACAGCGTTACTTCCGGGTGCTCTCCAATCGCGACTATCGCTGGACCAATGAGCTGTTGGTCAAATTCGCCTTTCTGACCCTGCTGTTCGACGATCGGCTCTACATGGCCGTCTCCGAGCTGGAGACCGGGCGCGGATATGTCGACCTGGCGTTGATCGTGCGCCCGGACAAGCGTCGCTTCCAGGTGCTGGATCTGCTGCTGGAGTTCAAATATCTGAGCCTGAAGGAGCTGGGTCTGACCGGCGAGCAGGTGCGTGAACGGTCACGCGAGGCGCTGGCCGAGCTGGCGCCCGTGGCGAGGAAGCTCGACGAGGCCGAGGCTCAGGCGCACGCCTATGGCGCCACCTTGAAAGAGCGCCATGGCCTCACGGAACTGCACGCTTTTGCCGTGGTTGCACTTGGCCTTGAGCGTGTTGTGTGGCGGATGTTGCCGCTCAACGGCTTGGCAAAAAACCATCCCGCTGCATCTGAGCGACGATCTCCTCGATCACCTGACTGATGGTGGTGCGCTCCGAGCTTGGATCGAGCGGCTGTGAGCGACCGGACCAGACCAGCCGCTCCTGCTTGGCGTCGTAGAGATTGGTTTCGAGCCGCAGTGATTCGAGATCGCTGTAATAGCCCGGCGCGCAGACTTCCTCGTAGACCTGGCTGAAATAGCCGACCAGATGGCGGTAGTGATCGGGAACCGAGCCGATCCGCGCCGCCGGCCGGGCGCCGGGCGTTTCATCGGCCACCAGATGGGTGATGAGGACGCCATCGGCCTTGACCTTCGCATAGCCCTCGGTCAGCCGCGTCAGTCGACCGAGATTGCGATCCGAGACCAGCTCATGTCCGGCCGTGGCCGTGACGCCAAGCGTCTGGAGCTGCTTGACGAAGTTGTCCTCATAGGCGCGCCGCACCTTGGGATTGTTGGTCACGCCGAAGACCACCAGCCGTTCATAGTGTCTGGGCGCTTGGTTCGGCGGCGTCCAGACCGAAGAAACCGGGCCGGTGGTGGCGCAGGCCGTCATGAGCACGGCGAGCAGGGCAGCGAGCAGGGCACGCACGAAGGGGTACATCAGTCGATCGGCTCCAATATTGGCGCGGTATCCCACAGGGTGAGCGGAGGCAGCGCGCTGAGGCAGGGTGTCGCGAGGCATGACCGGTTGGTGAATGCGCCAGGATTGCGCGGTCCGTCGCGACACCGCCGCGCGCCGGGACTCAGTATGCCGAAGTCGCCGGTCTTCTGGCTAGCGCGCTCAGAGCGTCCGTGTCGGCGGCGGCGCCAGCTCGATGGTCAAGTCCGAGTGCGCCACCGCCTGACAGGTCAGGCAGGTACCGGCCGGTCGCCCATGCAGCGCCTCGATCTGCCCGCTGGGATAGTGAATGAAGCCGCTCTTGAGCGTGATCGCGCAGGCGCCGCAATGGCCGCCGCGACAGCCGTTGGGCAGCTCGACGTCCTGACGCAGTGCGGCCCGGAGCAGGGTCTCGCCGGGATTGGCCTCGAAGCTCGGGCCATCGGGTAAAATCTCGATCTTGAAACTCATAACGGAAGCGAACTCATGCGGGATATCCTGATTGCAGGCTGTGGATATGTAGGCGAACGCTTGGCGCGCCAATACCTCGATGAAGGCGAATCCGTCATCGGTCTGGTGCGGAGTCGGGACGGGCTGGAGCGTCTGGCCGCCGCCGGCATCCCGGCCATGCGCCATGATCTGGCCGGGACCGATCCCATGCCCTGTTCGCTCGCCGGCGTGCGTCTGTTCCATCTGGCGCCGCCGCCGGCGCACGGAACCGACGATCTCCACACGCGCCGCCTGATCGCCTCCTTCGACCAGGCTGGTCATCCACGACGCCTAGTCTACATCAGTACCACGGGCGTCTATGGCGACTGTGACGGCGCCTGGGTCGACGAGGACTGGCCGACGCGCCCGACCCTCGACCGCTCGCTCCGTCGCCTGGATGCCGAGGAGCAGCTACGCCGCTGGAGTCGCGACCACGGCGGTGAGCTGATCGTGCTGCGGGTCGCCGGCATCTACGGGCCTGGACGCCTGCCGCTGGAGCGTCTGCGGCGCGGTCTGCCTCTGGTGCGCCCCGAGGAGGCGCCCTACAGCAACCGTATCCATGTCGATGATCTGGTCGCGATCTGTGTCGCGGCCATGGAACACGGGCGCGATGGCGACATCTTCAATGTCAGCGACGGTCATCCGAGCACCATGACCGAGTATTTCATGCAGCTCGCCGAAGCCGCCGGTCTAGCGCCGCCGCCGCTCGTATCCATGGCCGAGGCGTCCGCCCATCTGTCCGAGGGCATGATGGGCTATATGAGTGAGTCGCGCCGCCTGTCCAATCGCCGTCTGCGCGAGGAACTGGGTGTCGAGCTGCGCTACCCGACCCTGGCCGAAGGGCTGGCACAGGCACTCGGTTGAGCGATTGGCCTTGCGAAAAATGCGGTTTTTTAGCGTGCCATGGTTGACGCAAGGACGCGCATCCACTAGCTTCCGCCGAAACGGCGATTGGCGGCTAAGTCCAGGGTTCCAATGCTGTCAGCTGAGTCGGCGTGTTTCCATGGCTGTCGCGGCGGCTTGTGTGTCGGCCCGCGGCGGTATCGATCGATCGACACACATGATGAGCGCGAGAGACAGCAGCGATGAGGATCTACGTAGGCAATCTGCCCTATAGCGTGAACGACGACGAGTTGCGGAACATCTTCGGTCAGTTCGGTGAACTGGCTTCCGCCGAGGTGATCAAGGACAAGTTCTCGGGTCAGTCGAAGGGATTCGGCTTCGTCGACATGCCCAACAACTCCGAGGCCGACGCGGCCATCAAGGCCCTGAACGAAACCGAGATGAAGGGCCGCAAACTGACCGTCAACGAAGCCAGACCGCGCGCCGAGCGTCCCCGTGGGGGCGGCGGCGGCCGCTACTGATCGACCTCGAACCGCGTCAGTGTTGGCGCGGTTCGAGCTTTATCCCCAAGTCTCCCCAGATCCGGTCGACCCGTTCGCGGACGCCTTCGTCCATGCGGATCGGCTGTCCCCATTCGCGTGTCGTCTCCCCAGGCCACTTGTTGGTGGCGTCGAAGCCGATCTTCGAGCCTAGCCCGGACACGGGCGAGGCGAAGTCCAGATAGTCGATCGGCGTGTTCTCGATCATCAGCGTATCGCGTGCCGGGTCCATGCGCGTGGTCATGGCCCAGATGACATCGGTCCAGTCGCGCGTGTTCACGTCCTCGTCGACCACGATCACGAACTTGGTGTACATGAACTGGCGCAGGAACGACCACACACCCATCATCACCCGCTTGGCATGTCCAGGATACTGCTTGCGGATGCTGACCACCGCAAGCCGGTAGGAACAGCCCTCGGGCGGCAGATAGAAATCCTGGATCTCGGGGAACTGCTTGCGCAGGATCGGCACGAACACCTCGTTCAGCGCCACGCCCAGCACCGCTGGTTCGTCGGGCGGACGGCCGGTGTAGGTGCTGTGATAGATGGGGTTGCGCCGATGGGTCATCCGCTCGATGGTGAAGACCGGGAAGGAATCGACCTCGTTGTAATAGCCGGTGTGGTCGCCGAACGGTCCCTCTGGGGCCATGTCGTCCGGGTAGATGTGACCTTCGAGCACGATCTCGGCGTTGGCCGGAACCTGGAGATCGGATTCCAGACAGGACGCCAGCTCGGTGCGGCTGCCGCGCAGCAGACCGGCGAAGGCGTATTCCGACAGCGTGTCCGGCACCGGCGTCACAGCGCCGAGGATGGTCGCCGGATCGGCCCCCAGCGCCACGGCGACCGGGAAGGGCTGACCGGGATTGGCGCGTTGCCAGTCGCGATAGTCGAGCGCCCCGCCGCGATGCGACAGCCAGCGCATGATGACGCGGTTGGGTCCGAGCACCTGCATCCGGTAGATGCCCAGGTTCTGGCGCGACTTCTCCGGCCCGCGCGTGATGACCAGCCCCCAGGTGATGAGCTTCGCGGCATCCCCCGGCCAGCAGTGCTGGATCGGCAGCCGGCCGAGATCGATCTCCGCACCGCTCAGCGAGACCTCCTGACAGGCCGGATTGCGCCGCACCTTGGGCGCCATGTCGAGCACCTTCTTGAAGATCGGCAGCGTCTCCCAGGCCTGTTTCATGCCCTTGGGCGGATCGGGCTCCTTGAGGAAGGCGAGTAGCCGCCCGACCTCGCGCAGCGCCTCGACCGATTCCTCACCCATGCCGAGCGCCACCCGCTTGGGCGTGCCGAACAGATTGCCGAGCAGCGGAATCCGCGATCCCTTGGGCCGCTCGAACAGCAGTGCCGGACCGCCCGCGCGCAGAGTGCGGTCACAGATCTCGGTGATTTCAAGATAGGGATCGACCTCGACGCTGACGCGGTGCAGCTCGCCGCGCTGTTCGAGCTGGTCGATGAAGTCGCGCAGATCGCGGTATTGCATCCTGGTTCGAGGCTCCTGTTAAGCCGCTTCAGCGACGATGCCCGAATGACGCAGCAGCGCATCGGTCGTCGGCTCGCGTCCACGGAATTTGACGAACAGCGCCATGGCGTCTTCCGATCCGCCCTTCTCCAGAATGTTCTCCAGGAAGGAACGCCCGGTGTCGGCATCGAAGACGCCGTGCTCCTCGAACAGCGAGAAGGCATCCGCCGAGAGCACTTCGGCCCATTTGTAGCTGTAATACCCAGCCGCATAGCCGCCGGCGAAGATGTGCGAAAACCCATGCGCGAAGCGGTGGAAGGCCGGCGGCCGGATCACGGCGACCTGATCGCGCACGGCTTCGAGGATCTCGTAGATGCGCCCGCCGCGTTCGGGATCGTATTCACGATGCATCCGGAAGTCGAACAGCGCGAACTCCAGTTGACGCACCATCTGCATCGCCGACTGGAAGTTCCTGGCTGCGATCATGCGCGTATAGAGTTCCTCGGGCAGGGGTGCGCCGGTCTCCCAGTGCGCGGCGAACAGATCCAGCGACTCGCGCTCCCAGCACCAGTTCTCCATGAACTGGCTCGGCAGCTCGACCGCATCCCAGGGCACCCCATTGATGCCGGCCACGCCCGGATAGTCGACGCGCGTGAGCATGTGATGCAGCCCGTGCCCGAACTCGTGGAACAGGGTCTCCACCTCGTTGTGTGTCAACAGCGACGGTTGATCCCCGACCGGCGGCGTGAAGTTGCAGACCAGATAGGCGACCGGGATCTGATCACAACGGCTGGTGTGCATCCGGTTGGTGCAGACGTCCATCCAGGCGCCGCCGCGCTTGTTCGGACGCGCGAAGGGATCGAGATAGAACTGCGCGCGCAGCTCGCCGGTGAGCAGATCGCGGATCTCGAAGAAGCGCACGTCCGGGTGATAGGTCTCGAAGGCCGGCGCTTCCTGGATGTGGATGCCGAACAGTCGCTCGACCACGCCGAACAGCCCGAGCAGGACGCGCGTGATCGGGAAGTAGGGGCGCAGTTCCTCCTGGCTGATCTGGTAGCGATGGACGCGCAGCTTCTCGGAGTAATAGGTGATGTCCCAGGGCTCCAACTGCTCGACGCCGTGCTGTTCGCGTGCGAACGCCTCCAGTTCGGCCAGCTCGCGCCGTGCCTGTCCGACCGAGCGCGCGGCCAGATCGTCGAGAAAGCCCAGCACCGCGTCAGGCGAGCGCGCCATCTTGGTCGCCAGCGAGCGCTCGGCATAGTTGGCGAATCCGAGCAGCCCGGCCAGCTCGTGACGCAGGGCCAGGATGCGTTCCATCAGTTCGGTGTTGTCCCATTGTCCGGCGTGCGGTCCCTGATCCGAAGCGCGCGTGCCGAAGGCTTGGTAGAACTCGAAACGCAGCGCGCGGTCGTCGGCATAGGTCATGACCGGCAGGTAATAGGGCATGTCGAGCGTGAACAGCCAGCCGTCCAGTTCCTGACGTTCGGCGTTCTGACGCGCCAGCGCCAGCGCCGATTCGGGCAGGCCGGTGAGCCGCGTCTGGTCCGTGATGTGTTTGCTCCAGGCGTTGGTCGCGTCCAGCACGTTCTCGGAATACTTGCTGGTCAGTTGCGACAGCTCCTGGCTGATCGCCTTGTAGCGCGCTTTCTTCTCGGCTGGCAGATCCACGCCCGAGAGATGGAAGTCGCGCAGGGCGTTCTCCAGCAGCTTGCGTTGCGCCGCGTCCAGATGTTCCTGGGCTGCGACGGCGCGATAGGCCTGGAACAGCGCCTCGTTCTGACCGACCTCGGTGCCGTACTCGCTGAGTTTGGGCAGACAGGCGTTGTAGGCCGCGCGCAGGGCCTCGCTGTTGAGCACGCCGTTGAGGTGTCCGACCGGCGACCAGGTGCGGTTCAGGCGATCGTCGACCTCGTCGAGCGGCTCGACGAAGTTCTCCCAGGTCGGCACCGCGACCTCGCGCGTCAGCCGTTCGATCGCTTCACGACACTCGGCCAGCCGGGCGTCGACGGCCGGCTCGACGTGCTCGGCACGGATCAGATTGAAGGCCGGCAGACCGGCTTGATCGATGAGTGGATTGGACATGGATGGCGTGATCCGTGGTCGGTTGACGAGTGTTCGGTGGACGACCGCCGCGCGCGTGGTCGGCGGACGGTCATCATAAAGCCTTGGGGTTCGACCCACAAAAGATCGCGGCTACAAGCCGCCATTCAAGGCGGCTCAGAGTGATTGAATTCAGTCCGGCAGGAAGCCGCTGTTCTGGCGCGGTGCGATGTGCCCCTGGAGCGAGCGTTTCATGTCCTTGACGGGGCGGGGCTTGAAGGCGCGCGGAATGCAGAAGTGATGACGCTGGAGTTCGACCCGATAGCGCTCGGTGGCCGGACCGATCTCCCGCCAGTCCTCGTTCACGGGCGTGAATCCGCTGCCAGTGCCATAGGCGAAGACCCGGTACTGGCCCTGAGGCGTGCAGCGGATGCCCTCGAAGGACAGATTGCGCGCGCCCGTGTCGGAGCGCGCAACCAGGGTATAGCGCACCACCTCATCGGGACCGACGCTCAGATGCTTACCATCGATGAAATAGCGAAACGAATCCTGGGAGCCGTCGAGTCTGAATTCGATCAGATCCGCGTCGGCCGGCAGCGGGGGCAACCGGGTCAGCGCCTCGGTCCAGGGCGTTCCGGGCTTGACGCTCGACGGGGTGAAGGGTTCCGGCTCGTGGATGAAGGGGCTGTCCTCGGCCAGGACCGAGGTGTCCCAAAGCATGGCGAACAGGACATAGAGTCGTGTGAATCGGGTCTGTCTCATTGGGTGCCGTGGGTCATGCATCGAGAGGAGGCCGACCATGATGCGACAGGATTCGTCTGGGGTCGAGTGGATCCTGTGAACGTCTGTCCTCAAAAGATCAGGCGTTGGTGCGATGCGCAAAATGTTTAAGCTCTAGCTGCCTGGACCGCCTCAGGGCTGTAGTACCATCGACGCTAGATCTCAAGCTTTCAGGAGCAAACCTCGATGAAGTTTCCCTATGCCCTGAGCGATTTCGGCACCCTGATTCGGGAAGGCTACTTCTATCAGGATCGCACCGACCGCATTCCGCGCCTGGAAGCCGTCGGGCGCCAACTGATCTTCATCCGCCCGCGCCGCTTCGGCAAAAGCCTGCTGCTCTCGATGCTGGAGCACTATTACGATGTCAAGCGCGCCGACCAGTTCGACGCCCTGTTCGGGAACCTAGCGATCGGACGCAATCCAACACCCCTGCACAATCAATACTTCATCCTGAAATGGGATTTCTCGCTGGTGAAGTCCCAGGGGGAGATGAAAGACATCGAAATGGCCTTGCATCGCCATGTGAACGCCGCCATCCAGGACTGCGCGGCGCACTATGGCTGGGACGATATCGAGATCGTTCCGGACGATGCGGTGATTTCACTGTCGTCGCTGCTGCGTCGAGTGCGTCGGGAAGATCACTTCCTGTACCTGCTGATCGACGAATACGACAACTTCGCCAACGAAGTGCTGATGAGCGGCCGCCGGCAGGAATTCTACGAGGGCCTGCTGTATGGCGAAGGCCTCCTGAAAACCCTGTTCAAAGGCGTCAAGGCCGCCATGGGGCAGGGTATCGATCGAGTCTTCATCACGGGTGTCTCGCCCGTGGTGCTCAGCGACATGACCAGCGGCTACAACGTCGGCGAGGACATTTATCTCGAAGCCGCCTTCAACGACCTGTGCGGTTTCACCGAGTCTGAAGTTGCCGCCGTGCTGGAGCGCCTGGCCGCCGAGGGGGGCGCCTGGTCGCCGACGGAAGCCCTGGAGCTGATGCGCACCTTTTATAACGGCTATTGTTTCAGCGAAGAAGGCGGTGAGCGGCTCTACAACCCGACCCTGAGTCTGTATTTCCTCAAGGCTCTGCACACCAAGGGCCGCTATCCGCTGCGGATGCTGGATGAAAACCTGGCGATGGATCGCGGCAAGCTGCGCTATATCGCCGACCTGCCGCATGGCGAGGAGGTGCTGGTGCAGGCCCTCGACGGTGAGGGCGGTCTGAGGATTCCGCAACTGACCAAACGCTTCGGGGTCGCCGATGTGCTCGCGTCGGTCAAGGATCGACCGTTCATGGCCTCGCTGCTCTATTACTTCGGCGTCCTCACCCACACTGGGCTGAGCGACTTTCTGGAGCCGATCCTCAATATCCCCAATCTGGTCGCCCGGTCGCTGTATGTGGAGCGCTTGCAGGATCTGTGGCTGGAGACCTACGAGGACAAGACCCGCGTTCCCGAGCTGCGCAAGGAGGTGTTTCGGACCGGCGACCTGACCCCGCTGGTCTCTTTCGTCGAAGCGCGGTATTTCCCGATCCTGTCCAATCGCGATTATCGCTGGACGAACGAACTGATGGTCAAGCTGGCTTTCCTGACCCTGTTGTTCGATGACCGGCTCTACATGCTGGTCTCGGAAACCGAGATGGACCACGGCTATGTCGATCTGAGCCTGATCCGGCGCTTGGACCGGCGGGCGGTCAAGGCGCTCGATCTGCTGTTTGAGTTCAAATATGTGAGCTTGGCCCAGCTCAAGCTTGACGGCGAGCAGGTGCGGGCCGCCTCAGCAGACGAACTGGCCGCACAGTCGGCGGTGCGTCAGGCGTTGCAGACAGCCGCCGAGCAGGCGCGCCGCTATGGCGCGGCGCTGACCGAACGCTACGGCCTGACCGATCTGCGCCTGTATGCCGTGGTTGGGGTCGGGCTGGAGCGGGTCGTCTGGCAGACCGTCGCCGACGTCTGACGCTCCAAACGCGGTTCTCAACAACCCGGTCGATAGCGTAGATCCAGGGTATAGGGATGCTCGCCCGCCGGTTCCTCGGGCGGCGGATCGATCTCGCCTGGGGTGTGGCCCATGACGCGGAAGCGCGCAATACGCCGGCTCTCGGCCTCGTAGCTGTTGACCGGGAGGCTCGACTCACTGCGTCCGCCCGGATGGGCGACGTAATAGGTGCAGCCGCCGAGACTGCGCCGGTTCCAGAGATCGACGATCTCGAATACCAGCGGGTTGTGCGCCGGGATGGTCGGATGCAGACCGGACGGCGGACTCCAGGCCTTGAAGCGGATGCCGGCGACGAATTCGGCACGGCGTCCGGTCGGGCGCAGCGGGACACGCCGGCCGTTGCAGACCAGGACGTGCCGTGCGTCGACCATCCCGTTCACCTTGACCTGCATCCGCTCCACCGAGCTGTCGACGAAGCGCGCCGTGCCCTGAGCCGTGACCTCCTCACCGAGGACGTGCCAGGGTTCGATGGCCGCGCGCAGTTCCATGTCGATGCCGTTGTCGGTGATCAGATCGCCATAGTGCGGAAACCGGAACTCGAAGAACGGCTCGAACCAGTCCAGCTCGATCGGATACCCGGCGCGGCGCAGGTCACAGACGACGTCGGCGAAGTCCTGACGCACGAAATGCGGCAGCAGGAAACGATCGTGCAGCTCGGTGCCCCAGCGGATGGGCTTGCGTCGATAGGGTTCCTTCCAGAAGCGCGCGACCAGGGTGCGCAGCAAGAGCATCTGCGCCAGACTCATCCGATGATGCGGCGGCATCTCGAAGCCCCGGAATTCCAGCAATCCCTGACGCCCCGCCGCGCTGTCGGGCGAATAGAGCTTGTCGATACAAAACTCGGTGCGATGGGTGTTGCCCGTCACATCGGTCAGCAGGTTGCGCAATACGCGGTCGACGATCCAGGGCTGGGGCACCTCGCCGGGCGGCATCTGCTGGAAAGCGATGTCGAGTTCGTAGAGCCGGTCGTCGCGCGCCTCGTCGACCCGTGGGGCCTGACTGGTCGGGCCGATGAACAGCCCCGAGAACAGATAGGACAGGCTCGGATGATGCTGCCAATAGGTGATGAGGCTCTGCACCAGATCCGGCTTGCGCAGGAGCGGACTGTCGGCCGGGGTCGGGCCGCCGAGCGTGACATGGTTGCCGCCGCCGGTGCCGGTGTGACGGCCGTCGAGCATGAACTTCTCGGTGCCGAGCCGCGCCAGCCGTGCTTCTTCGTAGAGGATCTGCGTATCCGAGACCAGTTGGTCCCAGCTCTCGGCCGGATGGATGTTGACCTCGATGACGCCGGGGTCCGGGGTGACGGCGAGCTTTTGCAGACGCGGATCGCGCGGCGGTTCGTAGCCCTCGATGATGATCGGCAGGCGGAGTTCGGCGGCCGTATCCTCGATGCACATGACCAGATCCAGCCAGTGTTCCAGATGCGTCACGGGCGGCATGAAGCAGTAGAGGCGGCCCGAGCGCGGTTCGATGCAGAGCGCGGTGCGGATCAGGTCCGGGTGTGGGGTGTCGCTGGGTGCTGTCTGCGGACGCACGTCCTGATGGGCCTCGTCGCGCGGAGCGAGACGGCCGTAACGCGCCGCCAGATCGCGCGGCTGGACACCCTGTTCACGGATACTCTGCGGCGTCTGCGCCGGTTCGACCAGACGGCTGTAGCGTCGCGCTACTTCATCATAAGGTGAACGCAGAGGCGCGACCGGCTCGAACGGATTGCGCTCCAGCAAGGGTTCCTGATCGCTCTCCGGCACATAGGGCAGGGCGTCGAGCGGCAGCCGCAGTCCCATCGGCGAGTCGCCCGGGATCAGGAACAGCCGCCCGTCGCGGAAGGTCCAGCATCCGCTCTTCCAGCCCCCATCGATCCCGAGTCCCCACCAGCGCAACGGCAGCACGAAGCCGGCCACGCGGTTCAAGCCCTGATCGAACAGCCGGGCGATGCGTTGGCGTTCATTGGGGTCTTTGAGCTTGTTGTCGAGCGGATCGACGTTGACCGGCAGCCGCGCCTCGCGCCACAGGTAATACCAGGCATCCTCGTGGGCCGGCGCGGCATGGTCCGGGTCGACGCCCAGATGCCGGGCAAGGGTGCGGATGAAACGCTCGGCCTCGGCCGGGCCGTGACCATAGTCGCCGTCCTCGTGCCCGAACAGCGCCGGATCGCGCCACATGGGTTCGCCGTCCTTGCGCCAGAAGCAGGACAGCGCCCAGCGCGGCAGTTGCTCGCCCGGATACCACTTGCCCTGACCGAGATGCAGCAGTCCGCCGGGCGCAAAGCGCGCCTGGAGCCGACGCAGCAGATCCTCGGCGAGTATCTTCTTGGTCGGCCCCAGCGCATCGATGTTCCACTCCGCGCCGTCCATGTCGTCGATCGAGACGAAGGTCGGCTCGCCGCCCATGGTCAAGCGCACGTCGTTGATCCGCAGTTCGGCGTCGACCTGATGGCCGAGCGCCTCGATCGCCGTCCATTGTTCCTCGGTATAGGGTTTGGTGACGCGCGGGTCTTCGTGGATGCGTTCGATCTGGTTGTGGAAATAGAACTCGACTTCACACTTGTCGGTCGCGCCCTCGATCGGCGCGGCCCCGCGCGGCGCGGGCGAGCAGGCGAGCGGGATGTGCCCCTCGCCGGCGAACAGCCCGGAGGTCGGGTCGAGTCCGATCCAGCCCGCGCCCGGTACATAGACCTCGGCCCAGGCATGCAGGTCGGTGAAATCCTGCTCCGGCCCCGATGGTCCGTCGAGCGCCTTGACGTCCGCCGTCAACTGCACCAGATAGCCCGAGACGAAACGCGCCGCCAGCCCCAGATGACGCAGGATCTGCACCAGCAGCCAGCCGGTGTCGCGGCAGGAACCGAGCCGTTTTTTGAGCGTCTCCTCACAACTCTGCACGCCCGGTTCCATCCGGATCACATAGCCGATGTCCTGTTGCAGCCTCTGGTTGAGATCGACCAGGAAATAGACCGTCTCGCGCTTGGCGCGGTCGACGCCCGCCAGCCACTCGCGCAACAGCGGGCCGTCGTCGGTGATCTCCAGATAGGGCGCCAGCTCCTTGCGCAGATCCGGCGCATAGGCGAACGGATAGTGATAGGCCGACTCTTCCAGGAAGAAATCGAAGGGGTTGATGGTGATCATCTCGGCGATCACATCGACCTCGATCGACAGCCGCCGCGTCTTCTCGGGGAAGACCAACCGGGCCAGATAGTTGCCGAAGGCGTCCTGCTGCCAGTTGATGAAATGCCCTTCGGGTTCGACCTTGAGCGAATAAGCTCGGATCGGGGTGCGGCAATGGGGAGCTGGACGCAGCCGCACCACATGCGGCGAGAGTCCGACGGAGCGGTCGAAGCGGTATTCGGTCTTGTGGTTCAGGGCGACCAGGATGGACATGGGGCGTGTTTCCCATAAAGCGTGGCTTTTGCGCTTACGATCCCACAAAATGCCCTGCATGTCTCGTCTCGGCGCCTCCGCGAACCTTTCAAGACCCAGAGCCGGCTCATGGACACCAAAGACACCTTCATGCCCTACGAGGCCATCGACGCCGGCGCCCTGCTGGCCTCGCTGCACGCCGGCGTCGTCGTGCATGGTCAGGGGACCGAGATCCTCTATGCCAACCCGCGCGCCCTGGAACTGCTGCGTCTGACCGCCAATCAGGCCCTGGGCAAGGCGGCGCTGGATCCCGAGTGGCGCTTCCTCGACGAACACAAGCGCCTGTTGCCGGTGGATCAGTATCCGGTCAATCGTGTCCTGGCCGGCGGCGAGGCGGTGATCAATCAGATCCTCGGGATCGTCGATAGTCGCTCCGAGGACGTGACCTGGGTGCTGGCCAATGCCTATCCCGAACGCGACCCGGGCGGAACCATCGCCAAGGTCGTGGTCAGCTTCATCGACATCACCAGTGAGAAGCAGGACATCCCCTTCGAGCAGATCGTCGCCTATGCCAGCGATCCGGTGGTCGTGACCGAGGCCGATCCCGTGGTCGGGAAGGGGCCGCGCATCCTCTATGTCAACGATGCCTTCACTGATCTGACCGGCTACACGCCCGAGGAGGTCATCGGACAGTCGCCGCGCATCCTGCAGGGCGAACACACCGACCCCGAGGCCCGTGAGCGCATCCGTCAGGCGCTCATCGATCGCGCCCCGATCCGCGAGCAGATCGTCAATTACACCAAGGGCGGCCAGGAATACTGGGTCGAACTCAAGATCGTGCCCCTGCGCAATGCCAGGGGCGAGGTGACTCATTTCGCCGCCATCGAGCGCGACATCACCGCGCAGAAGGCCGAGGTGTCCGTCCTGCGCGAGCTGGCGACCACCGACCCCTTGACCGGCGTGCTCAACCGGCGCGGTTTCTCGGAGCACGCCCAGGGGCGTCTGGCCAGTGCGCTACGTGATGGGCAGGAGCTCTCGCTGGCCATGATCGACATCGATTTCTTCAAGCGTATCAACGATACCCATGGCCATGAGGTCGGCGATCAGGCGCTCATCCATCTGGCCGGGCTACTGCGCACCTCCTTTCGCGAGAGCGACGTCATCGGGCGGCTGGGCGGCGAGGAGTTCGCCGTCCTGCTTCCGGGCGCGACGCTGGACCAGAGCCGCGTGCTCATGGACAGGTTCAGGACGCGACTCGCGACCACGCCGCTGAGGCTGCACGATGGGCGGTGGCTGGGGTTCACGGCCAGCATCGGGGTCGCCGAGCTGGATCCGGAGAAGGCCAGTCTCGCGACACTCACCAAGGCCGCCGACAGCGCGCTCTATGCGGCCAAGCACAGTGGACGTAATCGGGTGTATCTGGCGCCCTGATGGTGGGCGACCGGCTTTCAGCCTCCGGCGTCCGGCATTCAGGGATCAGTGGCCGGGGCTCCGCGTTCCGGTGTCCAGGGCGTGCCTATCGTCTGCGCGAACGCCTCGGTCGGCAATGGACGTCCGAACAGATACCCCTGACCGGCGGTGCAGCCCTGACGGATCAGGAAGTCGCATTGCTCCGGGGTCTCGACGCCCTCGGCGATGACGTTGAGTCTCAGGTTACGGGCCATGGCGATGATGGTGGCCGCGATCTCCATGTCGCTCGAATCATCGGGGATGTCGCGCACGAAGTCGCGGTCGATCTTGAGTTCGTCGATCGGCAGCCGCTTGAGGTAGGCCAGCGAGGAATAGCCGGTGCCGAAGTCGTCGATCGACAGCCGCACGCCGAGCGCCTTGAGTCCGTGCAGGCGCTCCAGCGCCTGTTCGCGCTGATCCATGATCATGCTCTCGGTCAGCTCCAGCTTGAGCCGCTCGGCCGGCAGGCCGGTCTCGCGCAGTACACGGGTGACGCGCTCGACCAGATCCGGACTGCGCAACTGACGGCCCGAGAGGTTGACGGCGATCGTCAGATCCGCCAGTCCGTTCGTGCGCCAGGACTGACAGTCGGTACAGGCCTGGCGCAGCACCCATTCGCCCAGCGGCACGATCAGGCCGGTCTCCTCGGCCAGCGGGATGAAGCGGTCGGGCGCGACCAGTCCTTCGGTAGCCGAGTGCCAGCGCACCAGCGCCTCGCAACCGATGAGACGCCCGTCGCGCATGTCGACCTGAGCCTGATAGTGCAGCACGAACTCCTCGCCGGCGAGCGCCCGATGCAGACGCGCCTCCAGCCCCAGACGCTCGCGGGCAGTCTGGGTGAGGGTCGGGGTGTAGAAGCGATAGGTGTTGCGGCCCTCTTCCTTGGCCTGATACATGGCGACATCGGCATGCTGGATGAGATCCGTCACCGTGCGCCCGTCGTCCGGGTAGAGACTGATGCCGATGCTGGCGCCGACAAAGAGTTCCTGGCCGTTGGGCAGATGGAAGGGGCGTTGCAGCAAGCTCAGGAGCGATTCGGCGACCCCGGCGGCATCCTCCGGTCGCTGGAGGTTCTCAAGCAGCACCAGGAACTCGTCGCCGCCGAGCCGGGCGAGGGTGTCGTCCTCGCGCACCCGCTCGCTCAGACGCCGCGCGAGCAGTTCCAGCAGCGCATCGCCGCTCGGATGCCCCAGGCTGTCGTTGACGGTCTTGAAGCGATCCAGGTCGACGAAAAGTACCGCCACCCGTCCGTTCTGGCGATCGGCGCGATCCAGGGCATGTTCCAGCCGCGATTGCACCAGACGCCGGTTGGGCAGGTTGGTCAGGGGGTCGTAATGGACCAGGTGTTCGAGTCGCGCCTCGGACTGCTTGAGCTGGCTGATGTCGGTCATGACGCCGACGTAGTGGCTCGGGCGGCCCTGGCTGTCGGCGACCGTATTGATGGTGAGGATCTGCGGATAGAGCTCGCCGCTCTTGCGCCGGTTCCAGATCTCGCCCTGCCAGTGTCCGGCCGTCTTAAGGCTTTGCCACATCGCCTGATAGAAGGCGCGGTCCTGGCGGTCGGAGCGCAGGAGGTTGGGGTTGCGGCCCAGCACCTCGGATTCGCTGTAGCCGCTGATCTCGGTGAAGGCGCGGTTGACGTCGAGGATGCAGCCATCGAGGTCGGTGATGATGACCCCTTCGCGGGTGCTCTCGAACACGGTCGCGGCTTGGCGCAGCCGGGTGTCGGCCCGCACCCGCGTGACCGCCAGGCCCGCGATGCAGGCGCACTCCTCGATGAGTTCGCGCTCGATCGGCGTCGGGGCGCGCGGCTCGACATAGTGCACACACAGACGGCCGAGCATCTGTCCGGCGCCGTCCTTGAAGGGCGCGACCCAGTCAGCCGGGCGTTCGGGCGCCGTCTTGCCGGCGGGCAGGCAGGGCCCATCGCTGCCGATCTGGAGCCGGACCTGCATGTCCGGTTCCATGCGCTCCAGGCGTGCGGCGATCTCACCGAGGATGTCGGCGAGCGAGTGCTTGTCGATCAGGGCGTCGAGCACCGCCAGGCGCGTCTCGCGCCTCTGCTCGCCTGCCTTGGTCGCCGTGATGTCGTGCCAGGCGCCCGTGGCCTCGTGGGTCGCGCCGCCGTCGGTCTCCAGGAGCGTGACCTCGTCCTGGATCCAGCGCACCCGGCCCTGGGCATCGATGAGGCGATAGGCATGCACCATCGCGCCGCCCCGGTCCAGTTCGCTCAGCCAGTCGAGCGCCGCTTCCCGATCCTCCGGATGCAGCCGCGAGTCCCACCAGCCGGGCTGGAGCGCTGACATCGGACCATAGCCGAGCAGACGCGCGATGTTCTCACTGACCCAGGTCAGCGGACGCTCGTCCGGGCCGAGCCGGCGGCTGTAGAGGATCACCGGGCTGGTGGCCAGCGCCAGTCCCAGCCGTTCGGAAGCCGCGCGCAGATTGGCGCGCTCGCGTCCCAGCTCCGCCAGACTCCAGGCCTTCTCCAGCGTGGCCGGGAGCTGGTGCAGATAGCCCGGATGCTTGGAGAGATAGTCGTTGACGCCCAGATGCATGGCGCGCGCGGCCACCTCCTCGCTGCCCTGACCCGAGACCATGACGATCGGGATGTCCAGTCCGCGCTCGGCGCGCAGCACCTTGACGACCTCCAGGGCATCGAGCCCAGGCATCCGATAGTCCAGCAGCAACAGATCGAACGCGGCAGGGGTGTGCGGATCGACCGGCAGGCGCGCCAGGATCTGGCCGGCGTCCTCGACCACCGTCAGTCGGATGTGGGGCGCGTAGCGTGCCAGATGGCGCCGGGTCAGATCGATGTCGGCGGGCGTGTGCTCGGCATAGAGCACGCGCAGCGGTCGGGCCTGACGGGTCTGGGCCAGACGGAAGCGGCGCCAGGCGTCGCGCAGGGTCGTCGGCAGACGCTCGAAGGCGTGTTCGCCCTTGGTCAGATAGTCGTCGGCCCCGGCCTGGAGCGCGGCGATGGCGGCGTCCTGATCGCCCGAGCCGGTGAGCACCACCACGGCCAGCGGCAGACGCCGCTCGCGGATCCAGGCCAGCAGATCCAGCCCGGAGCCGTCGGGCAGACGCAGATCCAGCAGCGCCAGGTCATAGCCTCCAAGGGCGGACAGGCGCTCCAGCGCTTCGGACCGGCTGCCGACCTGATCCAGTTCGATGTCGGGCGCCTGACGTGCCAGCCGCCGCCGGGTGAGATCGACGTCGACCGGATTGTCTTCGACATGCAGGACGCGCATTCAGTCACCTCGGCGGATGATTGAGCAGGCACCAGTAGAGTTCGATCTGCGCCGCCACCTCCATGAACGTATCGAAATTGACTGGCTTGACGATGTAGGAATTGGCGTGCAGCCGATAGGCGGTCTCGATGTCCCGGTCCTCGCTGGAGGAGGTCAGCACCACCACCGGCAGATCCCGACTGATCGGATGCTCACGCAATTGACGCAGTACCTCCAGCCCGCTCACGCGCGGCAGTTTCAGGTCGAGCAGGACCACCAGCGGCAGGGGCTCGCCGGCCTCCCAGCGCGGGATCCAGTCCAGCGCCTCCTGACCGTCGCGCGCCACCTCGATGGGATTGGCCAGCCGGCGGCGGGCGAAGGCGCGCCGGGTCAGATCCAGGTCCATCGGGTTGTCCTCGACCAGCAGGATGGGGCGCAGGGCGGCCTCGTTCAGCATCGCGGCAGCTCCAGATGGAAGGCGGCGCCCGCGCCGGGCGCACTCTCGGCCCAGACCCGTCCGCCCATGCGCTGCATCGCCTTGCGCACCATCGCCAGACCGACGCCGGTGCCGGGATAATCCTCGGCGCGTTGCAGACGCTGGAAGATCTCGAAGATACGGTCGTGAAACTGCATATCGAAGCCGATACCGTGATCGCGGATGGTCAGGATGATGGATTGTTCCATGACCTCTGCGTCGATGTCGATCTCCGACGGCTGATCGGGACG
Source organism: Allochromatium humboldtianum (assembly GCF_013385175.1). Lineage (GTDB taxonomy): Bacteria > Pseudomonadota > Gammaproteobacteria > Chromatiales > Chromatiaceae > Thermochromatium > Thermochromatium humboldtianum. The sequence continues at coordinate 88,339 of NZ_JABZEO010000011.1, read as the reverse complement.
GCTGAATTTGAGCGCATTGTCCAGCAGATTGCGCAGCACGATCGCCAGGCCATCCGGGTCGGCCTGGACGCTGAGTCCCTCGTCCAGCGCCAGTCTGACGACCCCGTGCCTGGCCTTGAGCGCCTCGTCATGCTCGGCCAGTGCCTGCCGCACCTGCTGTGCCAGATCGAGCGTCGCGCCGTACATTCCGCGCCGCTCGATGCGCGAATAGGCCAGCAGATCCTCGATCAGCTCGTTCATCTGGGCCACGCCCTGGCGGACATTGTTGAGAAAGAGCCGGCCTTCCTCGTCCAGTCGATCCTGATGATCCTCCAGCAGCAGCCGGCTGTAGCCGTCGATCCCGCGCAGCGGCGCCTTGAGGTCGTGCGAGACCGAATAGCTGAAGGTCTCCAGCTCCTTGTTGATGGCGGCGAGTTCGGCGGTACGCGCCGCGACCCGCTCTTCCAGCTCGGCGTTGAGCCGCTGGGCCTCGATCTCGGCCAGCTTGCGGCTGGTGATGTCCTGATGCGCACCCTCGATCCGGATTACGCGCCCACCCTCGCAGACGGGGATGCCGATGGTGTGCAGCCATTTGCGCGCGCCCCTGGCCGTGGTCATCTCCAGTTCCAGATCATAGGGGCGCGCTTCTTCCAGCGCCTCCCGCAGTGCCTGTTCGAGGGTGGCGCGCATGTCCCCCTCGAAGGCGCTGAGTCCGGCGTCGAGGTCGATGCCGGTCTCGCCCTGGCCGGGTTCCAGGTCGAAGATGCGCGCCAACTCGCTGGACCAGGACACCTTCAGCGTCGCGGCGTCGACCTCCCAGCCGGCGACCTTCGCCAGCCGGCTGGTGCGGTCGAGGGTTTGGTTCTGGCGGTGCAGGGCCTCGTTGCCGCGCACCAGCAGCGCGACCATCAGTCCAGCCGCCAGCGCGGCCAGCAGACCGATCAGACGGATCGCCCACAGGGTGGCCGTTGGCCGGCCCCAGCCGGACTTCGGGATGGCCGCCACTTGCCAGACACCGCCGGGAACCGCGATGTCTCTCAGGATCGGGTCGTTGTCGAAGATGCGCGGATCGCCGAAGAAGACCTCGCCGGCGGCGCCGGTGCCGTCGCGCCCGCGCAAGGCCAGCCGCAGATTCGATTCGGCATCGAGGATACCCGACTCGCGATAGAGCTCCACGATGTCGATGACGGCCGAGACCAGCCCCCAAGAGCGCGGCTTCTCGCCGGATTGCCGTGACCCGATGAAGACCGGCTCGCGGATGATGATGCCGATGCCGCCCTGTACGAGCGGCACGGGGCCGGCCAGCACGGAATGTCCGGTCTGCATCGCCCGCCGTGCGGTGGGGCCCTGAACGGGATGCGTCCGGTAATCCAGGCCCAGGACGGCTTCGTTACCGGCCAGGGGGTAGACGAGCGAGACGACCAGATCCGGCGCGCCGACGATGTTGCGCAGTGCATGGCGTTCGTTGACCAGTCCGTGCGCGATCCGGGTGAATTCGTCCTGTTCGATCTCCGGACGCGCGGAGATCACGGCGGTCAGTCCATGCACCAACAGCAGATGTGAGTTGATCAGTCCTTCCAGTCGTGTGCGCAGGATCGCGAGACTGTTCAGAATGCCGATCCGCTCCTGCTCCAGCGTGCTCTGACGGGCGAAATGCTCGATGAGCTGCTCCATGGTCAGGATCGGCAGCACGGTCAGCAGCACGAAGATCCAGGATTTTTTGGATAGAGCGGGTTTGAGCGGTCGATCCTTCATGCGCCGGTCCCCTGTCTGATCGGTGGGAGACGCATGAATAGCACAAAAAGGGGCGCTCGCGCGCCCCTGGGTCCGTTTCGACGTCCGCGCGGGACGGTCGTTCAGTTCACTTTGGGATCCAGTTCACCCTTTGCATAGCGCGCGGTCATGCCTTCGAGCGAGATCACCTTGATCTTGCTCGCGTTGCCGGCGGTGCCGAAGGCTTCGTAACGCGCCTTGCAGATGTCCTTCATCGCCTTGGTGGCGGCGGTGAAATACTTGCGCGGGTCGAAGTTCTTGCGGTCGTCGTGCAGGCTCTTGCGGATGGCGCCGGTGGAGGCCATGCGCAGATCCGTGTCGATGTTGACCTTGCGCACGCCGTGCTTGATGCCCTCGACGATCTCCTCGACCGGCACGCCATAGGTCTCGCCCATGTCGCCGCCGAACTGGTTGATGATCGCCAGCCACTCCTGGGGCACCGAGGAGGAGCCGTGCATGACCAGATGCACGGTCGGGATGCGGGTGTGGATCTCCTTGATGCGCTCGATGGCCAGGATGTCGCCTGTGGGCGGACGGGTGAACTTGTAGGCGCCGTGCGAGGTGCCGATGGCGATGGCCAGCGCGTCGACGCCGGTCTTCTTGACGAAGTCGGCGGCCTCGTTGGGGTCGGTCAGGAGCTGGCTGTGATCGAGCGTGCCCTCGGCGCCGATGCCGTCTTCCTCGCCGGCCTGTCCGGTTTCGAGCGATCCCAGACAGCCCAGCTCGCCTTCGACCGAGACGCCGCAGGCATGGGCCATCTCGACGGTGCGGCGGGTGACTTCGACGTTGTATTCATAGGTCGCCGGAGTCTTGCCGTCTTCCTGGAGTGAGCCGTCCATCATGACCGAGCTGAAACCGAGCTGGATCGAGCGCTGGCAGACGGCCGGCGAGGTGCCGTGGTCCTGGTGCATGCAGACCGGGATGTGCGGCCACTCTTCGATGGCGGCCAGGATCAGGTGACGCAGGAAGGGCGCGCCGGCGTACTTGCGCGCACCGGCGGACGCCTGGACGATGACCGGCGAATCGGTCTCGTCGGCCGCTTCCATGATGGCGCGCATCTGCTCCAGGTTGTTGACGTTGAAGGCCGGCACGCCGTAGCCGTGTTCGGCGGCGTGGTCGAGCATCTGACGCATTGAGATCAGGGCCATGGACGAGTCCTCGTGTTGTTGGAGTGAAGGGTGATTGTGAACGACCGACCGGGTGCGGCGGAAGAGACGGCTAACCGAAGAAGCGGCGCAACGTCCGCTGGATCCAGCTCCCCTGCGTCATCTTGACGACGCAGGTCGCATAGTCCCGGTCGTCCTTCTGGATATGGTTTGTGAGCCAGATCTGGAGCTCGGACAGGAGCTTTCCGGTTATATCCTGACCGCTTTCATGCTGCTTCACATACCGATCGATTTGATCGACGAAGGCATCGTGGACCTTCTTGTGCGCCTCCGAGAGCGGATAACCGGACTGCTTCATGACCTCTTCTTCGAAGACGAAATGGGTGCGGGTGTAATCGCGCAGTCCGGCCAGGATGGTCGAAAGCCGTTCCGAATCCTTCGATTGCTTGGCCGCATGGAGTTCGTTGATGTAATCGACGATGCGCTTGTGCTGTGTGTCGATGACATCGATGCCGATGTCGAGCGACTCATCCCATACCCAATACGCCATGGATCTCAGTCCTCGTTCAGTAGCCGGTGCTCGCCGACGCGCATGATCTTCATGATGTTGGTCTGGCCCTCGACGCCCGAGCGGTCGCCCTTGGTGATGATGACCAGATCGCCGTGCTGCACCGTGCCATGGCGCAGCAGCTCCTCGATCACCTCGCGGTTGACCTCGTGCATGTCGGTGCTGGCCACATCGAAGGCCACCGGATAGACGCCCCGGAACAGCCGTACCTTGCGCTGGGTCGGCACCGAGCGCGTCATGCCGTAGATGGGGATGCCCGAGCTGATGCGCGACATCCACTTGACCGTCGAGCCGGTCTCGGTGAGTGCGGCGATCGCCTTCACACCCAGATGATTGGCGGTATACATGGCCGCCATGGCGATGCCTTCGTCGACGCGCCCGAACACCGAGTCGAGCCGATGGCCCGAGCGGGTGGCGCTCTTCTCGGCCTCCAGACAGATGCGATCGAGCGCCTCGACCACCTTGGCCGGGTTCTTGCCGATGGAGCTTTCGGCCGAGAGCATCACGGCGTCGGTGCCGTCGAGCACGGCGTTGGCGACGTCGAAGACCTCGGCGCGGGTCGGGATCGGATTCTCGATCATCGACTGCATCATCTGGGTGGCGGTGATGACGACGCTGTTCAACTCGCGTGCGCGGCTGATGAGACGCTTCTGCACCGCCGGCAGTTCAGCGTCGCCGATCTCCACGCCCAGGTCGCCGCGCGCGACCATGATGGCGTCGGCGGCGTTGATGATGTCGTCGATGCCCTTGAGCGACTCGGCGCGCTCGATCTTGGCGACGATGCCGCCGCGTCCGCCGGCCTCATAGAACAGCTCGCGCGCCAGACGCACGTCGTCGCCGTTGCGCACGAAGGAGACGGCCAGATAGTCGGCGTCGATCTCGGCGGCGAAGCGGATGTCGTCCTTGTCCTTGTCGGTCAGGGCCGGGGCCGAGAGTCCACCGCCCTTCTTGTTGATGCCCTTGTTGTTGGAGAGCGTGCCGCCGGTGACGACCTGACACTCGATGCGACCGTCGACGACCGCGTCGACCCAGAGTTCGATGGCGCCGTCGTCGAGCAGTAACGTATCGCCGTGGCGCACATCATCGGCCAGCTCGACATAGGTGGTGCCCACGCGCGTCTGGTCGCCGGCGTCGATCGGGCAGTGGGTGTCGATGGCGAAGCGGTCGCCCCTGGCCAGTGAGATCTTGCCATCCTGGAATTTACCGATGCGGATCTTGGGGCCTTGCAGATCCATCAGGACCGCGATCTCCTGACCAGCGGCCAACGCGCGCTCGCGAATGCGCGCGGCGCGTTCGCGGTGGCGGTCATGGGTATCGTGTGAGAGATTGAGGCGAACGACGTCCACGCCGGCGGCGAGGATCTCGTCCGTGACCGAGACCGGGTCGGTCGCCGGCCCTAGGGTTGCAACGATCTTGGTGCGTCTTGGCATGGTTGTAGTCGCGTCTTGTGCGTCCAGCATTCAGGGGTTTTAGCGTTCGGTCGTCAGCCGGTTCCAGGCGTGAGCGACCGGACGCCCATGTTGCCGCGACGCCGGATCAGTCCTTCGCCCGTGCTTCGAGCATGGCCACGGCCGGCAGGGTCTTGCCTTCCAGATATTCGAGGAAGGCGCCGCCGGCGGTCGAGATGTAGGAGACCTGATCGTAGATGTCGTATTTCTGGATCGCGGCGATGGTGTCACCGCCGCCGGCCAGACTGAAGCCCGCCGCCTGGGCGATGGCCATGGACACGGTCCTGGTGCCTTCGCCGAACTGATCGAACTCGAACACGCCGACCGGACCGTTCCAGACGATGGTGCCGGCCTTGGCGATGATGTCGGCCAAGGCTTGCGCCGAATCCGGGCCGATGTCGAAGATCATGTCATCGTCGGCGACCTCGCCGGCGGCCTTGGTGACGGCCGGCTCGTTCTCGTCGAACTGCTTGCCGCAGACCACATCGGTGGCGATCGGAATGGACGCGCCGCGCGCGGTCATCTTCTCCATCAGCGCCTTGGCGGTCGGGATCAGGTCTTCCTCGCACAGCGACTTGCCGACCGGGAAGCCGGCCGCCGCCAGGAAGGTGTTGGCGATGCCGCCGCCGACCACGAGCTGATCGACCTTCTCGGAGAGCGATTCGAGCACGGTGAGCTTGGTCGAGACCTTGGAGCCGCCGACGATGGCGACCATGGGGCGTGCCGGGTTGGCCAGCGCCTTCTGGAGCGCGTCCAGTTCCTCGGCCAGCAGCAGACCGGCGCAGGCGACCGGGGCGAACTTGCCGGCGCCGTGGGTCGAGGCCTGGGCGCGGTGCGCGGTGCCGAAGGCGTCCATCACGAAGACGTCGCAGAGCGCAGCGTACTGCTTGGACAGCGCTTCATTGTCCTTGCCTTCGCCCTTGTTGAAGCGCACGTTCTCCAGCAGCACCAGCTCGCCGTCGGCGACCGTCGGCGGGGTGTCCAGATAGTCGCGGATCAGTCGGATATCACGGCCCAGCTTGGCGGCGAGCGCCTCGGCAACCGGCTGGAGCGAGTCGGCCTCGGAGAACACGCCTTCCTCGGGGCGCCCCAGATGCGACATGACCATGACCTTGGCGCCGGCCTTGAGACAGTGCTCGAAGGTCGGCATCGAGGCGGTGATGCGCGCGTCGGACGTGACCTTGCCGTTCTTGACCGGGACGTTCAGATCCGAGCGGATCAGCACCCGCTTGCCGGCCAGATCCAGGTCGGTGAGCTTGATGAAGGACATGAGTCGTGTCTCCTCGTGAGTTTCGAATTGTGATGTCAAAAGCGATCCGCGAAACCTTGGGGGCTTGGCGCATGGCTCTAACGCCTCTGGCTCCCACGCTCCAGCGTGGGAGCCACAGTCGCTTACTTGGCGACGTATTCGACCAGACGCAGCATGTTGCAGGTATAGCCGTACTCGTTGTCGTACCAGGTCACGACCTTGATGAAGGTGCCGTCCAGGGCGATGCCGGCCTCGGCGTCGAAGATCGACGGATAGGGGCAGCCACGGAAATCGGTCGAGACCACCTTCTCGTCGGTGTAGGCCAGGACGCCGGCCAGATCACCCGACTCGGACGCGGCCTTCATGGCGCCGCAGATCTCGTCGTACTTGGCTTCCTTTGACAGCTCGATCGTCAGGTCGACGACCGAGACGTCGGAGGTCGGCACGCGGAAGGCCATGCCGGTGAGCTTGCCGTTCAACTCGGGCAGCACCTTGCCGACGGCCTTGGCCGCGCCGGTGGAGGACGGGATGATGTTCTCCAGAATGCCGCGACCGCCGCGCCAGTCCTTCATCGAAGGGCCGTCGACCGTCTTCTGGGTCGCGGTGGCGGCGTGGACCGTGGTCATCAGACCGCGCTTGATGCCCCAGTTGTCGTGCAGAATCTTAGCGACCGGCGCCAGACAGTTGGTGGTGCAGGAGGCCGCCGAGACGATGGCCTGACCGGCGTATTCCCTGTGGTTGACGCCATAGACGAACATCGGGGTGGCGTCCTTGGACGGCGCGCTCTGCACCACCTTCTTGGCGCCGGCCTGGATGTGCTTCTGGCAGGATTCTTCGTCGAGGAAGAAGCCGGTCGACTCGATGACCAGATCGACACCGACCTCGCCCCACTTCAGATTGGCCGGATCGCGCTCGGCCGTCAGGCGGATGCGCTTGCCGTTGACGATCATGGTGTTGCCGTCGACGGCGATGTCGCCCTTGAAGTTACCGTGGACCGAGTCGTACTTGAGCATGTAGGCCAGATAGTCGGGATCGAGCAGGTCGTTGATGGCCACGACCTCGATGCCGGGGAAATCCTTTGCGATCGCACGGAAGGCCATGCGGCCGATACGGCCAAACCCATTGATGCCAACCTTGATTGTCATGCGTTAAAGCTCCGTTCAGTGCTGGATTGAAAACGAATAGCGATTTTGAACCACACAGGCTCCGTATGTCCTGCGTGGTTCCAGGATTCAAAGGACGCTCTGGACCTTGGCGACCAGATTTTCGACCGTGAAGCCGAACTCCTTGAACAGCGCACCGGCCGGGGCGGACTCGCCGAAGCGGTCGACGCCGAGCACCGCGCCCGAGCTTCCGACGTACTTCCACCAACCGTCGCTCACGGCCGCCTCGACCGCGACGCGCGCCGTGACGGCCTTGGGCAGCACGGATTCCTTGTAGGCCGCGTCCTGCTGGTCGAAGGTGTCGGTCGAAGGCATGGAGACCACGCGGATCGCCTTGTCGCTCATGGCCTCGGCGGCCTTGATGGCCAGCTCGACCTCCGAGCCGGTGGCGATGATGATGGCATCCGGGGCGCCGGCGCAATCACGCAGGATGTAACCGCCGCGTGCGATGTTCGCCAGTTGTTCGTCGGAACGCGGCATGTGAGCCAGATTCTGACGCGAGAAGATCAGACAGCTCGGCGTGCCCTTGCGCTCGATCGCCAGCTTCCAGGACACGGCCGATTCCACCGCGTCACAGGGACGCCAGACGCTCATGTTCGGGATCAGGCGCAGCGTCGGGATCTGCTCGACCGGCTGATGGGTCGGGCCGTCCTCGCCCAGACCGATGGAGTCGTGGGTGTAGACGAAGATCGAGGGCACCTTCATCAGCGCCGCCATGCGCAGCGCGTTGCGCGCGTACTCGGAGAACATGAGGAAGGTCGCGCCATAGGAGATGAACCCGCCGTGCAGCGCGATGCCGTTCATGATCGCCGACATGCCGAACTCGCGCACGCCGTAGAAGAGGTAATTGCCGCCGCTGGTTTTGCTGACACCCTTGCAGCCCTTCCACAGGGTCAGGTTGGAGCCGGCCAGGTCGGCCGAACCGCCCATCAGCTCGGGCAGCAGCGGGCCGAAGCCGTTGAGCGCGTTCTGCGAGGCCTTGCGCGAGGCGATGGTCTCGCCCTTCTCGACCACGGACTTGACGAAGGCGTCGGCCTTCTCCGACCAGTCGGCGGGCAGTTCGCCGGCCATGCGGCGCTTGAACTCAGCGGCCTCGGCGGGGAAGGCTTTGGCGTAGGCGTCGAACTTGGCGTTCCAGTCGGCCTCGGCCGCTGCACCGCGCTCCTTGGCGTCCCAGCCCTGACGGATGCCGTCCGGGATGACGAAGGGCGCATGGTTCCAGCCCAGATTCTCGCGGGTCAGGGCGATCTCGTCGTCGCCCAGCGCGGCGCCGTGGCACTCCTCCTTGCCCTGCTTGTTCGGCGAGCCGAAGCCGATGATGGTCTGGCAGCAGATGAGCGTCGGCTTGTCGGAGACGGCGCGCGCCTGTTCGATGGCGGCCTGGATCGCCTCGGCGTCGTGGCCGTCGACCTTGGGGATCACATGCCAGCCATAGGCCTCGAAGCGCTTGGGCGTGTCGTCGAGGAACCAGCCGGGCGTGTCGCCGTAGCCGCGCACCTCGCCGTCGATCGAGATGTTGTTGTCGTCATAGATCGCGATCAGCTTGCCCAGGCCCAGAGCGCCGGCCAGCGAGCAGGCTTCGTGCGAGATGCCTTCCATCAGACAGCCGTCGCCGAGGAAGACATAGGTGTAGTGGTCGACGATGTCGTGACCCGGCTTGTTGAACTGCGCGGCCAGCGCCTTCTCGGCGATCGCCATGCCGACGGCGTTGGTGATGCCCTGACCGAGCGGACCTGTGGTGGTCTCGACGCCGGGCGCATAGCCGTACTCGGGATGGCCGGGAGTCCTGGAATGGAGCTGACGGAACTGTTTGAGATCCTCGATGCCCAGGTCATAGCCGGTCAGGTGGAGCAGGGCGTAGATCAGCATCGAGCCATGGCCGTTGGACAGCACGAAGCGGTCGCGGTCGGCCCACTTCGGGTTGTTCGGGTTGTGGCGCATGAAGTCGTTCCACAACACCTCGGCGATGTCGGCCATGCCCATGGGCGCGCCCGGATGGCCCGAGTTGGCCTTCTGGACTGCGTCCATGGCGAGCGCGCGGACGGCATTGGCAAGTTCTCTGCGTGAGGACATGAGCCCCTCCTGAAAATTGAGTTGGCGATGATCGGAAAGCGTGCGCCTGTACCCCGCCGGCAGCGTCGCGTCGGTGACGACGGCCGGACGATCCGCTCGGCGGCGCGGCATCGGTGATGGGTTCGTGGGCGGGTAGCCACGAGGAGCCAGGGGACGTTCAGCGATTTGTGATTTTCTAATATTAAAAATTGACGCACGAAATGGCCAGCATTTTTATCGGGTACGCACGAACGCGCGTGCGCAACCGTCCAGACCGAGCGACCGGATGCAGGCGTCTCAGTGTGCTTTCCACTTGATCGAACAGCCCATGCTCGGGATCTGTTCGGCGGGACCGGCGCCGGTCTCGGCGACCTGTTTCATGGCCTCGAACAGGTCGCGGCGCACGTCCGGCGGGGCGGCTTCCTTGCGGCTGGCGTCGAGCCGGCCGCGATACTGGAGGCCCAGCTCGCTGTCGTAGCCAAAGAAGTCCGGGGTGCAGACGGCGCCATAGGCGCGCGCAACCGCCTGGCTTTCGTCGTAGAGATAGGGGAAGGGGAAATCGAACTCGGCGGCCACCTGCTTCATGTGGTCGAAGGAGTCCTCGGGGTAGTCGTTGACGTCGTTGGAGCTGATGGCCACGCAGCCGATGCCGAGTGCGGCCAGCTCACGCGCATCGCGCACCAGACGATCGCGGATCGCTTTCACGTAGGGGCAGTGGTTACAGATGAACATCACCAGCAGACCGCGCGGACCCTTGCACTGGTCGCGGGTCCAGATCCGGCCATCGACCCCGGGGAGCGCGAAGTCCGGAGCCGGGGCGCCAAAGTCACAGAGGGGAGTTTCGGTCGATACCATGGAAGTCCTCCGGGCCTGTCGGTTCGAGTTGTAGTGATCGGGCGATGGTACCGGAAGTCCGCCCGATTCAAAATCTTGCACCGCACAATGGGGCCGTGGACGTCTGTTTCCAGGCCCTGTATCTGGTTTCAAGAGCCAAATCGACGCGCTATCATGCCCGGCTTCATCAACGCGCCATCCGGCGCCCCGAACCGCAGGTCTCGTGATCGATATGAGCAAGGACTACATCTTTACCTCCGAATCCGTTTCCGAAGGCCATCCGGACAAGATGGCCGATCAGATTTCCGACGCCGTCCTCGACGAGATCTATCGCCGCGACCCCAACCATGCCAAGGCGCGCGTGGCCTGCGAGACCCTGGTCAAGACCGGCTTCGTGATGCTGGCCGGTGAGATCACGGTCACGGACGCGGATCTCAAGATCGACTACGAGAAGGTCGTGCGCCGCGTGGTCAAGGAGATCGGCTACGACAACTCCGAGTGCGGCTTCGACGGCAACAACTGCGGCGTGCTGATCGCGCTCGGCGAGCAGTCCAAGGACATCAACCAGGGTGTCGACCGCGAGAGCGAGGAGGCCCAGGGCGCGGGCGACCAGGGTCTGATGTTCGGTTATGCCACCAACGAGACCGACATGCTGATGCCGGCGCCGATCGACTATGCCCATCGGCTGGTCAAGCGTCAGGCCGAGGTGCGCAAGAACGGCACCCTGCCGTGGCTGCGTCCGGACGCCAAGTCGCAGGTCACCATGCGCTACAGCAACGGCAAGCCGGTCGGTGTCGAGGCGGTGGTGCTCTCGACCCAGCACAGCGAGGACGTCAGCGAGAGCGTGCTGCACGAGGCGGTGATGGAAGAAATCATCAAGCCCGTGTTCGGCGCGACCGGCTGGCTCGACGCCAGCACCAAGTACCACATCAACCCGACCGGCAAGTTCGTCATCGGCGGTCCGGTGGGCGACTGCGGTCTGACCGGGCGCAAGATCATCGTCGACACCTATGGCGGCATGGCGCGTCACGGCGGCGGCGCCTTCTCGGGCAAAGACCCGTCCAAGGTCGACCGCTCGGCCGCCTATGCCGGTCGCTATGTGGCCAAGAACATCGTCGCCGCCGGGCTGGCCGACAAGTGCGAGATCCAGGTGTCCTATGCCATTGGCGTGGCCGAGCCGACCTCGGTCTCGATCGACACCTTCGGCACCAACAAGATCAGCGAGGATCGCATCATCGAGCTGGTCCGCGCCCATTTCGATCTGCGTCCCTACGGCATCATCCGTATGCTCGACCTGACCAACCGCGAGCTGATCAAGTATCAGGACACGGCGGCCTATGGTCACTTCGGACGCAACGAGCCTGGATTCACCTGGGAACGCACCGACAAGGCCGACGAGCTGCGCGCAGCGGCTGGGATTTGAGCTTGACCTGAGTTGATGGGCGGCGGGATGGGCGAGGGAGCGCCTGTCTCGCTAGACATGGAGATCACCCCGGACAGCGTGCGACGACTCCTGGATCAGGGCGAAAACGCCTCGGTCGAGTTCAAGCTGGAGGATGTCCGCCCTCGCCGTCATCAAGCGCAATCTGTTTCGCCCCAGCCGCATCGAATCGACACGCACAGTCGACAGCCGTTTCCAGTACCCAGATCGGGTCTTTCGCGAACTCATCGTCAACGCCGTCGTCCATCGCAACTACGACATTCACGGCTCACGGATTCGCCTCCTCATGTTCGAGGACCGGGTCGAGAGTTCATCAGCCCCGGTCGGCTGCCGAACTCGCAAATGTCACAGGGAGCACGCCATGCAAGATGATCTGGAACAGGCTCGCGCCTGGGTCGATGCCGATGCGCCGGTCCTCTGGCTCTTGGGCAAGACCCAGTCCGGCAAGACCAGCATCGTGGCCGAGATGACCGGCCAGGGCTATGACGAGGTCGGTCGCGGCTACAAGCCCATGACCCAGGAAAGTCGTCTCTATGACTTTCCGCCCGAGAAGCCGGCGATGCGCTTTCTCGACACTCGCGGCCTCGCGGACTGTGCCGACAGCGACCTCGGCTCCGAAGTGGCTCAGGCGCTTGAACAGGCGCACCTGCTGTTGGTGGTGCTCCGGGTCGATGACCTGGATGTCAAAGACATCATCGACATCGTCGACCGGACGCGCAGCCGTCGGCGTGAGTTGCCGGTGATCGTCGCTCAGACCGGACTGCATCGTTGCTATGGCGAGCATGATCGCCATGTCCACCCATACCCCTTCGACGGCAGCCTGGACGATGCCGACCGCACCGGCGTTCCCTATCCGCTCAGCCGCGTCATGCTGGCCCAGCGCCTGCTGTTCGATCGGATTCCGGGCGCGCCGCCGCTGTTCGTGCCGCTGGACTTCACGCGCCCGGAGCAGGGCATCGCACCGGCCGACTATGGCGCCGAGCGCCTATGGGATGTGCTGGAGCAGATCCTGCCGAAGGTCTCGGAGCATTTGCGCGGATGCACGGCACGCTCGACCGCCATTCGCGCCAAGGTGATCCTGCCCTGGGCCATGGTGGCGGCGACGGTGAACGCCGTACCCGTCCCAGTGGCCGGCGGACTGGGGTCGGCCAGCCTGCAAGCGGCGATGGTCGTGCAGATTGCACAGCGTCTGGGTTTTCCGACCAGCTGGGATCTGTGGCGCGAGTTCGTCGGCGCACTCGGCGCCGGCTTCGCACTGGGCTTCGGCGGCAGTTGGGCGGCGCAGCAGATCCTCAAGGTCGGACTCGGCTGGGGCACGGCGATCGTCGCCTCCTGGACCTTTGCCATCACCTGGGCGATCGGCGAGGCGTCGCTCTACTACTTCAGCGAGAAGGCCGCCGGACGAGACCTGGATCGCGAGCGACTGCGCGCGCGTTACCATCAGGCTCTGCGTGAGGCGCGCGATCGTTACAAGACCCTCAAGCGCAATCGGGAATAGGGGCGGCCGACATGACGCAGACGTCCGCCTGGCGTGAATTGCGGCGACACCACCGGCGCGAACTCTGGTGGCTGGGACTGCTCGGCGCCCTGATCCTGATTCCATGGCTGGCCGGACTGGCCGCCGGCGTTTGGTTCATCGCGCATCAGGGTTGGACCTGGTATTGGTGGGTCGGCTCGGTGCTGCTGATCACGCTCGGCTTCTGGCTGGCGCTGTCGAAGCTGCATCGGCCACAGCCGCCGCGCGTCACGCTGCCTTTCGCCTCTCCAGGGGCCTCGGAGGCCGAGCGCGTCGCCCGGCAGGCCGTGCGCCGGCGTGCTGAAGCCGTCGAGGCTGGGGATCTGGACAGCTTCGAGGCCATCGCTCCCCTGATACAGGGGGCTTTTCATGACGTGGCTCAAGCCTATTCACCGGACGATCAGGCGGCGTTGTGGCGCTTCACGCTGCCGGAACTGCTGTTGATGGTGGAGGATTTTGCACAGCGTCTGCGCACGAGGGTGCTGCTGGAGCTGCCGATGGTTCGGCACATCGAGCTGTCCTGGGTCGTCACGCTCCTGGATCTGGCCGGCCCGGTCGGCCGCTGGTGGAGCGTCCTGCGTCTGTTGCGCTGGGTCGATCCGAGCCAGGCGCTGTTGGCGGAGTTGCGCGGCGGTTTGACGGGCAAGGTGTTCAGCGGTGTCGGCGAGACGGCGAAGGCACAGGTCGGCGTGATCCTGATCGAGCAGGCCGGCGAGACGGCGATCAAGCTGTACTCCGGCACGTATCGGCGTCGGGTCGATGAGTTACGGCCGACCGCGCCGCAACCTCTTACGGAGACGCCGGACGCCCCGCTGACGATCCTGCTGGCCGGACGCCGGAATGCCGGCAAGTCCGCTTTGCTCAATGCCCTGCTCGGCAAGGCCAGAGAGCCGGTCGGTTTGCTGACGCCTGCCACGGCCGACTGTCGCGCCTATGAATTTCAGTCGGCACAGGCCGGTAAGCTGATCCTGGTCGACTGTCCCGGCAGTGACGGCCGGTCGAAAGAACCCTGGCTGGCCCAGGCTGCGCAGAGCGATCTGGTGCTGTGGGTCGCGGCGGCGAATCGCGCCGATCGTGCCGCCGATCAACGGGCGCTGGCCGCACTCGATGCCCTGACTGAACGCAACCGGACGGCACGCCGCATCCCGCGCGCGCTGGTGCTGACCCATGCTGATACGCTCGACCCGCCGCAGGAGTGGACGCCTCCGTATGATCCGGATCAGGGGCCGGGTCTGAAGGAACGCGAGATGCGCGAGGCGCGTCAGGCGGCCTGTGAGCAACTCGACGTGCCCCTGCATCAGTGTGCGCTGGTGGCCATCCGTCCCGGTGAGCCGCTCTGGAATCGCGAGGCCCTGGAGCAGGCCATCATTCAGGTTTTGCCCGAGGCACAGCAGAAACGGCTCGAACGCGGGTTGGGCAAGGACGGTTGGTTCAGGACGTCGAAAGACATCGTGCTCACAGCGCCGAATCTCATCGACACTTTCAAATCATTCGCTGGCCGGATGCTGAGCCGGACATGGCGATCGCCATGACCGCGTATCGTCTACGGTTCGCGAACGAAGAAGACGATGTACTCCGGTCCGAAGGTAGGATCTATAATGCCGGTTTGACCCGCATGACCGCCCGATGCAGAAGCGCTTCGCCGGATAGGGCGATGACGGGCGAGGAATTCCGCGTCATGGCCCCACGTTAACCCAGACACGCCTTCCACCGAGGAGCGTTGCAACCCGAATCCACGACGCTGGATTCCGGCCAGGCTCGGTGGCGGGATTTCACTGTTCCAACGGCGCTCACTCACGTTCTATCGAGGTTTGATTCACATGAGTGAGTTCACCGACTACAAGGTTGCCGATATCAATCTGGCCGGTTTCGGCCGCAAGGAGATCGCCATCGCCGAGACCGAAATGCCCGGTCTGATGGCCATCCGCCGCAAGTACGCCGCCGACAAGCCGCTGGCCGGCGCGCGCATCACCGGCAGTCTGCATATGACCATCCAGACCGCCGTGCTGATCGAGACCCTGGTCGATCTCGGCGCCGAGGTGCGCTGGTGCTCGTGCAACATCTTCTCCACCCAGGACCATGCCGCCGCTGCCATTGCGGCGCGCGGCATCCCGGTCTATGCCTGGAAGGGCGAGACTCTGGAGGAATACTGGTGGTGCACCGAGCAGGTCATCAACTGGCCCGACGGCAAGGGGCCGAACATGATCCTCGACGACGGCGGCGATGCGACCCTGCTGGTCCACAAGGGTGTGGAGTTCGAGAAGGCCGGCGCCGTGCCTGCGCCCAAGGCCGACGACAACGAGGAATGGACCGCGATCCTCGGCGTGCTGGGCCGCACCTTCGAGCGCGACCGCGAGCACTGGCACAAGATGGCCGCCGGCATCAAGGGCGTGACCGAGGAGACCACCACCGGCGTGCATCGTCTCTACGAGATGGCCAAGAACGGTTCGCTGCTGTTCCCCGGCATCAACGTCAACGATTCCGTCACCAAGTCCAAGTTCGACAACCTCTACGGCTGCCGCGAGTCGCTGGTCGACGGCATCAAGCGTGCCACCGACGTCATGATCGCCGGCAAGATCGCCATGGTCTGCGGCTATGGCGACGTGGGCAAGGGCTGCTGCCAGTCGCTGCGCGGTCTGGGCGCGACCGTGTGGGTGTCCGAGATCGACCCGATCTGCGCGCTCCAGGCGGCGATGGAAGGCTATCGCGTCGTGACCATGGAAGACGCGGCACCGGTCGCCGACATCTTCGTCACTGCCACCGGCAATCTCAACGTCATCACCCATGACCACATGGCGGCCATGAAGGATCAGGCCATCGTCTGCAACATCGGTCACTTCGACAACGAGATCGATGTCGCCGGCATCACCAAGTATGAGTGGGAAGAGATCAAGCCGCAGGTCGATCACGTCATCTTCCCCGACGGCAAGCGCATCATCCTGCTGGCTCAGGGCCGTCTGGTGAACCTGGGCTGCGCGACCGGGCATCCGAGCTTCGTCATGTCCAACAGCTTCACCAATCAGGTGCTGGCGCAGATCGAGCTGTTCACCAAGACCGAGCAGTATCCGGTCGGCGTCTATGTGCTGCCCAAGCATCTCGACGAGGACGTGGCGCGGCTGCATCTGGAAAAGATCGGCGCCAGACTGACGGTGCTGTCCAAGACCCAGGCCGACTACATCGGCGTAGCGGTTGAGGGTCCGTACAAGCCGGATCATTATCGCTACTGATGACGGATCGTCTGTCGTCCTGAATCGCCGGTCGCGTGCTTCGGTGCGCGACCGGCGTTGTCATGTTGGAGCCTGCGTTATGACGACTTTCACGACCCCGAAGCGGGTCTACAGTGTCGAGCTGTTCCCCCCCAAGACCGCCGAGGGGATGGACAAGCTCAAGCAAGAAATCCCGAAGATCAATGCCCTGGGTCCGGCCTATTTCTCCGTGACCTATGGGGCCGGCGGCTCGACCCGCGAGGGGACGTTCGAGACCGTCGCCTGGCTGCGTTCGCAGGGCATCGATACCGCACCGCATCTGGCCTGCATCGGCTCGACGCGCGATCAGGTGCTTGAGATCCTGGCGCATTATCACGAACAGGGCATCAATCGTCTGGTGGCGCTGCGCGGCGATCTGCCGTCCGGCATGGGCGCGGGCAACAGCGGCGATTTCCGCTATGCCAACGAGCTGGTGAGCTTCGTGCGCGCCGAGTTCGGTGATGCCTTCACGATCGAGGTCGCGGCCTATCCCGAGTATCACCCGCAATCGGGCAGCCCGGCGCGCGATCTGGAGAACTTCAAGCGCAAGGTGGAGGCGGGCGCCGATGCCGCCATCACCCAGTATTTCTACAACGCCGATGCCTATTTCGGCTTCGTGGAGAGCTGTGAGCGCGCCGGGATCGCCATCCCCATCGTTCCCGGCATCATGCCGATCACCAACTACACCCAGCTCGCACGCTTCTCGGATGCCTGCGGAGCCGAGATCCCGCGCTGGATCCGGCGGCGGCTCGAAGGCTATGGCGACGATGTCGAGAGCATCCGCGCCTTCGGGCACGAGGTGGTGCTCGGCCTCTGTCGTCGGCTGATCGAGGGCGGCGCCCCTGGATTGCACTTCTACACCATGAATCAATCGGGGCCAGTGACACGCCTGTGGCGTGAGCTGGGCCTGTCGGATTGAGAATTTTCAAATCATTCATGGTTCCGGGTTGCTAATCTCAGCCACGGAAATCATCCACTCCTCCTTGTTCAAGGCCGCCCACTGATTTGGGGCGGCTTTTTCTTTTCTGCATGACGGGTCGCTCCGGTCGAGACGTGCCGCGCGGCGGATGGAATAATGCGCTATTGCATCCATCAACCACCCCCGGCCACCCGGCCTGAGACCCACGCCATGTCCGACCTCGATCGACTCTACCGACTCGGCCCGATCCACCTTGCGCCCAGCGTCACGCGCATGCAGGCCGCGACCCTGCTGTTCGGCGCCTTCTTCTCCATCGGTCTGATGACCTTCATCGCCGTCGGGCAGACCTATATCCTCAACGCCCATCTCGGCATCCCGACCGACGTGCAGGGCACCATCAGCGGCGATCTGGTGTTCTGGACCGAGATCATCACCCTGGCGCTGTTCATCCCGGCCGGCATCCTGGTCGACCGTGTCGGCCGGCGTCTGATCTTCGCCATCGGTTTTCTGCTGCTGGCCGTGACCTATGTGCTCTATCCGATGGCCGGCTCGATCGATGATCTCTATCTCTATCGCATCATCTATGCGCTGGGCGTGGTCACGGTCGCCACCGCGCTCTCGACCGTGATGGCCGACTATCCGGCCGAACGCTCGCGCGGCAAGCTGGTGGCCACCGTGGGGGTGCTCAGCGGGCTGGGGATCGTCGTCATCAACCAGTTCTTCGGCGGGTTGCCGAAGACGCTGACCGCCGATGGCCTGGACGGTATCCAGGCGGGCTATGTCACCCATTACATCGTGGCCGGCATCGCCGTCGTGGTCGCCGTCCTCGTCTGGCTGGGACTCCAGAAGGGCACGCCGATACATCACGAGGAGCGCCTGTCGGTGCGCGATCTGTTCGTCAGCGGTTTTGCACAGGCGCGCAATCCGCGCATCCTGCTCGCCTATCTGGCCGCCTTCATCGCACGCGGCGATCAGTCAGTCAACGCCGTCTTCCTGATCCTGTGGGGCACGACGGCGGGGCTGGCAGTCGGTATGGACTCGGCCGAAGCGGTCAAGAATGGCACCCTCATCTTCGTGCTGGCGCAGGTCGCGGCCCTGGTGTGGGCGCCGATCATGGGGCCGTTCATGGACCGGATGGACCGGGTGACGGGGCTGGCGCTGTCGATGGCGCTGGCGGCGGTTGGCAATCTGGCAGTGATCTGGATGGCCGATCCGACGCCCGGCTCAGCCTGGCTGTTCTGCGTGCTGCTCGGCATCGGTCAGATCAGCGTCTATCTGGCCTCGCAGTCGCTCGTGGGGCAGGAGGCGCCTCTGAACAAGCGCGGCTCAGTGATGGGCGCGTTCAACGTCGCCGGCGCGATCGGCATCCTGATCATCACCGCGATCGGCGGGCGGCTGTTCGATGGGGTCGCGCCCTATGCGCCCTTCGTGCTGGTGGGAGCCGTCAATGTGCTGCTGCTGGCGCTCTGCGTGGTCGTGCGGCTGAGTGGACCGGCCAAGCCGGCCGCGGCGCTGGAGAAGGTCTGAATCCTGGCGTTCGAATAGGCGCGTAGCACGCCCCAAGGATTGGCGTGCTATCATGCTATCTATTGCGAAACACCGCTCATGGGTGAAGCTGTCATGGCACAAGTCATCGTCAGAGAGTTGGAGGACGTCGTCAAACAGGGACTCAAGCGCCGCGCCGCACGTCACGGAAACAGCATGGAAGAAGAGATCCGCGAAATCCTCCGCAATGCGGTTCGTCAAGAACAGGCCCCGCCCAGTCGGTTGGGTTCACGGATCGCTGCTCGCTTCAGAAACCAGGGACTCGACACGGATCTGCCCGAACTCCAGGGTTCCGAGGCGCGGGCGGCGACGTTCGGCGAATGATCGTCCTCGACACCAACGTACTGTCCGCCTTGATGCAATCGCAGCCGGAGGCCGGCGTCGTGGACTGGCTCGATCAGCAGCCGGCCGAGTCCGTCTGGACGACCGCGATCAATGTGTTCGAGATTCGCTACGGTCTGCATCGACTGGCGCACGGCAAACGACGGCGCGCCTTGGAGGAGGCTTTCACGGCCTTGCTCGACGAAGATCTGGAAGGGCGTGTGTTGGTATTCGACACAGCGGCGGCCAATCAGGCCGCACGGTTGGCCGGTGAACGGTGTCGAACAGGGCGTCCCGTGGATATGCGGGACACTCAGATCGCCGGAATCTGCGAAGCCCGCAATGCCACCCTCGCGACGCGCAACGCGCGCCACTTCGAGGATCTCCGAACTCCAGTCGTCAATCCCTGGAACGAACAAGGCGCGGTCTGAGCCGCGCCTTGCTTCAAACGGGCCGGATCGCGATCAGAGCAGCGGCACCAGGAGCAGTGCCACGATGTTGATGATCTTGATCAGCGGGTTGATGGCCGGACCGGCGGTGTCCTTGTAGGGATCGCCGACGGTGTCACCCGTAACCGCCGCCTTGTGGGTCTCGGAACCCTTGCCGCCGAAGTTGCCTTCCTCGACATACTTCTTGGCGTTGTCCCAGGCGCCGCCGCCGGTGCACATCGAGATCGCCACGAACAGCCCCGTGACGATGGTGCCGATCAGCATACCGCCGAGCGCGCGGATACCGGCGCCGTCGCCCATGAGGATGTTCATGCCGATGGCCACCGCGACCGGAACCAGGATCGGCAGCAGCGAGGGGACGACCATCTCTTTGATGGCGGCCTTGGTCAGCAGATCGACAGCGCGCGAGTAGTCCGGCTTGGCCGTGCCTTCCATGATGCCCTTGATCTCGCGGAACTGACGGCGCACCTCGATGACCACCGAACCGGCGGCGCGACCGACGGCCTCCATCGCCATGGCGCCGAACAGATAGGGCACCAGACCGCCGATGAACAGACCGATGATGACCGCCGGATCGGACAGGCTGAAGACCTGCATCTTGCCGGCGACTTCCAGGTTGTGGGTGTAGTCGGCGAACAGAACCAGCGCCGCCAGACCCGCCGAGCCGATGGCGTAACCCTTGGTCACGGCCTTGGTGGTGTTGCCGACGGCGTCCAGCGCGTCGGTGGTCTTGCGCACGTCCTCGGGCAGCCCCGACATCTCGGCGATGCCGCCGGCGTTGTCGGTGATCGGGCCATAGGCGTCGAGGGCGACGATCATGCCGGCCATCGACAGCATGGCGGTGGCGGCGATGGCGATGCCGTAGAGGTCGGCGGCCAGATAGGCCGCCCAGATCGCGATACAGACGGCGAGCACCGGCAGCGCCGTGGATTTCATCGAGATTGCCAGACCGGCGATGACGTTGGTGGCATGTCCGGTCTGCGAGGCTTCGGCCACATACTGAACCGGATGGTACTCAGTGGCCGTGTAGTACTCGGTGATGAACATCAGCGCCGCCGTCAGGCCCAGACCGATGAGCGCGCAGAACAGCAGCGAGAAGAAGTGCTCGCCCATCATCAATCCGGTGACGATGGCGAAGAAGACGAACGCCAGACCGCCAGCGACCGCGGTGCCGCGATAGAGGGCATTCATGATCTTGCCGCCGTCGTTGACCTTGACGAAGAAGGCGCCGACGATGGAGGCGATGATGGAGACCGCGCCCAGGGCGAGCGGGTAGAGGACATAGTCCATGTTCACGCCGCCGTCGGCGCCCTTGAACATGAGTCCGCCCAGAACCATGGTGGCGATGATGGTGACGGCATAGGTCTCGAACAGGTCGGCGGCCATGCCGGCGCAATCGCCGACGTTGTCGCCCACGTTGTCGGCGATGACCGCCGGGTTGCGCGGATCGTCCTCGGGGATGCCGGCCTCGACCTTGCCGACCAGATCGGCGCCGACGTCAGCGCCCTTGGTGAAGATACCGCCGCCCAGTCGGGCGAATATGGAGATCAGCGAGCCGCCGAAGGCCAGACCGATGAGGGCATGGAGCGCCGTTTCATCGGCGCCCAGATACAGGAAGTAACCGGCCACGCCCAGCAGACCCAGGCCGACCACCAGCATGCCGGTCACGGCGCCGCCGCGGAAGGCAACGGCCAGCGCCGATTCGAGACTGACGGTCGCGGCCTGCGCGGTGCGGACATTGGCGCGCACCGACACGTTCATGCCGATATAGCCCGCCAGACCCGAGAGGATGGCGCCGACGGCGAAACCGCCCGCCGTGGCCATGCCGAGGAACAGCCAGAGAACGACGAAGAGTCCTGCGCCCACCATGCCGATGGTGGTGTACTGCCGATTGAGATAGGCTCGGGCGCCGGCCTGGATGGCGGCGGCGATCTCCTGCATCCGTTCGGAGCCGGCCGACTGGGCGGTGATCCAGGCCACGACCGCGAGGCCGAAGACGATGGCCAGGCCCCCAGAGCCGATGGCGAGCCAAAGAACGAAATCTGTCGACATACGTATCCCCCCGTTTTACGGGTTAGCGTTGGAATGAGCCGAGCAGTGGCGACAATCGCAACGTCTGAAATACGGCTGCGGACGAACCGATCTGCCGCCAAAAACGGCACGGAACTTTAACACAGAGGCCGCTCGAATGGGTGAGCCGCATTCGACGCCGTGGCAGAATGCGTTCGGCCGGTATCGCCATCGGCACCCTTGATCGAGCCGGCCCTGCTGATCCGACGCTGAGGTCGTTGCACCCGATCGGCCGGATTGTCGAACATCCGGCACTGAGCGGCTACGTAAGGAGGGTCGAGTCGATGTTGCGCTTTCGTCCAGTCCAGGCCCGATGGTTCGAGACCTATCTGCCCCATGAACAGACGGTGCGCGGGATCGAAATCATCGCCCAGAGTGGTGTGGTCGAGCTCGAAACGGACCCACGCCTCTCCGAACCGATGGATACCCATCGGTTGCACTACTTCGTTCAACGCGCCCGCACGCTCATCGACAGCCATCGCGACGATCTGCCGGGCGGGCGGCATCGACCGACCGCGCTGCTCGGCAATCCGGTCCATCTCGCCAATCAGGCGCTGCACCGCATGCGCCTCTGGAGTGCCCGCGTCGACTTCCTCAAAGAGCAACTGGCCGAGCAGCAGGCGGAACGCAAGGAACTGCGCCTGCTCGGCGAAGCCCTGTGGGCCATGCGTCGGGACGGTATCGAACTCCGGGAGCTGTTCTCGGAGACGCGCTTTTTGTGCAAATGTCTCTTCGTCTGTCCCAAGGCGTCCTGCCCGGAGGGTGATGAGGTCGCCGGCCAGACCGCCCTGATCGTGCGCGGCCCGCGCCATGACTTCCTGTTCATGCTGGGGCTGCGGGATCAGCGCGCCGTCATCAGTCATCTGGTCGTGGAGCAGGGCTGCGAACAGGTTGGCGTCCCCTCCTGGCTGAGCGGCGATCCGGCGCAGCGGGTGCGTCAGATCCGCGACCATGCCTCCGAGCTGGAGCGCGAGATCACGCGACTGGAGGCCGAGCTGCGCGCACTGCGCCACGACCCCGAGATCGCCGAGGCGCGCGCCAACCTGGAAACCCTGGCCTGGTACCTGGATACGGCTTCGCGCTATCTGGACGGTCTGGAGCTGTGTCATGTGACCGGCTGGACCACGGCTGAGGATCCCGAAAGGCTTCAGCGCGAACTCTGGGAGTCAGGCATCGAAGCCGTGGTGCGTTATCCGGACCCGCCGCCCATGACCGCGCCTCCAGTCACCACATTGCAGAGCGGTTGGGCGCAGCCTTTTCGACCGCTCCTGCTGCTCTGGGGCACGCCCGGCCGTCAGGAGATCGATCCCAGCGGCCTGCTGGCGCTGATCGTTCCCTTGCTCTTCGGTTACATGTTCCCCGACGTCGGTCATGGGCTGCTGCTGACCGGCTTCGCCGTGCTCTTCTGGCGGCGCTGGCCCGACATCCGCTTCCTGCTGCCGTGCGGGCTGGCCGCCATGGTCTTCGGACTGCTGTTTGGCGAGGTGTTCGGTTTTTCGGAGTGGCTGCCCGCGCTCTGGGTCAGGCCGTTCGACGATCCGCTGCTCATTCTGATCGTCCCGATGGTCTTCGGCGTCGGACTCCTGTTGCTCGGGCTGATCTTCTCCGGAGTCGAGGCCAAGTGGTCGGGAACGCTCGGTCACTGGCTGGCCGTCGATGCGGCGGTGCTGGTGCTCTATCTGTCCCTGCTGGCGGCCCTGTTCGACACACGGGCGCTGACGGTCGCCGGTCTGGCGCTCGTGCATTATGTCGTCGGGAGTCTGTGGCAGGGGCGCGGTAAGGGGCTCTGGGTTCTGGCCGGTGCCGGCGGGCGGTTGCTGTTCAGCCTCTTCGAGCTGATGTTGAACACGATCTCGTTTGCGCGTGTCGGCGCTTTCGCCCTGGCGCACGCCGCCTTCTCGCACACCATCATCACCCTGGCCGATGGCGTGGAGCAGCCTGTCGGATGGCTGCTGATCATCGTGCTCGGCAACTTTTTCGAGATCGTCATCGAGGGGCTGGTGGTCTTCGTACAGACCACGCGCCTGGTTCTGTTCGAGTTCTTCGGACATTTCCTGCAGGCCAAGGGCCGGCTGTTCCGGCCGGTGCCGAGGCCCGTCACCTCGGCCGAGACCGTGCGCCCGCCGCCTGGACACGGATGAAGCCGGCAATCGTCGGGAGCGCCTCTATCCTTGGCGCTGTGCAGGCGAGCGGGATGGCTTTCAGCGTTCGGTGTTGGTCAGCGCGGCTGAAGAAGCTTGCGCCGCCATGTCCAGATACGTTTGTAGTGCAGGTGAGGCGATGCCCCGGAAGTCCTCGCCCTCGCGCACGATGAAATAGGCCGCGATCCCCTGCACTTCGGCGAGTGCCGGGCCGCGTTCCTCGCCCAGTACCATGAGCGCGGTGGCCAGTCCATCGACGATCATGCCGACATCGCCGATCACTGTGACCGATCCGAGCTGGCGGTCGACCGGGGCGCCGGTCATGGGGTCGATCTCGTGCGAGTAGCGCTTGCCGTCCTTCTCGAAGAAGTTGCGATAGTCGCCCGAGGTCGAGAGTGCATGGCCCGAGACCGGAATCACCCGATGCACGGCGCGTCGATCGGGCAGCGGCTGTTCGATGGCGATGCCCCAGGGCTGGCCCTTGGCATTGAGTCCCTTGGCGCGGATGGCCCCGGCGATGGCGACCATGCAATCCGTGACGCCGCGCGACTCCAGCCAGTCGACGATCCGGTCGGCACCATAACCCTCGCCGAGGGAGGAGAGATCGATGTAGAGATCGCCCCGCGCCTTGCGCACGGCAGGCGGCGAGTCGCGCAGTTCGAGCTTTTGATAACCGACCCGCTCGCGCGCGGCCTGGATCTCGGCCTCGGAAGGCAGCCGGTCGGGGCGGCGCTCGGGACCGAAGCCCCAGAGGTTGACCAGCGGGCCGATGGTCACGTCATAGGCTCCATTGGTCAGTTCAGCGATACGCTGACCTTCGGCGATGACGGTGAGCAGATTCTGAGAGACCGGAATCCAGTCGGTGCTCGGATTGGCGTTCAGGCGCGACAGCTCCGAGGTCGGATCATAGGTCGAGATCTCCGCGATGACGGCGTCGAGTACCTGGATCAGTTCCGGTTCGAGGGTCTCGGCGCTCAATCCTTCGGGCGGCCGGGCGATCTTGACCGAGTAATAGGTGCCCATGGTCGGGCCGGACAGCTCGATCATGGGGTCGGTGCGTTCGGTACAGCCGCTCAGGGCGAGCAGCGAGACGATGAGTAACGCCGCCTGAGCGGCGAACCCGAGACCCGTGTCGGTACTCCGCCGGATCGGATGATGAAAGCGCATGGGGTGGTCCTCGATGACCGAAGTACGGTTGAGGGCATTTTAGGCGGAAATCACCCGGAGTACGCTCTCTCGGCAACAGTGGTGCATCAATCCTCGTCGCCGGCGTCCTGACGGTCGCGTCGCTCGACGGTTTCGGGATCGACGGTGATGGGCCGGTAGATCTCGACCCGGTCGCCATCGTTGAGCTTGGTGTCGAGTCGGCTGAGTTTGCCGAAGACGCCGACCTTGTTGACGCTCAGGTCGATCTCGGGGAAGCGTTCGAGCAGGCCGGAGCGCTCGATGGCCTCGCGCAGCGTGCTGCCTTCGGGCACGTCGAGCTTGAGCCAGGTCTGTTTGAATTTGTCCGCATAGGCGACGCCGACGAGCATGGTTCTAATCCTCCGTCATGATCCGGCCAGGGCGCCCGCGCCGGCCGTCGACTCACGCCGCTGCCGTGCCTCGGCGAGCCGTGTGTCGATCAGCCGTTTGCCGGCCAGGATGAAACCGAGCGCGATGAAGCCGCCGGGCGGCAGGATGGCGAGCAGGAAGCCGCGATAGTCCGGGATCAGCGTCATCTCCAGAAAGGCCATGCCCTCGCCGAGCAGCAGGCTGGCATTGGCGAACAGGGTGCCCGAGCCGATGATCTCGCGCACGGCGCCGAGCAGGACAAGGGCCAGGGTGAAGCCGAGTCCCATCATGAGTCCGTCGAAGGCCGAGGCGCCGGCTCCGTTGCGCGAGGCGAAGGATTCGGCCCGTCCGAGGATGGCGCAGTTGGTAACGATCAGCGGGATGAACAGGCCCAACATCTTGTGCAGGTCGTGCAGCCAGGCATTCATCCCGAGATCGACCAGCGTCACCAGCACGGCGATGACCAGGACGAAGATGGGAATGCGCACCTCAGGCGTCACCCAGCCGCGAATGAGTGCGATCAGAAAGCCCGAGGCGATCAGGACGGCCGTGGTCGCTAGTCCCATGCCCAGACCATTTGTGGCCGTGCCCGTGACGGCGAGCAGCGGACAGAGTGCCAGCGACTGGGCCAGCACGACATTGTTGCTCCAGAGGCCATCGCGACTGATGCGACCCCAGGCGGTCTTGTTGGCGGTATTGGGTTCGAGGCTCATTCCGGACTCCTGACTGGATCGGAGGCGACCGAGACGGCGGCGGGCGCGGTCAGGGCGACCTGATGACGCTGGAAGAATTCCAGTCCGCGCTTCAGGGCTCCGACCACGGCGCGCGGCGTGATGGTGGCCCCGCTGAACTGATCGAAGTCGCCGCCGTCCTTCTTGACTGCGCAGCGCTCGGGCGGCGGATCGCCCAGCGACAGTCCGTCGAAGGCGAGAATCCAGTCGTCCTTGGCGAGTTCGATCTTGTCGCCGAGTCCGGGAGTCTCTGTGTGCGACAGGACGCGCGCGCCCAGCACCCGGCCCTGAGGATCGACGCCCAGGATCAGTTCGATGGTGCCCGAGTAGCCGGGACCGCTCACCCGATAGGCTACGCCTGTGACCTCCAGTCCGCGCCGGGCGCGATAGACCAGTACGGGCGCGCCGTCGGCGTCGGGCAAGGTCAGCGGATCAGCCAGCAGGTTGTTGTCATGCAGCGCCGGCGGCAATACCTGACTGAGCGACGCCTTGAGATCCTCGGCCTTGCGCAGGGCGATGGTGTCGCGCGTGGTCAGATCGCCGATCACCAGCAGCGCGGCGGCCAACAGGGTGAAGCCGCCCAGCAGCGTGGCCTGATAGGCGATGCTCTGGCGTTGGTTCAGCACGGCAAGCAGGCTCATCGGGGCGTCTCCGCGTCGTTGGCGTATTCCAGTGGCCGTCCGCGCCGGTCGCGCCCGTAGATGCGCGGCTTGACATAGTGGTCGATCAGCGGCGCGCAGGCGTTCATCAAGAGCACCGCGAAGGCCACGCCCTCCGGATAACCGGCCCAGGTGCGGATGACATAGATCAGCAGTCCGCAACCGGCGCCGAAGAGGAGCTGACCGCGCGCCGAGACGGGCGATGTCACTGGATCGGTCGCGATGAAGAAGGCGCCGAGCAGGGTCGCGCCCGAGACCAGGTGATAGAGCGGACCGGCATAGTGCTCGGGGTCGATCAGGTGCATGAGCGTGGCCAGGACGGCGATGGTGCCGAGCAGCGCCACCGGGATGTGCCAGGTGATGACGCGCTTGTAGAGCAGGAACAGTCCGCCGAGCAGGAGCAGCAGCGCCGAGGTCTCGCCCAGACTGCCGGCGACCGTGCCGACCGCGCCCGAGAGCGGCGTATAGAGATCGGGCAGGATGGTCGCCAGCGTCTCGCCCTGGCCCAGCTCGGTGCGGACCTGACCGAGTACCGTGGCCCCGCTGAAGGCGTCGAAGCCCTGACCGCCGAAGGTGATGGCGAGACTCTCGACCAGCCCCGGCGCTTCGGCGGAGAACAGCGGCGTGGGCGCGACGAAACTCGTCATCTCCAGCGGAAAGGCGATCAGCAGGGCCACGCGCGCGACCATCGCCGGGTTGAACAGATTCTGGCCGACACCGCCGAACACCTGCTTGGCGACCACGATCGCCAGCAGCGCGCCGACCACGCCGATCCACCAGGGCGCCCAGGGCGGCAGGGTCATGGCCAGCAGCCAGCCGGTCAGGAGCGCCGTGCCGTCGCTCAGGTCGGGCCGGATCGGCTTGCCGGCGAGCCACAGACTCAGGATCTCGGCCAGCAGCGCCCCGGCGAGAGTGGCGAGAAACAGCCAGATCGCCGGCCAGCCGAACTGCCAGAGTCCGAACAGCGTGGCCGGCGCCAGGGCCAGCATCACCAGCCCCATGGTGCGCGGGATGCTGACCAGGTCGTGAGCAAAAGGGCCGCACTGTGCGGCAGGGGTTTCGAGGCGCATGGTCAGGACTCCGTCTCGGCGACGACAGGTTCGGCGGCAGTGGCCGGTGCGGCAGTCGCCTGTTGCGCGGCCGCTTCGGCCTCGGCTTTCTTGCGTGCCGCCATCTCGCGTTTGCGCTGCTCCATCTGCTCACGCTTGGCGCGCTTGATCGCCTCCATGCGCGCGTTACGCTGTTCGATCAGACGCTTGGTCTCGGTCTGCTTCTGCTTGGCGCGACCGCGCGAGGCCATCTCGCCCTTGGCATGGTTGAGATACTGGACCAAGGGGATATGTCCCGGACAGACATAGGCGCAGGAGCCGCAGCCGATGCAGTCCATCAGACCGCGCTTGACCGCCCCCTCCAGATCGCCGGCGCGGATGTGCGCGACCATCTCCAGCGGCACCAGACCGCAGGGGCAGGCCTGGACGCAACTTGCGCAGCGGATGCAGGGACGGACGTCGCCTTGAGCCGTCTCAGCCGCTGTGAGCGCCAGCACGCCATTGCTGCCCTTGACCATGGGGACACGGGTGCTCGGCAACGGCTGGCCCATCATGGGGCCGCCGCTGATCAACCGTGCCGGTTCCTCCTTGAAGCCGCCGCAATGGGCGATCAGATCCTGGACGCGGGTACCGAGCGGCACGCGCACATTGGCCGGGCGATCGATGGCCGAACCGCTGACCGTGACCACGCGCGCGACCAGCGGATAGCCGAAGCGCAAGGCTTCATGCACGGCGAAGGCGGTCGCTGGATTGTGCACCACCACGCCGATATCGGCGGTCAGACCGCGTGCCGGGGTCTCGCGTCCGGTCAGGGTCTGAACCAGATGTTTTTCCGACCCCATCGGATAGCGGGTCGGCAGGCGCGCGATCCGGATGTCGGGATCGATCGAGGCCGCCACCGCCATCGCGGCCTGAGCCTCGGGTTTGTTGTCCTCGATGCCGATGACGATCCGGCTCACGCCGAGCGCCTGGGCCATGATCCGAATCCCGTCGATCACGGCGTCGGACTGTTCGCGCATCAGACGATCGTCACAGGTCAGATAGGGTTCGCATTCAGCCCCATTGATGACGAGCGTATGGATCGCATAGCGCTTGCGCAGATCGAGCTTGACGGCTGAAGGAAAGGTCGCGCCGCCCAGACCGACGATGCCGGCGGCGGCCACGCGGGCGGCGATCTCCTCGGGCGCGAGCGCGAAGGGATCGGCGACGCCCTGGATATGATCCGCCCAGCGGTCCTCGCCGTCGGGCTGGAGCGTGATGGTCGGCACCGAGAGTCCCGAGGCATGATGGGCCGGATACTGACCCACGCCCATGATGCGTCCCGAGGTTGGTGCATGGACCGGCGCCGAGATCACGCCCTGACCGTGCGCCAGCAGATCGCCCTTGGCCACATGCTGACCGCGCCGTACCGCCGGACCGGCCGGTGCGCCGATGTGCTGTTGCAGCGGGATGTGCAGGAGATCCGGCAGCGGCAGCGTCTCGATCGGCTGCTCCGAGGCCAGACGTTTGCGGTCATCCGGATGGACGCCGCCGCGAATCTTGAACAGTTTCATGACTGAAGCGCGTCCTGTGGTTTGGGCCAGTACCAGTTCTGGAGGCTCGGAGCCAGGGGGCGCATCTCGATGCCTTCGGTCGGGCAGATGTCGGCGCAGAGTTCACAACCGATGCAGGCGTCGGCGAAGACGGCATGGATCATGTTGTTAGCCCCCATGATGGCGTCGGTCGGACAGCGCTTGAAGCACTTGGTACAGCCGATGCACAGCCCCTCGTTGACGTGCGCGATCAGCGGCGGCTTATCGGCTACACCCGAGAGATCGACGCTGACGCCGAGCAGTCCGGCGAGCTCTTCGGCCAGCGCGCGCCCCCCCGGCGGACAGAGGGTCACAGGCGCGGCGCCCGAAGCGATGGCTTCAGCGGCCGGCCCGCAACCCGGATAACCGCACTGGCCGCATTGCGAACCGGGCAGCAGGGCAGCGACCTGTTCGGTGAGGGGATTGCCCTCGACCTTCAGATAGCGCGCGGCGAGTCCGAGCAGACCGCCGAGGGCGAGACCGAGCGCGGTGAGACTGACGATGGCGGCAACCATAGGGTTTCG
Organism: Allochromatium humboldtianum; assembly: GCF_013385175.1. GTDB lineage: Bacteria > Pseudomonadota > Gammaproteobacteria > Chromatiales > Chromatiaceae > Thermochromatium > Thermochromatium humboldtianum. Next base: position 58,432 of record NZ_JABZEO010000011.1, on the reverse strand, counting down.
ACTCCTAAGCCAGACCGGCAAAGCCCATGAAGGCGAGCGACAGCAGCCCGGCAGCGACGAAGGCGATGGGCGCGCCAGAGAAGGCCGCCGGCACCTGAGCCAGTGCCAGCCGCTCGCGCATCCCGGCGAAGATGACCATGACCAGGGTGAAGCCGAGCGCCGACCCCAGACCATAGAGCGCGCTTTGCAGAAAGCTGTGATCTTCCTGCACGTTCAGCAGCGCCACGCCCAGCACCGCGCAGTTGGTCGTGATCAGCGGCAGATAGAGCCCCAGCACCTGATAGAGCGTCGGTGAGATCTTGCGCATCGCCAGCTCGGTGAACTGCACCACGGCCGCGATGACCAGGATGAAGGTCAGGATGCGCAGAAAGCCGAGTCCGAGCGGCTGGAGCAACGCATGTTCCAGCACCCAGCCGGCCACGGCCGCCAGGGTCAGGACGAAGGTGGTCGCCAGCCCCATCCCGAGCGCCGAGTCGAGCTTGCCCGACACCCCCATGAAGGGGCACAGCCCGAGAAACTTGACCAGCACCACGTTGTTCACCAACGCGGTGGCCAGGATCAGCAGCAGATACTCGCCCATTGCATCAAAAGCCCCTGCATGTCATTGATGCGTCGTTCTCTGCAAAGCCAGTGCCAGCTCGAATCCTGCAAGACTGGGCGGACGTTTGCACGCTCTCGCGCATCGATATAACAAGCTGATCTGGATGGCTTTATCGATCAGTCAGGCCGGCTGGACGATCGATTGACGACGGGGTGAACAGCGGCTTCGGTCGTGGAAGCAGACTGTTGCTGTAGCGACGGACGTGTTTGTTGCGTACCCTTGAATTGTTGGAAAACGCACAAGATCCAGATTGCATGGCTCTAGCATTAGCGATTTCGGCATCTTTATTGCTTAGAATAAGGCCGAATCACCACATCCGCCGTCTACCAGGAGCGACCCGTGCCGGCCCGATCCGCCCCGGAACCCATCCAATCGACCGAGATTCTCAACACGCTCGGCGAGTTCATCGCCTCGCCGCCCGACGGCACCCCGCCCGAGGTGGTGGAGGCGCTGGCTCGCATGGGCGGCAACGGCGCCGATCCGCTACCGCCATTGCTGTTTTTCGAGGCCGTCGAGCAGTCGCCGATCGCCATCTCGATCACGGATGCGCGGGCGACCATCCTCTACGTCAACCGCGCCTTCGAAGCCCTGACCGGCTATGCACGCGACGAGTTACTGGGCCGCAACCAATCGCTCCTCTCCAACAACGCCACGCCGGCGAGCATCTACGAGCACCTCTGGCGCACCATTCTCGCGCGTCAGACCTGGAGCGGCACCCTGGTCAATCGCACCAAAGCGGGCGGGGACTATCTGGCCGAGCTGACCATCGCACCCGTCATCGATCACGACGGTGATCTCAAGTATTTCCTTGGCATGCACCGCGATGTGACAAAGGAGCACGAGCTGGAAGGCGCCGTGCACCAACAGAAGGCGCGCCTGGAGACCGTGCTCGATGCCGCACCGGCGATCGTGGCCCTGCTCGACAGCGCCGGACGGGTGATCCTGGACAATCAGGAATACAAGCGGCTGTTCGCGGAACTCCAGGGGCGCGAGCCGGCCGAGGTGTTGCGTGCCGCCCTCGGCGAACAGCTCGGACTCGATCCCTTCGTCGCCTGTCTGGAGCACGGACGCGCCTTCAAGAACATCGAGGTCAGCCTCGACATCCGTGGCCAGTCCAGTACGCGCTGGTTCGCCTGCTCGCTCAACCGGGTCGACGAATCCGATGCCAGCGCCCGCAGCTATTTCGGCGATTCGGCGCCGGGCGAGCGTCGCCTGCTACTGCTGGTCAACGACATCACCAGCCGCCGCCGTGAGATCGAGCGCGCCCATCTGGAGAATCTGCGCGCACGTCTGGCCGAGCAGCAGCGCATGCACGGGATGCGCGAGGCGTTGGCGGCCGCCGTCTATCAGATCCAGGTGCCGCTCAACGTCATCCAGGCGGCTAGCGGCATGTTGCGCGACGGTGTCGGCAACCCGGAGATCCTGGCCGCCATGCTCGATCAGATCAATGAATCCGGGATCAAGGCGCTCGCCACCCTCACCGCCGCCCTGCCCGAAGAGCCGCGCGAGGCTGGAGTTCGGGTGAACGTCAACAAACTCCTGCGTCAGGTGCTCGAACTGGAGACCCAGCGCCTGCTGGCCGGCGGCATCGTCGTCGACTGGCGACCGGCGACCCTGCTGCCCGAGCTGAACGGGCACAAGAACCAGTTGCGCGCCATGTTCAAGCATCTGATCGACAATGCTATCCAGGCCCTGCGCGAATCCGGCCGGCCCAATCGTGAGCTGATCCTGACCACACGCCCGCTCGACCGGGGTGTCGAGGTCGAGATTCAGGACAATGGTCGAGGCATCGCACCCGAGGATCGTTATCGTGTCTTCGAGCCCTTCCATATCGGCTGGCGCGATCGGCGCGGACGGTCCGGCATGGGGCTTGCGTTGGCTCAAGAGATCGTCAACGCCCACGGCGGATCGATCGAGGTCGATCCCGATTTCACTGGTGGCTGTCTGATTCGACTGTCCCTGAACGCTGTACTTTCGGACGACTGAACTTGACGGATCGACCCATGAGCTTCCAACCTACCGCCCCCGGCGCGTCCGGGGAGACGAGCCGGCTCGCCCTGCTCGAATCGCAACTCGCAGCCCTGTTCGAGGTCAGCCGCGTGCTGAGCCGTTCGCTCGACCTGCGTCAGACCCTGCGCGAGGTGCTCGGCGTGCTGCACGAGCGCGCGCGTCTGCGCCAGGGGCTGGTGTCGCTGCTCGACGAGGAGCGCGGCGAACTCCTGATCAGTGCGCTCCACGGCCAGGACGCCGAGCCGTTCGAGGCCGTCAGCTATCGCCCCGGCGAGGGCGTCATCGGCCATATCCTCAGCGCCAATGCACCCTGGGTGCTGCCGCGTCTGGGCGATGAGCCGCGCTTTCTCGACCGGCTCAATCTCTATGATCCGGACCGGCCCTTCATCGGCGTGCCGATCCGCAGCGACGAACAGGCCATCGGCGTGTTCGCCGCCCAGCCGCCGGTTGGCGCCGAACTGCTGGAAGACCGCGCACGTTTCCTGGAGATGGTCGCCAACCTCATCGGCCAGGCGGTGCGGCTGGCGCGCACGGTCGAGGCCGAGCAGCAGGCGTTGCGCGAGGAGCGCGACAAGCTGCGGCGCGAGGTGCGCGGCTCGCACGGCTTCGACAGCATCATTGGTCGCGCCGATGCGATGCGGCTGGTGTTCGATCAGGTGCGTCAGGTCGCCAAGTGGAACACCACGGTGCTCATCCGGGGCGAATCCGGCACCGGCAAAGAGCTGATCGCCAATGCCATTCACTACAACTCGCCGCGCGCCCGCGCGCCCTTCGTCAAGCTCAACTGCGCCGCACTGCCCGACAATCTGCTCGAATCCGAACTCTTCGGCCATGAGAAGGGCGCCTTCACCGGCGCCGTCTCGCTGCGCAAGGGCCGTTTCGAGCAGGCCGACGGCGGCACGCTCTTCCTTGACGAGATCGGCGAGATCACGCCCGCCTTCCAGGCCAAGCTGCTGCGGGTGTTGCAGGAAGGGGAGTTCGAGCGCGTCGGCGGCGGGCGCACGCTCAAGGTCGACGTGCGGGTGATCGCCGCCACCAACCGCGATCTCGAATCCGAGGTGCGCGCGGGGGAGTTTCGCGAGGATCTCTACTACCGTCTCAACGTCATGCCGATCCGCATGCCGGCTCTGCGCGAGCGCATGGAGGACATCCCGGATCTGGCGCGCTTCCTGGTCGGCAAGGTGGCGCGGATGCAGGGGCGGGAGCTTTCGATCACCGACAGCGCGCTACGGGTGCTGATGCGCTATGACTGGCCGGGCAACGTGCGCGAGCTGGAGAACTGCATGGAGCGCGCGGCGGTGATGAGCGAGAACGGCGTCATCGATCGCGACGTCATTCAGCTCACGGGCATCGATCTGAACGCCGGCGCGTCCGAGCCGGCACGCTCAGCGACCACAGTGACGGCTCCGGGCAGCGGCGCGGTCGATCTCGACGACCCGGATCTCGATGAGCGCGAGCGCGTCATCGCCGCGCTGGAGGAGGCCGGCTGGGTCCAGGCCAAGGCCGCGCGTCTTCTGAACATGACTCCGCGCCAGATCGCCTATCGCATCCAGACGCTCAACATCAAGGTGCGGCAGTTCTGACGCCGGGGCGGTCGCCGCTCCTGGGGTCAGTCGCCGGACCGATGGCGCCGCACCGGCACGGGCGCGCCGAAGAAGGCGAGTACGGTCAGGTCTTCCCGGATGTCGAAGAAGGCGTGATCACAGGCGGCCTGGACGTACATCAGCGTTCCTCGCTCGACATGGTGCTCGCTGTCGCCGATCCGCAGGTGCGCCTTGCCTTCCAGGACCAGATAGAGTTCGTCCTCTTCGTGCGCGCTCGACATGTCCCTGGAGCCGACCGGTAGATGATAGATCGAGCAGGAGAGCGAGGGCGTGCGCAGGAACTCTTTGAGGCTCACGCCCGAACGCTCGACCTTGGCGAGCAGTTCGTCGAGCTGGAAGATCTGCCAGGTCGCGTCGTTCATGGATCGAGATACCTATTGCGCTAACGGTTGGATCGTGGCGGCGTGCGGTGTCCCGCCCGCCTCATCGCGAAGATATCAAGGAGGGGGCGATCGAGCAACTGAGAAACATTCGCATCGTTGTGCGAATCGTCGGAATCCGGATGATACGCGACGTATGGAGGTGACGTGCGGGCAAGAAAAAACCGGCCTGAGCCGGTTGATTCTATTCGTGAATTTGGTCGGGGTGACAGGATTCGAACCTGCGACTTCTGCCTCCCGAAGACGATTCAAGGCCAATCACGATCAGTGACTTACAGTAAAAACAGCGGTTTATAGACCGTCAAAGTTCGCCAAAGTCCGCGCTAGTGTGTATTCTTGCACTTAATAAGTGCGCATTTAGGACACCTGCCGTCCCTCGAACTGGGAAATCGGCGGTTCCTCGATTCGGAGTACACACCCATGCGAGCCTTCATCACTCAGAAGCTGGTCGACTCGACCCGCAAGCGCGCCAAGGCCGGCGAGATCCTCAAGCCGCTGGAGATCCGTGACGAGGATCTGAAGGGTTTCATCCTTCGCGCCCAACCGTCCGGGCACCTGGCCTACATCGTCCAGTACGCGCGCGGCAAGCGCCTCACGCTCGGCGATGCCGCCGTTCTGACTCCGACCCAGGCCCGTAACCGCGCCAAAGCGGTGCTCGGCGCCGTCGCCGAGGGTCGCGATCCCCTGGACGCCATTCGGCAGGCCAAGAGCGCGACCGCACCGACGCTGCGCGAATACCTCGAAGACACCTATGTCGAGTGGGTCACGGTCAATCGCCGATCCGGCGCCGCGCAAGTGGCCCGGCTGAAGGCGTGCTTTTTCGCCCAATTCGGCGAAATCCCCCTCGATCAGTTGGCGCCGCTCGACCTGGAGAACTGGCGCAAGCGCCGATTGCAGCAGGGTCGAGCCGTGGGCACCGTCAACCGTGACTTGAACACGCTCAAGTCGGCCCTGTCGCGCGCCCTGGACTGGGGAATCATCGCCGTCCACCCTCTGGCCAAGCTCAAACCGGGGAGGGAAGATCAGAATGGCGTCGTCCGCTATCTCAGTGGCGACGAGGAGCGTCGATTGCGGCAGGCCCTCGCCGAGCGCGACACCGAGCTGAAGGCCGCGCGCGAGCGGACCAACGAATGGAGACGCCAGCGCCACAAAGACCCCTTGCCCGAGATCCTGAGCTATGGCGACCACCTCACGCCGATGGTTCTGGTGTCGCTGCATACCGGACTCAGACGCGGGGAGCTGTTCAATCTGCAATGGCCTGATGTGGACCTGGAGCGTGCCTTGCTGACGGTTCGCGGGTCCGGCGCCAAGAGCCAACAGACCCGTCATGTTCCACTCAATGCCGAGGCCCTGTCCGCGCTCCAAGCCTGGCAGAAGCAGACCGGCGCGACGAGTGGCTATGTCTTCGCCGGCCGTGGGGGAGGGCGGTTCGACAACACCCGCAAGTCATGGGTGGCGTTGCTGGAGACGGCCGGTATCGAGGGATTCCGCTGGCACGACATGCGCCACACCTTCGCCTCGAAGCTCGTCATGGCCGGCGTGGATCTCAACACTGTGCGCGAGCTGCTCGGGCACTCGGATCTGTCCATGACCTTGCGCTATGCCCACCTGGCGCCCGAGCACAAGGCTGCTGCCGTGGCGCGGCTGGTGGAGGTTGGCAACGAAGCAGGGGGCGTCCGTGCGTAAGCATATCCGTTATCCCCGACTGCACGAGTTGAGCGCGACAGCCGCAGAAGAGTTCGAGCGCTTGCTGAAGAGTGCCCTCGCGGGGCTATGGCACCTGCCGGACCAACATCGCCCAACAGCCGAGCAAGCTTTGACCGAGGCCGGGCTTGATCCTGCCTACGCGATACGCGGTCGAGGGTTTGAAATCGCCGTCTGGCGTTCTCTCCTCGGCGAACCGGATTATGAGGTTCGCTGGATCGGGTTCGATGAGATCGAGTCACAATTTCCCGATGATGTCGTTGCTGCCGCGAAACTCTTGCATCTGCTCAAATTCATTCAGGACCGCGCGCATCGCGAAGGCATCGCCAATACGCCGGAACTGTCATGGTTTCTGATCAAACAGGAGGTCTTGCGCTATTTCTGGATCGCGTTCGTTGTCCCCGAGCTGCACGCTGAAGGCGTCACGCTCAAGCAATCAGCGCGGCGCTCCGGCGGCCCTGATGTGCGCGTCTTCGCATTGAGATTGCAGCGATCAGGGTTATCGCGCGCTCAAGCACGCGATCGACTGATGGAGCGATTCGACTTCGGTAAGCGGCGCGCCTACGCGATTCTTGAAGATGTCTGGGGGCCGGCGCTTGGGAGAAAGAAACCCGAAAAAAGGTAGGGTGTGCATATTTGGAGAGTGCACACCTGTATGGAAGATGGCTTCATCGTCCACCGATGGAGCACATGAAATGCCGCTATCCCCTGATGACCATGCCCGTATTCGTGGCGTCACGATCGAAGATGCCGCCAAGACGCTTGGGATCGCCAAGAGCACCGCTTACAAGCTGATCAGCCGTGGCGAGTTGCGGACCTTCAAGATTGGGCGCGCACGTCGAGTGACACCCGACGCGATCGAGGATTGCATCAAGCGCCTGGAATCGCGCGCCGCCTGACAGGGAGCCGTCACGATGTCGAGAAGATCACAGAAGATCCGCGCAGAACGGCGCGAGAAGATGGCCCGGAAGTGGGCCACAAATGAGGACGCCCCGACGCGCGACCGTCGAGGCGTTGCAAAGCAGTCCGATTTGAGCGTATCGTTAAACCGTCTCGGAGGGGCGCCAACCCCTACCGAGCAAATGACCGACTGATGCCACAGCAGGTCAACCGGCGGGACAAATTGTAGCACCAAGGCCCCAGGCCGCGCACGTCCGCGCGTCTTCGTGCCCGCCGTCTGTCCGCTCGTCCATCAGTCGAACCCTGCAATCCATCTGCACCGAGGTTCGACATGAAGAAGCACCCTGACGACGCTACCGTTCATTTCGGCAGCGACTACCTCACCCCTGAAGCCCTGCTCGCCATCCGCCCCGGAGTTCCGCGCGGTCTGCATATCGATGCGCTCGACTGTGTGCTGTCCCGCGCGGCCGCCGTCACGCAGATGCTGGCCGTCGCACACAGCAACCTCGGCGGCCCATCGCTCCCTCAGGAAACGATCGCTGATGCCATCTGGACCGTCGAGGGCCTGATCGCCGAGGCGCGGATGATCTCCGGCCACTGCGGACAGGAGCTACCCGGCAACCGAATCCCCATCGGGGAATTGATGCGCCAGATTGGACTGTGGGGCGATGCCGCCCTCCAGGCGATGTCTGAATTCGAGTCGCTGAAGACGAGCGAGCAGGAGGGCGAAGCCAAGCCCGCCACCTTCAGCTACTACATCGCGCCATCCAACGCGAATTTGCCGGGACCGTTCAACTGGTTCGTGGTGAATGACTCGACCGCGAGCGTCGAGCAGCATGGCGTCGAGGATTCCTGGCTCGAAGCCGACCGCGCCGCCGTGGTCGCCATCAAGGACGTGGAGGGCGAGCAGTGAACCAACGCCGCTATCTCCCCCAAGCGCTGGGCGCTATCGTCCGCGAACTCGACGACAAGCTGACCGACCTGAGCTGTAGTGAACTCGCCGAGCATCGCGACCACCTGACCTGGCTCACGACCGGAGCGGTCATCCTGGCCGATCTCCTCATTGAGCAGGCCAACGACCGTGAACTGAGAGGTGATCCACCCACCGCGCCTGAGCCGGCACATCGCGATCCATCCGCTTGGGCTACTGATCTGTACCTGACCCCGCTGGAACATCAGCGACTGGCCGAGATTGCCGAGCGCGACTATCGCGGTGATCTGGCTGCCGCTGCGTCCGGGTTGCTGGGGCGTGCGGTGCGGGAACATGCCGCTCGCGTCGTCGGAGGTGCGGCATGAGCGACCTACCCGAATCCTTCAGGCTGAGCTACGCGCTCTCGAAGCAGCTTTCATCCGCCTACGAGATCACCAGCAACTATGGCGGGATTGAACTCGACGACGAGCTGCGCGCCGCCGTCGAGAAGGCCGTCCGCCCGATCCTGGAACGCCGGCTGAAGCAGGCCGAGCGCGAGGAATCGAAGCGATGAACAACCGCCCCATGGAGGGGGCGGCTTCGACCGCTCCTGTCATTCCACCCGTCCAGAGGGGCGCTATCGGCGATCCCCTCTCTCACCTGCCTGAAGCCATGCGCCACGCTCCACGCTGGCTGGTCTGGAAGTCGATCGCCAACGGCGAGAAGAAGCCGCGCAAGGTGCCGTTCTATGCCAACGGCGCGCCGCGCCAAGGCCAGCTCGACACCCCCGAAGACCGCGCGCGGCTGGCCACACTCGACGAGGCCCTGGTGGTCCTGGAGACCGGCGAGTATGCCGGGCTCGGGTTCGCGCTCGGACCCGACGAAGACGGCCACCATTGGCAGGGGATCGACCTGGATGGCACCGACACCCGGCCCGATCTCGCCGCCCTGGTCGAGCGGCTGCCGGGCTATGTCGAGCGCAGTCCATCCGGTACAGGCTGGCACGCCATCGGCATCGGCCGCGACTTCGCCACGCTCGGCAACAACGGCACGGGCATCGAAGCTTATGCCCATGGCCGGTACTTCACCGTGACCAGCACCGATGGCCGGGGCGACCTGGAAGACATCGCCGATTTCGTCACCGTGACGCTCTCCCCGCTGCACGCGCGCGCCAAGGCCAAGGCGGCACCGATCGAGCGGCCGCACGTCGATACCACCGATCAACTGGTCCGGGATCTGCGCTCGGCGCTGGCGTCCATGCGCTCAGACGATCGGGATCTGTGGGTCCGCATGGGTCTGGCCTTGAAGCCGCTCGGCGACCAAGGCCGCGCGCTGTGGCTGGAATGGTCTCAGACATCGGAGAAGTTCGACCCCAAAGACGCCGCGCGCACGTGGGATTCGTTCAAGCCCGAGGGCACCGGCCCGAAGGCCGTCTTCGCCGAGGCCCAACGCTCGGGCTGGGTCAACCCGGCGAAGCGCGAACGCCAGCCGGCCGAGCCGCGCAAACAAGAGGACGCGCGCGCCCAACGTCCTGAACCGCCGCCGGCGGATGTTCACGGCGAGCCGGACGACTGGCCAACCCCCGGCGATCTCTCCGCGCCGATCGATGGCGAACCCTACCCGCTGGCCGCTTTCCCCCAGGCCGCGCAGAACGCCATCCGCGAATATGCGGCCTTCGGTCAGCAACCGCTGCCGCTGATCGGCTCGTCCGCGCTGGCACAGATGGCGCTGGCCGCGCAAGGACTGGCGAACGTCGGCATCAATGATCACCTGGTCTCGCCGATCTCGCTCTACCTGCTGTTGTGCGCGGTGTCCGGCGAGCGCAAGTCTGCGGCCGACAAGTTCTTCGGGCGCGCGATCAAGGCATGGGTCCGCGAAACACGCGAGAAACGCTTGCCGGACCATCGGCGCTCGGTCGCCATGGCGGCCGCGCACAAGAGCCGCGTCGAGGGCACCAAGTCGAAGATCAAGGCCATGGAGGGCAAGGACGATCCTGAAAGCGAAAAGGAGCTGGAGCGCCTGGAGGCGCGGCTCGTCGAGCTGGAACAGAACCCCATCGTTCCCATCCCCCTGCCGAGTCCGAGCTATGAGGACGTGAACCCGGCGTCTCTGGCCTATGCCCTGGCCACCGGCTGGCCGTCCGGCGGTCTGTTCTCTGATGAGGCCGGCACCGTGGTTGGAAGCCAAGGACTGGGGGACGACTCCGCTACGTCCTTGCTCGCGCTGCTGAACATCCTCTGGGACGCGCGCGACTTCCTGCCGACCCGCAAGGGCGCCCCCGTCGCCGAACTGCGCGGCCGGCGCTTCAGCGCCTTCCTGATGATGCAGCCGGATCTGCTGCCCAGGCTGATCGACAAGGGCGCGCGAACCATCGGATTCCTGGCGCGGTTTCTCCTGGCCGCGCCGCGCTCGACCATGGGGACGCGGGCCTATGCTGAACCGCCGGCCTCGTGGCGCGCGCTGGAAGACTTCGAGCGCCACATCCTGGACCTGCTCGCGCTGCCGCTCCCCATCGACGACACCGGCGAAGACAAGGGCGCGCGGATGATGCTGAAGCCGCCCGTGATGCGCCTGAGCGCCGGCGCGAAACTGGCGTGGATCACCTATCACGACACCATCGAACGCGAGCTGGCCGACTTCGGCGAGTTCGCCGAGGTGCGCGACGTGGCCGCCAAGAGCGCGGAAAACGCCGCGCGGGTGGCGACCATCTTCCAGCTGTTCGACCACGGGCGCGTCACGCGGGAAATCGAAGAGCACTACATGGCCGGCGGAATCGCCGTGGCGGCCTGGCACCTGGCCGAGGCCCGGCGGATCTTCTACGAAGCCGACACACCCGAGGTGGTGCTCGACGCGCGCGAACTGTCCGCCTGGCTGACCGGCAAGGGGCGCGAGCTGGCCAACCGCGATGGCGAGCCGATCATCGATCAGGCCGGCCTGGTCTCGCTGCGCGATGTCTCGAAGTTCGGCCCGAACCGCACGCGCGACGCACTGAAGCGAGACGCCGCGATCGATCTCCTGGAAGAGTCCGGGCACGTTCGGCGGATCGATCGAGGACGCCAACGCCTGCTTCAAATCAATCCCCGTCTGCTGGTGTCGGGAGGGTGACGACCATGCTCAATCCAACTGCCGCGAACTGCCGCAGAAGTGCCGCAAGTGGGTTGCGGCACTTCCGGCCCTTGGGTGCCCTGTTTAAACAACGACTTGTGCTGAGTGCCGCAACTGCCGCAAATGCCGCAACCCTTCCAGGAAAATGTTTTGAGAATTCTTTTTTTACCCTTGGAGGTGCGGCATGAGCAGTGTTCTGGGCCAATTCCTGTCCAACTCGAAGACCGAAACCGCTGCGGCAGTTGCGGCAGTTGCGGCAGTTGAAGGGCAAGGCGAGAGCATGTGTACGCGGATCGAGGCGGATGTCCGCTTGCCCCGCGAAGCCCTGGCCGCGCTCAATGGTTGGCTCGACGCCATCGGCGAGACCGATCCCCAGTGCCGAGCCGAATACCTCGAAGCCTGCGCCGCCAATCCCGAGCACCTGCGCTACGCGCTCAAGGCCGCCGCCGATCTCAGCCGGGGGGAAGCCGCATGAACGCCATCGATCGTCATCACCTGGACCCGATCACGCATGACCGACTCACCGGCTCGCTCGGTCGCCTGGTCGAGCACGCCGTCCAGGTCCAGGGTCGGGAGGCCCTGAGCTGCACCCGTCGCCAAGCGGCCTATCACGAGGCCGGTCACTGCATTGCACACCACACGGCCGGCGATCGGATTCGCGAAGTCAAGGTGTTCCCCAGCGGCGAGCAGTGGCTTGGATTCACCCGAGCCGGTCAGCGCTGGGACGCTGGGCCACGCACCGACCCGAGGGCCGATCTCACCCACGCCCGGATCTACATCGCCGGCCCGCTGGCTGAGATCGCTTTCAGTGGAACGCCGGCCTTGGCCGCTGGCGCCGACGAGATCGTCTTGGCTCAGGGCCTCGTCAGCCTGGCTGCCGTCAAGCTCGGCACCGATGCCCAATCGCTGATGCAGACCACCATCGCCGAGACCTTCTGCCTGCTCAGTGACCACCGCCGCGCACTCGACGAACTGGCCACGCTACTCCAACGCCAGCGCAAGCTGCCCGGCGAACGAGTGACCGCGATCTTTCGTCGCCATGCCGTAGGTTCTTCTGCAATTGCCCGCCGTGCGGGTAGCAAACGCGCGCAGTTTGGCTAGACACCGAGGGTTGAGTTTATGGTTTCCTCTTCTGAAACAGGCAGTTACATCAAGACCAGCGAGCTGGTTGCGAAGATCCGAGACGAGTTCAACGTCAAGATCGACGTGCGCACCGTCACCGCGTGGGTGTCGCGCCAGACCGACCCGCTGCCGACCGCCTTCCACGCCAAGCGCGGGCAGTCCCGACTGTTCGACTGGGAGCAGGCCCGCCCCTGGATCGAGCGCGAGATCAGCCGCCCACTCGGTGCCGGCATCGAGGGCCTGGACTGGCACGGGGCGCGTACCATCAGCGCCCGCGCCAAAGCGCAGAAGGATCTGATCGAGCTGGGTGTCATCGAACGCCGCTACGTCGACGCGCGCGCCGTCGAGCGCACCGCCGAGGATCGCGCCCGGCAGGCCGTCAACCTGCTTCGAACCATCCCCTCGCGCGTGGCCCCGACCCTGGTCGGCAAGGACGAGCTGGAGATCGACCGTCTGCTTGATGCCGAGATCCGCCGCGTCTGCGCCGCCATCGAGCAGGCCGCGCGCGAGGCCATCGCCGGCGAAGCGGACGACGAGGATCTGAGCGAGTGAACGCCGCCGAGCTGGCCGCCCTGGCCGATCGGCTGGCCGAGCACGCGCCACCTGGAACACCGGAGCGAGACTTCGCCCGCGCCGTTGCGCGCTGGCTCCAGGGCGAAGAGGACACACTCGACGCTGCGCTCGGGTTGTCGGCACACCGAGGGCAAGATTCCGCGCCGCGCCGCTGGCGTCGCGATCAGCGCAATCGACACCTGACGACCGCGCTCGAACTGGTCGAGGGTGATACTACGGGCGCCCGCTGCCGCGCGCTCGCCGCCGAGATCGCCCGGTTCGAGTCAAGAATCTGGCCGCGCTGGCGAGTGCTGACCGCGCCGCCGCCCGAAGCCAGTCGGCTACGCACCGCCCTCTTCAAAGCTCGCCAATTTGGGTGCCTGCCGACCACGCACGAGCAGCTGCGCAACATCGCGCGCGAAACAGGTTCGTCGTTTTGATTTCACCGCCGCGCGGGGAAAATGTGACCGTGGGCGAGGGTGGGCTGTGGCACCTTCGCGCGGCCGCCGCCCCCCGGCGCCCACAAGGGGGCACCCATCCTCGCGAGGACCACTTTCATATGTTCAGCTGCTTCACGCCCTGCCGCGTCGCCATCCCACGCGAACTAGAGGCGTTGCGTCGCGAACTCGACGAACTCGACGACCGTCCGCCCCCGCCGCGTGAGGCCCTGCACCGCGCCGCCGCGCAACTGCCGGAACTACTGCGTGTCGCCGCCCGCGAACGCCTGAGCCTGGCGCTGCTGGAACTCGCTCGCACCCCGAGCGAGCTGGCCGCGCGGGATTTGGTCGACTTACCCGCGTTGCCCGGCGACTTTGCCTTGCTCGGTAGCGCCCCACGCGCCGCCTTGCAGGACATCGCCGAGCAGCTCGACCGAACCGGCGCCACGCGCCACTTCCTGGCGAAAGCCCGCCGCCACGAATTGGAGCGGGAAATCGCCGATCTCGAACACAAGCTCGGAGGGAAAATCTGATGCTGGCACCCGTAACGCTGGAGCAGGCCCGCCAAGGCTGGGAGCGATACCACAAGGACCGGGGTTTTTTCGAAAACTTCAGTGACTTTGCCCGCAATCTCGGGCTCGATCCCGACGCCGCCGCTCCCAGGTCGCGCGTCGACGTTCAGGCGTTGGAGCGGCAACTGCTTGAGCAGGTAGCCGTTGGAGGACTCATCCATGCGCGCCCTGAGTGACAAAGTCCGCGCCGCCGCGCGCGCCCTGAGTGCCGCCCGCCAATCCGCGCACGGGGCACTGGAAAATCAGCGCACTGAGCTGGCCAGACTCAAGGCCCGCCGCCATGAGCTACGCACCGCACCATTGAGCCGCGCCGATCTGGAGTCCGCCCTGATCGAGGATGTCACCCGCGAACAACAACGCGCGCTGACCGGTGGCGAGCTGTCCGCTTCGCTGTGGGAGATGCAACGCCGCCCACAGGCCACTGCGGCGATTGTCGACGGTGGCACTGAGCGCGCGAATCACTGGCCGCTGAACACTGGCCGCTTCGACATCAACACCGCCAGACTGCTGACCCTGCTGTTGGGCGAGCCGTCGGCACTGGTCGCGCGTCTGGCACCGCTGTTCGATGCGATGGATTTCAGCAACGCCGGCCCGTCACTGGCCGATCGTCGCGCGGAGCTGACGAGCCTCGCATCGAGCATTGCTGCACTGGAAATCGAGATCGGCGAGACGGAAGCCGAAATGCGCGCGCTCGGCGTGATGAGCGCCGCCGATCACAGCCCCCAACAGCCCGAGCGCCCCACGGCCATCATCAGCGGCCCGGACGCCAACGGGCGCTATCGCTTTGCGCGATGGGGGCAAACCCCAGGCAGTGAGCATTTCCCGAGCGCCGCGAGCTACACCGGCTGGGTGTGGAGTGAAAAAACACTCGACCGCGCCGAGGTCGACGTGTTGTTTGAGGCCGGAGCCGTTTCCGAAGACGACTGGCGCGCGCGCCAGTCCGTGTAGCCCGTTCGCCCACCGCCGCCCTCCTGGTCGCCGCCGGTCTGGCGTCTGAGGTCGAAGCGCTGGAGCGGGACCGGGACGGCTGATCCAGCGGAACACCCATCACCGAGCAGCCCGCCAAGCTCTGGTATCCTGAGATGACCGCCGCACCATAGAAGGAGTGACGCCCTCTGGTGGCTCAGGGATAGATCGTTATGCTTCGAAACAACCGACAACCCGAGAGAGACACCCAATGACCGCTGACATCGAGAGCCTTGTCCTGGAACACCTGCGGCATATCCGCGCCCGCGTTGACCAAATCGCCGAAGACGTTGGCGAGGTCAAGCACCGGCTGTCGAGCCTGGAGTTCGCCGCCAGCCGCATCCGTGCTGACATCGCTCATGGCGAGGAAAACAGCGCCCGACAACAGGCCGCGCTGGATCGACTGTCCGAGCGCGTGGCGCGCATTGAGCGACGCTTGGAATTGAATGAAGCGCCACACTGAGGGGATGCGCCCCAGGCTGGCATCACATCGGAACTTCGATAGGGGGATTCTGCCGACCCATTTCTAAATGGCGGCATCCCTCGCACTGGCGAGCCTTAGAAGTGAGGAACCCTCACTTCTATCGTCCGGCCCAGGCACTTACTCTGCACTCACAAAAAAACCGGCTGATGGCCGGTTTCTTGTAAGTCCCTGTTTTATTGGTCGGGGTGACAGGATTCGAACCTGCGACTTCTGCCTCCCGAAGACAGCGCTCTACCAAGCTGAGCTACACCCCGTGAATCGATACACCGTCAATACGTGCGAGCGACCGCGAAATCCGCCAGCATGGCGAGTGCGTCGTTCGCGGGCGAAGCGGGTAGACGTTCGAGAGCGTCTTTGGCCCGTGCCGCGTAGGACTGTGCGAGCTGCGTAGTGTAGTCGATCGCATCGGTGGACGCAATAGCCGCCGTGACGGATTCGATGCGATCGCGTCCGCCATGCTCGATGGCATCACGCAGCAGAGCGCGCTGCTCGGGCGTGCCGACCTGCATGGCGCGGATGATCGGCAGGGTCGGCTTGCCCTCGTCGAGGTCGTCGCCGACGTTCTTGCCCAGCTCAGCATTGTCGACACTATAGTCGAGCGCATCGTCGACGAGCTGGAAGGCGATGCCGAGACAGAGGCCGTATTCGCGGATGGCGTCCTCGATCTCGGGCGGCGACTCGGCGAGCACGGCGCCGAGTCGGGTGCCGGCCTCGAACAGGGTCGCGGTCTTGCGGCTGATGACTTCCATATAGCGCGCCTCGTCCGTGTCGGGATCGCGCTCATTGAGCAGCTGCAACACCTCGCCTTCGGCGATGCGGTTGGTGGCGTGCGCCAGCACTTCCATCACCCGCATGCTGCCGACATCGACCATCATCTCGAACGAGCGCGAGTAGAGGAAGTCGCCGACCAGCACGCTGGCGTCGTTGCCCCAGACCACGTTGGCCGTCTCGCGATTGCGCCGCAGTTCCGAGCCGTCGACCACGTCGTCGTGCAACAGGGTCGAGGTGTGGATGAACTCCACGATGGCCGCGAGATCGATGTGGCGCTCGCCAGCATAGCCGCAGGCGCGCGCGGCCAGCAGCACCGAGAGCGGACGCAGCCGCTTGCCGCCGCTGTTGACGATGTAGTGCCCGATCTGGTTGATCAGCACCACGTCGGATTGGAGTCGGCGCAGGATCAAGGCGTCGACGGCCTTGATGTCCTCGGCGACGGGTTGTCGAATCCTGGAAAGGTCCATGCGTGTCTGGTGTCTACCGTAGAATGGCGGCGGATGCTAGGGGCGGGGACGAAAGGCTGTCAAGCCGAGCGCCCCGGCTGTCGATTCGACAAGGGTACGCAATTTGGCGCTTCCGGTCGACAGCTTGCTGACGTTTGGGCACCTTCGCGCCCGAATCCGGTTTCGGGCGTTGACCCAACAAGGATTTTCTGATTGAATTCCGCTTCTTTGTTCCGGCGCGGAGCGTCGGCCCTATCCGAACACTCCTGGGGATCTTCAGAACATGTACGCGGTCATTCAAACCGGTGGCAAGCAATACCGGGTTTCCGAAGGTGACACGGTCAAGATCGAGAAGCTGACCGCCGAGGCCGGCGACAGTGTCGATTTCGAGCAGGTCTTGATGGTGGCCGATGGCGATGATGTAAAGGTCGGCAAGCCTTATCTGGCCGGCGGCAAGGTGACGGCGACCGTCGAGTCGCACGGCCGCGCCAAGAAGGTCAAGATCATCAAGTTCCGTCGTCGCAAGCATCACATGAAGCGCCAGGGCCACCGTCAGTGGTTCACGGCGGTCAAGATCACCGGCATCAGCGCCGGCTGAGGAGTCAGCATCCATGGCACACAAAAAAGCAGGCGGTAGTTCGCGCAACGGCCGCGATTCCGAATCCAAACGACTGGGCGTCAAGATCTTTGGCGGCCAGCAGATCCGTGCGGGCAGCATCATCGTGCGTCAGCGCGGCACCCGTTTCCACAACGGCGTCAACGTCGGTTGCGGCAAGGATCACACCCTGTTCGCGCTGACCGACGGCGTGGTGAAATTCATCACCAAGGGTCCGAAGAACCGCAAGTTCGTCACGGTCGAGAGCGCCTGAGTTCGCGTCGCATCGGCGCGCGGCCTGCCGCGACGGTTCCACGGACCCTTCGCCGGCCTGTCTCGATCCCGCTGTTCGCGCCGATCGCGAAGCCTCGTCCCTCGGGCGGGGCTTTTTCTTTTTGAGATCAAAACTATGAAATTCGTCGACGAGGCCGTCATTCGGGTCGAGGCTGGCGATGGCGGAAACGGCTGTGTGAGTTTTCGCCGCGAGAAGTACATCCCCAAGGGTGGCCCGGACGGCGGTGATGGCGGTGACGGCGGCAGTGTCTATCTGATCGCCGACAACAACATCAACACCCTGGTCGATTTCCGCTATCTGCGCAAGCATCGCGCCGAGCGTGGCGAGAACGGCAAGGGCAAGCACATGACCGGGCGCAGCGGGCAGGATCTGACGGTCCCGGTTCCGGTCGGCACCCGCGTCTTCGACCAGGAGACCGAGGAGCTGATCGGTGAGCTGCTCGAAACCGGACAGCGGCTGCTGGTCGCGCAGGGCGGTTTCCACGGCATCGGCAACGCGCGTTACAAGTCGAGCACCAACCGCGCGCCGCGTCAGTCCAAGCCGGGCACGCCGGGCGAGCGGCGCGATCTGTTCCTCGAACTGATCCTGCTGGCCGATGTCGGGCTGCTCGGTTTCCCGAATGCCGGCAAGTCGTCGCTGATCCGCAAGGTCTCCAGCGCGCGGCCCAAGGTCGCCGACTATCCCTTCACCACGCTCTATCCGAATCTGGGCGTGGTGCGGGTCGGCGAGCGGCGCAGCTTCGTGATCGCCGATATTCCGGGGGTCATCGAGGGCGCGGCCGAGGGGGCGGGGCTGGGGATTCACTTTTTGAAGCATCTGGCGCGCACGCGCCTGCTGCTGCATCTGGTCGACATCGCACCGCTCGACGAGAGCCTGGATCCGGCCGATCAGGTGCGCAAGATCGAGGCCGAGCTGGATGCTTTCGGCGCCGGCCTGCTGGACAAGGAACGCTGGTTGGTCTTGAACAAGATCGATCAGCTCGAACCGGAAGACTATGAGGCGCGGCGGGCGCAGATCGTCGAGCAGCTCGACTGGCGCGGGCCTGTCCATACCATCTCGGCGCTCACCGGCGCCGGGACCGAGACGCTGATCAATGATCTGATGTATCGCCTGGAAGCGCTCAAGACCGACCCCGACAGTGCCGGCAGCGTCCAGTCCGACGTGGGCGCTTCCGACTGGGACGAGTTCGACGACTCGGCGACCGGCGACTGGCATCCTCTGGACTGAACCCGGATACGACAACTTCAACACTCTGAGCGCGGTTGCAGCATGATCTCGCGAGACAGGATTCCAGGTACGCGGCGTTGGGTGGTCAAGATCGGCAGTGCGCTCCTGACGCGCGACGGCCAGGGTCTGGAGCGCGCCATGCTGGCGCCCTGGGTCGAGCAGATGAGTGCGCGCCGTCAGGCCGGCCATGAGATCGTGCTGGTCTCCTCGGGCGCTGTGGCCGAGGGCATGGCGCGCATGGGCTGGCGTCGGCGGCCCAAAACGCTGCACGAGCTGCAAGCAGCGGCGGCCATCGGTCAGATGGGGCTGGTGCGGGCCTATGAAGACTGCTTCCAGGCGCGCGGGCTGCATACGGCTCAGGTGCTGCTGACGCGCGACGATCTGTCCAACCGCTCGCGCTATCTCAATGCGCGCAGCACACTGCGCACGCTGCTCAAACTCGGCGTGATCCCGGTCATCAACGAGAACGACACGGTCGCGACCGACGAGTTGCGCTTCGGCGACAACGACACCCTGGCCGCGCTGGTGGCCAATCTGATCGAAGCCGATCTGCTGATCCTGCTCACCGATCAGGACGGACTCTTCGACCAGGATCCACGCAAGAATCCGGACGCCAAGCTGATCCCCGAGACCTGGGTCAGTGATCCGCTGCTCGATCAGGTTGCCGGTGGCAGCGTCACTGGGCTTGGTACCGGCGGCATGGTCACAAAGGTGCGCGCAGCGCGTCTGGCGGCGCGCTCGGGGACGCCGACCATCATCGCGCCTGGGCGGGGCGAGCAGGTCTTGAGCCGTGTCGGTGCGGGCGAGTCGGTCGGTACGCTGCTGATTCCCTTCCAGGGACCGCAGGCGGCGCGCAAACAGTGGCTCGCCGGGCATCTCCAGGCGCGTGGTCGGCTGGTGCTGGATGCAGGGGCCGTGCGGGCGTTGCGCGAGAAGGGCACCAGTCTGCTGGCCGTGGGTGTGAAGGCGGTGCAGGGGCGTTTCAATCGCGGTGAGGTCGTCATCTGTCTCGACGAGGCCGGGCAGGAAATCGCGCGCGGTCTGGTCAACTATGACGCGGATGAAGCCGAGCGGATTCGCGGTCGTCCATCGTCGAGTTTCGAGTCCATCCTCGGCTATCTCGACGACGAGGAGTTGATCCATCGCGACAATCTGGTGTTGACCTGACCGGCGGTCATTGCAGCTGAGCTGTCACCGATCCTGGGCGCGCTCTTCGAGCGCCGTCACCCGCCAGTTCAACCCCTGAAGCTGCATCACGACCTCGGTCGAACCGAGGCGGATGCCGAACCTGTTCCAGGACTGGAAAAAGGCGTGATCGATGCTGGCGATGAAATAGGCGGGACGTTCGTCGGTGGCGCGCTGGGCGGCGTCTCGCAGCGTATACCGAACCCAGTCGAGCGTGACGGTGCGTTCGAGCGCCGCTTCACCGAGCGGACGTAGACTCTCCGCGAGCCATTCGACGAGCGGCTCGCTTTCACCACCGCGCGATGAGTCCGGCATCATGTCCTTCAGAGCCGCCCCGGCCTGTTCCCTGTAGCCGGCACGGATGGTAGACAGATCGACGAAGGGGGCGATGGCTTGTACATCCTCGGCACCCAAGGCACTATCGAGCCGATAGATGGTGTAATAGGGCCAGGAGCCGTAGAGCACGACGACGAGCACGACAAGGAAGAGCGCGATACGCTTCATGAGGTGAGTTCCGAAAAGCCTGGATTGAAAACTGGACGTCTGGATTCATTCACCTGACGACCATCCGCCCCAAGAGGATCCGACTTTGGACGAACTGACTCAAACCTTGGCGCTGACCCTGGGCGCGGCCTGGGCGAGCGGTATCAATCTCTATGCCGCCATCCTGATCCTCGGACTGCTCGGCGCGAACGGCAGTCTGGAACTGCCGCCCGGGCTCGACATCCTGACCGATCCGCTGGTGCTGTTCGCCGCCGGTCTCATGTATCTGGTCGAATTCGTGGCTGACAAGGTGCCGGGTGTGGATACCGCCTGGGATTCGCTGCACACCTTCGTGCGCATCCCGGCCGGCGCCATGCTCGCCGCCGGCGCAATGAGCGACCTCGGACCCGGCGCCGAGATCGCGGCGGCCATCCTGGGCGGCGGATTGGCTACGGCCTCACACGCCGCCAAATCGGGCACGCGCGTACTCATCAACACCTCGCCTGAACCCTTCACCAACTGGGCGGCGTCTGTGAGCGAGGACGTGGGCGTCCTGGCTGGTCTGCTGATCGCGATCAATCATCCGGCGGTCTTTCTCGTCCTGCTGGCGCTCTTCGTGCTGCTGCTGTTCTGGTTGCTGCCCAAGGTCTGGCGTGGGCTGGGACGGGTGTTTCGCTTCGTCGCGCGTCTGTTCGGCGGCGGATGGGACGAGCGGGCGGACCGGAACCAGGACACCGCCGAGCGCGACTGATTCAGATCCGCCGAATCGCGCGCTCCAGTTCACCCTTGATCGTTTCGCCTGCCGTTTCGGGATCCGTCTCACGCACATCAATCCAACGGAAGTACAGATCCTCGCCCTCTGTCTCCAGCATGACCGTGCCCGGCATTGGACGCGGAATCGCCAGCCGAACGATGACGAGATAGCGGATCAGCACATGGAGCTTTGGGTCGGCCCATGCGCAGACCTCACTGGAGTGTCAGACCACGTCTATAATGCCTCAGGATCGATCAGGAGTCCGCCATGCCCAAGACCACTCCTCCACCCGCTCGTCCCGCCACTCAGCGCCCGAAGGCGAAACCCGCCACGGCGACACCCGCCGGTGCCGAACCGCGCACGATACCGGCGCCGATCAAGCTCAGCGCCGGAGATGCCAAGCTCATGGCCGCGGTATTGATGGAGATGCTGAAACGCTGATTCAATCGCTCGTCATCAGCGCCTTCATATCCTCGGCCATGTCGGCGCTGTTCTCGGTCTCGGGCAGGATGGCGCGCAGGCGCGCGTCGGGACCGATCACGAACAGCGTGGGTCCGACCCCGCTCGCCATCCCAAGCGCCTCGCGCAGAGGCGTGATCGACTCGGCCGACCCGGCGAGCGGTCGTAGCGCCGGCGAGAGACGGGCGAAGTCGCGTGCCAGCTCCAACCGTTCGCTGGTCTGGATCAGTACCAACCGAAGCGACTCGATCAACTCGGGCCGATCGGCGAGCCGGTTGCGGGTCTCGATCAGGCGTTGCGCGGCACGCTGCCCCGTGGCCTCGGCGAGATCCCCGAACGCCAGCAGTGTCCAGCCGGCGGTCAGATCCGTGCGCCCGAACGGCCGCCCGAAGGGGTCGCGCAGACCGAACTCCGGGATTTCGCCCGGCGGCTGGATCAGGACGCCCCGGATCTCGGCCGGATCGGCAGAGCCGAATTTGTACTGATTGCCCCACTGATAGCCGGCCACGAAGAGCGCCATCGCCCCGAGCGCGAAGACCAGACGCACGCCGAGACGCCGACGATTGGGCAGAAACATGCTGCGCTGGTCTCAAGCCGCTTGGTCGAGTACGGCGCGCGCCGCCGCGATGGCCGCGCCCGCGTCGGCCCGATAGCCCATGGCGTCCAGTTCGCTGGCCATGGCGCCCAGACAGAGCAGGATGTTGGCCGGACGGCTGCTGTAGCCCATGAGTCCGATGCGCCAGACCTTGCCGGCCAGATCGCCGAGTCCGGCGCCCAGTTCCAGGTTGTAACGCGACAGCAGGCGCGCACGCAGCGCCGCTTCATCGATACCGGCCGGCACGGCGACGCTGTTGAGCTGGGGCAGACGCTCGGACTCGGGAACGATCAGTTCAAGGCCCAGGGTCTCCAGTCCGGCGCGCAGGGCCAGATGATGATGGGCGTGACGCTTCCAGGCCGCCTCGACGCCTTCCTCGGTCAGCATCACCAATGATTCGTGCAGGGCGTAGAGGGCGTTGACCGGCGCGGTATGGTGATAGCTGCGCTTCTGCTCGCCGCTCCAGTAGCCCATGACCAGATTCAGATCCAGGAACCAGCTCTGGACCTTGGTCTTACGCGCACGGACCTTCTCCAGAGCGCGTTCGTTGAAGGTCACGGGCGCCAGTCCGGGCACGCAGGACAGACATTTCTGCGAGCCGGAATAGACCGCATCCAGTCCCCAGGCATCGACCTCCAGCGGCGAGCCGCCGAGCGCGGTCACGGCATCGACGATGGTCAGACAATCGTGACGGCGGGCGATCTCGGCCAGGGTGCGTGCGTCGGACTGGGCGCCGGTGCTGGTCTCGGCCTGGACGAAGGCGAGCAGGCGGGCGTTGGGGTGGCGCTTGAGGGTGTCGGCGACCTGATCGGGATCGACGGCGCGGCCCCAGGCGCCCTGGACGACGATGGGTACGCCACCGGCGCGCTCGACGTTCTCCTTCATGCGGCCGCCGAAGACGCCGTTGATGCAGACCACGACCTCGTCGCCCGGCTCGACCAGATTGACGAAGCAGGTCTCCATGCCCGCCGAGCCGGGGGCCGAGACCGGCATGGTCAGGGCGTTGCGGGTACGGAAGGCGGTGCGCAGCAGGTCTTTGACCTCGTCCATCATGCCGACGAAGGCCGGATCGAGATGACCGATGGTCGGGCGGGCGAGGGCGGCGAGCACGCGCGGGTGGACGTCGGCCGGGCCTGGACCCATGAGGGTGCGAACGGGAGGATTGAAGGAACGAATGGTCATCGGCAGTACCCTGGAAATCAATCGACTGGCCGGCGAGTATAAGGCGATTTGCCGGGTCGTATGCAATGCGCGACCGAGGTTCCGAGACGGCTCGACGCGGTGACTCATGCAGTCGTCACAGAATGGCCATCCGAACGTCATGACCCGCCTTTATGCTCTCGCGGTTCGAATCCCAGTCTTTTCCAACCTCGAACCCACGGAGCACGACCATGGAGTCTTCAGTCAAGCAGGCGGTGGCAGCGGTCCTGGCGCTCGGTTGTTGCGCATCGGCCCTGGCAGGCGCCATCCAATTCAGTGAGGCGCCTGTCCCGCGCACCGATGCCGAGAAGCGCGCGATCCTGACCTCGCCCCAGGCCGTCGTCGACGGCGTGACAGTCGATCTCGGCTACAACACCATCCTGCGCTCCGGCCAGACCGGCGTCCAGGATGCGAACGGATTCCGCTTCGGCCAGCTCCACGACATCGATGGACGGCCGTTGCTCGCCGAGGATGGTTCGGCCTACATCTCCAACGACAATGACTTTGCGTCGCTGCTGCGCGGCGCCGACGGCAAGCTCTACATGGTCTCGCACTTCGAGTCGCGTCCCGGAGCCATGTATCTGACCGAACTGGCCCAGGATCCGGGCAACGGTCATCTGACCGCGCTGCGCACCCGTCCGCTCGACTTCTCGCAGGTCAACGGCGGCTGGGTCCATTGCGCCGGCAGCGTCACGCCCTGGGGCACGCATCTGGGGTCGGAGGAATACGAACCGGACGCCAAGCAGTGGCGCGACGGCGCCATCACCGAGTACAACGCCGCCATGGCGACCTATTTCGGCGCCACGCCCGCCGAGGCCGGCTCGGTCATGAATCCCTATGACTATGGCTGGCCGGTCGAGGTCAAGGTCGACGGCTTCGACTCGGCGCGGGTCGAGAAGCACTATGCCATGGGCCGTATCGCGCTCGAACTCGGCTATGTGATGCCCGACCGCAAGACCGTCTACATGTCCGACGACGGCACCAACGTCGGACTGTTCCGCTTCGTCGCCAGCCAGCCGGGCGATCTGAGCGCCGGTGCGCTCTGGGTCGCGCAGTGGAACCAGAAGGACGCCAGTGGCGCCGGGCTGGCCAAGCTCAACTGGATCTATCTCGGCTGGACCACCAACGACGAGGTGCGCGACTGGATCGAGCGCTATCGTTTCGCCGACATCTTCGACGAGGCCGAGCCGGTCGCGCTGGCCGAGGGCGAGCGTCCGACCTGTCCCGAGGGCTTCACCTCGATCAACGCCGGACACGAGGATGGTGATCATCAGTGTCTCCAGCTGCGCGACGTCAACCAGGACGGCGCCGTCAACTGGATGGACGAGAACATCGCCTCACGTCTGGAGACCCGCCGCTGGGCCGCGATGCAGGGCGGCACCACCGAGTTCCGCAAGATGGAGGGCATCACCTATGACTCCGATCGTCATCGGCTCTATATCGGGATGTCCGAGGTCGATCGCGGCATGCTCGATTACAGTCGCGCCGGCCGCGCCCAGGGCGCCTATGACAAATACGACGTCGGTGGCCCGAACCACATGAGACTGGCTCAGGCCAATGTCTGCGGCGCTGTCTATGGGCTGCATCTGGACGGCAACTACACGGCCGTCGACATGTTCCCGCTCGTCGCCGGTACCCCGCTGACCATGGACTATGGCGCTGGCGCCGAGTCGGCCGACTATGACGGGATCAACAAGTGTGATGTCAACGGCCTCGCCAATCCGGACAATGTCACCTACATGCCGGGCTACAACACACTCATCATCGGCGAGGACACCGGGTCGGGTCATCAGAACGACATGATCTGGTCCTACGATCTGAACTCCGGACGGCTCACCCGCATCCAGACCACGCCCTACGGCTCCGAGACCACGTCGCCGTACTTCTATCCCGACATCAACGGCTTTGCCTATCTGATGTCGGTCGTCCAGCATCCCTATGGCGAGTCGGATGCCGACAAGCTCGAAGAACCCGGTCAGCTCTCGGCCTACACCGGCTACTTCGTCTTTCCGGCCATGAACAAGTGATCTTCGCTCATCTTTGAAGTCGGGGGACTTCCACGTCGCCTCGGATCGGTCGCGTGCCGATCCGAGGCGACGGCGGGAGTTTTTGCCGCTCGATTCGAAGCATGAGGCCGTTCGCGTCAATCGGTACCGCTGCCATGTCATTTCCATCCCGCTTTCCCGCCATGCTCTCGATCCTGCTCGGCCTGTCTTGGGCCGGCTCGGCGCCGAGCGCCGGACTCGACGAGCGCATCCTCAAGAACGAGACGCCCCACATCGTCTCGCAGTGCTATACCAAGACGACCGACGATCATGGGCGGATCCACAATCCCTGCTATGCCTGTCACACCCAGTCGCAGGCGCCCAACTATCTCAACGACTCTGATCTGCAACTGACCTTCAGTTTTCCGGCGCCGGCCGAGGAAAATCCCTGGAAGAATCTCTACAAGGATCGGCGCGCCGCGATCGCGGCGATCGGCGATGACGAGATGCGCGACTACATCCGCCAGAGTAACTATCTGGATGCCGAGGGTCGCATCATCCCCGCCCAGCGCCTGGCCGAGCCGCCCGAGGACTGGGACTACGACGACAACGGCCGCTGGGACGGCTATGTCCCGGATGCCTATTTCCGCTTCGACGACGAGGGCTTCGATCTCGACCCCGAGGGTCGGCCGACCGGCTGGCGTGCCTTCGGCTACTACCCCTTCGTCGGCACCTTTTGGCCGACCAACGGCTCGACCGACGACGTGCTCATCCGACTCGCCGCATCCTTCCAGCGCAACCTGGCCGGCGAGTTCGACCGCGCCGTCTACAAGACCAATCTGGCCATCGTCGAGTCACTGATCCGTCGGCGCGACATCGCCATCGAGCCGGTCGACGAGGCCGCGCTCGGCGGGGTCGATCTCGATCGCGACGGTGCCATCGGTACCGCCGAATGGGTGCGCTACGACTGGGCGCCGCGCGAGGGGCGTCTGATGTGGTACGTCGGTCAGGCGCTCGAAGAACAGCGCGCCGGGCGGGTGCATCTGGCTGCCGGACTCTATCCGGAAAGCACCGAGTTCCTGCATACGGTGCGCTATATCGACGTCGACGAATCGGGCGACAACCAGCTCGCCGCGCGCATGAAGGAAGTGCGCCACGCCAGGAAGCGCTATTGGATGACCTATGCCGAACTCGACAGCCGCATGGCCGCCGAGACCAAGGAGAAGCACGACTTCCCGGATCGGGTGCGCGTCTTCCGGGGCAATCTCGAATCCGGAGTCAGCAACGATCAGGGCTGGGTCTATTCGGCGCTGATTGAAGATGCCGAGGGACAGTTGCGTCCGCAGAGCTATGAGGAACTGGCCTTTTGTGTCGGCTGTCACGGCGGCATGGGCGCGACCACGGATTCGAGCTTCGCCTTTCCGCGCCGCTTCGAGGCCGACGGCTTCCAACGCGGCTGGCATCACTGGAGCCAGAAGGGGCTCGACGGCCTGCCTGAGCCTCTGCGGCGCGATGGCGAGCCGGAGTATGCCTTCTATCTAGCGGCCAATGGCGCGGGCGACGAGTTCCGCCAGAACCGCGAGGTGCGCGAACGTTTCTTCAGCGCTGATGGCGAACTCAAGCCCGAGATGCTGGAACGGTTGCGTGAAGACATCAGCGTCCTGCTCTATGCCTCGCCCGAGCGCGCCATGCAGCTCAACAAGGCCTATCGGGTCATCGTCCGGGAACAGAGCTTCATCGAGGGGCGTGATGCCATGATCGAGACGGCCGGCTTCAACGTCCATCCCTGGGTCGATCAGAACACCCCGACCGGGGTCGAGGAGCCGCTGTTGGGCTACTGAACGCCCGTGTAGCCAGGTGCCGAACCCGACGCGCGCGGGTTCGGCCATCCGGCCTCGTCGCACCATGCTATGCTCGTTTCCGATCATGGCGTGGTTCGATTCAACCCGACGAGGTCCAGGTATGTCAGGCTCCAGTCCCGGACGGTTTGCCGTATGGATGGTTCTCCTGGTATTGGCGCTACCGCTGGCGCGTGCCGAAGCCCAAACTCTGTTCCAGCCCGCCGAGTCCACGACTCGATCGGGCAGCGACGAAAGTACCGGGATCGCGATCCCCAAGTCACTCGAACCCTGGGTTCCCTGGGTGCTGGAGCAGGGACCGAACGGGCGCGACCGCCGTGCCTGTCCGCTGGATGCGCGTGGTGTGAATCGGCTCTGCGCCTGGCCGGGTCTGTTGCAGCTCGAACTGGACGCCAGGGGCGGTCGCTTCGAGCAGGTCTGGGAGCTGAAGGCCGAGGACTGGATCGCGCTGCCGGGCGACGTCGATCTCTGGCCGCAGGACGTGCGCGCCGATGACGTGCCACTGCCGGTCGTGGCGCGCGATGGACGTCCAGCGGCCCAGCTACCCGCCGGCCGACATCGTCTGACCGGACGCTTCCAGTGGCGCGAGCGTCCCGAATCCCTGCCGCTGCCCCCCGAGACCGGCCTCCTGACCCTGGCGCTCGATGGACGTGCACCGATCTCGCCGCGACTGGACCGGGACGCGCGTCTCTGGTTGCGCGATCCCGGTCAGACGCGCGCGGACGGGGAGGGCGATCGTCTGCGGCTGGAGGTCTATCGACGTCTCGATGACGATCTGCCATTGCGCGTCCTGACCCGGCTCGAACTGGAGGTCTCCGGACGCGCCCGCGAGATCCAGCTCGGCCCGGTCCTGCTGCCGGCCGGCATCCCCTCGAACGTCGTCAGTCCCCTGCCGACCCGCCTGGAGTCGGATGGGACGCTGCGCGTCCAGGTGCGTCCCGGACGCTGGGTGCTGGAAGTCGCGAGTCACCATCCGGGCGCTGTGACCCGACTGGCGCGACCGACCGACCTGACCGCGCCCTGGCCCGAGCGCGAGGTCTGGGCCTTCGCCGCCCAGCCCGAACGCCGTCGGGTCGAGCTGTCCGGCCTGGAGAGGCTCGACCCGAGCCAGACAGGGCTTCCGGGCGATTGGGCACGGCTGCCGGTCTATGCGGCCGGCCCAGGTGCGGTCCTCACATTCACCCAGCAGGGACGCGGCGACACGGACCCCGAACCGGACCGACTGCGGCTCGCGCGCGAGATCTGGCTCGACTTCGACGGACAGGGCTATAGCGCGCGCGATCGTCTCGACGGCGATCTGACCCGAAGCTGGCGGCTGGAGGCCGCGCCCGGTCTCGATCTGGGTCAGGCGCGGGTCGATGACGAGCCGGTGCTCATCACCCGGCTCGATGCCGACGCACCGCCCGGTGTCGAGGTGCGGCGCGGGCGCCTGGATCTGGTCGCCGACAGCCGTCTTGGCGCCAAATCCGACTGGATACCGGCCTCGGGCTGGTCGCTGGTGCTCGACGGCGCGACCAGCCGGCTGCATCTGCCGCCGGGCTGGGATCTGCTGGCCGTCTCCGGGGTCGACAATCGTCCCGACACCTGGCTGACGCGCTGGACCCTGCTCGATCTGTTCCTGGTGCTGATCCTGGCGCTCGGCGTCGGGCGTCTGTGGGGACTGGGTTGGGGTGCGCTGGCGCTCGTGACGCTGGCGCTCACCTGGCTCGAACCCGGTGCGCCGCGTCTGGTATGGCTGCATCTGCTGGCGGCGGCTGCATTGTTGCGTCTGCTGCCCGATCAGAGCGAATCGCGCGGGCTGGCGCGCTGGCGCACCTTCGTGCTCTGGTATCGGCGGCTGGCCGTGCTTGCACTGCTGGCGATCGGCCTGCCCTTCCTGGTCTCCGAGGTCCGCGGCGGACTCTATCCGCAGCTCGCCCAGCCGTACTGGAGTTCGACCGGCGGCGTGGCAGGCGCCCGAGCACCGGCACCGACCTTCGCCTTCGAGAAGACGCTGACGGAGTCGGACGCACTCTTGCCTCAAGCCGAACCGGAGCCGGCACGTCGTGAAGGCAAGGTCTACGCCCCCTCATCCCTGGCGTCTCCAGCCGCGCCACCGCCGCCTCTGGAACGGCTCGACCCCAAGGCCCTGGTCCAGACCGGACCGGGGATTCCGGACTGGCAGTGGCGTCAGGTCGATCTGAGCTGGACCGGACCCGTCGGACCGAACGATGGGGCGCGACTCTGGTGGCTGACGCCGGGCTGGCACCTCGTGCTGGTGATCGTCGCTGGACTGTTGCTGGTCGCTCTGGGACTGCGGTTGTCGGACCTGAATCTCTCGGGGGCGGACCTGAAACAGCGCTGGCAGACCCAGTTTCGCGCCGGTGCTCCGCTGTCGCTGTTGGCACTGGCCCTGATGCTGGGGGCCGCTCTGACCCCACGTCCGACCCTGGCCGCCGACTTCCCGAGTCCGGCCCTCCTGGACGAATTGCGCACCCGCCTGCTCGCCCCCCCTGAATGTCTGCCCGAATGCCTGACGCTCGCCAGCCTCGCCCTGCGCGCCGAACCGGAGCGTTTGACCCTGGATCTGACCCTGGACGCGGCGACGGCGATGGCCGCCGAGTTCCTCGATGCCCGCTCGGGCTGGTCGCCGAGTTCGGTGGTGCTCGATGGCGTCGTGCTGGAACGTCTGCGCCGCGACAGCGATGGACGTCTGTTGATCCCGCTCGATCCGGGCCGGCATCGGTTGCAGTTGACCGGCGCGCTTGGGGCCGAGACGCGCATCGACCTCCCGCTGGCGCTCGATCCGCGCCGGGTCGAGGTCGTCGCGGCCGACGGCTGGCGGGTCGAGGGTATCCGTACCGATGGCCGGCCTGGACGCCAGATCCAGCTGATCCGTCTGGCGAGCGCCGAGTCCGAAGGCGAACGGCCATTGACTCAGGATGCACTGCCGCCGCTGCTCCTGATCGAACGCCGGCTCGAATTCGGACTCGACTGGCGAGTCGAGACGCGGGTCAGTCGGCTCTCGGCGCCCGAGTTTCCGGCGCTGGTTCCAGTACCGCTGCTGCCCGGCGAATCGGTCCAGACGGCGGCCCTCCAGGTCGAGGGCGGACAGGTTCGGGTCGCGCTCGCTCCGGGACAGACCGAGCTACGCTGGACCTCCAGCCTCAAACCCGTGGCTGAACTCGAATTGACGGCCGGCACGGATCCGCGCCTGACCGAATCCTGGTGGCTGGATCTCAGCCCGATCTGGCATCTGGACAGCATGGATCTGGCCCCGATCCATCATCGGGGCCAGGGCGAGCGCTGGCTGCCGCACTGGCGTCCGCTGCCCGGCGAGTCCCTTCGTCTGCGGATCAGTCGTCCAGAGGGTGTGCCCGGACCCACGTTGACGTTGGATCGGGTCGACGTCCAGGTCGAGCCGGGGCGGCGCGGCACGGACACGACCCTGACCCTGACGGCGCGCAGCACTCAGGGCGGTGTCTACAGGCTCCAGTTGCCCGAAGGCGCCGAGACCCGAACCCTGAGCGTCGATGGCCGCACCCTGCCGCTACCGAGCGGCCAGACGACCCAGGTCGAACTGCCGTTGGCGCCGGGCACGCAGGAGATGCTGGTCGGCTGGCGTCTGGAGTCACCGCTGACACCGAGCTTCAGCCCGGCCAGCCCGGATCTGGGACAGACGGCGGTCAATATCACCCAGCGCCTGCACCTGCCCGACGATCGCTGGGTGCTGTTCGCCTGGGGGCCGGGGATCGGGCCGGCGGTGTTGTTCTGGGGGCTGTTCGTGGTGCTGGTCGGCGTGGCGCTGGTGCTCGGGCGGGTGCGTCTGACGCCGCTGCGCTGGTACGACTGGCTGTTGCTCGGTCTCGGGCTGGCGCTGTCCGAGGTCTGGGTGGCGCTCTTGATCGGCGGCTGGCTGTTCGCGCTCGGCTGGCGCGGGCGTCTGAATACGGCCGGCGTGCTCTGGTGGCGTTTCAATCTGCTCCAGTTCGGACTGGTGCTGTTCACACTCCTGGCGCTGTCGGCCCTGATCGGCGCCGTCCAGCAGGGTCTGCTTGGTCATCCCGAGAT
This sequence comes from Allochromatium humboldtianum, assembly GCF_013385175.1. Classification (GTDB taxonomy): domain Bacteria; phylum Pseudomonadota; class Gammaproteobacteria; order Chromatiales; family Chromatiaceae; genus Thermochromatium; species Thermochromatium humboldtianum. Next base: position 27,181 of record NZ_JABZEO010000011.1, on the reverse strand, counting down.
GTGGATCCGCGGTCATGGCTCCAGTGCAACCCTGTTGAACTGGTATCAGGATCGCGGCGGACCGCGTCTGCCCGAGGTCTGGGTGATCTCGTTGCCGCTGTGGGTCTATCGCGCACTCATGCTCGCCTGGGCGCTGTGGCTGGCGGTGCGTCTGCTCGACTGGCTGCGCTGGGGCTGGCAGGGATTCGCGCATCCGAGTCCCTGGCTGGATCGACCCAAGCCGGGGACTGGGCCGGATCCCGAATCCGAACCACTGCGGCTCGACGGCTATGGCCGGGAGCACGGGGCCGGGCGCGGATGATCCAGATCAAGGCGGCGCTTGCCGCCGCCTTGCAGAATCGCGCCCAGCCTTCGTTCATCCAGTCATCCAGCGAGTCGATCCAACCATGTCTTCCATCATCACCGAAGCCTTCACCCACGATCATCATGCCTGCGACCATCTGTTGGCTGCCGCCGAGAAGAGCCTGACCAGCGGCGACTGGGCGGTCATCGGCCAGGCGTCCGAGGCGCTGATCTCGACCGTCAACCATCATTTCGACGTCGAGGAACAGACGCTCTTCCCACGTCTGGCGAGCATCTATCGGGTCGCGTCCAATCCGATCGAGGTCATGTGCTCCGAGCACGCTCAGATGCGCGCCCTGCTCAGCGATCTAGGCGAGGCGGTGGCCCAGCGCGACCGCGACACCTGTCAGGGCGTGCTGGAGACCTTCCATTTCCTCACCCAGCAGCACAACTCCAAGGAAGAGATCGTGCTCTATCCCATGGCCGATGGCGCGCTGCGCGATCAGGCGACCGAGATCGCCGGGCTGGTGGCGCGTGAGTCCTGAGACCGGCGAGACGCTTGAACTCGATGTGCGCCGGCTCGAACCGCCCGAGCCGCTCGAACGCATCCTCGATACGCTCGCTGACATGCCCAGGGACGCTCGACTGCGGGTCGTGCATCGGCGCGAGCCGTTTCCGCTCTACGATCTGCTGCGCCGTCTGGGCTATCAGTGGCACACCGAGGGTGCGGACGAGTATTTCGAGATCCTCATCTGGTCCTGAAGCGGAGATCGTACTGTGCTCAATACCGCTGGACTGAGTCTGGATCAGGCCCCGCCGATTCGGGTGCCTTTCGCCTTCTTCCTGGCCGCGCCGTTCTTCGTTTTCCTGGCGGGTGCGCTGCTGCTGTGGCAGGGCGAGGCGGCGTTGCTCACGCGCTGGTCGCCGAGCGCCCTGGCGCTGACCCATCTGATCGCGCTCGGTTTTCTGACCCAGGTGATGCTGGGCGCCTTGTTCCAGATGCTGCCGGTTCTGATCGGCGCGCGCGTGCCGGGGGCCGCCTGGATTGCGCCGCTGGTACAGGTGTTCCTGATCCTGGGAACGCTGGCGCTCGCGGTCGGACTCCAGTGGGGCGGGGCCGTCTGGCTCAGTCTGGGGGGCGGTGCGCTCGCGGTCGGTCTGGCGGTGTTCATGGGCGCCGCCGGGGTCGCGCTCGCGCGTGGCCGGGGTGCACCGCGCACGCTCCAGGCGATGCGGCTGGCGCTCTTCGGGCTACTGATGACGCTGCTGCTCGGCGTGCTGCTGGTGGCCGGTCTGCTCGGCGTGCCGATCGGCGGACTGACGGCCTGGGTCGATCTGCATCTCGGCTGGGCGCTGCTCGGCTGGGTCGGAATGCTGATCCTGGGCGTCGGCTATCAGGTGGTGCCCATGTTCCATGTCACACCGGCCTATCCGGCCTGGCTGGCGCGACCGGCGGCCTGGGTGATCCTGAGCGGCCTGCTGCTGGCTACAGCCGCGACGCTCATGGGCTGGGGCGGTCTGGCGGTCTGGGGATTCGGGTCCGCCGTCGGAGTTCTGGCCATCTTCGCGCTGGTGACGCTGGACCAGCAGCGCCGGCGCGAGCGTCCGCGTATCGATGTCACGCTGCTGCACTGGTGGAGCGCCATGCTGAGCGTATTGCTGGCCGCCGTGGTCTGGCTGTCAGACGGACGAGCGGAACTGGTCGGCGTACTGGTCCTGGTCGGCGTCGGCCTCGGACTGCCGAGCGGGATGCTGTTCAAGATCATGCCGTTTCTGAGCTGGTTCCATCTTCAGCATCGGCAGGTCGCGGCGCGGCGTTTCGACGTGCGGCTGCCGCACATGCAGGCGTTCATCCCCGAGCGCTGGGCGCGCGTGCAGTTCGGGCTGCATCTGAGCGCACTGCTGGCGCTGACGCTGGCGGCCGTCTGGCCTGAAACGGTCTGGCTGACGCCGCTCGGCGCACTCATGATGATGAGCGCCGCCGCCCTGCTGAGCTGGCTCCAACTCGGCTGCTATCGGCGTCATCTCCAGATCGGACGGCGTTTCCTCACTTCTTGCGCTCAGTGAAACGCTTGAGCCGCTGCTTCTTGGCGATCTGACGCGCCGTGAGCGTGTTGCGCTTGCCCTGATAGGGATTGGAACCGCTCTTGAACTCCAGCCGTAACGGGGTGCCGAGCAGGTCGAGTTCCTTGCGGAACCGGTTGATGAGATACCGCTTGTAGGTCTCGGGCACCACGTCGGTCTGGTTGCCGTGGATGACGATGATCGGCGGATTGCGCCCGCCCTGATGGGCATAGCGCAGTTTGATACGCCGGCCATGGACCAGCGGCGGCTGATGCTCCATCACCGCCGCTTCCAGCAGCCGGGTCAGCTCAGGCGTCGACAGGTCGCGGGTGGCATTGGCATAGGCCAGATCGACATCGTCGAGCACATGGCCGACGCCGCTGCCGTACAGCGCCGAGACCCGGTGCAGCTTGGCGAAATCCAGAAACGCCAGCTTGCGCGCGAACTGATCGCGCACCCGGTTGCGTGCATCCGGGTCCAGCCCGTCCCATTTGTTGATCGCCACCACCAGCGCCCGCCCGCTCTCGATGATATGCCCGGCGAGCGTGGCGTCCTGCTCACCGATGCCCTCATGGGCGTCGATCACCAGGATGATGACGTTGGCCTCTTCGATCGCTTGCAGGGTCTTGATGACGCTGAACTTCTCGATCGGGTCATGGACGCGCGCGCGCCGGCGCAGTCCGGCGGTGTCGATCAGGGTGTAACGCTGGTCGTGGCCGGGCCGCTCGAAGGGGATGAAGATACTGTCGCGCGTGGTGCCCGGACTGTCGAACGTGACCTGCCGCTCCTCGCCGAGCAGCCGGTTGATGAGCGTCGACTTGCCCGCGTTCGGGCGTCCGACGACCGCGACCTTGATCCGGTCGTCCTCGTTCTGCGCCGCGTCCTCGTCCGTGCCCTCTGGAAGCTGCTCGAAGACATGGTCGATGAGTCCGCGGATGCCCAGACCCTGAGTCGCCGACGCCGCCCAGGGATCGCCCAGTCCGAGCCGATGGAAGTCGGTCACGGCCAGCGTCGGATCCATGGTGTCGCTCTTGTTCACGACCAGGGTGATCGGCTTGCCGAGCCGGCGCAGCCGCTGGGCGATGTCGATGTCCTCGGGCGTGCAGCCGTCCCGGGTGTCGACCAGGAACAGCAGATGGTCGGCTTCCTCGACGGCGCGCTGGACCTGGCGTTCCATCAGTGCCTCGACGCCCTCGGCGGCGCTGCCGATGCCGCCGGTGTCGACGATGACATAGGGACGCGGCCCGATGCGCCCGATGCCGTACTGCCGGTCGCGCGTCAGACCGGGGAAGTCGGCGACCAGCGCATCACGGGTGCGCGTGAGACGGTTGAACAGCGTCGATTTGCCGACGTTCGGGCGGCCGATCAGAGTGATGACGGGCAACATGCGGATCAGCGCTTCCCTTGGGTGGTGGGTTGAGTGGCGGGCGGTGTGGATTCCGGCTCCGCCTTGGGGGCCTGAGAGGCCTTGGTCGGTACGGTTGTCGTCGCACCGAGCGTCAGCGCGGCGAGCGTGCCGTCGTCGGCATAGACATAGACGCGGTTGCCCGCGACCAGCGGGCGGGCGGTGATGCCGGCCTTGGTCAGACGCATCCGCCCCACCAGTCGCCCATCACGCTTGTCGAGCAGATGCAGATAGCCCTCGAAGTCACCGACCAGCAGCCGTTCGCCGAGCAACGCGGGTGCGGTGAGCCGACGATAGCGCAGTTGATCCTGCTTCCAGCGCCCAGAGCCATCGGCCATCTCGGCGGCCCAGACCTGATCCTGGGAGTCGGTCACATAGAGTCCGCCGTCGTCGGCCACCAGTCCTGCATGAGCCGAGAGTTCACGCCGCCACAGCACTTCACCGAACTCGAGATCCACCGCCGCCAGATCGCCATTGTAGGCGCCGACATAGACCGTCGGGCCGACCACGACCGGATCGGCATCGATGTCGGCGATGCGCGCCAGTTCAGAGCGTCCGCTCGGACGGGTGACGGTCACTTCCCAGAGCGGCAGACCGTCCTTGGGATCGAGCTTGACCAGCTTGCCGCCCGAGAGTCCGACGATGATCCCGTTCTCGGTCAGGGCCGGGGTGCTGCTGCCGCGCAGGGTCAGGACCGGCGGCGGATAGTCGATGCGCCACTGGCTCTGGCCGGTCGCGGCGTCCAGCCCATGAAGACTGTCGTCGAGCGTATGGACGAAGACCCGACCATCGGCCCCCAGACGCGGTACCGAGAGCACCTCGCTGCCGAGCTGGGCGCGCCAGAGTTCATGCCCGTCCTGGGTCGAGAGCGCGACCAGCTCGCCCTGGCTGGTGCCGAGCACCAGACGCTCGCCGGCCACGTCCGGTCCGCCGCTGAAGGCCAGACCCGTGTCACGCTGCCAGAGTTCGCGTCCCGAGTCGGCGGCGAGTGCCACCACCCGGCCGCGCGCATCGGCGACATAGAGCCGCCCATCGGCGAGCGCCGGAACCAGATAGAGCCGCCGCCCCTCGGTGCCGCGCGTCGGGCGTGTCGACCAGAGCGTGTCGAACCGCGTCTCCTGCGCCAGGGGCGGTAGCGGGGAGGGCGGTGTCGGGTCTTTCTCCTTGCCGAACCAGGGAATACCGCCACAGCCGGTCAGCAACAGGGCCGGCAACAAAACCAGGCTGAGCCGCAAGAGCGAAGATCCGAAGCGAAGTCTCATCATGGCGGTATCCGGGCCGCTCAACCGGCGGCAGGCAGGTTGTCGAGCTTGAGTCGGATCAGTTGCGAGAGGCTGCTGCCCGACTCGATCGCACGCTGATAGGCCGCGCGCGCCGCGTCCAGATCACCGCGCGCGGCGGCGATGTCGCCACGCACGGCAGCGAACTCGCCGGCGAAGGCGGGGCTGACGTCGTATTTGTCGAGCGTCTTGGCCGCCGCGTCGAGCTGGTTCTCAGCGAACTGGAGACGCGCCAGACGCAGCGCGGCCAGACGCGCGATGGCCGGATCGGGGGCGGTGTCGATCGCGTTCTGGAGCGCGGTCATGGCCTCGGCCGTCTGGCCAGCCTCATGGAGCGCCTTGGCCGCGACCAGGGCGCCGAGCGCCGTGTAGGGCGTGGAGCCGAAGTCGTCCTCAAGCCGGTCGATCTGCTTGCTCACCGCCTCGGTCTGCTTGTCGGCGGCATCGAGCATCAATTGCTCGAAGGCCATGGACGCCTGGCTGGCGGTGCTCTCCTGATGGCCGATCCACAAGCGCCAGCCCCAGATGGCACCCAGACCGATGGCCGCGCCGGCGATCACCGACAGACCATTGTCTTTCCACCAGGTCTTGATCGCCTCGACTTTTTCGTCGTCGGTTTCGTAGCTCACGACAGTCTCCGTCAATAGGGGGTCAAAGCATCTCGGTGAGGAAGGCGGCCACGTCCTCGTGACGCAGCTCGCGCTGCCCGGACTCGCCGCGCAGATCTTTCACGCCGATGACGCCGCGTTCCAGTTCCTCGTCGCCCAGGATCAGGGCGAAGCGCGCCCCGCTCTTGTCGGCTTTCTTGAACTGGCTCTTGAAGCTGCCGCCGCCGCAGTTGGACTGTAGACGCAGACGGGGCAGGGCATCGCGCAGTCGCTCGGCCAGCGCGGGCGCTGCCGCTTCGGCGCGTTCGCCGACGGCGACCAGATAGGCGTCGAGGCGCCGCTCGGGGGCGAATCCGGACTGCTCCAGGATCTCGACCAGCCGTTCCAGCCCCATGGCGAAGCCGACCGCCGGGGTCGGTCGCCCGCCGAGCTGCTCGACCAGACCATCATAGCGCCCGCCGGCGCAGACCGTCCCCTGAGCACCGAGATCCTCGGTGATCCACTCGAAGACGGTGCGATTGTAATAGTCCAGACCGCGCACCAGACGCGGGTTGATCTGGTAGTCGATGCCGGCGGCATCGAGTCCGGCACGCAGACGCTCGAAGTGCGCGCGCGTCTCCTCGCCCAGGACGTCCATGAGACTGGGTGCGTCGACCAGCAGCCGCTGGGTCTCGGGGTGCTTGGAGTCCAGGATGCGCAGCGGATTGGTGCTCAGGCGCCGCTGGCTGTCGGCGTCGAGCCGGTCGGCGCGCGCCTGGAGATAGTCCACCAGTCGCTCGCGATAGACCTGACGCTCGGCGCTGTCGCCCAGGGTGTTGATCTCCAGCCGGAAGCTGTCGAGTCCCAGACGCCGCCACAGCCGCGCCGTCAGCAGGATGACTTCGACGTCGATGTCGGGACCGGCCAGCCCGAAGGCTTCCACGCCGATCTGATGGAACTGACGATAGCGTCCGCGCTGCGGGCGCTCGTAGCGGAACATCGGTCCCTGATACCAGAGTCGCTGCGGCTGCACCAGCAGACCGTGCTCGATGGCGGCGCGCACGCAGCTCGCCGTCCCCTCGGGACGCAGACTGAGACTGTCGCCATGACGATCGGCGAAGCTGTACATCTCCTTCTCGACGATGTCGGTCACTTCGCCGATGGAGCGCTTGAACAGCTCCGTCACCTCGACCAGTGGCGTGCGGATCTCGCTGTAGCCATAGCCGGCCAGCACCTCGCGCGCGGCTTCCTCGATACGGTGCCAGATGGCGATGCGCTCCGGCAGGATGTCGTGCATCCCGCGGATGGCTTGGATGTATTTGCTCATGGATGAGGGCGCAGGTCAGGGTCGGCCGGAATCCAGCCAACGGGTCATTCGAAAGAACTCGGATCGAGCGTGAAGCGCGCGACATTGCCACGGGCGCGACGCTGGAGATCGAAGGGGCGACCACCGATCGTCAACTGGGTCGCGGAGGTATTGCCGATGACGAATTTGTAGGGCGGTTCCCCATCGAGCACGCGCCGATCCCCCGAGCGCATCTCGCCATTGAGCACCACGCCGCCACCGGCGCCGCGTACGTCGATCCAGGAGGTGCCGGTGAACTCGAGCACGACCTCGGTGGAGGTCGGTTCGGGTTCGGGAGCCGGTTCTTCCGTCACGGATTCGGTCTGCGTTTCCGCGTCCGATGCCTCATCGCCATCCTCGGGCGCCTCTTCGGGCGTGCTCTGAGCGCTCGTCAGCGTACTGGCGGCGACGAGCGTCTCTGCGGGCGCCGGGGTGGTCGGCGCGGCGGGTTCGGCTGGAGTCGCGCCGGCAGGCGACGGGGATTGCGTGCCTCGGAGCGGGATGCTCTCGGGAGGCGCGGCGATCGTCGACTCGGGAGCGGGGCGAGAGGAGGCGGGCGCGGGCGTCACGGTATTCGCCGCCGTGGTCGCACCGGACGTATCCGAAGGCGTGGCGGGTGCGGCGACCGTGCTCGCCGACTCCTCGCCCTTGGGCGACAGGGCGAGCGCATCCGATTGCAACGCGGAATCGCTCTGTCCGCGCAACCAGAGTGCGCCCGCTCCGGCGACGACGCCGATCAGCAGGACGGCGATCACCCAGACCAAGCGGCCGCCCCCGGACGACTGCGAGGAATCGTCCGGGACGCTCAGGGCATGGCTCAGACCGACCTCACGGGTCGGAACCATGGCGCGATAGGCCGTGACGATGGGCGCCGGGTCGGCCCCCAGGAGCCGAGCGTAGTTCTTGAGATAACCGACGACGAACACGGGCGCCGGCAGACGCTCGTACTGATCGCCCTCGATCGCCTCCACGACATAGCGCTGCAAATGGAGCTGAGCCGCAACCCGCTCGATGTCGAGTTTGCGCGACTCACGCAGCGCCCGCAGTCGGCGACCCGGGGTGTCGTTTGGCTCCAGCATGTTGGGATCGTCTGACGGCGTGGTGTTGATCGATGGACTCATGGCGTGATCAATGGTCGGTTTTCAAAGTGCGGTATCACTTGACTGGGCGATTCGCGGGATCGGCCGGCGGCGAACGCCAAGGAGGCGGCCTGGTCGGTCTCGTCTTGGTCATCTAGGGGACGCGGCCCGTCGTCGCCGGGTCGGGGAAGTTCTTTTTCAGGGCGTCTTGATAGAAGGCGGCGCGCTTGCGGTTGCCGAGCGCGCGCTCGGCCTCGATACCGACCTGGAGGGCGGTGCGTGAGGCGGCAGGCGTGCGCACCGTCTCCGGTTTGAAATAACGGTCGATGTAGTCCTTGGCGCCCTTGGCGTCGCCGCGCTTCATCGTCAGCTCGGCGAGACTGGCCAGCGGTGCGCCGAAACCGGCGTTCGCCTGTAGGGCCGCACGGTAATGGGTCTCGGCTTTAGTCGTGTCACCCGCCTCGACGGCGCAGTTGCCGGCATTGGTCAGGGCGATCCAGGGCGCGGCGTAGACGGGGTTGGCGGCGGCCTTGACGAACTGGGCATCGGCCTCGGCATAACGGCGCTGATTGCACAGGAAGGAGCCGTAGGCATTGAGCACGTCCGGGTTGTTCGGGGCGAGCCGGATGGCGCGCTCATAGTGCTTGGCCGCCTCGTCGGTCTGCTGCAACTGTTCGAGCAGGAAAGCCAGCCAGACGTGCGCCGGTGCATATTTGTCATCGGTCTTGACGGCCTGTTGGGCACGGCGCAGGGCGACCTCGGTCTGTCCCAGCCGATGGTATTCCTTGGCCAGATCGACATAGAGCTTGGCCGGACTGTCATCCGGGGTCAGGCCCAGTTCCGTGTCGCCCGTTTTCAGGGGCGACTTGCCGCCACAGGCCAGCAGCGTCAGGCAGAGGCCGAGCACCAGCGGCAGGCGTGGAGCGAATCCGTGCAGCGTCATCGCAGACCCGCCCGCGTGTCCGTCTCGACCCGGACGCGCCCGAGCCGTCCGGTACGATCCTGGACACGCCCGACCAGTTGTCCGCAGGCGGCGGCGATCTCATCGCCACGGGTCTTGCGCGTCATGGCGAAGATCCCCGAACGGGCCAGCCGCTCGCGGAAGGTCTCGACCCGATCCGGCGGCGAGGTGCCGAAATCGCTGCCGGTGAAGGGGTTGAAGGGAATCAGATTGACTTTGGACGGCACGCCTTCGAGCAGCCGGATGAGCTGCTTGGCGTGAGCCGGGCTGTCGTTGATGCCGTCGAGCATCACGTATTCCCAGGTCACTTTGCGCCGCTTGTCGCCGGCGACATAGTGCTTGCAGGCGGGAATCAGCTCGGCGAGCGGATACTTGCGGTTGATCGGCACCAGCTCATCGCGCAGTGCATCGTTGGGCGCGTGCAGCGAGACGGCCAGGGAGACGTCGCTGACCTCGCGCAGCCGGTAGATGTTGGGCACGATGCCCGAGGTGCTCAGGGTCACGCGCTGCTTGGCCAGCATGTAGGCCAGATCGTCCTGCATGACGTCCATGGCCTTGACCGCCGCCTCGAAGTTGGCCAGCGGCTCGCCCATGCCCATCATGACCACGTTGGTCGGTGCGGCGCCGAGCTGGCGCGCGGCATGCCAGACCTGACCGATGATCTCGGCGACGCTCAGGTTGCGGTTGAAGCCCTGGCGCGCGGTGGCGCAGAAGGCGCATTCGAGCGCACAGCCGACCTGCGAGGACACGCAGATGGTGCTGCGCTTGCCCTCGGGGATGAACACGGTCTCGACCCGTTGCCCGTCGTCCAGCGCCATCACCCACTTGACGGTGCCGTCGGCGGAGGGATGGGTCTGGAGGATGCGCGGCAGCCGGATCTCGACCGTATCGAGCAGGACGGTGCGCAGGCTCTTGGGCAGATCGGTCATGGCGTCGAAGTCGACGACGCCATGCTTGTGCATCCACTTGAAGAGATTGCGGCCATGGAACGCCTTGAAGCCGAGCGCCGTCACCAGCGACTCGCAACCGGCGAGGTCGAGGTCGAGCGGATTGGGTTTGGCTTGCGTGGCGCTCATGGCAGTCCTGATCGTCTCGATCAGCGGGTGCGGGGGCAGACGCCCTCGGGGAAGAAGAAAGCGATTTCGACGGCGGCGTTCTCGGGCGAGTCCGAGCCGTGCGCGGCGTTCTCGGTGAAGGAGTCGGCGAAGTCGGCGCGGATGGTGCCGGGTGCGGCCTGGGCCGGGTTGGTGGCGCCCATGATCTCGCGGTTCTTGGCCACGGCGTCCTCGCCCTCCAGCACCTGCACCATCACCGGGCCGGAGATCATGAAATCGACCAGTTCGTCGAAGAAGGGCTTGCCCTGATGGATGGCGTAGAAGGCGCTGGCCTGCTCGCGGCTCATGTGCAGCATGCGCGCCGCGACGATCTTGAGACCGGCGGCCTCGAAGCGGCCGAGGATGGCGCCGATGGCGTCCTTGGCGACGGCGTTCGGCTTGATGATGGAAAGGGTGCGCTCAATAGCCATGCGGGCTCCTAACGAAATGGGGCGTTTGATAATGGGAGTTTAGAGTCGGAATTCGACGCGGATTGGAACGATGTCGGGAGGCGGCTGGTCCGGTCCGAACGCGGACTGTCCGACGGATTCCAGCGACGTCTGTGTCAGGTCGATCCCTAAGTCTAATGGTAGCGGCGTGGTCGGGCAATGGCGCGATGCTTTGGATCGCGGCCGGAGTGTTGTAGAGTCGTGCGCGTTCGCACGCGTCAGCCTGATGGCGATGCGACGCTTGCACATGATTCGATTAGAGATTTGCATGAGCCGATACGACGTTTTCAATGGCGATGCCGACGGGCTGTGCGCCCTGCATCAATTGCGGCTGATCGAGCCGCTCGACACCCGGCTCGTGACCGGCCCCAAGCGGGAGATCGATCTGCTCGGGCGTGTTCCCGTGGGTGAGGCCGAGTCAGTGACCGTGCTCGACCTCTCGATGGAAAAGAATGGCGTGGCACTGCGTGCTCTGCTGGAGGCCGGCGTCCGTGTGACCTATTTCGATCATCATTTTCCCGGTGAGATCCCGGAGCATCCGGGGCTGAGTGCGCATCTGGACATGCGGCCCGAGGTCTGCACCAGTCTGCTGGTCGATGCCTATCTCGATGGACGGGCGCGGGCCTGGGCCGTGGTCGGCGCCTTCGGTGACAATCTCAATCGCTCGGCGCGGCGTGCAGCCGAGTCGCTGGGTCTGGACGCGCTCGAGGTCGAGCGCCTGCGCGAGCTGGGGATCTGCCTCAACTACAACGGTTACGGCCCCAGTATCGAGGATCTGCACTTTGCGCCGGATGCACTCTATCGACGTCTCCAGCCCTACGCCGATCCGTTCGACTTCATCAACGAAGAGGCAGCCTTCGCGCATCTGCGCGACGGCTATGCCGATGACATGGCATGCGCACGCGCACTGAAGTCCGAATACGAGGACGACCGGCATCGTCTCGTCATCCTGCCGGCCGAACCCTGGGCGCGGCGCGCGAGCGGTGTCTATGCCAATGAACTGGCTCAGGCGGCGCCCGAACAGGCGCACGCCATCCTCACGCGCCTGAGCGCGGGCGGCTTTCTGGTCAGTGTCCGCGCTCCGGTGGCCCGTCCTCAGGGCGCCGACCAGCTCTGCCGTCGCTTCCCGACCGGAGGCGGGCGCACGGGCGCGGCCGGCATCAACCATCTGCCCGAGGCCGATTACGACGCCTTCATGGAGGCGTTCCGCGCGGCCTTCGTCTGAACGCCCGTCGTCAGCGGGCGTTGGCATTCACGCTTCGCCATCACTGGAAAGCCCGTGTGACGACGGGTTATGATCTCAAACTTTTATCCGGCCGGGACTGCTCATGCTCGACATCAATCCGATCGCCCATCAAATCGCCGACCTGAAGGGACGTGTCGAGTCCCTCAGGGGGTATCTTTGACTACGCCGAACGCAAGGATCGGCTGACCGAGGTTCTGCGCGAACTGGAGGATCCGACCATCTGGAACGATCCGGGCCGCGCCCAGGCGTTGGGGCGCGAGCGCGCCACGCTGGAAGCCGTGGTACTCACAATCGACGAGTTGACCGGCGCGCTCGCTGACGCCGACGATCTGCTCGCGCTCGCCGCCGAGGAATCCGACGAGGACACCATCGCCTCGCTGGCGGCGGATCTCAAGGAGCACGAGGCGCGCGTGTCCGAGCTGGAGTTCAGGCGCATGTTCTCCGGCGAGATGGACGCCTGCAACGCCTTCGTCGACATCCAGGCCGGCTCGGGCGGCACCGAGGCGCAGGACTGGGCCGAGATGCTGCTGCGCATGTATCTGCGCTGGGGCGAGCGGCGCGGCTTTAAGACCGAGCTGATGGAGGTCTCGGCGGGCGAAGTGGCGGGCATCAAGTCGGCCACCGTCAAGTTCGAGGGCGATTATGCCTTCGGCTGGCTGCGCACCGAGATCGGCGTGCACCGTCTGGTGCGCAAGTCGCCCTTCGATTCGGGCAACCGGCGGCATACGTCCTTCTCGTCGGTGTTCGTCTCGCCCGAGGTCGACGACTCGGTCGAGATCGAGATCAACCCGGCCGACCTGCGCATCGACGTCTATCGCGCCAGCGGCGCCGGCGGTCAGCACGTCAACCGGACCGAGTCGGCGGTGCGTATCACCCACAACCCGACCGGCATCGTGGTCCAGTGTCAGAACGACCGTTCGCAGCACAAGAACAAGGATCAGGCGATGAAGCAGCTCAAGTCCAAGCTCTATGAGCTGGAGATGCAGAAGCGCCGCGCCAGCCAGCAGGCGCTGGAAGAGACCAAGTCCGACATCGGCTGGGGCAGCCAGATCCGTTCTTATGTGCTCGACCAGTCGCGCATCAAGGATCTGCGCACCGGGGTGGAGATCGCCAACACCCAGGGCGTGCTCGACGGCAATCTCGACCCCTTCATCGAAGCCAGCCTCAAGAGCGGGCTTTGAACCGCTGTCCGTTTCAGCCAGCGCGATCAGCCGGCCGCCGACCCAGGCCGCCGGCTGATCGCCGGATCACCTGGAGACTCCCAATCCGATGAGCGACGCGCCATCAACCGCCACCGAGGCACTCGACGAGAACAAACTGATCGCCCAGCGGCGCGAGAAGCTGGCGCGGCTGCGTGAGCGCGGCAATGCCTTTCCGAACGATTTCAGGCGCGATGCGCTGGCGGGCGACCTGCTGGCTCAGTACGAGGCGCTGGAGGCCGAGGAACTGGAAGCGCGTGCGGTGCGCGTCAAGCTGGCCGGTCGACTGATGACCCGGCGCGTCATGGGCAAGGCGAGCTTTGCGCACATCCAGGACATGTCGGCGCGCATCCAGGTCTTCGTCCAGCGCGATCAGGTCGGCGAAGAGACCTACGACCACTTCAAGCGCGAGCTGGATCTCGGCGACATCGTCGGCGTCGAGGGTCAGGTGTTCAAGACCAAGACCGGCGAGCTGTCGGTGCGCTGTGATTCGCTGCGTCTGCTGACCAAGGCGCTGCGTCCGCTGCCCGAGAAGTTCCATGGTCTGACCGACATGGAGAGCCGCTATCGGCAGCGTTATCTCGATCTGATCATGAACACGGGCACGCGCGACACCTTCCGCGTGCGCACCGCGATCGTGCAGTTCATCCGCGACTATCTCAACGGTCGCGGCTATCTGGAAGTCGAGACGCCGATGATGCAGGTGATTCCGGGCGGCGCGGTGGCGCGGCCCTTCATCACCCATCACAATGCGCTCGACATGCAGCTCTTCCTGCGCATCGCGCCCGAGTTGTTCCTCAAGCGGCTGGTGGTCGGCGGCTTCGAGAAGGTCTACGAGATCAACCGCAACTTCCGCAACGAAGGTCTCTCGACCCGGCACAACCCCGAGTTCACCATGCTGGAGTTCTACGAGGCCTATGCCGATTATCACGATCTGATGGATCTGACCGAGGACATGCTTCGCCGCATGGCGACCGAGGTGCTGGGCACGACTCAGATTCAGTATCAGGGCGCGACCTATGATTTCGGTCGGCCCTTCGCGCGGCTGAGCGTGCGTAACGCGATCCTTCAGTTCAATCCCGAGCTGACGGCGGCGGACGTCGACGACCTGGATCGCCTGCGCGCGGTGGTCGAGCGTCATGGCGTCGTACCCAAGGCGACCTGGGGGCTGGGCAAGCTGCAAGTCGAACTCTTCGAGCAGACGGTCGAGAGCCGGCTGATGGACCCGACCTTCATCACCCGCTATCCGACCGAGGTCTCACCGCTGGCACGGCGCAATGACGAAGATCCGAGCGTCACCGACCGCTTCGAGCTGTTCGTCGGCGGGCGCGAGATCGCCAACGGCTTCTCGGAGCTGAACGACGCCGAGGACCAGGCCGAGCGCTTTCGTGCCCAGGTGGCCGAAAAGGAGGCCGGCGACCAGGAGGCCATGTACTATGACGCCGACTATGTCCGCGCCCTGGAGCACGGTCTGCCGCCGACGGCGGGCGAGGGCATCGGCATCGACCGGCTGGTGATGCTCTTCACCGACTCGCCCTCGATCCGCGACGTGCTGCTGTTCCCGCACATGCGGCCGGAGTCGGTCTAGGCCGCAAACCCGTAAGGCGGCTCGCGCAAGCTGAGCACCGGCCCACCGACCCCGAGCCGGATGTCGCAACCGCTGTCGACGGCAGCACTCTCGGTGACGACCAGCAGGGCATGGCGCCGGTCGCCGATCGGACAGGCATCGACTACCCAGCCTTCCGTCTGTTGCGAGGCGCTGGAGGCGGCCGAGAGTTCATCGCCAGGCTCAGGCGGAACGTCGCGCTCGATCTCGGCCAGATACATGCGCCGCTTGAGCTTGCCGAGGAACTGCATGCGTGCGACGACTTCCTGGCCGGTATAGCAACCCTTGTTGAAGCTCACGCCGTCGATGAGTTGCAGATTGAGCATCTGGGGCACGAAGGTCTCGACCGTCCGGTCATAGACGTTCGGCAGGCCAGCCTGGATGTCGAGCCGGGTCCAGTCGGCGGCGTTGGCGGGCGTGGCCTGGGGCGCGAGCGCCTCCCAGAGCCTACGCAGCGGCTCGAAGGGGCCGATCAGTTCGAAACGTGGCGTGGGGCCGGGAATCCGGATCACGGCGACGTCATCAGACTGAACCAGCCCATTGTCGCGCTCGGGCACTGGCAGACCCTGAGCAGCGAGTAGTGCCGGAGCCGTCTCGCCTGCCAGCCCGATGCGGATCAGCTCGTCACTGGCATCGTTCAGCGTGACCTTGGCGCGCAGGATGAAGCGGCTCAGGCGCTGGATGCTCTCGGTCACGCGCTCCATCGGCGTCTGGAGATAGATCGTCTCGCCCAGACGCAGGACGCGAAACAGCGTCAAAATGCGCCCCTTCTGGCTGCAATGCGCGCTGAGTTGGGTATGACTGGCCGACAGCTCGCGAATGTCGTTCGTGAGCTGTCCCTGCAGAAAGCTCGCTGCGTCCGCACCGCGCGCCGCGATCAGCCCGAGATGCGAGAGATCGAACAGCCGGCCGTCCGTGGGCGTCGCCGGTTCCGGGAACTGGACGCGCCCCTGGGCGTCGATGGACGCCGTGCCGGCGGTCAGGAAGTCTCGCCATTGATGCATCATGATATGGACCTCGAAAATAGACATCTAAGCCGCGTCCAGTATGACATGCGGTTCCACCGGAGATAACAGCGCTTTGCCGACACATCAAGTGACACCGCCCCTCGATAGTCTGGTGCTCTACAAGAGCCGGCCGGCGCGCGTGGCCGCGCTCGGCGAGAAGATCGAGATCGAGCTGGAGGGCGGTCAGACCAAGCGCGTCCGGCCCAAGGACATCGAACTGCTGCATCCGGGGCCGCTGCGCCGGTTGTCCGAGCTGGCGCCGCTGGAGGGCGAACTGAACGCCGCCTGGGAGCTACTGGAAGGCGGCGAGACCACTCTGCGCGAACTGGCCGAACTGGCCTTCGACGCTTACACGCCGGCGAGCGCCTGGGCTGTCTGGCAGCAGGTCGCCGAGGGGCTGGCCTTCGTCGGCACACCCGAGTCGATCCAGGTCCGCCCGCGCGAAGTCGTCGAGCGCGAGCAGGCCGAGCGCGCCGCCAAGGAAGCCGCCGAGCGCGACTGGCGCGCCTTCCTCGAACGCATGGCCGCCGCGCGCCCGGCGCCCGAGGATGTCCACCGGCTCAGCGAGGTCGAGCGTCTGGCGCTCGGTCAGTCCGAGCACAGCCGCATCCTGGAAGCGCTCGGTCATCCGCAGACTCCGGAGAGCGCCCATCGCGCCCTGATCCAGGTCGGACACTGGCCCGAGCGTCACAATCCGCATCCGCGCCGCTGCGGCGCCCCGATCACCGACATCGAACTGCCGGTCCCGGATCTCGACGAAGAGACCCGGCTCGACCTCACCCATCTGCCGGCCTATGCCATCGACGACGAGGGCAATCAAGACCCCGACGATGCCCTGAGCCTGGATGGCGACCGCCTCTGGGTCCATGTCGCCGACGTCGGCGCTCTGGTGCGTCCGGACAGCGAGCTGGAACGCGAGGCACGCGCGCGCGGCTCGAACCTCTATCTGCCCGAGGGCGTGGTCAACATGCTTCCCGGGCTTGTGACCGAGCGTTTGGGGCTGGGCTTGCAGGAGGTCTCTCCCGCGCTCTCCTTCGCCCTGCGCTGCGACACGGACGGTGAGATCCGCGACATCGAGATCCACCGCACTTGGGTGCGCGTCACGCGGTTGAGCTATGAGGCCGTCGAGCACCGGCTGAACGAGGAACCCTTCGCCGCCCTGCGCGCCTTCACCGACCGCTTTCGCACCCGCCGCTTCGCCCAGGGCGCCAGCCGTCTGGCTCTTCCCGAGGTCAGCGTGCGGGTCGAGGACGGCCGGGTCAACATCCGCCCGCTGCCACGGCTGATGAGCCGCGAGCTGGTGACGGATGCCATGCTGATGGCCGGCGAGGCCGCCGCCCGCTTCTGCCTGGAGCGCGAGATTGCCATCCCCTTCGCCGTCCAGCCGCCGCCCGACTCTGCCGAGGAAAGCACGGATCTGGCCGGCATGTATGCCCGTCGGCGCGGCTTCAAGCCGACGCGACTGGTGCTGGAGCCTGACCGACATGCCAGTCTGGGGCTGGAGCGCTACACCCGCGCCACCAGTCCGTTGCGGCGCTATTCCGATCTGCTGGTCCATCAGCAGATCCGAGCCTGGCTGGACGGCGTGCCGCCGCTCGATCGTGCCCAGGTACTGGAGCGCGTCGGCGAGGCCGAACAGTCGTCGATCGCGGTGCGACGCGGCGAACGACTTTCCAACCAGCACTGGAAGCTGGTCTATCTCAAGGAGAATCCGGGTTGGAAGGGGCAGGGCGTGGTGGTGGCGCTCGAAGAACGCCGGGCCGTGATCCTGGTGCCTGATCTGGCGCTAGAAACACGTATTCGGGTCCGTGATGCCGTGACGCTCAACCAGTCGCTCAGGATCGCGGTCAACGAGGTCGATCTACCGGATCTCAGCGCCAGTTTCCGCACGCTGGGTTGAGCGGGGGAGAGCGTCGTGGAGGCAGGGTGCGCGAAGGGATTCGGCGACTGACGTGTGCCGGAAATGTCGGTGTCGAGGGATTCGAGCCGACCGCCTTCGCGCTTTGGGTTTCGCTCGGAGCGCTCAGGCGCCCCAGGAGCGGACCGCGCCCGTGTCGAGATGGACGAAATCGGAGCGCCGGTAGTAACCCACGCCGCCACGCCCGAGCGACACGGCGGCATCGCGCAGACGACGGGTCGAGAGGTCGGGCAAGCGCACGTCGATCGCCTGGCCGCGCAGATGCAGGCTTTTCTTGGCCACGCCGCTGGACGTCTTTCTGAGTCGCGCGTTGGTGGCGGGCGAGCGGTAAGCGCTGATGATGTCGAAGCGGGCGTCGGTGTCGCCGAGCCTGAGCTTGAGATCGTAGAGGATGTCGAACAGTTGCGGATCCATGTTCGTGACGTCGCCGGTGCGGAAGTCACGGAAGAAATGGTTCAGCCGTTGCAGCGCGGGGCGCTGGTAGCTGTCGCCGATACGATAGGTGACATCGACCCATTCATCGGTATGCAGATGGCGGAAAGACAGGATACGCGGACGTTCGGTCGTGCGGCGTGAGAAGAAGGGCGAGGCGGCGACGGGAGCAGCGGCTGCGGACAGCGCCATCCCTAGGAAGTAACGTCGATTCATGTTCCCCCCGGTACATTTAGTGACGTTAGTCGGTTTGGAGGCTCGATTATAGTGCGCTCGACAGCCGAGGCAAATGAAAATTTGTTCGATCTCAATTTCAATGCGATTTTTATACTTGACACTAGAAACCAATCATAACTATCGAGATTCAAAGCAAACCGCGATGCGCCCTGAGCACGATTTGATCGAACTTCGAGTGGCTTTGGAATCAGGCGGTTGGCGCGTGTTATGACGTTGGCTGTATGCGCGATTCAGGCTGATTTCAGGGCGCGAATGGACTATGCTAGTCCTGATCGTCGAATCTCGAAGGGGGATTGGAGGATGTATGGAACGCTGAGGCTGGCCGTGGTGCTCGGTGCCGTTGCGCTTGCATCCTGGGGAACGGCACGGGCGGATATCTACAAATACGTCGATGCGGCGGGTAACGTCTACTTCACCGACTCGCCGCTCCAGGGCAGTCGTTACAGGCTCGAATGGCATCGCGAGTCGCGTAAGGTCGCGCGCGAGGTCACGACGCGATCGGAGTCGAGCATCGCCGCGCGCGGGCGTGTCATCACCAGCAAACCCGCTCCGAAGCTCAGCCAATCGCAATCACAGCGGCGCGAACTCTATCATCATCTCGTCCTGGCCAACGCGCGCCGCTACGGTCTCTCGCCGAGTCTGCTCCATGCCGTCATCCGCGCCGAGTCGGCCTACGATCCCGCGGCCGTCTCGCGGGCCGGCGCCCAGGGGCTGATGCAGCTCATGCCGGGCACGGCCGCGCGCTACGGCGTCCGTGACAGCTTCGATCCAGCCGAGAACATCCGCGGCGGTTCGGCCTATCTGCGCGATCTGCTCGACATGTTCGATCAGGACGTCAAGCTTGCGCTCGCCGGCTACAACGCGGGCGAGGGCGCCGTGATCAAGCACGGCCGCCAGATCCCGCCCTATGCCGAGACCCAGGACTATGTGCGCAAGGTGCTGCGTTTCTATGCCGCCGAGCGTCCGAACAGCTTCATCATGTCGGCCCAGTCGGCCCGCTAGTTCGGCTCAGTCTTCGCCGATCACGCGCGTGTCACGCGGGGTCGAGAGCAGACGCTCGGCCTCGCCCTGCTGACGCGCGAAGATCAAACGATACTCCACGCCCGTCTCGCGCGGCTCGGTCTGACGCCGTTCGCGCACCAGTTCGCGTGCGCGCTGATACTGCTCGACGGTGTCGAGATGCTCCAGTTGGCGGGGCGGGGAGATCTTGTAGACGAAGTACGGCATGTCTCTGGTTTCCAGGTTCAGATTGGGTGCATTTCTTGGAGATACGGGCACGAGTGTGCCTATATCCTGCGGCTGGACGGTTTTTCAAGGTAGCGTAGGCGGCGCCCTCGTGCCACAAGGCGTGCAGTTTGCCCGCACCGCCGGCCCTCCTCCAATGTCCCGCAATTGACCCATATCAAGCAATCCGAATCTTCCGATAGACCCAGAACGGGCGCTTGCCGTAATGTTGCCGACCGGCCCACGCTTGCCGGCTCACAGTGCGCAAGACACCCGAATCCCGCGGCCAAGACCCGGGATCCTATCGACCATCTCGGAGGACATCCTCATGGCTTGGAGCATTCCACGCCTCTCCCGCCGTGCCTTCCTGAAAACCACGGGTTATGGCGCGGCCGGGCTGACACTCCTGTCGCCCGCCACCCAGTTCGTCAAGACCGCCGCCGCCAAAGACGAGACCATCGAAGAGGTCTCCTACAGCATCTGCAACTTCTGCTCCTCGCTGTGCAACCTCAAGGTCACGACCCACACCCGCAACGGCGAGAAGCGCGTCGTCAAGCTCGACGGCAATCCGCATTCGACCCTCAATCGCGGCAAGATCTGCGCGCGCGGCCAGGCTGGACTGCGCCAGACCTATGACACCGACCGTCTCAAGACGCCGCTGATCCGCGTCGAGGGTTCCAAGCGCGGCGAATACGCCTTCCGCGCCGCGAGCTGGGAAGAGGCTTACGACTACATCGCCAAGAAGACCCAGGCCGCCGCGATCCAGCCCTGGGAGTGGACCATGGTCGGCGGCTGGACCTCGTGCGTGTTCTACATGAGCTGGGCCGTGCCCTTCGCCATGGCCAACGAGGTGCCCAATATCGTCGCCTCGCCGATGCAGCACTGCGTCACCACGGGGCACCTGGGCACGGATCTCGTCACCGGCAACTTCAACATCCACGACGAGATGCTGCCGGACTTCGACAATGCCAAGTACATCCTCTTCATGGGCAACAATGCCTCCATCGGCGCGGTCTCGACTTGTCGCATGGTGCGTTTCGCCCAGGGGCGCAAGAAGGGCGCGAAGATCGTCTCGCTCGATCCGCGCCGCTCGGAGACGGCGGCCAAGGCGGATGAATGGATCCAGATCCGGCCCGGCACCGACCTGCCGTTCCTGCTGGCCATGATGCGCATCCTGATGGACGAGGGATTCTACGATGCCGCGTTCCTGCGCAAGCACAGCAACATGCCTTTCCTCGCCTATCGCGACGAGGCCGGCGAGCTGCGATTGCTGACCGACGAGCAGGGGCGGCCCAGGGTGCGGGTCGAGGGGAGCGACGAGGTACGCACGGTCGCCGCCTTCGGCAACGACAATACGGTCGATGTCGACGGCAATGCCTTCACCCCGGCGCTCAGGACGCCCAAGGATTACAGCCTCGACGGACGGGCGCTGATGACGGTGTTCGAGGCCCAGCTCCAGGAACTCGAACCCTACACCGCCAAATGGGCCGCCGACATCACCGGCATTGACGCCGAGGTCATCGAACGCATCGCCCATGAGTTCGGTACTACGCGCCCGGCGATCATCGATCCGGGCTGGCATGGCGCGCGCTACGGCAACATCATGATGACGCGCCGCGTCCAGGCCATGATCCAGGCGCTCACCGGCGGACTCGACCGCGTCGGCGGCTGGATGAACTCCGCCGAGGTCCATCACAAGGCCGCGCACATGTACGAGGCCATGGAACATGGCTATGAGATGGGCTCACCGCTGGCCACGCTCGCCGGCATGGCCTTCGCCAAGATGGTGATCGGCGCCCTGTCCAAAGGCGAGAACTTCTCGCACGGGCGTCCGGGTTGGACCTGGGCCTGGAACGCGCAGGAGAAGGCGGCCGGGCATTTCAATGTCGCGCTGCCGGTGATGACCGAGTCCGGACTGCGCGAATCGGTCGAGGGGCGGGTCAAGTTCAACGACGAGCCCTATCTGACCCGCGCCTTCCTGATCAATGCCTCCAATCCGGTGCGTCACTATTATCCCGACTCGCGCTGGAAGGAGACCCTGAGCCACGAGAACGTCGAGCTGGTGGTGATGATCGAGGTGCTGCCCTCGGACACCGCGCCCTATGCCGACGTCATCCTGCCCAACACCACCTATCTGGAGCGTGACGAGCCGACCCTCTACGGCAACGGCGTCAACCACGATCTGGCGTTGACCACGCGCTACGCGGCGATTCCGCCGCTCTACGACACCGAGGAGACGGCCGACATCCTGCTCAAGATGACCGAGATCATCTCGGGCAACACCGATACCTTCCACGACTGGGTGGAGAAGCTGACGGGCCTCAAGGCCGCGCCGATCAAGGCCGCGCTCGAACGCAACCGTCAGACCATGAAGAAAGGCGCCTATCAGCTCGCCTGTCGCGAGGTCGCCTTCGATCAGGCCGCCGAACGGCTCGGGGTCTCGCCCGATCACATCGACCGCGTTCTGCGTGCCAAGGGCGTCTATCACGAGATCGACCGCGAGCAGATCCTCGAAGAGCACGCCATGCCCTGGAAGATGCCGGTGCCGACCGAGAGCGGACGGGTCGAGTTCTTCTCCAGCCTGATGCGCCAGTTGCGTGACGGCGGTCACACGGCGCCGAACTTCAATGTGCTGGCGGGTGATGTCCCGATCCAGTTGCGCTCCGGCTCGCCGCGCGAGATCGCCGCACCCCTGGCCAAGGACGAGTTCTATTTCACCTACGGCAAGACGCCGACCGTCTCGCACGCCTCGACCAACAGCAACAATCCGGTGCTCTCGGCGATCAACGAGTTCAAGAGCGACGTCTACAAGGGCGTCTGGATCCATCCCGAGCGCGCCGAGCGGCTGGGGATCGCGATGGGCGATCCGATCCAGCTGACCAACACCCAGTCCGGCCAGCAGACCACGGGACACGCTTATGTGACGCGCCTGATCCATCCGGACGTCCTCTTCGTCTACAGCTCGTTCGGCGTCGAGAACAAGGCGCTGTCGCGCACCCACGGCGACGGCACCGCCACCAGCAAGCTCATCCCCTATCAGGTCGAGCCGGTGGTCGCGGGCTTCCGCTCGCAGGAGTTCACCGTCCGCGTCAACCGGGCCTGAAGGAGGCTTCTGACCCATGACTCACTATGCAATGGTCATCGACCTCAACACCTGCGTCGGCTGCAATGCCTGCATGGCCGCCTGCGCGATGGAGAACCAGACCCCGGTCTGGGACAAGAACAAGTGGCGCACCTATGTGCATGACAAGGAGATCGGTCTCGGCTCGGACGTGCAGCGGCGCTTCTTCCCGCGGCTGTGCAACCACTGCGACAACCCGCCCTGCATGACCGTCTGTCCGACCGGCGCGACCCAGAAGAAGGCCAACGGCATCGTCTTCGTCGACCAGGATCTGTGCATGGGCTGCGGCGCCTGCGCCATGGCCTGTCCCTATCATGCGCGCGTTCCGGTCACGCGGCGCGACATGCGTGAAGGACGCGAGTTCTACGGCTCGGACTATCGGCGCAGCAGTCCGAGCATGGACAAGTGCTCCTTCTGCGATCATCTGGTCGAGCAGGGCCGTAAGCCGGCCTGTGTCGAGACCTGTGTCGGTTCATCGCGGATGTTCGGCGATCTCGACGACCCCAATGATCCGGTCGCTCAAATGGTCGCGAGCGGCGCGGCACGGGCGCTGATGCCGCACATCGGCACCCGGCCAAACGTGTATTACATCGACGATATCCGCTGGAGGGGCTGAACGATGGACGTCAACATGACCTATGCGACCCAGGACATGTGGACCTGGTGGCTCGCCATCTATCTCTACTTCGGCGGTCTGGGTGCGGCGACGCTGGCCGTGACCTTTCTGACCGATATGTATCTCAAGCCCAACCGCGCGCTGGTGATCTGGGGCGCGGGCGCGGGCGTGGTGCTGCTGGCGCTCGGTTCGCTGATGCTGTTCGGCCATCTGCTCGACAAGACGGCGGTGCTGACCATCCTCAATCCGATGGCGATGCTCGATCAGTCGACGGCCTGGATCGCCTGGGGCACACAGTTCATCATCTGGATGATGGTTTGGGGCGTTCTCTATGCGCTGCCCTATGTGCGCGAGACCGAGTTTCCGCGCAAGGTGCCGGGCATCCGCGACCTGATCGACAAGCCGTTCGTCATCGGTACGGCTAAGCTGGTGCAGAGTTTTCATCGCAGTGTCGGCTGGCTGGCGGTCATCAATGGGGTGGGTGTGGCCGTGTATACCGGACTGCTGCTGCAATCCTTCCCGGCGGTGGCGTTGTGGCACAATCCGGCGGTGCCGCTGCTGTTCACGGTCTCGGCCTTCTCCACCGCGATGGCGTTCCTGCTGGTGCTGATGTATACCCTGCTGCACGATCAGGCCGACGAGCACGTGCGGGTGCTCTATGAGCGCATCGATCTGGTGCTGATCGCCGCCGAGCTGGTGATCCTGTTCTCGCTCTATCAGTACCTCAAGAACGGCTCGGAGTCCGGCGTGCGCTCGATGGAACTGCTGTGGAACGACTACGGCTGGCTGATCGGCTTCATCGGCTTCGGTCTGATCGTGCCCTTCCTGCTCGAACTCAAGGGCGTGATGCGCGGCTGGGCCAGTCGGGTGCCGATCCTGACGGCAGCGGTGCTGGTGCTGGCCGGCGGCTATCTGCTGCGGCATTACTTCATGTATGCCGGAGTCTATGCCTATCCCTGGTGAGGGGCGACGCCGTAACGAACCGCATCGATCACAAATGAGGCGGTTCGTTACGCTCACCACAGCCTACGAGAATCCGTGTTCTGGAAATCACCCAAGACCATCCCATGACATTCGACCAAGACCCGAGTCATCTGCGCCGACTCGCCATGTTGCTGGCGATGCCGGAAACGGGCGCCTTGGAAGCTCTGCGCGAGATCGCTGATGCCGAACCCTGGCTCGTGGAGCCGGTCGCCGAGTTGGAATCCCTGCCGCTGGAGCGCTGGCAGGCCGAACACACGCGGCTGTTCGTCAGCGGCTACCCCAAGACACCCTGTCCGCCGTTCGAGTCGGCCTATCGGCAGGGCAACATGGGCGGCACGGCGGCACTGGATCTCCAGGGACTCTATCGGCGTGCCGGTCTGGAAGCCGGCGAGACGCCGCCCGACTATCTGGGCACGCAACTGGAGTTCGCGGCCTATCTGCTGGATGCGGGGTCGGGTGAGGGCGACACGGATTGTCTGGCCGGTACGCTGGCCGCCGAACTGTGGAGCAACCATCTATGCCGCTGGCTGCCGCGTTTTGCCCGCGATCTACAGACACAGGCGGACTTAGCACTCTATCGCGGTCTCGGCGAGCGTTTGGCGCGGCTCTGTCCGACGGACGACGATCAAGCGTCGGAGCATTCGGATGACGTCTGAAACCGCGTGGCGCCTCTGTGCCGAGGATCTGGCCGAAGATCAGGCGCTGAGCGCAGCGGTCGTCGCGATCCACGAACGCCTCCTCAGGGAAACGCTGGCTGGCGATCCCATGCTCAACATGGCCCTGCCGATCGAGGTCCGCGCCCTGCGCCGGGTCGAGGACTGGCGTGTGCTGTTGCTGCTGACGCCCTGGATGCTGGCGCGTCTGCTGTTCCCCGACCGTGCGCCGCCGCTCGCGTTGCCCGAAGGCTGGTCAGCCGCCGAGCGCGCGGACGCCGGGTATCTGGTCCTGGGGCCGCGTCTGAGCTTCGATCTGTTCGGCCAGTCGCAACAGGCCCATCTCGGCTACCACGAACGGCTCGGGCACTATCTGCTGCAACCGCTGTGTCTGAGCATGGAACCCTATCGCGACGCTGACGCCGTCTTCGAGCGCTGGAGCGAGGTCATCCGCGTGCGCGACGAGAACATGGAGGCCGCACGCCGCGATTGCCCGATGCAGAAGGAAATTTCGCGGCGTGAACTCTTTCGCCGCTTACGGCCTGCCAATAACGAATGATCGATCCTGGTAGGAACAGATACACTATCGTTTGCATCCCAATTTGCCGGACTGGATCCGCACCATCCTGCGCGAGACGGTCGCGGTCGCGCATACCCAATCACCCTTCATCGAGGACGCGCGCGCTGGCGGCGATGTCGAATCGACCCACGCGCCTCGGCCTCGCTACAGAAACCGAAGCCTGAATACGATGTTCGACGCACTCGGCGCACTGATCGCCTTCCGGCTGCTGCATCTGGAGCCGGCCTCGGCCCTGGGCGCGGCGGTTCATTTTTTCGTCATGGACGTGGCCAAGATCTTCGTGCTCCTGGTCGTCGTCATCTATGTGATGGGTCTGCTGCGCGCCATGCTCTCGCCAGAGCGGGTGCGCGAGTTCGTGCGCGGGCGTCCTGACTGGCAGGCGCGCGGGATGGCGGTCACGCTGGGTGCGGTCACGCCCTTTTGTTCCTGTTCCTCGGTGCCGCTGTTCATCGGCTTCGTCGAGGCCGGGATTCCGCTGGGCGTGACCTTTTCGTTCC
This sequence comes from Allochromatium humboldtianum, assembly GCF_013385175.1. Classification (GTDB taxonomy): domain Bacteria; phylum Pseudomonadota; class Gammaproteobacteria; order Chromatiales; family Chromatiaceae; genus Thermochromatium; species Thermochromatium humboldtianum. The sequence goes on along the minus strand of NZ_JABZEO010000011.1, from coordinate 1,315 downwards.
TGATCGCCAGCCCGATGATCAACGAGGTGGCCGTCGTCATCCTGGTCGGGGTGCTGGGCTGGAAGCTGACCACGCTCTATGTGCTCGCCGGTCTGACGGTGGCCTGGTTCGGCGGGATCGTCATGCAGCGGTTTCGGCCCGAGCGCTGGGTCGAGGATTATGTCTGGAAGATCCGTCTGGGCGAGGCCAATCGCGTCGAGCCGGATCGGAGTCTGCGGGGACGTCATCGTCAGGCGCTCGCCGAGGTGCGCGAGATCCTGCGCCGGCTGTGGCTGTGGGTGTTGATCGGGATCGGCGTGGGGGCGCTCTTCCACGGTTTCGTGCCCGCAGACTGGGTGAGCCGTCATCTGGGCGGCGAGACCTGGTATACGGTCCCTGCAGCGGTACTGCTGGGGATTCCGCTCTACTCGAACGCCACCGGCGTCATCCCGGTGGCCGAGGCGATGTTGACCAAGGGGGTTGCGGTCGGTACGACCTTGGCCCTGATGATGAGTGTCGCCGCGCTGTCCTTGCCCGAGATGCTGATTCTGCGTAAGGTCATCCGCTGGCCGGCGCTGGCGCTGTTTGTCGGGGTGCTGGCGGTGGCCTTCACGCTGGTCGGCTGGGGATTCAATCTGATTGCCTGACGCGAGGAATTTCTTGCAGTCAACTACCCCCGCCTGAAGGCGGGGGCTTGTGAGGCGACTCGCAAGCCGGGTTGACCAGGGACAGCGGTGAACATCCGCTCCGTTTGCAACAGGTCGTTGAGACCCACTCCGGGATGCTTCCTCAGTCCCGGACTCTGGAAGATCAGGATCATGCAGGCGAAAGGTAAAGCGCCGAAGGTTCTGATCGCCGCTGCGAGGCGGGAGCCGGTTGCAGACCTTCCCGAGGGGAGCGGGCTGTAAAGCCCCGTCACCAGGCCCGTAAGGGTAGGACTGGAAATGGCTGTATTCGTACTCGACAAACAGAAGAAACCACTGATGCCGTGCACGGAGAAACGCGCGCGGCTGTTGCTGGAACGCGGACGGGCGGTGGTGGTGCGTCTGGCGCCGTTCACCCTTCGGCTGAAAGATCGGCTCGGCGGGGCGCTGCAACCGCTGCGCCTGAAGCTCGATCCGGGCAGTCGCGTCACGGGGTTGGCCCTGGTGCGCGAATCCGAAACCGGCGATGCGGACACGGGCGCGGTCGAGCGCCTGGAGCATGGGCTGTGGTTCGGAGAACTGGCGCATCGCGGTCAGGCGATCCGGGAGGCGCTGACGCTGCGGCGTCACTACCGCCGGGCACGTCGGTCTCGGAAGACGCGCTACCGGGCGCCGCGCTTCCTGAATCGCCT
>NZ_JABZEO010000010.1 GCF_013385175.1 Allochromatium humboldtianum | reverse complement strand
TCCACCGGACTCCCGCCAGTAGTCAACGAGCCGCTCCAGGTAATGGACACACGCGGCTACCAGAAAGTAGATCGTGGTTTTCCAGGCGACGTTGTATACGAGCGGTTTGTGAGGATAGCGATTGATGAATGGCAGCAAGTCCGCGATGAGAACCGCCTTGGCAATGATCAAGGCCGCGAGCGTTACGGAGGCGGAGGTGCCGACTGCGATCCCGGTCCCCTTCAGCATCAAGACCCGGACGAAGGCAACAAGGTGTAGCGCGACGAAGAAGAAGATCGCCGGCGGTAGCAGCGCATGGAATTCTTCCTTGAGTTTCTCGGATAGTTTGCTCATGGCGACTCTCGTGCAATGTACCCGCGCATAGGTTTAGCCCGATGATCAAGAGACGGCTCGGCGATTATGTCGAATCGACCGGACGCTCGATTGACATTTCGCGACATTTTGTGGCCCCCATGAGGCGCGCCGGATCAGGCCTCACGTTGGCGGGAGGAGCGCCAAGCGAGGGTGTTACTCGATTGGTTCGAAAAAAGACTTGCAGCCGTCGGAATCGGCCTGTATTATGGCGGTCTCTTGACGACAGGCGCGTAGCTCAGTTGGTTAGAGCACCACCTTGACATGGTGGGGGTCGTTGGTTCGAGTCCAATCGCGCCTACCAACACCGGCTGCCAGCTTTCAGCGATCAGCTTTCAGCATGAAAACCGGCTGAGAGTCTTTCGCTGAAAGCTGGCAGCTTTTTTATTGCCCGCATTTCGAGCCGCGTCAGTGTAGCATCGATCCCCGATGCCGGGCGTCTCGAAAGACTCACGCGATCCCTCGTATCGATCGCCACTGAAACCCAGGATCCAAGATGCCTCTGATTACGCTTCCCGATGGCTCCCAGCGCTCTTTCGAGCAGCCCGTCAGCGTCCATGACGTCGCCGCCGCCATCGGCCCGGGTCTGGCCAAGGCCGCGCTCGCCGGTCGCGTCGACGGTCGGCTCGTCGACACCTCCCATGTCATCGATCACGATGCCGAGCTGGCCATCGTCACCAGCAAGGACGAGGAGACCGCGCTCGAACTGCTGCGCCACGACGCCGCTCATGTGATGGCGCAGGCCGTGCAGGAGCTCTATCCGGGCACCCAGGTCACCATCGGTCCGGCGATCGAAAACGGCTTCTATTACGACTTCGCCCGCGACGAACCCTTCACGCCCGCCGATCTGGAGCGCATCGAAGAACGCATGCACGAGATCGTCAAGCGCGATCTGCCCATCGTGCGCGAGGTCATGGATCGCGAGGAAGCCAAGCGCGTCTTTGCCGAGCTGGGCGAGCACTACAAGGTCGAGATCATCGACGACATCATCCCGGCCGGCGAAGCGGTTTCCATCTACCGCCAGGGCGACTGGTTCGACGTCTGTCGCGGCCCGCACCTGCCGAGCACCGGCAAGCTCGGCAACGGCTTCAAGCTGATGAAGCTCGCCGGCGCCTACTGGCGCGGCGACTCGCGCAACGCCATGCTGCAACGCCTCTACGGCACCGCCTGGCGCGACAAGAAGGAACTCAACGCCTATCTGCACCGCCTGGAAGAGGCCGAGAAGCGCGATCATCGCAAGCTCGGCAAGCAGCTCGATCTGTTCCACTTCCAGGACGAAGCGCCCGGCATGGCCTTCTGGCACGCCAAGGGTCGCGTGGTCTACCGGCTCGCCGAAGCCTACATGCGCGAGAAGCTCGACGAGTACGGCTATCAGGAGATCGAGACCCCGCAGGTGCTCGACCGCTCGCTGTGGGAGCGCTCCGGCCACTGGGACAAATTCGCCGGCGGCATGTTCACCACTCAGCTCGACGATCGCGACTTCGCTATCAAGCCGATGAACTGCCCCGGTCACATCCAGCTCTACAATCAGGGACTCAAGAGCTATCGCGACCTGCCGCTGCGGCTGGCCGAGTTCGGCGTGGTGCATCGCAACGAGCCGTCCGGCACCCTGCACGGCCTGATGCGCGCGCGCCGCTTCACCCAGGACGATGCCCACGTCTTCTGCACCGAAGACCAGCTTCAGTCTGAAGTTGCGACCCTGATCGACATGGTGTTCGAGACCTATCGTGACTTCGGCTTCGACGACATCGAGCTGGCTCTGTCGCTGCGTCCCGACCAGCGTGTCGGCGCTGACGAACTCTGGGACAAGGCCGAGGCGGCGCTCGCCCAGTCACTCGACGACAAGGGGCTGACCTACCGCATCCAGCCGGGCGAGGGCGCCTTCTATGGCCCCAAGATCGAGTTCACCCTGCGCGACAGCATCGGACGCGCCTGGCAGTGCGGTACCATCCAGGTCGATTTCTCGATGCCCGGCCGTCTCGGTGCGCACTACATCGCCGAGGACAACAGCAAGCAGACGCCGGTGATGATCCATCGTGCCGTCCTCGGCTCGGTCGAGCGCTTCATCGGCATCCTGATCGAACACTATGCCGGTCTGCTGCCCGTCTGGCTGGCGCCGGTGCAGGCGGTGGCGCTCAATATCACCGACCGTCAGGCCGACTATGTCAAGGAGGTCGTTAAGACCTTGCGCGACAAGGGCTTCCGCGCCGAGTTCGACTTGAGAAACGAGAAGATCGGCTTTAAAATCCGCGAGCACACCCTGCAGCGGGTTCCCTATCTGCTCGTGGTCGGAGATCGCGAGGTCGAGACCCGCTCATTGTCGGTCCGCGACCGCCAGGGTCAGGATCTCGGCTCCTTCGGCCTCGATGCCTTCATCGAGCGCTTGAGCCAGGACGTCGCGAACCGCATCCATTGATGGACGGTTAGAGGCGAATCGCGCCATCGGCCAATTTGCCCGGGCCGTGTTTATTCGAGTTTTTGGAGGATACCTGCTATCGCCGCGCCAAAGAGAAACCGCGTCAACAGAGAGATCAACATCCCGGAAGTCCGGCTGATCGGCGCGGATGGAAATCAGGTTGGAGTCGTCAACACCCGTGAGGCCATCGCCATGGCCGAGGAGGCGGGCCTGGATCTCGTCGAGATCGTGCCGACCTCCGAACCTCCGGTGTGTCGTTTGATGGATTTCGGTCGGTTTCTCTTCGATCAGAAGAAGAAGAAGAACGAGGCCAAGAAAAAGCAGAAGCAGGTCCAGATCAAGGAAATCAAGTTTCGCCCAGGGACGGACGAGGGAGACTATCAGGTCAAACTACGCAACCTGACCCGTTTCCTCAACGAAGGGGACAAGGCCAAGGTCACCATGCGCTTTCGTGGGCGCGAACATGCCCACCGCGAACTCGGGCTGGAGCTGCTCCGGCGTATCGAGAACGACCTGGTCGAGGTGAGCATCGTCGAACAGCAGCCGCTCATGGAAGGCCGGCAGATGGTCATGGTGCTCGGTCCCAAGAAGAAATAGCGACGCTCCGGCACGCGAGCCGTCCTGATCTCCCAGGTCGAATCGAGTCAGTCATCGGGCGCCCAGGCGGCGCCCGATGCGTTCTCGGTTTCATCGGGGTTCGCGTGCGTCGTCGCCTCACAATCATCGGCAAATAGCGGAGTCATCCAGTCCCATGCCCAAGATCAAGTCCAATCGAGGAGCCGCGAAGCGCTTCAAGCGCACGCCCTCCGGTGGTGTCAAGTGCAACGCCTCGCACCGTCGTCACATCCTGACCAAGAAGTCGACCAAGCGTAAGCGTCAACTGCGTGCGCCTCAGCGCATCCACAAGTCGGATCTGCGTGCCGCGCGGCGCATGATTCCGTACTGCTAGATTGCACTGAACCCCAGACCGGAGAGTAGAGAATGCCAAGAGTCAAACGCGGCGTCACCGCCCACGCGCGGCACAAGAAGATCCTCGAAGAGGCCAAGGGCTATTATGGCGCCCGAAGCAAAGTCTTCCGGGTCGCCAAGCAAGCGGTCATCAAGGCCGGCCAGTACGCCTATCGTGACCGTCGTCAGAAAAAGCGCGAATTCCGCGCGCTCTGGATCGCCCGTATCAACGCCGCCGCGCGTGACAACGGTCTGTCCTACAGCCGTCTGATCGACGGGCTGAAGAAGGCCGGCGTCGAGGTCGACCGCAAGATGCTCGCCGACATCGCCTATCACGACAGCGTCGCCTTCGCGGCGCTGGCTGAGCAGGCGAAGGCCGCCCTGGCCTGATCCGGCGCCAGCCGCTGTCGACACAGAGGGAAAGGCCGAGGTCTTTCCCTCTTTGCTTTGATCCGTTCCGCTCCCCGCCCGGCGTCTATCTTGGGTGCCGCGAAGCCAGGGAGTCGATTTTCCGGAGACCACCATGGCCGAACAGACCGCGCTCGGTATCCAGTCGCTCCAGGAGGCCGCGATCCAGGCCGTCGCCCAGGCTGCCGATGCAACGGCGCTCGATCAGGTGCGCGTGCGCTATCTGGGCAAGAGCGGTGAGCTGACCGCCCTGCTCAAGCAACTCGGCACCCTGCCGCCGGCCGAGCGTCCAGCCGCCGGCCAAGCCATCAATCAGGCCAAGGACGCCGTGCAGCAGGCAATCGAGACGCGCAAGTCCGCGCTCGAACAGACCGCGCTCGCCGCACGTCTGGCCGCCGAGCGCATCGACGTCACCCTGCCCGGACGCGGACAGGCGCCCGGCGGACTGCATCCCGTCACCCGTGCGCTACGGCGCATCGAGCGGCTGTTCGCCAACGCCGGTTTTGCCGTGGTCGAAGGCCCCGAGGTCGAAGACGCCTATCACAACTTCGAGGCGCTCAACATCCCCGAGCACCATCCGGCGCGGGCGATGCACGACACCTTCTATTTCGATGCCGAGCGGCTGCTACGCACCCACACCTCGCCGGTGCAGATCCGGGTGATGGAAGAACAGGCGCCGCCGCTCAAGGTAATCGCTCCGGGGCGCGTCTATCGCTGCGACTCGGATCTGACCCATACCCCGATGTTCCATCAGGTCGAGGGGTTGCTGGTCGACGAGCAGGTGAGCTTCGCCGATCTCAAGGGCGTGCTCTACGATTTCCTGACCAATTTCTTCGAGCGCGATCTCAAGCTGCGTTTCCGGCCGTCCTACTTCCCCTTCACCGAACCCTCGGCGGAGGTCGACATCCAGTGCGTGATGTGTGACGGCGATGGCTGCCGCGTCTGCAAGCAGACCGGCTGGCTGGAAGTGCTCGGCTGCGGCATGGTCTATCCCGAGGTCTTCCGCCATGTCGGCATCGATCCGGAGCGTCATCTCGGCTATGCCTTCGGCATGGGCGTGGAGCGGCTGGCCATGCTGCGCTACGGCATCGACGACATCCGGCTCAACTTCGACAACGATCTGCGCTATCTGCGTCAGTTCCGTTGAGCGTGGCGTGACAGGCGACCGGATCGAGCCGCGCCTGCGCCGTCCGTCGGGGTCAGACACCAATCATCTGGTTTTCATTTTGCCCGAGGCCGAGCAGGCGTCGGGGTGGGGAGTGGGACATGCGATTCAGTGAGGCATGGCTGCGCGAATGGGTGAACCCGCCGGTCGATACCCAGCGCCTGGCCGATCAACTCAGCATGGCGGGGCTGGAGGTCGACGCGGTCGAACCGGCGGCGCCTGTTTTCAGTGGGGTCAAGGTCGGCCATGTGCTCAGCGTCGAGCCGCATCCGGACGCCGCCAAGCTGCGTGTCTGCTCGGTCGATGTCGGCGAGGACGCCCCGCTCCAGATCATCTGCGGCGCGGCCAATGTCGCGGCGGACATGAAGGTGCCGGTGGCGACCATCGGCGCCTGTCTGCCGGGGGATTTCAAGATCAAGCGCGCCAAGCTGCGCGGGGTCGAGTCGTTCGGCATGATCTGCTCGGCGAGCGAACTGGGTCTGGCCGAGTCCTCCGACGGCATCCTGCCGCTGCCCGCCGACGCGCCCCTGGGCGAGGATTTCCGTGCCTGGCTGGCGCTCGACGATCAGTGCATCGAGGTCGATCTGACCCCGGATCGCGGCGACTGTCTCGGGCTGGCGGGGCTGGCGCGCGAGGTCGCGGTCATCAATCGCGTGCCTCTGACGCCGGTCGCTATTGAGCCGGTCGCGCCGACCACGGATGAGCGCTTCCCGGTCCAGTTGCAGGCGCCCGAAGCCTGCCCGCGCTATGTCTGCCGCGTCATCCGTGGCATCGATCCCAGCGCGAGCACGCCGCTGTGGATGCGCGAGCGGCTGCGGCGCGGCGGCATTCGCGCCATCAGCCCGGTGGTCGATGTCACCAACTATGTGCTGCTCGAACTCGGTCAGCCGATGCACGGCTTCGATCTGGCCAAGCTCGCGGGCGAGATCCGGGTGCGGATGGCCGGCGAGGGCGAGACGCTGACGCTGCTCAACGGCGAACAGGCGACCCTGCGCGCCGACACGCTCGTCATCGCCGATGCCGAGCGCCCGGTCGCGCTCGCCGGCATCATGGGCGGCGCCGAGTCGGGCGTCGGTGACGAGACGCGCGACATCCTGCTCGAAAGCGCCTTCTTCGCCCCGCTGGCCGTCAGCGGCAAGGCGCGCAGCTACGGGCTGCACACCGATTCCTCGCACCGTTTCGAGCGTGGCGTCGATCCCGAACTCCAGGTGCGCGCCATCGAGCGTGCCACGCGCTTGCTGCTCGACATCGTCGGCGGCGAGCCGGGGCCGGTGTGCGAAGTCAGCGCAACCGAACATCTGCCGCGCCCGACGCCGCTGCATCTGCGCGCCGAGCGAGTGGCGCGGATTCTGGGACTGCAACTGCCCAGTGAGACCATTGAGGACATCCTCGAACGGCTCGGCATGACCGTCGAGCGATGCAATGACGGCTGGCAGGTCACGCCGCCGAGTGCACGTTTCGATCTGGTGCAGGAGGTCGATCTGATCGCCGACATCGGGCGTATCCACGGCTATGACCTGATCCCGGTCAGTCATGCCAGCTCGGCCTCGGCGACTCAGTCCGATTCGGAGACCCGCTTCGAACTCGACCGCGCGCGACTGGCACTGGTCGATCGCGGATTCCAGGAGGTCATCACCTACAGCTTCGTCAGTCCCGAGATCCAGGAACTGGTCGAGCCGGGTGTCGAGACGCTCAAGTTGGCCAATCCGATCAGCGCCGAACTCTCGGTCATGCGCACCAGCCTCTGGCCCGGACTGCTGCAAACCGCTGTCTACAATCAGGCGCGGCAGATGGAGCGCGTGCGGATCTTCGAGAGCGGACTGCGTTTTCGCTTCGGCTCCGAGGGGCTGACCCAGACGCCGGGGATCGCCGGCCTGGTGGTCGGCGACCGGCTGCCGGAGCAGTGGAGCCAGAAAGAGCAGGGCGTTGATTTCTTCGATCTGAAGGCCGATGTCGAGGCGTTGCTGACCCAGACCGGCGCGCCGGCGTCTTTCCGCTTCGTGCCGGCCGAGCATCCGGCGCTGCATCCGGGCCAGACCGCGCGCGTCGAGCGCGACGGTCAGACGGTCGGCCTGATCGGGATGCTGCATCCGGCACTCGCCGCGCAGCTCGATCTGACCGGCGACGTGTTCGTGTTCGAACTCGATCTGGCGCCGCTGACACCGGGCGTACTGCCGCGCTACGCCAAGATCTCACGCTATCCCGGTATCCGGCGCGATCTGGCGATTCTGGTCGACCAAGGGGTCAGCTACGAAGCGGTCGAGCAGTGCATCCGTTCGGCCGCCTCGGACCTGCTGCGCGACCTGATCCTGTTCGATGTCTACACTGGCCAGAACATCGAAACAGGTCGAAAAAGTCTCGCTTTAGGATTGATTTTACAGTCGTCTTCTCAGACACTTACAGACGAAATCATAGATACGACGGTGGGGCGGATCCTGGAGCGCCTGACTGCTGAACTCGATGCACGCTTGAGGGATTGAACCGGTATGGCCTTGACCAAAGCCGATATGGCCGAGCATTTGTTCGAAGAGCTTGGCCTGAACAAACGCGAGGCCAAGGACATCGTCGAGATGTTCTTCGAGGAGATCCGCGCCGCTCTGGAACGCGGCGAGCAGGTCAAGCTGTCCGGGTTCGGCAACTTCGATCTGCGCGAGAAGAAAGAGCGCCCCGGGCGCAATCCCAAGACCGGCGAGGAGATCCCCATCACCGCCCGGCGTGTCGTGACCTTCCGTCCGGGCCAGAAGCTCAAGTCGAGGGTGGAAGCCTATGCGGGAACCGAGCGATAGCCTGATCGGAGCGAGCGACGGCGAACTGCCGCCGATCCCCGGCAAGCGCTATTTCACCATCGGCGAGGTCAGCGAGCTGTGCGGCGTCAAGCCGCATGTGCTGCGTTACTGGGAGCAGGAGTTTCCGCAGCTCAAGCCGGTCAAGCGGCGCGGCAATCGCCGGTACTATCAACGTCATGACGTGCTCATGGTGCGCCAGATCCGCAATCTGCTCTATGAGCAGGGGTTCACCATCGGCGGCGCCCGTCAGCAGCTCAGCGGCGAGGGCGCCAAACAGGATCTCAGTCAGACTCATCAGATCCTGAGGCAGATGCGGCTCGAACTCGAAGAGATCCTGCATGTGCTTCGGCGTTGACGCCGGTCGGCTGACGGCGTATGATTCCGCTTCTTTCCAACGGGGCGTAGCGCAGCCTGGTAGCGCACCTGAATGGGGTTCAGGTGGTCGGAGGTTCAAATCCTCTCGCCCCGACCAATAAAATCAAGCGGTTAGCTGAGAAATCAGCTAGCCGTTTTGCATTTTTGGGGTACTAAACGATTTTGTAGTCGCGTCTGTAGTCGCGTGAAATCTTGGGTAGCGGCGACGCCCTCCGGCCGCTGGATCGATTGCCCATATGCGCGGCCAGTCCTGGCCGCACGGGCGGCTTCCCTTGGCTGGCCTGAGTCCATCGAGCGAATGGCGCTGGTCGTGGTCGTGGTCGTGGTCGTGGTCGTGGTCGTGGGACTGCGCCAGTGATACTCAGCCTCTCCAGCGGAACCCGAATCGCCATGACCAGCAAGGCTCTTGCATGACTACACCGCGCACCACGAGCCGCCTCACGACAAGCCGCTTCCGTCCGGCCTGGTGGCTGCCCGGTCCTCATCTCCAGACCCTCTGGCCCAGCCTGATGCGCCGCCGTCCGCGCCTGGCGCTGACACGGCGCCGGATCGAACTGGCCGATGGCGATTTCATCGATCTGGCACTGGGTGCGTCATCCGGTCCACGGGTGCTGGTGATCCATGGTCTCGAAGGCAACCTGGAGTCGCACTATGCGGGGAGTCTGATGCGGGCGCTCGCGCGTGGCGGCTTCCAGCCGATCTTCCTGTTTCTGCGCGGGTGCTCGGAGGAACCGAACCGGCTCGATCGCGCCTACCACTCGGGCGCAAGCGCGGATCTGGCCGAGGTGCTGGAGGTCTTGAGCCGCGATCCCGAGGGCGCGCCGCCGGCGGCGATCGGCTTCTCACTCGGGGCCAACCTGCTGCTCAAGTATCTGGGCGAGACACCCGCGCCACGGCTGCAACGCGCGGTAGCCGTCTCGGTGCCCTTCGTGCTGCGCGATGCGATGTTGCGGCTGGATCTGGGCGGCTCGCGCCTCTACCGGCGCCATCTGCTGGGCAAGCTCAAGGCCAGTCTACGGCGCAAGTTCGCCGAGCGCCCCTTCCCATTGGATGTCGACCTGGACGCCATCCGCGACTTCAACCAGTTCGACGACCGGATCACCGCGCCGCTCAACGGCTTCGCGGGCGTCTTCGACTACTACACCCGCGCCAGTTGTCGGCCCTTTCTGGCCGGCATCCACACGCCCACGCTCATCCTCCAGGCGGCGGATGATCCCTTCATGTTCCCCACGACGATTCCCTGGGCGCATGAACTCGGTCCCGGCGTGACGCTCGAACTGGCCGCGCACGGCGGGCATGTTGGGTTCGTCGCCGGAACTTGGCCCTGGAGACCGCACTACTGGCTCGACACCCGTGTGCTGGAGTATCTGCACACAGGCGCCTGAGTCTTGCTGCAGACAGCAGAAAGCGTTGACTGCTTGGCTTTGACTCAACTGTGATACCTTCAGCCGCACTCCTTGAGTGCAGCTGGACGGTCACTGGGATGGACTTCTGCCGCGCCATGCTGGAACTGGCCGCGCAACTGACGGCGGCGGGACTGGAGATCGAGCAGGCTGACCGGCACGAGATCGGCGGTGAACGCTTTCTCTGGATCACGGCGCGGCGGGGAGAGGCGACCATCGCCCCGGACTGAAGCGCCGTCCTGCTCTTTATTCATCGCCGGTTTCGCCATGGTCTATTCGCTGACACAGCTCAAAAAACACAAATTGCTCACGCGCATGCAGCAGCAATACCATCGTAATCATCCTTGGCGGTTGAGTCCGGGCGGACTGTATATCCCGCACAGTTATCAGGAAACGCCGCCCGATCGCCTGTCGTGGTGGGATGACGTCGGTTTCATCCTGAATGGCCGGCGGATTATCGTCTGGTGGCAGCACCCGCGTCATGTCTATGCCGTCGCCATCGAAGGCCGGGCATGGCAGGAAGCCGGGCCAGGGCCACAGGACGACTGGCTGACTGAAGGGCTGAAGAAGAATTACCGGCGGGTCGGCACCTCCCGGAAAAAACTGGTGAGTTACACCTGCCGAGAACCTTCCGACGAGGCGCAGCGGCATGACCAACGGATATGCACGATTCGTCAGCGGTTGACGGCGGAGGGCATTGACATGGAGGTTGCGCCGTCGTGGCGACTGGAGCAGTTAAAGTGGGCGACGGGTATCAGTCTGGTGGCGCCGCTGGAGGTGCGCAGCGAAACCGAACTGGCGGCGCTTGCCGCTCTTGCCCGCCGGCTGGTACGGCAGGAAACCACGCTACAAAAAGAATTTCCAGGCAATGGTTACGCTCGCGCCGATTGGGTTCGCGAGACCGCGCAGCGCGAACGTTGAGCGTGGATGGAAAACGCCGCTTGATGCGTGGCCGGGCGGAACACGATCAGGGGCGGCGAACCAGCGGGCGATACGCGCACTTCAGACCAACAGAGAGACACGACCGCCATGATCGAAATCGAATACATCGTCCGTGACCGCCGGGGAGTGGAACGCTTGCGCACCGCCGACAAGAAGGCCGCTGAAGCCTATGACCGGATTCTGGAGAACGCCGAGCGCTTGGCCGACTGGCTGCGCGCCGGGTCGGTGTTGCCGAGCCTGCCCGATGACGATCTGGAGACGCTGACGGTGCATCTGGCGCGTCATGCGCGTGAGGTCGAGTTGATCCTCAAGGGCAAGCCGGTGGAGTCCGAGCCGGATCCGGTGGTGAGCGAACCGACACCCAGGGTGACGCCGCTCAAGGCCACCCATTGATACAGACTTTCGGGGACGGCTATGAAATCACCGCCGGCACAACGACCGACCAGCGCCTTCATCGGTGCCTCTTGGGCCGCCTTGTTCATCGGTGCGCTGGCCTACCTGATCGGCCTGTGGAACGCGCAGATGCCGCTCAATGAAAAGGGCTACTACTTCACGCTGCTGATGTACGGCCTGTTCTCGGCGGTGTCGCTGCAAAAATCGGTGCGGGATCGACTCGAAGGCCTTCCGGTGACGGGACTCTATTTCGGTCTGTGCTGGCTGTCGCTCGGATTAGCGGTGTTGCTGCTGGCCGTTGGTCTCTGGAATGCCTCCTTCGCGCCCAGTGAAAAAGGCTTCTATGCGATGTCCTTCATCCTCAGCCTGTTTGCGGCGGTGGCGGTGCAGAAAAATGTGCGGGACATGGCGCTGTGGCACGAGGACTCACCGGCGCCTGAGGCAAAGGACAAGGATTTCTGATCATTACCGGTCAGACTCGGATCACTGACGCGACGGCGTGTCGGCTGTGCTGACGGCTGAACCAAGCGGCCCAGAGCCTACTCGGTATAGCGATCCAGGAAGGCTTCATAGTCGTCGAAGCCGACGATCCGGCGTAGCTCGCCAAAGGAGACGCGCGTTTGCGGCGCACGTCCGGCCTGAAGATCGGCCAGCGCGCCCTGCATCGCCGCCACGGCACTACTGAGCAGACTCAGCGGATAGGCCGCGAGCCGATAGCCCATCTCGGCCAGGCGTTCGGGCGGCAGCCAGGGTGTCAGACCGTCCTCCAGCATGTTAGCCATCGCCCAGCCGGGCACCGCACGACAGAAGCGCTCCATTTCCTGTTCATCGCGCGGCGCTTCCAGAAACAGCACCTCGGCCCCCAGATCAGCGAATGCCTGCAAGCGCCATAGCGCTTCGTCGAGTCCCACCGCACTGCGTGCATCGGTGCGGGCCACGAGCACCAGATCCGCGCCGGCCTCACGGGCCTCGACGGCGGCCCGGATACGTCGTAGCGCTTCCGAACGCTCCACCACCGCCTTGACGCCGGTATGTCCACAGCGCTTGGGCGCGACCTGATCCTCGATCATGATCCCAGCAAAGCCGGCGGCGGCATACTGCTCGACGGTGCGGCGCACGTTGGCCGGGTTGCCGTGTCCGGTGTCGCCGTCGCCGATGACCGGGATGTCGACGGCCTGACAGATCGAGCGTCCATGATCGAGCATCTCGGTGACGGTGATCAGGCCGGTATCTGGCAGCGCCAGTCGCGCGGCGGAGACGGCAAAGCCGCTCATGAAGGTCAGCGGAAAGCCGGCCTGCTCGATCAGGCGCGCCGAGAGCGCATCGAAGCAGCAAGGCATCAGCTGGAGCTGATCGCGGGCGAGCAGGGCACGCAGACGGGCGGCCGGTGTGGCGTCAGGCATCGGATGTTCGTTTGACCGCATGAGATGAGGATATCAGAAGGTCGCGTTGTTCCAGCCGAACAGATGCCGGGGCGGGGCGGCGAACTCGATGTAGACCCGCTCCGGCGGGATGGCCAGCGTTTCGTTGAGCAGACCACAGAGGGCGCGCGAGAACTCCGCTGTCCGCGACTCAGGCAGGCCCAGACTCTTGAGTTCCAGATAGGCGGCCGGATCAGCCGTCCCTGCAAACAGCAGGTCGCGCCCGCTCTCCAGGATCACCATGACATAGGACTCGGGCTTGCCAAGAAGCTCAGCGACCGTGCGCGAGGCACGGGCCAGCAGCGCGGGGCGGGACTCGGGAGCGATCTCGACGTTGGTCAGCAGGCGGAGTGTGGGCATGGATAGAGCCTCTGGCGATTGGACGTGACAGCGGTGGTTATACTTCAGTCCGCACGTCGCCGACAGTCGAGCCGGCAAGAAGTCGTCATGGGTGTCAACTCAGGCCTTAATCCGTCGCCTCCAGTCCCGCCAGCTCCAGCAGCCCATCGGCCAGACGGGCGATGGCCTCGGCGTGAGTCAGTCGGATCCGCCAGTGTGGGGGAATCGCCGCCACGCCATAGTAGGTGCCGGCCAACTGGCCATAGATGGCCCCGGTGGTATCGGCATCCTCACCCAGATTGACCGCCTTGAGCGCCCCGTCTGCGAAGCTGTCGCTGGTGTGGAAGGCCCACAGCGCTGCTTCCAGCGCCTGGACCACATAGCCGGTGCCCCGGATGGTCGGGGGATGGCGCTCCTTGAAGGAACCGGCGGCGATCGTGGCGATGGCGGGAGCCAGGGGTGTTTGGTTCCAGTCGACGCCCACGGGGGCGAAGTGCGGTGCGAGCAGCACGGATTTCTCCACGCCCTGGAGGGCGCCGATGAGGAGTCCGGCGTAGTAGCGGCAGGCATCGACCGCCTCGTCCGCTCCATGGGTGGTGCGCGACATCCGTCCGGCCTGTTCCACGGCAGCGACCGGATCACAGGCGAAGGCCAGTGGTACCGGAGCCAGACGCATCAGCGAGCCGTTGCCGGCGGTGTGGGGATCAGTCGCGCCGGCGAAGGGATCGCCGGTGTCGATGAAGCGGTTCAGGGCACCGGCCACGGTGTTACCGATATCGAAGCAGCGCCCGGTACTGCTCCAATAGCCCTCGTCCCGCCAGCGCCGGTAGCGGCGCATCTGATCGGCGGCCTCGAAGCCCCGGCATTCGATCAGGCTCTCGGCCAGACACAGCGCCATCGAGGTGTCGTCGGTCCACTGGCCGGGGGCGAGCCGGAAGGGACCGCCGCCGACCATGTCCGTGATCGGCGCGAAGGTACCGGGACGGGTGAACTCCAGCGTGGTGCCGAGTGCGTCCCCGGCTGCCAGACCGAGCAGGGCTCCGTGATAGCGGTCGCGGAGCGTGGGCGGATCTGAAGCGGTGTCAGTGCACATGGGGATGTCCTCGATGGTCCGGTCAGCCGGAGCGGCTAGCGATAGAACAGCGACACGATCGTCTGGCCCGGTACGCCGGATCCGCCGGGGGCATAGTGGAGCGAGGCGGTGCGATACTCGGGCCAGTCCCAGCTATAACTCGACTGGCTTCGATCCTGACTGTGCGGTGCTCCGAGTACGCGCGCGACAGTCGGGAGCAGGGGGCGGGTCTGATCCGGGCCGGGGATCCGGAGCAGGAGCGAGGCGACACGCGGACTGTCGGGATGGGTCTCGACCTGGAGGGTGACGGTGCCGTACTGACCCTCGAAGAGCGCACATCCGGGATTCATGGGCGTGACAGGGTGCAGATAGTCCAGGCGCGGCACCGGCTGATCCTGGCGAATGTCGTCGAGGATCCGCTCAACCTCGGCGATGGGATCGGCCTGAACGGTCCCGAACAGCAGGAACGTGAGCAGCAGGCTCCACAGCGCCCCGCGTGACAGTGTCGTGAATGGCATGTGTCCTGTTCTCCAGTGGTCTAGCATGATCGTGTTCGCAACGCCTCAGTCGCCCGAGCCGGTCAGATCGTCTTGATCGCGCATCAGCCGCGACAGCAAGCGTCCGCGCGCCGCCCGCCACGCCAGCCAGGACAGATAGCCCAGCGCCAGCAGGCTGAAGCCGAGCAACGCCCAGTCGGCATCCGAGAAGACCTCGTAGTGACGATAGCGCTCCTGGGGGCGGATGTAGGAGGTCCGTTCTTCCAGGGCGGCCAGCACCAGCGACACCAGGATACCGGCATTGACCAGCAGCACGACATAGCCGAACAGCGGGATCAGCCACAGCGTGGCCAGCGCGAAGGCCATGACCAGGATCGGCGCGAACAGGTCCAGATCGAATTCGTCGTGCACGGTGAACAGCATGAAGGCCGCCAGCAGGATCAGCACCGAGTGTCCCAGATAGGACGGCAGGGGCGAGCGCGCCGGCGTGCGCTCGGATGTGTGATGCCGGTGCATGAAGTGTCGTGCCAGGGCCTCGACCTGCGCGAAATTCTCGGGTGTGCAGTAGACCTCCATCAGCGGTCGCCAGGCGTTGCGGAAGATCAGCCGATGGGCGCGCGGCTGGACCTGGAGGCTGAAGCGGCCACGCCAATCGAGCCGCTCGCTTTCACGAGCACGAGCGGTTAGTCCGGCGCCCGTCGGACCGGGTTGTCCGCTCGCCGCGCCCCCGAGTACGGTTAGCCGGTTGACGAGTCGGCTGGTGCGGTCGATGGTCTCCTGGTGGATTCCCTGGGCATCGAGCGTATAGCGCGTGCGCAGACGGTTGCCGAAAACGATCAGGGCGATCAGCACAAAGCTGACGAACAGTCCCAGGCCGACCAAGGCCAAGATCCCCACCAGGGGTGGAATGTCGTCCCAGTCGCCCTGGGCGCCCAGGATGACGCTCATGAAGAGGCTGGAGATCAGCGCCGCCAGACCCGAGACCAGGGCCAAGGTCTTGAGCAGACGCGGGTTGGTCGCCAGCGGGATGTCGATCTCCCAGACGACGGGGGGCGAGGGTGGTTTCATGTGGTGGTGGTCTTCGCCTTCTTCTCGAACACCTGCAACGCCGGCTGCTCCAGCACCACCACGGCCTCACCATCGGCCCCGGCCCGCGTCCCCAGCTTCCCGGTGAGCGCCGCCACCCACTGCGGCCACTCCGCTTGCGCCTGCTCCAGCTTCTTCCAGGCTTTCGGCGGCAGCGTGGCCACCACCAGCGCCGAATCGGTCTGGATGCCGATCTTCATCCCGTTCTTGACCGGCATTGGCTTGGGCAGGTCGGAGAACTTCAGGGTCAGTTCCAGGCGTCCGGTCACGATGTTGTCCTCGCTGAGTGGGGCGTCGATGGGGAGGTCGGGGGTTGGCTGTCCGGCGGAGACGGTGTTGGTGGCCGGACGGTTCGGCGGTGTCCAGGTGCCGGCGAGCTTGGCCTTGGCCACGGCTTCTTCGTCGGCGGTCACGGTGCCGACCGGCTGGCCCTGGAGGTCGAGGCGGGGCATTCCGGCACGGAGCGCCTTCAGATAGCGCCCGCGTGAGCAGTAGACGGCGAGAGCCTTATGGATGGCCGGACGCGGGTGTCCAGCGGCGCGCAGATCATGAAAGATTCCGATCTTGAGCGGGCGCGGCTGTTTCCAGTTGAAGCAGGCCGGGTAGAGGGCCGCCAGGTCGAGCCGGGGCTTCTGGGGCTTGGCGTCTGTTGCGACAGTGGATTCTGGGTTGGGCGTGTCGATCATCTCAGGAGGTCTCATCGAGCGGCAAGATCACATTGACCAGTTTCCACGAAAGCCCATCGCGTTGCAGTACGAAGCGCGTCTCCCGGCCGTCCTGGCCTGGAACCCAGACCGAAAAACGGCTCAGGGAGGGGGAATCGTAACTGTGGCGGGCGTTCTTGAAGAGATCACGGTCTTGTGTCTGTGCCTGATCCGGCTCGGGCGTTTGCACCGGGCTGGACGCCGCGCGTGATGGGATGGAGCCGATGGACGGCCGTTCACCGTCCATCAGGCTGGCCAGACCGGCCGGTGTGATGAAGGCATCGACGAGGCCATCGACCAGCGTGGTGGCCAGTCCGGTGGCCAGTGCGCCGAACGGATTGTCCTCCAGTTCCTTGGCCGCGCTCTTGAGGATCGTGACCTTGAGCTGGTCCTTGAGGTTTTGGCGCAGGGTCGGGAAGTCGACGCGCTCGGCGAGCCGTTCGGAATCCTTGTTGTTGATCCCGCGCTCGATGTCGGCCACGGCAAGATAGGGGCCGGCGCCGATCCAGAGAGCCGGCAGCAGGGCGAGCAAGCCGATGATCCAGGCGATTCGTTTCATCCAGGTCTCCATTGTCTCCAGGGCTTGCGAGCGTCAGACCGCCATGCTCACCAGGGTCGGCTGGAGCACGCGCCGCAGATCCACTGTGGCCAGTGAAATGATGTAGCCGCGCTTGCCGCCGTTGATATAGAGGCGCGGCAGATCGGCAATGCCCTGCTCGCAATAGACCGGCATGGCGCGGCGGGTGCCGAACGGTGAGGTGCCGCCGACCTGATAGCCCGAATGCTTGTCGGCGACCTTGGGATCGCAGGGCGTGACCCGCTTGACGCCGATGGCACGGGCCAGTGCCTGGGTCGAGACCTGGCGATCACCGTGCATGAGGACAAGCATGGGTTGGTGGTGCTCGTCCTCCATGACCAGCGTCTTGATGACGAGATGTTCGTCGACTCCGAGTTCACGCGCGAACTGGGCCGTGCCGCCGCCCTCGACGTAGGTGTAGGGGTGGCCCTCGAAGGCCACGCCGGCGGCGCGCAGCACGCGCACGGCCTGGGTGACGGGTTCCTTGGCGGGTTTCATCGGTCAACGCGGACCTGAACCGAACAGGGCGCTCAGAATCGCCATGAACACCGAGGCGATGACCGTCAGGATGAAAACCGCCGGGATCGAGGCGATGGCGGCCTTGACCATGAAGACGACCATCGACAGGAATGGCATCTGGATGTCGACGACGGTGACGCGGGTGTTTTGTTCGGAAGTCATTGTGTATATCCCGTATGGCGGATGTCGTGGCAGTATCCGAAGCTGGGGCGGGCGCTTCAAGCCTCACCGGGCGTGTCGCCGTCCAGATCCAGCCAGCGTGCCACATCCAGGCCGCGCCCCTGGAGATGGACAATGAGCGGATCGAAACCGCTGTCCTTCGAAACGATGCGGAAGACCCCGCCCGGATCGTCACGCATTCGCTCGCCGAGGTAGAAAGCCAAGTGGAAGTCGAGCGCGTTGTGGCCCATCTTGGCGACCTTGACATAGCTCCCGCGTGCGCCGAGCCGCTGCATCGCGTCGACGAGCGTGAACGGCAGGCGGTGCTGCTGGGGGCCGACGAAGATCACCACAGCGGTCTCGTCATCGGCAACCGGCGCGAGGTCCGGCGGCTGGTGGCTCTCGTAGTCGATCAGGATGTGGCGCAACCGTGAGGCTCCATCATTCATCCCTCAGCTTGGCCTCCGGTGCATGAAGAACCATACCGCTCCACGCACCTCTGAAGCCCGCGCTTGGGCACCTTCTGAATCCGCTCCAGCAGTTCATATGTGACCGTCGCCAGCCCGAAGCGGCGCTGTAGCTCCCGCTCCAGATAGAGCGTCAGATGCGCAGCCATCTCGGCATCGGCCAGGGCGCGGTGTGCCCGCGCGGCGCTCGGCAGTCCGGCTATCGCCACCAGCGACCCGAGCTTGTAACTGGCGGCCTCGGGCATAACGCGCCTGGCCACCAGCATCGAGCAGACGAAGGACTGACAGCGCTGACGACCGATCCGGCTTAACTCCGCATCCCAGAACCGGCTGTCGAAGCCGGCATTGTGTGCGACCAGCGGAACCGTGCCGACGAAATCAGCGACTTCGGCCATGACCTGCTCGGCTGGCGGCGCTTGGCGAACCATCGCGGTGCTGATGCCGGTCAGCGCCTCGATGAAGGGCGGGATGCGCCGGCCCGCGTTCATCAGGCTCTGATAGCGGTCGACGATCCGGCCCTCGCGCACCAGGACGGCGGCGATCTCGGTGGCGCGCTCGCCGTGCGCCGGGGACAGGCCGGTGGTCTCGAAGTCGATGACGGCGATGGTGTCCAGCGGCAGGTTCCTCGTGTGTCGGATCGGACGGCTCGGAGCGAATTGATCTGCGTCAACTCAAGGTGGCAGGTTTCGTAGTCGATTGAGAAAATAGCGCACGACAAATCAATCTCGATCAACGCAAGAAGCGCCCGTGTCGCGTCACATGATCGAAAGAAAATACATGCTCGTTCGGTGAACGGTTGCAACGTCCGACGAGACGACCGAAGAACTCCAAACGACCGGATTCGATTCGCACCGTATCACAACCTTTCTCAGCGCAGATGGGACAGTTGGCGACATAGCGCACGAGGTGAAGCGTATTTCGTTCCGTCTCCGGATCTGGGCGCAGCTCCAGCAGATAGTCGTTGTAGCGGGCTCCGAAAGGTTGTAGTAACAGGGGCGCGAGGGCAATCCGATTAGCGACCAGACGGAACTGCCAGCCGAAGATCAAATAGCAGACGGCTATGATGGTCATCCAGGACGCGCCGATCTTGAGGAAATCGAGAGAGGTGGGCGCATGGACCATCGCCACGAAGAAAAGCCAAAGCAAAAGCAGCCCGCCAAACAGCAGGGGTCCGAAGATAAAGAGATAGAGCTTGCCGGCCCAGCCACCAAGGTACAGTCCCCTGCCTGAGATCCAGTGGATCAGCCAGTGATCTGAAATCGTCTGTAGGCGGTAGTCCAAATCTACCGGGAGTGGTCGACTCGTTCGGGGCGGCTTGCGACCCTGAGTTCCTTCCTTGGCATCAAATCGAAACCCGTACCGGTTCGCGTGCCCGCCGGCGCTGCCTGAAGACCAGGGCTTGGGCCTCACGTCGATTCCAGCGGCGCTCAACCCATCCTCGATGGTTTCCAGCTGACGCTCCCAGATCGCTTCGATCTCTGGCCAATGCTCATGCATCCGCCCCTTCGCTCGCTCCTGATCTGTTGCCCACCCCTCAGCTCCAGGAACTTTGAAGCGAGTCATCTCGCCGAGAATCTCCTTTGCGCGGAAACCCCACCTCTCCGAATCCACTCCAGGTTGCAACCGATCTGGATCCCGCTCCGTCAGCTTGCAGAGCACACGCAATATCTGAACCGGCCGCTTCCGTCGCTCGTCCCAGCCGGCGGCGATTTGATCCAGCCTCTTTGCCAATTCTCTGATTTCTTTTGGATCCCAACCGGTTTCCAACCGGTTCGCTCCCTGTTCATTGTCGTTGCCCTCGGCCACCTTTGCCTCCGCATTCAACGTCAACGGCATTTCAGCCGAGGAGTCATCGATGATGGAAAACATGAATCTGCTCCAGTCGTTCGGTATCGATCAAAACGGCCACCTTGTCTCAGTCGATGAAGTGGCTCGCGGCAAGGCATGCGACTGCTGTTGCCCTGCTTGCGGCGAGGTTCTGATTGCGCGTCAGGGCGAAGTCCGCACTTGGCACTTCGCACATGCCAGCGGCAACGACTGTGATGGCGGTGCCGAAAGTGCGCTGCACAAGGCCGCCAAGCAATTGATCATCCGCGACAGCGCGATTCTCGTCCCGGCGCTGGAAGCACGAGAGTCGCATCAGCTTGATGACGGCCGTTGCGGCGAGGCTGCTCTCGCTCGTCCTGCGGAGGTTTGGCAACTGACCGACCCACGCGAAGAGGTTCCGGTCGGAGATTACCGCATCGATGTCATGGGTACGCACGAGGCGAGACCCGTCTTCATCGAGGTCGCCGTGACCCATCGCGTCGACCCGCTCAAGCGCAACGCCCTGTCCAGTTTCGGTATCCACGCCTTCGAGATCCAGCTCGACCCAAGCCGGCACGAATCCTGGTCTTGGGCCGTACTGCGCGCGGACGTGCTGGAGCGATCCGACAACCGTCATTGGCTCTTTCACCCTGATCTCGAAAGACTCCGTGACCAGGCCCGTTGCGAGGCCGTGGCGAAAGCCTACGAGCAATCCGCTCCTCAGCCGAATGGTGGCGAACGGTTGCGCTATCGGTTGTTTGGAACCCCGATTCATCTCGTCGATCGTGGCTGGGGGCTCTGCCTCTGGTCTTCGTTCAATGATCAAGTCAACGCCATCATCAAAGCGATTGCGAAGTCACTCGGCGGACGCTACCAGCCGCGATACAGGAACTGGGTCTTCCCAGTCGGCGTGAAGTCGGCTCTGATTTCGCAGCTCAAAGGCGTCGGTGCAGTACGCGAAGAAGGTTAGAGGCAGCGGCTACGCCACCGCCAGGGGGCATTCGACATAGCGGGCCATCACGCCCGGCGCGGTCTCGCCTTCGGCATAGCCGCGCTGAACCACCTCCGCCAGATGCCGACCGGCGGCATGACACCGCGCCCGATCCGCTTCGTGCAGCAGGAAAAACCGATTCTGTTCGCGCTCCGGCGGCACGATGCAGCCATGATGACCAAGCCAGAAACCGCGCGAGAGCAGACCGAGCCAGCGGTGAAAAGCGCTCCAGGCTTCCCAGCGCGTGAAATGGTGGGGCGTCCAGGAGGACGGCCACGGTACTTCGCCATTGACCCGCATCAATTCATGCCCATTGTGAACCGGGAAAAAACCGAATTCGATCAGCGTACCGGGCGGCCACAGCGGGGCGGGCTGTGGGAGCGTTTCAGGGTCGAGGTCCAGCAAGCGTTCCAGCGCCATCCCGCCGATGCTGGGCTCCAGTTCCTCGACTTGAAACGAAGCTAGATGCGAATAGTCTTCTTGCAGCCCTTCGACGCCATCCGTTTCCGATAACGCCTCAATGGTCACGGGATTGCTCGCACACTCTCGCAACTCGCCAATCAGCGCGCGCAGATCGGATGCGTATTCGTCCCGCGCGAAGGTCAGCCGGAGAAAACCTTCGGTGCCGGTTAACCGATCTTCCAGCGCCGGTGCCAGTCCCTTGAGATCGAGTTCCCAGACAATCCGCTGTCGGTCGGGATGGCTGACGAAGATCGGTACTTCCAGGCCCGCGTCATCCGCGATTCCGCAGGTACAGGTCAGGATCCAGTACGCGCCCGGTCGCGCTAACGAATCGAGCAAACTGAAGCTGTCCCAGACGATGCTGCGCGCGACAGGTTCAGGATGGCAGAGCGGAAAAACGGGCGTTGCGTGCAGGATCACATAAGGCGGATCGGTGAAACAGATTCCGGCATAGCGCGTTCGCCATCCCAGACGGGCGGGCAGATCCAGAAACGGCGTGGCGTCCGGTCGGTCGGCGTGCGGCTCGGGTGTCGGCATGGTCAGTGTTCCGTGAGGCGGTGAGCGGCTCGTTCAACAAGGCCGCATCTAGTGCGCCTTGCTCGACGCGCTTCCCTGCTCTGCCGCTGTCCCGGCAATCGGGCGCTGTCGGCGTTTTTGTGCCGCTTCGACACCCAGGTGAAAGGCCGCTGTGTTGAGGACCGCCTTGGCGTGCGGGTCGTTCATTTCTTCCGCCCGCGCATGAATCCAAGCGATCGCCTCGCGCAAGCCGTCGTGATACCCGCGTCGATACTCGTTGGCTTTCATCTGAACCTCCAGTGCGAAGCCCTCAAATCGGCCGTGTCGCCCGGCATGTCGGGAACTGCGAGCATCCCCAGAACGAACGACCGGCGTTGGCTCCCCTGGATGCCGTGCGCATGACCATGTCAGCCCCGCATTTGGGGCACGCGGGCGCGGCTTCCGGGGATGCGGGCGCACTCTGGACGGCGGGGCGTGCCGCTGAAGCCTTGCTTTGTTGGCGTAGAAGTCCGGTCAGTTGACGGCCATCGATGAGGGTGATCTTGGCTTGCTCAGCGAATCGGCGGGCTTCGTCGGTGAAGCGGCCCGAGGTGACGACGAATCCACCGCTCGCGTTCTGAACCGCCATCACGCCCATCAGCTCGCGCACCACGTTGACTCCGACCTGGAGCGCCTTCCATTGCTTGCACTGCACCAGATAGATCTGGTTCTGCTTGGACAGCACCAGATCGATCCCGCCATCCGGTTCTCCGACACCGCCCGTTTCGACGACGGCATAGCCCTGACGCCGAAACCACTCGCCGATCAGAAGCTCGAACTCGTGCCAAGTGAGGCTTTCCAGCGCCTGTTGGCTGGGCGTGCGCGACACGTCCTGATAGAGCTTTGCCCGCTTGCCCCGGCGCAGGACCGAGACGAGCGCGCCGAGGGTGAAGATGGCTGGAAGCAGATATTGGCCATAGAACGCCATCGTGCGAAACATCTGGGCCACAACGACGTTGCCCAACTCGCCGGGCATGGCTGGGGTGCTCGGGGGCGCCGTGACGGCCAGGGCGTGGAGTCCGAGGTAGGACACGACGGCCAACAGCAGACCCGCCCACCACGGCAGCCAGGAGGCGATTTCAACCGTATCTTCGAATGCACTTTGTTTCTTTTTGCGTGGCATGGATCACCGGGTATCGGGAGGATCGACGATCGGTAGACTCCAAACCGCGCGGCGGCCTGAAAGCACTACCCGTGGATAACCCTATTGTTGTACCATCTTTGCACGACAAGCGAAACCGGACCGCGCCGCCATGCCAGCCCGCAAGACCGAGACCCTGACCATCCGCCTCTGTCCCGAGACCAAGGCCGCGTTGCGCCAAGCGGCCGAGCGCGAGCGGCGCAGTCTGTCGAACATGCTGGAGATCATGATTCGCGATTATCCCGGTCTGGATGCCCTGCAACGGGCGCCCAATCGCGTCGAGGCTCAGATCCCTCACTGCGGCGATCAGCCGCTTTAACCTCTATTCCGAAGACCGCTGACTTCAGCGGCGGCAAGGTGTGCTGTGCCGCCGTAGGCCGCGAAACGCTTAGCTAAGGAGAGAATATCGGATGACCCTGAAAGAAAGCGCCATCGAACAGCGGCTGATCGACAAGCTCCAAGATCTCAAGTACACCTATCGACCCGACATCCGCGACAAAGCCGCGCTGGAGCAGAATTTTCGCGCCAAGTTCGAGGCGCTCAACGGCGTCACGCTCACCGATGCCGAGTTCGCACGCCTACGCGATGAGATCATCACCGCCGATGTCTTTCAGGCCGCCAAGCGACTGCGCGAATACGGCTACTTTGAGCGTGAGGACGGCACCTCACTGCATTACATGCTGGTCAACCTCAAGGACTGGTGTAAGAACACCTTCGAGGTCATTCACCAACTGCGCATCAATACGGACAACAGCCACCAACGCTATGACGTGATCCTGCTGATCAACGGTCTGCCGCTGGTGCAGGCCGAACTGAAGACGTTGGGCATCAACCCGCGCCGCGCGATGGAGCAGATCGTCGAGTATCGCAACGATCCCGGCAACGGCTACACCAACACGCTGCTTTGCTTCATGCAGCTCTTTATCGTCAGCAACCGCGATCAGACCTATTACTTCGCCAACAACCACAGCCAGCATTTCGCCTTCAACGCCGACGAGCGATTTTTACCGATCTACCAATGGGCCGATGTCAAGAACCGTAAGATCACCCATCTGGACGAGTTCGCGGAGCAGTTTCTAGCGAAGTGCACCCTCGGCCAGATGATCAGCCGGTACATGGTTCTGGTCGCCAGTGAACAAAAACTGCTGATCATGCGCCCTTACCAGATCTATGCCGTCAAGGCCATCGTCGCCTGCATCCACGAGTGTCTGGGCAATGGCTACATCTGGCACACTACCGGCAGCGGCAAGACGCTGACCTCGTTCAAGGCCGCGACCCTGCTCAAAGACAACCCCGACATCGAGAAATGCCTGTTCGTGGTGGATCGCAAGGATCTCGACCGCCAGACTCGTATCGAATTCAACAAGTTTCAGGAAGGTTGTGTCGAGGAGAACACCAATACCGAGACTCTGGTTCGCCGCTTACTCTCGGAAGACTATGCCGACAAGGTGATCGTCACCACCATTCAGAAGCTTGGTTTGGCGTTGGATGAGAACAGCAAGAAGGCCCGGCAGCATAAGGACAAGGGCCAGTTGACCTACAAGGAACGGCTCGCCCCGCTGCGCGACAAGCGCTTGGTCATTATCTTCGACGAATGCCACCGCTCGCAGTTTGGCGACAACCATCAGGCCATCAAAGAATTCTTCCCCAAGGCGCAACTGTTCGGCTTTACCGGCACACCCATCTTCAATGATAACGCCAGTTACGAGAAGATCGACGGCACTATCGGCTCCTACAAGACGACCAAGGACATCTTCGAGAAACAACTGCACGCCTACACCATCACCCACGCCATTGATGACTGCAACGTGCTGCGGTTTCATATCGATTACTTCAAACCAGAGGGCAAGCCCAAAGCGCCGCGTGACGCAGACGCCAAGCTGGCTCCGGCCCCAACCAAGCCCAACAGCGTCAAGCCCGGTCCAGTCGTTGCGCAATCAGCCGTCGTCGAGGCCATCCTCGCTAAACACGATGCCGCGACCAACCAGCGCCGCTTCAACGCGCTGCTGGCCACCGCCTCCATCAACGACGCGATCGCCTATTACGAACGCTTCAAGCAGGTGCAGGCGGAACGTCAGGCAACCGACCCGGACTTTCGCCCGATCAACATCGCCTGCGTGTTCTCCCCACCCGCCGAGGGCAACAAGGATGTCAAGCAGTTGCAGGAAGACTTGCCGCAGGAAAAGGCCGATAACCAGCAGGAGCCTGAGAAGAAGAAAGCCGCCCTGCAGCAGATCATCGCCGACTACAACGCCCGGTACGCCACCAACCACACGTTGAGCGAGTTCGATCTGTACTATCAGGATGTGCAGCAACGCATTAAGGATCAGAAGTACCCCAACAGCGACTACCCGCACACGCACAAGATCGACCTCACAATCGTGGTCGATATGTTGCTAACCGGCTTCGACTCTCAGTACCTCAACACCCTCTACGTCGATAAGAACCTGAAGCATCACGGCCTGATTCAAGCCTTCTCGCGCACCAACCGCGTACTCAACAAGACCAAGCCTCACGGCAACATCCTCGACTTCCGCGCACAGCAAAAGGCTGTGGATGAGGCCATCGCGCTGTTCTCCGGCGAGGACAGCCGTCGCGCCCGCAAAATCTGGCTGGTCGATCCGGCCCCGAAGGTCATCGAAAAGCTCGATGCCGCCGTGCAGCAACTGGAAACCTTCATGGCAAAGCAGGGGCAGCCCTGCACGCCGGAGGCGGTCAACAATCTCAAGGGCGATGCGGCGCGGGTTGAGTTCGTCAAGCGCTTCAAGGAGATTCAGCGGCTCAGGACGCAGCTTGATCAGTACACCGACCTGAACGACGCGCAACGCGAGCAGATCGAACAGCACTTGCCAGAAGATCGCTTGCGCGGCTTCAAGGGGATGTATCTGGAGACCGCCCAGCGGCTCAAGGAGCAGCAGGGCACGGGCGGAAACGGCAACGGGACGCAGACGACCATTGAGCAACTCGATTTCGAGTTCGTGCTCTTTTCCTCGACGGTGATCGACTACGACTACATCATGGGCTTGATCGCGCGCTTTAGTCAGGAGCCGCCCAGCAAGCAGACCATGAGCCGCGAGCAGCTAATCAATCTGCTCGGGGCCAGCAGCAATCTGATGGACGAGCGCGCGGACATCATCGCCTACATCGACACCCTGCAAGCCGGCACGGGCCTGAGCGAGAAAGCCATCCGCGACGGCTATCAGGGCTTCAAGTCACAGAAGGCCCAGGATGAACTGACCGCCCTGGCCAACCGGCACGGGCTCGCGCCGGAGGTGCTGCAAGGCTTCGTCGACGGGATTCTGGATCGGCTGATCTTCGACGGCGAGCAACTCAGCGAGCTGTTCACGCCGCTGAATCTGAGCTGGAAGGCGCGCGGCAATGCAGAACTGGCTCTGATGGAAGACTTGGTGCCGCTGTTGAAGAAGCAGGCGGGCGGGCGCGAGATTTCGGGGTTGATGGCGTATGAATAACAAGGGGAAATCGAGACATGCACAATGATTTTGTCCACGCCATGACGGAAAGTTTCGAGGGCCACGCCCAGGAGACCGAGAACGGCGTCGAGTATTGGCTGGCCCGTGATGTACAGCATTTGCTGGAGTACACTAAGTGGGACAATTTCCTCAATGTCGTCTCCAAAGCGAAGACCGCCTGCGAGGTGTCGGGCCACGACATCGCCGACCATTTTGCCGATGTCGGGAAAATGGTCGAACTCGGCTCCGGCAGCCAACGCGAGATCAGCGACATCATGCTGACGCGCTACGCCTGCTATCTGATCGCCCAGAACGGCGATCCGGCCAAGCAGGCGATCGCCTTTGCGCAAACCTACTTCGCCATGCAGACCCGCAAGGCGGAATTGATCGAACAGCGCCTGCTGGAGGCTGAACGGGTCTCGGCCCGCAAGAAACTCTCCACGACCGAGAAAGAGCTGTCGGATGTCATCTACGAACAAACCGGCGGCAACCGGAACTTTGCCCTGATCCGTAGCAAAGGCGATACCGCGCTCTTCGGCAAGAGCACCCAGGCGATGAAGGCGCAATGGCGGGTGCCGGAGAACCGCCCGCTGGCCGACTTCGCGCCCACCATCATCCTCAAGGCCAAAGACTTCGCCACCGAGATCACCATCCACAACGCCCGCACGCAACAGATGCAGAGCGAGCCGCAGATATCGCACGAACATGTCACGAACAACGCGGCGGTGCGTCAGACCCTGCTGGATCGGGGCATCCGCCCCGAAAGCCTGCCGCCCGCCGAAGACGTGAAAAAGGTGGAGCGTCGGCTCGCGTCGGCGGAAAAGAAAGCGCTGAAGAACCCTGACGGGTTGGAGGATCAATGAGCGAGGGAAAAGCACTGGTGCCGAGGTTGCGGTTCCCTGAGTTTCGGGAGGTGGGGAAGTGGCAACAGTCAACTCTAGAGCAGCTTGTTGTCATGCGATCGGGCGGCACTCCTTCAAAGGCCAACCCCGAGTTTTGGAATGGCTCGATTCCGTGGGTGTCGGCGAAGGACATGAAGCAATTCTTTTTGGAAGATACCGAAGATCACATCTCGACGGCGGCCGTCGATGAGGGTGCAAAGCTGGTACCCACGGGTACGCTATTGATGCTGACTCGTGGGATGACCTTGCTCAAAGATGTACCGATCTGCGTTCTGCGCCGAAAGATGAGCTTTAACCAAGATGTAAAAGCCCTTCGTCCGAAAAAAGATGTGGATGGGCTGTTCTTGGGTCTTTTGCTATTGGGGAATAAGCACAGGCTATTGAAGATGGTCGACATCGCGGGCCACGGAACGGGTCGACTGAATACCGACAAGTTGAAAGGACTTGAGCTATTGCTACCGCAGCCAGCCGAGCAGCAAAGAATTGCGAATTGCCTCTCCTCCCTCGACGCGCTGATCGCCGCCCAAGCGGACAAAATTGACGCCCTCAAGACCCACAAGAAAGGGCTGATGCAGCAGCTCTTCCCCCGCGAGGGCGAAACCGTCCCCCGCTTGCGCTTTCCCGAGTTTCGGGAGGCGGGGGAGTGGAAATTTACGAAAGCGAAGTATCTTTTCTCAAACAGAGTTGAGCATGGTGAAGACGGCCTGCCAATATACTCAGTCACAATGAACAACGGTTTAGCCAAACGCGATTCTCTTGATAGAAAGATCGATGATATTTCTCACTCGACTGGTAACAAGAAAGTTCATAAGCATGACATTGCCTACAACATGATGCGGATGTGGCAGGGGGCTTCTGGCGTCGCTATTGAAGATTGCATGGTTAGTCCCGCATACGTCATATTGGCACCATCTGACGGTGTTTGCGCAGAATTCTACGGCTACTTTCTCAAACTGCCACAATCTTTGCAGGTACTAACCGCACATTCGCAAGGTTTAACTAAAGACCGCTTGCGACTTTATTATAAAGATTTCGCCCAAATTCCTCTGCCTCAGCCAACTTTAGGTGAACAACAAAAAATCGCCAACTGCCTCTCCTCCCTCGACGCATTGATCGCCACCCAAGCGGATAAGCTCGACGCCCTCAAGACCCACAAGAAAGGGCTGATGCAACAACTCTTCCCCGGCCCGGAGGCCGTGGCCGCATGACCAAAGACCAACTCAGCCAACTCGGCAAAACCCTCTGGGCCATCGCCGACGACCTGCGCGGCGCGATGAACGCCGACGACTTCCGCGACTACATGCTGTCGTTTCTGTTCCTGCGCTACCTCTCGGACAACTACGAGGCGGCGGCTTGGAAAGAGCTGGGGGCGGACTACCCCCAACTCGCCACCGAGGACCGCCGCGCGCCGCTGTCGGTCTGGTACGCGGACAACGCCGGGGACGTGCCGGAGTTCGAGAAGCAGATGCGCCGCAAGGTGCATTATGTGATCCACCCCGATTATCTCTGGAGCAGCCTCTATGATCGCGCCCGCACCCAGGACAAGGAACTGCTGCAAACCTTGGAGCGCGGCTTGCAGTACATCGAGAACGAATCCTTTGCCAGCACCTTTCAGGGGCTTTTCTCCGAGATCAACCTCAACTCGGAGAAGCTGGGCCGCACCCCGGCGGACCGCAACAAGAAGCTGTGCGCCATCCTCACCAAGATCGCCGAGGGAATCGCGCAGTTTTCCACCGACAGCGACACCCTTGGCGACGCCTACGAGTACCTGATTGGGCAGTTTGCGGCCGGTTCCGGCAAAAAGGCCGGGGAGTTCTACACCCCGCAAACGCTCTCGACCATCCTCTCGCGCATCGTCACCCTTGACAGCCAGGAGCCGGCCACCGGCAAGAAGAAGAAGCTCAACTGCGTGCTCGACTTCGCCTGTGGCTCCGGCTCGCTGCTGCTCAACGTCCGCCAGCAGATGGGGCCGCATGGCATCGGCATGATCTACGGGCAGGAAAAGAACATCACCACCTACAACCTGGCGCGCATGAACATGC
This sequence comes from Allochromatium humboldtianum, assembly GCF_013385175.1. Classification (GTDB taxonomy): domain Bacteria; phylum Pseudomonadota; class Gammaproteobacteria; order Chromatiales; family Chromatiaceae; genus Thermochromatium; species Thermochromatium humboldtianum. The sequence goes on along the minus strand of NZ_JABZEO010000010.1, from coordinate 120,059 downwards.
TGCTGCACGGGATGAAGGACACCGAGTTCGACATCTACCACGGCGATTCGCTGACCAACGACTGGCCGCTGCTCAGCGAGATGAACCCGGCCAAGAAGCTCAAATGCGATGCGGTAGTCGCCAATCCGCCCTTCAGCTACCGCTGGGAGCCTAACGAGGCGCTGGGCGAGGACTTCCGCTTCAAGAGCCACGGCCTCGCGCCCAAATCCGCCGCCGACTTCGCCTTTCTGTTGCATGGTTTCAACTTCCTCAGCGAAGAAGGCACGATGTCGATCATCTTGCCCCACGGCGTCCTGTTTCGTGGTGGCGTCGAAGCCCGCATCCGCACCAAACTCCTCAAAGACGGCCACATCGACACCGTCATCGGCCTCCCGGCGAATCTGTTCTTCTCCACCGGCATCCCGGTCTGCATCCTGGTGCTGAAGAAGTGCAAAAAACCTGACGACGTGCTCTTCATCAACGCCGCCGAGCATTTCGAGAAAGGCAAACGCCAGAACGTCCTACTGCCCGAGCACATCGACAAGATCGTCGAGACCTACCAACATCGACGCAAAGAAGACCGCTACGCGCGGCGCGTCGGCATGGAAGAGATCGAGAAGAACGACTACAACCTGAACATTTCGCGCTATGTCAGTACCGCCATCGCGGAGGACGAAATCGATCTCGGCGCGGTGAATGGGGAATTATTGGCGCTGGAGCAGAAAATCAGCGCGTCCAAAGAGACGCACAACGCCTTTCTCAAAGAGCTAGGCTTGCCGCCTTTGCCCTGATCGTTTGGGTCGGCCCTTTTCCCCACAATCTCTGTCTTTGGCGCACACCGGGCCGGCGGGACAATGCTCGGATGAACATCTCCGCGCTCAACCCCACAACACCCGAAGACTGGTTCGCGCTCGGCTCCGCCGTGTTCGAGGGCCGCGCCGCCCGTCTCGACCGCTATCCGCCGCTCAACGACATGCAGGCCCAACGCGGCTGGCTGGCCGGTTTCAGCGCGTCCTGGATGGAAGCCTCGGAGCGCCATGACCGCGACCCCGCCCGCTATCCGCCGACGCTGGACCTCTGGGCGCACCTCACCCTCACCCTGACCGGTTGCCCCGACCTGTTGCGCCAACTCGGTGCCTATCGCCGGGGTGCGCAAAGCTGGGGCGATCACTGAGACGGGTGAAAACGGTGTCATCCTGTCACACCGGTACATACCCCACCTCCACCAACTCCCACCGCCCGCACCGCCACCCCTTATCCCCCTTCGTCGTCCTGACCAACACCGCCGCCACCCGCACCGCCATGATCTCCCCGTCCGGCGGCTGGAACTTCGCCGCCATCCGCGCGACCACGACCCCGTGGCGATCGGCCAGCTCCCACCCCGGCTTCCCGTCGCGCCGGGTCATCGGACGCCGTTCGAGCGGATCGCCGACCTCCAGGGCCGCGCGCGCACGATGGATCGGCGCTCCAGACTCAGCCATCCGGAGTAAGATCCGCCGAACATCACTCGCATCAAGGACCGCCATGAACCAACCATCCTCCTGGTGTTCGAGACACATCCGCGCGTACTTGCTCTTCAGCCTGCTCGGCGGTCTGATCGTCGCTCCCGTGGCGGCCGAACAAGCCACGATTCCCGGCGTCGAGGTCCAGCGATTGATACGCTCCAGCCAGAGCTGGAACGGGCATCCGCTCCCAGCCTATCGACCGGAGCAACCCGAGATCACCATTCTGCGCTTTCGCATCGAGCCGGGCGCCCGGCTGCCGCTGCATCAGCATCCGGTCATCAACGCAGGCGTGCTGCTCGGGGGTGAACTGACCGTCGAGTCCAAGGCTGGTGAGATCCTTCACCTGAAGGCCGGCGAGGCCCTGGTCGAGCTGGTCGGAGAACCGCACTTCGGCTACAACTCGGGCACCGAGCCGGTCGATCTGATCGTCTTCTATGCCGGCAACGTCGAGCAGCCGATCATGGAACTGGCTGAGGGGGCGGCGGGGCATGACTGATGCCTCCGCCTTCGTCGTCCAGTAATCACGTCGCTGTCTGGAGATTCTGGTCATGCTCAAGATCTTTTGCTCCCCGTCGCGCTACGTCCAGGGCCGCGAGGCCACCCGTCAACTGGCCCCGGAACTGCTCAGGATGGGGATTGGCGAACGCGCGCTGTTCATCGTCGGCCCCACCGCGCGCGCTCAGACCGAGCCGATGTGGCGTGAGGGGTTCCAACAGGCAAGCTTGACGTTCGAGGTCCATCCCTTTGGCGGTCAATGCTCGATGGCCGAAATCGAGCGCGGGCAGCAGGCGGCGCGGAAGTTCAACGCCACCTGTATCATCGGTGTCGGCGGCGGCAAGGCGCTCGATACCGCACGCGCCGTGGCCAATGCCCTGAACCTGCCGGTCGTCTGTTGTCCCACAGTCGCGGCCAGTGATGCGCCCTGTAGTGCGCTATCGGTGGTCTACAGCGAGGACGGAGTCTTCGAGCGCTGCCTGTTCTATACGCGCAACCCCGAACTGGTGCTGGTCGATACCGCCGTCATTGCCGGCGCGCCGGTGCGCTATCTGGTCGCGGGCATGGGCGATGCGCTGGCGACCTGGTTCGAGGCCGAGACTGTGCAACGGGCCGCCCGGCCCAATACCCTGGGTGGTGGCGATACCCTGGCGGCTCTGGCCATCGCCCGCCTGTGCTATCAAACCCTGCTCCAGGATGGACAGGCGGCGCTGATCGCCGCGCGTTCCGGCGTTATCACCCCGGCGCTGGAGCGGATCATTGAAGCCAACATCCTGCTCTCCGGGCTCGGATTCGAGTCCGGTGGTCTGGCCGTGGCCCATGCCATCCACAACGGACTGACGGCGATCCCGGAGACGCATGACTGTCTGCATGGCGAAAAAGTCGCCTTTGGCACGCTGGTGCAGCTGGTGATGGAAGGGCGGCCCACAGCCGAGATCGAGGAGGTCATGGCCTTCTGTGTCGCGGTCGGTCTGCCCCTGACCCTGCGTCAGCTGGGCATCGCGTCGCTGGAGCCGGCGCAGGCGCGTCTCATCGCCGAGCGCGCCATTGCCCCCGGCGAGACCTCTCACAACGAACCCTTTGCACTGACATGGCTGGCGGTCAGCGACGCCATCCGGGCGGCGGATGCCTTGGGCCGGGCGTTCATGGATCGGAGCGGCGCTGACCGGCGGGTTGGGTAAAGCCTGTTCGGCGGCCTGATGACCGAGACCCAGTTCCTCGATGGCGCGGCCCTGCTGCTCGGGGCGGGGTTGATGTTCAGCGGTGTGCGGGCGATCCGGCGGCGGGAGGTGGATCAGTTTAAGTGGCCAGTAACAGTGGAAGCCGAGGGGCATTACGAAGGGGCGTCGGCGGTTCGGCTGGACTGGCTGTGGTTCGTGCTCGGGGCGCTGTTCGTGGCGGGCGTGCTGTTCGATGTTACGGCCCTAAAGGTGCTGTTTCAGATCTTCCTCGAAGCGTCGTCCTGAGTTCGGCGTCGATCTATTGCATGAGGAATCTGCGATGTCGCTGACCGACCGACGCCGGGGATACCGCTATACGGGCGTCCTCTTCTCCGAGGATGGGCGCGAACTTCAACAGAACGGTCATCGCTATCGCGAGTGCGCGTTTCCGGCACGGGCCGAACGACGCTTCCGGGTCTGGCTGGTCATGGTGTTGCTCGGCACCTTTCCGGGTATTCCGTTGTTGGCAGCGGCGGGGTTGCAGGCGGATCTGTTTTGGATCGTCGCGCCCTGGCTCGTGCTGGCCTATTGGTTGCACCGGCGTATCCATGCCTGCCCGCGCTGCGGTGGTCCTTCGCGCGTGCTCAAGACGCCGTACATGGGGTCGCCGGTGCTCTATCTCTGTCCGCGCTGCCGGACGTTCTTCGAGCATGGCCAGATCGATGGCGGCTGGCCCTGGAAGTGAAACGAACTGGAGTCGAGGATGCGTCTGGCCCTTTATATGAGCTTTTTCGCCAACCTGCTCCTGGCTCTGGTGTCCTGGACCTTCCTGCCCGAGCGGGTGGCGATCCATTTCGGCCCGGGCGGTGTCCCCGATGACTGGGGATCGAGTCTGGCCATGACCGGCCTGAGCGTGGGACTGTCGCTGCTGCTGTTCGGGCTGCTGACGCGCAGTGCCGATCTGGTGCGGCGGGTTCCTGCCCGCTGGATCAATCTGCCCAATCGCGCCTACTGGCTGGCCCCGGAACGTCGTGAAGCGACGGCTGTGCGGCTTCACGAGCGACTCCAGGCCTTCGGCACGGCGCTGTTCGGGTTTCTGTTGGTGGCCGAGTGGCTGACCCTGCAAGCCAACCTCTCCGACCCGGTACGCCTCGATGGGCCGCTGTTTCTCGTCGCGCTCGGGAGCTTTCTCATCTATACCCTGTACTGGACTTGGAGTCTGGTCCGAGCCTTCCGGCGGCCGTCCGTTTGACCCGAGCCGGAAAACCGATCCACGCCGCCCATGTGCCCCGACCATGAACGACCTCGAATTCACCACTGACAGATTCCTTCCCTTCCTGCCGGAAGACTGTCAGGCCAATCCCGGTGTCTATGGGTTCGAGCTGGCCCTGTGGCTCTCGCAGGCGCTCGCCCGGGCGGGCCTCTTCACCAGCTATCCCGTGGGCGAGGACTGGGGCTGGTTCATCGAGTACATCGAGGGCGAGGCGGAAGTGATGATCGGGTGCAGCAGCCAATGCGAGGCCGGCGACGGCTATGGTGGCCAGCCCGTGACCTGGCGTGTGTTCATCGAGCCGAGGCGTTCCTTCAAACAGTGGCTCAAACGCCAACCGGCTGAGTCCAGGATCGCGGCGAAGCTGAGAACCAACATCGTGGCGGCGTTGCGTTCCGAAGGGATCGAGGTCAACGCGGGTGGTGAGTCGGGTTGAGGGCGGGCTGATCCGGTTCGCCGGTGCTTGAAGCATCCTCGTGAGCTCACGGTCTTTATGACGTCCGTCGGCTGTCTGTGGAGACTGGCTCCTGCTCCCGATAGCCATGCTGCCGGCGCCGCTTTCCGATCGCCGCGATCTGTTTCAGTCCGGCCTCGCGCGACTCAACCCAAACGATTCGCTGTCCACCCAGATGTGAGCCGATCCCTCCCCAGCACTGGAGTAGCGTCCAGTCACCGAACAGGTCACGGACCAGGGTGACGCTGTAGTAACGCTGCTTCTCGGGGTGAATCCAGCGGTATGGCGGCTCGGGATCCAGGCGGGGCATGATGGGGCGGCGCGGCGGTATCGTCGCACTCGGGCGACTTGTTCGGTTGTACTGTGGCCATGTCGGCTTGGGGCGGCAAGCGCCTCTTGAACATGACACGTTAAAGAGCTGTTTTTACCGAGTCAATCGAGCGGATGATGCAGCCGATCCGGCGGCGTGAGCTGTTCACGCTTCTCCATCCACTCCCGCACGGCCTGGATCAAGTCCTCGGTCGAGTCGAGGACGGCCTCGACCCGTTCGGTATCGAAAGGCGCGAACTGGTTGAGGATGCGTAGACGCGGACGCGGCCCCAGGCTGGCGCGCCCCGCCCGCACATTGGAGACCGTGTTGCGCGCCACGCCGAGAAAGTCGGCCAACTCGGTATCGGTCCGGAATCTGCAGGCATCCTGCACCAAATCCAGCAGTTCGCCCTCGACGTTGAGATCACGTTCCAGACGCTGGCGCGCCCGGGCCTGACGTTGCGCGAGCGCCTGACTGGACTGGCGAATGCGTTCACTCAGTCGCTCGGGCAGCAAGCTTTCCAGCCATTGGCGGCTCTGCAGAAAGCCGATGTGGTCGAGGATCTTCAACCGCTGCAGGATGCCCAGACGCGCCTTGCCATGGCGCACGCTATGGATGGTGGTGCGGGTGATGCCCAGGAAAGCGGCGACCTGCGCATCGGAGTCCAGGCCAAATCCCGTTTTCAGGACATCGAGCAGCTGTGCATCACGATGGGTCATCTCGGGTGGAGTTGCTTTTTTCATCTTGTCTGTTATTGTACCAAACAGTTACATCTGCGCGTTGCACGTCGTATGGAGTCGCTACCGTTAGCGGACGGCTAATTGTTATGGTTTAGAACGGATACATCAACATGTCTACGTTTGCCACACCACGTCGCTATCTGCGCGAGCGGGCGCTCGCCACGCATCTTTCCGTACATCGCTCGACGCTGCGCCGCTGGGTGGCGCGCGGCCTGATGCCGGCGCCGATTCGTCTGGGTTTGCGCACCGTGGTGTGGGATGCCGAGGAGATCGAGCAGTGGCAAGCCGCGCGGGCGGCCGCGCCTCGGGACCAGCCGGAGTAAAGGACTCGCTCGAAACAGGCGTGCCCGACGGGTCTGAACCGTCGGGCACAGTCGGCCGGGACGGACCCGCGTCCCGGCCACGACGCTCCAACCGCGACCGACGGTTGAGCACCGGCACGTCACAGTGTACCGCACCCAGCGCGCGTGCGATGCCTGCGCCACGCCTGTGCCGACTGGCGTCACGGTTGGTCTCGCGGTCTTTGTGAGGCGCTCCGATGACCCTGACTCCGCAAGCGACCGAACCGCCTCCGGCGGCTTCGTGCAATCCGAATCCGCTCGGTTCCCGTCCGGCCGATCACGTTCCCGTCAGCGCGCCGCCGGATCCGGAAACGGATTCCGCTGACCCTTGGCTGGACGTGGCCTTTGTCCGCGCCGCCAACCAACCGATTGCGCACGCCCGGCGTCTGCGTTGGTCGGTGCTCGCCCGGCGGTTGGGAGCCATCCAGGTCGGCATCAAGGAGGGAGCGGCCTGGTTGCCGGCGGCCATCGCTCCCGGAGCGCGTCGGGCCGAGCGCGTCGAGTCGATCTCGGCGCTGGTGCTCGATGTCGAGGCGCACACCCGTCTCGACCGGGCGACCGGGGTCAAGACCGTGGTCGGTCCCGAGCCGCCGAGCGTCGAGGCCATGGTCGCCGAGCTGGCGCTCCAAGGGTGGCGCGCCATCCTGCATACCTCCTACGCGCATCTCGATCCCCGTGTTCAGCCAGGGGATCGGGTGCATCCGCGCTATCGCTTGGTGTTGGCCTTGAGCCGCCCGTTACAGCCGGTAGAGTTGCGGCCCATAGGTCTACAGGTCGCGGCCTGGCTCGGACTCAGCGACTGTCTGGACGCCGCCTGCCTGGAACCGGCCCGACTCTATTATCTGCCACGGTGTCCGCTGGAGCGGCGCGAAGCGTTTTGCCATCACGTCCTCGCCGGTGAGCCGCTGCCGGTGGAGGTCGTGCTCGCCGAGAGCCGCCGGATCACGGCACTCCGCATGCAGACTGCGCACAGTGAGGCGGGGCGTCAAACGACGAACGTCATCGCGGCGTTCAATGCGGCCCATCCCATCGGCGAGCTGCTGGCGCGGTATGGCTATCTCCCCCAGGGCGCACAGCGTTGGCTGCATCCGGCGAGCACGTCGCGAAGGCCGGGCGTCCGCGTGTTGCCGGACAGCCGCCCTGAGCGCGTCTATTCGTCGCATGCTCAGGATCCCCTGAACACGGGGCAGGCGCACGACGCCTTCAGTGTCTATTGTCTTCTGGCACACGGCGGCGACATAACGGCCGCCGTGCGTGCCGCGGCCCGTGCGTTGGGACTGACGACGCGCCCCCAACTGTCAGTGCCAACGCCCGCAGGCACTCCGGCGACGACGTTTGGACAGGCGACGGGCGGGGAGAGCGGGGACGTGCTCGACAAAGCCGCCTTACGCCGTCAGGCCCAGCAGGCGCTGGCGCCCGAGACCCCGTTGAGTATCGACTATCCCCTGGACGCCTTGGGTTCGCTGGCCGACGCCTGTCGTGCCCTGGTGGCGGGGTTGCAGGTGCGTCCCGCCCTGGCCGGGCAGGCACTGTTGGCGACGGCGGCCTTGCTGGCCCAATCGCTCGCCAATGTCCGCACGCTGGAGTCGATCAAGCCGCTTTCGCTCTATCTGCTGACGATCAGCGAGTCGGGCGACGGCAAATCGGCCGTCGACAGCGTCGCCCAGACCGCGATCCAGGCGTGGCAACGGGCCGCCGCCCAGGCGTATCGCGCCGAACTGGAAACCACCGCTCAATCCACGACGGCCGTGCCCCCGCGCGAACCCTACCGCATCGCGCGCGATGGCACGGTCGAGGGGTTACGCCGGAGCTTTCTGCAAGGGCTGCCGTCGCAAGGTGTCTTCACCGCCGAGGCCGCCGCCCTGCTAGCGGGCTACGGCATGAGCCGTGACAACCGTACCAAGACGGCCGCAACCTTCAATGGCCTGTGGGACGACGGCGAAATCTCGGTGGCGCGCGGCACGGTCGGACGCATCCAGCTCTACGACCGGCGGCTTTCGCTGCATTGGATGCTACAACCGGAGGCGGCCCAGGATACCTTGCTCGATCCACTGCTCGTGAGCATCGGCTTCTGGCCGCGTTTTCTGCTCGCCTGGCCGGAACCCGCCATCCCGCGTCGCGCCCAGCCGTGGCGGGCCGACCGTGATTCGGCGATCGGTGATTACTGGCGGGCCTGTCAGCGACTGCTGGAGCGGCCGCTCAGTGAGGACTGTGGCGGACTCCCGGTCCTGGAACCCACCGCCGAGGCCTCGCAGTTGGGTGGGGAGTTCTTCGAGCGTCTGGAGCACCTCGCCAAGGGACGCGGCGCTCGGCTGCGCGACATCAAGCCGTTTGCCGTGCGCCTCACCGAGCAGGCGTTCCGCCTGGGGGCTGTGCTGGCGGTCTTTGAACAACCGCAGACGACCCGCCTCGAAGTCGAGGCGCTGCGCCGGGGGATCGCCTTGGCCAACTACGCCCTGGAGACCTGGCACGGGGTCTTCGGGGAGCGGGATGTCCAGGACGCCCGCGCCGGCGCCCTGAAGCTGTATGCCTGGCTGCTGGAGCAGCCGGGTGCGCGGGCGCACGAACGCTCGATGCTGCGCATCGGTCCCAAGGCACTGCGCACCGAAGCGCGGCGCGACACCGCCCTGGCCACCCTGGAGCAAGCGCGACTCGTCTACCGCGATGGGGCGCACTGGGGTGTGATCACGCAGATTCGCGAAGCGTCGATCCCGGTCTGAACGTGGGGAAAGACGAGCGATGTGTTGGTCGGTGCCCTGGGCGACACGGGCGACACGGGCGACACGGGCGACACGGGCGACAATTCAATAAAAACAAGCGCTTATGAGGGGCGACATCGCGCGATAGCGGGGCGACACGGGGCGACAGAGTGGGCAGACCTGCTACCGGTGTCGCCCTGAGTCGCCCGCCTGTCGCCCCCAGATTTTCACGACAAGTCATTGAATGATTTGAATTGTCGCCCCTGTCGCCCGTGTCGCCCGCGCGGTCTACGGGGCGGCGGCCCCGAAGACCTGATCCAGCTGCTCCCAGAGCGCCTGCTTGACCCGGCGCAGTCGCGTCTGCGGCATCAGTCGCAACCGCTCGATGGCCTCATCGAAGGTCCAGCGCTGCTTGAGCATCTGCTCGACATCCTGGCCGAAGGTGGCGGCTGGGTATTTCGCCAGCCGGATCCAGCCCAGAATGCGTGCTTCGAACACCCGAAACAGCTCCAGCTCCGTGACCGGACAGCCACGATGCTCCAGCGTCCCCAGATGGGCATTGAGCCAGATCAGGGTCGGCGCCTGTGTGTGCTCCAGGACCGCCTTGGTGCTGCTGAGCGTCTCGGCCACATCCGGTCCGCCGGCGATGACCGAGTTGAGGATCACCTGCACGCCCAAGGTGTCCAACAGGCTGAACAGCTCATTCTCGACGGCGTAGGCCATCAACGGCTGAAAGCCGTTGCTGCCGACATCGACGACGAAGTGCGTGTCGGTTTCTGCACTCGTGAGGGTCTCGACCAGCTGATCGAAGGCGCGCGGATTGACGACGTGCTCCTCGGCCAGCCGCAGATAGGTGCACTGCAACGGCCGGTAGCGCAGCAGGGTGGGGTTGGTGGTATCGGTGTCGATACAGCGCACCGAGCGCCCGCGTTCCTGAAGATACTGGGCCAGGATCGAGGAGACATAGCTCTTGCCCACGCCGCCCTTGGCCTGGAGCGTCAGATACAGAATCGACATCGCAGATGACCTCATGCACGGTTGGAATGGAGCGGGACGCGCCGGGGAGGGCGCCTAATGGATTTCGCTGTCGTCGCTGAGCGGATCCCAGTGAAAGGTGGCGGGTGGCCGGGCGGGCGGCTGGGGGCCTGAATCCTGGCGGGGCGGCGTGGGGACGCGGACAGGCGAGGCGCTGGAGCGGCTGAGTACCGTCGTGACGGCGCTCGGAGCCGGTCGCCAGGCCGCCAGATAGCGTCGAAACTGCCGCAGACTCATCGGCGGCGGATGACCCAGCGCGGCCAGCGCCCGGTAGAGTGCGCTGGCCCGGTAGCCGACGGCCAGTGCCCGGCGGATCGCCGCCTGGTGCTGCTGCATGAACGCCCGCGCCCTGGAGGGACGAGCGGCCGGCGTCCGGGCCAGCTGTGTCAGGATCCGTTCCGGGTCGAGCCGCTCCTCCGCCATCGTTGTCCTCCCCGCTCAGTGCAAACCCGGTGTCCCCCGGATGTCCGTCGACTGTCCCAGGGGTGTCCATCGGCTGTCCGCTGAGTGTCCGTCCTGTCCGTTATGACCCATTCGGTCATCTGGTCGCTCAGAATGCGCCCGGCGGACGCCATACCCGGAGCGCCGATCTTAGTCGGCGCCCGGAGGCCTGTCCGGCATCTACGGTCCTTATGTCCAGGCACCGTTTCCGGCTGACGGGCCACGGCCATCCGGCTAGGCTTGGGGTGGCGGGGGTTGACGGGGTTGATGGCTCCACGACCGCCGCCGTCAGCCGACCGCCACCGCGCGCTCAGCGGGGTGAAACCTCGCCCCATCACTCGGGGGGTGAAACACGGCGAGGTGCGGTCGTCTGCAACCGCCTGTTGGATCAGGGGATTTGGCGGGGTGAAACCTGTCTGGGGTGAATGGGGAGGTGAAACCGCCGCCCACCCCAGCGGGTGAGTCCGGCGTCCACACGTCCGGCCTCGGGGTAAAACGGGCCGGCGGCGCCAACAGGGGTGAAACAACGGTCGCGTGCGGAGGATGCAAGTGCCTGTTCCATCGCGGGTTTAGACGGTGAACCCCCATCACCCGAACCCCGAGGGTGAAACCGGCCGAGGTGTCAGCGCGCGGCGTAGGGGTGAAACATGAGCGAGGTTTCACCCAGTTAAGTAGGTCAAAAGCGGGCAAACAAAGCCAGATGCACTCACAGAGACCGACAACGCACGACAGCCTGGACTGGACGGGGAATGAAACTGCCGAGCCGGACCCGCTCTGGGCCGCCGTCGAGTCGGCGACGCTGAGGCGGCTTGATACCCTGTACGCTGAGGCGGTCGCCTTGGCCACCGACTGCATGGACGCCCTGCTCCAGGCGCGCGAGGCCCATCCCTATCACGCACGCGGCTCGGTTGGGGTACGGGTGCGCCGGTCTCCCTCACCGCGCTCGGCTCCGGGGGTGTTCCTGATCGAATGGTTTCGGGTCCGGGGACAGCAGCGGACCGACTACATCGCGCGCGGCTCCGGACATCGCTATGCACGGCGCACCTTCGGTCGGCTCGAACCCTGGGAGTGGGCGCTGATCGAGACCTATGAGCCGCGCTTCGCCGAGATCCGTCTCCTGTTGCACCAGATCGGGCTTCTGCGGCGTCAGGTGCGACACCTCACTGTGCTCCTGGAGCGACGCGAGCGGCCCGACAGCGGGCTGGCGTTCGAGCTTCAGGACTGAACCCCAGCGTCGCGCGTGCGCCTGAAGCGCCACGCGACGCCTGAGATTCAGCGTCCTCACCCAGGTTCAGTCGTAGCGGCGTGGCACTGGATGCCCCCCGCGTGGCGTCCTATCATCGCGTTCACGATCCTCATCCGGATTGTCATTCCCCAATCCCATCCACCGCCTGCCCTGCGGAGCCCCCATGCCCACACTCGGAACCGCTTTGACCCCCTCAGCCACCAAGGTACTGCTCTGCGGGGCCGGCGAGCTCGGTAAAGAGGTCGCGATCGAACTCAAGCGTCTCGGCGTCGAGGTCATCGCCTGCGACCGCTATGCCAATGCCCCGGCGATGCAGGTGGCCGATAGCGCCCACTGTTTTTCGATGCTCGACGGGGCCGAGCTGCGGCGGGTGATCGAGCAGGAGCGTCCCGACCTCATCGTCCCCGAGATCGAGGCGATCGCCACCGAGACGCTGCTGGAACTGGAAGCCGACGGGTTCCGGGTCGTGCCCACCGCCCGCGCCGTCCATCTGACCATGAACCGCGAGGGCATCCGCCGTCTGGTGGCTGAGGAACTGGGATTGCCGACCTCGAACTACCGGTTTGCCGACACGCCCGCTGAGTTCGAGCAGGCGGTCGCCGAAATCGGTCTGCCGTGCGTGGTCAAACCGATCATGAGCTCCTCGGGCAAGGGCCAGAGCCTGGTGCGCCACGCTGACGACCTGCCGGCGGCCTGGGACTATGCCCAGGTCGGCGGTCGCGCCGGTGGTGGCCGGGTGATCGTCGAGGGCTTCATCGACTTCGACTACGAAATCACCCTGCTGACGGTACGCCATCGCGACGGCACCACCTTCTGCGAACCGATCGGCCATCGCCAGGAAGAGGGCGACTATCGTGAATCCTGGCAGCCGCAGCCGATGACGCCGCGCGCGCTGGAACGTGCCCAGGCCATCGCCGCCCAAGTGACGGAGGCGCTGGGCGGGCAGGGGATCTTCGGCGTCGAACTCTTCGTGCGCGGCGATGAGGTGATCTTCAGCGAGGTCTCGCCGCGTCCCCATGATACGGGGCTGGTGACACTGATCTCACAGGATCTCTCGGAGTTTGCCCTGCACGCCCGTGCGATTCTGGGATTACCGATCCCCGCCATCCGTCAGCAGGGGCCGGCGGCCTCGGCGGTCATTCTGGCCGAAGGGGTGTCCACACAGCCGCGCTTCGGCAACCTGGCCGCCGCCCTGGCCGAACCCGGAACCGATCTGCGGCTGTTCGGCAAGCCCGAGGTGCAGGGGCGACGCCGGCTGGGCGTGGCCCTGGCGTGCGGCCAGAGTGTGGAGGAGGCCACCGCACGGGCCGTGCGCGTGGCCGATCAGGTGCAGGTCGAGCTGGAGTAACGCCTCGCATCTTGCCCCAATCGAGTCTGCCATGACCACACCGAATAAGCCCAAAAGCCGCCTCCTGGAGTCCGTGCACGGTACAGCGACTGATCTGCATCGCCTGGGCTTCATCGACCAGCGCAAGAGGCGTCACTATGACGCCCTGTGTCTGGATCCGATCCCCGAATACGACAGCACAAAAATTCGCGCCCTGCGCGACCGTTATCAGTTGAGCCAAACCGTTTTGGCCTCCCTGCTCAACACCAGTCCGTCCGCCGTTCGTCAGTGGGAGCTGGGCGACAAGCACCCAAGCGGTCCCTCGCGGAAGCTGCTCAACTTGCTGGAACGCAAGGGACTCGACGCCCTGCTCTGAGTCTCACTGATCGTTTCATTGAGCCACAGGCTATCGGCCCGATCTGAATATCGGGCGATGGCCAGGTCACCGTCCAGCCTTCGATGACGGTGGTGGTGGCGAAGACGGCCGGATCACGCACGAGGGCGAGTCCGGGCGAGGCTTCAAACAGGGGTCGAAAATCGACGGCATAGATCTGTCCGTCGATGAAGGTGATCCACAACCGGAAACCGTCAAACGGCTCGGCGCGCAATCCGCGCGGCCAGGCCCCATCGGTGTCCAGGGAGTCCGTAGAAGGCGGTGGCGTGAGGGTGTCGCGGAGGCGTGGCGGCTTTACTTTTGGGTCAAAGATACGCCAATATTGTTCTACACGAACGCCAAATGGCCATGCTCATGTCTGCACCGATACCCCCCCCTGTGAGTTCCGCCGCCGGTCTGCTGGGCGGTCGGCGTGTTTTGCACGCGCAACCGCGTCAACCCATGGATTGGGTGGCCCTGGTCCGCCAGGGATTGCCGGCGGCGTCCGTCGACAGCCTGGTCCGCTCGACACACCTGACCCAGTCACAACTGGCCCAGGCGTTGGCCATTCCTGAACGCACACTGGTCCGACGCAAACGCGAGGGCGCCTTGTCGCCGGACGAGTCGGCCAAGGTGGTGCGGTTGGCGCGTGTGGTCGAGCGCGCTGAGGGCGTGTTCGAGTCCGCCGAGGTGGCCCTGAACTGGCTGCAAGCCGTCAATGCCGCGCTCGGCGGTGTTTCGCCGCTGTCGCTGCTGGACACCGAAATCGGCGCCGAGAGCGTCCTGGACACGCTGGGGCGCATCGAGCACGGGGTCTTTGCCTGATGCCGACAGGCACAGGCACGGCCTGGCGCATCACCACCGCCCGCTTCGCCGCGCAGGCGTTCAGCTGGGAGGGGGCCAGACGCTATGGCGGACGCTGGAATCCGAAAGGCTGGCCCATGGTCTACACCGCCGAGTCACCCTCGCTGGCGTTGCTGGAGATGCTGGTTCAGGACGCGCCACTGCGGGCGCACTATGTCTTGATCCAGGCCCAGTGGCCCGAGTCCCTGGCCGAGACGCGCCTTGAGAGCGATCAGCTGCCCGAGGACTGGCGCACCCTGGGAGGGCGGGATGGGCTGCAAGCCATGGGGCGTGACTGGCTGGCGGCCGGTGAGACGGCCATACTCAGCGTTCCCAGCGCGGTCATGCCCCTGGAGCGCAACCGGCTCCTCAATCCGCTGCATCCGGACTTTGCGCATATCCAGATCGGCCAACCGCATTCGCTCGCGACCGATATACGCCTGTTACGCCATATGGAACCTTGAGACGTTTGAGGCCTCCCCACACGCTAGGCCGGATCGTGATTCCATGGTTTCACCGCCCATTGATGTGGTCAGCCTGTGGCCGAACGCCCGCCTCGAGTGCCGCCGCCATGGCCAGCACCCGCCGACCATAGGCGCGTGCCCGGCTGGAATCCCGCCAGTGGTGGTAGCGTCCCAGTCCCAAGACCAAATCATCGGGGGCCGAGCCGACGGCCTCGGCCAGCAGCCGGGCGCCAAGTTCGAGGTTGGTGCGGGCATCGAGCAGGTCTTCCGGAGCGCGCACCCGCTGGCCATGCCAGTGCAGGTTGATCTGCAATAGCCCGACATCGATGGCCCGGGGCGGATGGCGCGCAAGCAGTTGACGCAGGGCGTGGGCCGCCTCGGCCCGGGAGCGATGGAACTGTGGTCCCTCGGGGCTGCGCAGCGTATAGGGCCACGGCTGCGCACGCCCCGGACCGGCGCGACGGCGGCTCTCCTGGAGCGCCACCCCATAGAGCCAGTGCGGATCGAGTCCGTGACGCGCCGCCACCGTCTCCCACAGGGTGCCGCGCAAGAAGGCCCCTCCCGCCTCAGCCTTGGAGACAGCGGACGCCGAGGAGGCACTGATCAGGCGAATCGGCGGGGCGGCCTGGACCGCGCCGCCCAGGCCCAGACTCCAAAGCATGATCGCGACCAAAAGACGCTCAAGCATCGCGTAAGACTCCTCATCACATTGAAAGACCGGGCGCGCCGCGTCCGACCTGGCGCTAAAAACGCACTTCGAGCGCGGCGTAATACAACCGCCCGGCTAGCGGTAGATCCTGGGGCAGAGAGGTGCCGGGGGAGGCCTCCAGCCGATTGGAATTGAGCAGATTGCGCACATCGAATTGCAGCGACACCCGCCGCGTCAGTTCATGGCGGACGAGCAGATCGAGCTGGCCGTACTCGGGCGCCTCGGCGCGCGCATCCTCCGCCACCCGCGCCCGGTCGCCGACATACAGCCCCTGCAGGTTGACGAAGGTGCGCCCCCACTGCGATTGCAGCGAAGCATAGAGGCGGTGATGCGGGCTATAGCCGGCATCGGCTCCAGTGGTCTCATCGACGTTGGATTGATAGGCATACCAGCCGCGCCACAGCCAGCGGCGCGACAGGGTCCAACGCCATTCGACCTCGAAGCCCTCACCGACCTGACGCCCGACATTCTCTGGCTCGGCATAGAGTCCGCGATTCTGCAGCCGGATCTGATCGACCGTTTCATGGCGAAAGACATTCAGTCCCAGTGACAGGGCCGGACGCGGCTGAAACTCCACCGCCAGCTCAACGGTGCGCAGACGTTCGGCCTGGAGTTCGCTGTTGGCCTGATAGGTGGGCAACAGCCCGCCCTGGGTTTCGAGCACGGTCGGCACCCGGAAGCCCTCGCCATAGAGGGCTTTGAGCGTCCAGTCCGGCTCGGGGGTCCAGACCAGGACCGCGCGCGGGCTGATCTGTTGATCGATCCCGGTGTAGTCATCCAGGCGCGCGCCCCAGGTCAGCGACCATTTGGGTGCCAGCCACCATTCATCCTGGACATAGGCCGAGTACAAGTGCCGCCGCCCCGCCGTTTCGGTGGGTGTCGCCGCCGCCGACAGCGCCGTGACCAGGGCACTGAGCTGGGCGTCGAGTCCCGTGCCCAGTCCAACCGTCGTCCCGATTCCCAGCCCGCTTCGGGCGCGGGTTTCCAGATCATCGAGGCCGAGCCACTCCAGGGCGTCGAGCCGATAGTGCAACTGCTCGTAGGCCAGACCGGCGCTGATGAAGTGCCGCGGGCCGGCGGCATAGCGTCCGTCGGCGCGCAGCCGCCAGGTCTCCTGTTCGGCGCCGGAGTCGAAACGCACACCCTCGGGCACCAGCGCCGAATCCGGCAACCAGGTGGCTTCCGCTAGGGTCAGGCGCGTTTGGGCGCCCTCCAGGCGCAGCGTCATCCCGAACTGCGGATTGAATTGCAGCGTGTGCGCCAGATGCCCCTCCACGGTCTCACGGGTGCGCAGGCCCGTGGGATCGATGACTCCGAGCACGCCGGCTCCGAGCGCCTCGTGGGTGCGCGACAGACGCGCCAGAGCGCGGGTCGCGCCCAGCTGCCCCTTGAGGAGCACGCCCAGATCACGCTGATCGGTCTCCACGGCACTGGGCGCCCCCGAGAAGGCCGTCCCCAGCCCGGCATCGATCACGGACAACTGATCGCGCCCGATCGTGGGGCGATGACCGGCGCTGGTGGTCGCCTGCGCGCTGAGCACCAGGGCGCGATCCTCGGTGGCGTCTCCGGCCAGCAGTCGTGCTTCGGCGGTGGCGTCCGAGCCGCCGCCGAGGGTGAGCTGACCCTGCTCGACCCGATCCCGGGTGATGACATTGATCACGCCGGAAAAGGCATCAGCGCCAAACACGGAGGATCCCGGCCCCCGGGTGACTTCAAGGCGCTCGATCACCTCCAGCGGGATCGTCCCCAGCACGCTGAATGGATTACCGAAGATCCAGTCGGTTTGTGCCACACCATCAAGCAGGACCAGCAGATTGCCGGACCCCAGGCTGGAAAAACCGCGGACCGCCAGATTGGCGCCATAGTCACTGGTCAGACCCTGATGAAAGCCCGGGACCAGACGCAATGCCTCGACGACGGAGCGAAAGCCGCTCCGGCGGATGTCTTCGGCGGTAATCACTGTAGCCACCGCCGGAGCGGTGCGATAGGCGTGCGCGCGGCCAGTCGCGATCGTCACGCTTTGTTCGGAGCCAAACAGCGCCTGCAGCGTCTCCTCGGCCAGGGTCGGTGTGGCCAGCAAGGCCAGGGAGGTCAGGCACCAGGGTTTCATCATCAGGCCTCCTGTGCAGGCAAATCCAGCGGGCGGGACGGATCGATCAGGGTCACGAGCACCGTGATCAGATCCTCGGGTAAGACGGGCTTGACGATCAGGCGGGCGTGCAGCGGCCGGATCGCCGTCTGTAACGGGGCGCGGTCGTCGCCGGTCAGAATCACGACCGGGAGGCGGTGATGACCGCCCGCCCGCAGCTGCCGCAGGAGCTCCAGCCCCTGACAGCCGGGGAGGCGGTGATCGAGGATGACGGCGGCATAGTCCTCGGGGGTCGGTTCCAGCAAGGTCCGGGCGGCCGTGCCGTCGATGCAGGCCTCGACACTGAAACCGGCGTCGCGCAGCAGCTCTACCAGTGGCAGGCGGATGGAGTCTTCGTCCTCGGCCAACAGCAGGCGTCGACCCCGCATCCAGTCGGGAATGCCCGCGCTGGATGCGCCGGACGGAGCCGATGCTTCCTGGAGCGGCCGCTCCGACGTCGGCGTGGGCCGGCGCGGCAGCGTGAGCTGAAAGCAACTGCCGGCCCCGGGCTGACTGGTCACGCTGAGCTGGCCGCCGAGCGCCTCCATGAAGCAGCGGCTGAGCCAGAGTCCCAGCCCAATCCCCGAGGACACCCGCCCGGTCAGGCCACGGGCGCCCTGATAGAACGGCTCGAAGATCTGCTCCAGATCCGCCGCCGGGATGCCGATGCCGCAATCGGTCACCGTGATCTGAATCGGCGCTGCCTCATCCCCGGCCGTCAGGCGCACCTCGATCAGGCCGCCGGCGGTAAACTTATCGGCATTGCCGATCAGGTTGTAGAGCACCTGGGTCAGGCGTCCCTGGTCGCTGATCACGCGGCACGCGGTGGCGGGACGGTGCAGGACCAGCCGGTTGCCGGGGGCGAGCGTCGGGCGCACAGTGGCGGCGACCTGCTCGATCCAGGCACCGAGTTCCACCTGCTGATAGGTGACTTCGAGCGGATGCCCGGCTTCGGCCCTGGTCAGGGTCAGTAGCTGCTCGATCAGACCGAGCAGCTGGTGGGAGGCATGGCGGATCACGGCCAGCGGTTCTCGCCCTGTCGTCGCCCCCGGCGGCTCCAGGAGCCGGGCCTGCAGCAGGATGGCCTGGAGCGGTGTGCGCAGCTCGTGGCTAACGTTGGCCAGAAACAGCGTCTTGGCGCGGTTGGCCTGTTCAGCGGCCTCCAGCGCCTGACTGAGTTCCTCGGTGCGTGCGGCCACCCGGGCTTCCAGGTGCCGGTGATGCGCCGCCAGCCGGGCGCGCATGGCCACCAGGGCGCTCCACAGCTGATGCACCTCGGCCGGACTGGTGGCCGGCGGTGGCGGCAGGGGCGTCTCGACCGGCGTCTCCAGATCCCGGACCAGGAACGCCAGTGGCGTGAGCAGTCGCAACGTCAGCCGGACAACGGCCACGCCCAGCACGACCGTGAGCACCCCGAGCGGCCACAGGGCCAGCCCGGCGGTTTCCAGTGCAAAGTCGAAGGCGCGGTCGAGCGACAGGGTCAGGGCCACATGGCCCAACACCGGCGCGGCGGCGGGGGTGTCGGCCGGCCCGTCCGCCGCGTGGTATTCCGGGGCGTGAACGGCGACCACGACACGCTTGCGGCGTTGCGCGCCCTCCGCATCCCGGGTCGCTTCGGCCAGAAGGCGGCCGTCGCCGTCAAGGAGCGCCACGGCCAGCAGATCGGGGAACTGGAGCCGCTGGTCGACGAGTCCCTGGGCCTCCGGCTGCGATCCCACCAGCAGTGCATAGCGCGCCTCCTCGGCCAGGATCCGTGCCAGTTCCTGCGCCGTCTGCTGCGTGAACTGCCGGGCCTGCGGCCAGGTGGTCAGAAACAGGCTCACCGGCAGCGCCAGTCCCACACTCAGACCCAGCACCGCCAGGGTGCGCCACAGCTGGCGACTATAGGGTCGGTGGTTGGCGGGTGCGGCGTCAGTCAAAGATGACATCGAAGTGGGTCTCCTCGGCCGGATGGCGGGCCGCCCCGATGGCGCGTGCCGTGCGCCGGTTGAGCACCCGCCGGACCGTGTCGATATCGCGCCATCCCGGCGCGGGTTCCTGTGTCGGCCAGGCCGCCAGCGTCCGGCCCAGCGCGCGATAATCCGGCGTGAGGGCCATCAGCAGTCCGCGCTCGACGCTGTCGGCGTCATCACTGATGACTGGAAAGCCGATCTCCCAGCTGCGGCGCACCAGGGGCGGGATCAGGATGTCGGGATTGAGCGCGAGTACATCGCGATGTAGCCACACGGCCCGCGTCGGCGTGGCCTGTTGGCGCACCTGCTCGATGGCGCGTGCCGCCGCGCGCAGGTCATCCACGGCGATCGCCTCCCAGGCCAGTCCCCGTGCCTGCGCGGCCGCCCGCGCCTGCTGCACCACGGTGTCAGGCACCGTGGCGCGATACACAAACACCAGGGTCTCGATCGTCGGTGACAGGGTGTGCAGCTCGGCGATCACCAGCGCCGGGGCCACGAAGCGCGATACCCCCCGGTCGACGCCGGCCGGGCGGTCCTGGACCAGGATCGGCCAGACCCGGGCTTGGGGAAAAGCCCGGCGTGCCGCCGCATAGGCCGACTCACCCACGGCCACCAGGCGCCGGGGCACCGGCGATCCACGGTAACGGTCGAGTTCCGGGAGCGTGCAGACGGCGGTGGGAGCCGTGGTATCCGACATCAGACCGGCGGCCAGCTGCGAGATGATCGGTTCATAGGTCACCGACACCACCGGATGCACCAGCATCAGCGGCGCCTCCCGACACTCGGCCGCCGGTAGTGGCCGGGCGCCCCAGGCGATCAGCAGCACGAGTCCGGCCAGCCAGGCTCTCCAGCGGCGGCCCGGCCTGTTTCGCCCTCCCGCGCGAGGAATACATCCGGCCATACAGCGCATGCTCCAGGAGTCGGAACCGGAGGGTCGGCCGCCACGCCGTGGCACGACCCCTCACTCGGGGTTCCCGCCGCCGGCCAGCACACGCCGCACTTTGGCCAGCGCCGCCGGCAGGCACTGCCCGAGCCGTTGCGCCTCCTCCAGCGCTCCGGACTCCAGTGCGTCGGCCAGGGCGCGCAGCAGGGTTTCGAGGGCCGGCATGGCGGCTTGACGGGCCAGACCCACAGCGCGGTGGGCGACCTCGTAGCCGGCGGCCGGATCGTCAGCATAGTGCGCCACATCGCCCAGCGGACCGCGGGTGTCCTCCAGCAATTCGAGCAGACCCAGCAGGGTGGCATCGCGCAGTTGCGGGCGTCCGCCGGCGATGGCCAGGGCGCGCGCCGGGTCATAGATCTGGTCGGTCGCCAGCGGCATAGGGCGCGCCCTCATTCCGGGTCGACCAGGCCGAGCGAACGGCACAGGCGATAGAGTTGGATGGGTGTGTCGACCCCGAGCAGCTGCTTGATCTCGGCGATCTTCTTGTCGACGTGTTTCTTGCCGACCGGCAGGATCGCGGCAATCTGCGCCGCCGAATACCCCTCCAGCAGCAGGCGCAGCACATCGCCCCGGCGTCCGGCGAGCAGCTGTTGGCGCACCGCCGGGGCGGTGGCCTGGAGTTCCAGCTGGGCGCGCACCAGCGGATCGATCGCCGGGGCGCCGGCGACCACGCCGCGAATGGCCGCCCACAGCTCCTCGGGCAGGACGCCCTTGCTCAGGTAGCCGGCGGCTCCGGCTTCCAGGCAGGCGCGCACCCGCGGCGGTTCGGCGTGGGCGCTCAGACAGATGACCCGCACACCGGGGTGCTGACGCTGCAGCGCCGCGATGATCTCGGTGCCGCCCAGGGTGCAGGGCTGATCCTCGCGATCGGGCATACGCAGATCGAGCAGGATCACGTCGGGCTGAACGCGGCGCGTGTCGCGTAGCAGCTGGGCGCGGGTGGCACAACTGCTCACCACGCTCACAGCCGCGCCCGCCACCTGCGGCAGCAGCTGCACCATGGCCGTGCGCAGGAGCGTCTCATCCTCGGCGATCAGCACCCGAATGGGCGCCGCGTCGACCGGTTCGATGGGGTCAGGCATTGTCGGGACTCATCGTCGCTTCAGTTCCCCCATAGCCTAGCGCGTCGCGGCGAACGGGCAAGGCGTCAAAGACGCCCATCGCCCCTTGAGGCGGATCGGCGTCATAGACGCCTGTTCAACGCGGCAGCGTGTGGGTAGGGTAATTCTATGGCCCCGTCCCCGCCGGCTTGTGCCTGGAGAGACACACATGAAGCCTGAGACATCCACATCACCCGCCGCCCAATCCGCCGGCCGCTTCATCCGCCGCCGGTGGTGGATGGTCATCCCCCTGGGCGCCCTGATCCTGCTCGCCGCCCTCCACGGCTATGGTCAGTATCTGGCCGCCCCCCATCCCGAGCGCTTCGACCCCGGGGTGGTGACTCAGGGGCCGGTCCTGGAAGCACTCCAGCAGCGCCCGCCGGCTGTGGCCTACCGGTCCGACTTCCAGTTCCAGCGCCATGGGGCCACCTGTGGCCCGGCGAGCCTGCGTAATGTGCTGGCCTCATTGGGCCGGCCGCCGGCCGGCGAGCGGGCGGTGTTTGGCGGTGACACCTCGGGTTGGTGGCGCGCGCGGCTGCTGGGGATGACGCTCGATGAGCTGGCGGCGCTGGCCGAGGCCACCGGGATTGGCCGGGTGCGCGTGTGGCGCGATCCGGATCCCGTCGCGTGGCGGGCCCTGCTGGCGTCGCTGGACACGCCGGGGCGGCGGCTGATCGTGAACTTCGACCGCGCCCCGCTGCATGGGGTGGCCATCGGGCACTTCTCCCCTGTCGCCGGCTATGACCCCGTCGGCGACCGGGTGCTGCTCCTGGATGTAACGCCGGGCTTTGGCGCCCAGCTCATCCCCAGCGAGCGGCTGCGCGCGGCCATCAACACCCGGGATCCGGTCAGCGGACGTCGGCGGGGCGCGCTCCAGATCGACGCCGCCGCGCCCCCGCCATAAACGGTCCTGTGGCGAATGCACCGTTGTTGGATTGTATCGCCCTGCAATCCCCCTAAAAATCGGAGCCTGGCCGGGGCCGCGCCACAGCCGGCGGCCCGATTCGCCCGACGTCATGGAGCCTGTTGCGATGCCACCCGAGGAGACTCGTCCGGATTCCGAAACGCCCCGCGCGCGGTCCACCGCCGCCCCACGGGCGCGTCAACCCTATCGCCACAGTCGTCCGGTCTTCGATCTGACGCTGCACATCCAGAGCGAATACGCGCGACGGCTGCTGCGTGATCGCGAATTCCGCCCGGCCATGCACGCGCTCTACGGCATCGAGGTCATTCTGCATCTGGTGAGCGATGACACCGAGGCCGAACGTGTCGAGGCCCTGATCCATGCCCGTCTGGAGGGTCTGGCCGATGAACTCCAGCGCGAAATCGCCCGCCTCCAGGTGCTCCTCACCGATCAGGGCCTGGAGCGCACCCGACCGCGCTATACCCATCCACTCGACGTCACCATCCATGTCGCCTCACCGGCGATGGCCCTCTACGCCAATCTGATCCAGGAGCTCGACCGCCTGTCGGTGGGGCTCGACACCCTGTGGCTCTCGGGGCTGCTGGCGGGCAAAGAGCGCCTGGCGGCGGCCAAACGCTGGCGGCAGCGCATCGGTGGGGCCGGCCAGGAGTTCATCGGACTGCATCGGCGTGCCTATACCGCCGCCGAGCGTCAGGGACAGCGCGACGCCGTCGAGGCGGCCGCCCGCGAGGTGCTGTCGATGCCCGAGGAGGAGGGCGATGACCCGGCCGAGGCCCCGGACACGTCACCGGAGGAGCGCACCTGAACATCGCCGTCACCGCGGCGGCGCCCGCGCGCTGACGCTGAACGTCTCACGCACCCAGGAGGAGCGGCTGATGAGCCAAGCGTGTCCGGCCCATGTGATTCTGCAATTCATCATCAATCAGATCCACGAGGGGCATTTCGAGCGGGTGCTGGATCTGGGACTGACCTGGGAGCAGATTCGCCTCCTCGAATCCCTGGCCGGGCGCGACCTGCATTATCTGTTCGAGGCCGCCGCGCACTTCGTCTCCCTGCAGATCAGCATCGACCCGCACCAGTCCGAAGTCGTCCTCCGGCGTCTGCGCGAGCAGCAACAGCTGCGCGAGACCCAGCAGGCGCTGCTGCGCGCCGGCGCCCCCCGTCAGCTGATGATCCAGCTCTACGGCTGGAATGCCGACCATTACTGGAAGCAACGCCGCTTCCTCGGACTGGGGCAGGATCATCCACGGGGCGGGCGCCCGGCCAATCCCAGTCGCCGCCAGGAAGCGCAGATCCTGCGCGCCTGGGACCAGTTCACCGACCGTCCGCTTGGGGAGCGTTATCTGGAGACGGCTCGCGCCGCGGGGGTCAGTGTGCGTCAGGTCCACCGCCTGCTCGAGGGGCTGGCCGCCCCGGACCCAGAAGCGCCTCCGACGCAGGCGCCCGCCGTCCGGCCGGGGCCGCCGGCCTATCGCACCCGGTCCACACCACCGGGGATGCGTGATGCCCACTGAGTCCCGGTACCGCGCCGTCACTGAGCTGCCGGGCCTGATCCTGGTGAGCGCCCTGACGACCTGGGCGGGCGCCGCTGAAGCCGGGCCGCCGACGATTCGCCTCATCACCGCGCCACCGGCGCGTGCCGCAACAGTGCGCCTCCCGCCACCGAACGCCACCCCACGCGGCTGTCACACCGTCTGGCACTGGCCGCTGCGCGGGCCGGTCACCTCCGGCTACGGACCACGCCACCATCCCATCCTCCAGCGTCCCCGCTTCCATGCCGGCCTCGATCTGGCCGCCGCAACGGGTACCGGAGTGCGCGCCGGCGCCGCCGGCCGGGTTCGCCGCGCCGGCTGGGCCGGCGGTTACGGGCGTCTGATCGAGCTCGATCATGGCGCCGGCTGGACCAGCCGCTATGCCCATCTGCACACGTCCCTGGTGCGTGTGGGGCAGTGGGTCGACGCCGGCGAGGTCATCGCCACGGTCGGCGCCACCGGACTGGCCACCGGGCCGCATCTGCATTTTGAAATCCGCCGCCAGGACCGTGCGCTCGATCCCCGGACCTGTCTGGCGGCGCCACCAACCCAACGGCCGGCGGCCTGGGTGGAGGGCGCACGATGATGCCGGGGCGGCCACCTCTTCGGGGTGTTGCAGGGGCCGGTTGGCTGCTCAGCGGCTGGCTTGCGCTCAGTCCGATGCTCACCGGCGCCGCCAGTGCGCCGGAACGCTTCTACGATCGCCGCGCCGAGGGCTGGTTCTGGTATGCCCCTGAGCCGCCGGCGGCCCCGGCGCCTGAAACGCCGCCCGATCCCGAACCGTCACCCGCGCCGCCGCCCGTGGCCGAGGCCCCTTCGCCCCCAGAGGCTCCGGAGCTGGAACACGTTCGTGAGCCGGCGCCGCTCTCGGCGGCCTGGCTGCGGGCCAATCTGGAGCACTACCAGCTCCAGGCCATCGATGACCCCAGCCCGACCCGGGTGGCGCTCTATCTCTATCTGCAGCGCCTGGCGCTCGACAAGGCCTCACGCTTCAGCGAGGTCTATCAGCGCGTGGTCCAGAGCGACCCCTATCTCGACGAGACCACGCGGCGTCCGGTCGGCAACTACGCCAACCTCCTCAATCGCCAGGCCGGTGCGCAGCGCACCGCGCTGCTGCGGCAGCTGGCCGGGCAGGCGGGACTCTGGTTCTTCCACCGCGCCGACTGCCCCTACTGTGAGGCGCAGGCCCCGGTCCTGGGCTTGATTCAGGCCCAGACGGGCCTGCCGATCCAGGCCATCGCCCTCGACGGTCAGGCCCTGGCCAGTGGGCACTTTCCCCGGGTTCACCGGGATACCGGACAAGCGGCCCGGCTGGGCGTCGTTTCCACCCCGGCGCTGTTTCTGGTCCGACCGCCCGACGGGATCGTCCCGGTCGCCCAGGGACTGGTGTCGCTCAGCGAGCTCGAGCAGCGGCTGCTGCGCGCCGCCCACACCGCCGGCTGGATCGATGAGGACGCCTACGCACGCACCCGGCCGCTCGTCACCGAACTGCGTCTCGACCGGGCGCTGGGCGATCTGGAGCGTGTCCCCGAGGATCCTGAACGCTTTCTGGCATGGTTGCGCACCCACGCCGCCGGCGCGGGAGCGCTCCATGCGCCGGCCTTGAGTCCGACTGACTGAGGTGTGTCATGCCCGTACCATCGCCCCGTTGCCGCCGGCTCCTGCTCCTGACCGGGTGTCTGCTCGCCCCCGTGCCGGCGCACGCCGACCTGGAGGCGGAGATGTCGGCCATGTTCGGCACCCTGGTCAATGTCACCGAACCCACGGCCCATCTGGGCCAGCGGCGCGGGGTGCTCTCGGCCGGGTCGGTGGTCGCGCGCCACCGCCTCGTCGACGCCAACCTGGTCTCCTTCGTCCCGCCGTCGTTTGAGGCCGGCTGCGGCGGGATCGATCTGTTCGGCGGCTCCTTCTCCTTCATCAATGTCGAGCAGTTCACCAACCTGTTGCGCGCCATCGCCTCCAACGCTGCCGGCTACGCCTTCCAGCTCGCGCTCACCACCATGGCCCCCTCGGCCGCCGAGATCATCGAGCAGCTGCAAAAGAAGGTCCAGCAGATGAACCAGCTCTTCGGCAGCTCCTGTCAGCTCGCCCAGGGGATCGTCAACGACACCGCCTCGGCGCTCACCGGCAAGCGGGTGGGGGAGGCCAGTTTGATGGCCGATCTGTATGAACTGGGCGATCTGTTCGAAAACCGCTCGACCGTGACCGGCCAGGGGCCGCTGGAAACCGTCTATGAGCGCGTACCGACGGCCGCCGCCGCACAGTTCGAGGGCAATCTGGTGTGGACCGCGCTCACCGACAGTGATGTCCAGGGCTGGTACAGCCACGGCGATCAGGCGCTGCTCGAAGCGCTCATGAGCCTCACCGGGAGTCTGATCGTCGGCACCGCCGAGGGCGGCTTGCAGCCCGCGCCCGATGGGGGCTTCAATCTGCCGACCACGGTGCTGCCGCCGACCCTGACCGTCAGCGACCTGCTCTATGGACCGGGCGATGGGGAGGCGGCGCTCGTGGTCTGGCGCTGCGCCTCGCTCAGCGAATGCCGCGCCCCGACCAAGGCCGAGATCACGCTCGAAGGACTGATCCCGCGCGTGCGCGCGCTGCTGGTGGGCGACAGCACCCGCGTCGGGCTGATCGACAAGTTTCGTCTTGGGGTCGAGACCCTGAGCGCCGAGGAGCAGGGTTTCATGGAGCACGCTCCGCTCGGGCTTGGCGCGGGGATCCGCACCCTGGCGCGGCTGGAGCCGGGCATGGCCCGGGGCTTTGCCGACCGCGCCGCGCCGCTGCTGGCCGTCGAGATGCTCCAGAGCCTGGTGCGCGACCTGCTTGGCAGCGTGCGCCTGACCACGGGGAGCCTGCAGCACACCCACACCACGGCGCTGCGGCAACAGCTCGATGCAGTGCGCGAAGATATCTGGACTGAGTACGCCACGCTGGCCGCGCGCTACGGCAATGCCGGCGAGCTGCTGGCCACCTACCAGCATCTGCTCGCCCAGTACAAGGCCCCACGCTATCTGGATCCGGTCCAGGCGGCGCCAGTTGAGCCGGCTGCGGCCGGTAGCCGGCCATGAGCGTGTGGACCATCTACTCCATCGGCGATCCGGCCTTCCTGCAGCAGGTGCTCAATGCGGTGGCCATGCTCGTGGGCGCCGACAGCTTCGGGCGCTTCATCGGCATCGGCTTTCTGCTCGGCACCCTGATCATCGCCTTCCAGGGCCTGCTCCAGGGCGCGCAGAGCATTCGCTTCCAGGGGCTGCTGGTGTCGTTCATCCTCTATTCGCTGTTGTTCATGCCCAAGGTGTCGGTGAGCATCGAGGGGGCCTATTCCGGCGCCGTGCGCGTGGTCGACAACGTGCCGCTGGGACCGGCGGTGGTCGGCTCGGCTGTCTCCAACCTCGGCTACGGTCTCACGCGGCTGTTCGAGCAGGCGTTCCAGACCCCCGCGATGACCGAGCATGGGTTTGCCGATGCCCTGCAGGTGATGGCCACCGTGCGCAAGACCGCGCTCTCGCGGCTGACCACGGGCGAGGCCAACAGCCCCACCGCCGGGGCCGATGTCGAGCAGTCCTGGCTCAACTATGTGGCCGACTGCGTGCTCTATGCCGTCGACAGGCAGATCAATGGCCTGACCATGGACGCCATTCTCCAGGCCACCACGCTGGAGGCCGCGCTCCAGACCCCGATCGTTACCGGAACGACCCGGCTGATGCTCAGCGAGACGCCCGAGACGCTGACCTGCGCCGAGGCCTACGGGCGCCTGTCGGCCTACACCACCACTGCCTTCCTGCCCAAGTTCCGCCAGGCAGTGGCCGCCAAGCTCGGGATCGATCAGGGGGCCGTCGACAGCCGGGTGCGCGCCGCGCTCACCACGCTGGCCCAGGACACGGTCGAGGCCCAGCAGTACATGGTCATGACGGCGATCCTGCCGATGCTCGAGCGCGGCATCGTCCAGCACTACAACGACATCGGTCAGTGGAACGCCGCACTTCAGACCAGCCAGGCAATCGAGCAGCGCAACAGTCAGTGGGCCACCGAGTCCTCGCTGTTCGTGCGCATCATGCGCCCCATGATGACCTTCTTCGAGGGTTTCATCTTTGCCATCGGTCCCTTCATGGCCTTCGCCGTGGCCCTCGGCCCGCTGGGCATCGCCATGGTCGGGCGCTATCTGATCTTCGGTCTCTGGATCCAGCTGTGGCTGCCGATTCTGGCCATCACCAACCTCTATCTGATCATCGCCACGCAACGGGCCTTCGAAGCACTCTCCGGTCAGGCCGGGGTGACGCTGCCATCCTTCCGCGCCCTCTACGAAAGCGATCTGCTGCTTCAGGACTATCTGGCCACCGGCGGGATGCTGGTGGCCTCGACCCCGGCCATCAGCCTGATGCTGATCTACGGCAGTGCCATCACCGCCACCCATCTGGCCGGACGGTTGCAGAGCGGCGATCACATCAATGAGCGTCAGACCTCGCCCGATGTCCTGCAACCCCAGGCGGCGGCCACAGTCGGTCCCTGGCTGCAGCGCACCGCCCTGGGCGGCACCACGGCCCCGGGCGCGTCCGGGGTGCTGTGGTCGTTTAATCTCGGACAGTCCGCGCAGTCCTCGCTGCGTTCAGCCGAACAGAGCGCCCAGCAGACCCAGGACAGCTTCACCACGTCGCTCAGTCAGTCACTGGCCGGCTCGGCGGCGGCCAATCACCAGACCAGTCTCCAGTACGCCTTCGGGCAGCGCCTGGATGCCTCCTACAGCCAGGCGGATGCGGCGGTGCTGTCGGCCAGTCAGGATTTGAGCGCGCGGTTCCAGAATTCGCAGCTGTCAAACAATCAGATGGGAACCGTGCTCCGCGCTGCGATCATGACGCCGAAGACTGCCAAGGGCATCGAACGCTTGGCCGGTGAGTTGTCGACACGTTACGGTGTCGATCGTGGAATGGCCTATGAGATCGCCAGTGCGGCCGTTCAGAAGGCGGCGACCGATCAACAGCTCCAAGCCCGTTTTGCCGAGGGACTCGCCTATGACATCCAGCAGGGGCATTCGGGCAGCTATACCGAAGGACTGAACCGCACCGAGTCGGCTCAGCTCGCGCAGCACGCTCAGGATGTGCTCACCACATCCCGCTCCGTCGAGCGCGCCGCCCAGTTCGTACAGCAGTACGGCGCCAGTGGACGCTTCGGGGCGGTTGAGACATCGGGGTTGCTCCTGGCGCATCCGGCCCTCTATGAACGCCTGGAGCAATCGATCGACCGCTTTGGACTGGCCGGCGATACGGCGCGTCAGGCCGATGCGCTTCTGGCGGCGGGGGTGGTTGGTCATCGTCAGCAGGCCTACGCCATAGCCGGCATGGGGCTGCTGCTCGGTTTCTATGGCGGGGCACGCGCCAATGCAATGCATGCCGACGAAAAACAGCAGGCCGAAGCCGCCGCCCAGTCGATCTACGCCGGCTTGTTGGGCGTGCGTCCGCCCGAGACCATCGCGCCTGAAGGGGAGACTGGGTTCGTGGGACCGACACCCCGATTCGGGGAAGCGCAGACGCGCGTGGTGGGCGCCGGATTACAGGATCCGGGGCCGGCGGTCGTTGCCGGACTCGCCAGGCAGCGGGTCGCGGCCGATGGAACCATCCAGACGCTGGGTCAGGCGCCGGCGAGCGTCGGGCAGCTCGCCAACGCGGGTGAGGACGCCGTCGCCCAGCAGCATCTGGCCGATATGAATGCGATTCGCGCCGAGGAGCATCAGCGGCTCGGCGAGGAGATGGCCTATCGGGTGTCCCTGCCGCGACCGGCGGCCGAGGCCGTTCAGCGCGAGATGGGTGGACTGTGGATCCGGGCCGCCGAGACGGGGGCGTTGGCGATCGCCGGTGCTGGAGGGGTGAGCCAGCAGGTCAGCGGTGCCGTCGGGGCGTTCGGGCAGACCCTGTCCCAGGGGGGAAGCCTGGCAGAGGCCGTGGAAGCCGGTCGCGCGGCGGCAGGCAGTGCGGCGGGCTGGAGCGCCGCGCGGGCGGCGATGATCGATACGCGCTTGGCGCAGATTGGTGGCTATGGACTCACGCCGGCCCAGGTCGCACTCTATCGCGAAGCCTCCGAATCGACCTTGTTGGCCGTTGCACCCAGTGCCGGTCAAATGGCGGCCCGTCAGGCCGTAATCGCTGAATCGGGTTCGGCGGGCGAGGCGATCGCGACCCTGATCGAGCGTGCTGTCGTCGGACGCGATGACACGGATCTGCGCCTGATCAGTCAGTACAACCACAGTGCGCCGATGGCCCCCGTGGGCGAGGCGGCGGCCGTTGGCACACTCGGTCAGCGGCACGCGCCTGGACCAATGAGGCACTCCAGCGCCACCGAGGGGCATTTGGGACAGTTGCTGGATCTCATTGCTGTCCCGGAGTCGCACGGCAATTATAACGCCTGGTACAACGAGGCTGATCAGCATCAGGTCGATCTGTCGACGTTGACTCTGGACCAGGTTCGCGCCTTTCAGCAGCAATTACTGGATTCCGGAAACGGGGGTTCGGCGATCGGGCGCTATCAGTTCATCCCCTCGACACTCGGGGATCTGATCGAGCGGCTCGATCTCTCGGGGGCTGAGCGCTTTACGCCCGCCTTGCAGGATCGGCTGGCGTTGGTGTTGGCGCGGGATGCCGGTGTCAATGACTGGATGGATGGCGCTATGCCGACCGATACCTTTGCCTACAATCTCTCGCAGATCTGGGCGGGTTTGCCGAAGGACGCTTCGAATCAGAGCTATCACCAGGGAGTTGGCGACAATGCCGCACGGATCGACCATGCCACAGTCATCAACACACTGGAGATGATCCGGGGCACGAGTCGGTAATCACGGTCATTGTTGTCCCTGCACCGGCAAGCGCAGTCAGCGTTGGGCGGCTTGCCGACCATCACTCTTGCCGGAGTGCACTGTGGTTTGTGTGCAGCGCGGCGTTGAGAAGCGCTATCGGATTTCTGTCTTTGGGAGGGGCGCCATGTTTTCGGTTCGTCATTGGGTGTGGTGGAATTGGCTGCTGGCCGGCATTTTGATGCCGCTACTGGCCGGCGGTCTCGGGCTGACCATCTTCATTGGGCTGGCGGTCATCGCGCTCATAGCGCGGGTGCTCTTCGGTCCGGCGGGGGCACGGGATCCGGAGCTGGATGCACCGTTGATCCCGTTGTCTGAACCAGAGCCGGATGACTATGAGTGGCACGAACCGTATTGGATCAGCTCGAGGCGGATGCCTGGCTCGATCGGGTCGGATTTCATGAATCGCTTGTAGGCGTGCTCCAGCCCCAGGGCACTCAGATCAGCCCTCAGGCGCGCACATGGTTCGCGGCAGCGGTGTGGAATCCGAAACGGGAGGCCGGCACTGCACCTCACCCCGGCGCGTCAGCCCGCATCGCTGTCCGTCGAGTTCCAGAGCATGTGCCCGCTGTCCGGCGCGCCACGCCGCCCCACCGAGCCTTGGCCCCGGTGCATGCGTGACATAGTGTGGGAAGGGCAGGGGCCTCAGACTCCCGTTCGGCGCCGGATGGGGTGGGACAACCTCGGGTGCGGCACAGCCAACCAGGGTGTTCAGTGCCATGAAACTGAGCAGGGACAGCAGGCGCATGTGGCCGATACTCCGCCAAGAGGACTGCGCGGGATCTTACCCAGCCGAGCCCCGCTCGACAGTCGAAAACGGTTTCCTGCCCAAAGGACCGTTTTGGCTGTCTCGGTCGACCGAGATCTGTTGTGATGCCGCCATGTTCGATGATTGAAATCACACGGCGGCTCGATCCCCATGCCGACCCTTCTGAACCGCTGCCGTTTGGCCTGGAGTGCGTTTCGTGCCGGTGAATCCAGCTCCGATCCCGCCTCGGCTCCGGCGATCCTCTCGGCCGGTGTGCCCGAGTCCGACATTCCACGCTATCCGCCGTTCCTGCAGGGATTGCCGGTGGCCAGTACCGCGCAGCTGCTGGCCACACAGTCGGAGCTGATCACGGCGCTGCAGGACGCGTTGGCGATGACCGATGACGACTACCAGACCCTGGTGTGTCCGCTCATCGAACGCTATGCCGCGTTCGTGCATCTGCTGCCGGCCTCCGAGACCCATCACCATCGCGGCGCCGGCGGACTGTTTCGTCATGGTCTCGAGGTGGCGTTTCAGGCCGCGCGGGCCAGCCGCGGACGGCTGTTTGCCCTCGACCGCCAGCCGCAGGAACGTCGGGTGCTCGAACCGCGCTGGCAGCTGGCCGCCGCTGTCGTGGGTTTGCTGCACGACGTCGGCAAGCCCGTGGCCGATCTCCTGGTGCTCGACCGCGCCGGCACAACCCGCTGGCAGCCGGTCGACGAGACCATTCTCGACTGGGCGACCCGCGAGGGGGTCGAACGCTACTTTCTGCGCTGGAACAGTCAGCGGCTGCATCAGGGGCACGCCGTCTTCACCACCTCGGTTTTTCCACAGCTGATCCCACGCGCGCTGCGCCGCTGGCTGATGGAACCCGATCCCCTGGTCTGGTACAGCCTGGGCAGTGTGCTGGCCGGACGCGACGACCAGGCGCTGCTGGCCCAGCTGATGCGCGAGGCCGATCGCCTCAGTGTCGAGCAGGATCTGCGCGAGAATCGCCTGGACCCGGAGGCGCTCTCACTCGGGGTGCCGATCGAGCGCTACCTGATCGACACCATGCGCGCGCTGCTGCGCGATGGCACCTGGGCGGTCAACAGTCCCGGCGCGCGGGTGTGGGTGTTTGCCGACGGTGTGCATCTGGTCTGGCCCGAGAGCGCCCAGGATGTGGTGCAGCGGCTGGCTGAGGCGCGGGTGCCGGGAATCCCGCGTGACCCCGACACCCTGGCCGATCTGCTGCTGGAGCGGCAGCTGGCACTGGCGCGTCCGCTGGAAGCCGGCGAGCGTCCCGCCCGTTACTGGCGACTGGCTCCCGCCCTTCTGGCGCGGGAGTCGCCGCTGTGGCTGAGTTTCCTGCGCCTGGCCGAGCCACAACTGCTGTTTTCCGGGGTGGTGCCGACGGCCACGGCACTGGTCGAGGCGGCGACCAGCGCGGCGCGTCCGCCGCGCTCGGTGGCCACTGAATTGATCGAGGTCGATACGGAGGCGGTGGAGGCGGAAGCGGAGACGGAGACCAGCACGGACACGCCACCGCCCGTGTCACAACCGCTGGCGGTCGCCACGCAGACCGACACCGCCACCACCGAGCCACCGGCTCCGCCCCCACGCCGCACCGTGGCCCCGCCTTCCGGGAAAACGGCCCCCGAGCGGTCCGAGACGCTCCGTGCCTGGTTCGATCAGCATCCGCCGGCCGGCCCGGCGCTGATCGCGCTCCTGGCGCGGGTGGAGGCCGGGCATCCGCCCGAGGCCGGCCAGCCGCGCTGGATCGACGGCCAGCTGTTTCTCCCCTATCCAGCGGGCTTCGTCCCCGACG
This sequence comes from Allochromatium humboldtianum, assembly GCF_013385175.1. Classification (GTDB taxonomy): domain Bacteria; phylum Pseudomonadota; class Gammaproteobacteria; order Chromatiales; family Chromatiaceae; genus Thermochromatium; species Thermochromatium humboldtianum. The sequence goes on along the minus strand of NZ_JABZEO010000010.1, from coordinate 86,692 downwards.
CGCACGGACCAGCGGCCACGGCCATTCTGGATGATCTCTGGGCGCGCGACTGGATCGCGCGCGATCCGCGCCGACCGCTGCGGCGGGTGCGTGAGCTGGAGGGTGTCAGCGGCGTGCTGCTCACCGCCGCCATCTCCGGGCGACTGCAGGCGCTGAACGCATGCCCCGCGGGTTCAACAACCCCGTCTGATCAGCCCGAGGACGTCCGGACAGCGGTGCCCCCCCGACGTTCAGCGGCTGCCGCACCGCCCCGGCCGGCTCGCCCCGCAACAGCGACCAGACGACGCTCCAGCGCCGCCGACTATGCGCGTGCCCTGGAACAGCGCCTGCTGGAGCGCGATCCCACGCTGGGACCGATCCAGGTGCATGAGAACGCGCTGTCGGTGGCGCTGCCTGGTGTGGTCCTGGAGGGGGCCAAAGCCGCCGGCATCGCCGAGGCCACCCTGATCCGGGCGCTGCGCAAGCACCCCCGGGGGCGGGTCGAACAGGGACGCTTCGTCCTTGGCCTATAACCCGCCCTGGCGACCCAACTTCGAGGGCGCGGCGGTGTTGACCTGGCTGACGCTCGCCTTCCTCGCCGCCGTGCTCCAGAGCCGTTGGCCGTTGCACCAGGCGCCGTTTCAGGCGCTGACGCTGCTGGCGGCGGGCATGACGCTGTACCGGCTGCCGGGCGCGCTGCGCCACAGTCACCGGCGCGCCAAGCTCGCCGGTCTGCCGCAACGCTTTCTCACGCCGGCGGAGCTGGACCGGCAACGGCGGGCCCGTCCGGGCGATCTGTGGCTCGGCTGGGGCTTTGACTGGAGCAGCGATCATGCGCAACTGGCCCTCGACCTGATCCGCGCCGGTCCCCATCGCCTGGTGCCGGGGGATGCCGACACCCTGGGCGCACACTGGCTCCATGGCCTGGCCGAGCGCGAGACCCCGGTGTGGCTGCCGATCGCCCACAGCGCCGGGCACATCCTCATCGTCGGCACCACGGGGGCGGGCAAGACCCGGCTGCTCGATCTGCTGGTCACACAGGCGGTGCGGCGGGGCGAGGCCGTGGTCATTCTCGACCCCAAGGGCGATGCGGAGCTTCAGGCCTCGGCGCGGCAGGCCTGTGGCGATCAGCCGGGACGCTTCGTGAGCTTCCATCCTGCCTTCCCCGCCCGCAGTCATCGGCTCGACCCGCTCCACTCCTTCAACCGCGCCACCGAACTGGCCAGCCGCATCGCCGCCATCCTGCCGAGCGAGACCGGCAATGATCCGTTCAAGAACTTCTCCCAGATGGCGCTCTCCCATGTCATCGGCGGGGTGCTGGCCGCCGGCGAGCGGCCCAACCTGCTCATGCTGCGCCGCTATCTGGAAGGCGGGGTCGAGGCGCTGGTCGAGCGGGTGCTGCGGGCCTATCTGAAGACCCACGCCCCCAGTTGGGATCCCGACCACAGCCGCGCCCTGGCCAAGGCCCAGGACACCAGCGCCCGGGCGCGCGCCCTGGTGCGGCTCTATCAGGAGCAGCTGCGCCCGAGCCGGCCCTCCACCGTCATCGACGGCCTGGTGTCGCTGTTTGAGCACGACAAGGTGCACTTCTCCAAGATGGTCGCCAGTCTGTTTCCGCTGCTCAACATGCTGACGGCCGGTGAACTGGGGCCGTTGCTCTCGCCCGACAGTGACGATCCGCAGGATCCGCGCCCGATCACGGCGATGGCGCGGATTCTGGATCGCGCGCAGGTGGCCTATATCGGACTGGATTCGCTCTCCGACACCCTGGTCGGTTCGGCCATCGGCTCGATTCTGATCGCCGATCTGGCGGCCGTGGCCGGGGACCGCTACAACTACACCCCTCAGCCACCGCCGGTGAACGTCTTCATCGACGAGGCCGCCGAGATCGTCAACGATCCTCTGATCCAGCTCCTCAACAAAGGTCGCGGCGCCGGTCTGCGGCTGACCATCGCCACCCAGACCTTCGCCGATTTCGCCGCCCGCACCGGCAGTGAGGCCAAGGCGCGCCAACTGCTGGCCAACCTCAACACTCTCATCGCGCTGCGTGTCCTGGATGCCGAGACCCAGGAGTACGTCACGGCGAGCCTGCCCAAGACCCGGCTCAAGACCCTGATGCGCACCCAGGCGACCTCCACCCAGCGCAATCCGCTGGAGCACAGCGGCAATGTCGGCGAGCGGCTGATGGAGGAGGAGGCCGAGCTCTTTCAGCCGGCGCTCCTCGGACAGCTGCCCAACCTGCACTACATCGCCCGTCTGGCCGGCGGGCGGCTGGTCAAGGGGCGGCTGCCGATCCTGGGCACGGCCCGGACGCCGGACGGCCCCGTCCGGCCCGGGCGCTGACCTCCTGGACCCCGATGGCCGAGTCGGCCAACCGCGAGGCCTCCGCCGTGCTCACGCTGTTGCGCTGGGGGCTGCTGCTCCTGATCCTGGGGGCCTTCGGGGTGCTCTGGCTGCCGCCGTCCTGGCCTGCGCAGGTCATAGCCCTGGAGCAGCACTGGAGCGGCCACCTCCTCGGGGCGGCCACCCGTGACGCTGTGCACGAACAGGCCGTGCGCTGGGCGGCCCGGTCTGCGGGGACGGGGGAGACGGCGCTCACGCTGGAGCTGGGGGCGTGGCTGGGGCTGGACTCCCAGGCCTGGGGCGCGGGCTGGAGTGCCGAGCGTCAAGCGCTGCTCCAGGGGCTGCACGCGCTCTTTCTCTGGCGTCTGGCGCGCCTGGCCGCTTGGGGACCGGCGCTGCTGATGCTGCTAGCGGGGGCCGTGCTCGATGGCCACTGGCGCTGGCGGATCGGGCAGTGCGGCTTCGATTACCCGAGTCCGATCGGCCGTCAGGCGAGCCTGATCGGCGTCGGCGGGCTGATCCTGGCCCTCGGGCTGGAGCTGGCGTTGCCGCTGCCCCTGCACCCGGTGCTGCTGCCCGTGGCCGTCATGGGCGCGTGCGTCCTTATTGCCACCGGGCTGCGGCATCGGCCCAAGCAGCTGTGAGGGGCCGGCGCGATCGCCCGGCGTCGGCCACACGTTAGGCCTCCAGCAGTGCCCTGAAAACGGTCCCGGTGGGCGTGGACCGTAGTCGACTGACAGGGCGCGCTCGATCCGGCAAGGTAGGGCCATTCGCCACCATGGACACCGCCCGCCAGGAGCGCCGATGGCCACCGTCGAACTGCCACGTCATGTCGATGATCCGCCCAACCTGCTGCTGTGGCGCCTGGATGATCTGGCGCCGTTCTTCCTGATGCTGGTGATCGGTCTGCTGATCAACCAGACCCTGCTGTTCATGCTGCTTGGGTTTTTCGCCGCCCGCGGCTATGGCCGCTTCCGCGAGAGTCGCGCCGACGGATTTGCGCTCCATGCCCTCTACTGGAGCGGGTTGATGCCGCTGGGCCATCGCACCACCCCCAATCCCTACATCCGGGTCTACTGGCCATGACCCTGACCCGCTTTCGCCAGACCTGGCAGTGGCTGGTGGCCGAGAACCGCTTTCACCGGGTCATCCTGGTCGTGGCGCTGGGCACCAACCTGCTGACGCTGAGTGCGCTGCTTCAGGCTGAGCGCACCGTGGTTCTGGTGCCGCCGATCCTGGAGACGCAGGTCAATATCGCGCGCGACAGTGCCAGCCAGGACGTCAAGGAGGCCTGGGCGCTGTTTGTCACCGAGCTGCTCGGCAACGTCACCCCCACCAATGCCCCCTATCTGCGCCGGACCCTGGAGCCGCTGCTCAGTCCAGGGCTGCGTCGTGCCATCGCTGACAGCCTCGACGCCCAGGTCGAGGCGTTGCGCCGTGATCAGGTGAGCGTGCGCTTCGAGCCCCGCAGTATCCACTACGACGCCGCGCGCGACCGGGTGCTGGTCAGCGGGCAGCAGATCAGCACCGGCCCGGCCGCGGCACCGGTCAGGCGTCCGCGCCTCTACGAGGTGCGGGTCACCTTTCGCCACTACCGTCCCGTCATCACCCATCTGGACGCCTATCAGACCCTGCGCGAGCGCGCGGCCGACGGGCCGGAACCGGCGCTGTGGGCGCCAGAGGAGGCGCAGTGGGCGCCGGATCCGGTATGGGGACGTGGCGCCGCCTTCACCGCCCCGCCGGTCGCCGACCCCGAGGCGCCCCCTCAGCCTGAGCCACGGAGGAATCCCTGATGCCGGATGACTGTCGCTGTGCGTGTCCACCGCGCCCGCCACGGGGCTGGGCGCTGGCCCTGGTCCTGGCCGGGAGCGCCGCTCCGGGGCTGGCCGAGCCGCCGCCGGAACTGGCGTTGCCGCCGGTCCCCGAGGCGCTGATCGCCGAGGCGTCCGCCACCCGGCCAGCACCGGGGCGCACGACCCCGGCACCCCCGAGCCACCTGGAGCTGGGGCCCATGACCGTGACGGTGACACCGGGCGTCAATGTCCTGGCTGAGATCGCCATCGATCAGCTCAACCGCATTCTCACCCCGTTTCCCAATCCCCAGGTACGGACCGTCTCCGAGGCCAGCACCCAGGTCGACGGGGCGGCGGTGTATCTGGCCACCGCCACAGAAACACCGGTCACGCTCTTCATCAGCGACGCGGCCCATCCCAATCAGGCGCTGTCGCTGACGCTCGCCCCCCGGCGTATCCCGCCACGGGAGCTGCGTCTGGTGCTCAGCGAGCCCCTGGCCCCCTCGATCACGGGCACGGCCCCGCCCGCTGCGCCTGGGGCGCGTGCGCCGGCGGCAGTCGAACGCCTCATCGAGGCGCTGCGCGCCCTGGCCCAGGAGGCGCTGCCCAACGGCTACAGTCTGCGTCCGGCGCGGCGTGACGAGACGGTCGTGTGTCGCCAGGACGGACTGGAAACGCAGCGGGGCCAGGTGCTGGAGGGGCACGATCTGACCCTCATCACCGCCCTGGTGCGCAACCGCTCCGAACAGCGGTTGGAGATCGAGGAGCGCGCCTGTCGCGCCCGTCAGGGCGGCGAGACGCTCGCGGTGGCCGCCTGGCCCCAGGTGTGGCTGGAGCCGGGCGCGGCGGCGGAGCTGTATCTGGCGGTGCGCCCGACGCCCGTCGAGCGCCTGTCGCCGGCACGCCCCTCGCTGCTGGAGGCCGGGAGGCGCTAGATGGCCCTGACACTGGACTCAACCTGGGGGCGGTTGTCGCCGAATCTGCGCCGGGGGCTGGTGATCGCCGGGGTGCTTGGTGGACTGGCCGGCATTCTGGTGCTGGCCTTCGGGCAAACCGAGCCGCGCGCGGTACGCGAACAGCGGGCGCGCGAACAGCTCACCCGGACGCTCCTGACCGATGTCGATCCCCGGTCCTTGGGGATCGACGGCCTGGCGCGGCGTCTGGAGCGTCTGGAACAGCAACTGGCCGCCGTGGCCGGGACGGTTAATACGCCGCCGGCTGGTCAGGGGCTCGACCGGGCGCTGGCCGAGCACCGCGACGCCCAGGCCGCCCAGGTGGCCGAACTCCAGCAGCAGATCGCGGCGCTTCGCGCTGAACTCGATGACACGCGGGCGTCGGCCACGGTCGCCGTTCAACCCGCGACCACCCGAGCGGATTCACAGACGTTCGCCGAACCGGCCCCGCCGCCGGCGCTGGATGATCCGGCGCTCTTTGCCCCGCCCCAGCGCTCCGGCGCCGAGGGGCCGGAGGATCGTCGCACCGAGCTTGCACCGGTGCGTCCGGCCAACCGCCCGCGTGAGGCGGCGCTCACCATTCGGGTGGTGGGTGCGGCGCCCGCCGCAGACGCCGACTCAACGCCCAGCGGCCCGCGTGAGGCGGAGCCGCCCGATCCCGAGCCGGTGATGATTCCGGCCGGATCGATTCTGCGCGGGGTGCTGCTCTCCGGTCTGGATGCCCCCACGGGCGTGCAGGCCCGCCGCGATCCCTATCCGGCGCTGGTGCGGCTGAAGCACGAGGCGATCCTGCCCAACCGCTTTCGCTCGGATGTGCGCGAGTGCTTCATTCTGATCGCCGGCTACGGCGAGCTCTCCAGCGAGCGGGCGTTGCTGCGCAGTGAAACCCTGACCTGCGTGCGCCGCGACGGCGGCGTGATCGAGGTGCCGCTCGACGGCTATGCCGTCGGCGAGGACGGCAAGGTGGGGCTGCGCGGTCGCCTGGTCTCCAAGCAGGGGCAGGTGATCGCGCGGGCGATGCAGGTGGCCTTTCTCGAAGGCGTGGCCCAGGTCTTCAATAAATCCCAGGTCTCGGTCATCAGCACCCGCTCCGACGGCACGGTTCAGTATCAGGATCTGCTCTCGGGCGATTCGCTGCAGGCGGCCGCCGCCACCGGAACCGGCAAGACCCTGGAGCGCCTGGCCCAGTACTACCTCGACATGGCCGAGGGGATCTTCCCCGTCATCGAGATCGATGCCGGGCGTCCCGTTGAGCTGATCGTCAATCGCGGTCTAAGTCTGTCGCTACTGGCCCCACAGCGGCCGGCACGCGGACGGCGACGCTGACCCCATGAACCGTGCCTGACACCGACCCCAGGAGCCCATTGTATGAACCTATCCCCGACCGTGTTCCGGCCACTGATCCTGACCCTGACCCTGAGCCTGACGCTGGGCGCTCCCGGCCTGGCCGACACCGCTCCCAATGATCCGGAGACTCTGATGTCGGGGATCGATGCCATGCGCCGACTGCCGGCCGGCGGGGTGCGGATGGTGCAGTCCGGCGCACAGGTGTTCTTCCTTTCCGACAACGGGCGCTATGCCTTTTTTGGACCGGGCTTTGATCTGTGGCACGGCGCGCGCCTGACCTCGCTGCCCGAGGCCGAGCGGCTGATGGGGCGTCTGGATCGCACCCGCCTGACACTCGATGCCGGGGATCTGGGGGCACTTGATGTGGGTACGGGGACGGCGGAGGTGCTGGTCTTCGCCGACCCGCGCTGCGGCGCATGCGCCGCCTTGCTCGACCGTCTCCAGGCGCTGCCGCCGCCGCTCCTGAAACACTACCGCTTCCGGCTGATTCCGGTGCCGGTGCTGGGCGGTGAGTCACAGCGCGAGGTGCTGGCCCTGAGCTGTCTGGCCGAGCGCGATCGTGCCGCTGCCCTGGAGGCGTGGCTCACAGAGCGCACCGCCGAGCTGCCGCCGGCCACCGACAGTTGTGGTCAGGGGCCGCTCCAGCGCGCGCTGGTGACGGCGCATCTGCTCGGTCTGGAGCGGGTGCCGTTTCTGATCGCGCCCGACGGCCGACTTCAGTCCGGTGCGCCGCCGGATCTTGAGGCCTGGCTGGCCGGCGGGGAGGGCGTATGAAGCGCGCCATCCAGACCGGACTGGGGCTGGGTGTGGCCGTGCTCGCGGCGACGACCGTCACCGGCTGCGGTTCGCTGGCCCTGGGCCAGGGTCAGTTCGGCTGTGCCGGACACCCGAGCGATCCGTTGTGTCTGCCCACCTCCGCCGTCTATGCACGGACTGAGTCGAGTGAACCGCTCCAGTCCGCTGACACAACGCCCGAACGTCCCGCGCGGTTTCGGTTCCGCTTCGAAGACACCTCCAACGCCCAGCGCGAACCCACGGCGCTGGAGCTGTTCACCGGCGAGGCCACGCGGCCACGGCGTTCGACGCCTCGACCCGCTTCAGCGCCGCCCGAGCCGCCCGTCACCCCGGAGGTGATCGATGAAGCCTTGCTGCTGCCCCGTTCCAGCGAGCCGCTGCCGCTGCGCCTGCCGGCGCAGGTGATGCGCATCTGGCTGGCTCCCTGGGAGGACGACCGGGGTGATCTGCACGCCGGCGGCTACGTCTATACCGAAATCGCCCCGCGCACCTGGAGTCTGGCCGAGGGACCGTCGCCGGCGACACCGGCGCGGCTGCGGCCGCTCCAGGTCGCCGAGCGGCCCGCCACCGGCACGCGCGCGCCGGCGGCCGGTCGTCGTGCACCGCCGGCAGCCCCGACCCCTCCCAGTCCTGTGGATCCGCGTCCTCAGGCCAACCCGACCTCAAGGAGTCAACCATGACCACCTCCACCAAGACCGCCGGCTGGATCCTCATCCTCGGCAGCGCCCTCCTGCCCCTGCTGGCCGTGGCCGGCACCGGCGGCAGTCTGGAAGGCAGCGAGTTCGAGGAAGTCTACACCTTGCTTCAGGGCTGGATGACCGGCTTTCTGGGCAAGGTGATTGCCATCGCCTTCATCCTCGTCGGCCTGGTGGCCGGCGTGATGCGCCAGTCGATCATGGGGTTTGTGGTCGGTGTGGCCGCCGGCGTGGGCATGCTGGTGGCCCCCGGCGTCATCGACACCATGTACGGGGCCACGCTGCCGCTGGTGGCGGTCGTGCCCTGACCGTCTTTTGCGCCGCGCTCCTGTGCTCAGGCGTCTACCGGCCCCCCAGGCCGAGTCCGGGCCGGCAACGGCCCTCCCACAAGACCTCCGCGTCCGCGCCGACAGTCAGTGCGGGCGCGACAGGCGGAGACCGGACCATGCCCCATCCATGCAACCGTTTGTCCGTCGGCGCGCTTCAGCCGCGTCAGCGTCACTACCTCTCGGTGCCCAAGGCCGTGTTTCGCGCGCTCACCGGCTTGCCGGGGCCGGCCCGGGATCAGGTGCTCGAACGCGCGCTCGATTCGGTGCGCGGCCAGATCCGGGTCTGGGTCTGTGATGCCAACCGCGTCCTGCTCAATCCCTGTCACCCCGCGCGCGCCCGTGAACTGATCCGCCGCGGGCGGGGGCGGCTGATCAGTGTGCAGCCGCCGTTGTTGCAGCTCCAGGAGGTTGTGACCTCGCCGGCGCGCTCGGCCGAGGAGGGTGCGGCATGAAGACGCGCGCCTTCCAGGGGGAGCGTGCCGCCGCGCTTTTTCCGGTGCTCGCCCACGCCCCCGAGGCGGGACTGTTCCTGCTCGATGACCAGAGCCTGGCGTTCGGGTGGCGCTGTGAACCCATGGCCGGCGCCGATCCGGGGCAGGCCGACCGGCTGACCGCTTTCGTCAATCAGGAGTGGCCCAAGGACACGCTGATTCAGATCATCCTCTGGGCCTCGCCCGACATCGAAGCCCCGCTGGCGGTGATGAATGCGCTGCGCACCGAGCTGCGCCATCCGGTGTTGCGCCAGGCCACGGCCGAGCGTAGTGCATTTCTGCGCGGCGGTGTCGGTACGCCGCTACTGCGCCATACCGAGACCCGTGTCCGCGATGTCCAGGTGCTGGTGACGGTGAAGCTCCCGCTGGCCGGCCCCTTGCCGACGGCGCACGAACACCAGAGCGCGACCGATCTGCGGGCCAGTACCGAGCAGGTGCTCACCACCGTGGGCCTGCAGCCCCGTGCCCTGAGCGCGGCCGATCAGGTCCGGCTCATGAACACGCTGCTCAACTGGGGCCCGGAGGCGACCTGGCGCGAGCGGGTGCGTCCCGAGGTCGATCCGGGGGCGCTCATCCGCGAGCAGTACCTCGACCCGGATCAGGCGCTCACGATCGACAGCCGCGGCCTGACGCTGGGGGAATGCCGGATCCAGACCCTGTCGGTCAAGCGCTATCCGGACCGGCTGCCCTTCGGGCTGGCCGGGCGCTATCTGAGCGATCCGTTCTCCGGGACACGCGGGATTCCGCACAACCTGCTGGTGTGTCTGAATCTGCACATCCCGGAGCCGGAAGCGGCGCGCACCGGGCTGCAGGCGCAGAGCCAGTGGGCGACCAAGATGGCCGCCGGCCCGGTGGCGATGTACCTGCCGCGGCTGGCTGAGCGGGCGCGCGGCTTTCGGGTGCTGTTTGAGCGCCTGGAGGCCGGCGACCGACCGGTGCGCGCCTATCTGGGACTGGTGCTGTTCTCCGCGCCGCACGAGGCCATGGCCGCCGCCTCGAACCTGCGCACCTATTGGCGTGAACTGGGGTTTCAGGTCGTCAGCGACCGCTTCTTCACGCTGCCGCTGTTTTTGAACTGTCTGCCCTTCGGGGCCGACCGGAGCGCCATCGGCGATATGCAGCGCTACCGCACGCTGGCGGCCACGCACGCGGTCAACCTGATGCCGGTGCTCGGCGACTGGAAGGGCACCGGCACGCCGGTGCTGAACCTCATCAGCCGGGGCGGACAACTGATGAACCTCTCGCTGTTTGATTCGGCCTCCAACTACAACGCCTGTATCGCCGCCCAGTCCGGCTCGGGCAAGTCGTTTCTGACCAATGAACTGATTTCGACCACGCTCTCGGTCGGCGGGCGTTGCTGGGTGATCGATGTCGGGCGCTCCTACGAAAAACTCTGCACGGCACTCGACGGGCAGTTTCTGGCCTTCACGCGCGAGGCCCGGATCTGTCTCAATCCCTTCGAACTGGTGCGCCATTGGGAGGAGGAGGCCGACATGCTCGCCACGCTGCTGGCCACCATGCTCGCGCCCTCCGAACCCCTGGGCGACTACGCGCTCTCGGGACTCAAGCGCCTGCTCAAGCAGGTGTGGGATGAACAGGGCGGGGCGATGACCATCGCGGCCATCGCCGAGGCGCTGGCGGCGGAGTCCGACGTGCGGATGCGCGATCTGAGCACTCAGCTCTACCCCTTTACCCCGCCAGGCGAGTACGGACGCTTTTTCAACGGTCCCAACAGCATCGAATTCACCGCCCCCTTCGTGGTGCTGGAACTCGAAGAGCTCAAGGGCCGCAAGCATTTGCAGCAGGTCGTGCTGTTGCAGCTGATCTATCAGATCCAGCAGGCGATGTATCTGGGCGAGCGCGAACAGCCGAAACTCGTGATCATCGACGAGGCTTGGGATCTGCTCACCCAGGGGGATGTGGCGCGCTTCATCGAGACCGGCTACCGGCGCTTTCGCAAGTACCGGGGCGCGGCGGTCACGGTCACCCAGTCGCTCAACGACCTCTACGCCAATCCGACCGGGCGGGCGATCGCCGAGAACTCGGCTCACACCTTCCTGCTCGCGCAACCGGCGCAGGCGATCGATCAGCTGCGAGAGTCCAAACGTCTGCCGCTGACCGAGGCCGGGGCGGAACTGCTCAAGACCGTCCACACCCTCCCCGGAGCCTATTCCGAGATCATGACCGTCTGTGACCGGGGGGCCGGGATCGGACGGCTGATCGTCGATCCGTTCCGCCAGCTGCTGTATTCGACCCATCCGCGTGATGTGGCCGAACTGGCGGCCTGGCGGCGCCGGGGGCTGTCGGTGACGGCGGCGATCGGGCGGGTGCTGCAGGAGCGCGGTCATGGCTGAGACGACGCGCCATCCGCTCCTGATCGCGGGGCTGGTGTCACTGGGTGTGAGCGCTGGCGGACTGCTGTGGATGCAGCAGCATCTGGAGCGGGCGCTGGCCGTGCGCCCGCCGGTGGTGGTGCTCGATCCGGCCGGGGCGGCACGGGCCGTTGATCCGGACCGGCTCAAGCGCCGACTCGAGGACTATCGGCTGACCGCCGAGCAGCTGTCGGATCAGGGCCTCCTGGTGCTAGACGGTCAGGCGGTGCTGGCCGCTCCGGCGGGACTGAGCCTGGCGGATTCGGAGGTGCGGCATGCGGGTCCGTGAGCGCCTGATCGAGCGTCCGCGCATGCTGTTTCGGACCGGTCGCGCACGCTGGAAGACGGCCCTGGCGGGGCTGATCCTGCTCGGGCTGTTGGCGGCGCTGTTGTATGGCCAGGCCCGCTACCGCCTCGGTATCGACACCCAGGTCCGGGTCAGTCTGGCGCCGTATCGGGTGTTCCTGATCGATACCTGGCAGGGCGCGGCCGACATCATCCAGGGCGATCTGGTCGCCTTCCGGGCGCGCGGACTGGCGCCGTATTTTCGTGACGGTCAGCTTCTGATCAAGCGCGCCGCCGGGGTGCCGGGGGACTGGGTGACGGTCGATGCCGGGCACACCTGGATCAATGGGAGCCGGATGGCCGACGGGCTGGCACTGGCCGCGACCCTGAAGCGCGATCCGGCGACCCTGGTGCGCCATGAGCGGGTGCCGGTGGAACATTTCTGGATGCTCGGGGAGACCCCGGACAGTTTCGACTCGCGCTACTGGGGGTTTTTGCCGCAGTCGCAGGTGGTGGGGAAGGCCTATGCGCTGTTCTGAATGGGGGCGGGGGGTGGTCATGACGGGCATCCTGGCTGCCAGCGCTGTGGCGGCGAGTCCGCTCCCTGAGCTTCCGGAGCCGGCGCTGCGTGATGAGGCGGTAGGGATTCAGGAACGGGCGCTGCTGGAGGCGCGTCCTGACTGGCTCCGGGTCCAGGAACCGGCGGCCGCCCAGTGGGCGACTGAGCTCGGTGCGCTGGAGGCACTCAAACCATCGTCCTGGGTGACGCCGACCGAGGCCGATTCACCGCCGTCGTCGTCCTGGACCGTCACCGTGCTGGCCTCGCGCGCCTTGGGCGAGGCGCAACTGCGTGAACTCCTGGAGATGGCCGCCGGTCGGCCCGAGGTGCGGATCGTCTGGCGCGGCGTGGCCCCGGGCGAATCGCTGGGGGCCTTCCTGCGCTGGATCCAGACACCGCTGCGCGCGGCGCTGGCCAACCAGGAGGTGGGCGTGGCTCCGCGCCTCGAACTCGATCCGCGCCCGTTTCAAAACCCGGTGGTCGACTTGGCGCCGACGCTGATCGTCACCGACGGGACGGGCACGGAACTGGCCCGCGTCAGCGGCCTCAGCGATCCGGACTGGCTCCTGACCCAGGTGCGCCAGGGACGGCGCGGGAATCTGGGGGTGCGGGGACCAACGGTGGCCGTCAGCGAGCCGGATCTGATCGCGGAGCTGCAACGGCGTCTGGCCGGGATCGACTGGGCGGCCGAGCGCGCGGCAGCCCGGGCGCGCTACTGGGAGCGGGCGGCCCTGATCGAGCGCCCGACGGCCGAACAGCCACGCGAGCGCCGTCTCGACCTGACGCTTGAAGCGCAGGCCGATGTCCATCTTCCCGACGGCACCCGCGTGATCCGTGCTGGCGAGCGCGTCGATCCGCTCAGGATCCTACCGTTTCGGCAGCGGCTCTTTATCTTCGATGCCACCGACCCGCGTCAGGTCGCCGATGTCGCCCGGCGCGGGGCGGCCAGTCGCGCCGAGGGACGCCTGCCGCTCTATCTGGCCACACGCCTCGATCGCGCCGCCGGCTGGGCCGGCTACCGCGCCGTCCAGACCGCACTCGGGGATCCGCTGTATCTGCTCACGCCCGATGTGGCGCAGCGTTTCCAGATCGAACGGGTGCCGGCACGGGTCGAGGCGCGGGGGGACGCCCTGGTCGTGGTCGAATGGCCGCCGGAGGGTTGAGGATGCGAAGCGCGCTGTCTCGTTGTCTTCAGACCGCCGGGCGAGTTGGGCTGATCCTCGTGGTCGTGTTCAATGCGGTGGCTGAAGACACCACCACCGGTTCGGGCAACGCCGTCTGCCCCGACGCCGAACTGCTCGGCCCCAAGCTCATCACCGACATCTGCTGGAGCTGTCTGTTTCCGCTGCGCATCGCCGGCGCGCCGATCGGTAGCGGCCCGGTCCCCAGCGGGGCCAGTACCCAGGCGCTGTGCGCCTGTCCCGATCCGGCCGGACTGCCGAGTCCCGGGGTGGTGATCGGGATGTGGGAACCGGCACGGATCGTCGAGCTGGTACGGGTGCCCGGTTGTCTGCCGGCGCTGGGCGGCGCCCGGCTCGATCTGGGTTCCTGGCGCACGCTCGGCACGCCGGGACAGGCCAACTATGATGGCTCCGACAAGGCGTTCTACAACTACCACTACTACGCCTTCCCGCTGCTGATGATGCTCGATCTGTTCTTTCCCGATCGCTGCAACGTCGATCACCTGACCGACTTCGACCTGCTCTATCTCTCGGAGCTGGATCCGACCTGGAACAACGATGAGCTCGCCTTCTTCACCAACCCGGAAGCAGCGTTCGTGGCCAACCCGGTGGCGCAGGCGGCCTGTCTGGTCGATGCCGCCTCGGCGACCACGGTGCAAAAGCCCCTGGACGAACTCTTCTGGTGCGCCGGAGCCTGGGGCGGACTCTATCCCTTCTCCGGGCGTGTGCCGACGCTCAATGGCCGCCCGTCGGAGATGAGTCTGGCCAGTGCCCGAGTGCTGGCCGCGTTGCACCGACGGGGACTGGCCCGTCAGACCGTCGGCGATGACGCCCTGTGCGAGGCGCCCTTCGCACTGATGCTACCCAAGACCCAGTACCGACTGTCGCAGTTCTACCCGCGCCCCGAGGCCAATTCGAACCACGTCATCGGCGAGAGCGAGCTGCGCTGGGGCCTGGGGCGCAACGTGCCGGGGATCGGCGAGGACCATCTGTACCTGATCTGGCGCTGGCATGATTGCTGTCTCACCTGGTTGTAAAAACGGGGGCGGCGTGGCACGGCTACGGGCACTCCGGGCCACGCTGGTCGGTGTCCTGATCCTGGCGATCAGCTGGACCCCCTGGGCGCTGGTGTGGGGTGATGACCTGCACCGGGCGCTGGATTTCGATCAGGCCGCCGACGACGGACAGGCACTGGGGAGCACGCTCGGAACCGATCCGGACCGCCTGGCCCCGTTCGAGCTGCCGGACGACTACCGGGTCTACTTTCCAGGGGCCGAGACTGGTGAGGTCACGGACTGGAGCGCGCTCTATGGGAATCCGACCGCGCTCGAAGCCGCCGGCCTCCAGACCCAGCAGGATCTGGTCGACACGCCCTATAGCGACGCCTCCGCCACCGGCCAGGCCTACCAGACGCTGCTGGAGCCGCTCGACCGACCGCGCACTGACCTGAGCGCCGATCCGCTGTGGGGCTTCACCGACGCCACGGTTGGTTCACTGGACGACTTCACCGCCACCTATGCCGACTGTACCTGGGAGACGACCTTCCTCGACCGCCCGCGCACGGTGCACGTCCCCGACTATGAAGCCTGTCTGATCCCGGACACCGATCAGCCCCGGCTCAGCTGCACCACCACGCGCACGCTGGACGCTACCGTGCACTGGGATCCGGTCACAGTCGGCACCGATCCCGAGACCGGCGAGCCGATCATCGAACTGGTGCGCCGGGTCGAGAAGCGCACCGACCGCTGGGACTGGGCCTCCAGCGCCTGTCAGGAGACGATCAACGAACGCCTGATGGACGGTTTCTGCCGCAGCACCACCACCTGCACGTCCAATCCCGACGCGGCCTGTGTCGCCGTGCCCGGCGGGGAACTGTGCGGGAGCGAACTGGTGGCGCCGCCCTATCACGGGGAGACGGGGAACGAACCCTGGGAGCAATTCTCCGGCATTGGTGCGGCCTGTATGCAGGTGAGCGTTGCGCTCGACTGCACCAGTTTCAACCAGGGCCGGATGGAGTGCTGGAACGATCCCGACGGGGTGGAGCACTGTCCCGACAATCCCGGCGATCTGGACAACTGCGCGGCGCTCGACGCTGATCCGAACTGCCGCCGGGTCAGCCGCCAGTGTGCCGAGGCCGCCACCGGGCGCTCCGGGGTGTGCTATGTCGATCAGGTGGTCTATGACTGCGGCGCCACGCAGGAGATCACCGGCATTGAGCGCACCGCCGAACTCGACTGCGGGGGCGAGATCCGCTGTCTGGGGGAGGACTGTGTGGCGATCGAGCCGGAGTCCTCAGACGACTTCGACCAGGCGGTGGCCGCGCTCCACGCCGCCGAGCTGGTCGCGCTGGATGCCGACTGCACCACCGGGGGTTGCGAGGTGTTCAAGGGCGAGGCGCTGGAGTGCAAGCGCGCCGTGGGCGGGATCGTCAACTGCTGTGAGCGTCCGGACGGCGTCTCGCTCGGGCTGTATCTGCAGCTGATGTTCTCGGTGGCCAAGCTCGACAGTGTGACGATGTCCTTGGTGAAAGCCGGCGTGTCCAACCCCGCCTTCGGGGCCTGGGAGACGCTGCGCTCGCCGCTGGTCGATACCTGGAGCGCGGTCAAGGACGCCTTCACCTCAGCGGTGAACAACATCACCGGCAACACCACGGCGGTGACCACTGAGGCGGCCAAGCAGGGCCTGATCGCGCGCTTCAAGCAGGAGCTGCTGCAACAGACCGCGCAGTGGACGGCCCAGACCTTCGGGCCGCAGGCGGCCAATGCGCTGTTCATCGATGCCGGCAGCGGCGGGGTGGCGGTGGCGGCCGATGGCACGGTAGCCGCCAACGTGGCGCTCAATCCCACCATCATGGTGGTGATCCAGTGGGTGATGTGGGCCTATCTGATCTACTCCATCGTGATGATCCTGATCCGGCTGATCTGGGAGTGCACCGAGGATGAATTCACCCTCGGCGTGCAGCGCGAGCTCAAGGCCTGTCATCGGGTCGGCTCCTACTGCCGCAAGAGCATTTTCGGGGCCTGTATCGAGAGCCGCGACAGCTACTGCTGCTTCAACTCGCCACTGTCGCGGATCCTGAACGAACAGCTGCGCGGACCGGCCGGACTCGGCGGCTATGGACGCGCTAAAAACCCCAACTGCGCCGGGATCCCGGTCGCCGCCCTGGCCGAGGTCGACTGGAGCCGGGTGGATCTCTCCGAATGGCTGACGATGCTCACCGAGGCGGATTTGATCCTGACCACCACCGGACTGGATCTGACGACACTGACCGAAGGGTCGGGCAACCGTACCGCTGAGCGGCTGGAGGATCTGAGTGACGTGCAGACGGTGGGGCAGGCCAATCGGGCGGCGGAGGCGCAGGGGTGGGAGACGCTGGAGGAGGTGCCGAGGCCGGGTGAGGGGAGTCCGTGAGGTGTGCGGAGATCAAAAATCCTGCGCCCGAGCGACTTTTCGACGTGGGGAGCGAAAATTTGGCGATCAGTACAGTCAAACCGCTAACGCCCCTGAACATCAACTTGGTTTTCCACCCGTCCAACGTCAGGATTGGGTGGTGCTCCGCTGTTCCATGGGAAGCCCGGCCTGACGCCACTCGGGCAGGCCATCCTCCAGGCGTCGGGCGCTGAAGCCCGCCGCCCGCAGTCGGGCGACGGCCTCAAACGAGAGCACGCACCAGGGGCCGCGACAATAGGCCACGATCTCGTGCTCGCGCGGGAGGTCGGTCAGCCGCTCCTGCAGCCGGTCGAGCGGCACATTCAGCGCCCCCGCGACATGACCCTGGGCATATTCCACGGCGGGGCGCACGTCGATGACCGTCGCCAGTCCATCGCGGACCCGCTCCAGGAGTTCCGCCGCCGGTACCGGCTCCAGGTCGTCGCGCTGCTTGAGATAGCTCGCCAGCAATGCCGCGACGGCCTGGCTGCGGCGCTCGGCGAGTCCACGCAGGGCGCTGACGGCCGCCGGCACGGCCTCGTCGGCGAGTCCATAGCGGACGTGCTTGCCGTCGCGGCGCGCCTGCGCCAGACCGGCGGCCTTGAGCTGTTGCAGGTGCTTGGAGGTATTGGCGACGCTCAGCCCCGTCACCTGCGCCAAGTCCTCGACGCTACGCTCCCCTTGGGCGAGGAAGTCCAGCAACTCCAGCCGTGCACCGCTGCCCAGGGCACGGGCAATGACGGCGAGCTGCTCGAAGAGGGCTTGCTTAGGACTCGGCGTGGGGCCGGTTGGATTCGCCATGACGTCGATCGTGTCCCTCCTCAAGGACGTGATTCAACCGCGGGGTTGAGTGGTGGGTTATGCGCCGCCAGTATAGGGAAGACGCCGGCCTGCGGGTAGATGAACCAGGGCGCGTCCCGATGGCCTTGGCTCCTTTCCTCCTCCTCGACCGGCACTCACACCATGCTCAATCCCTTGCCTCATCTGCGACCGAGCGACTTTCCACCGCTCTTCCGGACCCGGCCGATGACCTTACAGGTCAATCTCGGGCGACTGTGCAATCAACAGTGCCTGCACTGCCACGTCGCCGCCGGGCCGAATCGCCCGGAGGTCATGGACCGTCCGACGCTGGAGCAGGTGATGGCGACACTGGAGCGTTTGCCCTTCGCGACGCTGGACTTGACCGGCGGCGCCCCGGAGCTCAACCCAGGGTTTCGCGACCTGGTGCGCCACGCCCGTGCGCTAGGTTGTCGGGTGCTGGATCGCTGTAACCTTACGGTGCTGGCCGAGCCTGGTCAGGAGGATCTGGCCGACTTCCTCGCTGCGCAGGGCTGTGCGCTGATCGCCTCGCTCCCCTGCTATCTGTCGGACAACGTCGACGCCCAGCGCGGTCGGGGCGTCTTCGCGTCCAGTCTCGCCGGATTGCGGCGGCTGAACGCCCTCGGCTATGGCCGGCCGGACAGCGGACTCCAGCTCGATCTGGTCTACAACCCCCAGGGTCCGGACCTGCCGCCACCGCAGGCGGCACTGGAAGACGACTATCGGCGGGTGCTCCTTGTCGAGCACGGTATCCGCTTCAACCGGCTGCTGACCCTGGCCAATCTCCCGGTCGGGCGCTTCGGCAGCGCACTGCTGTCGAAGGGTGAGTTTCACGGCTATCTGGATCGGCTGCGCACCGCGCACCGTGCAGAGAACCTGACGTCCGTCATGTGCCGGGAACTGATCAGCGTCGACTGGCAGGGTTGGCTCCATGACTGTGACTTCAATCAGATGCTCGGATTGCCGCTGGGGGCGGGCCGCGCCCATCTGCGTGACCTGCCCGAGTTGATCCTCGAAGGCGCGCCCATCGCGGTCGCCGATCACTGCTACGGTTGCACCGCCGGACAGGGATCGAGCTGCGGCGGCGCCCTGACCGTGACGCCCTGAGATCGGCGCATATGAGGCTTTCCATCATCATCCCGACGCTCAACGAGGCCGAGCACATCGGCGCCCTGCTGACTGATCTGGCCCCACTGCGTGTGGCGGGTCATGCGGTCATCCTGGTCGACGGCGGCAGTGTGGATACGACCCGCGCGCGGGCGGCGTCCGGGGTCGATCGGGTTCTGGAGTCCCAGCGTGGCCGCGCCGTCCAGATGAATGCCGGCACCCAGATCGCCGGCGGGGAGATCCTCTGGTTCCTGCACGCCGACAGCCGCGTCCCGCCCGGTGCGGCCGAAGCGCTGCTCGCCGCCTGCCGGGCGGGGGGGCGTTGGGGGCGCTTCGACGTGCGCCTCTCCGGCCGTCACCCGCTGCTGCGGCTGGTCGAGCGCGGCATGAACGCCCGCTCGTGCCTCACCGGCCTCGCGACCGGGGATCAGGGGATCTTCGTCACCCGCGACGCCTTCTCCTACGTCGGCGGTTTCCCGGAGATCCCGCTGATGGAAGACATCGCCCTCTCCAAGCGCCTGCGTCGCCTCGCCCGACCGGCCTGTCTGCGCCTACCGCTCCTCACCTCCAGCCGACGCTGGGAGTCGCGCGGGGTGCTGCGCACCATCCTGCTCATGTGGCGACTGCGTCTGGCGTATGCCCTGGGCGCCGATCCGGCCCGACTGGCGCGACGCTATGACGGCTGAGGCCACGCCCGGCGGCACACTGATTATCTTTGCCCGCGAGCCGGTCGCGGGCCAGGTCAAGACGCGACTCATCCCGGCCCTGGGGGGCGAGGGCGCCGCGCAGCTCTACCGGCGGTTGCTCGGGATCGCGTTGCGGGCGGGTGCCGCGACACCCGGCGCACGTCGCCGGCTCTGGTGTGCCGGGACGCCGGCCGATGGCGGCGAATGCGCGCGACTGGCCGCGGCCCATGGCTTCACTTGGCATCCTCAGCCCGAGGGGGATCTGGGGGCACGGATGGCGGCGGCTCTGGCCGATGCGCTCGTCACGGCCGACCGGGCCGTGCTGATCGGCAGCGACTGCCCCGACTATTCACCGGCCTACCTGAGCGCCGCCTTCGCCGCCCTCGACGACCACGACGCCGTGCTCGGTCCGGCCGCCGATGGCGGCTATGTCCTCATCGGGCTGCGCCGCCCGGCCCCAGCGCTCTTTGCCGATATCCATTGGAGCACCTGCGCCGTCCAGACCGAGACGCGCACGGCGCTTCGCCGAATCGGCCTCACTTGGACCGAACTGCCCACCCTGCGCGACCTCGACCGGCCGGAAGACCTCGCCGATTTCGGCCACTGGCTTGATACCGACCGCCACCTGGACTGACCCCATGCTCACCTGGATCGACCGCACACCCATCGCCCTCTTCGTCGTCATCGCCCTGACCCTGGGCCTTGCCCCCTTCCTGCCCGAGCCGCACCTCTGGGAGAAGCTCAAACTCCTGGCCGCCGGCGACCTGCGCCAGCCGATCGACATCTTCGATCTGCTGCTGCATGGGCTGCCGTGGCTGTTACTGTCGGCCAAGCTCCGGCGTCTGCTTGGGAGGCCGCGCGCATGAGACGCCCAGCCAAGCTACTGTTCGTCTACAACGCCGACAGCGGCCTCTTCAGCACCCTGGCGGATATCGGCCATAAGCTCTTCTCGCCTGCCACCTATACCTGCGCACTCTGCGCTATCACCCACGGCGTGCTCGCTGAGCGCGCCGAGTGGCCGGCCTTCATCGAATCGCTGGGCGCGACTTGCGAGTTCCTGCACCGCGACCAGTTCCGTGAGCAGTTTCCACAGATCCAGGACGCACTCCCCGCCATCTTCCGCCGTCACGGCGACCGCCTCCAGTTGTGCGCCGATACCTCGGCCATCGGTGCCTGCCAGGGGCTCGATGACCTTCAGGCACTGATTCGGCGGGACTGTCTGTAGGAGGTCGCACCAGGTAGGCCCAGACCCAACAGTCGTGTCATGAGCCGCCATTTCGTGAGAGGCCAATAACGGCGCGGCCTGTCGGAAAACAGTTGATTTCCGACAAGGAATCGATGTCTCGATATTTGATCGCTTAACCTGCTCAAAAAGTGCGCGGAAAACCATGTCGGAAACCGTCGCCAGCCGGAAACCCGCTACAAATGGTTTTCCGACCGCCAAATGGCGGAATGGCGGTTCATGACATGACGGCTTGTTCTACGGTATGGCAAAATAGAAGTTCACTCAGGCCACGAGGCAGCACGGATCCCGAGGAGTTTCAATGAACGGAGTCAGCGGATCGACATGGAAGCCACCGTGCGCCTGCACCGGCGGCGTGGTGGTGCCGCCGGTCTGGGCGCCTGATTCGCGATGGGCCTGATCCTCCTCCTTGCCCTGACCTATCTGCTACTGGGTGCCACCGGCCTGCTCCTGGCCATTCCGCCCGGTTACGCCAGTCCGGTCTTTCCTGCTGCAGGGCTGGCCCTGGCGGCCGGACTCCAGTTCGGACCCCGGATCCTGCCCGGCGTCTGGTTGGGTTCCAGTCTACTCAACGTGGGTCACGCCTGGATCAGCGGACACTTGAGTCCCACCACCCTGACCGTCGCCCTGGCGATCGGGGTCGGTGCTGGCTTGCAGGCCGGGGCCGGAGCCTGGCTGGTCCGGCACCGGCAGGGTTCCACCTGGCGTGCGCTGGAGCGGGAGCAGGACGCCATCCGCTTCCTGTTCCTGGGGGGCGTCCTGGCAGGGGTGGTCTCGCCCACCGTGGCGGTCGGCACCCTGGTCCTATCGGGCGTCATCGCCCCGGCGGGTGCGCCCTATACTTGGTGGACCTGGTACGTCGGTGACGTGCTGGGGGTGCTAGCCTTCGCCCCACTGGCGCTGTGCCTCTTCAATCGCCGCGACCGCTTGTGGGGCGAACGGCTACGGCGCACCGTTCTGCCCGTGCTCCTGACCCTGGCGCTAGCGATCCTGGCCTTCTGGGGGACCGCCCGCTGGGTGGCTCAAACCCAGGCCAACGCCTTGGGGGACGACGGTGACCTCCTGGCTCAGGGGATTGCCGATCGCCTCATCACCCAACGGGAGATCCTCGCCTCCCTGCGCCATTTCGTCGAGGCGACTCCGGACTTCAGCTTCGCCCAGTTCGAGCGCTTCACTCGTCGCACCTTAGAGGACAATCCAGATGTCTTCGCCCTGAGTTACAACGACCTGGTGACGGATCGCGAGCGCCCGACCTTCGAGGCACGGATCAGCGCCCTTTCCCCTCTGGGACCGTTCCAGATCACCGAGCGAGATGCTGAACGTCGGCTCATTCGGGCGACGACCCGCCCCGAGTACGTCACCGTCCGCTATATCGTCCCTTTGGCGGGTAACACGCCGGCGGTGGGTTACGACATCAACTCTGAGCCCATCCGGCGCCTGGCCATCGAGCGCGCGCGAACGACCAATGCCATGGCGGTGACGGCCCCCATCCTGTTGGTGCAGGAGAGTCAGCCGCGGGTGGGTCTGCTGCAACTTCTGCCCATCGAGACCCAGACACCGGCAAAGGTCCAGGCCGGGAGTCGGCGCGACTTCATGGAAGCGGACGAGGCACAGCTCCGCCACCAGGGCTTCGCCGTCGGCGTGATCAAGGTCGATGAGATGATCGACATCGCTACCGACGGACGAGTCCCGCCGGGATTGAGCTTCCAGCTCACCGATGTCGAGGCCGATCCGGAGCGGGCCTTGCTCTACCGCTCCGGGGAGCGGGTCGCCGGCCCCTCCGCCGCCCCGGCGACATCGGCGGACTGGAGTACCCATCTGCGCATGGGCGACCGCGACTGGCTCCTGACCGTCAGTGTCGACGAGGACTACCGCCAGGCCCACCTCCCTTGGCTGGCCTGGGCGGTGGGTGTGGTGGGACTGCTCTTTGCCACCCTCCTGCAGGTACTGATGCTGGGCATGACCGGCCGCGCCGCCTTCATCCAGCGTCAGAACGAACAGCTCCACCTGGCGAAAGAAGAGATCCGCGTCCTCAATGCTGATCTGGAGGCCAAGGTGGAGGCCCGCACCGCCGAAGCGCGTGCCGCCAGCGCCGCCAAGAGTGAGTTCCTGTCGCACATGAGCCACGAGATCCGCACCCCGCTCAACGCCGTGCTGGGGCTGGTCCAGGTCATGGAGCAATCGTCCACGAATCCCGAGCAGCGCGACCTGATCACCAGCATCCGTGCCGCCGGTCGTTCGCTCATGCTGCTGCTCAACGACATCCTCGACCTCTCCAAGATCGAAGCCGGAAAGCTCCAGCTCGAATCGCGGCCTTTCTTCCTGGCCTCCATGCTCGAACAGCTCGAATCGCTCCTGGGACCGACTGCTCGGGCCAAGGGTCTGCACTTTGCCATCGATACTGCGCCCTTGCCCAGCGGTGCCTTGGTCGGCGATCCCCTGCGCCTGGAACAGATCCTGACCAACCTCATCGGCAATGCCATCAAGTTTACCGACCAGGGCGAGGTCAGGCTGAGTCTCCGGACCTTGGATGAGTCGGAGACCGGCGCTCGGTTGCGTTTCGACGTCACCGACACCGGCGTCGGCATCGCCCCCAGCGTTCTGCCCCAGCTCTTCACCGCCTTCAATCAGGGCGATTCGGGCATCAGCCGTCGTTTCGGCGGGACCGGGCTGGGACTGGCGATCAGCAAACGGATGGTCGAACTCATGGGCGGCGCGATCGGCGTCAAGAGTCGGGAGGGCGTGGGCAGCCGCTTCTGGTTTGAACTGCCCTTCGCGCGCACGGACACCGACCCGGTTGTGATCCCGACCTTGTACTCGGCCGGGATCACCGCCGCCGGCTCGCGCCTGCTCGGCGGCCACTATCTGATTGTCGACGACAATGCCCTGAACCTCGATGTCCTGGAGCGGATGCTCGAACTGCAAGGTGCCCGCGTGACCCGTGCCGGCGACGGACACGCTGCTATGGAGCAATTGCGAACCCAGGCCGAGGACTTCGACGCGGTGCTGATGGATGTGCAGATGCCGGTGCTCGACGGTCTGAGCGCCACCCGCGCCATCCGTGGCGAACTGGGTCTGACTCAACTGCCGGTGATCGCCGTGACCGCCGGGGTGCTCAAGGAAGAGCAACAACGGGTGCACGAGGCGGGGGTCGATGCGCTGTTGCCCAAGCCGGTGGAGCTGGAGCAGTTGGTAGCGATCCTGAGCCGCTGGGCACCCCACCCAACGGCTGGGCCGGACGCAGACGCAGCGACGTCCGGCGTTTCGGGTGCCTCAGGTGACGACTCCCCAGTGGCGGCCCTGCCGGTCATTGCCGGCCTTGATCCGGCGCATGTCGACCGGCTCACCCAGGGCGATGTCGCTTTCTACCGGCGACTGCTGAGCGGTCTGGTCGCCGAGGCGCGCGGCGTGCCCGAGCAGGTCCGAGCCGATCTGGCACAGGGGGTCGAGACCGAGGCGGCCGCGCGACTGCACCGTCTGTGCGGGGTCGCCGCCAATGTCGGGGCCGTGGAACTGGTGGCGACGATCCGGGCGCTGGAGACGGCGTTGCACAAAGCACGCCCCGTACCCACAGCCGGCTTGGAGGCGTTCGAGCGGCAGGTCGCGCGCCTGCTGGCATCCGCCGATCCCTGGCTGGCTCAGACCGAGCCGACGCCGGTCGAGCTGCCGGTCGATGATGAGGCGGAGCTGGATCCGGCCCAGCTCGCCGCCCTGCGTGAAGCCCTGGCGACCAACCGCCCTCGCTCAGCACGGCAACTCTTCGCTGAGCTTCACGCCGGCCTGAGCCGTCACTATGGACCCAAGGTGGTTCAAGCCATGGCCACGCCGCTGGCGGCGCTCGATTTTCCGGCGGCGCTGGGCGCTCTCGACGCGGCCCTGTCGGGCACGGATACCGTACCGGACGTCCCGCTCCCTGAGCCTTGAACACCATCCCGCTGATGGTATTTTTAAATCGAGGTAGAACAAGCCGTCATGTCATGAACCGCCATTCCGCCATTTGGCGGTCGGAAAACCATTTGTAGCGGGTTTCCGGCTGGCGACGGTTTCCGACATGGTTTTCCGCGCACTTTTTGAGCAGGTTAAGCGATCAAATAGAGTTGTACCGATTGATTTGTTCTTAAAATTCAAACATATGGCATAAATCAAAGGGGCTCGTTTTACACATTTTAAGTCGTAAAAATGCCCAATTGTCCGACATAAGCCAAAATCGAAATTCAAAGCATATCAAAAAACTTTATACATTCAATGCCTTAGCGATCGGAACAACTCTAATATCGAGACATCGATTCCTTGTCGGAAATCAACTGTTTTCCGACAGGCCGCGCCGTTATTGGCTTCTCACGAAATGGCGGCTCATGACACGACTGTTGGGTCTAGGCCAGGTAGTGATGGGACACAGGAGAATATTCAACCAATGAGTTGAAAGATCGGGCGTGATCTGACACCATCCCGGCCCACATCCATCACCGCATTCCCGGAGGTCGACCGGCGTGGATAGCTTCATCCAAACCCACGAGCCGGTTATCCGGCTCACGGCCTTTTTCGCCATCTTCGCCGCCATGGCGCTGTGGGAGTTGCGCGCTCCACGGCGGGTGCTCACTGTCTCCAAGCCCCGGCGCTGGAGCGCCAACCTGGGGCTGGTGGCGCTCAATACGCTGCTGCTGCGGCTGGTGTTTCCGGTCGCGGCCGTGGGACTGTCGGCAACCGCCGCCGGCCGGGGCTGGGGTCTGCTCAATCAGGTCACGCTGCCGGCTGGAGTCGAGTTGGGGCTGGCCATCGTCGCCCTGGATCTGGTGATCTGGGCGCAACACGTCTTCTTCCACGCCGTACCCGTGCTCTGGCGACTGCATCGCGTCCACCATGCCGACCTGGACTACGACCTGACCACCGGAGCACGCTTCCACCCCATCGAGATCCTGCTCTCGATGTTGATCAAGTTCGCCGCCATCCTGGTGTTGGGGCCATCCGTGGTGGCCGTGATCCTGTTCGAGGTCATCCTCAACGCCATGGCCATGTTCAATCACGGCAATGTGCACCTGCCCGAGCGGCTGGACCGACGCCTGCGCCGGCTACTGGTCACGCCGGACATGCATCGGGTGCATCACTCGGTCGCCGCCGACGAGGCCAACTCCAACTTCGGTTTCAACCTGTCGCTGTGGGACCGGCTCTTCGGTACCTATCGCGACCAGCCGCGCGGCGGCCATGCCGGCATGACCCTTGGCATCGGACGCGCGTGACCCGCGTCAGGTCAGCGGGCTGCTGGGGATGCTGCAGCTGCCGTTCCGGGGCGCGGTGACGGACTATGCGATCAACCGCCGCGCCTGGAAGACGCCGGAGGATCGGACATGAAGGGCCGGGTCCGTCTCCTGCTGGCCCTGCTGCTGGTCGCGGGGATCGTCCTGGCCCTGAGTCTGGGCGGGGGCCTCGATGTCCGGACGCTGGAACACTGGGTCGCGAGCGCCGGGCTGGCCGGCCCCCTGATCTTCATCGCGTTCTATACGGTCGCCACGCTGCTGTTCCTGCCGGGCTCTCTGCTGACCCTGGCAGGCGGCGCGCTCTTCGGCCCGCTCTGGGGCACCCTCATCAACCTGACTGGGGCGACCCTGGGCGCGGCGCTCGCCTTTCTGGCGGCGCGCTATCTGGCGGCCGACTGGGTCCAGGGTCGCGCCGGGGGGCTGCTCAAGCGCCTGATCCAGGGCGTCGAGGCCGAGGGCTGGCGCTTCGTCGCCTTCACCCGGCTGGTGCCGCTCTTTCCCTTCAACCTGCTCAACTACGCCCTGGGGCTGACGCGCCTGCCGTTCGGACAGTATCTGCTTGCGACCGCCGTCTGCATGCTGCCGGGCGCGCTCGCCTACACCTGGCTGGGCTATGCCGGGCGCGAGGCGATCGCCGGCGGGGAGGGGCTGATCCGGAAGGGGCTGATCGCGCTGGCGCTCCTGGCGGCGCTGCTGTTCCTGCCACGCTTGATCGCGCGTCTGCGCCGGCCGCCATAGATCGACGTGGACGCGCTCAAAGACCGCCTGGAGCCGGGTGAGCCGCTGCGCGTCCGGCCTGATCAACCCGATTTTTCCATCCATCCGGAGTAACCATGACGATTTTGATCATTCTCAACCGCGAGCCCTACGACAGCACCGACGTCACCTGGAACGCCCTGCGTCTGGCCGGCACCCTGGTCGATCAGGGGCAGGACGTGCGGCTGTTTCTGATGAACGATTCCGTCGATCTGGCGCGCGACGTCTGCCGTCCGCCCGAAGGCTACGACCAGGATCTCTCCGCCATGCTCAAGGCGCTGATCGAACGCGGGGTGCCGGTTCAGGTCTGCGGTACCTGCATGGCACGCTGCGGTCTCTACAAGAACCACCCCTATTTCGAGGGCGCCGAGTCCTCGACCATGGCCGCCCTGGCCGAATGGGTGGCCGACAGCGACAAGGTGCTGACCTTCTGATGCCGTCACCGAATCGGCCATGACACAACAAGATGTCAATGACAGCCCACCAAAGGAGAACCCCCGCTATGAAATCCGCTCAACTCAGCGTCCTATCAATCCGTGCGCTGGTCCTGCTGGGCGCCGTCTGGCTGACGCTGCCGGGTCTCGCACTCGCCGAAAAACCCGATGACGCCGAAGCTCTGCGCGGTGTCGAGGTCGGCCGTGTCGTCTGGGACATCAATATGGGCGACCCGGCCAAGCTGGCGCTGTACCTCAAGGTGATGGATGAGACGTATGAGGACTTGCAACGTCAGGGCGTCAAACCCGAGATGGTCTTGACCTTCCGTGGTCCTTCGCTGGCCCTGATCTCAACCGACCACACCGATGTGCCGCTCGATCACGAACCCCATTACGAGGCCATCGCGGCGCAGATACAGACACTGCTGGCCAAGCCTGGGGTCCGGATGGAAGCCTGCTCGATAGCCGCGCGACTGCTGGAATTGGATCGCAAGACCCTGCTGCCCGGCATCGCCTTTGTCGGTAACACCTTCGTTTCGCAGATCGGCTATCAGTCCAAGGGCTTCGCCAACATCCTGATCTTCTGAAGCTCGATGCAATCGGCGGTGGCGTCCAGCCCCCGCCGGCCGTTGCCCGCCGCCGCTCACCGGAGAACCACGCCCATGCCCGATTCCCAAACCACCGCTCTGGCTACCCTCTGTGTCCATGCCGGCGAGCTGACCGATGCCCACGGCAGCCCGCACACGCCGATCTATACCACCACCACCTTCGCCTTCCACTCGACACAGGCCCTGCTCGATGTCGTTGAAGGACGCGCGGCCGGCAGTCTCTACACCCGCTATGGTCTGAATCCGACGATTCAGTCGCTGGAGACCAAGCTCGCGGCCCTGGAAGGCGCCGAGGCGGCGCTCGCCTTTGGCTCCGGCATGGCGGCCGAGGCGGCGACCTTCCTCGCCCTCGGACGTGACGGCATCGTCTGCATCGGCGATGCCTACGGCGGCACCCTGGAGCTGATCGGCGCCCAGTTGCCCCAGCTCGGCCTCCCGACGCACCTGATCCTCGGCCAGGAGCTGGACCGGCTCGACGGGTTGCTCGCGGCGGGCGCGCGGCTGGTCTTCCTGGAGACCCCGAGCAATCCGACCCTGGAGATCTTCGACCTCGCCGCCATCGCCGCGCGGGTGCATGCCCATAAGGCCCTCCTGGTGGTGGACAACACCTTCGCCTCCCCGGTCAACCAGCAACCGCTCGCCCTGGGAGCCGATCTGGTCGTCCACAGCGCGACCAAATATCTCGGTGGCCACAGTGACCTGACCGCCGGCGCCCTGATGGGCTCCAAGGCGCTGATCGAGGCCGTCTGGCCGTGGCGCAAGAACCTGGGTTCCACCCCCGCGCCCGAGACCGCCGCGCTACTGGCCCGCAGCCTGCGCAGTCTGGTGGTGCGGGTGCAGGCACAGAATGCCGCGGCGCTGGCCATTGCCGAGGCCATGGCACTTCATCCACGGGTGAAGCGCGTGCTCTACCCCGGTCTTCCCCAGCATCCGGGTCATGCGTTGGCCGCCCGTCAGATGCACGGCTTTGGCGGCATGCTGGCTTTGGAGATCGCCGGCGACGGCGCCGCCGCCAGCCAGGTCGCCGATCGGCTGCGGCTGTTTGCCCTGGCCCCCTCGCTGGGCGGTGCCGAGAGTCTGGTCACTCAACCCAGCACCACCACCCATCATGGACTGCCGCCCGAGGAACGCGCGCGGCGCGGGATCTCGGACAGCCTGCTGCGTCTGTCGGTCGGACTGGAAGATCCCGATGACCTGATCGCGGATCTCGTTCAGGCCTTGGGCTGAGCCGCCATGCCGCCGCTTGTCTACCTGGATCACAACGCCACCACCCCGATCGCCCCCAGCGTCCTGGAGGCCATGCGGCCCTGGCTGTATGAGCGCTTCGGTAATCCTGCGAGCGATCATCCTTTCGGACGGGCGGCACGCACCGCGCTCGACCAGGCACGCGCGGCGGTGGCCGCGTTGATCGGCGCGACCCCCGACGAGATCCTGTTCACCGCGTCCGCCACCGAGTCCAACAATCTGGCGTTGCTCGGCGCGGCTCAGGCGCTCAAGGCGCGCGGTCGGCATCTCATCACCAGCGCGGTCGAGCACCCCTCGGTGGTCCAGCCGCTGGCCCATCTGGCGGCGAGCGGCTGGGAAGTCAGCCGTCTGCCCGTCGATGGCCACGGACGGGTCGATCCGGCCGATCTCGCCCGCGCCCTGCGCCCGGATACGGTGCTGGTGTCGATCATGCACGCCAACAACGAGGTCGGCACTCTCCAGCCGATCACCGAGCTGGCGGCGCCGGCCCGATCACAGGGCGCGCTCTTCCATGTCGACGCGGCCCAGTCGGTCGGCAAGATCCCGGTGGACGTGAACGCCTTGGGTGTGGACCTGCTGACGCTGGCCGGTCATAAATTCCAGGCCCCCAAGGGGATCGGCGCACTCTACCGGCGTGCTGGTACGCCGCTCACGCCCATCCTGCATGGGGCCGGACAGGAAGGGGGCCTTCGGCCCGGCACCGAGAACCTGGCCTATGCCGTCGGACTCGGCGCGGCGGCACGTCTGGCGGCGGAGCGTCTGCCGGCCCTCAGCGAACGTCTCCGGTCTCAGCGTGATCGGCTCCATGCCCAGTTGGCCGCCGCCATCCCCGGTCTCGGGCTCAATGGCCATCCTGAGGCGCGCCTGCCCAATACCCTGAGCCTCGCCTTCCCCCGTGTCACCGGGCGCGAACTGCTGGCCCATACACCGAACCTGGCCGCGTCCATCGGCTCGGCCTGTCACGCGGGTGAAACGACGATCAGTGGTGTGCTGGCGGCCATGGGAGTAGAGCCGGCGCAGGCGCTTGGAACCGTGCGTCTGAGCCTGGGCGCGGAGACAACGGAGGCTGAACTCGATACAGTGGCGGCGGCACTCATCGCGGCCTGGCGTGGCCTGACGGCGAACTGAGCGCCGAACCCCTGGAGCCTGTCCGGCATGAGCCCAACATCGCACGATACGGATCGACCGTCGGACGCTGATCGGATGGGTGAAGACCTGTGGCCATCGGCCGACTATCAGCGGCAGGTCGAGCGTCTGCGCGCCGCCGTCGGCGAGACGGTCTATCTGGTCGAGCTGGTCGAGAGCGCCATCCAGCTCAGCGTGCATCTGAGCGGCACGCCCTATGAGTTGCTCGGCGTGATCGACTTCCCGCGTCCCGATCCGGCGCGCGGCCTGACCCCGCATCTGCTGTTGCTCGACGACGGGCGTGGCGTGAACCTGGGACGGATCGCCCGCGTCAGCCGCCGCCCCTTTGCTCCGGAACCGGCAGATGTGCTCTATCTGGACCAGGCGGCCCATCACAATCTGCTGTTCGCCGAGCGGCGTCTCTCGGGCGACTTCCTGGCCCAGCGGACGCGGGCCGCACTGGGGGAATGTCTCGGCGCAGACGCTCTGATCGAGGCAACGAGGTAAAACGAGATGCGGATACCGACCTTTCTGACGCATCCCTGGTGGTTTTCGCCCGGACAGTCGCCCTTGGCGCTTCTGATCCGGCTGATGCTGGCCGGGGTCTTCGTCCTGGAGGGCTGGCAAAAGCTGGTCTTTCCCGAACTGCTCGGGGCCGGACGCTTCACGCGCATCGGTATTCCCTGGCCCGAGGCCATGGGGCCGTTCGTCGGCGTGGTCGAATTGCTGTGCGGCGCCCTGATCCTGATCGGGCTGTTCAGCCGCTACGCGGCGGTTCCGCTGATCGTCATCATGATCGTCGCCATCCTGACGACCAAGGCGCCGATCCTGATCGGCTCCGACTGGCTGATCTTCCATGTCCGTCCCCTGGATCGCTATGGATTCTGGAGCTTCGCGCACGAGACGCGCACCGATTGGGCCATGCTGCTCGGGGCGCTCTATGTGCTGCTGGCCGGCGCCGGTCCCTGGTCCTGTGATCGCGTGTTGGCCCGGACCGGCATGGCGCCGGTTCGCTGAACTGTCGCCCGACATCGGAACCGTGCCCGGACCTCACAGGCGGCAGGGCCTGGCATCCGACGTGGGTGGACTGCGCTTCGATGAGGCGCTCGACCTGTCGGACGATGTCCGGAAGCGCTCGGGCCACTGGCCGGCCCGGCGCTCGTGCCGTCGTCTCACTTCAGTAGCCGGCCCAATCCCTCCACGCCCACCGGCGGCTCCATCACCCAGGGCGCCAGGACGCTGAGGCGTCCCGGAACCTCACTCACGCGGCGGATGAACTCAGCCTCAGCCGCGCGCCGCTGGGCGAGCACCGGATGGCGCGTGCCGCTGGTCTGGAGACTCTGGTTGATGACCCAACCATAGGGTTCGATGCCCGCCCGCTGGAGATCAGCGGCCAGACGCTCGGCCTCGATCACCGGCGTGGCCTCGGCGAGCGTCACGATCAGCACCCGGCAGAACGCCGGATCGCGCAGACGCGGCAGCAGACGGCGCACCGATTCGGGCAGCTCGCCCTGGGTGCGGCTGACCTCGCGATGATAAGCCTCGGCGGCGTCGAGCAGCAGCAGGGTGTGCCCGGTGGGCGCAGTGTCGAGCACGACGAAACTGTCCCGGCCGCCGTCGACCGCGCGGGCGAAGGCGCGAAACACCGCGATCTCCTCGGTGCAGGGCGAGCGCAGGTCTTCCTCCAGCAGGGCGCGGCCGTTGGCGTCCAGTCCGGCGCCGGCCGTTTCCAGCACCTCGGCCCGGTAGGCGGCGACCTCAGCCTCCGGGTCGATGCGGCTGACGGTCAGGTTCGGCACGCCCGACCCGATGGCCTCGGCCACATGCGCGGCCGGGTCGGTGGTGGACAGATGCACCGGATGACCGCGTTGGGCCAGCCCAAGCGCCAGGGCCGCCGCCAGAGTGGTCTTGCCGACGCCGCCCTTGCCCATGGTCAGGATCACGCCGTGACCTTGGCTCGCCAGCGTATCGAGCAGGCCGGCGATCCGTTCCGGGCATTCACAGTCGGATTCCGCCGCGACCGGGATCGGGCCGGCGGCCTCCGGATCGGCCAGACGACGCAGGGCCGCGAGTCCCAGCGTGGCGATCGGCAGCAGGGGTGTGGTGGTCACGGGGAGCTGACTGAGACCAGCCGGCATTTCAGCCAGTGCCGCCAGCCCGCGTTGCGCCATCGCCCGAGCGACGGGGTCATCCGAGTCCCCGGCGTCGAGCACGCCATTGAGCGCCAGATGCAGATTACGCACGCCCAGCGCCTCCAGCTCGCCACGGGTGCGCTCGGCCTCGCGCAGCGCGGCGGCTTCGGGACGGCTGACCAGCACCAGACTGGTTTCAGCGGGGTCGGAGAGACGCGCCAGAGTCGCGGCATAGAGCGCCTTCTGCTGCTCCAGTCCGGCGAGTGGTCCGAGGCAGGAGGCGCCGCCGGTCGCCGAGCCGATGAACTCGCTCCAGGCCGAGGGCAGGGTCAACAGGCGCAGGGTATGACCGGTAGGGGCGGTGTCGAAGAGGACATGGTCGAAGTCAGCCGTTGCCTCCGGCGCGCCGAGCAGCTTGGAGAACTCGTCGAAGGCCGCGATCTCCACCGTGCAGGCGCCCGAGAATTGCTCCTCCATGCTGGCGATGGCCGCCGCCGGCAGCAGGCCCCGATAGGGCGCGACCATGCGCTCACGATATTCACGCGCCGCCGCCTCGGGGTCGATGTTGAGGGCGAACAGACCCGGCGCGCCGGGGATGGCGGTCGGCGCCTGGCCGAGCGCGACCCCGAGCACGTCATCCAGATTGGACGCGGGGTCGGTGCTCACCAGCAGCACGCGCCGGCCCGCATCGGCCAGCGCCAGTCCGGTGGCGCAGGCGAGCGAGGTCTTGCCCACGCCGCCCTTGCCGGTGAAGAAGAGATGGCGGGTTCGGGTGTCCGGAAGCGCCATCAGCAGCACCCGCTGCCCGGTTTGCAGCACCCTTCGCCGCCGGCCTGAACCCGGAAGGGATTGGCGTTCTGCAGGGTCGCACTCAGACCGAGCTGTTCGGCCAGCTCGGCGCGTGACAGATAGGCGCCGCGGGCGATGATCCGGCCATCGATCAGGGTCAGCGGCAGACACTCCATGCCGGCCTCCATCGCCGCGATCACCGCCGGATTGGCCGTGAACGCCTGTGGATTCTGCGACAGGTTGTGACGGTCGACCCGCACCCCCTGTTCGGCCAGCCACAGCAGATCGGCCTGACACTGCACCAGGGCCGGATCGACGTCGACGCCGCAGACGCCGGTCGAGCAGCACATGGCCGGGTCGAAGATTTCGAGTGTTTTCATCTGTGTTCCTCCGCGTATCTCTGATCGATGGGAATGCCGGCCTCATACCAGCCCTTGCTTCGGTTGACCACCTTCACCACCAGCAGCATCACCGGCACCTCGATCAGCACCCCGACCACGGTGGCGAGCGCCGCGCCGGACTGGAAGCCGAACAGCGCAATCGCTGCCGCCACCGCCAGCTCGAAGAAGTTCGAGGCCCCGATCAGCGCCGAGGGACAGG
This sequence comes from Allochromatium humboldtianum, assembly GCF_013385175.1. Classification (GTDB taxonomy): domain Bacteria; phylum Pseudomonadota; class Gammaproteobacteria; order Chromatiales; family Chromatiaceae; genus Thermochromatium; species Thermochromatium humboldtianum. The sequence continues at coordinate 53,342 of NZ_JABZEO010000010.1, read as the reverse complement.
CGACGCTGTGCTTCTCGCCGACGACGCGGTTGAGCCAGTAGGCCAGCGCCGAGTTGAAGAACACCTGGATCAGGATCGGCGCCGCCAGCAGGGCGATGATCAGCGGCTGGGCGATGATCTGCTCGCCCTGGAAGGCAAACAGCAGCACCAGCGTCAGCAGCAACGCGACGATCGAGGCGTGCCCCAGCGCGTCGAGCACGGCGTCGAAGCGCGCCTGCCCCTGGGCCAGCAGGATCTTGCGTAAGACCTGCGCGACGATGACCGGGATGACGATATAGAGCAGCACCGAGATCAGCAGCGTGTCCCAGGGCACGACGATCGCCGACAGCCCCAGCAGCAGCCCCACGATCGGCGCAAAGGCGACGATCATGATGGCGTCGTTGAGCGCCACCTGCGACAGGGTGAAATAGGGATCGCCCCCGGTCAGGCGGCTCCAGACGAACACCATGGCGGTGCAGGGCGCGGCGGCGAGCAGGATCAGTCCGGCGACATAGGAATCGAGCTGCTCGGCCGGCAGCCAGTTGGCGAAGAGGCCACGGATGAACAGCCACGCCAGGAGCGCCATCGAGAACGGCTTGACCGCCCAGTTGACGAACAGCGTGACGCCGATGCCCTTCCAGTGATCGCGCACCTGATGCAGGGCGCCGAAGTCGATCTTGATCAGCATCGGGATGATCATGACCCAGATGAGCAGGCCCACGGGCAGATTGACCTGAGCCACTTCCAGTTCACCGAGGAACTGGAAGGGCGCGGGCAGGAACTGACCCAGCGCGATCCCCACGACGATGCAGAGCGCGACCCACAGACTCAGCCAGCGCTCAAAGACGTTCATGGCGGCACCGGCCGCCTGTTTGGCGGTAACTTCACATTGAACCGACATGCGTTTACTCCGATGGGGCCAGATCGAGACTCAGCGCTTCAGCCACGGCTGGAATCAGTCGCGCGCGGATGTCGTCGCGCACCGCGATGAAGGACTCCAGCGGCTCGCCGTGCGGGTCATGGAACGGCAGATGGATCTGTTTGACCGGACGCGGGAAGACCGGGCAGCTTTCCTTGGCGTTATCGCAGACCGTCACCACCAGATCGATGGATTCATCGAGCACGGCGTCGATATCTTTGGGATGCAGGTCATCGGTCGGCAGGCCGAGCGCTTGCAGCGCCGCGATGGCGCCATCCGCGACCTTGGGCTGAGGCCGGGTGCCGGCCGACAGGGCGCGCACCTGGCCGGCCAGATCATGGTTGAGCAGGACTTCGGCCATCTGCGAGCGGCAGGAATTGCCGGTGCAGAGGACCAGGACGGTTTTGGGGGCTGTGTTCATGCGTGAGTTCTCGCAAGCTGACTGGAGGGCGATGGGATTGAACGGCGCTGGGTCTCGGTCGGTGATCAGGACTCACAGCTTTCACAGACGGATGGCGCGGGCGCGATCGGTTCGCTCTCCATCCCATCGCGCATGTGCATCAAAATGCGCAGCGCCCAGGCCGGCAGTTGCGGATGGAGGCGATAGCGCATCCAGGTGCCGTCGCGCCGGGCCAGGACCAGATTCGCCCCGCGCAGCACGGCCAGATGACGCGAGACTTTTGGCTGGGGCGCATCGAGCGTGCTGTGCAGATCACAGACGCACAGTTCGTCGGCCTCCAGCAGCCTGGCCAGGATGCGGCGGCGAATGGGATCGGCGAGGGCGTCGAAGAAGGCTTGGTGGTCGAGCATGGGGCGAATCGGCGTAACCGGGCGACTGTGGCTGATGCTGCCGGATAATATTTGATTAAGCGCATATTTAAAAGCGCAAATAAATATATTTCAGTCAACAGACATCGCCTGCTTCGGATTCGATGTGATTTGGGAGTCGTCGCTGACAAAGGCGGCACGGCTCTCCACCCCACCGCTGTCATCAGCGCTCAAGCACTCCACACCAGATAACCACCCACCAGCGCCACCAGTGCCCCGCCCACACGGCGCGTCCAGGCCGAGAGATCCACGATCCCCCGGCGCTTGGCTAAGGCCTCGACGAAGCCGATGGACGTCCCCGCCGCTAGGATCAGCAGACAGTGCCCGATGGCATAGACGAACAGCAGCGCCGCGCCATACAGCACCTCACCCTGGGTGGCGACGAACGACAGGATCACCACCAGCACCGGCGTGGCGCAGGGCGAGGAGACCGCGCCGAAGAAGAGTCCAAGCAGAAAGGCCCCGATCAGTCCGCTCTGTTTGGGTCGATACTGGGGCGCGACCGGAAAGGGGATGGTGTACAACCCCATCATCTGTCCGCCCATGATCAGCGCCAGCGCGCCCACCGCCAGATACCAGCCGCCGCCGAGCGTCCCGAACAGGGTGCCGAACAGCCCGGCCGCCAGTCCGAGCGCGGTAAAGGTCAGCGACAGCCCGACGACGAAGCTCAACGAATAGAGAAACGCCTTGCGCCGGTCTCCGTCCGCATAGCCGCCGACGAAGCCGACCACCAGCGGGATGGTGGTCAGCACGCAGGGCGAGGCCGAGGAGACGACCCCGGCGAGGAAGATCAGCCCGAAGGCCAACAGCGGATAGACGACCAACAGTTGATCGAGGTTCTCCAACCCGCTCATTCCACCCCCAGGGCGGCCAGCTCGGCGACCAGCGCCGCCTCGTCCATGAAACCGATATGGCGCTTGACCTCGCGGCCCTGGGCATCGAAGAAGATCTGGGTCGGATACATCTGGATGCGCCAGGTCTTGATCGCCTGCTCATCCTCATGCAGATCGATGAAGAGCACCTGGACACGCTCGCGATAGGTCTCGGCGAGTCCGGCCAGGATCGGCGCCATCCGCTTGCAGGGAATACAGGCGCGTGCGCCCAGATCGAGAATCGTCGGTCGACCGGAATTCAGGGCCTGTTCGACCGTCTCGGGGCTGGCCGAGGGCAGCTCGGCGGCGGAGGCGCTGGGCGCGGCGAGCAGCAGGCAGGCGGACATCAGGCCGATTCGGGCCAGGCGCGGCAAGAGCGTGGTATGTGTCATGGTCAGTGGACGGGGTTCGTTGAATGGATGAGTGGTGAGACCGGACACGCGGATCAGGCCGAGGGGGCGAACCAGCGCTCGATCTTTTTGCGATCCGGCACGCCGCCGGCGTGCACCACCTCCTCGTCGATCACCACGCCGGGTGTGGCCATGAGGCGATACTGCATGATGTCCTGGATCTGATCGACCTTCTCCAGTTCGATCTCGACGCCCTGGGCGCGGGCGACCTCCTCGACCAGGCTCAGGGTGGTCTGGCAGTTGCGGCAGCCGGTGCCGAGGATCTTGACGTGTTTCATGTGTTTGACTCCATGCGTGTTATAAAACGAAATTGAAAACATAGCCCACCAGCAGGATACCGGTGGCGACCACGGCGACGAAGGTCGCGATCAGCGGCCATTTGAGCACCTTGCGCAGGATCAGCATCTCGGGGGCCGAGAGCGCGATGACGCTCATCATGAAGGCCAGGGTGGTGCCGAGCGCCGCGCCCTTGCCGATCAGCGCCTCGACGATGGGGATGATGCCGGCGGCATTGGTGTACATCGGCACGCCCAGCACCACCGCCGTCGGCACTGCCCACCAGACATCGCGGCCCATGAAGGCGGCCATGAAGTCCTCGGGCACATAGCCGTGGATCAGCGCGCCGAGTCCGATGCCGACCAGCACATAGGGCCAGACCCGCCCGACGATCTCGCGCACATGCCGGAGGCCGGCATGCAGGCGTTCCGGCCAACGCTGATCGGAGCCGGACGCCGCCGTCGCCTCGCCCAGATGGATGGCGCGCACCCAGTCCTCTAGATGGCGTTCCATCTTGAGTTCGCCGATGACGAGTCCGGCGACGATGGCCACCAGCAGTCCCAGCCCCAGATAGAGCAGCGCCACCTTCCAGCCGAACAGCCCCAGCAGTAGCGCCAGAGCCACCTCGTTGACCATGGGTGCGGCGATCAGAAACGAGAAGGTCACACCCAGCGGCACCCCGGCCGAGACGAAGCCGATGAACAGCGGCACCGCCGAGCAGGAACAGAAGGGCGTGACGATACCGAGGCTCGCCGCCAGGGCGTTGCCGACCCCGAGCCGCCGTCCGGCCAGCAGCGCACGGGTGCGCTCCGGGGCGAAGAAGGTCTGGATCACGCCCATGAGGAAGACGATGCCGGTCAGCAGGAGCAGCACCTTGGGCGTGTCGTAGAGGAAGAAATGCACCGCCTCGCCGAACTGGGTCGTGCGGGTCAGGCCCAGGCCGGCGATCGCCAGATCGGCGAGTTCGGTGAGATGGGTATAGCTCAGCACCCAGAGCGCAGCGGCGATGGGCAGGCCGACGAGCCAGGGGGCGAGGCGTTGGGGTTCAGTCGTGACGGTTGGGTTCATGTGTCTATCGCATCGGTCCGAATGACACTGAAGACGAGCCAACCCCAAAAAGGATGCACCAGGCTCCGTCGGAGCGAGAGGTCGCTACCGCGTTTCAGGTCGTACCAATGCGGTCGAGTTCATGCTGAAGCCGCAGTCGATCGAGCGAGGCGAAGGGCAGTGCGACAAAGATCTTGATGCGGTTCTCGATCTCGCGGAAGGCGGTGCGAAAGGCATTGAGCCGGGCCAGCTCGTCGCCCTCCACGGCGGCGGGATCTTCGCTACCCCAATGGGCGGTCATCGGCTGGCCGGGCCAGACCGGACACATCTCGCCTTTGGCCTTGTCACAGACGGTGATGACGAAATCCATCCGGGGGGCGTCCGGCTCGGCGAACTCCGCCCAATCCTTACTGCGCAGTCCGTCGGTCAGGTAGTTGTTGCGTTGCAGCAGCTCCAGCGCCAGGGGATGCACCTCACCTCTCGGGTGGCTGCCGGCGCTGAAGCCGCGAAAGCGCCCCGCGCCCCAGCGCTCGATGATGCGCTCGGCGAGGATGCTGCGGGCGGAATTCCCCGTACAGAGAAAGAGAACATTGAAAGGCGTGTCGGTCATGATGCCAATGGATGTCTGAAAATTGTCGTGTCGCGGAAGTTCAGAATATTGGCGGGGACTCAAGCTGAAGAACAAGTGAAGTTTTCATGACAGTCTCGGACGCACCACGATGGATGGGGTAGATCCCAAAATTTTGTGCCGCAAGGTGTATCCAATCGTGGTGTTCGCACGCTCGAACAGGGGCGCCCGTGAACCAGGCCATGACTGTTCAGCCTTGTTTCTCCTCTCGCAACATCATCCCAAGCTCATACTCCAGGTTGTAATGGCCGAAGACCAGGTTGGCCTCGCGATGCAACTCATCGAACAGATCGGCGGGATCTTCCCCGGCGGCGATGCGTTCGTTGACCAGAGTTTCCAGGGCGTCTTTGAAGCTCGTTGCCATGTCGTCTCTCCCAGGCTCAGGTTGGTCATCTGGATGGCTTGCGCATCGGCGCAAGCGGCGGAGCAGATCCGATACGATGAGTCGCCATGCCGGCAACAACCTCAAGCGAGGTCTGCTGAAATCGAGTATAGAGCACCCCGCCGGATAGAAGGCGACGAGCGCTAGGCAGTCAGCCGCTCCTGACGCCGGCCGACGCCAGGGCCTCCCGTTCGACCCCAGAGGGCGAATCGGCGCCCTGGGCCAGTCGCTCAGTATCCGCTTGGTGTCGCGGCCCCTGAGCGGGCAGACCGATCGAGCAGAGCGTGGCCAATCCAGCCGCCACGGCGGCGGCCAGTAGCGCGGTCTCGTAAGAACCCATCAGACGGTAGACCCAGGCGCCGGCCCAGGGTCCAAGGACACCGCCGACACCCCAGGCCGTGAACAGGACGCCAAAGACCGCCGCCACGCGATCTGCGCCGAAATACTCGGCCACAGCGATCGGATAGGCGGCGGCCAGGACGCCGTAAACGGTTCCGATGATGGCCAGTCCCGCCACCAGCGTCGACGCCGTTGGACTGAGCGCGCTCACACACAGGGCCGCCGTGCCCAACGTCGTGGCACCGGTCATCACCCAGCGGATCGGGAACCGATCGGCGAGCCAGCCAGCGGCGATTCGACCGGCGCCATTGCCCAGGCTCACGGCGACCGGCCCCAGCGCGATCAGCGTCAGCGTCCCGCCGGCGGTTTCGACGAGGCCGGCCGCATGACCGATCATCAACAGTCCGGCGGACGCACCCAGCACGAAGCCCAGCCACAGCCGGGCGAAACGGCCTGACTCGCCGGTTCGTAGCGGCCAAGTGAACCGACCCGCCGCTTTCAGGCCGACTCGACCTGCTCCCCGCAGCAAGACCGCGCCGATCAGTGCCGACACCAGCACACTGAAGGCAAGTGCAAACAGGGTGAGACGCAGACCGAGGCTCGCCAAGCTCCAGGTCAACCAGGGTGTGGCGATGGCGGCCCCCAAGGCATAAGCCGCCACGACAGCGCCCATCGCCAGTCCGCGTCGCGTGCTGAAGGCGCGTCCGACGACCTGCAAGGCCAGCGCGTAGCCGAATCCGTTCGCCGCACCAAAGAGCAACCCATAGCCGGCGATGACCATCGCCAGCGTCTGTGCTGCTCCGGCCAGCGCTAGACCCGCCGACGCCATGACCCCGCTCAATACGGCGACACGCGACGCTGTCAGCCGGGTTTGTATCCAGGGGGCGCTCAACATCGCGGCGACGAAACAAAAGGTGGCGGTCGAAAAGACCAGACTCGTCTGATCGCGCGTCAGTCCGAGTGCGGCTTCATACGGGGCGAGGAAGACACTCCAGGCGTAGAGCGTGCCCAATCCGCCATTGAGCAGCATCGCGGCGATCAAGGTCCGCCAGGGTCTGGGCCAAGGTCTGGGCGGTGAGTGCTCGTTCATTCTGATCAGTCACCTAGTTCGGGAAGACGGCGAGTGTGAAGAAGCCGGCGGCGATCGCCATCAGCAGGATCACCAGCACAAACACGGCAAGTAGCCGATAGGTGAACAGCGCGCGTAATAGAATCAGTTCGGTCAGGCTCGCGCCGGCGCCGCCAATGATGAGGGCCAGCACGACGCCGGCGGCGACGCCCTTTTCCATCAGCGCGCCGGCAATGGGAATGAGGGCTTCGGCGCGCAAGTACAGCGGGATGCCGATCACGGCCGCCACAGGCACCGACCAGGGGCTTTGCGCCCCGGCGTACTGCTCCAGCAGACCGGACGGCACGAAGCCATAGATCAAACTGCCGATGGCCACGCCGAGGATGAGGTAGGGCAACACGCGCCGAAAATCCGCCCAGGTCTCCTGTCGGATGCCGCGCAGATCGGGTTTGCCCCGTGCGCGGCCATCACTGCCCGTCACAGCGGCCTCTGGTGTGGTGAGTTCAAGGGTGCAGGCTTGCGAACCTGAGGTCTCCGAGACACCGCCGCAGGAGGGCGGTGCGACGACGACGCCACCCGCTGTTCCAGCACAGCATTCCCCGCCCACCGTCGTCGTTTCAGCGCGGATCTCGCGGCGGAAACCAAGGCGCTGCAGGAGCCATCCGGCGACCAGGGAGAACAGCAGCGCGGCCATGAAGTAGATGCCTGTCAATGACCAGCCGAAAGTGACCGCCAGTAGCACGACGATGATCGGGTTGAGCAACGGCGACGTGAACAGAAACACCATCATGGGGCCAAAGCCGGCACGCGCGTCGATCAGCCCTTTCAGCATGGGGATCGTCGAACAGCTACAGAAGGGCGTGATCGCGCCGAGGCCGGCGGCCAACAGGTAGCCGCGCGGCCGTCCGTCACCCAGCCAGTGCTGAATGGTCGTCTCGGACAGGCGTCGCCGCAGCAGACCGACGAGGAAGCTCACGGCGAGGAACAGTAGCGAGAGTTCCAACGCCAGAAAGAGGAACATCCCCAGAGTGTCCAATATTGTTTCAGACATCGACAATCCGTAATTTCTAGTTTAATCGAAATATAGGATAATCGGTCATACTGCCTGGAGCAACGATCATTTTAGTGATGTCGAAACATCAGGAGATTTCGCACCGTGAAACATGATGAAGCGGCGGCCACGCTCGCCGAACTCGGCAATCGTCACCGTCTGGCCGTGTTCCGGTATCTGGTCAAGGCCGGGCCGGGCGGAGCCAGTGTCGGCGAGATCCAGCAGGCGCTCGGGATTCCGCTATCGACCTTGTCGCACCATCTATCGCGGATGGCACACGTTGGCCTGATCGATCAGACCCGGCACGGCAGGGCGATCCTGTGCGTGCCGAACTACGCGCATCTGGCCGGGCTGTTGGCGTTCCTCCAGCAAGAGTGCTGTGTGGGCCATGGAGATATGGCGGCATCGCCGGCTCTGCCGGTTGAATGCGACGGCGACTGAGTACCGTGCGGGCGCTTGTTATGTGCGCTGATTTCCCGGCATTCAGTCCGTCGCAAACAGCTCGGCTGATGGGCCGCGCCCTAAGCGTTGTCGATGCTTGTCGTCGATGGGTGTTTGAGCCTGCCATCCCGTCGCGCGACCAGCGTATAGAGCACCGGCACCAGATAGAGCGCGACCAGCACCGCCGCGAGCAGTCCGCCGATGGCCGCGACCGCCAGCGGGCGCAATAACTCTCCGCCCGGCTCCAGGGCGAAGGCGAGCGGGACGAAGCCGAGCGAGACCGGCAGGGTGATCATCAGGCGCGGGCGCAACCGCAGCTCGGCGGCGCGCTGGGTGGCTTTGATGCGCTCCATCCCCTCGGCGCGCAACCGCTCGGCGGTTTCGATCAGCAACACCCCGTCATTGACGTTGGTCGCCAGCACCACCATGACCCCGATGATGACGGTCGCCCCGAACGGCTGGCCGCCAAGCAGGAGCGCATAGCCGATGCCGGCCAGACAGAAGGGCGCGGCCAGAAACACCACCAGCGGCAGACGCAGGCTGTTGAACTGTGCCGCTAGCACCAGAAACGAGAAAAACAGCGCCAGTCCCAGCACCTCGCGCACCACCGCCTGCATCTCGACCATCTGTTGACCCTTGCCGCTCAGGGTCCAGGCGTAGCCGGTAGGCCAGGCGACCTCGGCGAGCGCCGCGCGGGTCGCGGTCTGCGCCGCCGCCAGATCGACCCCGGCCGGGTCGGCGCGCACGATCACCTGCTTGACCTGATTCTTGCGGATGACCTCGACCGGCCCGGCGGCGCGGGTCACGCTCGCCACGTCACGCAGCCGGACATAGCCGCCGTCGGGGACGGCGAGCACCAGATCCTCGACATCGTTGCGGCTCGCCAGCTCGCGCTCCGGCACGATCACCCGCAGGTCGAACAGATCGTTGCCGTCGCGAAAGCGGGTCGGCACATGGCCGCCGATATAGCCGCGCAGGGTGTCGGCGATGCCGGTGACGGTCAGCCCCAGCTCGCCGGCCTTGACCCGATCGATCTCGACCTGCCACTCCGGTTTGGAGTAATCCAGCGACAAATGGACGTTGGTCAGCTCCGGGCGCTCGCCGAGCCGTTCTGCCACCTGCTGGGCGGTGCGAAACAGGGTGTCGATCTCCGCGCCGTTGATCTCGACCTCGATCTCGGATTCGCCGACCTGACGGATGCCGCGCATCTTTTTCTGCGTCACCATCAGGCTCGCGCCGGGGGCGAGCAGTTTGGCCACTTTGGGCCGCAGTTCGGCGATGTAGGCGGTGGTCGTGATGTCGCGTTCCTCAGCCGGAACCAACTCGATATCGACCTGCCCCTCGTTGCCGATGGCGTTGGTATAGAGCCCGCGCACCGCCCCACCGGTCAGGGCGAACACCGAGGCGACACGCGGATCGTCGCGCACCAGGGACTCGATGGCGCGGTTGATGCGGTCGAGCCGATCCAGCGCGGCGCCGGCCGGCATGCGCACCTTGACCATGACGCGCCCGTCATCGACAGCGGGCAGGAATTCACCGCCGGACTGCTTGAAGGCCAGGACGCCGCCGACCAGAAAGGCGATGAACAGCCCAATCACCGGCAGACGATGACGCAGCACCCAGCCGAGACTGCGCCCGTAGTGCCGGCGCATCCAGTCGTTGAGCCGCTCGCTCAGGTTCGCCTTGCCCGGCGCTTCAACCTTGATCAACAGGGCCGACAGCATGGGCACCAGGAGCAGCGCATTGAGCAGGCTGATGCCGATGATGCTGAGGATGATCAGCACCAGCTCGCGAAACAGCAGTGTGATCAGTCCCGGCACCAGCAGGAACGGCAGGAAGAGTGCGAAGAAGGCCAGGATCGCGGCGGTGATGGGGCCGCCGACCTCGCGCGTGGCGCGCCAGGCGATCTCGGCGGCCGGCTCATCGGGATGCGCGCGGCGCAGACGGGTGATGTTCTCCAGCACGATGGTGCCGGCATCGAGCATGATGCCGATGGCGATCACCATGCCGCCGAGCGAGAAGATGTTGAGCGAGAACCCGGCCAGACGCATCACGAACACGTTGATCGCCAGCGTGATCGGAATCACCACGGCGATGATGAACACCTGACGCGGGCTGCCGAGGAACACCAGCACCGTGAGCACGACCAGCACCGCCGCTTCGACCACGGTGTTGCGCACCCCACGGATCGAGCTTTCGATATAGTCGGCCTGATTCTCCAGCAGCGCGTACTGCATCCCGGCCGGGAAGGCCGATTCCAGTTCGGCGAGCCGGGCGCGTACCGCCTGCACCGTCTCGACCGTGTTGGCGTCGGCCTGTTTGATGATGTTGACCTTGACCGCCGGGCGTCCGTCGAGCCGGGTGATGAGCCGCGCTTCCTCGTGGCTGTCCTCGACGCGGGCGATGTCGCGCAGCCGCAGCCGCCCGGTCTCGGTGCGGGCGATCAAGATGTCGCGGATGGTCTCCAGATCCTGGTATTCGCCCAGGGTGCGGACGATGGTCTCCTGGTTGGCGCCGGTCACGCGCCCGCCGAGCCGGGTCAGGTTCTCCTCCTTGAGCCGCCGCTCGATCAGTTCCAGACTCAGGCCGTACTTCTCCAGGGCGACGTGATCGATGAGGACGCGGATCTCGCGCTCCAGTCCGCCGGCGACATCGACGCCGGCCACGCCGCCGGCGGCCAGCAGCCGGTCGGTCAGCCAGTTGTCGACCCAGGTACGCAATTGGGTCAGATCCTGCCGCTCGGACTCGAAGGCGACCTGGACCACGGGCAGTTGCGACGGATCGGCCTTGATGATGATCGCCGGCTCGATGTCCGCAGGCAGATCGCGCTGGGCGCGCGCGAAGGCGGCCAGCGCGTCCTGATAGGCGGTGTCTACGTCCACGCCGTAGCGGAAGTTGACGTCGAGCTGATAGAGCCCTTCGATGGCGCTGGAAGACAGATAGTCCAGCCCATCGACGGCGGCGAGCTGGCGTTCGATGGGGTCGGCGAGGTTGCGGTCGATGTCTTCCGGCGTCGCGCCGGTCCAGGCGATGGAGAGCTTGATCAGCGGATAGGTGATGTCGGGCAGGAAATCGACCGGCAACCGCGTCAGGTTAGTCACCCCGAACAGGGCCAGACCCAGGATCAGCACCAGGGTCGAGATCGGACGTTGGATGGCGGTGCGAATCATGGGGTCGGGGTTCCGTCCGCTGTCGGCGGCGAGTTCGGCGAGGCGACCCGCACCGGCTCGCCGTTGCGCACCTTCTCGATGCCGTTGACGATGAGTCGGTCGCCGGGCGCGAGTCCGTCGGTGATGAGCCGACGGCCGTCCTGCTCGGGGCCGGGTGTGACGACGACCGCGCGGGCGGTGCCGTCGTCAGCGACGGTGAAGACCTGCGGCCGTCCGTCGGCGCCGGTCGTCAGCGCCTCGACCGGGATGCTGATGGCCTCCGGTCGTGTCAGGAGCGCCACGCTGAGACGTGCGAACTGTCCGGGGGCGAACTCAGCCTGGTCGAGCGGCAGCGCGGCCTCAAAGGTGCGGGTACGCAGACGCCGGTCGATCTCGGGGAAGGCGCGGGTGATGGTCAGGGTCCTTGGCTGGTCCGGGGCGGCGTCGAAGCGCGCCTCGACCCGATCGCCGATCCGGATGGCGAAGACGTGCTGCTCCGGGATCTGGAAGCGCAGCACCAGGCTGGCTGGATCGAACAGATCGACCAGCGGGGTGCGGGGCGCGACGTACTTGCCGTCGGCCACATGCACCGCCGAGACGATCCCAGGCCAGGGCGCTTTCAGCACATAGTCGGCGGCGGACTGACGCGCCTGGGTCAGAGCGGCGCGGGCGCGCTCCAGTTCGGCACGGGCACGGTCGAGCTCGTCGGCGGCCAGCACGTTGCGCGTCGCCAGGGCGCTGAAGCGGTCGAAATCGCGCTGCTTACGGTCCAGCTCCTCCTCGGCGGCGGTGACGTTGGCCGTCACCGAGGATTCTCGCCCGATGGCCAGCAGCGTCTGTCCGGCCCGCACCCGATCGCCTTCACGAATGCGGCAGTCCTGCACCGGCCCTTCGGCCGGCGAGGACAGTGCCGCGACGATGGTCGGCTCGACGCTGCCGGTCAGGGCCAGGCGCTGCTCGAACAGGCGCGGGGCCAGGGTCTCGACGCTGACCGCCGGGGCCGGCTTTTTGGGCGGGTTGGGGGGCTCGGCCGCCGCGACGCCGCTGACGAGTACGAGCAGCGCCAGGCGAGCGAGCGTGCGCGTCGCGGCTTCCGGCTTGAACCGGCTCAGGGTGCGGGTCATGGTGTTCAAGCGCTTCGCCTCGGGTCAGCGATCGAGACAGATGTCTTGCGCCCCGACCCCTTTGAGGCGGTCGACCAGACCGAGCAAGCCGCCTTGCAGGTACTTGGCGTTGAAGCCTCGGGCGACCAGATAGCTGCGTGCCATGTTGGAGCGGTCCGTATGCGGACAGGCGACCACCAGCAGCTTGTCCTTCGGCAGCTCGTCAAGCCGCGCCGGCAGTTCAGGGCCGGGGATGCGCAGGCCGATGTTGACCTGCCAGACCGCCGTCTCTTCGGCGACGCGGATATCGATCAGTTCGGCCTCGCCCTGGTTATGGGCGGCGATGAAGGCATCGATGGAAATCTTGGCCTGGCCCATCCGCGCCGGGTCGATACCGGCGGCGAGATCGTCGAGTGGATCGTTCATGGTTCGATTCCTGAGTCAGTCGGTGTTGGTTTCGGTGGCGATCCGTGCCATGTAGTCGCGTGCCTTGTCCCCGCGCAGATAATCGGCGAGTCCGAGCATACCGTCGGTGAGATAGCGCGCTTGGTAGCCCTTGAGGGTCAGGAACAGCCGCGCGATCTCGGCACGGTCGTAATGCGGGCACATGGTGACGATGGTCTTGTTCGGATCCAGCTCGTCGAGCCGGTCCGGCAGCTCATTGAGCGGGATGTGCCGGCCAATGCCGACGCGCCAAGCCGCGTATTCCTCGTTGAAACGAATGTCGATCAGCTGTACCTGACCCTCGGCGTAGAGCTTCAGTAGCTCGGGGAGCTGGATCTTCATCGCGACGCGCTCGTCGTAGTCGAAGCGGCGCAGATAGTCGGCGAAGGGGATGTCGTTCATGGACATGGACCTCGGTGGAGTGGTGGTGTCAGGGGAATCGGCGCGGGTCTGGCCACCAACGCCGGCCAGGGTCAGCGCGACCAGGGTTCCGGTGAGCAGCCGGACGACGAAGGGGCGTGTGGAAGGCACGTTTTTGAGCATTGGTGTCGTCTCTCGTTACGAATGGAGTGGATGTCGGCTCCGCCACAGCGCCCAGGCGCCTGCCGCCAACGCGCCGATGAAGACCAGGAAGGCCCAGTTCGCCAGCGATAGACCCAGGATCACCAACTGCTTGTCCTCGCAAAAGCCGCTGGCCATGAACAGTGCGGGCGACTGCTGGCCGAGCCACTCGACCAGGCGCTCGATCGGACCGGGCTGCCCGCCGATGCAGGAGACCTCATCGATCGGCTGCCATTGCAGCCAGCTCTGATAAGCGGCTACGCCGCTGCCGAGGACGGCGAGTGCCAGAAAAAGGACGGCGGTCAGCCGTGCGCCGAGCCGTCGCCAATCCGGATACGACAGCGCCGCCGTCAGCGCCGCCAGGAGCGCCATCAACATGAACAGCGTGCGCTGGAAGATGCACAGATGGCAGGGTTCCAGCTCCAGCCAGGGTGTGAGCACCAGACTGGCGAGCGCGATAGCGGCCGTGATCAGGGCCAGGAGTGTCCAGAGCGAACGTGGGGCAGGGGTCAGCATGTGGACGCGTCCTTGTTTTCAGGTCGGTGCGACCGCTGACCGGAGACGGGCGAGCGGTCGCTCCACCGAACCCGGCGTGTCATGGGTTCGGGTTGCAGGGTGACATGGGTAATACCGAAGTCATGCTTCAAAAGCGCGTGGCTTCGCTCCAGGATCTCCTCCCAGGCGGCCAGATCAGGGATGACTAGATGGGCCGTCAGCACCGGCAGATCGGAACGCACCGACCAGATATGCAGATCGTGGACCGAGGCGACGCCCGGCACGGCCGCCAGGGCCTGACCGACACGCGCCGGATCGAGATGCGGCGGGACGCCTTCCATCAGGCCATGAACGGATTCGCGCAACAGGCGCAGACTGGAGACCAGGATGAGCGCGCCGATGGCCAGCGACAGCAGCGGATCGATGGGGGTCCAGCCGCTGACGGCAATGATGAGGCCGGACAGGAGTGCGGCCACCGAGCCGAGCAGATCGCCCAGAACATGCAGCAGGGCCGCGCGGGTATTGAGCGTCTTCTCACCGCGCGTCAGCATCCAGGCCACCGCCAGATTGAGTGCCAGACCCAACGCGGCGGTCAGGGAAACAGCCACGCCCTGCACCGCTTGGGGCGTGTGCAGCCGCGTGATCGCCGAGATCACCAGCCAGGCGACCAGCGCCAACAGTGCGGCGCTATTGATCAGGGCGGCGAGGAACTCGGCGCGTCCCAAACCATAGCTGTGTCGCGCCGAGGCCCCGCGTCTTGCCAACCAGGCCGCGCCCGCCGCCAAGGCCAGCGCGGCGGCATCATTGACCATGTGCCCGGCGTCCGCCACCAGGGCGAGCGATCCGGCCCACAGTCCCACAGTGGCCTCGACGCCGGCAAAGCCCAGCGTCAAGGCGGTCGCCAGCATCAGCATGCGGCCGTTGTCGGCGCTGGAAGGATGGGCGTGGTGATGGTCATGTGTCATGGCTGGATCACCCGTGCGGCGGCGTTTGGTTACAACAGTCCCCAGGCGGTCTTGATCGCGACGGCGAGCAGCACCAGGGCGATGAGGCGCTTCAATTGATGGCCGCTGAGACGCTCGGTGGCCAGCCAGGCGCCGAGCGCCGCCCCGGCCAGGGTCGCGACGGCTGTGACACCGAGCAGGGCCGGATCGATGCGCGCAACCTGGACATGCGCCAGGAAGCCGCTGAGCGAGGCGAAGATCACCACGAAGGACGCGCTGGCTGAGGCGCGCTTGGGTTCCAGCCCGGACGCCACCAGCGCCGGCACGATGATGTTGCCGCCGCCGACGCCGAGCAGCCCGCCGATGAAGCCCGCCACGCCGCCGACCGGTAGCCCCAGTGCCAGTGTGGCCGCTGTCTTGGCCCGGCTCGAACGCGGCTTGGGCTGGTAGAACAGCATCATGCCGGCGGCGAAGACCAGAAAGACCACGAACAGCCACAGCAACGGCGTCCGGTCGAGTCCGTGGGCGGCCCAGACGCCCACGGGCGACAGACCGACCGCCAGCACCAGCATGGGCGCGACCAGCCGCCATTCCACCAAGCCCTTGCGCATGAAGGTGATGGAGGCGACCGTCATCCCGAGCGCATTGAGCAGCAGTGCAGTGGCCATGGCGGTGTGCAGCTCGATGCCGAAGGCGAGGAAGACCGGGATCAGGATCAGCGCCGCGCCCACCCCGGCCATGCTGAACAGCGTGGTCAGGGCGAGCGTGATCAGGGCGGTGAGAACGAGGAGAGTCATGCGGCCGACTGCGGCTCGCGGATTCCGGTGATCCGCTCATGACAGGGGATGCAGACCCGCTGCTCGCCGGCCAGGCGCGCGTAGCCTTCGACCACCATCTCGCCGCAGGCTTCGCACACCAACCCGGCGAAGGAGTGCGCATGATGTTCGATCGGATGCTCGAAGATCGGACCAACCGTGAGGAGCTGCTCATCCGGGGCGCTCATGACCCGATCGACCAGCGGCTGGACGACCTCCAGGGGCACTTTCGAGGCCGGAATGCCCTTCTCACGATAGTCAGTGAAGAAAGCGGTCTGCTTGTTGGCCAGCATCGCCTCTGCCTTGGGTGTGACCCGCACCGCGCGTCCGCTGGCGACCTCGATCAGGGTCACGCCCCATTTGCCGTAGTGCAGCTTCTTGATGTTGCCCTTGCCGAAGGTACAGCCGGTGACCATCTGCACACCATCGGCAAAGCAGGTCGCGCAGTGATCCTCGCCGAGCTCCAGGAGTGCGAGCAGTTGGCCGTCGGCGGCCCGTTCGACACCGAGTGCATTCAGGGCCGCCGCGCCGACCCGCAGCCCCATCGGCATCGCGGGGCATTTGTGACCGTGCAAGGCCAGGCCGTGCTCATAGAAATCGTGCGCTTGAATCATGGATCGTTATCCTGTCTGTGTGAAAGATCGCCGATGTGAATCGGCCCCGACGCATCAGGAGACGTGGTTGAGCGCAAAAGGATGCAGGGAGCCGTGCATACGCCATGCGTAGGCTCCCATGAATCAGTGCATATGCACGTCGGCGCGCGGAGCGCTTACAACGCGAAATCGCCCCCCAGCGGCTCCGCCCCCTCGACCACCGGCAGGGTCAGCTCGTTGCCCCAGTGCGACCAGCCGCCGTTGTAGAGACGCACGTCCGGGTAGCCGAGGTGCTTGAGCTGGAGATAGGCCAGGCCCATGCGGAAGCCGTCGTGACAGTAGACGTAAATGCGCGTGTACTTGGGGATGGACGCATAGAGCGCCTTGAGCGCCGCGTCATCACGCCATTTGCCGGTCTGGCCGTCGGTGCCCTCCAGGCTCACGACATTGACCGCGCCGGGGATGTGTCCGCCCATGATGGCGTGACGGATCACCTCGCCGCTGTACATGTCGTGGGGACGGGCGTCGATCAGGACGACATTCGGGTCGCGCCGTGCGACCACGTCGTCGTAGACCTGGGTCCATTCGACGAAGAGGTCCGGGTTGGCCTCCTTCAGCGTGACCGTTCCGCGCGGGCGGGCGAGCGTGGTTTCCTTCGTCAACTCGTTGAATCCGGTCCATTCGAGCGCGCCGCCGTTGAGGATCTTGACCCGCGCCATGTCGAATCCGTACAGCTCCAGCAGGTAGTAGAGCCGGGAGGTGAGCGCGGTGCTGGAGTCGTCGTAGAGGACCAGGGTGGAATCGTCGTTCACGCCCCAGCCGCGCAGGGTCTCCTGAAAGGCCGCGCGCGATGGGAAGCGCATGATGGGGCTGGCCTGGTTGTCGCCGAGATCCTTGAAGCGCTGAACTTGCACCGCGCCGGGGATGTGGCCGACGGTGAAAAAGCGGTGCGGGTGGTAGCGCACCTCCAGCACGATGAGGTTGTCGTCCTCCAGATGTTCGGCCAGCCAGTCGGCGTCGACCAGGAAGGCGGGGGCGGCACGGGTCGGCAGGGCGGGGAGCGCGAGAAGGAGCAGGGCGGTGAGCCAGAGGGCGCGGAGCCCCTGGAGCTGGGTGCGTGACATCGTGGTGTCCTCCGGATGGGTGGTGGTTCGGTCGAAAATGGACAGCTTCTCAGCGGTCTTCAGTTGGCTTCCAACTGTAGATAGGTCTGATGGACATTGCGTCTGTGCCAGCTCGCGAAGTGCTCCAGGTGTTCGAAAGCGGGTGCCCGCGCCAGGCGCTCCAGGGTCTCGTCGATCGGCTCCCAGTTGGCCAGTGACGCCTCGACCTCGCGCACCAGCCAGTCGAGATAGTCGCCGGTATCGCGCCTGGCCTTGGCCAGGTCTCCGGGAGTCCCGTGGCCAGGGACGATGATCTTGGGCGCGAGCGCCGTCATCGCCTGAAAGCTGTCGCGCCAGTCGCGAACCGGGCTGTACGGCCAGACGCCGAGCATCCGGTCCATGAACACCAGATCGCCGCTGAAGAGCACGCCGGACTCGGGCAGCCAGAGCAGGGCGTCGCCCCGGTAGTGGGCGTCGCCCAGCCACAGCAGCTCCATGCGCGTACCGCCCAGCTCCAGGGTCTCGCGGTCACCGGCGAGCGGCTCCGGCGCGGTCATCGGCACGGTGCCGTCGACAGCGTCGCTGATGGTCTCGCGCAGCCACGCCAGATGGGACTCGGCCAGGGTGCGCTGGGTCTCCACGGTGCGCCGCAGGGCGATGAGGCGCGCGCCGCGCTCGGCGAAATAGCCATTGCCGAGCCAGCGGTGGTCCTGACTGCCGAGATTGACGACCCAGCGGATGGGCTGGTCGGTCACGGCCGCGACCGCCTGCTCGATCAAGGGGCCGGACTTGGCGGTCGCGCCGCTATCGACCAGCACCACGCCCGCGTCGGTGACGATGAACCCCAGGTTGGCGTTGAGCGCCAGATTCTCCGGCGTGCGGCCTTCCAGCGGCCCGATGAGTGCGTAAACCCGCTCGGCGACCAGCACCGTGGCCATCTCCCAAGCGCCGACCGGAGCGGCGAGGAGCGCGAGCAGGGCGAGACCGGCGCGCGCGAGCCGCCCTGGCCGAGGCATGGAAGGAAGGGGCCGACGGCCCGTCCGGTCGGGTAGGCCGGCTGGCAGCGATCGATTGGACATGTGTGTCTCCCAGTGAAGGCCCCGAGCCGCCCCCAATGGCCGAGCGGCTGGGGGCGGCGCCCTGGGGCGGGGGATGGATCAGTACCCGAACTTGGCGTGCAGGCCCAGTGTGAGGGTACTGAAATCCTGGTCGCCGGTGTCGTTGATCCGCTGATCCCAGGCGACCAGCAGCTCCGAGCGCTTGGTTAGGGCGTACTTGAGGTCCAGGCTCCAGTTGTCCCAGTCCTTTTGCCGTAAACCTCGCCGTTGCGGTTCTGGCCGCGCGGCATGGTGTCAGGTCTTGCCTTTTGCCTCTCTCATCCTGTGAATACCCCCATCGGACCGACAAGCACGAGCGCCGGAATGCCAATGCGGCCTTCGCTATCGCTCAGTCCTTATTCGGCGCAGGCTGTTCGGCTCGGGGACCGGGTCAGGCGTCGCCGCTTAACTCATCTCAGACAAAAGGCAAGACCTTCGATGAGGCGCTGCTGGAAGGGAACTCGCCGTGGGACGGCGCCTGGCGGTCGAGGTCGAAAAGGCCGCTTGAGGCCAATCCTCCAGCTTTAGCACGCTCAATCACTTCGCCGGGCTTCCAAACGCCCGCGAGGCGCCATCTGGATTACGCGAGGACCTCGCCGAGTGTGAACGCTGGGACATCCGGCGCGCACTGGAACGCTGCGACGGTTCCTCGCCGCGCTCAGCCGCCGGTCATCGACATGAAGCGGATGACCTGCCCCGGGCGTTCCTTGAACACATGGCGCTCCGGTTTCAGTGCGATGGCGCGGCGGATGTGCTCGATCAGACCCGCGTCGTCGATACCCCCGCGTAGTAGTTCGCGCAGCGGGTAGCTGTGCTCCTGACCCAGGCACAGATAGAGAGTGCCCTCAACGGTCAGACGCACCCGGTTGCAGGTCTCGCAGAAGTGCTGCGAAATGGGCGTGATGAAGCCGAGCCGGGTCTCGGTTCCGGCCACCCGGTAGTAACGAGCCGGACCACCGCCGGGCAGGATGTCCGGGATCAGCTCGAACCGCTGCTCCAGCCGCTGTTTGATCGGTTCCAGGTCGCCGAAGGCATTCATCGCCGCCTGTCCGGTCGCCCCCATCGGCATGGTCTCGATCAAACGCAGGGTGAAACCATGGGTGGCGCAGTAGTCGAGGATGTCCTCGATCTCGGCATCGTTGACTCCACGCATCACCACCGTATTGACGCGGATCGGCTCCATGCCGGCCTCCCGCGCCGCCGCGATGCCGCGCCGCACCCGCCCCAGATCGCCGCCCGTGATCTGGTGGAAGACTTCGGGATTCAGGCTGTCGAGACTGACATTGAGCCGCCGCACACCAGCGCGCGCCAGCGGATCGGCGAGCGACTCCAACTGGGTAGCATTGCTCGACAGTGAGAGATCGTCGAGACCGGGCAGGGCCGACAGACGCGCGGCCAGTTCGGTCAGGCCGCGGCGCATCAGCGGCTCGCCGCCGGTCAGTCGCACCCGACGCACGCCCAGCGCCGTGAAGGCCGCGACCACGCGCTCGATCTCATCAAAGTTCAGCCAGTGCGCCGGTTCCTCGAAGCTCTTGAAGCCCTTGGGCAGACAATAGCCGCAGCGCAGATCGCAACGGTCGGTGACCGAGAGACGCAGATAGTCGATGCGGCGACCGAAGGGGTCGGTCAATGGGGCGTGACTCATCCTCGGGTGTCCTCTTCTTATGATTTTGACTGTCACTCGGTATCGCGTGGCGTGAAACAGCAGACGCGACCCTGTTCGTCGAAACGGACCTGACAGGCTTCGACCAGCCGCCGCTGCAAGCGCGTCCGGGCACGCTGGAGGCGCGACTTGGCGCCAGGCAGCGACAGGCCCAGTCGGTCGGCGAGTACCTGCTGGGGTTGGCCCTCGATGTCGCAGAGCGTCAACGCCAGCCGATCGGCCTCGGACAGCTCGGCGAGCACGCGCGGCAGACATTCCGCGAGTCGATCCAACGGCGACGGGGGCGTGTCGGCCGGCGCGGGGAGATCCTCGCTGAGCGGGAGGTGTTCGCGTTGCGCGCGCAGACGGTCGGTCAGGGTGTTGCGTGCGACCTGGAACAGCCAGGCGCGCGGATTGCGGACCGCGCAGAATCCCCGGCCCTGGCGCAGCGCCTTGATGAAAGCGTCCTGGAGCAGATCCGCCGCTTCATCGGCATCGCCCAGACGATGATCGAGGTAGCGTTTCAGCTCGGGCGCATGACTCGACCAAGCGTTCAGAAGACAGGGGGGCGTGTGGTGCATGTTGGAATCTGGTTGTCCGAGAGTGCGTGCTTGGAGCGACTTATAATCCAGGGTTGGCCGACAACGCCAACCCGATTATTGTTGGGGTTTTGGGCGCGGCCAAGCCCAACCGTCCGACCACCAAATGAGCACACAATAACAACATGCCCCTCTTCAAGCGATTTCCCCTGTACCTGACCGGCGGTGCGCTCGTGCTGAGCCTGACCAGTCCGGGCCTGGCGGCCCTGGACATCTCGGGCTCAAGCACGGTCCAGCCCGTGGTCGAGCGACTGGTTTCCGTCTTTACCGAACAGACCGGAGAGCCTGTGCAACTGGCCGGCGGCGGCAGCGGCGCCGGAGTCAAGAACGCCCTCAGCGGGGCGAGCCAGATCGGCATGGTCTCGCGCGATCTCAAGTCCGAGGAACGGACCGAACTGCGCCACACCACCATCGGTCTCGATGCCCTGGCGATCATCGTCAACCGCGACAATCCGCTCGACCGGATCACCAAGTCCCAGCTCGTCGAACTCTATAGCGGCCGGATCGACAACTGGCGCGCACTCGGCGGCCCGGACCTGGCCGTGGTGAGGGTGAGCAAGGAAGTCGGACGCAGCACCCTGGAACTCTTCGAGCACTTCACCGGACTGCAAAGCCCGGATCGCCCACCGAGCGACACCCCGCGCATCAGTCAAAAAGCCTATGTCATCGGCTCGAACCTGGAGGCCCTGACCCTGGTCGGCGGTCTGCCCGGCGCTATCGGTTATGTCTCGGTCGGCACCGCGCACGCGATGGCTGAGGCCGGCCTGCCGGTCAAGGTATTGGTGCTCGACGGCGTGGAGCCGTCCAACGCCGCCATCGCCGACGGGCGCTATCCGATCGTGCGCCCGCTCAATCTCGTCTACCGCGAACCGACGCCGAGCGTCTCGGCCTTCCTGGCGCTGGCCCTGAGTCCGCGCGGACAGGACGTGGTGAAATCACTCGGCTTTTTGAGCGTCGACCGCTAGGGGGAATCTGGATGCGCCTGACATTGACCACCAAGATCATCGCCCCCTATGGATTGCTGGGCGGACTGGTACTGGCCCTGCTGTCGGTCCTGTTCGTCTTCGATCTGCAACGCCAGTCGGTGGCCGCGCATGAGCGCGCGCTGCTCGGTATCGGCTCGGCGGTGCGTGAGATCGCCGCGCGGGTACAGACCGGCATACTGACCCGGCAGGAATCGCTGGCGATCGAGATCGCGCAGGTCGCGCGCCGCACCGATGGCCTGATCGGCGACCTGGGCGCCACGGGCGCCGATCTGCGCGCGCCCTTCCAGGACTATTTCGCCGCCATGGTCGCCATCAACTCGGTCTATCTGGAGAACCGCACCGAGGAGGGCGCGCGCCGGCTCGATCAACTGCGCGAACAGGAGCGGCGCATCGACGTCACCATCGCCCAGCGCCTGGGCGCGGCTGAGCAGGAACGCGACCACATGGCCGCACTGGCCTGGGTGGTGCAGGGCGTGGTCCTGGTCGCCATCATCATCATCCTGGTGGGGCTGGCGATGCTGGTGGTGCGCACGGTCGCGCGGCCCATCGGTCGTGCCGCCCAGGTGGCCGAGGCGATCGCGGCCGGCGATCTGTCCGGGACCATCCAGGTCAGCGGCAACGACGAGATCGCCGATCTGCTGCGCGCGCTCCAGACCATGCGCGAGGCCCTGCGTCTCCTGCTGACCGGGATCAAGGATATCGTCGGCCAGGCCACGCAAGGTCGCTTCGACGAACGTCTCGACAGCGACCAATTGCAGGGCGTGGCGCGCGAACTCGCCGAGCTGATCAACCAGATGACCGGCATCACCCGCGCCGGGCTGCACGACGTGATGCGGGTGACGGCGGCGCTGGCCCAGGGCGATCTGAGCCAGCGTATCGAGGGCGAGTATCCGGGCATCTTTGGCGAGACCCAGCGCGGCGTCAACACCACGGTCGAGACCCTGCGCGAAACCGTCGAGGAGATCCGCGCCGTGGTCGAGGCCGCCGCCCAGGGTCGGTTCGAGCAGCGGCTCCAGACTCAGGGCAAGCAGGGTGTCTTCCTCCAGATCGCCGAAGGACTCAATCAGCTTTCCGGGCTGGTCTCGGCCGGACTCGAAGACGTGGCGCGCGTGCTCCAGGCGATGGCCGAGCGTGATCTGACCCAGCGCATCACGACCGATCATGGCGGCGTCTTCGGTCGGCTGCGCGACGATACCCATGCCACGCTGGAGGCCACGCACGAGGTAGTGCAACGCATCCAGGAGTCCACGCTGTCGATTCATGCCGCTGCGCGCGAACTCTCGGTCGGCAATCTCGATCTCTCGCGGCGCACCGAGCAGCAGGCCGGCAGTCTGGAGCAGATCGCCGCGCGCATGGACGAGCTGAACGGAACCGTGCGCCAGACGGCCGACAACGCCCGTCAGTGCCAGACGCTCAGCCAGGGCGCCAATGCCGCCGCGCAGCGTTGTGGTGAGCTGGTCCGGCGCACTGTTGCCACTATGGGCGAGATCCAGTCCGGATCGAGCCGTATCGCCGACATCACCGAGGTCATCGACGGGATCGCCTTCCAGACCAACATCCTGGCGCTCAATGCCGCCGTCGAAGCCGCGCGGGCCGGTGAGCAGGGCAAGGGCTTCGCCGTGGTTGCCGCCGAGGTGCGCGCGCTCGCCCAGCGCAGCGCCACGGCCGCGCGCGAGATCAAGACCCTGATCGCCGAGTCGGTTGAGCAGATCGGCGGCGGTGAGCAGTTGGTCCGGCAGGCCGGGGCGGCGATGGAGGAGGTGGTCACAAGCTTCCAGCGCGTCAGCGGACTGGTCGGCGAGATCGCCCAAGTCAGCGGTACGCAGAACGCTGACGTCGAGGAAGTAGCGCGGGCGATCGCCGGGCTGGACGCCATCACCCAGCAGAACGCGGCGCTGGTCGAACAGTCGGCGGCGGCTGCCGAGAGTCTGGAGCAGCAGGCCGGGGAACTGGAGACGGTGGTGGGACAGTTCCGGTTGGGGAGTTCGCAGGCCGCGCTGACCGCGCCGCACAGAGTGCCGAGGCTTGAAGCTCTGTGAACCGGGCCTGGGCGGAATCGAGCGCGCCGACACTTGGGCGGCGCACCGCCAAGGCCGGTTGCTCGCATCCGGCTTGAGCGAGGTTGAGGCGTTACGCTTGGGTAACGTTTGGCCGGATGTGTTACCTCGAATTCAAGTTTTTGAATTGCAAGACAAATAGGCATATTTGCCCGATTCTGGCGTTACGTTCTTGTAACGCCTGCCGTGCCGGACGCCCGGATCGCCTCCCAACGCCATCCCGCTCGCATTGATAATTGTCAATCCAATCAATCCCCTGTTCTTCGTATTGAAATAGTCAGGTATGCACCCTGCTTATGCGATCCGAACAAGAGGGTCGCCATGACGGCCCGGTTCATCGGCCCCTCATGGGGCTCACCGGAGGAGGGGAGACATCATGCCAGTCGGGTTACAAGCCCAACCATCGCTCGGGGTGCCGGGCAAGAAGCGCTGGGCGATGGTCATCGACCTGCGCCGCTGCATCGGCTGCATGGCCTGCGTCTGCGCGGACAAGGCCGAGTACGACGTGCCGCTCGGGGTGTGGCGCACCATCGTCAAGGTCAAGGACACCGGGAGCTATCCCAACACCAAGCGCCACTTCATGCCGCGGTTGTGCAATCACTGCGACAACCCGCCGTGCGTGCGCAACTGTCCGACCGAGGCGACCTATAAGCATGAAGAAGGCTTCGTGCTCCAGCGCTACGAGCGCTGCATCTCCTGCCGCACCTGCATCGCGGCCTGTCCCTACAACGCCCGGCATGTGCTGCCGAAGAACCGCGACCGGGTGAAGATCGGCGGGGTGATCGACAAGTGCACCTTCTGTCATCACCGGGTGGCCGCCGATCTGGTGCCGGCCTGCGTGCAGACCTGTCTCGGGCGCTCGCGCATCTTCGGCGATCTAAACGACCCCAACAGCGAGGTTGCGCGCCTGGTCGCGCGCCACAGCGTGGTCACACTCAAGCCCGAGAAGGGCACCGCCCCGCAGGTCTATTACATCAAGCCCGACCGCGTCCACACCGAGCAGGTTCTGAGCCGGCCGGTGTCACACGCGGCCCGCGCCGACGCGGAGGCCTTCTACCGCCACAACCGTGGCACCCAGTTCTTCTCCGGCGTGCTCTGAGGGGGATACAGCCATGTTCGAGTACTCTGAATTCAACATCGCCCCCTGGGGTTGGGAGATCACGGTCTACTTCTTCCTCATCGGCACGGCGGCCATGACCTATGTCTACGCGGCGGCGCCGGCGGTCTTCGGCAATGTCTTCGGCGGCATCGCGCGCTCCATGGAGCCCTTCCAGAAAACCGGCATGCTGGCGGCGCTGTTGCTGCTGCTGATCTCCGGTCCGCTGCTGATCGTCGATCTGGGGGCACCGGAGCGCTTCCTCTATCCGATCCTGCATTTCCATTGGACTTCACCGCTGTCCTGGGGCGCACTCTTCCTGCCGTTGTTCGGGCTGTGCATCGTCGGTTTTCTGGCCGCCCTCTGGTTCAACCGGCCCCAGCTGCTCAAGCCGATCGGCATCCTCGGCATGCTGCTGAGTCTCTCCATGCCGCTCTATACAGGTCTGGATCTGATGGTGCACCAGACCCGCGAGCTCTGGAGCAACCCCACCATTCCGGTGCTGTTCGTCATCCTCTCGGTCAGCTCGGGCACCGCCCTGGTCAGCGTCATTCAGCTCGCGCGCGGTCAGTTCGATGACCGCACCTTCGAGTTCCTGCACTGGTTTCTCTATGTGGCGCTGGGAACCACCCTGGCGCTGTTCCTCGGCGAGCTGGTGACGCTGCTCTACGGCAGCGAGGAGCTGCAACAGGCCTGGACACTGATCAATGAGCGCTTCTGGGTGCAGTTCTGGGTGATGACCTTTGGACTCGGCATCCTGGCGCCCTTCCTGCTGATGATCGTCACCCATTACTGGAAGAGTGCCTGGGTGCTGACCCTGGCCGCCGTGCTGGCGGCGGTCGGCGCCTTTTTCTTTCGTAGCGTGCTGATCTACGCCGGTCAGCTCACTCAGATCTATTACTGATCCCGGAGTCTCGACATCATGAGCGATCTCGCAACCCGAAACACCGAGGGCGATATCGGGCGCCTGAGCCGCCGCGACTTCATCAAGCTCGGCGCCGCCGTGGGTGCCGCCGCCGGTACCCTGTCACTCGGCAGCCGCCGGCTGATGGCCATGGAGCAGGAACTGGGGGGCGACGACATCTCTGCCGTCACCGGCGCCCAGCGCCAGTCCGTGCCCTATACCTGTCTGGCCTGCAACATCGAGGACGGCGGCGTGGCCTTCGTCGAGAACGGCCGCATTGTCAAGCTCGAAGGCAACATGGACCACCCCAACACCCGTGGCAAGCTGTGCGCCAAGGGCAACTCGGGGTTCCTGCACGTCTACGACCCCGACCGCATCATGACCCCGCTACTGCGCACCGGAAAGCGCGGCGAGGGCAAGTGGAAACGTATCTCCTATGACGAGGCGACCAGCCTGCTCGCCAAGAAGCTGCGTGAAGTGATCGACCGCGCGCAGTCCGAGGGCGACGAGGCCATCCTCAATGAGATCGTCTTCAAATGGGGCCGCAACCGCACCGGCGGGGCCGTGCATCGTTTTATGCACGCGCTCGGCTCCAACACCATGATCAATCACACCAACATCTGCGAGTCCTCGAAGAAGGTCGGGCTGGAACCCTCCTGGGGACCGGACATCGAGTCCTGTGACTGGGCCAACACCAAGTACATCATCAACTTCGGCTCCAATGTGCTGGAGACGGCCTACTTCATGAACCCCAACGCCCAGCGCCTGGTCGACGGCGTGGTGGGCAACAAGGCCAAGCTGGTCTCCTTCGATGTGCGCCTGTCGAACACCTCGGGCTTTGCCGACGAGGCGTACTTTCCCTATCCGGGCACCGATGGGGTCATCGCGCTGGCCATGGCGCATGTGATCATGAACGAGGGGCTCTACGATGCCGCCTTCATCCGCGACTGGACCAATGTCACGGCCGAGCAGCTCATCGCGCATCTGAAGCCCTACACGCCGGAGTTCGCCGAGCAGGAGTCGACCGTCCCGGCCCGCGACATCCGCCGCATCGCCCGCGAGTTCGCCACCACCAAGCCGGCCACCACCTTCTCCTATCGCGGCCCGGCCAAGCATGTCTATGGCGCCTATCAGGAGGCCGCCATCCACATGCTCAATGTCATCACCGGCAATGTCGAGAAGAAGGGCGGTTACTGTCTGCCGCGCGGCATGGACTGGCCTCAGCCCCAGCCCGAGCCGCCCAAGGGCAAGACGGCGAGCCTGCTGGCCGCGCCGCCGCTCTATCCGCTGGCCTCGCACCACGTCTCGACCCATGTGCCCTACATGATCATGAAAGGCGAGGCCAAGGTGTCGGTGTGGATGCATCTCTACGACAACCCGGTCTACACCTATCCGTCCAGCCACGTTTGGGCGCATCTGTTCAAGGACGAGGCGCTGCTGCCGTTCGTGGTCTCCTTCAGCCCCTATATGTCCGAGACCACGGAGCTGGCCGATCTCATCATCCCCGACGTCACCTATCTGGAACGCCACGATCCCGAGTCCATGCCGAGCGGACTCTATCCCTGTCTGTCCATCCGCCAGCCGGTGGTCAAGCCCTTAGGCGGCACCCAGGAGTTCCGCCAGACCCTGATCGATGTGATCAAGAAGGTCGACCCGGATGGGTCGCTCGGGATCCAGCAATATTTCGCCTTCAACAGCGTCGAGGATTGGATGCGCGCCCACTTCGACGCCATCCCCGGACTCAAGGACGAGGGCGGCTGGGATCTGATGAAGCGCAAGGGCGTTTGGCCCATTTACGGCCAGGTCGACAAGACCACCGCCAAGCTCGTCGACAAGAACGGCAACGAGGTCGAGCCGGAGTACGGACTCTACAAAAAGCCGGTGCCCGCCGCCGATCTGGAGGGGGCGGAGGTCGGCGAGGATGGCACCATCCGCAAGGACGGCAAGGCGATCGGCGTGCGTATCGGGGATCAGAGCTATGTCGGCTTCGGCACCCCCTCGCGCCGCATCGAGCTCTACAAGCAGAGCTTCAAGGACTATGGCTTCAACCCGCTGCCGGTCTACAAGCGGTTGCCTTCGCGCGACAAGCGCTCCGACGAGCTGGTGCTGACCACCTTCAAGGTCAACGTCCACACCCAAAGCCGCACGGCCTCAATCAAGTACCTGGCCGAGCTGTATCACAAGAATCCGGTCTGGATCAATCCCAAGACCGCCGCCGCGCGCGGCATCGCCGACGGCGATCTGATCCGCGTGACCTCGGATGTCGGTCACATCGTCACCCGCG
The DNA here is from genome assembly GCF_013385175.1 of Allochromatium humboldtianum. Classification (GTDB taxonomy): domain Bacteria; phylum Pseudomonadota; class Gammaproteobacteria; order Chromatiales; family Chromatiaceae; genus Thermochromatium; species Thermochromatium humboldtianum. The sequence goes on along the minus strand of NZ_JABZEO010000010.1, from coordinate 25,229 downwards.
CTCATATCACCGAGGGCATCCATCCCGATGTCGTCGCCGTCTCCACCGCCTGCGGCCACTCAGCCTACGGGCGTCTGTCGCAGCTCAAGCAGAAAGAAGCCGCTGAAGAGTGGGCGCAGGGCGGCGATCCGGACATCACCCACAACGTCTGGTGGGACGACAAGGGCGTGCATCCCAATCCCATCATCCGACTCTCGGTGGACCCCATCGGCGGCTCTCAGGGTTGGTACGACACCCTGGTGCGGGTGAACAAGGCCGAGCCGGGCGACCACTACGGCGACGTCGAGACCAGTGTCGAAGTCTCCATCAAGGACTACGAGCAGACGCTGCGGCTGGCCTACACCGGCGACCTGCACCGGATCAATCACAAGGAAGTGGACATCGATTGGGATCATCTGCCGCAACCGGCACTGCACGCCGGCGGGCATTGATCTGTAGGGTACGCATCGCGTACCGAACGCATCCGCCAACCCTGACGGAACCCGTCGCTGGTGGAATGGTACGCGATGCGTACCCTATCCAAACGAGGAATTCGAGGAATGCAGACACATCACCAGACCGCGACCCAGTCATCCAGGCCGGTCGCGTCCGATGAAACCATCGAGGAGCGCGCCGCGCTGTCAGGTCTGTACAAGCTGATTGCGCGCTGTCTCGAAGAGGAGCTCGACCGCGAGACACTGCGCCTGCTGCGCGGCGCACTGCGCGAGCCACTGAGCGCCGCGGGCTGGACACTCGATGCCGACTTCTTCGCAACCGCCGAAGACACCCTGCTCGAAGTCCTGGCCGAGGAATACACCGGACTCCTGGTCGCTCCCGGCTGCGTCAACCCCCACGCCTCGGTGTTCGAGACCGGGGCGCTCTTCCGCGAGCCCTGCGACCGTGCGGCAGCGGCCTACCGCGAGGCCGGCTTCGACTACCGGCGGCGCCTGAGCGGGGAGTTCCCGGACCACATCGGCACCCTGCTCGGCTTCCTCGGCCATCTCGCCGAGGCCGAGGCGGAAGCCTTGCGCCGGGGTGACACCGAGGCCGCCGAGCAGGCCAGACAGCGTTATGACCGCTTTCTACTGGAGCAGCTTGGACCCTGGGCGCCCGGCTGGTGCCAGCGCGCCGCGCGCGCGGCGCTGCACCCCTTCTACCGCCAGGTGCTCCAGTTCACCGAGCAGCTCCTGTGGCAGGCGCTGGCCGAGATCACCGACCGGCGTGGGCTCAAGGAGCTGCTGGCCAAGAACCGGCGCGAACCCCAAAAGCTCGACTACAACGCCGATTTCCGCAAGGCATCGGGTCTCTAGGCGGATGATGGAGGTGAGCCACTCATGCGCATCCTGATCGTCGAGGGCTCGGGCCGCGGGTTCCTCTGTCACTACAGCCATGCCCTGGCCTCGGGTCTGCACCAGGCCGGCGAAGCCGTGCGGCTCCTGACCGGCGCGCGTGACGAGCTGGCCGATTGGTCGGCGCCCTTCGACAAGCGGGCCTGTCTCGCCGATGGGCTGGCCGGCTGGTTGTGTCTGTGCCGCGAGGTGCGTGAATACCGACCGGACGTGGTGCATCTGCAATGGATCAATCGCCCGCTGGCGGCGCTTGCCTTCCTGCACTGGGCCAGGGCGCGCGGCATCGCGGTGATCTACACCCCGCACAACATCCTGCCGCACGAGCGGCGCTGGCTGAGCCTGCCGCTGTTTCGCGCCCTCTATCGGCGCGTCGATCGCGTGGTCGCGCGCGACAAGCACATGGGCTGGGCGCTGGAGGAACTGCTCGACACGCCCCAGGAGCGGCTTGCTCATCTACCCGGCAGCCCCAACCCCATGGCGCTCGATAGCTTCCCGACACAGCCCTGTCCGGAGCTGGCCAAGGCCCGGGACGAAGAGTTGCGGCTGCTGTTCTTCGGCCATGGCTCGGCCCGCAAGGGGCTGGACGTGCTGCTCGGCGTGCTGGCCGCCCGACCCTGGCCGGCGCACCTGCATCTGGTGGTTGCGGGGGAGGGGGTTCTGACCGGGATCGATCCTCACCTGCTCGCTGCGGCTCGCGCGCGGCTGCGGATCACAGTGATCGACCGCTATCTGCGCCCGCCCGAGGTCAAGCATCTGTTCTCGACCGGCGATCTCCTGGTCATGCCCTACCGTAAGCGCTGCAAGAGTCCGCTCACCGATCTGGCGGCGGCCTTCGGCGTGCCGGTGCTGCGCTCCGACCGGGTGCAGGGAACCGGCTTCCGCGAGGGTTGGCAGGGACAGACCTATCCGCACGATCAACCCGAGCTGTTGGCGGAACGACTGCTCGGGCTGGTCGCGGATCGAACGGCGCTCGCCGCCCAACGCGGACCCTGCGAGCCGGTCCGTGTCGCCATGACCCGACTCGCCGAGGGGCACCGTCTGTTGTATCTGGAGGTCCGCGCGGGGAGCCGATCGATTCCGGCCGCGACGGTGAGCCGGCCGCTCGCTGGAGGACTCTGATGTCCGGCGCCGGTAAGACCCTGATCCTGATCGCCCACACCGCCCGTCTGCCGGACCTGGTGAAGCTGGTGCGCAAGCGCCGGGCGGTGTTCGCGGACTATCGCCTGCTCGCCACGCTGGAGACCGGCGCGGCCATCGAGGCCGAAACCGGGCTGGAGGTCACGTCGCTGTTCTCCGGGCGCCGGGGCGGGGAAATCCAGCTCTGCGGACTCATCTGCACCAATAGCATCCGCGCCGTCTATTTCCTCCGCGACCTGGAGACGAATCGCTTGGACGAGCCCGACATCACGCCCTTCTATCGCGCCTGCGACCTCAACAACGTCCCGCTTGCCACCAACATGGTCGGCGCGGTTGCGCTGACGCATTGGCTGGGGCGGCGCCTGGAGTCAGGGCGTGCGGGCCGCCTGGAGTTCGACGCCGGCGAGGGCGTCCTGCCATGCTGAACGCGATGCCGACTCCATCGAACCGTGGCGCGGCGCTGGCCCTATTGGAGGGTCGCGAGCTGCTGGAGGAGGAAACCCTCTGTCTCAATCTGCGCGGACGTGGCGAGCACTGCCGCCGCTGTGCCGCCGCCTGTCATGCCGATGCCCTCTCACTATCGCCTGATGCCCTGGACGTCGACCGCACGCGCTGCACCGGCTGCGGCGGCTGCGTGCCCGTCTGCCCGGCCGGGGCGCTGCGTCTGAGCGGTTTCTCACCGGCGCGGTTCCTGGCCGCGCTCGATGGTGCGCCCGAAGTGCATCTCCATTGTGGGGCGAGCCGGGATGGCGGCGGCGGGGTGGTGATCCCCTGCTTCAGGGTGCTCGACGAGCGGTTGCTGGCCGCCGCGCGCGCCGACGGGGTCGAGACGCTGCATCTGCACGGTCTGGAGCAGTGCACCGGCTGTCGGCACGGCGGCGCGCTGGAGTGGCTCGCGCGCGTTGGCCGCCGCCTGTCGCGACGTCTCGGGGAGTCTGCGCCCCGCCTGTACCAGGCTACGCCAGGCGAGTCGGCCGCTGCCGGGCCGCGCGCCCGTCAGGATCAGCCCCAGCTCAGCCGCCGCGCCTTCCTGCGCTTCGCCGGGGCGCGCGCCTCGCTGGAGGCGGCGTGCTGGCTGGCGCCGGTCGAGGAGGACGACGAGGCGGGCACGGATCTGCCCTTCTTCCAGGGCGACATCACCGAGGTCCGTCGGCCGCATCCCTATCAGGTGCCGCTGGCGGCGCGGGTCGAGCAGTTGCCTTGGGCCGCCGAGCGGCCGCTGCCCTGGCGGCTGCGCACCCTGGAGGCGCACTGCACCGGCTGTCTGGTGTGCGGACAGCGCTGTCCGACCGGCGCCCTGCTCGCGCATGAGGAGGGACGCACCGCGCTGGCGATCTCTTTCGAGCCGACGCTCTGCACCGACTGCGGTCTCTGCAATGCGCTTTGCCCGGTCGAGGCCATTGCGATCCAGCCGGCGCATCGGGTGAGCCAGGTAGCCGCGCCGCGTGCGACCCTCATGATGCGCCGACTCACGGTCTGCGCGCGCTGCGGCGATGGTTTCGAGCCGGAGACACCGGACGCGAAGCACTGTCCCATCTGCGCCAAGGAGGACGCACTGGATGAGGACTGGCTGGACCTATTGGGTGCTTGAGGGTTGGCTGGGCGCGTGCCGTGGCTGATCCGCCCCCTGCTCAGTCTCGGCCTGCTTGGAGCACTCCTCGGTGGCTATCCGTGGTTGAGTCGCCCGCGCACGCCCGAGGCGCTGTTCAAGACCCGCTGTGCCGCCTGCCACGCGCTGCGCGTTGAGCGTCTGTGCGAGTTCGCGCCCCGGCAGCGCCCGGCCATCGTCGACACCATGCGGCGTCTGCACGAGGCCGATCAGGTCATCGATGAAGAAGAGGCGGTCATCATCCGCCGCTATTTGGAGGAGTCTCTCATATGCCCTTGAGCCAGATCGCTGCACCGGAACGGTCGCGGAACGATCCAGACGCGGATGCGCGCCTGGAGCAGCGCCTGCTGACTATCCTGAGTCAGATCCAGGACGCCGCGCACGGCCTCGATGTGGTGACGGACGGCCAGGTCTATGCCGTGGTCGCCACGGGCGGCGCGGTGCGGGTGCTGCTCGATCCCGAGCGCTTCCCGAGCGAGGCGGCCCAGTCCGCCCTGGCCGAGACCATCCAGACGCTGCTCGCGGACGAGCCGGGCGTCGAACGCCTGGTGGTCAAGCCGCGTCCGCGCTCGATCTGTCTGCGTTCCGAGCTGCCGGGGATCAGCCGCGTGATCGGCGTGCACAGCGGCAAGGGCGGGGTGGGCAAATCCACGGTCGCCGTCAACTTGGCCCTGGCACTCGCCGCACGCGGACTCCAGGTCGGTCTGCTGGATGCCGATGTCCACGGCCCCTCGGCGCCGACCCTGCTCGGGATCGAAGGGCGGATGGAGACTACGTCCGATGGGACGCGGGTGCGCCCGCTGGAACGGCACGGCCTGAAGGTCGTCTCGCTCGGCTTCCTGCTGCCGGAGACCAAGGCCCTGATCTGGCGCGGTCCGCTGGTCGAGCGCGGGCTGGCGCAGTTGTTCACCGAGGTCGATTGGGGCGAACTGGACCTGCTGCTCATCGACCTGCCGCCCGGCACTTCCGATGTGCATCTGGAGGCGGCGCGCCAGGCCCCGCTGGCCGGCATCCTCACCGTCACCGCGCCGGGACAGGTCGCGGTGGATGACGTGCGGCGCGGAATGGAGATGTTCGCGGATCTGGCGGTGCCCTGTCTGGGGATCGTCGAGAACCTCGCCGGTCTGGTCTGCGGTCGTTGCGGGACCGAGACCGCCCTGTTCGGCGCGGGCGGTGGCGCGGAGCTGGCGACGCTGACCGGCCTGCCGCTGCTGGCGCGGCTGCCCTTCGATGCGGCGCTCGCCGAGGCGTCCGATGCCGGACGTCCGCCGCTGGTGGCGAGTCCGGAGACGGCGGCGAGTGCCTGGTTCCAGGCGCTGGCTGGGCGAGTCGCCGGGAGGCTGGGTCTCGATCAGGCGGACCAACCAGAAGGGTATGCCATGCGTGCCCGACGCACTGTGTCGGCGGAAGCCGTGCCAGTGCAGTCCCCCGAGGAGACCGGGCCGATGGACTGTCGCGCGGACACCATGCCACGGACCGAGCCGCCGATCCCCATCCCGGTTCGCTCCGGCACCAGTCAAGCCCCCATCAACCCGGAGCCCGATACGGCCCCGCGCTATGCCGAGCCCGGCGAGCCCATCCCCGGTGTGCGCGATGTCGTCCTGGTCGCCAGCGGCAAGGGCGGGGTCGGCAAGTCCACGGTGACGGTGAATCTGGCCTGCGCCCTGCGTGCCCAGGGTCTGCGCGTCGGCGTGCTGGACGCGGATCTCTATGGCCCCTCCATCGCGCGGATGCTCGGCACCGACACCGAGCTGGAGCAGGACGCGTCAGGACGCGCCATCCCCGCCGTCGGCCACGGCGTCCACAGCCTCTCGATCGCCCAGCGCATCCCGCCCGAGGCGGCCCTGGTGTGGAAGGGACCGCTGGTGACTCAGACCCTGATGGACATGGTCTATGGCGTCGCCTGGCCGGATCTGGATGTGCTGCTGGTCGATCTGCCGCCCGGCACCGGCGATGTCCAGCTCAGTCTGCTGGAGCGTCTGCCGGTCAGCGGGGCGGTGCTGGTGACAACGCCGCAGCGGCTCGCCCAGGTCGACGCCGAGCGCGGCATCGCGCTCTTCCATGAGCTGGATATTCCGGTGCTCGGGGTGATCGAGAATATGAGCCATCTGGTCTGTCCGCGCTGCGGCGAATCCATGCCGCTCTTTCCGGACGCCGACGTGCGCGCGCTCGCCCGCCGCCGCCACGTCCCCTATCTGGGCCGCCTGCCGCTCGATCCCGCCGGACAGGCGCTCGCCGACACCGGCCGGCCCTTGGTCGAGGCGCTACCCGAGAGCGCCGCCGCCCGGATCTTCCAGGAGTTCGCGCACCAGCTCCGCGCCGCGCTGGAGCGGGAAGCTCGGGCGACCTTGCGTGAGGCCGATCCCAACACCCGTGCCGCCCATGCCGCCTTCTGGGAACGATTGATCGAGGATTGAGAATGACTGAACTGTACTTGCATCTGACCGGCCCCCTACCCGAGGGGTTTGACACGCAACGACTGGCCGGTCTGGCGGGCCTGGTGGTGGAGGGCGGCTGTCTCAGTCCGCGCGAGGCCGGCGCCCTGCCGGCCCCAGTCGCCGCGCTCTGCGCTCCGAGTGCGGATGCGCAAGCGGACTGGGACGCGGATGCCGCTCCGGCGTGCGTAGTCGATGCCGGACTGGATGCCTGCGCCGCCCTGCGCGACGCCCAGCCGGAGCGCAACTGGTTGCCGCGCCTGACCGTCTACCCGCAGGAGGTCAGCTACCGCATGGCCAATTACAGCGGCGAAGGCTTCAAGTTCTTTACCCCGGACGCGGCGACCATCCACGGCTATCGGGTCACGGACGGCGACCGGCTGCTGATTCCGACCCTCCGGCGTGCCCGTGACCTGGGCTTCAAGCGGATCTGGCTGCACGCCCGCGAGGCCGAGCGACGCGGCCGGGGGCTGGATCTGGATCTTCTGGAGCGAGCGCGGGCCGAGTATCCCGAGGGGCTCTGGCTCTCCGGGGGAGCCACCGAAGCGCGCCATCTTGAAAACCTCAGCCGCGAGGGCGGGGCGGACGGGGTGGTGATCGGGCTCGACCTGCTCCAAGCCGTCGGTGTGGAGGCACTGCTGGCGGCCCTGGCCCCACCGTGTCCGCCCGAGGTGTCTGTCGCCTTGATGCCTCGTTCGGATCATGCAGCCGTCTGAGGCGCGCGGCCGGGGACGCTCGCCGTGGCGACAGTGGCGGCTGATGGTCGCGGTCGCCGCGCTCGTCCATGTAATCGTCGGCACGGCAGGCGAGGACCGTGGGCCGCCCACACCGGCCCTGAGCCCCGAGACGCTGTCGAGCCGGCTCGTCCAGAACGAACCGCCGCTGGTGCTCGACACCCGTGGCCGCACGGCCTACCTCACAGGCACCATCCCCGGCGCGCTGGACGCCGGAACCGACCCTGCCGGCTATCTGCCCGACAGCCGTGGTGGAAACGCGGTGCTGATCGTCGAACCCGGCACCGACCCGGCGCCCTGGATGAACCGGCTCCTGGGCTTCGGTTATCGAGTCGAGGTACTGGCCGGCGGTTTGCCTGCCTGGCGCGCCGCCGGCCTGCCGGTCGTGAATCCACAGGCCGGCTTCGCCATACCCGGCAGCCGCCCTTTCGTCATCCCGCGCGGACTGTGCGAGATGAACACCCCGGCCGATCGGTTCCATTGAGCATCAGGACGCTCGTGAGTCCTCTGGTCGATGGAATCGGGCCGCTTCCGCCGATCCTATGGCTGCTGGCCGTCTTGTCTCCTGGCGTGGCCGCTTCAGACGTGACGGATCGCGAGTCGCGCCCCTGCGCCGACTGTCACGCAGCGATCGTGCAGACCTTCGCCGCGACCCGGATGGCGCAGGGGGCCGAGGGCGAGGTCTTCCGCCGTGAATGGATGGAGCAAGGCACGCCTGAGGGCTGTCTCGTCTGCCACGCGCCCTCCGGAGGTGCCGGCTTGAGCTGCAACGACTGTCATGGCCGGGCAGGGCACCCTTATCCCAGACTCCAGGTACCCGACATCTGCGCCCGCTGTCACGATGCTCCCGGCGAGAGTACCGTTCGCCGCTTTCGCGAGCACCCGGCCGCGCTTCAGGGGAAGGATTGTCTGGATTGCCACCTGCCGCCGGGTGGAGCCAAGGCTGGGCATGGCTTTATCGGCCCTTCGGTCGCCGGCTTCCTGGACGACGTTGCCCGGCTGCGGCTGTCGCTCCGCCACACCCCGAATGACGGCGCCATCGTCCTGATCCGGATCAGCCACCGCGCCGGCCACGCCCTGCCGGGCGGAACCACGGGACGCGCGGTTTGGCTGACAGTCAGCAGGCTGGATGCCGAGGGCATCACCGTCTGGCGCGAAACGGTGCGCTTCGGTTGGGAGCGGCACGGCGAGAACGAATGGCAGGACCGCACCCTGCCCCCCGGCCCGCCGACGTCGATCGAGATCGCGCTTCCCACCCACACGGTGACGACCCGTCTGCGCGCCGAGCTCTGGTACCGCTTCGCAGCCGGGGACTTGGCCACACCAGATCCGCGCGCCCGGCTGCTGGATGCGGTCGAGCTGGATCTGCCGTCCCCGGTTCCGGCAGATCGGCGATAATTCATTGCAAAGCGCCTTCATGGATCCGTCACCGAATCGACAACCCTTGATGACACTGAATCGCCGCCGTTTCATCCGCCACCTGGTCGCCACGACGCTCGGCGCGGCCTGGCCCGTGTTGGGGGCTTCGCCGGTACGCTTTGGCGTCACCGCCGTGATGCTCGATGATCGCGTCGGCTTTCTCAACGATTGGGCGGCCTGGCTGGGTGCAAGGCTCGGGCGGCCGGTGGTTTTCGTGCAGCGCGCACGCTATCGCGAGATCCTCGATCTACTGCTGGGCGGTCAGCTCGATCTGGCCTGGATCTGCGGCTATCCCTATGTTCAGCATCAGGACGCACTGGAACTGATCGCGGTGCCGTCCTTCCAGGGGCAGCCGCTCTACCGCGCCTATGTCATCGCCGCCGCCGAGGGCGGCGTCCAATCCTTCGAGGAACTCGCGGGCCGACTCTTCGCCTGGGCCGATCCCGACTCCAACTCCGGCTATCTCTACCCGAGGTCGCATCTGGCTGGCCTCGGGCGCGATCCGGATCACTTCTTTCGACGGACGTTTTTCACCTGGGGACACCCGCGCAGCGTGGTCGCGGTCGCCGAGGGGTTGGCCGACGGCGCGGCGGTCGATGGCTATGTCTGGGAGACCCTGGCACGGCGCGATCCGGCGCTGACCGGGCAGACGCAAATCATCCTGCGCTCGCCCCTGTTCGGTTTTCCGCCGATCGTGGCCGCGCGTGACCTGCCGGCGGCGGATCGCACCCGGTTGCGCGAGATCCTGATCGGGCAGGCGGGAGACGCCGCCGGCCGCGCGCTGCTGGCTGAACTCAACCTCGACGGCTTCGTCACCGCCGAGCCGGCCTTGTTCACGGATATCGCCGCCATGGCGCGCCAATTGGGGCGAAGCGGGTGAACATAAGCCGCTTTTGGGCGAGCTATCGCGTCCGCCTGCCGCTGAGTCTGAGCGTCTCGGCGATACTGACCGCGTTCTGTCTGGCGCTCGCACTTGGCGGACAGACCCTGGTTAATCTGCGCGAGGATCAGGGGCGCAACGCATCAATGTTGGCCCATGCCTGGGCCGAGATGCTGATCCAGGCGCTGCGCAACGAGGATGTCTGGCTGGCCTATGCGCTGCTGCGCGGTCCCGAAGGCGCTGAAGCCGGGGAAGCCGTATGGATCCTGGTCGATGCCGCCGGGCGCGTCTTCGCCAGCAACCGGCCGCGTCGCTATCGGCTCGATCAGCCGCTGAACGAGGCGCTGCCCTGGCTGCCGGCGACCGTCGAGCCGGATCGCATCGAACCGCTTGCACGGGCGAACGGGGTCGATCAGGCCGAGGCCCAGCGTCTGCTGCGCCTGCCGCTGTTCAGCGACGGCACACCGGTCGGCGAACTGATCGCCCTGCTGTCCGACACGCCCTATCTGCCGCGCTTTCGCGAGATCCTGGTCGGCGGCGTGCTGGTGACGGTCGGCGTGCTCGCCCTGCTGCTGCCGCTCGGCTGGCTGTGGGGACGGCGCCTGGTTGCCCCTCTGACCCAGCTCAGCGGCTGCATGAGCCGGGTCGGCAAGGAGGATCCGCGTCGGCTGCACTGCACACTGCCTGGCGATGACAGTGAGATCGGTCAGCTTGGACGCCAGTTCGCCGCCATGGTCGCGGCCCTGGCCGAACAGGAGGCGCTGAAGGACCAGATGCTCCAGTCCGAGCGGCTGGCCGCAGTCGGGCGGGTGGCCGCCGGAGTCGCACATGAGGTGAACAACCCGCTCGGCGGCATGTTGATGGCGATCGACGCCTATCGTTGTGCCCAGCCTCTGGACGCACGCACGGCCCGCCTGCTCGATCTGCTGGAGCGCGCACTGCGTCAGATCCAGGACTCGGTCTCGGCACTGCTGGTCGAGGCGCGCGCCGATCCGCGTCCGCTGACAGGGCGCGATCTGGACGATGTGCGCACCCTGGCTCAACCGCGATTGGCCAAGTCCGGCGTGCGGCTGATCTGGCACAATGCCTTCGATGTGGCGACCACACTGCCGGCGACGCCGGTGCGTCAGTTGCTGCTGAACCTGCTGCTCAACGCCATCGAGGCCGCACGCGACGGCGGGGCGGTGCGGGTGCGGCTGCTGAGCGAGGGCGACCGCCTGCGGCTGTGGGTGCGCAATCGCGGCCGACCGATCCCGCCCGATCAGCTCGCCCATCTGTTCGAACCCTATCCGGCGGTTCGACCCCATGCGCGCGGACTGGGGCTATGGATCTGCTATCAGATCGTCTCCCAGCTCGGCGGCGTCATCGAGGTTGCGTCCGAGGGCGAGCTGACGACCTTCCAGGTCAGTCTGCCGCTGGACCGGCCGGTTGCATAAGAGAGTGCGTGATATGACACGGGTCTGTCTGATCGAGGACGATGCCATCATGGGCGAGGCGCTGGTGGAGCGGCTCACCCTGGAGGGATTCGAGGTGGACTGGCGGCGCACGGGGCGGGACGGCCTGGCGGCGCTGCTTGAGACCGAGGTCGGGCTGGCGGTGATCGACGTGAATCTGCCCGACCTGTCCGGGATCGCCCTGTTCGAGCGGCTGATCGAGTCGCGTATCGCGCGGCCGCCCACGCTCTTCATCACCGGCTACGGCACCATCGAGGACGCGGTGCGTCTGCTCAAGCTCGGCGCGGCCGACTATCTGACCAAGCCGCTCGATCCGGGCGCGCTCATCGACAAGCTGCGTGCGCTCGCCGCCACGCACGCACCTCCCCGCGACGTGCGCCGAGAGGCCGGCGAGAACGAACGCCTGGGGATCTCGCCTTCGATGTGCCGCCTCGAATCCGAGCTCGATCGGCTGGCGCGTCATCCACAGACGCCGGTTCTCATCAGCGGCGAATCGGGCGTGGGCAAGGAGGTCGTAGCCCGTGCCCTGCATCGGCGTCAGTGCCCACAGGCACCCTTCGTTGCGGTCAACTGTGCCGCACTGCCCGAGACCCTGATCGAGGCCGAACTCTTCGGTCACGAGCGCGGGGCTTTCACCGGGGCCGAGCGCCGTCGTCCAGGTGTCTTCGAGCAGGCGGGCGATGGCGTGCTCTTTCTCGATGAGATCGGCGACATGCCGCTGGCCCTGCAATCGCGTCTGCTGCGGGTGGTGCAGTCGCGTCAACTGACCCGGATCGGCGGCGTCGAGCCGGTCGCGGTCACCGCGCGTCTGGTGTGCGCCACCCATCGCGATTTGGCCGCCCTGGTGCGCGCCGGGCAGTTTCGCGAGGATCTCTACTACCGGGTACGGGTGCTGGAGATCGCGATCCCGCCGCTGCGCGAGCGGCCCGAAGATATCCTGTGGCTGGCCGAGCGTTTCCTGGCCGAGCATGGCGCGCGCTTTCTGGATGAGCGTCGCCAGCTCGGGGCTGCAGATCGCCAGTGGTTGCTGAATCAATCCTGGCCGGGCAATGTGCGCGAGTTGCAGCATACCCTGGAGCGCGCCTGCATCCTCGGGCAGGGCGAGCGATTGCGCCTGGAAGCGTCCGACGTCACACCTGCGGAGACCGGCCTCAGACAGCAGGCCGAAGCTGGCGAACGGGCCGCGATCCTGGCCGCGCTCGTCGAGCAGGACTACCACATGACCCAGACCGCCGCCCGGCTTGGCATCAGCCGAAAGACGCTGTGGCAGAAGATGAAACGGTATGGACTGTCACGACCTGGGGGTGCAGGTTGAGTTGAAAATCTTACGGCATTCTGTTGGCACCATCCCTGCTGGACACCGAAATCGGGGCCGATCCTGTCTTGGACACGCTGGGGCGCATCAAGCATGGGGTCTTTGCCTGATAGCACCAGACACATGCATGGCCTGGCGCATTAGCACAGCCAGATTCGCCACTCAATCTTTCAGTGTGGAAAAGGCCAGACGCTATGGCGGATGCTGGAATCCGAAAGATCGGCCCATTGCGGTCCACACACCGCTTCACCATCACTGGCGTTGCTGGAGAGGCGGGTTCAGGACGATCCGCTGCGCGCGCACTATGTCTTGATCCAGTCCCAGTGGCCGACCTTGGGTCAAACGGTCTGCGTCCCGGCGGACCGTTGATCCCTCGCCTCGGAGCACCGTCTGTGCCACAGTACTTCCAGGTTCGACCTGTCCAGCGCGCCGTCCCGATCACGGGATCCACGCCCGGACCAGACGGCCACACGGCTTCCGACACGACTCACCCAACGACGAGTCGTGCCATCGCGAGCGGACGCGATCGATAAACCTCCGCGCATCACCGACCGGTCTGCTACCGGTCATCCTCCACCGGGGAGCGTTCCGTTCCCCGCCCGGGGTCGGTCGTCTCTCCGTCCATTCCAAATGAAGGAGCCGACCCATGTCCCGAGGCATCAACAAAGCCATCCTGATCGGCCACCTGGGTGCCGATCCTGAAGTGCGCACCCTGCCCAGTGGCGAGTCGGTGGCCAATCTGTCACTGGCCACTAACGAGCACTGGACCGACAAGGCCTCCGGCGAGAGCCGCGAGCGCACCGAATGGCACCGTGTGGTGCTCTTTGGCCGTCTGGCCGAGATCGCTGCGCAGTACCTGCACACCGGTTCCAGGGTGTATATCGAGGGCAAGCTGCGCACACGCCAATACCAGACCCAGGACGGCGCGGAGCGGCGCGTAACCGAGATCCTCGTCGATTTCGCCGGCGCCCTGCAGATGCTCGACAGCCGCCCGGAGGCCAACACCCCGCCGGCCCAGAGCACTGAACGCCCGCCGGCGACAGCCCCCACCGGACGCCGGGCCACACCGGTGGCGTCACGCGCCCCGACACCGGTTCCGGCCTTCGAGGAGGAGGCCATTCCGTTCTGAGGCTCCGTGTCCCGCTCCTGAAGAGTCTCGCGACACGCTGTCCGTCTTCAACCCCCCTGGGGCCTCGTTGCCCCACACCGGGGAACGGAGCCCCGCTTTTCGGAGGCACCATGAACGCATCCCATCCATCCCCGAGCACGCTGCCGGCCTGCCGGCTGGCCATCCATCCCGAGGCGCTCACCGAGCTGGGCCTGGATCCGGCGAGCTGGCAAGTCCTGGTCGATTCGATCTTCCCCGCCGCCCAGACGGTTGAGGGCGTGTTACTGGCGGTGCGCTACTGCCAGGCGCGCGGTCTCGATGTCATGAAGCGCCCGGTGCACATCGTGCCGATGTGGAACCGCGCGCTCGGACGCGAGGTGGAAACCGTCTGGCCCGGTATCGCCGAGGTGCAGACCACCGCCGCGCGTACCGGACAGTGGGCCGGCATGGACCCGGCGCGCTTCGGTCCTGAGCTGAACCAGACCTTCCAGGGACGGGTCAAGGTTCAGAAGGAGTGGCAGGAGCATCAGGTCAGCGTGACCTTTCCCGCCTGGTGTGAGGTGACGGTCTACCGGCTGATCGGCGGCGTGCGCTGCCCCTTCACCGAAACCGTGTTCTGGGAGGAGACCTACGCCCGCCTGGGCGGCGGTGACGTCCCCACCGCGATGTGGGTCAAGCGCCCGCGCGGTCAGCTGCTCAAATGCGCCAAGGCCGCCAGCCTGCGTGCCGCCTTTCCCGAAGAGGCCAGCTATACCGCCGAGGAGATGGCCGGACGCAGTCTGGACGCCGAGCTGGTGACGGCGCCGGTCGCTGCATCGGCACCGGTATCGACAACAGCGACAGCGGTGTCCGAACCTGACCCCGAGACGGCCGAGGCCGCCGCGGATCTCGACGCGGCGACCCAGGCGCACATCGCCCATCTGGTCGAGCGTGCCCGACAGAGTCGAGCCTGGGCCACGGCCCAGGACTATGTCCGCCAGCGCTTCACCGGCGCCGTGCTCGACTACGCGCTGGCCGAACTGGCCCGGGCCGAACAGCTCGACGCCCCGGCGGCGCAGGCCGCCTGAAACCCAACCCACGACCGGCCCGCGCCGGTCCAACCCCCGGGGGACGCCCGTCCTCCGGGACGGTGTCCCTCCGCTTGCAGGAGACACCCTCATGCACATCATCGATCTGGTTCAGCGCAGTTCTGAGTGGCAGGCCTGGCGCGCCCGTGGCGTCACCGCCTCGGAAGCGGCCGTGATCCTGGGCCGCTCGCCCTATCAGACCCCCTGGCGTCTGTGGGCGGAGAAAACCGGCCTCTGTGCGCCGGCGGATCTGTCGGACAACCCGTTCGTGCAACGGGGCCTACAGTACGAAGACACCGCCCGTCAGGGCTTCGAGACCCGTCATCAGACCTGGCTGCTGCCGGTCTGTGCCGAATCGGCGCGGCATCCGGTGCTGCGCTGCTCCTTCGACGGTCTCACCGACACCGGCGAGCCGGTTGAGTTGAAAGTTCCCGCCGTCAAGACCTGGGAGACGCTCCAGCGTGAGGGCGAGGCAAGCCTGGCCTTCCGGCTCTACTGGATCCAGGTGCAGTTCCAGCTGTTCATCGCCGAGGCCGACCGTGGCTGGCTGGTGTTCGATCCGGTCCAGACCGGGCGGGTGGCGCTGGAGTTCGTCATCGCGCGTGATGAGGCCTTCATTGCGCAGGAACTGGTGCCCGCCTGCCTGGCCTTCGCCGAGGCGGTGCGCACCCGTCAGGAACCCACGCCCGACCCGGCGCGCGACACCTATGTCCCCGACGGCGAGGCCCGTGGACGCTGGGTACAGCTGGCGGCTGAGTATCAGGCCGCCGAGCAACGAGCCGGCGCGCTCGACGCGGCGCTCAAGGAGGCCCGGAGCGCACTGAACGCGGCGCAGGAGGGACTGGTGGCCCTGATGGGCGACTACCTCCTGGCCGAGCACGCCGGACTGCGGCTGCGCCGCTACCAGCAACGCGGCAGCGTCGACTACAACGCGGCCCTGGCGGCGCTGCTCCCGGATCTCGATCCACAATGCCTGGAGGCCTACCGGCGACCCGGTACGCTCCGGGTCCGGGTGACGCGGCAGGATGCGCCGGAACCGTCGGCTACATCCGTGGCGGCGTCCGTCGCCCTTCGGGATACGACGGCGCGTCCCAAGCGGTCGCGCCGCTCCGGCACCGCTCCGTCAGGAGCGGCCCCCGGACCGGAGGAGACCGCCTCCACCGCTGAGGTCATCAGCGGCTACTTCTGAACCACCCTGGAGTGCGGAAGCCGGTCGGCTTCCACACTCCCTCACCATCCCCAGGCACGGGAGGGTTGTCCCCGAGGGTCCGTCCGGACCCTGGGCGGAGAGGCTTTCCGTGCTCACGCTGACCGCGTGATCACCACATCGCCGGCGCGGGCGATCCACAAGCACGCGCGCTTCACCGTCCGGACCCGCCGTCCGGTTTCATCACCACCACCCCGAGGGGCGAGTTCGTCCCCCGCACCGGGTGGCGTCGCCTCTCACGACACGGGAGACGACGCATGACCACGCAACTGTTCAATGTCGGCCAGACCTTTGGGGTCAAGGCCCCGGCGGGACTCGTCATCGAGGGCTTCAGTGCCACCGACCACCCGCTGATTCCACCGGCCACGCCCTATGTGTTTCGCCAGGGGCTGGCCGCGCTCATCGCGTTTCTGCGCGATCCGGCCGGCGATGCCTTTCTGCTCACCGGTCCGACCGGCAGCGGCAAGACCTCGCTGGTGTGCCAGGTCGCCGCCCGGCTCAACTGGCCGGTGCAGTCGGTGACCTGTCACGGGCGCCTGGAACTCTCCGATCTGGTCGGGCAGTTCGTGCTGATCGACGGCTCGACGCGCTTCGTCCATGGCCCGCTGGCCGTGGCGCTGCGTGAGGGGCATCTGCTGCTGCTCAATGAGATCGACCTGATGGACCCGGCTGAGCTGGCCGGACTCAACGATGTGATCGAGGGTCAGCCCCTGGTCATTGCCCAGAACGGCGGGGAGGTCATCCGACCCCATCCGAAATTCCGGGTATTCGCCACCGGCAACTCGGCCGGAGCCGGCGATACCACCGGGCTGTATCAGGGCGTGCTGCGCCAAAACCTGGCCTTCCTCGACCGCTTCCGGGTGTTGCCGGTCGGCTATCTGGAACCCGAGGTGGAACTGGGGGTGCTGGCCGGCGCGGTGCCGAGCCTGCCGCCGGAGGTCGGTGAGAAGCTCATCGCCGTGGCCAATGAGGTGCGACGGCTGTTCGTGGGCGAGGGCGAAAGCACGGCCCAACTCACCATCACGCTCTCCACCCGCACCCTGGTGCGCTGGGCACGGTTGGCGCTGACCTTTCGCGGCGCCCCGCAACCGATCCGCTTTGCCCTGGAGCAGGCGCTCACCGCCCGGGCCGATCCCGATCAGCGCGAGGCCATCCATCGGGTGGCCGCCGATGTGATGGGGGATCTGTGGACCGGGAGTTCGGCGGCATGACCCCGCCGTTTCAGCTCTACCGCTTCTACCACGGCAACGGCCGGGCCAAGGACTGGGCCTGGCGGCGCGATCCCGAAGGTACCCTGACGGTGCGTTGGGGACCGGCCGGACGGCTGCTTCAGCACAAGACCTATCCCGCCGAGGCCGCCGACCGCTTGAAGCGTGCCGTGCATGGAAAGCAACGCAAGGGCTATCGCTGGGTCGGGGAACACCGACTCGATGACCAGGGGCTGTTGCTCGACCCGCGGGGGGTGTGGCCAAACCCCGCCCCGCCATCCCCGGCGCCTGCGCCGGTGACACCACCTGTCGCCGCGCGGCCGGCGATCGATCTGTCCCGGATCGACAGTGCCATCGCCGACGACTGGTTCTGACCGTACCACCGTCCATCCACCACCAGCGGCCGCCGGGCATCCGGCGTCGTCCCCACGGGGCGGCGCCGGCGTGTCCGCGGCCTGGAGACACGCCCATGAGCACCACCACACCCATCATCACACTGACCGAAGCCATGACCCTGATCTCGCTGTCGATCCCGATCTGGGGCGGGCGCAAGACACTGCGCCCCGAGGATCTGGGGCTGGCGGCGGCCGACAGACCCACGGCGGATCTGGTCCACTGGGGATCCAAGCGCATCTGCAATCCCGAGGCGCTGCGCATCTTCCACACCCTCAAGGGCCAGGCCGAGCGGGCCTGTCTCAAGGTCGGCACACGGTTTCTCGGCGGCTTTCTGGTGCCCAATGACCAGGTCGCCGGACTCAGTGCCGAACTCGAAGGACTCAAGACCCGCTTCGAGCACGAAGTCGACGCCTTTCTCGCTGGGTATGACGCCGAGATCGCCGACTGGATCACCCGTCATCCCCAGTGGGAGCGGCAACTGCGCGAGGCGGTGGAACCGGCCGGCCGCGTGGCCACCCGGTTTGCCTTCCGCTATCGCCCGCTGGTGATTCGTCCCGCTGAGGCCCATCCCGGCACCCTGGCCGAGGATGCCGCCGAGCTGGGCGGAACCATCTTCCACGAGGTCACGCAGATTGCCCGCGATCTGGAGAAGAGCCTGATCGGGCAGACGCAATTGAGCCAGCGTGCGCTCGGCACCTTCCGCCGCGTGCGCGACAAGCTGGCGGTGCTGTCGTTCGTCGATCCGCGCATCCCGCCGGTGCTCGAACCCCTGGAGGGGTTCCTGCAGCGGGCGCCGCGCTCGGGGCCCGTCAGCGGAGCGTTGTTCCGCGAGGGCTTCGGGCTGTGGCTGCTGTTGCGCGATGAGGCCCGGCTGGCCCGCCATGGCGCGGGACTGCTGGCCGGCACGGCGGCGGAGCCGCCGGAGGACGCGGATGCAACCGAGGCGCTTGACGCGCTGGAGGCCGCTGGCGAGCCGGACGTGGAGCGTTCAACCGACCCGTTGCCGGATGACGTGGCGGCCGCTGTGCCGGCGCCGGTGACGCGGCCTGTTGTCCCCGAGCCGCTGTCGGCCTTCGACCGGCCGGCACTCCCGCCGACGGTGGAGCCACCCATGGACCTGGAGGTGTTCGTGGAGGATAGCTTCTTCTGATCACACCCGGCCCCCGTTGGGGCCACATCCACCGGCCGGTCTGCGGACCGGCCATTCCCCACCGGGGCACGCTTCGCCCCGCTGGGGCGGGTGTGCCCATGCATCTGGAGTTCGATCATGTACACCCACACCCTCAAACACGCCATGCCGATCGTCGCCACCGCTCTGGGCCGCCGCTTCGGCGTGCAGGTTCAGGTCGGCGGCGCCCAGGCGGCCACCGACGGTCACACCATCTGGCTGCCCGATCTGCCGGCGGCCTCGGAGCTGCGCCCAGTGGCCTGGGGGCTACTCGCGCATGAAGCCAGTCATGTGCGTCATACCGACATGGCCGTCTTCGAGGCCGTCCAGGCCCAGTCGCCGCTGCGGCGCACGCTGCTCAACATCCTGGAGGACATCCGCATCGAATGGGCCATCCGCCAGGATTATCCCGGAACCGAGACCACCCTGGCCCGGGTGATCGACTGGATGCAGGCCACCGGCCAGCTCCAGCCGCCCGCCACGGAGGACCATCCGGCCCGGATCCTGACGGCCACGCTGCTGCTGCGGCTGCGCCATCAGGTGCTGGGACAGACGGCCCTGGCCGCCGCCGCACACGAGGCCGAACAGGTCTTGCGTCAGACCTTCTCCGCCTCCCTGGTGCATCGGCTCTGGGGACTGCTCACCGAGGTGCGGCGACTGGGTTCGACCGCCGAGGCGGCGGCGCTGGCCGAACGCCTGGAGCAGTGGCTGAACGCTGAGGCCACGTCGCCCGATACCACGCCGTCTACGGCCTCTGAACGTGGCGCCGAGGGTGAGGCCGAAGCAAACGGGGCGGCCAGTGCCGAGACCCCGGATGCGGACGGTTCGCCCCGGGACGGTGCCGGGGCCGATGACGTCCATCCGCCGACAGCCTCCAGCCAAACGCCGGAGGTGGAGGAGGGCGGTCAGGCACCGAGGCCGGCGACCACGGACGAGACGGGCGCGGCACAGGCACCGGACTCCGGCGGCGATCCGAACGCCGCGCCACAGGCGGCGGCGGGGACTGATGATGGACCCGAGTCCAACGCCCCGAACCCGGAACCTGAGGTCGGTGCAGCACCCGAGGCCGCGACCCCGGTCGCCGATTCGGCCAGCGTCCTGGACCCGTCCGAAACACCGAACGGGGCACTCCGGCAGGCGCTGGCGGCCGGTGAGGACGATCTGGCCGGCGATCTGTTTGCGCAGGCGCGTCAGGCCCTGGCCGAGGCGGCGGGAGCCGATGACCCCGAGACCCTGCGGCTGCCGGTGGGCGAGGAGGCCTTCAGTGATCCACATCTCAACCACCTCGCGTGCCAACGGGTCGCGGCCACCTCGCGGGCGCTGGCGACCCGGCTCCAGGGACTGGTGCAGGCCAGCCGGATGGACCGGCCGGGCGCCACCTGGCAGGGCCGAACCCTGCTGTCACGACGGCTGCATCGGGTCGGGCTGGGGGAGACGCGGCTGTTTGCGCGTCCACACCGCCGTCCGGCCCCCAACACGGCGCTGCATCTGCTGGTCGATCTCTCCGGATCGATGAACAGGCGCACCGAGGCGGGGCGCCCGTCGTTCCAGGTCGCGCTGGAGGCGGCCCTGGCCGTGGCCCTGGCCCTGGAGCCGATTCCCGGCGTCTCGGTGGCGGTCACGGCCTTTCCCGGTCAGCAGGGCGAGGACACACGGGTGAGCCGGCTGATCCGGCACGGACAGTCGGTGCGCCGGCGGGCCGATGCCTTCGATCAGGGGCCGCGCGGCGGCACCCCGCTGGCTCAGGCGCTGTGGTATGCGGCGGCGGATCTGTCGCTGCGGCCTGAACCCCGACGCCTGATTCTGGCGATGACCGATGGCGATCCCAACGATCGGGCTGCCGCCCACGAGATCCTGGCGCTGTGCCGGGATCAAGGTCTGGAAACGATTGGGGTCGGCATTGCCTACGATGTCTCCTGGCTGTTTCCGGTCAGTCTCCGCATCCAGGACGCGGGGGATCTGCAACAGGCCCTGTTTGGCGTGGCTGAACGACTGCTGATCAGCGGCTGAGTCCGTCCCGACGACCGTGCGCCCCTCGCGTGCGGTCGTCGGGCGCCACCACCACCCACCATAACGACGGCCGGGGCCCGTGGTCCCGGCGCCTGTCCCGCCGCCATCCCGGACTCGGGGTGGCGATCGGAGAGGTGTCCGGTGCTGTCCCGAGCGGGACGCGCCGACCAGCGCCGGCGGGGGCGATGACCACCCCGCGCACCATCCACCGGCCCAGCCGGTCATCCCCAGCCGTCGACCTTGCACGGCTGATTCCACCACCGACCCGCCGGGGCGTTCGGACCCCACGGGGACGGCGTGCCTGGCCTCTGGAGACGACCATGTACACCACCACCGTTCCCGTTTGCACTGATACGCCCGACCCACAGGCCGATGATCCGCAGCGTGCCGAGGAGGACGCCATCATTGCCCAGGCCCTGGCCATTCTGGCCGAACGTCTGCGCACCGCCGACGAACCGGCGCTGACCTCGCCCGACGCGGCGCGCCACTACCTGCAACTGCGTCTGGGTCAGCTCGAATACGAAGTGTTCGGGATACTCTGGCTCGACAACCGCCACCGGGTGGTGGCCATCGAGGAGCTGTTTCGCGGCACCATCGATGGCGCCTCGGTCTATCCGCGCGAGGTGGTCAAGGCCGGGCTGCGCTGCAATGGCGCCGCCGCTCTGGCCTTCCACAATCATCCGTCCGGCGTCAGTGAACCGAGCGCGGACGATCTGCGCATGACGCAGCGTCTGCGCGAGGCCCTGGCCCTGGTCGACATCCGGCTGCTCGATCACCTGATCGTCGGTGACACCTGTCTCTCGCTGGCCGAACGCGGCCTGCTCTGACCGACGGCGTCCGCCGTCCTCACCACCGGCCCCGTCATCCGGGGCCACATCCCGGCTCCCCATCGCGCCCGCCGCCCTGATAAGGGATGGCGCGGTGGCGGGCCATCACACCTGACACAGGCTGGAGGTTCGTATGCGTTTGGAGATCACCGAGATTCGTCCTCGGGTGCGGGGACGCTGGCCGTCGGTGCTGGCTGCCCTGGCCCCCGCCCTGGAACCGGCTCTGGCCCGCGCCGGACGGCATGGGCCCTGTCCGCGTCACGGCGGACGGGACGGCTTTCGGCTGTTTCGTGATGTGGCCGACACCGGGGGCGGCATCTGCAATACCTGTGGCGCCTTTCCCGACGGCTTTGCGCTGCTGATGTGGCTGTACGACTGGCGCTTTCCACAGGCGCTGGCCGCCGTCAGTGCGGTATTGGGACTGGAGGCGGTCGCCGGACGGTATCCGCCTGAGCAGGGTTCCATACCGTCTGGTCACGCTACTGACCGCACATCGGCTCAGGCCCGACGCCGGATCGAGCGTCTCTGGCAGGCCGCCTGCCCGGTCAACGCCGCGCTGGCCTGGCCGCTGTGGCGTTATCTGGCCGCGCGCGGGCTGACGCTGGAGGACACCGATCCGGACGTCCTGCGTCTGCATCCGCAGCTCGCGTATTTCGAGGCCGGTGATAACCGGGGAGCGTTCCCGGCGCTGCTGAGCGTGGTGCAGGGCGCGGACGGTCAGCGTCTGACGCTGCACCGCACCTATCTGGCCACCAATGGGCGGGGCAAGGCCCCGGTGGCCAGTGCGCGCAAGCTGCTGCCGCCGGTGGCGCCTCTGGCCGGTGCGGCCATTCGGCTGTATGCGGCCACCACCACGCTTGGTGTGGCCGAAGGCGTGGAAACCGCGCTGGCGGCCCATCACCTGAGCGGACAACCGGTGTGGGCGGCGCTCAACGCGACGCTTCTGGAACGCTTCGTCCCGCCACCCGGCCTCACCCAGGTCACGATCTGGGCCGACCGGGATCGCCATGGGGCCGGACAGCGCGCCGCCGGGCGACTGCAGGCCCGGCTGCTAGCGCGCGGGATTGAGGCTGAGGTGCGTTTGCCGCCCGGCCCGATTCCGGCCGAACGCTCGGGTGTGGACTGGGCCGATGTCTGGTTGGCCACGCGGGGACGTTCACAGGCCGCCTGAGCGGTCTCCACCGAGGGCGGCCCGTTTCAGTCTCGACTGGAGCGGGCCGTCGTTCCCGGCGTGCTTGGCTGGAGTCCGACTTCAGATCAGATGCAGTTGAAGCGGGTTCGGTCGATGTCGGCCGGTTCTGGAGGTCCAAACGGCCAGGCGTCGCTGACTGGGCTTGAGCGATGCCTATACTGTGCGTAATATGTGCATCTCTAATAGGCGCACTCAGGAGAAACGCCATGGTCGCCCTCTTCGCCGACGTGCTTGAATCGACGCGGGAACCGGGTACGTCGCGATTCTCAGCCTCAGGCGTCGCGCACATTCTCGGCCTGCAACAGCAGGATCTGGCCGAGCTGGCCGGCGTCCATCGCAACACCCTGCGCACCCACCCGGAATCGCCGAGACTGCAATCGGCACTGCGCGACCTGATGCGTGTGCTGTCGGCCGCCACGGCGATACAGCCGGATCAGCAGCGCGCCATCTTCCTGATCAAGAACGAGCCTATTGCGGCGTTTCGTCACCAGACCCTGTTGCAGCTGGTCCAGCAAGGCCGAACCGAGGACGCGATTGACTATCTGGAGTCGATCCGCGCCGGGTTCGTCGGATGATCCTCTCCGACTTGCCGCCCGACACCACCGTATTCCGCGCGCATACCCCACAATGGGCCAGCCGGCCGACCAGCGGCGCCGGTGCCGCGGCCCGAGGTGGGCGCTTCAACCGCGAAGGCGTCGAGGCGCTGTACCTGTCGTTGGATGAAATGACCGCCTTGCGCGAATACCAGCAGACCTCAGCCTTCCTTCCGCCCTGCACGATGTGCTCGTACACCGTGTCGCTGCGCAACCTGGTCGACCTGCGTCGGCTCCACCATGGAGAGCCTTGGGACGAGCTATGGCATGACTGGCGCGAAGACTGGCGCCACCTGAGGTTCGAGCTTCACATCGAACCCCCGACTTGGGTTCTCGCCGATATGGTGCTGGCCCATGGCTATACCGGCATCCTCTTTCCGAGCCAGGCGCACGAGGGCGGAACGAACGTCGTCGTTTACTCAGACCGGCTCAAGGATGGCAACTCCGTCACTGTCAACGACCCCGATGGGCGACTCCCCCGCGACCTGTCCAGCTGGTCGCGCTGATCGACGCTCTGGCGATGAGGACGACCTCAGACTCGGTTTCGGCTGGGCGTCAGGCCGGCCTGGCTTGGAGCAGATGCCGATTGTATGGCCGACGGCGACGAACCCAGGCTGATCATCGAAGCGGTATCCAACAGCCCCCGAAGCTCCTGCTCCCAGCACTCCAGGGCCTGTCGCTTTTCCGGAAGACCGTCGTAGATGTTGTAGTGGGTTTCCTCGATGTCGTTCACGGCTCGGTTCTGAAGCAGAAAACGCACACTTGGCTGAATGCCGAGACGTGCCCAATGCGTCGTGCAGGTTCGGCGTAGATCCCGGGGCGTGAAGGCTTCCAGGGCATGCCGTGCGCAGAGACGTTCGATGGCCTGAGTAATCGAACGAAAGGGCATGATCGCTATCGCTTCAGGGGTCTTGTCAGATGGACGGGAATGCGGAAAGACCAGCGGCCCCAAGCGCGGAATCGCCATGAGCGTTTCATGAATCATCGGGGTCAGAGGCACTAGGTGCGGGCGCTTGGTCTTGGTCTGCTCACGCGCGAACGACCAAGTGCCGTCGGTAAAATCGAGCTGATCCCAACGTGTGCGCAAAATCTCCTGTAGACGCTGTCCGCTGAGCAGCATCAGGCGGATGGCCCCAATGGTCATGGGACTCAGGCGATCGGCCTCTATCGTGAGTGCTTGCCAGAGTGTGCCGATCTCCTCCTTGGAGAGCACCCGACTGCAAGGGGTCATACCGGAATCCGGTTTTTTCACGGCGGCGACCGGATTCGTGGTCAACGGGAACAGCAGGCCATCGATCTCCTGCTCGCCGATGGCATGAACGAAGGCGGCATGCAGATAGCTGTGCAGCATGAAGACGACCCGCTTCGCGCCCCGCTTGCGGGCTCTGTCCAGCACAGCACGGATATCGCGCGGCTCGATCTCGGTGACGCGCTTGTCTTTCAGGATCGGACGGGCATCTTTTTGTAGCAGCCGCTCGATTTCGTCGCGCGTCGTCGGGTTGTCGAGTGATGCCAGATAGACGCGCACCAGATCTTCGTAAGTCGCCGTCGCTCGTGCCAGCTGTGCCTGCTGCTCCTGAGCCTTGCGCTCCAGGACTTCGGATGTGCGTCGCCGATCGAGTTCGGCCTTGGGATCGATCCCCTGATCGACGAGATTGCGGACGTCCCGACAGCGCTCACGCGCTTGCGCCAAAGACAGGCTGGGATAGGCTCCCAGGCGATAGAAATGTCCTCGTTGACCGCCGAAGCTGTACTCGACGTAGAAGGTCTTGGTACCGGCGGCGGAAACCTGTACGCCGAACCCGCGTAAGCTTGGATCGGTCGACTTCTCGCGCAATCGATACGGTTTGCCTGTGGCCGTGAGGTTCTTGATCTGGCGGTCGCTGAGCATAGCGATCCATCCTGGCTGGGCCGGAGAGGGTGGATTCAGGTGGTCTCTTGTAGTCGCGTCTGTAGTCGCGTAAAACATGCGATTCAGTACAGCCGGATGCAACAACATGCGCGACAGATTCAACTGAAGATGCTGTTAATTATATATTTTTTGAGAATTGAGGAACAAGGTGAAACAAGAAAAAACAGCTATTGACCTGAATGGGGTTCAGGTGGTCGGAGGTTCAAATCCTCTCGCCCCGACCAATAAAA
>NZ_JABZEO010000001.1 GCF_013385175.1 Allochromatium humboldtianum | reverse complement strand
CGACATGAACGGCTCCCCGCATGTGACAAAATCGACTGAACGCACCTGACGGTACGCAAGACCCTGATTCAAAATATGGAGCCCATGACCGGAATTGAACCGGTGACCTCACCCTTACCAAGGGTGTGCTCTACCAACTGAGCTACATGGGCAAAAACTCAAGCGACCTTCATGCAAGACCTGGAGCGGGTGATGGGAATCGAACCCACACCATCAGCTTGGAAGGCTGAGGTTCTACCATTGAACTACACCCGCGAAAGCGTCGAGCCGCGCCAGACATCCGCGAGAACGTCAATCGCAACGAACAATTTGGTGGAGGGGGGAGGATTCGAACCTCCGAAGGCTGAGCCGTCAGATTTACAGTCTGATCCCTTTGACCGCTCGGGAACCCCTCCAAATGAGCGGCGCATTGTAGGGGTGAACTCAGACCCCGTCAACAGGTATTTTGCATCAGATCGAAGATCGCCCATCGGGGCAGCCCGACGCCCGCTGTTTCGCTGCAATGCGTTCGTCATGCAGCCACGCGGCCCAAGCTGCTAACATGCGCGGCTTCGACCCTATTTTCTTTACGCTTATCCGAGAATTACAGCGATGGATGTAACGATCTTTGGTACTGGATATGTGGGGCTGGTGACGGGTGTCTGCCTGGCCGAGGTGGGCAACAACGTGCTCTGCATCGACATCGATCCGAACAAGATCGATCTGCTCAACAGCGGCGGGGTGCCGATCTACGAGCCCGGACTCGACGAAATGATCCAGTCCAACCGCGAGGCCGGCCGGCTGCACTTCTCGACCGATGCCAAGGCCGGCGTCGAGCATGGGCTGTTCCAGTTCATCGCCGTCGGCACTCCGCCCGACGAGGACGGCTCGGCGGATCTGCAATACGTCCTGGCGGTCGCGCGCACCATCGCCGAGCACATGACCGAGTACCGCATCCTGGTCGATAAATCCACCGTGCCCGTGGGCACCGCCGACCGGGTCGCCGACACCGTGCGCGAGGTACAGGCAAGCCGGGGCCAGACAGTCGAGTTCGATGTCGTCTCCAATCCCGAGTTCCTCAAGGAGGGTGCAGCGATCGAGGACTTCATGCGCCCGGATCGCATCATCGTCGGCACCGACAATCCGCGCACCGGCGAACTGCTGCGCGCGCTCTATGCACCCTTCAACCGCAGTCACGACCGGCTGATGCTGATGGATGTGCGCTCGGCCGAGCTGACCAAGTATGCCGCCAACGCCATGCTGGCGACCAAGATCAGCTTCATGAACGAGCTGTCGAACATCGCCGAGGCCGTCGGCGCCGACATCGAGAAGGTGCGCGTCGGTATCGGCTCGGATCCGCGCATCGGCTATCAGTTCATCTATCCGGGCTGTGGCTATGGCGGCTCCTGCTTCCCCAAGGACGTGCGCGCCCTGGAGCGCACCGCGCGCGGGCTGGGCTACGAGGCCGAATTGCTGCAAGCGGTCGAGGCGGTGAACTTCCGTCAGAAAGAGGTGCTCTTCACCAAGATCCGCGACTATTTCGGCGGCGACCTGGCCGGCAAGACCATTGCGCTCTGGGGCCTGTCCTTCAAGCCCAATACCGACGACATGCGCGAGGCGTCCAGCCGGGTGCTGATGGAGGCGCTGTGGGAGGCTGGCGCGCGGGTCCGGGCCTATGACCCCGTGGCCATGGAGGAGACCCAGCGGATCTATGGCGAGCGCGCCGACCTGACGTTGGCCAACGATGCGCTCACAGCCGTCGACGGTGCTGATGCATTGGTAGTCGTGACCGAGTGGTCGCAATTCCGCAGCCCGAACTTCGACGCGATCCGCTCCAGACTGCGTACCCCGGTCATCTTCGACGGACGCAACATCCTCGACGGACCGCTCGCCCGTGCCGCCGGACTGACCTATGTCTCCATCGGCCGCGCGCCGCTCGCGCCTGTCTGAAGTCCACGCGGACCAAGCCCGCCATCACTGAACGCGATGGCGCCTGGTCCGCGCCTCCCCTTTCAGCCCCCCCTCCAGAATCGACTCGATTGAGATTCGTCAATCGAACCCTGATCGTGCCATCGGCGCTTGTGATAAATTCACGCCGTCGCCTATCACGACTGGACCGACGACCCGAACGATAACACTCAACCGAGGGGGACAAACCCATGCGTTTCAATCGCTCCACATTGGCTACAGGGCTGATCCTGGCCATGGCCATGCCGTTCGGCGCCCAGGCCACCAATGGCTACATGTCGCATGGCTTCGGCACCAAGAGCAAAGGCATGGCCGGCGCGGGTTCCGCCCTGCCGCAGGATGCCATGATCTCGGCCTCGAACGTCGCCGGTGTTGTGTGGCTGAGTGAGCAACGGATGGACATCGGCGCATCTCTGTTTTCGCCCCACCGCAACTATACGCAGCACGCCTCCGAGTCCGGCATACCAGGCAATCCGCCGATTCCGATCGGCAGCGATGCGGATTTCACGGGTACGGTCGACAGCGACAAGGAGCTCTTCCTCATCCCGCACTTCGCCTACAGCCGACCGCTCGACGACGTCAGCGCCATCGGTGTCTCGCTCTACGGCAATGGCGGCATGAACACCACCTACCGCTCAGAGGACACGACCATGCGGCTGGGCACCTACGGCGGCGCCATGGCCCAGCCCTCGGATTCCAACACCGGCGTGGATCTCAGCCAACTGGCGCTGAATCTCAACTATTCGCGCAAATTGACCGAGGACTTCTCGGTCGGCGCCGGGCTGATCCTGGCCTACCAATCCTTCAAGGCCAAGGGACTGTCGTCGCTCGGCTCCCTCGCGGCCGACGGCAACCCGGACAATCTGTCGAGTCGCGGGCGCGAGGGCGTCTTCGGCTGGGGACTGCAAGTCGGCGCACTGTGGCAGCTCAACGAACGACTCTCGCTCGGCGCGGCCTATCAGACCCAGGTCGACTTCGAGCGCTTCGACAAGTACTCAGACCTCTTTGCCGAGGATGGCGACCTGGATGCACCGGCACTCGTCAACATCGGCCTGGCCTTCAAAGCACGCCCCGATCTCACGCTCGCCTTCGACGTTCAGCACATCTGGTATGGCGACGTCGATGCGCTCGGCAACGACATGACCAAGAACATCATGCTGTGCATGCAGGGCTATACGGCCCACTGCCTGGGCGGCAGTCAAGGGATCGGTTTCGGCTGGCGCGACATGACCGTCTACAAGTTCGGCGCGCAATGGGCGATGCGCCCGGATCTGACACTGCGCGCCGGTTACAGCTACGGCAAGCAGCCCGTTCCGGCCGATGGCGTGCTCTTCAACGTCGTCGCGCCTGCGGTCATCGAGCACCACTTCACGCTCGGCCTGACCAAGGAGCTGAGCAAGCGCACCGAGATCAGTCTGGCCGCCATGTACGCCCCCAAGAGCGATCTCGATTGCGGCTGTCTGCTGCCACTCTCCGGCGGCCCCGAGTCCATCAATATCGCCATGGATCAGTGGGAGCTGGAGTTGAGTTTCGGTCTGCGCTTCTAGACGTGATGCTGCAACACCAAGAGGCGCGCCTGCTCACCGCGCCGGACTCGAAGTGATTTTCGAATAAGCCCTGCCAGGAAATCCCCTCCCCTCCTTGAGAGCGGGAGGGGAGACTTCACTGAATTGGTCGACGGCGAGCGAGCCGCCCCGGAACCACGACCGGCAGCAGCTCAGGCCAAAGGCCGCCTCCAATCACCCCCGACTCGCCCGCTTGCGATCGCTCTCCTTGAGATGACGCTTGCGCACGCGGATGGCGCTCGGGGTGATCTCGACCAGCTCGTCGTCCTCGATGAACTCCAGCGCCTGTTCCAGGGTGAACTTGACCGGCGGCGTGAGCAGGATGTTCTCGTCCGAGCCGGCGGCGCGGATGTTGGTCAACTGCTTGGCCTTGAGCGGATTGACGGTCAGATCGTTGTCGCGCGAGTGGATGCCGACCACCTGTCCCTCGTAGACCTCTTCGCCGGGCGAGACCATCATCCGGCCGCGCTCTTGCAGGTTGAACAGCGCATAGCCGAGCGCCTTGCCGGTGGCGTTCGAGATCATGGCGCCGTTGCGACGCGGCGCGATGCCGCCCATGTGCGCCGGACGATAGCGCTCGAAGACGTGGTACTTGAGTCCGGTGCCCGAGGTCAGGGACATGAACTCGGTCTGGAAGCCGATCAGGCCGCGCGAGGGAATCTCGTAGTCCAGGCGCACCCGGCCCTTGCCGTCCGGCACCATGTCTTTCAGCTCACCGCGCCGCTCGCCGAGCGCCTGCATGATCGACCCCTGCGAGGTCTCGTCGATGTCGACCGTGAGCTGCTCGTAGGGCTCGCAGATCTGGCCGTCGATCTCGCGGAAGATGACCTCGGGACGCGACACCGCCAGCTCGAAGCCTTCGCGGCGCATGTTTTCGAGCAGGATCGACAGATGCAGCTCGCCGCGTCCGGAGACGCGGAATTTTTCCGGATCGTTGCCCTCCTCGACGCGCAGCGCGACATTGTGGATCAGCTCGCGTTCGAGCCGGTCCTTGAGCTGGCGCGAGGTCAGATACTTGCCGTCCTTGCCGGCGAAGGGCGAGGTGTTGACCTGGAAGGTCATGGTCACGGTCGGCTCGTCGACGGTGAGCGTCGGCAGCGCCTGGACGTGTTCGGGATCGCACAGGGTATCGGAGACGCCGGGCGCCTCGATGCCGGTCAGGGCCACGATGTCGCCGGCGGTGGCCTGGGGCACCTCGTGGCGGTCGAGACCCAGATAGCCGTAGACCAGACCGATCTTGGCCTTGTGGCGCGTGCCGTCGGGCTTGACCACGACGACCTGCTGGTTGGGCTTGACGCGCCCGTGGCGGATGCGCCCGACGGCGATGGCGCCGACATAGGCGTTGTAGTCGAGGGTCGAGACCTGCATCTGGAACGGCGAATCGGGATCGACCTCGGGCGCCGGGCAGTGCTGGACGATGGCCTCGAACAGCGGGGTCATGTCGCCCTCGCGCACGTCGTCGGTCAGGCCCGCGTAGCCGTTCAGACCGGAGGCATAGACGATGGGGAAATCGAGCTGCTCGTCGCTGGCGCCGAGCCGATCGAACAGGTCGAACACCTGATCGATGACCCAGTCCGGACGCGCGCCCGGACGGTCGACCTTGTTGATGACCACGATCGGGCGCAGACCGTGCGCGAACGCCTTGCTGGTGACGAAGCGGGTCTGAGGCATCGGGCCTTCCTGGGCGTCGACCAGGAGCAGCACCGAGTCGACCATCGACAGCACGCGCTCGACTTCGCCGCCGAAGTCGGCGTGTCCGGGGGTGTCGACGATGTTGATGCGGTAGTCGTTCCAGCGGATCGCCGTGTTCTTCGACAGGATGGTGATGCCGCGTTCCTTCTCCAGCGCGTTGGAGTCCATCACCCGTTCGACCGGCCCGAAGCGGTCGCCGAGCGTGCCGGACTGCTGCAAGAGCTTGTCCACCAGCGTGGTCTTGCCATGATCGACGTGGGCGATGATGGCGATGTTACGAAGAGTTTCGATCACAGGAATGGGCTCCGGGCGCGGCGGCTAAGGATTGACGATGGATTCGGGGTTGGGGGTCGGGATGTCTGGCGGGAAACGGCGGTCGCGGCCGGGATGGACGTGACTGGATTCGGCCTCGGCGGCGATTATATACGCTTGATGGGCAAATCGCGTGCTGTGTCTTGCGCGTCGGCGGCTGGGGGATGTCGGCGTGGTGGATGGCGAGGCGCGGCTGGGGTCGATCTAGCGGCGATTGCTCGGGTGGCGTCTCGTCATGATTCCGCAACACTTGGCCCGGCTTGGATTTTTCCGAGATACCAACAGAGCCTGTGGATAAGTCTGTGCACAACTTTCGTTCGTCGGCTTCCAGGGCGCGTGGTTGCTGGACGCGAAACAGATCGGTCGCATTTTGACCGCCTGAAAAAGCCGTTTATTGTCAATCGGTTGCGCGAGTCATTGATAAATCGGCTTGAGCCGATCGGAGCCGGGATCGTCGCGGCGGACGAGCGGATGCGGCCTGTGAACAAATCGTCGGGACGGCGGACTTGCACCGGCTCTGGAAAAGACTCAGCATAGGGCGCAAGAGGACAGACAGACCCTGGATCGACCGGGGCTCGAACAGCTTCAATGCGAGTTGCGCATTTTTGCGCAGTTATTTATATTTTAACCATGTCACGCAAACTGGTCAGCATCCAAGAAGCCGCCGATTTCCTCGGCGTCGCGGCTCAAACGCTGCGGCGCTGGGAACGCGAAGGCAAGCTGATTCCCGATGAGCGCACCGCCGGCGGGCGGCGGCGCTATGACTTGGCCCGGTTGCGCCCGGAGTGCTTTCACGCCCCGGAGAGCGCCCGGCGCACGATCGCCTATGCGCGCGTCTCCAGCCATGACCAGAAAGCCGACCTGGAGCGCCAGAAGCAAGTGCTCGAACTGTATTGCGCCCGTCAGGGCTGGACCTTCGAGCTCATCGCTGACCTGGGTTCGGGGGTGAACTATCACAAGCAGGGACTCAAGCGCCTGCTCAATGAGATCGTGGAGGGGCGCATCGGGCGGCTGGTCATCACCCACACCGATCGGCTGCTGCGCTTCGGCGCGGAACTGGTGTTCGCGATCTGCGAGGCCAAACAGGTCGAAGTCGTCATCCTCAACCAGGGCGAGGACACCACCTTCGAGGAAGATCTGGCCAACGATGTGCTGGAGATCATCACCGTCTTCTCGGCCCGGCTGTACGGCAGCCGCTCGCGCAAGACCCGGGCACTGTTGGACGACGTAAAACAGGCGGTCGAGGCCCATGCTGATCGCCCATAAGATTGAGCTGCGTCCAACCCCGGAGCAGGCGACCTACCTCAATCAGGCGTGCGGTGCGCGACGGCACTGTTACAACCACTTACTGGATCATTTCAGTCAGCCCGGCGTGACGTGGTCGAAGGCGGCCGCCTATCAGCACTACATGACGGTCTTGCGCGTTGAGTTTCCCTGGTACGCGGAGGTCTCCAGCCGCGTCACGCGCAACGCCATCGACGATCTGGACGCCGCCTTCAAGGGGTTCTTTCGGCGCGTCAAGGCCGGTTCCAAGACCCCCGGCTATCCGCAATTCAAGAAAAAAGACGTCAACGATGCCTTCGCCCTGCGCGAACCGGCCAAGTTCGACGTCGATGGTCGCACCCTGCGTATCGAAAAACTTCCGACGCGAATCGCGCTGCGTCAACCGCTGCGCTTCACCGGTCAGACCAAGCAGGCCACCATCCGCAAGACGGCCGGTCGCTTCTACGTCTCGATCCTGGTCGAGACCGAGGACTACAACCCGCATGCGCCGCAGCAGCCGTCCGTCGGCGTGGACTTCGGGATCAAGGATCTGGCGACCCTGAGTACCGGCGAGGTCATCCCTGCCAACCCAGCGCTCAAGAAGAATCTCAAGCGTTTGAAGCGCCGACAACGGACGCTGTCGCGCAAAGTCAAAGGCAGTCGACGCCGAGCGAAAGCCAAGCTCCGAGTGGCCCGGCTGCATCAGCGGATCAGAAACCAACGTCAGGCGGTGCTCCATGAACTGTCCGACACACTGACCCGCACCTATCAGGTCATCACGCTCGAAGACCTGAATGTCACTGGAATGACGAAGAATCGCCGACTCGCCCGCGCCGTCTCCGATGCCGGCTTTGGCGAGTTACGGCGGCAAATCGAGTACAAGGCCCAATGGCGCGGCGTGACGGTCGTCATCGCGGATCGATGGTTTCCATCCTCCAAGACCTGTCACGCCTGTGGTCAACTCCATGACATGCCGCTGTCGCAGCGCACGCTGGTCTGCGACTGCGGGCACGTCATGGATCGTGACCTCAACGCCGCCAAAAACCTTGATCAGTATGGTCGCGACGCGCTCAGGCGAGACCTTAAACGCACGTAAGAGTCAGGTAAGACGGGTTCGCCCGCACTGGCGTTGACGACGTGAACAGACTTATTCAGCTTCGTGCAAGTTTGGGTAGGTTTTTATGAGCGGCACGCGGCCCGCTCCGATCCAGAGTGCACTATCCAGCCACCATCGGACCCGAGAATAACGCGCATGACGCCAAGCGATCTCCAAGCCGTTCGCGATCACATCGCCTCACGCATCATCGGTCAGCAGGCGTTCATCGACAGCATGCTGGTCTGTCTGCTGAGCGATGGTCATCTGTTGGTCGAGGGTATGCCGGGGCTGGCCAAGACCACGGCGGTCAAGGCGCTGGCCGAGTCGATCGAGGGCGATTTCCACCGCATTCAGTTCACGCCGGATCTGTTGCCATCGGATCTGATCGGCACCGACATCTATCGCCACGAGAAGGGCGAGTTCGAGTTTCGTCAGGGGCCGCTGTTTCACAATCTGCTGCTGGCCGATGAGGTCAACCGGGCGCCGGCCAAGGTGCAGTCGGCGTTGCTGGAGGCGATGGCCGAGCATCAGATCACGGTCGGTCAGAAGACCTATCCCCTGCCCCAGATCTTCATGGTGCTCGCGACCCAGAATCCGGTCGAGCAGGAGGGCACCTATCATCTGCCCGAGGCGCAGCTCGATCGCTTTTTGATGCAGGCGGTCGTGACCTATCCGAGCCGTGACGAGGAGTTACGGATTCTGGAACTCGACGGTGAGCAGCAGAAGCATAGTCCCGCGCCGCCGGCCAAGCGGTTGAGTCAGGCCGAGCTGTTTGCGATGCGGCGGGCTGTGGCTGAACT
The DNA here is from genome assembly GCF_013385175.1 of Allochromatium humboldtianum. Classification (GTDB taxonomy): domain Bacteria; phylum Pseudomonadota; class Gammaproteobacteria; order Chromatiales; family Chromatiaceae; genus Thermochromatium; species Thermochromatium humboldtianum. Next base: position 519,709 of record NZ_JABZEO010000001.1, on the reverse strand, counting down.
CTATCTCGATCCCAAGTTGCATCACTATATCGTCGATCTGGTGCAGGCGACGCGCAATCCGAAGCTCTATGACCGGGATCTGGGGCGCTGGTGTCGTTTCGGGGCTTCGCCGCGCGCGAGTATTGCGCTGGCGCGTTGTGCGCGGGCGCGGGCCTGGATGGATGGGGAGAGTTTCGTAGCGCCGCATCATATCCAGTCGGTCGCGCCGGAGATTCTGCGTCATCGCATTCTGCTGACCTTCGAGGCCGAGGCCGAAGGGGTGACGACAGATGCGTTTATCAAGCGGTTGTTGAGTTTGGTGGCGATTCCGTGAGGGTTTGGGTTTAAACAAGACCCTTGATACCATCTACTTTCTACGCACAGGCTGATTGTGATTTAGTGAATATGCATAGAAAAAGATGGCATCTAAGCTGCTTGTCGCTAAGTCTTTGAGTCAAGGAGATTTTTATATGTTTGTCACGTCTTCCACCTATGAGCAAGTAGTCAATTCCATATTCGCAGAAGAAGAAGAGATCTTAGCAGCAATAGCATTTTTAGGAAGTGGTGCTGAACTAATTTTTTCGCAACCTGATCTTAAAAAAAGCGTTAAATTAATATGTAATTTACGAAGCGGTGCGACCAATCCATCTGTAATTGACGCAATTCAAAAAAAAGGCGTTCTTATAAAACAAAATGACAAGCTGCACGCTAAAGTTTTATTTGGCAATAAAAAAGCCCTTGTCGGTTCAGCAAATTTTTCAAGCAATCGATTAAATCTAGAAGGAAATGAAGAGCTTTCTGGCTGGGAAGAGGCTGGCTTATTAACCAGCGATATCAATCAAATTAAATCAATTAAAAATTGGTTTGATACATTATGGGAGAATTCTCGCAAAATTGAAGACAAAGACATTGATGAAGCAAAGCTAAAATGGAAAGAAAGAAGATCAACAAGATTAAGCAAAAAACTAGCTAAGCACTCCACTAAATTCTCTATTGAAAATTTCAACTTATCAGATCTTTTAGATAGACGAGTTTTTTTAGCTATATATCGCAATAATTGCTTTTCAGATGAAGCGCAAGAAGCGTATCAGACATATGAAGAAAATTTAACAGAAAAACAACAGCATAAGTCAATAAAAATTCCTCCAATGTACGAATGGCCAGAGCTGCCAAATAATGCTAAATTAATAGATTTGCATTATGACCCAAGCGGTGTATTGCGATGTTATGGAGTATTTACAAGAACCCACGACATAGAATTTGAGTATTGCGATGGATCAACAGGTATTTTAGCTGTATGCTGCCAGGAAGAACATCTGATGGGCTATCAGTTTGGAGATAAAGAAGCTGCATATTTCGCCAAATATCTGAAAAGCCATATAAATAAAATATGGAATAGTGAATTAGCGATTGGCAGCGAATATGGAAAATATATTTTACTTGCAGATGCTGTAAAAATCATAAAAGAACAAACAGCAATCAATGCTTAAGGCAAATATATGTGCGGCTACTGCACCGAAGGTTTAGCTATTGATTATGCAACAAAAATAGCGGAGGGCGCTATTGCTCAGACGGATTTAAATCACCTTGAGGTTGACGACATAACAGCAATAATTTATCTGATCGAGTCAGAATTAGATAATTTTGCGTTACTGTTTCACAATATGATCCAAAGAAAAGGAGCTAGATTTTTAATAGACCCCGTAAAAAGAATAGCATTTTGTCGCTTAATTGAAACTTTCATGTATTTTGGCTACGAGCCTGAAAAGCGCAATGTAATATTGCAACATCTAACGCCTCAGCTTTGGGGAAATTTTTTTGCTGAGGCAGCAGAGCACCCTGAATTAAACTCGTGGAGTTTGTTGTTAAAACCAGAATCTTTAAAAAGCGAGTACAATTGGAGCAAATTTATAAAAAAAGATAACTTAAAAAGCAAAAGCGTTGATACATTAAATTTTTACTACAAATGGTGGATTTTAGGAAAAAATTTAGATTTGAGCAACACCAAAAACAAGGAAAAATTCAATGCAATATTCCCATTTGCATTTATTTCTTTCTTATATTTATCTCAGCACGCCCATGAATCTGAAACCATAAAAAAAATTGCTTTAGAGCCACCTAAAAATATACCAGATTTTGAAGCTTTTGACCTTTGGCTGCAACGGCGCGCTTTTGTGTTTTGCGTTAGAGAATATGGCGTTCATTTCATTTTCGAACACTATAAAAATTTACGCGCCGAATTGATAGCCTACGCATTGTTAAAAGTATATATTGACCCTATAGGGCTAACCGCACTTAAGGATTTCTTTTCTAAAAACAAACTTGAACCCCAAATCATTGCGGACTCTGATTATTTGCTAGAAACAGTTAATGACTTACTAGAGACAATTAAATAACCCTAAAAGAAAACAGTGGCAGACTAAAATGATCGCCCAACAAAAACTTATTACATAACAGTTCAGACTTAGCTTACATTAGCAATTCGCGCGTTCGATTTGCAGCGCTCGGCAATCAACTCTCAAAAAATACTGGTGCAAAAATGGATTGGACTTCGGTTGTCAATGACCCAACCCTATCGAACCTTCCATTCAAAATTGAGCTAAACGAATGGGGGAAAATAGAAATGAGCCCTGCCAGCAACTCGCATGGCATGTTGCAAACAGAAATAGCGTTCATCTTAAAGATGAAATTAACTTCAGGCAAAGCATTTGTTGAGTGCAGCATCCAAACATCGAAAAACGTCAAAGTTGCAGATGTTGTTTGGTGCTCGACAGACTTCTTGAATCGACACGGAAAATCAACACCCTATCCCGCATCCCCAGAAATCGTGGTCGAAGTTGCCTCCCCAAGCAACACACTGGCGGAACTGATCGACAAAAGGAGCCTGTATTTTGAACAAGGCGCCAAAGAGGTCTGGATTTGCGAGGAAACAGGCGCCATGCTTTTTTATCGGGCGGATGGAAAACTATCAAATTCAGTGCTTTGCCCCAGCTTTCCGCAAAGCGTAGAGGCTTAACAAGTCGCGGCAGCCGACACTCTTTCATTCTTGCTCAACGCAAACCACCATCCAAGCAGGTTGCTCACATCGTTTGTCACCACAACCCCTAGCGCCTTCACTGCTCGAAGCGGCCAAGATGACACAACAGACCAAACCACCGCAATGGATACTCTGGCTGTTCGCCGTCAGCCTCATCCTCTGGCCGACGCTGATGTACTGGCTCGCCAATGGCTATTCCGGTTGGTCGCATCTGAAAAGCTACCATGACGCCGGCTCAAGAGAACTGCGCCACTCCCAAGGCCCGACCAACGTAACCCTGGTCCAGTCCTCAGGGCGCAAATACGACTTCGCCTCGAATCAGTCAGGACGCGCGAGCTACGCCAGAACCGATGTCGGCTTCGACGACGAGGGCTTCTGGGTGCGGGGACGTCACGGCGGCTGGACCGGAGGTCCGCGCGGCGCGGTCTTCATCCCCTGGACGGCCGTCGAACGCTGCGATGGACTGCGCATCCATCTGAGCCATCCGCAGATGGCCCTGATCATTCACGATCAACCCCTACTCGATGCCTGTGCGCGCCAGATTTCCAGATCGCGCGACTGATGACTCAGCACGCGCCCCGATCATACGATCGAAGTCGTCGCTCCCTGCAATGGCTCATCCGGCGGACTGTACCAGTTCAGCTTATCGCGTAACTTGACGACCTCACCAACGATCAGGAGCGTCGGCGGCGACGGCGGATCGGCTTCGACGAGTTCGCAAATCGTCGCCAGCGTCCCCGTGTAAACACGTTGCAGATGTGTCGTGCCCTGCTGAACAAGGGCGATGGGCATCTCGGGAGGGACACCATGCGCCATCAGCCGCTCGACGATGACCGGCAGCCCCACCAGCCCCATGTAGAAAACGACGGTCTGATGCGGTTGAGCGAGCGCCGGCCAGTTCAGATCGATGGTGCCGTCCTTCAGGTGCCCGGTGACGAAGGTCACGGACTGGGCATAGTCGCGATGCGTCAGCGGGATGCCCGCGTAGGCCGCACAACCCGAGGCGGCGGTGATGCCCGGAATGACCTGGAAGGGCACGCCCTCAGCCGCCAGGGTGTCAATCTCCTCACCGCCGCGCCCGAAGATGAAGGGATCACCGCCCTTGAGCCGAAGCACCCGATGTCCGTCCTTGGCCAAGTCGGCGAGCAGGCGGTTGATCTCCTCCTGACGCATCGCGTGATGATTGCGCTCCTTTCCAACATAGATACGCCGCGCATCACGTCGCGTCATATTGAGAATGGGCGCCGCGACCAGCCGGTCATAAACGACGACATCGGCCTGCTGCATCAAACGCAGCGCGCGGAAGCTGATGAGATCCGGGTCGCCGGGACCGGCGCCGACGAGATAGACCTCGCCCATGTCGCGCTCGAGTGCATCCGGGGCAAGCTCGCTCTCGATCACGGCTTCGGCCTCCTCGAACTGGCCGGCCAGGATGCGCTCGGCGACAGCGCCTTGCAGCACTCGATCCCAGAACCTCCGCCGATCGCGCTGCTCGCTGAACCGCGCCTTGACCCGCTCGCGATAAAGCCCGCTCAACTCGGCCAGCCGCCCATACCCAGCCGGAATCAGCGCTTCGAGGCGCGTGCGCAGCATCCGCGCGAGCACGGGTGATGTCTTGCCACTGGAGACGGCGATCGTGACCGGCGAGCGGTCGACGATCGAAGGCAACACGAAGGTACAGGCATCCGGATCGTCGACCACATTGACCGGGATTCCGGCCTCATTGGCGAGTTGCGCGATCTGTCGATTGACTGCACGATCATCGGTCGCCGCGATGACGAGCCGCTGACCAGCGATATCTTCAGGCGCAAAGCAGCGCGCCTCATGCCGCAATGCGCCAGATTCGACTTTACGCGCCAGCGCGTCGCACAGCTCGGGCGACACCAGAGTCACGGCCGCCCCCGCGCGCAGCAGATTGGAGACCTTACGCGCCGCCGTAGCGCCGCCGCCGACCACCAAACATGGACGGCCTTGCATGTCGAGAAAGATGGGCAGTAGATCCATGGTGCTCTCTGGCTGAAGGTGGGAAGGGGCCGCGTGGCTCCGTTGAGTTAGATTTAGAAAATCCTTAATATACTTAAATACTTTGTTTTAGGGTAGGACGATAGTGTGGTCAACGAGATCGATTCCGAGTCTCTGAGCCAGCGGCTCACGGATACTGAAGATGTGTTGCTGGTGGACATCCGCACCCCGGCCGAGATCGCCCAGGGCATGATCCCGGATGCCCTGCAACTGCCGATGCACCTGATCCCGATCCGGATGAGCGAGATCCCCAAGGATCGCGACGTGGTCATCTACTGCCGCAGCGGCGCGCGCTCCTACCAGGCCTGCGCTTACCTGATGCAGCAGGGTTATGGCCGCGTGCTCAACCTGCGCGGCGGCATCATCGCCTGGGCACGTCACGGCCTGCCGATCGTCGCTCCCGAGGACTGACCCAAGCACCGATCCGCCGATCCGACGGCTCCCTTGTTTTTTACGGTGGATTCGCCTATAACCGCGAATTCTTGTTTTTACTGAAATACTGAAATAAGTAATTGACGGAGGCTCCGATGGCTGATTTCGATCAAGAACTCGACGCAAGCGGTCTGAATTGCCCGCTGCCGATCCTGCGCGCCAAAAAGACCCTGAACGCCATGTCCAGCGGTCAGGTTCTGCACGTCATCGCCACCGATCCCGGCTCGGTCAAGGACTTCGACGCCTTCGCCAAGCAGACCGGCAACGAGCTGGTGGAGTCCAAGGAAGAAGGCGGCAAGTTCCACTTCCTGATCAAGAAGTCCTGATCGATCCGCACGGCGCGAACCTGAAGCCCGACATCAGGTTCGAACGCCCGCTCCGCACGACAGACGGCTATCCAAAACAACATGATCCGCGAGCCTGACCCAGGCGCCGCGTGGAGGACTCGATGGAACAAAAGAAACTGGCGATCATCGCCACCAAGGGTTCGCTCGACTGGGCCTACCCGCCCTTCATCCTCGCCTCGACGGCCGCCGCCCTGGGCTATGAGGTGCAGGTCTTCTTCACCTTCTACGGGCTGCAACTCCTGAAGAAGAAGCCGAACCTGGAAGTCACGCCGCTGGGCAACCCCGGCATGCCGATGCCGATGGGCATGGACAAGTGGTTCCCGGTGCTCGGTCTGGCGCTGCCCGGTATGCAGGGCATGATGACCGCCATGATGAAGCAGAAGATGAAGAGCAAGGGCGTGGCCAGCATTGAGGAGCTGCGCGAGCTCTGTCTTGAGGCCGAGGTCAAGATGATCGCCTGTCAGATGACCGTCGATCTCTTCGATATGCCGAAAGCCGAGTTCATCGACGATGTCGAGTACGCCGGCGCGGCGGCCTTCTTCGAGTTCGCCGGCGAGAGCGACATCTGTCTCTACATCTGAAGTCTCTGAACCGCACGTCCGGAGCGATCCCGGTCGCTCCGTTCCACTGATCGAAGCCCTCCTGCCCGACATGCCTAACGACAACCGTACCGGCGCCGCCATCCTGCTCGACGTCCTCAACGATCTCGGGGTCGAGACCATTTTCGGACATACCGGCGGAGCCGTCATCCCAATCCATGTCGAGATCAACAAGCGTCTGCGCGCCGGTACAGCCGTGCCGCGCTTCATACTCTGCCGGCAGGAGGGCGGCGCCGGACATGCCGCCGAGGGCTATGCACGCGCCAGCGGTCGGGTCGGGGTGGCGCTGGCGACCTCGGGGCCGGGCGCGACCAATCTGATCACGCCGATCGCCGACGCCTACAAGGATTCGCTGCCCACGCTCTTCATCACCGGCCAGGTGCCGAGTCGGGCGATCGGTACCGATGCCTTCCAGGAAGTGGACATGGTCGGTCTCACCCGCCCCATCTCCAAACACAACTATCTGGTCAAGGACGTGGCCGATCTGGAATGGGTGCTGCGCGAGGCCCATGCCCTGGCCATGCACGGACGTCCGGGGCCGGTGGTGGTCGACATCTGCAAGGACGTGCAACTGACGACGCTGGAGACGGCCAACGTGCCGCGTGCGCGTCACCGCGAGTCCGTCGATTTCGATGCCGCGCGCGCCGATGCCATCCTGGAGGCGCTCGCCCGCGCCGAGCGCCCGGTGGTCAAGGCCGGCGGCGGCGTCATCCACGCCAATGCCGCGCTGGCCCTGCAACGCTTCGCCGAACGCTTCGACGTGCCGGTGACGACCACCTTCAATGCGCTCGGCGCCCTGCCCTTCGAGCTGGCCTACAATCTCGGGATGCCGGGGATGCACGGCACCGTTCCGGCCAACTATGCCCTGCGCGATGCCGATCTGATCCTCTCGCTCGGCGGGCGCTTCGACGATCGGGTCGCGGTGCGCGGTTTCGCCGAGGGCAAGCGCATCGCCCATGTCGACATCGACCCGTCCGAGATCGACAAGACCATCGCCACCGATCTCAATCTGGTCGCGACGCTCGACGAATTCCTCGCTCATGCCCTGGCCTCGGGACGCTCGGCGCGTCATCCCGAGTGGATGACGCTCATCGGCGAATGGCGCCAGCGCATGATGCCGCCCTACGGCCAGTCCGAGTACATCAAGCCGCAGGCGGCCATCGAGGTCATCTCCGAGCTGACCGGCGGCGAGGCGACCCTGGTCACTGGCGTCGGCCAGCATCAGATGTGGTCGGCCCAGTACTACCGCTTCCGCCGTCCGCGTCAGTGGATCAGCTCGGGCGGGCTGGGCACCATGGGCTTTGGGTTGCCGGCGGCGGTCGGCGCCTGGTATGGCGACCCCACGCATCCGGTGGTTCTGATCGACGGCGACGGCAGCTTCCAGATGAACATCCAGGAATTGGGCACCGTGGTCGCCAACCGGATTCCGCTCAAGATGTTCGTCCTCAACAACAGCTTCCTCGGCATGGTGCGCCAGTGGGAAGACATGATGGACGATGGCCATCATTACGAGACCTGTCTGGCGCGCACGACCGAATGCGATCCGGACTGCATCGACCTCGATCAGAGCTGCCGGCGCCAGATCCCCAACCTGACCGGACTCAAATACGTCTATCCGCGCCTCAAAACGGTGCGTCTGCGCGATCCCGCGACCCTGCGCGAAGACATCGCCGCCGTGCTCGCCGAACCTGGGCCGGTGCTGGTCGACGTCTGGATCGATCGGGCTGAGAACGTCATCCCGATGATCCGCCCTGGGCACAGCCTGGAGCAGATGATCGAATCTTGACTCCCTCTCCCCAACCCCTCTCCCGCCAGGGGAGGGGCTAAGATCGAAAATCCCAACTACGTCCCATCGTCGCACCTATACACGCGCTAAGCTTAGAAGGCAGGGAAAACCCGTGCCATCAGCGAGGAACGCGACTCATGGGCATCAAAGCGAAACTCAAGCTGATCGGTCTGTTGCCGCTACTGGTGGCAATCGTCTTCGGCGTCACTATCTATCGCGGTCAGGATCGGCTCAATGCCCTGAGCGACCTGGCGCTGAAGACTGACGCGATGCGCGAGGCGCTCCGCGATGTACGCGACGTGAGCCGACGCATCCTGGCCACGCGCGACAACGAGATCCGCTACGACGGCTATGACGCGCTGGAGATCGTCAATCTCGGCGTGATGGATCTCGCGGTCTGGCGCGACGAACCGGGGATGAGCCAAACCGTGCGTGAGTTGGACCGGCGTCTGCTCATGGCGCGCATCCATTACGAGATGCTCGACGGCCTGACGGTGCCCATGCTCAAGTGGATCGCGGTGCCGCAGATCACCGAGGTCGAGCAGGCTCTGATGACCGAACTCGATGCGCTCGACACCCGACTGCGGGCCCTCCATCAGACCGCGCGTGCGGCCCTGGTCGAGCACAGCGAGCGGCTCTGGCAGCGCGAATTCTGGCTGCTGACGCTGACGGCCGTCCTGGTGCTGTGGCTGACCCACCCCATGCTCGATCGCATCGGGACGGCGCTGCACACCCTCAGTCAGGGCACGCGCGGACTCGGCCCGGATGGGCTGCCGCAGGAACTCGAGCTGACCGGCGAGGACGAATTCGGTCAGCTCGCGAGCGACTTCAACGCCATGGTCCGGCGTCTGGCCGCCTCGGAGGCGGCACGCGATGAACGCTCACGCGATCTGGAAACGGCCGTCCAGGATCTGGAGAACTTCAGCTATTCGGTCTCGCACGATCTGCGCGCGCCGCTACGGGCCATCGACGGCTTCATCGGCATCCTGCGCGAGGACTATGCCGCGACCTTGGATGCCGAGGGGCTGCGTCTGTTCGGCGTGGTCAGCGCTAACGCGCAGAAAATGGAACGGCTCATCGACGACATCCTGGCCCTGTCGCGCGCCGGACGTCTGGCGATGGAGTGGATGCCGATCGACATGAACCGGATGGTCGACGAGGTCTGGTCGGATCTCCTGGAGACGGCGAGCGGACGCCCGATCCGGTTCGAGCGCGACGACCTGCCCGTCTGTCAGGGCGATCCGCGCGCCATGCGCCAGATCTGGCAGAATCTGCTCGCCAACGCCCTCAAGTTCACGCGCGACCGCGATCCGGCCCTGATCCGGGTCGAAGCCCGAACGGAGGCGGGCCTGATCCGCTACAGTGTGCGAGACAATGGCGCCGGCTTCGATCCGGCCTATTCCGCCAAGCTCTTTGTGCTCTTCCAGCGCCTGCACGGCATGGACGAGTTCGAGGGCACGGGCGTGGGTCTGGCGATCGTCAAGCGCTTCGTGCAGAAACACCACGGACAGGTCGAGGCGAGCGGCGCTGTCGATGGCGGCGCGTGCTTCACGTTCAGCCTCCCAATCGATCTTGAATCATGAGCAGCGGTTGCGAACGCGGAGGATCGACGACATGGTCACGAAAGACTCGATGGTGGACATCCTGCTGGTCGAGGACAATCCGGACGATGCGGAACTGGCCATGCGCGCCCTGCGCAAGCACAATCTGGCCAATCGTCTGGAATGGGTCAAGGACGGCGCCGCCGCGCTGGATTTCCTCTTCCATCGCGGCGACTATACCCATAGCCCAAACACGCTGCCGCGCGTCGTACTGCTGGATCTGCGTCTGCCCAAGGTCGATGGGATCGAGGTGTTGCGCGAGATCCGCGCCCACCCCGAGACGCGCGAGTTGCCGGTCGTGATCCTGACCTCCTCGCATGAGGAACGCGACGTCGTCGCCACCTACGAGCTGGGCGTCAACAGCTTCGTGGCCAAGCCCGTCGCCTTCGACGAATTCGCCCGCACCGTCGCGGAGTTGGGAATGTACTGGGTGCTGGTCAACCGTGTGCCACCGGAGATCCGTTCGACTTGACTGACCGTCCATTACGCCTGCTCCTGCTGGAAGACAACCCGGCCGATGCCGAACTCAACGAACGTGTCCTGCGTCGCGCGGGGCTGGAGTTCGAGTCGCGCCGCGTGGAGACGCGCGAGGATTTTCTCGCCGCGCTCGGCGACTTCAAGCCGGATGCGATCCTGGCCGACTATGGTCTGCCACACTTCGACGGACGCACGGCCATGGAGCTGGCCCATGAGCGCGATCCCGACTGGCCCTTCATCTTCGTCACCGGTGCCCTGGGCGAGGAGAGCGCCGTCGAGCTGCTGCGCAACGGCGCCGGCGACTACATCCTCAAGGATCGTCTGACCCGCCTGCCCGAGGCGCTCGAACGTACCCTGGAAGCGGCCCGCCAGCGCACGGATCTGCGGCTCATGGCCCGACGCGCCTCGGGATTGCTGGAGTTGCCCCGCGTCGCCGAACGCTTAGGCGAGGCCGAGTTCCTGCAGTTCGGTCAGACGCTGGTCGAGGATCTGACCGGCAGCCGGATCGCCTTCATCCATCGCGTCAGCGAGGATCAGACCGCCATCGATCTGGTCACTTGGTCGCACCGCACACTCGAGGGCGGCTGTCTCGCCAAGCCCCCCCTGCATTACCCGGTCGAACAGGCCGGCCTCTGGGCCGAGGCCCTGCGCCAGCAGCGCCCGATCGTCGTCAACGACTACCCGGCGGCCGCCGAGCGGGGCGGACTGCCCGAAGGACACATCACCCTGGAGCGTTTCATCAGTCTGCCGGTGATCGAGGGCGGACGAGTGGTCCTGATCTTCGGCATCGGCAACAAGGCCCTACCCTACACGGATCTGGACGTCGAGACCCTCCAGCTCGTCGCCAACGAGCTCTGGCGCATCCTCTGCCAGCGCCGCGCCGAACAGGATCTGCGCGAGAGCGAGGCGCGGTTCCACGCGCTCTTCGAGCACATGCGCAGCGGTGTCTGCATCTACGAGGCCATCGAGGACGGGCGCGACTTCATCATCCGCGATCTCAATCATGCCGTGGAGTACATCGAGGGCGTCGAAGCGCACACACTGCTCGGGCGGCGACTGACCGAGGTCTTTCCGGGCGTGGATGAGTGCGGCTTCCTGGCCGTGTTCGAGCGCGTGTGGCGCACGGGTCGCGCCGAGCACATCCCGCCGCAACTCTATCGCGACCGGCGTATCCAGGGCTGGCGCGAGAACTTCGTCTATCGCCTGCCGCATGGCGAGCTGGTCGCCGTCTACGACGACGTGACCGAACGGCGCAACCTGGAGCTGGCCCTGGAGGAGAGCCGCGAGCGCCTGGAACTGGCACTGGAGGGGTCGGAGCTGGGCATGTGGGACTGGAAGGTCCAGACCGGCGAGACCCAATTCAACGAGCGCTGGGCCGGAATGCTGGGTTATCGCCTCGCGGAGCTGGAGCCGACCAGCATCGAGAACTGGCAAGACCTTTGCCATCCGGAAGATCTCGTGCTCGCCAAACAGCGACTCGAGAGCCATTTTCGGGGCGAGGCGTCCTACTACGAATGCGAGTTCCGGATGCGTCACAAGGACGGGCACTGGGTCTGGATCCTCGATCGCGGCAAGGTCGTCGAGTGGGGGCCGGATCGACGCCCCGTGCGCATGGCCGGCACCCATCTCGACATCACCGAGCGCCGCCAGACCGAGGAGAAGCTGCACCAGCTCTCGCTGGCCGTCGAGCAGAGCCCGACCAGCATCGTCATCACAGACCTCGAAGCGCGCATCGAATACGCCAATCCGGCCTTCACCCGCGTCTCGGGCTACAGCCTGGAGGAGGCCATCGGGCAGAATCCGCGCCTGCTGCAATCCGGCCAGACGCCGCGCGCAGTCTACGAAGACCTCTGGGCCACGCTCCAGCGCGGCGAGGTCTGGCGCGGCGAGCTGCACAACAAGCGCAAGGACGACGAACTCTATGTCGAGCTGGCCACCATCTCGCCTGTGCGCCAGCCCGACGGCCGGGTGACGCACTATCTGGCAGTCAAGGAGGACATCACGGATCTCAAGTGCGCTCAGGAGGAACTGGACCGTTATCGCCGGCATCTCGAAGACCTGGTCGAGACCCGCACCCGCGAACTGCGGCTGGCCGAGGAACACAGCCGGCTGATCCTGGAATCGAGCGCCGACGGACTCTATGGCGTCGACGTCGAGGGGCGCACCACCTTCGTCAACCCGGCCGCCTGCGCCATGCTCGGCTATGCCCCCGAGCAGCTTCTGGGCCGTTCCAGCCACGAGATCCTCCACCACAGCCACGTCGATGGCCGCCACTATGCGATGGAGGACTGCCCGCTGCACAGCACCCTGCTGCACGGCGAGGTACGGCGCGGCGACAACGAGGTCTTCTGGCGCGCCGACGGCACAATGCTGCCCGTATCCTATTCCTCGCACCCCATCCGGCGCGAGGGCGAGATCGTCGGTGCGGTAGTCAGCTTCATCGACATCTCGACTCAGAAACAGGCCGAGGCCGCGCGCGAGGCGGCATTGGCCGAGGCCGAGCGTCTGGCACGCCTCAAGAGCGAATTCCTGGCCAATATGAGCCATGAGATCCGCACTCCGCTCAACGCCGTGCTCGGCTTCGCCCAGATCGGCGCGCGCGAGACCGACCCGGACAAGGTCCGCGCCTTCTTCCGGCGCATCCTCGACTCGGGTCAGTTGCTGCTCGGCATCATCAACGACATCCTCGACTTCTCCAAGATCGAAGCCGGCAAGCTCGCCATCAACGATGCCGAGGTCGATCTGCGCGCGGTCATCGAGCGCTCGATGGATCTCCTGAACACCCGGGCCAAGGACAAGGGACTGCGTTTCAGCGTCGAAGAAACCCCGAACCTGCCCGCGACCTTCATGGGCGACGATCTGCGCCTGTCCCAGGTACTGGCCAACCTGCTCTCCAATGCCGTCAAGTTCACCGATCGGGGCGCCGTCACCTTCGGCATCCGGCGCGAGGAAGGCCGGCTCGTCTTCAGCGTCGAGGACACCGGCATCGGGATGCGCGAGGACTATCTGGCCAATCTCTTCCAGCCCTTCGAGCAGGCCGACGGCTCGATCACGCGCCGCTACGGCGGCAGCGGTCTGGGATTGGCCATCAGCAAGCGTCTGGTCGAGCTGATGGGCGGCGAGATCCACGTCCGGAGCCGCTTCGGCGAGGGCACGCGCTTCGAGGTGCGTCTGCCGCTGATCGAGCCGCGCGGCGCCATCGGACCCGGTCGGCTCGCCGCCGAGGTCGCCGTGCCCGAACGCGCCGGCGCACGCCTGCGCGGACTGCGTCTGCTGGCCGCCGAGGACAACCCGGCCAACCGGCTGGTGCTGGAGGAGATGCTGAGCGCCGAGGACTGTGACCTGACCCTGGTCGAGGACGGACGTCAGGCGGTCGACTGCGTCGAGCGCGAGGGACCGACCGCCTTCGATCTGGTGCTCATGGACATCCAGATGCCGGTGATGGACGGCCTGGAGGCCACGCAGCGCCTCCATCAGTTCGCCCCCGAGCTGCCGGTCGTCGGCCTGACGGCCCACGCCCTGAACTCCGAGCGCCACCTCTGTCTGCAAGCCGGCATGGTCGATCACATCGCCAAGCCGGTCGACATCGAGCAGCTCATCGCCATCATCCTGCGCCATGTTCGACACCGCCCATCAGCCAGGGACAAGGCCGAAGCATCGTGCTGCCGGAAACGCCCCCTGGGGCCGGCACGGACCGATGCGCCGGACATCGCGGCCACTTCGACCCCGGACACCTGGATCGAGTGGCAGGCACTGGAGTCGCGCTATGCGCACAACCCGTATTTCATCCCGCGTCTGTTGCGTGCGGTGCTGGAGTCCAATCAGGATCAGGCTGACCTGCTGCGCGAGGCCGCCCATCAGGGCGACCGCGACCGGCTGGTCTTCATCGCCCATCGGCTCAAGGGCACGACGGGCAATCTGTTCGCCAAGTCCGTGCATGCCCTGGCCACGGAGACCGAGAAGCGCGCGCGCGCACTCGACATCGAGGCCCCGCGCCTGGCGCTCGAACTCGCCGACGCCCTCGACGCACTGCTCGCCGAGATCGGCGCGAGCCGATGGATGGGCGGCCAAGCCGAGACGACCGACGACACGGACGGCGCAGGCGCCCCCGTCGACGCGGCCGAGGTCGCCGCGATCCTCACCCGACTCGCCGGACTGCTCGACACGGACGACACCGAGGCCAATCCGCTCTATGCCCGTCATCAGGATCTCCTGAGACGCGCCCTTGGCGAGCGCGTCGAACGCCTCGGCGCCGAGATCAAGGACTTCGACTATCAAGCCGCCCGCGAGACCCTGCGCACACTGATCGAATCCGGCACGACCTGAACCCATCCGGCACGACCCGGCCGAGGCGAGCTGGTCTATGCTGATGCTTGAGCCAATCAATGCATTCTCAGGTTGCGCTCACCGCCAAGCCGCCCGATTCTATCGCTTCCAATTCTTCCATCGCGCTCGCTCGACCTCACAGCGCGTGATCCATTTAGAGGCCGACACCATGACTGACTACCTGGATATCGGCGGCCTGAAGGTCGCCCAGCCGCTCCACGATCTGGTCCGGGACGAGATCACGCCAGGCATCGGGATCGACCCCGCCGCTTTCTGGCAATCCTTCGGCGAAATCGTGCGTGAATTTGCGCCCCGTCACCGTGAACTGCTCGCCAAGCGCGACGCCCTGCAACAGCAGATCGACGCCTGGCACCGGACGCATCGCGATCAACCCCTGGATATGGCCGCCTATCGTGATTTCCTGGTCGAGATCGGTTATCTGCTGCCCGAGGGGCCGGACTTCTCGGTCAATACCAGCAATGTCGATCCCGAGATCGCCACCATCGCCGGCCCCCAGCTCGTAGTGCCGGTCAGCAACGCCCGCTATGCACTCAACGCCGCCAATGCGCGCTGGGGCAGTCTCTATGACGCCCTCTATGGCACGGACGCCATCCCCGAGGACGAAGGGCTGGAACGTGGCGCTGAGTTCAACCCGGCCCGCGCGGCGGCTGTGGTCGAGCGCGCGGCGATCTTCCTGGACGAGGCCGTACCGCTCAATCGCGGCTCGCACACCGACGCCTGTGGCTACAAGCTGGAGAACGGCAAGCTGGTGGTGCTTCTGCCCGACAACAGTGAAACCCTGCTCGCCGATCCGGCGCAGTTCGCCGGCTTCCGGGGCAACCCGGACCAGTTGGACGCGGTCCTGCTGGTCAACCATGGTCTGCACATCGAGATCCGCATCGACCGCAACCACCCGATCGGCGCCGGCAGCGCCGCCGGTGTCGCCGACATTCTGCTCGAATCGGCCGTGACCAGCATCCAGGACTGCGAGGACTCGGTCGCCGCCGTCGACACCGAGGACAAGGTCGGCGTCTACCGTAACTGGCTGGGGCTGATGAAGGGCGATCTCACCGCCGGCTTCAGCAAGGGCGGGCGGATGGTCGAGCGCACGCTGGCCGAGGACCGGACCTACAGTCGCCTTGGAACCGGCTCGCTCACCCTGCCGGGGCGCTCGCTGATGCTGGTGCGCAATGTCGGCCATCTGATGACCACGGACGTGGTGCTCGATGCCGAGGGGCGCGAGATCCCCGAAGGATTGATGGACGGCATGATCACCGTGCTCTGCGCCCTGCACGACATCCATCCCGAACAGGGTGCGCGGCGCAACTCGCGCACCGGCAGCGTCTATATCGTCAAGCCCAAGATGCACGGCCCGGAAGAAGTCCAGCTCGCCGTCGATCTGTTCGGGCGCATCGAGGACGCGCTGGGTCTGGCGCGCAACACGCTCAAGATCGGCATCATGGACGAGGAACGGCGCACCACGCTCAACCTCAAGGAATGCATCCGCGCTGCGCGCGAGCGGATCATCTTCATCAACACCGGTTTCCTCGACCGCACGGGCGACGAGATCCACACCGACATGGAAGCCGGCGCCGTGCTGCGCAAGGGCGACATGAAGGGCGCAGCCTGGCTGCGCGCCTATGAGGACTGGAACGTCGATGTCGGCCTGGCCTGCGGTCTGCGCGGTCAGGCCCAGATCGGCAAGGGCATGTGGACCATGCCCGACGAGATGGCGGCCATGCTCGCGGCCAAGTCGGCGCATCCCAAGGCCGGCGCCAGTTGCGCCTGGGTGCCCTCCCCGACGGCGGCGACCTTGCACGCCATGCACTATCACCAGATCGACGTCGCCGCGATCCAGGCCGAGCTGGCCAAGGGCGAACGGCGCGCGACGCTCGATGACCTGCTCCAGATCCCGCTCGATCCGAACCGCGCCTGGACACCTGAGGAAATCCAGCAGGAACTGGACAACAACTGTCAGGGCATCCTCGGCTATGTGGTGCGCTGGGTCGATCAGGGCGTTGGCTGTTCCAAGGTGCCCGACATCGCCAACGTCGGCCTGATGGAGGACCGCGCCACGCTGCGCATCTCCAGCCAGCACGTGGCCAACTGGCTGCATCATGGCGTCGTCGGTGAATCTCAGGTGATGGAGTCGCTCAAGCGCATGGCCGCCGTGGTCGATACGCAGAACGCGGGCGATCCCCTCTACCGGCCGATGGCGCCCGGATTCGACGGCGTGGCCTTCCAGGCCGCCTGTGATCTGGTCTTCAAGGGCCGCGAGGCGCCGAACGGCTATACCGAGCCGACCCTGCACGCGATGCGGCGGCGGTTCAAGGCCGGGCGCTGAGGTCGGCGGGGGCTTGTGGACAGTTGCATCCGGATGCGTTGATGTCCATGCTTGGGATGCGGAATTGACAATTGTCAAACCGATCGGCTTCGATCCTGTCGAAGCCGAATGACACCAGGGAATCCAAGCCAGCGGACAGGCGCTATACCACCCAAGCCTGAAACCATCGACACATGATGGAGGATGCATCCATGTCCACGACCACTACCGAGATCGCCGGCCGCGAACTGACGTTCAACAAGGCGGGTCATCTGGCCTCCTTCGGCGACTGGGATCCCGAGATCGCCGAGGCGCTGGCCGCTGACGAGGGCCTGACCCTGACCGAATGTCACTGGAAGGTGATCGAGTTCCTGCGCGCCTACTACGAGACCCACGAGATGCCGCCCTCGCCGCGCGTCATCATCCGGGCCATCGGCGAGGATCTCTCGGCGCATGTGCCCTGTACCCGCAAGCATCTGGAGGCGCTGTTCCCGAACGGCGGCTGCAAGCAGGCGTGTCGGGTCGCGGGTCTGCCGCGCGCCTACTGTCAGTCCTGCTGAACCATCCCCCGTGAGGCCGGCACTGGAACGCCGGTCTCGCGGGCGGACCACACTCAAAACCATGCGCCATGCTGGGCTTTGCGTGCCTGATCCGCTCATCTATAATCGCGCGCGTCAACCGCTTGATTCATCTATGGAGAAGCACGTCATGCCGACCTATGACTACCGCTGCGACACCAATGATCGCGTGATCGAGGTGAGCCATCGCATGAGCGAGACCCTGACCAACTGGGGCGAGCTGTGCGCGCGCGCCGGTATGGAACTGGGCGATACCCCGGCGGATGCGCCCGTCCACCGGCTCGCCACCGGCGGCAACGTCATCACCAGTTCCAGCCTGGGCAGCGGCCGCGCGCCCATGCCTGCCTGTGCCACCGGCTCCTGCTGCGCCGGCGGCATGTGCGGGTTGAATTGATCGTCCTCCCGGACGTCGCTCCAGCCGGGGTCGGTTCGCCGATTCCGGCCCTCCCTATCGTCATCGAACCTGCCTCGACGGACCCCATGCGGAGCCTCTGGTCTTGAAGTCCATCCTGGTCGTTCGTCTGAGCGCCATCGGCGACATCGTCTTTGCCTCGCCGCTGGTCGCGGCGCTGCGTCGTCGTTGGCCGGAGGCGCGCATCGCCTGGCTGGTCCAGCCCGAATGCGCGGCGCTGCTCGACCGTCATCCGGATCTCGATACGGTGATCGTCTGCCCGTTGCGTCACTGGCAGCGGCTGTGGCGCGAACGGCGCTATCGCGAGCTGTGGGCGGGGATTCGCACGCTGCGGGCCAATCTGCGTGAACATGACTTCGATCTGGCGCTCGATCTGCAAGGTCTGCTCAAGAGCGGGTTGCTGACCCGGCTGTCGGGGGCGCGCGAGCGCATCGGGCTGGGTTCGCGCGAGGGCAGTCAGTGGCTGATGACGCGCCGGTTGCCGCGCGGGGGCGAGTCCAAGCTGATCGGTTCCGAATATCGCTTTCTGGCCGAGTCGCTCGCCCTGCCGGTCGCGGACGGCTTTCGGATGGCGGTCCACTATGGCGAGGCGGAAGCGGCCTTCGCCGAATCGGTCATCGCGCGCGAGTCGCTCTCCAACGGTTATGCGGTGTTCTGTCCCTTCACGACGCGTCCGCAGAAGCATTGGATCGAAGAGCGCTGGGCCAGACTTGCGCATCGTGTCCGCGATGAACTGGGGCTAGCGCCGGTGCTGCTCGGCGGTCCGGGCGACCGCGAGGCGGCACGACGGATCGCCGATGCGGCCGACGATCAGTTGATCGATCTGACCGGCCAGACCAGTCTCACCGAGGCAGCGGCCCTGATCGACCGCGCGGCGCTCCTGATCGGCGTCGATACCGGGCTTTCGCACATGGGCATCGCGTTCGAGACGCCGAGTCTGCTGCTGTTCGGCTCGACCTGTCCCTATCTCGACACCACGCGCGCCAAGGCGCGGGTGCTCCATCATGCGCTGCCCTGCTCGCCCTGCAAGCGTCGTCCGACCTGTGACGGGCGGTTCGACTGTATGCGCGTGATCGAGGCCGACGAGATCCTGCGTGCCGCCGACGAGGTGTTGCGGGCGTGAAGATTCTGCACGTCGAAGGTGGGCGTCATCTCTACGGCGGGGCCTTCCAGGTGCTGCATCTGGTGCGCGGACTGGCGGCGCGCGGCCACCGGAATCTGCTGGCCTGTCCGCGCGGCTGTGCGCTCGCCGAGGCCGCCGCGCCCTTCGCCGAGATCCATGGCCTGCCGATGCACGGCGATGCCGATCTGCTGATGGTTGGGCGTCTGTACCGGCTGATTCGCGCCAGCCGGCCGGATCTGGTGCATCTGCACAGCCGCATCGGCGCCGATGTCATGGGCGGGATCGCGGCACGGCTGGCCGGGGTGCCGGTGATCCATACGCGCCGGGTCGACAATCCCGAGCCGCGCTGGCTGGTCGCACTCAAGTACCGGCTGCACGATCGGGTCATCGCCATCTCGGACGGGATCGGGCAGGTGTTGATCGCCGAAGGGTTGCCGTCAGCGAAATTGCGCGTGGTGCGCAGTGCCGTCGATCATGAGCGCTATGCGGCGCCGGTCGACCGAGCGGCGATTCGCGCCCGGCTTCAGGTGTCCGCCGATGCCTTCCTGATCGGCGTAATTGCGCAGTTGATCCCGCGCAAGGGGCATCGCTTCCTGCTCGACGCACTGCCGGAGCTGATCGCCGCGCATCCCGAAATCCAGGTGCAGTTCTTCGGCCAGGGGCCGCTGGCGGATGAGCTGCAACGCCGAATCGAAGAGGCTGGACTCAGCGGGCATGTCCAGCTCGCGGGCTTTCGCGACGATCTGCCCGAGATCCTGCCCGCGCTCGATCTGGTCGTGCATCCGGCGCTCATGGAAGGTTTGGGCGTCTCGCTGCTCCAGGCCGCCAGCGCCGGCGTACCGATCGTCGCCAGCCGTGCCGGCGGCATTCCCGAGGCGGTGCGCGAGGGCGAGAACGGCCTTCTGGTTCCGCCGGGCGATGTCGTGGCGCTGCGTGCGGCGATCGGCACGCTGCTCGACGATCCCGAACGCCGCCGTGCGTTGGGCGCGGGCGGCCGGGCGCTCATGGCGCGCGAGTTCTCGATCGACGCCATGGTCGAGGGCAATCTCGCGGTCTATCGGGAGTTGCTCGACGCGACTGGATTGGTTCACACATGACCGAACCGACCACACTGCAAATGGTCGCCAGCAAGGCGCTCGGCGGGGCCGAACGCTGGTTCATCCGCTTCAGCGACGCGCTGGCCGAGCGCGGGGCGCCGGCTCAACTGGCGATCCGCCAGGGGAGCGCGCTCGATGGGCTGGATCTCGGCGGGCTGCCGGTCCATCGCCTGCCCTATCGCACCACCTGGGATCCCTGGTCGCGGCGTGCGGTCGGGCGTCTGATCCAGCGCTTGAAACCCGACATCGTCCAGACCTACATGGGTCGTGCGACCCGGCTCGCCCGTCTGCCAAGCGCGGGCGGCCCGGTCCATCTGGCCCGGCTCGGCGGCTATTACGCACTCGGCCCCTATCGTCACGCCCACGGCTGGATCGGCAATACCAAAGGCTTGTGCGACTGGATGGTGCGCCAGGGACGGCCGGCCGAGCGCGTCCACCACATCTATAACTTCGCCGACCCGGCCCGTCCGGTCGCGCCCGAACTCGTCGCCGAGCGCCGCGCCGTGCATGGTCTGCCGGATGACGCCTGGGTGCTGGTCACGCTCGGACGCTTCGTGCCGGTCAAGGGCCAGCGCTATCTGATCGACGCGCTCGAACGCTTGCCCGAGACCATTGCCGGGCGTCCGTTGCGGCTGGTGATGGTCGGCGATGGACCGCTCGGTCCCGAGTTGCGGCATCAGGCCGAACAGGGCGGCCAGTCACACCGGATCGTCTGGGCCGGCTGGCAGCGCGATCCGGCGCCCTATCTCCAGATGGCGGATCTGGTCGTCTTCCCCTCGCTGGAAGAAGAGACGCTGGGCAATGTCATCCTCGAAGCCTGGGCCTGGGGCAAGCCGCTGGTGACGGCCAGTTTCCGTGGCGCGCGCGAGCTGGCCCGTCATGGCGAGGATGCCTGGTGCGTACCCTGCGCCGAATCCGTAGCGCTGGCCGAAGGCATCCGCCAGACGCTGTCCGATCCAGAGCTGATGGCGGCGCTGGTCGCGCGCGGACTGGAGCGGGTGGAGCATGAATTCAGCCGCCGCGCCATTCTGGATTGTTATCTGGAACTCTATCGCCAGGTCGCGCGTGGCTGAGCCGGACCTCAGTCCTCGCTCAACCAATCGCGCACCACCAGAAAGCGCTCCAGGAGTTCGGCCTCCGGCGTCCCCGGCTCGGGCCGATGGTCGTAGCGCCAGCTCACCTCGGGCGGCATGGAGACCAGGATGGATTCGGTCCGCCCGCCCGACTGCAACCCGAACAGCGTGCCCCGATCCTGGACCAGATTGAACTCGACATAGCGCCCGCGCCGGATCTTCTGGAACTCGCGCTCTCGATCACCATAGGTCATGGCCCAGCGGCGCTCGACGATCGGCAGATAGCCGGTCAGATAATGATCGCCAATGCTTCGCCAGAAGGCGAAGGCGTGCTCGAAACCGCCCTGGTCGAAGTCGTCGAAGAAGATCCCGCCGACACCGCGCGGCTCCTGGCGGTGCCTGATGAAGAAATACTCGTCGCACCATGCCTTGAAGCGCGGATAGAGTTCGGCGCCGAACGGCTCGCAGGCGGCGCGCGCGTTGAGGTGCCAGTGGATGACATCCTCCTGGAAGCCATAATAGGGCGTGAGATCGAAGCCGCCGCCGAACCACCAGACCGGCTCGGCGCCCGCCTTCTCGGCGAGGAAGAAACGCACGTTCAGATGCGACGAGGGCACATAGGGGTTCAAGGGATGCGCGACCAGCGATACGCCCAGCGCCTCGAAACGCCGTCCGGCCAGCTCGGGCCGGTGGGCGCTGGCCGAGGGCGGCAACCGCTCGCCGTGGACGTGCGAGAAGTTGATGCCGCATTGCTCGAACACCAGCCCCTCACGAATCACGCGCGTGCGCCCGCCACCGCCGCCGGATCGCTCCCAGGTATCCTGGCGTAGCTCGGCCCCGCCATCAGCCGCGCGCAACGCCTCGGTGATGCGGTCCTGGAGATCGAGCAGATAGGCCTTGACGGCCTGGAGATCGGGTTGGTTCGACATGGCCATGAGTCCTCGCGGTAAAGTCTGGGGCACGGCAACCATAACCGATCAACGATGCCTCATGCTCGCGCGAATCCCCGCCTTTGAGGGGGTTACCCATCGGCTCATGCGGGCGGCAGTGCTTGGTATATAGAACGTTTAGCGCTCAGTCGCCGTCGAGCGACGTCAGGTCGGTGGAGTCATGATAGAGTTCGATGCCCAGTTGCTCGGCGACCCGGCGGGCTCGGGCGTCGATCATCGGTGAGATCACGATCAGCCGCTGGGCCTTGCGGTTGTGACGGGCCTCGTAGAAGCGTGCCTTGCGTTCGAAGCTGTACATGCCGGCCTTGTCGATCGAGGATTTCAGTTCGCAGATCAGTAGCACGCCGTTCCGGATGATGACGTCGAGTTCGATCTGTTCCGGGCGTCCGAAGACTGTGCCCTCGTCGTCGAATTCGTTGACGTTGATGACCTGGACGCCGAAGCTCGTTTCGAGGATGCCAGCCAGGGCGTTGCGGAAGGCGCTTTCGGACTGAATGCCCCAGCGGGCGCCCAGGGCGCCGATGCTGCGGTCGAACTTCTTGGCTTGGGCCATGATTTCTTCGTGGACGCACTCGAAGTGGCGGTTGTTCTCCTCCCACTGGCGTGCTTGTTCGGCGCGGTCACGCTCACGCTCGGCCTTCTGTTCTTCCCATTTGCGCGCTTGTTCGGCGCGGTCACGCTCGCGCTCGACCTGCTGTTCTTCCCATTTGCGCGTTTGTTCTTCCCGATCGCGACGCAGTTCACCGATCAGATGATCGAACCAGTCTGAGGTCTCGGTGCGCGTGGGGTGATTCCGGCGTGTCAGTTCCAGCACATAGTCGCGAAAGGCCGAGTCTTCCCGCAGCAAGGCGGGCAGTTCGCGTTTGATCGTTTCTTTCAAGGATTCGGCGGTCATCGTCAGTTCCTATCGATGTGAGGTGCGTGTCCAGGTTGGTGTAGATTCTGGTGATCTGTGCGTTCAGACCAGCTTCAACAGCGTCCGGATCTTGGCCTTGATTTCAGCCAACTCAGCCGGGCCGACTTGGCCCTTGCGTTCCGCTTGCCGGCTTTGCCAGTCGAGACTCTTCACCTGATCTGCCAGTGCAACGCCTGTCGCTCCGCGGCCCCCGAGCACGACTTCGAAGGGATAGCCCTTGGCTTGATTGGTGATGGGTACGCAGACGAGCAAGCCGGCCCGACTGTTGTACGCCCTGGGACTCAAGACCACGGCTGGGCGCCGGCCGGCCTGTTCATGTCCACTGTGCGGTGTAAAGCTCAACCACACGATGTCGCCCTCGTCGGGCACATAGGTCGTGGCCATCAGAGCCGTTCCTGTCCTTGGGGAAGGCCGAAGTCCTGCTCCAGGTGGCGGTTCAGTGGGGTGATGCCCGCCAGCAGGTCATCGAGGGTGTAACTCGGAGCAGCGGGTTCGATGATCACTCGGCCGTTTTCCACACGGACTTCGACGGCCTGATCCAGTGCCAGATGGGCGGCTTCCATGATGGCGGCGGGCAAACGGACGGCTGGACTGTTGCCCCATTTTTTGACGAATTGAACGGTCATTGGAGATCTCTGCAAGTAGAAACATATGTTTATACCAGAGAGTGTAGGCCACGCGCCTATCGGTATCAATGAGCATGAGGTTACGAGTCCATGGTGATGAGTGACTTCAGTACTCAGTCGCCGTCGAGCGATGTCAGGTCCGTGGAGTCATGGTAGAGTTCGGTGCCCAGTTGCTCGGCGACCCGGGCATGTAGAGCGTCCCAAATTTGGCGTTTTACGGGGTCTGTGGGGGCGTCAGCCAAGTGCCCGTTGCTGCCGATCAGAGCGCTGTTCAAGCGGCTACGCTGATCGATTCGGTGCGTTGACAGCAGGTCATCGAGTCACAAACTGTCCGAGCTTTGATAGGTTCTTCCAGGCTAGGGTTCCAAAGCCGCCTACGCGATTCGACCTCAGGGCCTGATAATCCTCGGTGGATTTGCGGAGGATATTGCGAAGTGAGCGATTGCTGGCGCCACCTGTTCGCATCTTGACCAGAACTTCCGGAAGATAGGCGACCTGAGACTCGCTCAGACCCGAGAAGAGGCGCAGAATCAAATCGTAATCGGCGGCGATTCGATATCTGGTGTCGAAGCCGCCATGGGCTTCGTACCAAGATCGCCGCACGTAGAGTGTTGGATGGGGCGGCATCCAGCCCCAGCGCAGCCGTGACGTTGTGAAACGGCCAGCACGCCAATGACGCAGAACGCGGGTTGGATCATCCTGCCAGACATATTCCAGATCACCATAGCAGGCGAGGATTGCCGGATCTTCGAAGCATTCGGATACTTGCTTGAGGACGGTGGGATGCGCGAAGACGTCGTCGGCATGGAGAAAGCCGAGGATCTCGCCTTGAGCCAGGGTGATTCCTTTGTTGAGGGCGTCGTAGATGCCCTGATCAGGTTCGCTGATCCAGCGTGAGAGCGGTGTATCTGGCTTGGCGTGCTCGGCTTCGATCAGGGCGAGCGTGCCATCGGTGGAACCACCGTCGATGAGGATGGACTCGAAGGTGAGACCTTGTTGAGATCGAATTGAGGACAGGGTATCCGGCAAGGTAGTGACGCTGTGGTAGCAAGCCGTAATGACAGAAATCGACATCAGTGACCAACCCGGATGTCAAGGGTTTTCTCGATGGCTTCTGTGACAGTGGCTCCAGAGTCACGCATATAACGCTTCACCTCCGCTACTTTGGCATCGACCAGATAGCGATACCAAAAGCCCTGGAGAAAGTGGAAGGCCGTACCGGCCTGACCGTCGAGAAAGCCGAGCCGCAGTACATAGCGGTAGAAGAAATAGGCAAAGGCTCGGAAGCCGCCCGGTAAGCGAGCATAAACTCGTTCTTTGATCCAGCGCTTCATCCCTGCCTGGGAGCGATTATGCAGATCCGCAACGGAATCGTGCGGCATGAATCCGTATTCCAGGTTTAGCAGGTCGATGGCTTCGCGGTTGGCATAGCGGTTGTGCTTTTCGGTCCACCATGTCAGCGAATTGAGGTTGTCGTCGATGATCTCACCGTCGAATTTCACTGTCGGCCCAGCTACTTTAATGTGCTCGTCCATCCAGCGGTTTTCGCACTCGCCACGACCGTAGCGAAACAATCGCAGAACTTGGATCGGAAAGACTCCACCATGGCGAATCTGGCATCCCTGGAAAGTCATACGCCGGTTGCAATAGATGCCGTCGATCTCGGGGCCAAGCATTGGCAGGCGGGAATGAATCTCGGTGGTCAGTTCAGGTGTCAGGTATTCGTCGGCATCTAAACGCAGCACCCAATCGGTGTCGGGGCCGAGTTGAGTCAGCGCCCAGTTGAATTGAGTTGCGTGATTTACCCAGGCATTCTGGATTACCAGTGCACCATGCGCGCGAGCGATATCTAGAGTGTCGTCAGAAGAAAAGCAATCCACCACCAAAACTGCGGCAGCCACGTCCTTAAGACTCGCTAAACAGCGTGCCAAATGCAGTGACTCATTGAAAGTTAGGACAATAGCGATAAGTTTCATGGAGCTGATCTAGCCCGTCGCACGGGACGTAACATTGGGGGCAATACCGTGCATAGATATAGCCACTGCATGTTTTAACCAGACATGGATCAAAATAAAAACTGAAAATTTTGCCTATTACTACTTTGTCACTTTAATTTTGGATCCCAAAATCATTTGATAGCTTCGGTCTTATCATATCGCTCAATGTCACGGCGTCGTTGTGTATGTCGAGCCTCTAGCTGTTGAATACGCTTATCGACAGCAGCGGGCTCATTGAGCAGCATGGAATAATCATGAGCCGAATGTCGCGGGAGCTCAGTAACGTTCCAAAGGTGTTTTGGTATAATCGACCTCAGTACAGTACGAAAGTTTTCAAATCATGCTAAGTGCTTAATTTTTCGCTCTTAGGGAGAGTCGCGCTGCAAGCAGAATAATGTATAAAAAACAAGCACTTAAATCAAGTGTGAGATTTTCGTACTGTACTGAGGTTTCAGTTTGAAAATAATCGTAATATTCCTCAATGTGAAATGAAAGCTTGCCAGGCAATTGGCTGAGCGCATGATCTTATTTGGGAGCAGTGGGCTTGACAAGCATATCCGGCACATGGCGCGTTAAAATGACTGCATAGTAAACTATAGCAAAATCAATCGCTTAATCAAATCTGACAAAGTAGTACTATAGACCGAACCGGTAGATCAAGGCCTTTATGTAGGAGCGGACAAGGGCGGTGGGGGAGGTGTAGTTACGCCCATGCCCAGCGGCCCCGCTTAAGATCGGAAAGAACGAGCCGCTAGTGTGAACAAGGGCGCAGTCCTCTGGACGGCGCAGGACGACGGCTAGCATGGCGCGTTCCATCCTGCCGCCTTCACTCTCCAACAAAGCCAGCGTATCGGCCAACAACCGACGCAATATACCCACCCGCGCGGCGAAGACCCGGGTGTCGAGATAGGGAAGCTCGTCGTAGCCATGCGGGCCGTGGCTCCAGATATTGGGACTAGCCAAGAAAAACGCGTGGTTTTCCTGAAGGAAGGCGTCAAAGGCCCTGAAATTCAATAATTTGCAACGGGCATGCAGCTTGATGGCTAGAGCCTCGTCGTCGAGGCAGTGCAACCCACTCAGCAAGTTGCGGCATTCCCCAATCGAGGGGTTGTCGGAAAACGCGCCTCTGTCATGGACAAGTGTTACCCCAGCTGGCACATCCGGCGCGCGCTGCCCATTGTCGCAGACGACGAACTGGGCTTCAGGCAGCTTCGCTCCGAGGTATAGGAGATTTTCCTGTAGGTCTACCTCGCGGGCGCCATTAGTGTCCTTGTTTGGAAAGGTGCAGGCAGGCAGCAGCACAAAAATTTGGTTGGTGTCCATTTGCCAAGCCTTGTGGTTGATGGTCCTTACTGCCCAGACAACAGCTCGCGCGGGATCAGGATGAGAGCTGGTCCAGCCCCATTGATTCGGCCTTCCCGATAACTTTCGTGACGCAGCAACCCGGCGAGTGAGCCGTATTCGTTTTGGGTTCCGTCATGGCCCTCGATGATTATCGCCGGCCGTGCACGCAGCCAATCACACGGCGTGTCAGTATCGCCGAAGATGGACGTTTCAGCACCCTCGATATCGATTTTGACGAGAAAAAGGTCATCTTTTCGTTCGCCAAGCAGCGTGTCCATTGTCACGGCTTCGACGCTTTCCCCGCCCGCGTGTGCCTCTGCACCAATTCTGACGTTGCGTGTGGACTGGTCCGGCGCGTCGTTCAGCGTCACTATGGTGTTATCCTTCCATATCGCTGCGCGCCGCAGGTCGACGGACGTAAGGCCCGCGACGTTGAGCTGCGCGACTGACAGGCTTTCTGCACCAGGTTCGACAGCAATCACATCCGCTTCGGCGAAGAACTGTTTGAATTGCCGCGTGGCGAGGCCGACGTTGGCGCCAGCATCGAGGATCAGCGGCGTGCGCCCGGAAGCATGGATCTCGTCGTGACGACGGCGGATGATATCGAGAATGCCGTGAGCGTCGAGATCGTAATCGCGGTTCACAAATATCTCGCGGAAGGTAGCTAGGTCGGAACTGCACGGACGCAGGTAAATCTCGCCGACCCCGGGGATCGAGGTTATTCGCGGGGCACCACTACGCGCGAGCACGTATTTCACTTGGTGTTCCAGCGCTAGGGTAATACCGGACAGACCAAAGCGCCGGATGTATTCACCGAGACGCGTGAGATAAATTCCAATGCGTTCCGATTTCGTGGTCATTGTGGCACTTCTGCATTCTGGACTATGCGTCAAGCCGGACTTTTGTTGATTGCCTGTACCCCATTGGGCAGGAGATATTTCGGGAAAAATGGAAGATCCCGGCGATCTCTCCTTAACTGCGCGGGCCGGGTTTCCAGCATAGATTTTCCACACTTCAGTATCGCGTGATACCACCGTGCGGGCAGCCAGAACGCTGCCAATCTTCACTCTCACACCGGGGCCAACGAAGGCGTCACTGGCAACCCAGCAATGGGACTGGATCTCAATTGGTCGCGCCACGAGTGGGAAACCAGGGGCATGGACGTCATGGCTCGCGGTGCAAAGATAGGCACCCTGTGACACGATGCTCTGCTTGCCGAGGCGTATCGGTGCAACGTTGTAGCAGTTGACGCGCTCAGCGAGCATGGAATGGTCAGCCAGAGTCAAGTTTGGCGGATACCAGACCTTAGCACTGCCACGCACGTCGCAGGGCACACCAATAGTAGCCCCGAACCGACGCAGTACCATGGAGCGCCAGCGCCACATCATCGGCGGAGTCCAAGAACACAGGACGGCCCAAGTCACGTTCCACATGGCCCGGAACAGCCGGTGCCGCAACGGAAAAGTCGGGGCACCCTCGATCGGGGTGCGCTTTGTTGTCATCAGTACGATCACTCCGTATGCACGCAATCGGGCATCGGGCCTTGCCCCAACACCCAACGATAAACCGAAAGCATTTGAGTAGCGATGCTCGACCAAGTAAAGCGCTCATTGACTAGCATCTGCCCCCTCTGCCCCATCGCCATCCGTTCTTCATCCGTCATCGCAAATAAAGTAGCAAGACCTTGCGCAATGCTTTCAGGTTCGGCCTCGATTTGTAGTGCTGCTTGCACTTGAAAGCCTTCAGGCAAATTGCATTTCGGAGTCATCAAAACCGGTAAGCTATAAGCCCAGGCTTCTAGAATTACCATCGGCAAGCCTTCACTGAGAGAAGGAAGTATAAAAGCATCAGCGCGGCGATAGCTGGCTTGCTTTGCCGCCTCGAACTGAGGGCCAACAAAAGACACTGAATTTTCAACATACTGCTGCCGGGCCAGTAATTTAAGATCGTCTTCATGGCCTCCCTGGTTCCAACCAGCGACAACGAGCTGCCAATTGCTGGCTGAATGCTGTTTCTGATTAACCATTGACCAAGCATGCAACAGATTTGATAGTCCTTTTTTTGGATGCAAACGCCCGAGATATAAAAGCACTTTCTTTTCAAGAGAAATATCTTTTTGCCAGCTCGGCGGATCTACAGGCGTATTAGGTGCCTTATCAATTCCGCTTGGAATAATACAAATTGGATTATGCAGACCATAGGCGCGAATAGCTTCAGCCTCGGATTCGCACAGAGCATGTAGACAAGCCGCGCCACGCAAATGTACATCTTCGTAAAGCCAGCCAGCGAGACGTTTTTTCCAGCGGGCATTGCGAACGGCCCAAAGATCAAGCATACCATGAGATGTGATTAGGTAAGGAGCGCTACAAGATTTGCGCCAAAATAGGTTAGCAGCTGAAGGATACATCCAAAGGCCATGAGAATGAACAATATTTGGTTTAGCTTCAAGAAGCATTTTTATCATACTTGGCGCGTAGCCGAATGCGCGCGGCCCTAATACTGGCAGTGCGTAAGCTGTTGCACCGGACCATTCGCAACACTCGTTAGCCCAATCAGGGTGTTCAAGGCCAATGACGGCAACATCATGACCGAAGGTCTGCTGTGCTGCCGATAAGGCAGCAACTACTTCACGCACCCCCGCAGCGGCCCTGACGAGTCCTGAGGTTACATGTACGATCTTCACGATGACGCCTGCAGCTGATCGACGAGTGCGATGAAACGCTTTGACATATCAACTGTGTTGAAGCTGTTCAGTGTGACGCGGCATGCATTTTGTGACCAATGCATAAGCTTATCATCATCGTTGAACGTGTCATTGATGCATTTTGTAAGTGAAGCTACATTATTGGACTCAAAACTGACTCCGGTCTCACCAGGAATGAAGGCAGCAATTTCAGGCATGTGCCTCCAGCGATTATTATGGACAATAGCAGGTAGCCCGTAGGCCATAGCATGTATCAAACTTAGCCCAACTTCGCCGGGATAAAGAAATGCTTTGCAAATATTTGCAACAGCAGCAATCCGCTCTTCATCAACGGTTCCACCGTGCCAAGTAATCCGTTCACTGATCCCGAGAGTTACGGCATACGCTTTAAGTGAGGAGCCTTCCTCACCATCGCCAAGGATATGAAGGTGCGGAGCATGTGACCCGAGGACGTGAAGCGCCTCTAAGCCAAGGTTAAGGTTTGCCTTCTCTGTTAGCCGCCCAATGAATATAAGGGCATTGTCGCGGATTTGAGGTATGAATATCGCACGTCTAGCGACGATTGGCTCAATATCCAGACCATTATTTAGTGCCACGACTGGACGAGGATCAATAATGCCGCGATGCGTTTCACGATATTCTGCAACCTCAAGATCGGTATAAAACAGCAATGCATCCGCAGCTGTCATTGGTATTTGCCGGATTAACTGACGCCATACGCGGCTCGTCGAGCTCCAATAATGTCCCCACCAAATTGTTTTGGCCCCAATGAAGCGGGCTTTAGCAAGTAAAACGAGCGTCGATAGCTGTCGTGGATTGCCTGATAAGACGACAATATCTTTTGGTTCGATATTGATACTAGATGCATCTTCTTGCCAATAGAACCCGTAAGCTATCTGCCGGATTTGACCAAGCCTGCGTGCCCACGAATGTTCAATAACCCTATCCGTCAACGCACCCATATTTGTCGGACTGAAATAAACGTTAATTTTATCACCATAAAACTGCCAGAGCCGATCAAAAAAGTTGATACGGTAGCTTGGCAATGCAGGCTGAATAAAAATAATGCGTTGCATACAATTATTGCTTAAAGCCATCCAAATTTCCGAGTAAAATTAGGCTTCTAATTAGGCCATTTCCTAAATTTTTTTACGAGATAATAACAAATCCGATTTACGCACAAAAATCTCGTATTGTCCAAGAAGTATTGTTGTCATAAAAAAATTTAGATTAGAAATCAGACTACCCTGCTTTAGACTGACCACCAAAGTAAAAAAACAATATCCTAATAGAATTGCAAATGTACGTCGCCCAACCAAATTTTCTGTTGTCAATCTTAAAATTCGAACAGCAGATCGAATAGTTAGTGCGATCACTGATGCATAAAGTAGAAATCCAATAATTCCTTCCTCTGATAACACCTCCGCTGGAACATTGTGCGGATAAATTCCTATGATAGCGAAAGAAGAAGAATTACCTAAGCCAAATAGCATGCTCCAAGGCGTCTCTGCCCAGCGTTCAAGCATGATTACACTGCTATCAAAGCGGCCGGATATATCCTGCGATATGCGATCTTCACTCCACCGAATATTTTTTTGGCTAAATTCTTCAATACCCCATCCGACGAGCAAAATAAACAATAACAGACTGATTGCCAAGCTAATAAAACGGCCTACACTTTTTATTCGGTGAACCAGCGGCCAGACCAAAATGACTGCCGCCATTCCACCAAGCAGTTGACCCCTTGAACCGGACGCGACAATAAGCCCCAAACAAAGCGCAGTCACAAACCATCGAGCAGCAGACCAAGCGAACTTCAGGATTGGGGGATTATGGAACATGGCTATCAATAGTACAACAGCACCAAGTGTTCCTATCTCCAATGGATTACCAAAAAACTCTTGGGTACCAGATTGGATGACAATTCGCCGATTATCCCAAGTCACAAAAAACAGTAAAAATATAACCAAAGGTAACGCAAATACTAGCAACGCATTGAATATCACTTCATAGTCTTTCACTTGTGTTACAAGCAGTGGCGCAAAAACTATAATCACGGCAATGTAGGGTATCTGGTGCTTCCAAAGCCCAGGGGCTTTGTCGCTCAGACCCCACAGCGTAGATAAATAGGCGAACAAAAACAAAGCCAGAACGAGCCAAGTGACTTTAGGAATCGCAATAAATACGCGCTGACGCGATAGGATCCAACGCACCAACCCAATGCCTACAATAATACCTACCGCTATATTCGTGAAGGTACTATGCTGTAAGAGAAATGCCCAAGATGACTGCCCCCATTGCTCGAGGCTAAACATTACTATAACAGCCGATAGCCCTACACTTGGCCAACGGAATGTTGTCAGTAATAGACCTCCAAGAATGACTAAGTAGCTTATCTGCCCCAGCATATTTTAATTCATTAATTTTTCATATCAACGTTAATTATTTTGGGCGGCACAATTTTTAATGTATTCATGCTGCCCATGATTGGTTTATAAGACCACACAATATCAGAATCAATCATTGCATTCCAAAGATCAATAGCAAAGTCCCTGCCTGAATAAAGATCTGGACCGGGCTTAAACTCGCAAAAAGCAGTGTCATACCACTTATTTCCTTCAACTCGATATAGCCATGTTTTCACTGCATTTTTGTATCTCGCTATAATCTCGTCGTATTCCGTACTTCCAGATTTCCACAGACCAGCAGCAATAATGCTGGTTAAATGAAAAAGCGAATTTTTTGCCCCCCAAGCAACATAATCGGGGCTACTGCGACCATTGATATTATACTCAAGAAACATGCCAATTTCCCCAAGATTTGGGGAGGCGAAGCCATCAGCAATATGCCCTGCCGTACCACATTTCGTATCTATCTTGCATGCCTTATCAACAATTTGAGCAGCTAAGTTAAAATCATACTCCTCCCTTCTTAATAAATTATAAGGGTCATAAGCAACTTCGCTTCCTGTTTCATACCATGCCGGGCAACCTGGATCACCTGTTACTATTCTGCCCTTAAAAGTAAACGCTTTTCGAACCCCTTCAGGATTCACTTCGCATTTGCTAGCAGTAGATTGACCACCTTGAATCATTAGTTTAACAGTGTCACTTCCACTTAGACTTGCAGTAAGCTTTGACCAACCGAAATCAGAAAGCTTTTTGATTAATGCGGGGTGATCAAATGAAGAAAGCACGCTGTTAACTTTCTCCGCACTACCGAAATATATGTAAGCATATGACATCCAGGCAACCATGGAATTTCGCTGATTGGGGTTATAGTTTCCCGCGTCAGTCATCTTAATATCTAAATAACATTGATTCGCTGCATTATGTTGTATATTGGCAATAAAAGTGCCGACACGCATCAACAAATCAGCTCGTTCTTTTGTCTCCGGAGATAATTTTTCCCAAACGGCAGGATTGTATTTAGCAAATGCAATTAATCCGGCGACATGATGATCTCCCCATGAAAACATGATTCCTCGAAGTCCTGGTTCATTTCCAGGACTGACAACACTTGTTAAATTTTCAACAGTTCGATCAGCAATGCTTCGCCCATCTGACGATGCGGCATTCGAGTTAAAATAAGCAACTATGCTAAGATAATGCGCGGCGGCCCAAATATCAAAGCGACCAGCATTGTCTGTAAGTATCGGAAGACTCATGGCTCGATCAATAGTTGACTGAGAAAATTTTGGACTCACTACATCTGCAATTGTGATTAAAGGATGCAACAAAATCATAGATGCCAAAATAGTGGTCGTAGTAATGATTTTTATGTACTTAATCATAAACACCTCAGAGGTTAAGATATACGGGTTTCTGTTCGGTTTAATGCCGTTTGGTTTTTGGCACATTCGCGATATTTGGCGAAAACGCTGTTTAATGCATAGTATTATCTTTGAAATAGGTGATTTTCAGAAAATAAGTTAACGCGCTTGATAGATAAAACGCCAAATAACCGAAAGCAAGTGAATATTCACGATACTGAATAGTGCAAACAAGAACAGCAATAAAACTAATGGCGCCAACCAGAGAGCTTATAAAAACAATCCATGAATTATTGATGGCTATAACATATTTATTTAGCACGCTTGACAAAGTAAAAGCAACAGAAGCAAAGCAAAGAATTACAAGCAGTTTATATCCATGCGCGTAGTTTTCACCGTATATTGCCATTATTTCTTTCGCAAAAAAAGAAAAAGCGGATGCAATAAAAACCGATATTGCAAAGTTTATTGTCAAATTAATTTTGAATATGCTTTTCATGATGACTAGGCTTTTATTTCCAAATGCCTTTGATAACATTGGAAGCGCCACACTTGTTGTGGCTCCAGTAGCAATCATGATCATTGTAAGCCATTGAAATGCCGCATCAAAAACTGCTATGTCGGAAAAACCGCCAGACGAATTGACAACCAAATATCTTCCGAATAGTGGTGTTACATTGCTAATTACCATAGAGAAAAATATCGGCACGCTAAATATTAGAATTTTTTTTCCTTCTCGCCAAAATAAAAACAAGCCTTCAAAAAAATAATACAAACAAAAATTTGTTATTTTATTTATGATCAAATATTTAAACAAGAAATCCAAAAAAAAATATAACGTCAACCCAAAGATCGCCCCATAGATAGAAAAGAAATATGTAAAAAAAAATATTAATGGAATCGCCACGCAGGATGAAGCCAAGCCTGCAAAGGTTAATTTTTTAAATTCTTCAAGCCCTATCATTATTGATTGCATTAGAGAAGAAATGTTTGTCGAAATAAGAAGAAGTGTTCCAATCTGCAATCCCAAAAGAATTTCTTTTTGATCGATAAATAAATGCTTTATTATGAAATCTGAATTCGCAAAAAAAATAGCGGCCACAAAAAATATTAGCAACAGATCTGTTATAATTATAATCGCGAAAATACGTCCGATTTTATTTTTATCCTTATGGCAAATCTCACTAACACGCTTGATAATTGAAGGGCCAAGTGCGCCACTTATTATGCCCTCAATTGAAGATATTGAATTTCGAAGTAATGCAAACTGCCCAAACAACTCTTGAGAAAGCAATCTTGCCGCGATGATATTGCTCAGAAAAGCTGCCGACCTAGCTGCAATATTTCCAATTAGAAGCCACGCGGAGCGATGGATAACTTCTTTAATTAACTTCACATTTAGATACGCCATTGAGTATTCAAAATATTTCTACCTCCGTCATCTTTTACCATGGCACCACCAGCGTCAACGGCTCCTAACACGACCACCTCGGCAACGGCCGCTTAATCCTAATCGGCTGAGAAATCTTCCAGGGCGCCGAAACCTCCAATCGGAGGCCTAGCCTAGGCTCGCCTCCAGCTTCAACTCTCCCATCTATTGTAGTCAAGCATCCGCTGACCTGCTTGCCGCTCGTCATCGAAGATGCACTCAAAGTCGGCCTCACACGCGACACCCGACTCATCACCCAAGTCCTTGACCCCACGTCCGCCAACTCACCGTCCCCCCCTACGGCCAGTGGCATATCCGCCTCAAACACGAAAACCGCCGCTCACGACGTCGACGCCTGCGCGCCATCGTCGAACATGCCTTCGACAATGGTTGCACCCTGCTCATCCCCGCCTTCAGCATCGCCAACGACGCCTCACGAAAGGGCGCACCTGGGACGACCTCGAAATCATCCTCGATTCCCGACTTCACCGCTGGCTACACCCGCTTACGTGAACACAGGGACCGCGAAGCCAAACGCCGGCTCGATTCAGGCCGCCGTCCATACTTTGAGTATATTTTACTGAGGAATGCATCTGAACCAGCAAGGAGCCGGACCAGACCACCCAGGCAGGGCAATCGACAGTCTTATGCAACACCTTGTCCAGACTTTGGGCGTCCAGGATACACTCGGACCACTCTAGGAGCCGGTTGGGGTCAGCTTGCGTGATCCGCTCGCGCACCGGCGCACTCGGCGGGCCGAATTTGCGCTCGATCAGGCGTAGGAGCACCATGGCCCGGCCACGCTGCTCACCTTTGCGCAATATATCGATCGATGAACGTCTGCATCAGCGGTTCTCCCGTGGACTCTACTTGCAACAGCGCC
Source organism: Allochromatium humboldtianum (assembly GCF_013385175.1). GTDB lineage: Bacteria > Pseudomonadota > Gammaproteobacteria > Chromatiales > Chromatiaceae > Thermochromatium > Thermochromatium humboldtianum. The sequence continues at coordinate 483,876 of NZ_JABZEO010000001.1, read as the reverse complement.
CGTACCTCCGGCTCGTCCAGACGACCCGTGCCCCGGACATAGTAGCGCAGAAGCAATAGCCGAGGTGGTTATAGGTTGAGCGGTTTCAGATCAGATGCCTATCCTGCGACCAATGGAGCGCCATCTCAAATTGAGATAGATTTTTTGGGTGAAAGTCATCAGCAACAGCGCACTGCGGGCCTTCGCGGCCGACCATCCGCAAGCCGAAGCCCCATTGCAGGGCTGGCGGCGGGTGATCGAGAAGAACCGATTTTCCAACTGGGCCGAACTCAAGGCCACTTTCAACAGCGTTGACAGTGTCGGCGACCTGGTGGTGTTCGACATCGGCGGCAACAAATACCGCCTGATCGCCTATATCCGGTTCGAGAAGCAAATCCTGTATATCAAGGCCGTCCTCACCCATCAAGACTACGACAGAGGAACCTGGAAACCGTGAATGCACAAATCGACATCAACCGCCTGCTTCCGGCTTGGGAGAACTTTCGCCGCGCGACCGACATCGCTCCAATCCGCGACCAAACCCACTACGCTCACATGATCGAGATGCTCGAAATCCTACTCGACGAAGCCCAGGGCAACGAACAGCATCCCGCCATGGAACTCGTCGATATCGTGGGCGACCTTATCGCAGACTATGAGGCCGAGACCCATCCGTTGCCCGAGGCAACAGGTTTGCAAGCCTTGAAGTTTCTGATCGAACAGCACGGACTGAGGCAGAGCGATCTATCGGACATCGGCAGTCAGGGCGTCGTTTCCGAAATCCTGGCCGGCAAGCGCGAACTCAACCTTCGTCAAATCCGCGCTTTGAGCGAACGCTTCGGAGTATCGCCGGCGACCTTCGTCTGATCCTGGCCGTCCACCGACCCCAAACCGAGTTAACGAGTCAACAAGAGGCGGCATCATCGCCGGCACCCGAGGTAAACATGACTCATCAACACAGGCCAAATCCAACCATCCTCCACCACGGCGCCACCACAGGCGTCACCGGCTCCTGCCACGAACTCCAACTCGGCAACGGCCAATCGATCCTGATCGACTGCGGCCTCTTCCAGGGCGCCGAAACATCCACCCAGGGCGCCGGCCACGACCGCCTCCAGATCGAGTTCCCCGTCGAACCGATCCTCGCCCTGATCGTCACACATGTACATATCGATCATATCGGCCGCCTGCCCTACCTGCTCGCCGCCGGCTTCAAGTCTCCCATCTATTGTAGTCAAGCCTCCGCCGAGCTGCTCCCACTCGTCATCGAAGACGCCCTCAAAGTCGGCGTCACGCGCGACGCCAAACTCATCGCCCGAGTGCTCGACCGCGTCCGCCAACTCACCGTCCCCCTCCCCTACGGCCAGTGGCACAGCCTCACGACCGGCGACCCCAGCCTGCGCCTCCGACTCAAACCCGCCGGCCACATCCTCGGCTCCGCCTACGTCGAATGCGACCTGCGCCAAGGAGGAACCGCCACCCGCGTCCTCTTCTCCGGCGACCTCGGCGCTCCCCATACCCCCCTGCTGCCCGCCCCCAAATCCCCCTACGCCGCCGACATCGTCGTCCTCGAAAGCACCTACGGCGACCGACTCCACGAAGACCGCCGCTCACGACGCGACCGCCTGCGCGCCATCGTCGAACACGCCTTCGACAACGACGGAACCCTGCTCATCCCCGCCTTCAGCATCGGCCGCACCCAGGAACTGCTCTACGAACTCGAAGCCATCATCCACCAACATCGCCAACGACGCCTGACCAAAGGACGCACCTGGCACGACCTCGACATCATCCTCGACTCCCCCCTGGCCGCCGACTTCACCGCCGGCTACGCCCGCCTGCGCGACCACTGGGACCGCGAAGCCAAAAGCCGACTCGACTCAGGCCGCCACCCACTCGACTTCGAACAACTCATCACCATCGACGACCACGCCACCCACCTGCGCACCGTCGACTACCTGACCCGCAGCGCCCGCCCAGCCATCGTCATCGCCGCCAGCGGCATGTGCGCCGGCGGACGCATCGTCAACTACCTCAAAGCCATGCTCGGCGACCCACGCCACGACGTCCTCTTCGTCGGCTACCAGGCCGCCGGCACCCCCGGCTGGGCAATCCAGCGCTACGGACCGCGCGGCGGCTATGTCGACCTCGACGGCACCCGCCTCGACATCCGCGCCGGCATCCATACCCTCGGCGGCTACTCCGCCCACGCCGATCAAAAAGACCTGATCAACTTCGTCACCCGCCTGCGGGTCAAGCCCAAGAAGATCATCCTCGTCCACGGCGACACAGACGCCAAGCACGCCCTGCAACACGCCCTGCTGGAACGCCTGCCCCAAACCGACGTGGTCATCGGTTGAGCGGTTTCAGGTAAGAGCGCTACATAGCACGGACGTTCTCAAAGATGCGGTTTGATCTGCGGCAGGAGCTGCTCGAAGGTCCGCCCCTGACCGACCTCGCCGATGGCGTGCATCTTCCATTCGCCATTGTGACGATAGACCTTGGCCATGAGCATGGCCGAGTGGCTGCCCTGACAGCTCAGATCATAGCGGGCGATCTCACTGTTGTTCGCACCGTTGAGGATGCGACAGTAGGCATTGGCCACCTGCGAGAAATCCTGGCCGGTGTAGTTGTTGACGGTGAACACCAGACTCTTGACGTTGGCCGGTACCGCCGCGAGATCGACCTTGATTTGCTCGTCGTCGCCCGCGCCCTCACCGGTGCGGTTGTCGCCGGTGTGATGGATACTGCCGTCGCGGCTGGTGAGCTGGCGGAACCAGACCGCGTCGACCAGCTCGCCTGCTTCGTCGAACAGCAGACAGGAGGCGTCGAGGTCGATGCTGTCGTTCCCGCCGCCGCCGAACAGACCGCCCAGTAGACCGCCCTTGCCGGACTGAGCGGCATCCCAGCCCAGGCCCATGACGATGCGGGTCAGACCGCCGCCGGCCTCTTTTTCGAGCGAGATCTTTTGACCTTTCTGAAGACTGATGCCCATGATGACGACTCCTCAGTGATGAACCGCGTCTGGCGCGGCATGGATTGCTGGATACGTGGTGATTGTTGAAACGGCTGGAATGCGCACGCGGTCATTGCCCTTGCTGGGGTCGGAAGATGGTCTTGTTGCGCGAGCAGATGACGACCTTGCCCTGACCGCGAAACCGGATCACCAACCCTTCGCCCGAGGTCACGGAGTTGACGATCGAGCCGAAGAAGCCGCCGCCCGTGCGCGGCATCCCGACCTCGTAGAGCAGACTCGATGACCAGGCCACCGCATGATTGTTGTCGATGACGATATCGCGACCGTGCGTGACATCCAGGGTGAAGATCGAGCCGAAACCCGACACGGCCAGCTTGCCCTGCCCAACCGCTTCCATGATCACGAAACCGCCGGTGCCGCCGAACAGCCCGCCGCCGACCGTATTGAGCCGTGGATTGACTTGCACGCCGGATTCGGCGGCGAGAAAGCTGCTGTCGGAGAGTGTGTAGGACGAACTGGGGGTGACGTCGAGCAGCTCGATCGAACCGGGCATGGTCGGTGAGAGCAGACAGTCGCCGTCGCCGCCGACGGCCTCGATCTCCTGCTGGAAGAAGGACTCGTCATTGGCCAGACGCCGCAGCAGCGCACGTCCGAAGCCGCCGCGCATCTGGCCCTTCACTTGCAGCGGCTCTTCCATCATGACCATGGCGCCGGACTCGCAGAAGACCCGTTCGCCCTTGCTCAGACTCACATGCAGAAACGGATCGATCTCTCCAGTGACCGTGAAGGTTGGCATGGCTTGGCCTCCCCTAGCGGATGAAAGCAATGAGGCGTCCGGCAACCGGCGACCAGCCGCCAGCGCTGTTGCTGGAAGCCGATCGCCGGACGCTGGCAGCTTGGAATCAACCGATGTTGACGCCGTGATCCTTGGCCAGCGCGCCCAGGCCGCCGGCGAAGCCCTGGCCGACAGCCTTGAACTTCCACTCCTCGCCGTTGCGGTAGATCTCGCCGAAGATCATGGCCGTCTCGGTCGAGTAGTCCTCGGAGAGGTCGAAACGGGCCAGCTCGGTACTGCTGTCTTTGTTCAGCACGCGCATGAAGGCGTTGCGCACCATGCCGAAGTTCTGTTTGCGGCTCTCGGCCTCGTGGATAGTGACGGCGAAGACCACGCGCTTCACGCCCGCCTCGACGCCCGGCAGATTGATGGAGACGGTCTCGTCGTCGCCCTCGCCGGCGCCCGTGGTGTTGTCGCCGGCATGGATCACGGCGCCGTCGGGCGAGGTCTTCTGGTTGTAGAAGACGAAGTGACCGTCCGACAGCACCTTGCCGTCATCGCCGACCAGGAACACACTGGCGTCCAGATCGAAGGCCGCGCCGTCGGTGGAACGCGCGTCCCAGCCCAGTCCGACTTGGACATTGGTCAGACCCGGATCGGTCTTGGTCAGACTGACGTTACCGCCTTTTTGCAAACTGATGGCCATTGGGGGCTCCTTGTGGTGCGTTGATGGAACTGAGATCGTTGTAGAGAATGATTCGAACTAGTGTAGTCGAGTCGACCAGCGCACGGTATAAGCTTAACGTTTCTTCATCCTGCCCAAGTGATCGATCGTCTGATTCTCGATGAGTCCGCTTCTAGACGTCCTTGGCCCCGCGGCCCGCTGTCCCGCCATCAAGAGCGCACTGTCGCGACTGGCACGACAGCACGACACCGAACGTGATAGCGTCTCCACGCCGCCCGAGGTCGTGAACGCCCTCCTGGATCTGGCCGGCTATACGCCCGACCGACCGCTGTATCGCTTACGGCTGCTCGAACCGGCGTTCGGCCAGGGCGAGGTGCTGCTGGCCGCGATCGAGCGTCTGCTCGCGGCCTACAGTCTGGCCGGCGGTCAGGCGAGCGAGGCGGTGCGCGAGCTGCGCGAGACCATTCGTGCCGTCGAGCCGCACATCGCCGACCATGACGCGACCGCGCGCGCTGTCGAGGCGCGACTGGTCGCGGCGGGGCTCTCTGAACGCGATGCGCACCGGCTGCGCACGGTCTGGCTGATCCGCGACGACTTCCTGCTCTGTCATCTGCGCGGCGAGTTCGATTGCGTGGTCGGACGACCGCCCCAGGTGCGTCTGGAGCGCCTGCCCAGCGTCCTGCGGCGTGAGTACCGGCGGCGTTTCCACACCCTCTATGATCGTGCCGATCTCTCGATCGCCTTCTTCGAGCGCGCCCTGGATCGGCTGGCGCCCGACGGACGGCTCGGATTCGTCTGCGCCGGCCGCTGGCTGAGGAACAAATCCGGCGGCCCATTGCGTGCGAAGGTCACGCTGGAGTTCACGCTGACGCATTTCATCGACCTCGAAGGTCTCGATGCCTTGGCGTCGAACGGGCTCGCCGCGCTCACGTTCATCGAGCGCCCGCCTGTCGAGCCGCCTGCCGACACACTCGGCACGACGCGCCTCGTCAAGCCGGGCGTCTTGAGTCTGATCGAACAACTGCCCTATCTGGTCGCGACCCTGGGGGCCGAATCACCGGACGAGACGCTGGTCGCCGAGGTACGGCTCGGCGGCGCAAGACGCGACGCGCCCTGGCTGCTCGACGGCGGAGAGCACCTGGACGTGATCCGTCGGCTCGAACAGGCCTATCCGACGCTGGACGAGGTCGGTTGCAAGGTCGGACTCGGCGTGGCCACCGGTTGTGACCGCGTCTTCATCGACGACTATCCGAGCCTGCCGGTCGAGCCGGCCTGCAAGCTGCCGCTGGTCATGGCCCGGGATCTGGCCGATGGTGAGATCCGGTGGCACGGCCAGGGGGTGATCAATCCGTTCCGAGCGGATGGTCGGTTGGTCGATCTCGACGAGCATCCACGGCTGGCGAAATATCTGGAACGGCATCGGGCGGCGATCGCGGGGCGGCATGTCGCCCGACGCAACCCGACGGCCTGGTATCGCACCATCGACCGCATCGACCCGAGTCTGGTCGAACGGCCGAAGCTGCTGATGGCCGACATCCGGGGCGAGACGCTGGTGGTGTTCGACGAGGGGCATTTCTACCCGCATCACAGCCTGTGCTATGTCACCATGTCCGAATGGGAGCCGCGCGCGCTCCAGGCGGTTCTGCGCTCATCGGTGGCCATGGCGATGGTCGCGACCTATGACACACGCTCGGCCGGCCATCCACGGATTCAGGCGTCATCGCTCAAGCGTCTGCGGATTCCGCGCTGGACGGAGGTGCCGGAAACGCTGCGCGCCGAACTGGCGACCGTGGCGCTCGAAAGCGATCGGGACGCCGTCGATGAGGCGGTGTTTCGGCTCTATGGTCTCGATGGGCGCGAGGCGGAATACGTCAGAGCGATGGCGCGTCGCTACTGAACCTGAACCGCCGAACGCATGCATCAACATCTGTTTCAGGGTCCATACAATGCATCTGTACTCAGCCTTCCGTATCCACAACGACGACCAGGGCCATCATGCTGGGATCGAACAGCGACCCAGGCCGGAACCGGCTGAGGGCGAGGTGCTGATCCGGGTCCAGTATTCCAGCGTCAACTACAAGGACGCGCTCGCCGGCACGGGTCGCGGCAAGATCCTGCGGACCTTTCCCCTGGTCGGCGGCATCGATGCGGCGGGCGAAGCCGAGGTCTCCCGACATCCGAACTACAAAGCCGGGGATGCGGTCATCGCCACCGGCTGGGGCTTGAGCTTCGACCACGACGGCGCCTATGCCGAATACCTCTGTGTCCCCGGCGACTGGCTGGTGCCCATGCCGGCGGGACTCGATGCACGCGCGGCCATGATCCTGGGCACGGCTGGATTCACGGCGGCGCTGGCCGTGCAGCGGATGCAGGTCAATGGTCAACGCCCCGAGCTGGGACCGATCCTGGTGACAGGCGCCAGCGGCGGGGTCGGCTCCATGGCGGTCGCCATCCTCGCCCATCTCGGCTATGAGGTCACGGCACTCTCGGGCAAGCCGGATCTGCACGACTGGCTGAAGGGATTGGGCGCCGCGCGGATCATCGGCCGCGAAGCCCTGTCCGGCGCGACCCGACCGCTGGAGAAGGCCGAATGGGGCGGCGCCATCGACAACGTCGGCGGCGAACTCCTGGCCCAGATCACCCGCACCACGGTCCCCGGCGGCAACATCGCCGCCATCGGTCTGGCGGGCGGGCATGAGCTGCATACCACGGTCATGCCCTTCATCCTGCGTGGCGTGAGTCTGCTCGGCTGCAACTCGGTGGATGTCCCCAATCCACTGCGTACCGAACTGTGGCAACATCTGGCCGACGATTGGCGGCCGGCGAACCTGGACGCACTGCTGAGCGAAACAGTCGCGCTGGATGGACTGGCCGAGGTGTTCGAGCGCGTGCTCGCCGGCCAGACACATGGACGGATCCTGGTCCGACTCTGAGCGGCGTGCGACACTGTTCGGGGCGCGACGAGACCGCGCGTCGCCGACGCCCCCTATCGGAGCACCGACCCAAACGCATGCCACGTCTCATCAATCCGCAGGGCATGGCCAATCGCCTGATCCTGGCAGGCATGGCGATCATCCTGCTCAACGCGAGTCTCCAGTTCGGACTGCTCGATCGCCATCTGCGCCAGGATCTCACCGAGCTGACATCGAGCCAGTTGCTGACGCTGGCCAACTATGTCGCCGCCCAGATCGACCGCGACCTCGTGAATCGCCGCGAACTGCTCCGGCATGTCGCCGATCATCTGCCGCCGGCGCTCCTGGACGACAGGATCGCCCTGCGCGCCAGGCTGGCGGAACATCAGGCGGTCAATCCCCTGTTCTCAGAAGGACTGATGGTGCTCGACGACACCGGCATGGTGGTGGCCGACTACCCGCCCCTGCCCGGCCGGGACGCCCTTTCGCTCGGGGACAGCGACTACTTCCGTCAGGCGATCCAGGGTGCGTTCGTGATCGGCCGCCCCCTGTTCAGCTCGGTCTCCAAGGCGCCGGTCCTGCCGATGGCCGTGCCCCTGCGCGACACCGATGGGCAGGTGCGGGCCGTGCTGGTCGGGGTCTCGGGGCTGAAGTCGGCCAATTTCGTCCAGGCGCTCTATGACACGCGGGTCGGAGCCACGGGGGGATTCGTCCTGGTCTCGCCGCGCGACCAACTGTTCCTCGGCTCCTCGGATCTCAATATCACGCTGACACCGACACCCAAGGAAGGCATCCATCATCAGCACGACATGGCGATGCAGGGCTTTCGCGGCGTGGGCATCGACGTCAACGCCGGCGGCGTCGAGGAATTGGCCGCCATCGCCTCGGTGCCTACGGGCGGCTGGTTCCTGGTGGCACGCCTCCCCACCCACGAGCTGTTCGCACCGATCGAGCGTCTGCGCGACTTCATGCTGACGACCAGCGCCATCCTGGCACTCGTGTTCCTGCTCGTCATGGTGATCGGACTGCGCCATCAGCTACGCCCGCTGCGCGAGGCGGCACGCCACGCCGAATGCATGACGCGCGGCGAGATCCCGCTCGAACCCCTGCCCGTGGTGCGCAACGACGAGGTCGGTCACTTGACCGCCGCCTTCAATCGCGTCCTGGAGAAACTGCTGGAGAGCCGTGCCGAGATGGAGTATCTGGCCCGGCACGATGGCCTGACCGGACTGCCCAATCGTCAGCTCTTGGCGACCCATGTCCAGCATGCGCAGGCGCGGGCACAGCGTCATGGATACGGCCTCGCGATCCTCTATCTCGACCTGGACGGCTTCAAGACCATCAATGACAGCCTGGGACATGGGGCGGGCGATGCGGCCCTGCGCGAAGTGGCCACACGCCTGAGCGGAGTGATCCGTGGCGAGGACACGCTGGCACGCATCGGCGGCGATGAGTTCGTCATCCTGCTGGCGGATCTCGATCCGGATGAGGCCCGCGAGATCGCCGAACTGGTGGCGCGCAAATGTCTGGGCGTCTTCGAGCGTCCGGTTCGGATTCAGGACCGGGACTGCCTTCTGGGTACCTCGATCGGTCTCGTGCTCGATCACGGCGAGCGGACCCTGGATGCCCTGCTGACGACGGCCGACATGGCCATGTATCGCGCCAAGGAGACTGGGCGGGGCCGTTTCTGCTGGACGGCCGACTGAGATCGAAAACGCGCCATCCATCATGCCGGCCTTAACAAAGTTTAACCGAGCGTCCAGCTTGGGGCTGCATTGCCCAATTATTTGATTGGATTGGTTTTTCATTCCGGCACTCAGGCGCTGCCCCCGTTCTCGTTTCATCGCCCACTTGCGCGCCGCGACCGGCTTGGTTGAAATCCGCGCCCGTATGGGGCCGCTGTGCCCTACCCTCCAAGACACCGCGAGCAATCGAGACAGGAGAGACTCAATGATCGAGGTTCGCCACCTCAGTCGCCACTATGGCGCACTCAAGGCGGTCCAGGACGTCTCGTTCAGCATCGACACGGGTGAGATCGTGGGTCTGCTCGGCCACAATGGCGCGGGCAAGACCACCATCATGAAGATGCTGACCGGCTATCTCGAACCGAGTGCCGGAACGATCCGGATCGACGGACTGGACATCGCCGAACAACGCCGCGAGGCGCAACGCCGCATCGGCTATCTGCCCGAGAACTGTCCGCTCTATCCCGAGATGACGGTGCTCGATTCACTGGACTATCAGGCATCCCTGCTGGGTCTGGCGCCCGACCGACGTCCGGCGGCGATCCGTCGGGCCGTCGAGCGCACCGAACTCGGCGCCAAGGCGACCGCCGCCATCGGCACCCTGTCGCGCGGCTACCGTCAGCGCGTCGGCGTGGCCCAGGCGATCCTGCACGAGCCGCGCATCCTCATCCTCGACGAGCCGACCAACGGACTCGACCCGGCCCAGATCCAGCACATGCGCGCCTTGGTGCGCGAGCTGGCGCGCGAGGCCACGCTCATCATCTCGACCCACATCCTGCAGGAGGTCGAGGCGGTCTGCGGGCGGGTGCTCATCATGCGCGGCGGTCAACTGGCGCTCGACAGCCGGCTCGACGCCATCGGACGCCGGCCGCGTCTGGTGGTGACGCTGGATCGCGATCCGGACGAGGCGCTGCCGGCGCTCTCGGCGCTGGACGGTATCGGCTCGGCGGTCCTGCTGGATCAGGACGGTACGCGCCATCGCTTCGCGCTCGAAACCGACGACGCTCAATCGGCTGCGCCCGGCGTCGCCCGCGCCGTCTGCGAGCGCGGCTGGTCGCTGCACGGTCTGGAGACCGAACGCCAAGACCTGGAGGCGCTGTTCGGCGCCGTGACCCTGGAACGGATGGAGGCGACCCATGGCTGAGATCGTCCGCGTGGCCCGCCGCGAGCTGGCGGCCTTCTTCGGCTCGCCGGTGGCCTATATCTTCATCGGCACCTTTTTGGCGGTGTCGCTGTTCGTCTTCTTCTGGGTGGATGCCTTCTTCGCCCGCAACATCGCCGACGCGCGTCCGCTGTTCGAGTGGATGCCGATCCTGCTGATCTTTCTGTGCGCCGCGCTCACCATGCGAATGTGGAGCGAGGAGCGGCGCGCCGGGACGCTGGAGAACCTGCTGACCCTGCCGGTGGCCACGCCCAAGCTGGTGCTCGGCAAGTTCCTGGCCGCGCTCGGGCTGGTCGCCGTGGCGCTGGCCCTGACCCTGCCGCTGCCGATCACGGTCTCGCTGCTCGGGCCGCTCGACTGGGGGCCGGTCATCGGCGCCTATCTGGCGGCGCTGCTGCTGGCCTCGGCCTATGTCGCCATCGGACTCTTCGTCTCGGCACGGACCGACAATCCGATCGTGGCCCTGATCGGCGCGACCCTGGTCAGCGCGGCCTTCTATGTCATCGGCTCGCCGGCGCTCACCAGTCTGGTCGGACACGGCGGCGGTGAACTCCTGCGGCTGATCGGCAGCGGCGCACGCTTCGAGTCGATCACGCGCGGTGTGATCGATGTGCGTGATCTCTATTACTACCTGAGCCTGACCGGCGTCTTCCTGGCACTCACCATCCACGGCCTGGAACGTCTGCGCTGGGCCGAGCCGGAGGCCAATCCGCGTCATCATCGGCGCTGGACCCTGGTTACGGGGCTGGCGGTGGCCAATCTGATCGCCGCCAATCTCTGGATGCAGGGCGTGACCGGCGCGCGCGCCGATCTGACCGAGGGCCGGCTCTACAGTCTCTCCGAGGCCACCCGGACCTATCTGGATCAGCTCCAGGAACCGCTGCTGATCCGAGGCTATTTCAGCGCCCAGACCCATCCGCTGCTCGCGCCGCTGGTCCCGCAACTGCGCGACCTGCTGGAGGAATATCAGATCGCCGGCGGCGACAGGGTGCGCGTGGAGATCGTCGATCCTCAGCAGTCGCCAGAGCTGGAGCGCGAGGCCGGCGAGCAGTACGGCATCCGTCCGGTCGCCTTCCAGACCGCGACCAAGTATCAGGCCGCCGTGGTCAATTCCTATTTCGACATCCTGATCAAATACGGCGATCAGTACGAGACCCTGAGCTTCCAGGATCTGATCGACGTCAAGGTCCGCAGCGAGACGGATCTCGACGTGCGTCTGCGCCATCCTGAGTACGACCTGACGCGCACCATCCGCAAGGTGCTCCAGGGCTATCAGGGCGGCGGCGATCTGTTCGCCAACCTGTCCAAGCCGCTGACGCTCAAGGCGTTCGTCTCGGCATCGGACACGCTGCCCGAACCGCTACCCGGTTTGCGCACCGATCTGGAGTCGCTCCTCGGTGAGTTGCAGTCCAAGTCGAACGGCCGTTTCAGCTTCGAGATCCAGGATCCGGCGGCCGGTGATGGCGCCCTGGCCAAGACGATCCAGGAGCAGTATGGCTTCGAGCCGCTGGTGGTCAGTCTGCTCGATCCCACACCCTTCTATTTCTATCTGGTGCTAGAGGATGGCGCACGGAGCATCCCGGTGCCGCTGCCCGAATCGCTGGACCGCAGTGGGCTGAACCGTTCGATCGAATCGGCGATCAAGCGTTTCGCACCCGGCGTACTGCGCACCGTGGCACTCTTCGCGCCCGGCCCCAAGCCCAACCCCTTCGGCATGGGCGGCTCGACGGGCGACGACTACAGCCTGCTGCGTCAGACGCTCCAGGACAGCTTCAACCTGCGCGAGACCGATCTCACCTCGGGTCAGGTGCCGGAGGACGCCGATCTGCTGCTGGTCGTCGGTCCCGAGTCGCTGGACGAGAAACAGCGCTTCGCCATCGACCAATTCCTGATGCAGGGCGGAACCGTGATCCTGGCCGCCTCCAGCTTCAATCTGGATCTGACCGGCGGCGCCATCGGCGCGCGCAAGATCGACACCGGGCTGGGCGACTGGCTCGCGCAGCATGGCCTGAAGCTCGAATCCAGCCTGGTGCTCGATCCGCGCAACACACCCTTCCCGATCCCGGTCCAGCGCGATCTGGGCGGCTTCACGGTCCAGGAGATCCAGACGCTCGACTATCCCTATTTCCCCGACATCCGGGGCGAGGGACTGGCCGAGGACAGCCCGATCACCGCCGGTCTGGGTCAGATCACGCTCAACTGGTCCTCGCCGATCACGCTCGACGCGACGAAGAACGCCGGACGCAGGGTCACGCGCCTGCTCCAGAGTTCGGACGCCGCCTGGAGCAGCGATTCGGAGAACATGCAGCCCGACTTCGAGGCCCATGGTGCGCTCGGCTTCCCCAAGGGCGAGGATCGCGGACGCAAGCTGCTGGCTGTGGCTGTCGAAGGACGGTTCGATTCGCCGTTCGCCGGTCAGCCATCGCCGCTACTGGCCAAGGAGGAAGCCAGTGCCGAGTCCGACACCGACGTGGAGGCCGCCTCATCGACGCCCGAGGAAAACAACAATGCCGAAGGCTCCAAACAGCCGGTCATCTCGGCCGTCATCGACAGCTCGCCCGAGTCGGCGCGGCTGATCCTGCTCGGCTCGTCCAGCTTCCTCGGCGACACCGCCATCAGTCTTGCCAACGAGGCCACCCAGAGCCGTTATCTCAAGCCGCTCGAACTGGTCCAGAACGCCATCGACTGGTCGCTGGAGGATCGTGGACTGCTGTCGCTGCGCGGCCAGGGTCAGTTCGGACGTCTGCTCGATCCGATCGGACGCGAGGCACGCCTCTTCTGGGAGTCGCTCAACTATCTGCTGGCACTCGGCGGACTGGCGCTCGTCTACGCGCTGCATCGTCGCGCCCGCGCCCGTCGCGCCCGCTACCATGCCGCCATCCTGGGTCAAGGAGGTCAGTGAATCATGACAGCGACCAACACGACATCGCTCTCGAAGTCGGCGAGCGAGACCGCCGCCGACACCAGCGCACCAAGCCTTCAGACCGATCTCGGCTGGCGTCCGGATCTGCGCACCCCCCTGGTCATGGGGCTGGCCGGACTGCTCGCGCTGCAACTGCTGATCGCACTCGGCCAGAGCCTGAGCGCCCCGAGCACGCGCGCCTTCGCCCCGCAAACGCCGCTCATCGACTTCGAGCCGGCGCAGGTGACGGCGATCCGTATCGAAAGCTCGGACGGCGCCGATCCGGTGCGCCTCGAACGGCGCGACGGCAGCGCCTGGGTGATCGGCGGCCTGGGCGACTTCCCGGCCGCCGGCTTCAAGGCCGATCAACTCCTGGCCACGCTGGCTGGCCTCAAACGCCCGCTACCCGTGGCCACCAGCGCCGAGGCGCGCGAACGCTTCAAGGTCGCCGACACCGGCTTCAACCGGCGTCTGACGCTCGAAGGCGCACAGGGACAGATCGCGACCCTGATCCTGGGCGAGACACCGCGCTTCAAGCGGCTGTTCGGCCGCCCGGCGGACGACTCGGCCGTCTACGAGCTGGATCTGGCGATCGCCGACGTCTCCAACCGCCGTGTCGACTGGCTCGACCAGGGGCAGCTGCGCCTCGATCAGGCGAAGATCACCGCCATCAAAGGCGCCGACTGGCGTCTGGAGAAGGACGGCGAGGACTGGCGTCTGGCCGGCGCCGGCGCGGACGAGCCGCTGGACCAGGACAAGGCACGCGAGCTGGTGCGTACCCTGGCCAACCTGAGTTATCGCGACGTCTTCGCCGCGACAGAGGCCCCAGCCGAGGACGCGTCGAACCCCGTGCTCGAGCTGAAGATCGAACTAAGCGCGGGCGAGTCACGCGCCTACCGGATCGCCAGGCTCGCCGGGAGCGAGGACTATGTGCTCAAGGATGCCGCCCGTCCACAAGCCTTCAAACTCTCGAAATACGACCTGATGGACTGGGTCGATCTGGAGCGCTCCAAGCTCATCGTCCAGCCCGAGCCGACAACGGCCACAGACGCGCAACCGGAATCCGCCGCGCCCGCCGCGCCTGAGTCGCCTGTGACTGACAAGGCGCCGGCCCCGGTCGGCACAACACCGGCCTCAGACACGGACGCCGACTGAGATCCGACGGCGAGGGATCGCCGCCATCATTCGACCCGGGATGACGAAGCCGGGTGACTCGATTATAGTGATTCGTTGAATGGGCTCGACGGAGGGCGTTCCACACCCTCCGCGGAGCCGCCCGAACATCGCGCAACGCCCGCTCGGACCATCGACGATCATGACCCCCTCCAATGCCTACGAGCTGCTCGGCGAGTTGTCGCGGGCGATCGATGACTCACTGGAACTGGAGCCGATGCTCCAGCGTTTTCTGGCCGAGATGGTGCGCCTGCTGGAGGCGGGCGGCGGCGCCGTGCTGGAGTCTCCGGCCTCCACTCCACCCGGACAGCCCACCCTCGTCTGCCTGCACCCGGATGCACTGCCACGCGATCCGCTCTATGGCGCCTTCTGGGACGACTGGTCGCCGGGCGCGCTGGAAACGGCCCTGGCCGAACGTCCACAGGGACTCCCGATCCTGACCTCGGGCGAGATGGGCCATGTACTGGCCGCGCGCCTCCCCGGATTCGGTCTCCTGATCCTCGTGCGTCCGGCGACGGCCGGTGAGCCGACACCCGACCTCCAGCAGGGACTGGCCCTAGTGGCCATGACCCTGGCCCAGGCCGCGCGCGGCGCACGCCGCCGTATCGAACTCCAGCACGGGATCGAATCGGCACACCGCGCCAGGAACCAGCGTCTCGCCGACATCGGCCACGAGATCCGCGCCCCGGTCAAGGACATCCTCGAACTCAGCGAATTGACGCTGCATACGTCACTCGAACAGACCCAGCGCCACTATCTCGATCACATTCGTTCGGCGTCCGCCCGCCTGCTCGGCCAGATCGACGAACTGCTCGATTTCACACGCATCGAGACCGGCCAGATGACCATCGAGCGGATCCCCTTCAATCCCTCGGTGTTGATCGCCGACCTGATCGACACGCTCGCGACCACCGCCAGAAGCCAGGGACGCGAGATCCAGTACGAACGACTCGACGCCCTGCCGACCCACAGTCAGGGGGATCCGAGCCGCATCCGTCAGGTGCTGACCACGCTCTGGAATACAGCACTCGTCTTCGGTCGCGATGACAGGCTGTGTCTTCAGTCACGGCGACTCAGCCGCGAGGATCCGACGCTGGACTGGATCCAGTTCTCGATCCTGGGCCTCAGACCTCCGCTCACCGAGCTGCAGCGCCTGATCGATCCCGCCGCGACGACGGATGCGGCACAGACACCGGACTTCAGCGATGGCGGACTGCGTCTGACCACCTGTGCGCGCCTGGTCGAACGCATGGGCGGCCGGCTCTGGATCGAGACCCAGGACTCCGGGAGCCTGCACTTGATGATCCCCCTCGTCCGCCTGGACTCCAGCGAGGCCGCCCCGCGCCTGCTGGCGAGCTGGCCCGGCAGACGCGCGCTCATCGTCGACGATCAGACCATCGCACGGCGCACGCTGGCCTATTGGTTCAGACACTGGGGATTCGAGGTCCAGGAGGCGGGCGCCGGGCGTCAGGCGCTGGAGTTGGCGCGCGCCTGTCAGGCACGGGGTCAGGCATTCGACGTCTATGTCTTCGATTCCACGCTGCCCGAGCTCGACGGATTCGAGTTGGCGGCCCGCCTGAGAGACGCACTCCCGACCGAGCGGGCGGCGCTCGTGATGCTGGCCTCGATCGGACAGCGCGGCGACGCCCAGCGCTGCCGCGAGGTCGGGATCGACGCCTTCCTCACCAAACCGGCCTCGCCGCGCGAGTTGCGCGAGCTGCTCACGCGGCTGCTCGTACCGCTGGATTCGACCCGGCAGGCGCGTCCGCTGCTCACCCGGCACATGCTGGTCGAGTACCGCCAGCGTCTGCGCATCCTGCTGGTCGAGAGCGGGCTGCTGCACCAGAAGCTCGCCAGCACCCTGCTCCAGGAGTGGGGCCACGAGACCCTGATCGTCAACAGCGGCGGGCTGGCCATCGAGCAGTTCCGATCCGAGACCTATGATCTGGTCTTCCTGGATCTCTACCTGCCGGACGTCGATGGGATCGAGGTCGCGCGTACCATGCGCCGTCTGGAGGAGCCGGGCGCGCGACGCACCCCCATCATCGGCCTGAGCACACTGGGGCTGGACAGCGAGCGCGAACGCTGTCTGGCGTTCGGCCTCGACGAGCATATCGTCAAGCCCCTCAATCCAGCGGTTCTGGAAGACTTGATCCAGCGGTTCGTCCGGCACGACGACGACCCGCTGGAGTGACGGGATTCTCCGACCTCAGAGCCTGAAGCGCGCGACCCGCTCCTGGAGCATGCTGGCCAGCCGCGCCAGCTCTTCGCTGGCGCTGGCGATATGGGCCGCGCCGGCGGCGGTCTGATCGACCGTCGAGGAGATGGTGTGGATGTTGCGGTTGATCTCTTCGGCCACGGCGGTCTGTTCCTCAGCCGCGCTGGCGATCTGGCGGTTCATGTCGGTGATGCTGGTGATGGCGGCGCTGATGGCCTGGAGCGATTCGCCGGCACGCTGGGCCTGAGCCACGCTCTCGCGCGCCATCTCCTGCCCCTTGGCCATCACCGACACCGCACCCGTCGAGCCGTTCTGCACCCGTTCGATCTTCTCCTGGATGTCCTGGATCGAGGACTGGGTGCGGCTGGCCAGAGTCCGCACCTCGGCGGCTACGACAGCGAAGCCGCGTCCCTGCTCACCGGCGCGCGCCGCTTCGATGGCCGCGTTGAGCGCCAGCAGATTGGTCTGCTCGGCCACGCCCCGGATCACGTCCAGCACGGCGCCGATCTCGGTGCTGTCCTCGGAGAGTCGCGCGATCACCTGACTGGCCGACTCGACCTCCTGGGCCAGCAGGTCGATGGCCGAGATCGTCTGTGCCACGACCTCGCTGCCGGCCTCGGTCTCGTGGTCGGTTTCCTGGGCGGCGCGCGCGGCGGCGGCGGCATGACGTGCAACCTCCTCGACCGTGGCCGTCATCTCATTCATGGCGGTGGCGACCTGATCGGTCTCGGACTGCTCGAGGCGCACCTGCTGATTGGTCTCCTCGCTGGTGGCCGAGAGTTCGACGGCGGCGGCCGCGACCTGAGAGCTGGCGTTGGAGACGTCGCGCAGCACGCGCCGCATGTTCTCGACCATGCGCGCCATGGACGCCATGAGGCTGGTCTTGTCTCCTGGACGCAGCTGGATAGTGGTCGTCAGGTCGCCCTCGGCGAGCTGGTTGACGACGGCCACCACCCGCGCCGGCTCGCCGCCGAGCTGACGCAGTGTGCTGTGGGTGATGAGGAAACCGAGGATGGCGGCCAGGATCAGGCCCACGGCCATACCGCTTCCATAGAGCATGACCATGAAATCCCCCTCCTTGAGGGCCTGCGCCAGCCTGTCGCCGGAAGACGTGTTTCTGAGCGCGACCAGGGACTCGATGAGCACGCCGACCCGGTCGGAGACCAGGAAGCTCTCGTCGACCCGCTGTGCAAATTGCGCCAGCACGGCGGAATAGGTGTCCTGATCCTGGGCATCGAGCATCCCGCGCGTCAGGCGATCGAGTTCGGCGTAATGCTCGCGCCAGCTCGCGTAATCGGTCTTGAGGGCCGAGAAGACGGCCTGCTCACTGACGGACTGCGGGAGCTTCTCGAGTCGGGCGAGCGCATCCTCGACGATGGTCCAGGAGGCGACACGCTGGCGCAGAACCTGTTCGAGCAGTTCTCGTGTGCGCGGTCCCCAGGTCGTCAGCCCCTTGGTCTCATAGGTTTGACTACGGATCTGAGCGCGCTCGTAATTGAGCCGATTGAGTTGCACGATCGCCGGCAGACTCTCCTGGCTCATCGCGATGAGATGATCACGCATACTCAGCTCACCCCTGATACCCAGGACACCAAGGATCAATAGGATCACCGCCATCGCCAAGAAACTGGCGGCCAGCTTCACGCTCAATCGAGTGTTCTTCAACATGCTACTTGCTGCCCCGAGGCTTGTTTGGAGGATGATGACGCAAACATGGCGGGACAGTCTAAACGAAGTCGCCGTCGAGCGGTGTCGATCCCATCACTCCTTACGTATCGTCCGGTGCCCGCAAGCGGTTATAGGAGCCGTTCGCGGCCCGGCGTTGTCGGTGTCACGCGCCTGCTTGGCGACATAGAGGGCCGCATCGGCGTGCTGGTAGAGCTGATCGAGGCTCATGTCGGATCTCAGGGTCGCGGCGCCGATACTCACGCTGATCCCGACGCGCCGGCCGGATTCGGTCTCGACGAACTGCCGTTCCAGTGCGCAGCGGATGCGCTCGGCGCAGTCCTGGGCCGCTTCCGGACCGGTCTCGGGCAGGAGCACGACGAATTCGTCGCCGCCCAGACGCACGCAGAGATCGGCGGTACGGGTCACGGTCATCAGGGTCTCGGCGACCTTGCACAGGATACGGTCGCCGACCGGGTGGCCGTAAGTGTCGTTGACGGCCTTGAAGCGATCCAGATCCAGGACCAGCATCGAGAGCGGATGGTGATGACGCACGCTGTCGGCGCGCCAGTATTCGCCCTGGAGCGTCAGGGCGCGGCGGTTGCCGAGTCCCGTCAGGGGGTCGCGCTCCAGCTGGCGATTGACGTGCGAGAAACGCAGGGCGTTCTGGACAGCGGGCGCGGCGAGTGCCAGCAGTCCCTCGATGCGTTGCTGATCGTCCTCGGAGAAACGCCGTCCGCGCATGAGCTTGAGCGCGCCCAAGTCCTGGCCGTTGAGCGTCAGATTGTATTCGATCCGATGACGCTCGGAGCGACCGCCGGTCAGACGGAACTCGTCGTTCGGGGCGCGATACTCCCAGCCGCCGTGTTCGAAGGCCTGATGCAGGAATTCGTTGAGCGCGTCGAGCACCTCGTCGAGCTCCAGTGAGGCGGTGACGGCCTGCAGGAAGCGGACGGTATCGATGGTCTCGGGAGGTTGACGGCGACTCGGGCCGGCCGTGGGAACGAGCGCCAGTCGCGCAGAATCGATTTGATGATGGGATGACACATGACGCCCCCGGAAAGATGAGCCATGTTCCGGATATAGCGAAAGCTGTGCCAACTGGCTCCAAGCCTTTGATTGGGCGTCATTCTGTCCAATGGCGGCCTGAAACGACGGCTCACTGACGCTCGAACGCACGAACCGCCGTGAAACCGGCATCTCGACCGACATTCAGACGTCCCTCCGGCTCAGCGGCGGGCGGGCGCGACCGCGTGCGCCGCAGGCCAGCATCCCCAGCGCCCGATCGAGACCAAGTTGACGCTGCACACGCTGCCCGAATTCATCCCGCACCCGTACCGACCAATGACGGGTCTTTGGATCGGAGACGAGTTCCAGCCACAGCCGCTCGTCCTGCCAATGGGCGTCGATCGACTCGACCACGCCCCTCGTACCCGCCACTGTCGGGCCTTCGCGTTCCAGTCTGTTGTTCACCGCTGACTCCAGGCAAGACGCCGATGATTCGACCTGGGAGCGGGCCAGCCCTGTCGCCGATGCCCGCACCCGCCTACATGGCGAGTGTATCGGCGTGTCGTGCGATTCCTTGAGCCGGCGCGGCGGCGGTGCGGTTCAGCCCGCTCGGTTCAGCGTTTGAACAGCCAGGGCAGCACGTCCTCGAAGCGCGAGGCGAAATGGACCTCCAGTCCCTTGCGCACATGCTCGGGCACTTCCTCGAAGTCGCCCTGATTGTCGGCGGGCAGGATGATCTCCTTGATCCCGGCGCGACGGGCGGCGATGAGCTTTTCGCGGATACCGCCGACCGGGAACACCTCGCCGGTGAGGGTGATCTCGCCGGTCATGGCGATGCGCCGCACCGGCTGTTTGCGTGCCAGCGACAGCAGCGCCGAGGCCATGGTGATGCCGGCGGAAGGGCCGTCCTTGGGCGTGGCGCCGGCCGGGACATGGACATGGATGAAGGACTTCTCGAAGAACGCGGGATCGACCCCGAAGTCCTGGGCATGGCTGACCACATAGCCATAGGCGATCTCGGCCGATTCCTTCATCACGTCGCCGAGCTGGCCGGTGAGCTTGAAGCCGCGCGTGAAGCTGTGAGTGTGCGCGGCCTCGATCGAGAGCGTCGCCCCGCCCATGGCGGTCCAGGCCAACCCCGTGACCACGCCCGGTCCTGAGAGCTTGCGCTCGTCGCGGAACACCGGACTGCCGAGATAGCCCTTGAGATCCTGCTCACGCACCCGGATCGGGATCTCCTCGCCTTCGAGCATCCGTACCGCGACCTTGCGCACGATCTTGCCGAGCTGTTTCTCCAACCGACGCACGCCGGCATCGCGTGCATAGCGCTCGATCAGGGCGCGCAGGGTCGTGCTGTCGAGCTTGACCGCCTTCTTGCCCAGTCCGGCGCGTTCGATCTGGCGCGGCAGCAGGTACTTTTTGGCGATCTGGAGTTTTTCCTCGGCGATGTAACCCGAGAGCTTGATGACCTCCATGCGGTCGAGCAGCGGTCCCGGAATGGTGTCGAGCTGGTTGGCGGTGCAGACGAACAGCGCTTTGGACAGATCGAAACGCAGATCCAGGTAATGATCGAGGAAGTCGGTGTTCTGCTCCGGGTCGAGCACTTCCAGCAGCGCCGAGGCCGGATCGCCGTGATAGGACGCCCCGATCTTGTCGATCTCGTCGAGCAGGATCACCGGATTCGAAGTCTCGGCCTCCTTCATCGCTTGCAGGAACTTGCCCGGCATGGCGCCGATGTAGGTACGACGATGGCCCTTGATCTCGGCCTCGTCGCGGATGCCGCCGACCGAGAAGCGATAGAACCGCCGTCCGAGCGCATCGGCGATCGAGTGTCCGATCGAGGTCTTGCCCACGCCGGGCGGGCCGACCAGCAGGATGATCGAGCCGGAGATCTCGCCCTTGTGGATGCCGACGGCGAGGAATTCGAGGATGCGTTCCTTGACGTCCTCCAGACCGTAATGATCGCGGTCGAGGATGCGCCGCGCGCGCTTGAGATTCAGGATGTCGTCGGAATGCTTGCCCCAGGGCAGGAGCGTGATCCAGTCCAGATAGTTGCGGGTGACGGCATACTCGGGCGAGCCGGTCTCCAGCATCCCGAGTTTGTCGAGTTCCTCGTCGACACGCTTCTGGGCCTGCTCGGTCAGGGTGAGCTTTTCGAGCCGTTCGCGGAACTTGTCGATCTCGGCGGTGCGGTCGTCCTTGGCGATGCCCAGTTCCTTCTGGATCGCCTTGAGCTGCTCGCGCAGGAAGAACTCGCGCTGCTGCTTGTGCATCTTCTCCTCGACCGTGCGCCGGATCTTCTGCTGGGCGCGGGCCAGTTCCAGCTCGTTGTTGAGCAGGACCAGCACCTTTTCCATGCGTTGCAGGAGCGGCAGGATCTCCAGGACTTCCTGGAGCTGATCCTTGGTCGAGGTGGTGAGACTGGCCGCGAAATCGGCCAGATGCGAAGGATCGTCGGGGCCGAAGCGGTCGAGGAACATACGCAGTTCCTCGACATAGAGCGGATTGAGCGGCAGCAGCTCCTTGATGGTGTTGATGACCGCCATCGCATAGGCTTTGACCTCGGCGTTGGGCGGGCCTTCCGGCTCGGGCAGATAGGTCACGCGGGCGCGAAACGGCGTCTCGGGATGCGCCCAGCCCTCGATCTTGAAGCGTTGCAGACACTCGACCAGGACTTGCAGATGCCCGTCCTGCTGATGGATGCGATGCACGCGGCAGGCCGTGCCGATCTGTCTGAAATTCTCCGTGGTCGCCTCTTCCGAGGTCTCGCTGTCGACCAGCACCACGCCGAGGATCTTGTGATCGGTCTTGGCCACGGCCTTCATGGTCGGCGCCCAGGGTTCGGCCGACATCATCAGCGGCACCGCCTGACCGGGGAAGAAGGGACGCGAGGCGACGGGGAGCAGATGGATCTCGCCGGGCAGCACGTCGTTGGCGCGCGCCAGTTGAATCGGAGTCGATTCCTCGTCCGACTCCTGCTCCTGCTCCAGATCGGCGCCCGACTCCAGGGTTTCGTCGTGCTCCGCGTTCGTCACCTGATCCTCATCCGACATGCTGTTGGCCTCACTCGCAATACCACACACAGGAGTGGCCAATTTCAGGTTTTCGCCGTCGATTTGCAAGCGGCGGTAAGATAGTCAGTCCTGACTTACAACCATGCCGATGGAGATTCCGCGCCATGAAGTTCAGCTATCCGGGACTGACCGACCACGAGGCCGAGCGCTCACGCGCCCAGCATGGATCCAACGCCGTCGCCAGCCAGGAGACCGAGACCTTCTGGGACAAGCTGCTCGGCAATCTCAAGGATCCGATCATCATCATCCTGATCGTGGCACTCGCGATCACGGTACTCCTGACGTTCCTCGGCTATGCCGAGTGGTACGAGAGCGTCGGTATCGCCTTTGCGGTGGTCATCGCCACCTTCGTCGCCACCTGGTCTGAGTACAGCAACGAACAGTCCTTCCAGCGCCTGCTGGAGGAAGCCTCGCTAATCAGGGTCAAGGTGTTTCGCAACGGCCATCTGACCGAGATCCCGATCAATGATCTGGTGGTCGGGGATCATGTGCTACTGCAACCGGGCGACACCGTCCCCACCGATGGTCTGCTGATCGGCGGTCATGCCGAGGTCGACGAGGCGGCGCTGACGGGTGAATCCGAGCCGGTCAAGAAGAGCAGCCTGCCCGACGGCAAGACCGATGACGCCGCGCCCGAGGAGCATCGTCTGTCGCGCGCCGGGCTGCTGGTCGACGGCGAGTGCGTGATGCGCGCCACCGCCGTGGGCGACAAGACCCGCTATGGTCAGACCATGAAGGAACTGCTCTCGGCCGAGGACCGGCTCTCGCCGCTCCAGCACAAGCTGACGGTGCTCGGCGGCCATATCGCCACCTTCGGCTATGTCGGAGCGACTTTCATCTTCCTGGCCTTCATGTTCAACAACGTCTTCCTGCAGGGCGGAGGACTGGAGAGCTACTGGGCACAGGACATCGGCCTCATCGTCAGTGACGTGGTGACGGCGCTGATCCTGGCCATCATCGTCATCGTGGTCGCGGTGCCCGAAGGGTTGCCGATGATGATCGCGATGGTGCTGGCCATCAACATGAAGAAGCTGCTGAGCGAAAAGGTGCTGGTACGCAAGCTGCTGGGCATCGAGACGGCCGGCAGTCTCAATCTGCTGTTCACCGACAAGACCGGCACCCTGACCCAGGGCAAGCTGTCGGTCAGTGCCTTCCTGACCGGGACCGGCGAGCGTTTCGAGTCGCTGGAAGCCATTCCGCAGGCGCTGCGCGACGAGGCCGGCTTTGCGCTGCGCAACAACACCAGTGCCGTGATCGATGCCAGCGACCCCAGTGATCCCAAGCTGGTCGGCGCCGACCGCACCGAGCAGGCCCTGCTGCGCTTTGTCAAGCCCTATCTGGCGACGAACAATTCCGATGTCGTGGACATGATCCCGTTCAGCAGCAGCCGCAAATTCTCGGCCACCCAGGTGCGTGGCGAGCGGGCGCTGACCCTGGTCAAGGGCGCGCCGGAAGTCATTCTGAAGAACTGCGTTCGCTGGCTCGATGGCGAGGGCAAGGTCCATGAACTGAGCGATTCCGCGCCGCTCCAGGCCGCGATGCACGAACTCTCGGCGCGTGCCATGCGGTTGCTAGCGGTCGCCGTCACCGAGACGCCGATCGACTCCGAGACCAATGCCCTGCCCGAGTCGCTGACCCTGGTCGGCGTGTTCGGGATGCGCGACGAGCTGCGTACCACGTCCTATCAGTCGGTCAAGACCGCGAAGCAGGCGGGCATCCATGTGGTCATGATCACGGGTGATGCCAAGGAGACGGCGCAGGCGATCGCCAAGGACGTGGGTCTGCTGGAGGACGACCCGCAGGCCATCGTCATGACCTCAGCGGAACTCGGCGAACTCTCCGACGACGAGGTCAAGAAGATCCTGCCGCATCTCTATGTGGTCGCGCGCGCCTTCCCGACCGACAAGAGCCGACTGGTCAAGCTGGCCAAGGAGCTGAATCTGGTGGTCGGCATGACCGGCGACGGGGTCAACGACGCCCCGGCGGTCAAGAACGCGGACGTGGGCTTTGCGATGGGCAGCGGCACCGAGATGACCAAGGAGTCGGGCGACATCGTCATCCTCGACGACAACTTCTCTTCGCTGACCAAGGCAGTGCTCTATGGACGCACGCTGTTCAAATCGATCCGCAAGTTCCTGGTGTTCCAGTTGACGGTGAACGTCTCGGCGATCCTGGTGGTGTTCCTGGGGCAGTTCTTCGGCTTCGACCTGCCGCTGACCATGACCCAGTTGCTGTGGCTCAACATCATCATGGACACCCTGGCGGGTCTGGCCTTCGCCGGCGAGGCGGCGCTCGGGCGCTACATGCACGAACCGCCGCTGCGGCGTGACGAGCAGTTGATCAACGCCGATATGTGGTCGTCGATCCTGATCAATGGCGGTCTGATCGCGGCCATCAGTATCCTGTTCCTGACCAGTGATCTGACTCAGGGTTGGTTCGACGGCGGCTATGCGGCCGGTACGGATGAAGCCCAGGCCAAGTTCCTGACGGCGTTCTTCGCCTTCTTCGTCTTCGTGCAGATCTTCAACACCTTCAACGCCCGCACCCAGGGACTGAACCTGTTCGAGCATCTGCTCGACAACCGGCTGTTCTCGATCATCATTCCATCGATCATGGCGATCCAGGTGTTCTTCATCACCTTCGGCGGCGAGATCCTGCGAACCGTGGGGCTGTCGTTCGGCGAATGGCTGCTGGTGCTGGCGCTGGCGATCCTCATCGTTCCGGCGGATCTGATCCGCAAGGCGATACGCAATCGGGTGTTCGGGAATCCGGTGACGGCGAGCTGAGCGCGCATCGAAATCTTAGGGTACGCCATGAGGCGTACCCTGACATCCGCCAACGAGAGTGACGCCATGACTGCCCGCAAACTCCCCATCGGTCTCCAGACCTTCAGCGAGATCATCGAACAAGGCTATGCCTATGTCGACAAGACCGCGCATGCCTGGGCCATGGTCAGTCAGGGCAAGTCGTACTTTCTCTCGCGTCCGCGCCGCTTCGGCAAGAGCCTGTTTCTCGATACGCTCAAGGAACTGTTCGAAGGGAGCGAGGCGCTGTTTCGCGGGCTGTATATCCATGAGCACTGGGACTGGGGCCGGCGTCATCCGGTGATCCGGTTCGATTTCTCGGTCGGGGTGCTGCGCAATCGTGACGAACTCGACCAGCGCATCGACTGGCTGCTGCGCGACAATGCTCGGCGTCTGGGACTGATCGAGGCAGAGCGGGACACAGATATTGCCGGGCGCTTCGCCGGACTCATCCAGGGGGCACGGGCCGCCACCGGCCAATCGGTCGTCATCCTGGTCGACGAATACGACAAGCCGATCCTCGACAACATCACCGATCCGACCGGCGCGGGCGCTGAGATCCGCGAGGGCTTGAAAAACCTCTACTCGGTGATGAAGGGACATGACGCCGACATCCGCTTCGTCTTCATGACCGGCGTGACCAAGTTCAGCAAGGTCAGTCTGTTCTCAGGCCTGAACCAGCTCGAAGATCTCACCCTGGATGAGCGCTTCGCCACCCTGTGCGGCTATACCCAGTCCGATCTGGAAACCACCTTCGGCGAGCATCTGCACGGGGTCGACTGGGCGCGGCTCAAGCAGTGGTACAACGGCTACAGCTTTCTGGGCGAGCCGGTCTACAACCCCTTCGATATCCTGCTCTTCATCGCCAAAGGCCGGCGATTCCGCCCCTATTGGTTCGAGACCGGCAACCCGAGCTTTCTCATCGAGTTGCTGCGCGCACGGCGTACCTTTCTGCCGAGTCTGGAAACGATCGAGGCCAGCGAGGAGATCCTCGACTCGTTCGACATCGAACGCATCGATCCGGTGACACTGTTGTTCCAGACCGGCTATCTGACCATCGACAGTACGCGCGACAGCTTCGGACAGTGGTTGTTCGCACTGCGCGTGCCGAATCAGGAAGTGCGTCAGGCACTGGCCAATCATCTGGTCGATGCCTACACCGCGCGACTGCCCAGCGAGCGACTGCCCTGGCAGCAGGCACTCTACGACTGTCTGCGCCAAGGTCATGTCGATGAGTTGATCGCGGCGATCCAGCGGCTGTTCGCCGGTATTCCCTGGCGCAATTTCACGGGCAATGATCTGTCGCAGAGCGAGGGCTACTATGCCAGCCTGCTCTATGCCTTCTTCGCCAGCCTCAACGCCGAGATCATCCCCGAAGACATCTCCAACCAGGGTCAGGTCGATCTGACCGTCAAGCTGGAGGGCTACATCTATGTCATCGAGATCAAGGTTCAGCGTGGTTCCGGGCCGACGAGTGCTCCGGGTTCCGACGACGCCGGCCAGACCGATCCCGAGACCCGAGCCAAACAGAAACGTCGCCGGCCCGGAAAGACCGACACGGAGCAGGCCGCGGAACCCGCCAACCCCGCCCTGGCCCAGATCCGCGCCCGCGACTACAGCGCCAAGTATCGCGGTCTGCCCAACAAGGGGCTGTTCGAGCTGGGGCTCGTCTTCGACAGTCAGGCGCGCAATCTCGCGCAGGCCGACTGGCGGGCGGTGTGATCCCGGTTCATCCCATCACTCCCAGCGAAACATCCAGGTCGCCAGACTCAGGAAAGCGATCGCCAGCGCCAGCAACACCCCGATCTCCGGCAAGACCTCCACCACACCAGCTCCATCGATCATCACCGCGCGCGCCGCCGCAACCAGATGCGTCAGTGGCAACGCCTGCGAGACCCCTTGCGCCAACGCGCTGGTGCCCTCCATCGAGAACAACACCCCGGACAGCAGCAGCATCGGCCAGGACATCAGATTGAGCAGTCCGTCGGCCAGTTCCTCGGTGCGCAGACGCGCGGCGATGATCAGGCCCAGACTGATCAGACACAGCGACCCGGCGACATAGACCAGCGCCAGCGCCACATAGGAACCGCGCATCGGCACGTCCAGCAGCCAAGTGGTGCCCAGATAGACGATCAGACTCGCCCCCAGCACCACCAGCAGCCGCGAGAGCACCTGCGCGGTCAGGAACTCCCAGGGACTCAGCGGCGTGGCCTTGAGCCGGCGCAGCACGCCGTTCTTGCGATAGCGCACGATCACCCAGCCCACGCCCCACAGGCTGGAGAACATGATGTTCATCGCCAGCACGCCCGGCAGCACCCAGTCGACATAGCGCAGAGCCGCGCCGCTCAGGGTCTGGCGTTCGGGTTCGTTAGACGCGCTCACGCCTGAGCCGCTGTCGGCGTTAATTTGTACTTCGGCTACCGGCTCGCGCCCCTCTGAACCCGATGCGGATGACTCGACCGCCAGCAACAGCCGCTCGGCCAGATAGCCATTGGCCGAGTCGCCATTGACCCAGTAGCGTGGCACCGCTGCGCTCGGATCGAGCAACAGATCCAGTTGGTGGCGCTCGACCTTGACGATGGCCGCCGCCAGATCCGCCACGGGCACGGGGACGAAGGTCACATGCTCCAAGTCGAGCATCGGCGACTCGACGCCGTTCAGCGTCCCGCTCGGCGTCAGCACACCGATCTTGAGCAGATCGGACTGCTCGTCCTGGAAGATGAAGGCAAAGGCCAGCACCATCAGCATCGGCATCAGGAGGTTCCAGCCCAAACCGGAGCGATCACGGTAGAACTCCCGGTTGCGCGCGACCAGGATGGCGCGGATGCGTGTCCACATGGGTCAAGTCCTGAGAGTGTGTCCGGTGAGCTTGAGGAAGAGGTCTTCCAGATTGGGCATGGCCACGCGCAGGGCGCTCAGATCGACGCCGATGCGCTCCAGCTCGTCGAGCCGGGGTGCGACCTCCTCGGTCGGCAGTTCGATCTCGCCGTTGCGCACCAGGGCCTCGGTCGGCAGCGGCACACCGGCCGGCCAGGCCGAATCCGGCAGCCGGATCAGACGCGCCGGGAACTGGTCGCGAATCAGCGCCTCCGGGCGTCCCTCGACCAGAATGCGCCCCTGATCGACGATGGCGATCCGGTCGCACAGGCGTTCGGCCTCTTCCATATAGTGGGTCGTGATCAGAACCGTGGTCCCACGCCGGCGCACTTGCTCGATCAGCCCCCAGAAATTGCGCCGCGACTGCGGATCGAGTCCGGTGGTCGGCTCGTCGAGGAACACCAGTTCGGGATCATTGACCAGAGCGATGGCCAGCAGCAGCCGCTGACGCTGGCCGCCGGAGAGCTTGCGGGTATCGCGGTCGAGGATGTCGCCCAGATGACAGAGCCGGATGAGCTCGTCGCGATCGACGTGGCGTCGATAGAGACTGGCGAACATGGCCAGCGACTCGGCGACGGTCTGGAAGTCCTGGAGCGCTGTGGCCTGGAACTGGATGCCGATCGATTCGCGGTCGTCGCGTCCCAGCGGTCGCCCCTTGAACAGCACCTGTCCCGAGGTTGGGGTCTGGATGCCTTCGAGCATTTCGAGCGTGGTCGTCTTGCCCGCGCCGTTCGGCCCCAGCAGCCCGAAGCACTCGCCGGGCGCAACCTGGAAGCTGAGACCATCGACCGCGCGCACGCCGCCGGGATAGAGACGGACCAGATTGCGGGCTTCGATCAGAGCGGTCATGGGTTGGATTCCTTGGTGTTCGGCTTGCGCTCCGGCTCAGCCTGACACAGTCGTTTCGCGGTCATCGGGGCGTCGTCAGTGGCCGAAGCAACGGGTTGGAAAGACGATCGTATGCACTGTAAGGGATAGAGCCGCGTAAATGAAATACCCAAGACGTTGAGTTCATTCAGCTGCGAAGCGTCAGGATGCGATAGACCTCGGCCAGTGAGGCGTCATCACCGACATTGCCCGGAAAGATGACCACCGGCAACTCGGGCAGGCGCGGATGATCGGCGGGACAGCGCACCACCGGGCAGCCGGGCAGGATCTGGCCGAGTACGCGCGCCGTGCGCAGTGCGAGACCCTGGCTGAGGGTGTCGTTCGAGGTGATGCCGCCCTTGCTGATCAGGAAACCGGTCTCGCGCGGCAGATGTCGGACGATCCGCACCAGAAAGCTAGAGACCCGCTCACCAAAGGCCAGACGCTCGGCCGAGGTCGGAAACCGGCGCTCGCCGCGGCTGGTATAGAGCACCAGATTACGGTTCTGGTGCTGGGCCGTCTCCAGACGGTCGATGATCGTATCGAACAGCCCTGCCTCGTCCTGAACCAGATGCTCCAGATCAATCTCGACCGGCGCCACGTCGGTCGTCTCGATCAGGGTCTGCAACTGCCGGCTCGACTTGGCCACATGCGAGCCGACCAGCACCACGCCGGGACGTCCACCGCGCACATAGGCCGACATCGACTGCGCCGCGACCGGCTGTGGCGGCAGGGCGGCAAAGGCGGTCAGGAGACTGGCCGCGCTGCGAAACAGAAAACGCTTGCCCTCCCCCACCGCCGCGAGCACCTGACGCGCGAAGCCGTCGAGATCGGCTTGACGCTCGGCATCGACTACACAGCAGCGGTTCCCGCTCAGGCTCAGCAGACGCGCGCCGATCTCGCCCCGCACATCGTCCAGGCCGAAGCGCTCGACCTCTCCGGCCTGGAGGCGCCCGCCAGTCTTCTCCTCCACATAGTCGGGCAGAAAGGCATGCGTGAAACCGAAGACCGAGTCGCGCGCGAATTCGGTCTCGTTGACTGGTACCGGCCGACCGTCGACCAGCAGATAATGCACTCCATCGCGCGTGATCCGTCCGCCCTCGAAGAAAGCCGGCACCAGGAAATGCGCATCAAAGGGGCCAAGCTCCTCGGCGATGACATCGGTCTCGACCGGATAGTGACCGCGCAGCGTCGAATCCGAACGGCTGACGATCAATGGCTGGATCGGCTGCCCATCCCCCGCGAGCCGATCGAGCGCCGCGCGCAGATTGACGCAGATCTCGCGCGTCACGGCCGCAGCCTGCGCGGCATCCAGACCGCGCGTGTTGCTCAGCACGAAGAACAGCGGTGACTCATCGTTCAGCGCCTCGACGAGTGTCTCCACATGCCAGCGCGTCAGCAGCAGACAGGAATGCACCGTCTGACAGCCGGTCGGGTCGTCGTCGATAGCGATGATCTTGGTCTTGGTGGAAGCGTTCATCAGCGGCTCCGCGAAAAGTTCTCAGGCACAAGGCTCGGGGTGCGGCTGTCGGGGGGTGTCGGCCGCATGGATGCGGCCGTCAAGCCTACAGGGATGTATTCACGGCGTCCCCCCGGCAGCCGTACCCCGAGCCGCCACGCCCCAACCTAAGCCGCCCGATCCAGACGCGCGCCCTCGGAATCCAGCAACTCCAGCGCGCGCTGCTCCAGACTCTCGGGCGAGATACCGTTGTAGGCCATGATCTCGGCCGGGCTGGCGGTGGTCTCGCCGCGCTGCCAGCCGATCAGATCGCGTCCAGCCGCCCGCGAGCGCAGCAGCACCGGCTCCAGAGCCACGGTTCCGCCGCCGCTCACCCCAATCAAAGCATCCCCCGTAAAGAGCGCCTCGAACTCCGCATCCGACATGAACCGTCCATCCGGCTGCGCACTCTGCGACCAGGCGACATCGCGCTCGCGATAGAGCCGGCGCGGGTTGACCACAGCGACGATGCGCACCCGATAGCCCGCCGCCTCCAGCCGATCCTTGGCGGCGAACACCGGCTGGAACACCATGTCGCCCGTCACGGCGAAGACCACAGTCCCGCGTGCCCCATGCGCCGATTCATACAGACAGATCGCCCCGCGCTCGATCGCCTCACGCGCCTGATCGAGCGTGGTATGCACCGGCAACGCCGACTTGGAAGCCACGATGCTGATGCACTTGTTGGACTGCTCGACCGCCCAGGCATAGGCAGCCTGGATCATGTTGGCGTCGGTCGGATAGAGCAGATAGACATTGCCGTTGCGCACCTGACCGCCGATGTAGTTCTCGATCTCGGGACGCTGATGGGTCCAGCCGTTGCGGCCCTGCTCCAGCGCGCCGGCGGTGAACATCGACACCATCGCCGGCGTCCTGCGCCGCAGTTCAGCCATCGCCTGACCCACGGTCTGCACGATCGGCCAGCCGTTGATGGCGAAGCTCTCGTAGGACAGCCACAGCGAACGTCCGCCGAAGAGCGCGATCCCGGCCGCGAGTCCGGCGCAGGCGTCCTCGTTCAGCGGCTCATAGACCTGACCGCTCGGCGACTGGTTGTAGAGCGGATCAGCGGTCGGATGGCGGATCTTGAGCGCGTCGTTGATCGCCTTCATGGCCGAGGCTTCGTTGCCGTCGGCGTTGGTGACGACGAACAGCGGATCGCGTCGACCCAGTTCGGCCACCAGGGTCGCTAGGGCACTCGCCGGAACCGCCTGCTCGCCGCGCTCGAACTCATGCAGCGGGAGTCTGCCGATCTCGGGCAGTTGGCGCTCGAACTCCGTGACCACGGTCCGCGCGGCCGGTCCGCCACCGGCGCGGCTCATGTTGGTCCGGGTCAGCGCCCAGATCTCGGGCGCCAGGGCGCCGTGCTCCAGTGCAGCGGCGATGTTGGGCTTCTCAGCCGTGTCGCCCGGATAGAGGTTGTGCGACTTGGCGCCGCTGGCGTGCACGCCGGCCCCTTTGAGCTGCTTGAAGATCACCGCCGTCAGCGTCCCACTGAGCGCCGACTCGGCGGCGGCGCGCATCCCTTCGAGCACCGCGCGCGAGAAGGCCAGCCGTGCCTCGCGACCGAAGAGCGTGCTGTCGACATAGGCCCCCTCCTGCCCCGCGTCGTCGAAGTCCTTGGCGTCGATCAGGATCACGCGCTCGAAGTCGTGCGCGCGCCAATAGGCGATCATGGCGTCGTTGTCCATCCGCGACACCATCGAATGATGCTCCTGGCTGTAGCCGTTCCAGACCAGCACCGGCAGGAAGTTGGTCACATCCGGGTAGGCGGTGTGGAAGTGCTTCATGGCCGAGAGGATGTAGGGCTCGCCGAGACCGCCATCACCGATGGTGCAGGGAAAGAGCCGGTCGCGATTGAGATAGGCCCCGGCCATGGCGAAATGCTGGCCCTGACCGAGCGGACCAGCCGGTGCCAGCAGTCCCGGAATCGCGCCTGAGAGATGTCCCAGCAGCCCGTCGCGCTCGCGGAAGCGCGCCTGAAGCTCGGTCATGGTGTGGATGCCCATAGATTCCAGCGAGCCATCGAGGAACATGGCGCTGTAGAAACCGGGCGCGTGATGACCGACCTCGGTGACGATGTTGGTATGACCCAGCATCACCAACGCCGCATAGGCATCGGCCGAGCTGGCGAAACCGCCCGGATGACCTGACTGCTTGGAAGCACAGAGCTGGAGCGTCAGATAGCGCAGGGCATCGGCCGTCCACTGGGTCTGTTGTACGGCGGCAGCGTCGATCGCACCGATGGCCGATTGACCCTCACCGATCGCGGGCGTCTGGCCAAGGCGCGCGAAGTCGACCGGCAGTGCACCGAAATGCAGGATGCCGTCGCGGAAATCGGCCTTGGCGGTGCTGTGACTGATCGGAGTGGCGGCTTGGGTCATGGGTCTCTTCCTCTCGGTTGGTATCGGTTTAGCGCGTGGCTTTTGGCGTTGGAGAGACTGTAGAGACGGCATTGATTTTTCGCAATAGAGGATAGATTTCACTATGCGAAAATCGATCAATTCATCAACGGAGCCGTCGCCATGACCCCAAACACCCCATCTCAACCCGCCGACACTTCGGAAGACAGCGCGCGCACCCCAGGCATCCAGGTCATCGACCGCGCCGCCGCCCTGCTCGACGCCATCGCCCGCTATCCCGAGCCGGTCAGTCTCAAGATCCTGGCCGCCGAGACTGGACTGAACGTCTCGACCGCCCATCGCATCCTCGCGTCCCTGATCCAGAACCAGTTCGTCGAGAAGGACGCGGCCAGTCACTACCGGCTCGGTCGACGTCTGTTGCAACTCGGCGTGCGGCTGCACGGCAACATCGACGTGCGCGCCCTCGCCCGCCCGGTCATGGAGTCGTTGCGCGACCGTTTCGGCGAGACCATCAATCTCACCATCCGTGAGGGTGATTCTGTGGTCTATATCGAGAAGGCCACGCCGAACCGCATGATCCACGTCCAGCAGCTCATCGGCTCGCGCGCGCCCCTGCATGTAACGGCCGTCGGCAAGCTGATGCTGGGCGCCAGCGGTGAGGACGCCATCCGCGCCTATGCCCAGCGCACCAACCTGCCGGCCTACACCCGCAATACCTTGACGGCCCTGCCCGACCTGATCGCGGCCTGTCGGGAATCGCTCGCGCGCGGCTATGCGCTCGACGACGAGGAGGCCGAGATCGATGTCGGGTGCATCGGGGTCTTGATCCGCGACGGGACGGGCAATGTCAGCGCCGGGCTGTCGGTGTCGGCGCCGATCGTGCGTCGGCGGCTGGAGTGGATCGAGGCGTTGATCGAGGCGGGTCGGAGTCTCTCGGCGCAGCTCGGCTATCGCGCCGATGGCGAGTGATTCGCGCTGGATCGGGACAATACCTGAGAACTGCGCATTGTCATTGGCTGGTCGGGTCTGGAGGGTGAGAATGCGCCGCCATGAACAGACCCTACACACTCCTTTTTGTCATCCTACTGTTGTCACCACTGGCCGGCTGCGGACAGTCCGGTTCCAGCTCGAACACCGCCATGGCGCCCGATGGTCCGGGCATGGCCCTGATCGAGTCCGCCGAACAGGGCGACCTGAGCACCGTCGAGCAACTCCTGGCCCGCAATCGCCAGCCCAATGTGCGCGACAGCTGCGACTGGACGCCGCTCATGAAGGCCGCGCTCAACGGCCATGCCACCATCGTCGAGCGTCTGCTCCAGGCCGGCGCCCAGGTCGACGCCATGGACTCGGGCGGCTATACGGCCATGATGCTCGCCGCCTCGAACAACCATGCCGCCATCGTGAAAACGCTGCTCGAACGCGGCGCCATGGTCGACCATCAGGAATCGACCATGGGCTGGACGGCCCTGATCTGGGCCGCCAAGCAAGGTCATGTCGCCAGCGTCAAGGCTCTGCTCGAACACCAAGCCGACCAGACCCTCAAGGACTTCGACGGCAAGACCGCGGCCGACTGGGCACGCGAAGGCGGACACGACGAGATCCTGGGCCTGCTGCACTGAAGCGATCGGGCCAGCCCACGCAACCGCTTGGGCTGGAGCGCGGGCGCGATTATGCTTGGCCTCATGCCGAGCCTCACCAAAAAACTGACCGAGTACGGATTCGAGTCCAACGACGACTACGAATTCCAGGTCCGCTGTCTGCTCGAAACCCCGACCTCAGGGATCCGCGCCCTGAACATCGAGGGCGACGGCGAGCGGCGCAAGACCGCCTTTGCCAATGCCCTCGCCCGCGCGCTCGACTTCCCGCAGATCCTCTATCACGACTTCACCGACGCCCATCCGCCGTTGCCGGACGTGATCCTGCCGCCGAGCCAGGACGAACTCGGGCGCGAGGAACCGCCGATCGAGCCGTTCGACCGTATCGTCAGTGAAGCCTGCGCCCAGAGCGAGGGCGACCCGACCGTGCTGATCCTCGACCAGCTCCAGGCCGCCGACTTCCGCGAGCACATCCGTCTCCACCGTCTGATCAAGGACGGGTTCTGGGAGGTGCGCGGCGGCTCCTATTTCGCCAATCCCAACCGGCTCTTGATCGTCCTGATCTCGGAAGAACCGCTCTATCACGCCCTGCGTCAGGAGAGCTTCCGACTCTGGATCGGTCGCCAGTCCGAACGCCAACTGGTTTATCATCCGGCGGACTTCGGTCTGGGGCCGGATGCGCAGCCCGTCTTCGATGCCCTGACCCAGTTGTTCGAGTCGCTCGGGGCCGCGCCGACACGCCGTGAATTCACGCGCCTGCTCGACGATCTCAGACTCCATGTACGCACCCTCGAGCATCTGCGCCTGAGTCTCTATGGACGTCTGGAAGTGATCGAGCGGGAGGCGTTGAGCGATCCACGCCTCCGGCCGGCCCAGAACCGAATCCTGGAGGCCGCCCAAGGCTGGCTCGTCACCGAGCACATCGAACTGTCGGGCGATCGATCAGACCCAGATCCGAACCAAGAACAGAGCTGACCGAACCGAACCGCGAACCGATTCCACCACACGGAGATCCCGCCATCATGAGTCGTAAGCAGCGTATCGAGACCCGGATCCAAGAGACCCTCGCGCCCCTGTATCTGGACGTGGTCGATGAGAGCTATATGCACGCCGTCCCGCCGGACTCCGAATCCCACTTCAAGCTCCTGGTCGTGAGCGAGACTTTCGAGGATGTCGCGTTGATCGAACGCCATCGCCGGCTCAACGAACTGCTCGCCGACGAGTTCAGCCAGGGTCTGCATGCGCTGACCATGCACACTTGGACGCCGGAGGAATGGCAGGCCAAGGGCGGCGCGCCCGACTCCCCGCCCTGCCAGGGTGGCGGCAGGGGCGCCGGCGTCTGAATCCGAGCGCGTGCCCTCAGTCCGGTCGCGGGGTCGACGGCGCCAGACCGATCTGTGCGATCCGCGCCAGAAAGACCGCCGGTTCCAGGGCCGGCGCGCACAGATAGCCCTGGAACTCATGACATCCGGCATCCAGCAGGAACTGACGCTGGATGTCGGTCTCGACCCCCTCGGCGATCACCCGCAGCTTGAGCACGCCGGCCAGACCGATCACGGCCGTGGCGATGGCGGTATCGCTCTCGTCGTGTGGGATGTCGCGCACGAAGGACTGGTCGATCTTGAGTTTGTGGATCGGAAAGCGCTTCAGATAGGCCAGACTGGAATAGCCGGTGCCGAAATCGTCGATCGACAACCGCACGCCCAATGCCACCAGGTCTTCGAGCCGGCGCAGGGTCTCCTCGACGTTGTGGATGAGGATGGATTCGGTCAGTTCCAGCTCCAGCCGCCCCGGCGGCAGCCCTGTCTCCTCCAGGCACTGCGCCAGTGAGTCGATGAAATTGGCCTGCTGGAACTGCGTCGCCGAGACGTTCACCGATAGCGCCAGCTCGATGCCCTGAGCATGCCAGCGCGCCCCCTGCTGGATCGCCTCGCGCAACACCCAGGCGCCGAGCGCGACGATGAAGCCGGTCTCCTCGGCGATCGGGATGAAGCGCCCCGGCGAGAGTTGGCCCAGATTGGGATCCGTCCAGCGCACCAGGGCCTCGGCCCCGATCACCAGGCCGCTCTGCAGATCGATCTGCGGCTGATAGGCAAGCCGGAAACAGCCCTGCTGCAACGCCTCGCGCATGGCGTGATCGAGCTGCACCCGTTCGAGCAGATCGACGTTCATCTGGCGCTGATAGAAACAGCAATCGCCCCGACCGTGCTCCTTGACGTGATACATGGCGCTGTCGGCGTTCTTGATCAGGTCGTCGAGCGTCTCGCCGTCCTCCGGGTAGAGCGCGATGCCGATACTGCACGAGAGCGAGAACTTCAGCCCGTCGAGCTCGAAGGGCTGGTCCATGGTCTCCAGCAACCGGCGCGCGACCAGCTCGGCCTCGCGGGCCTCGACCCGATGCAGCAGCAGCACGAACTCGTCGCCCCCCAGACGGGCGATAGTGTCGACATGACGCAGACACTGCTGGATGCGCCGCGCCACCTCGATCAGCACCCGGTCGCCGAAGACGTGCCCCAGGGAATCGTTGATGTGCTTGAAGCGGTCGATGTCGATGAAGAGCACGGCGAAGCGCGTGTCCTCGCGCCGGGCCAGCTCGATGCTGAACTCCAGCCGCTCGGTGAGCCGGAGCCGGTTCGGCAACCCGGTCAGGGCGTCGTTGAAGGCCAGTTGCTCGATACGCCGGCGCGCCTCCACCGTCTCGGACAGATCCTTGACGAAGCCGACATAGTGAACGGGCTGCCCCGCGTCATCCGGCACCCGCATCAGCGAGACCAGACAGGGGATGGTCGAACCATTGGCATGACGCTGCTCGATCTCGCCCTGCCAGTGACCGCAACGGTCGAGCGCCGCCTGGATGTCCGGGTCGAGCGTCTCGTCGGACCAGAGCCGCAGCGAGGCATCGAGCCGCTGACCGATCAGCTCGGCGCCGGGGCGACCGGTCATACTCTCAACCGCCGGATTGACGGCCACGATCCCGAACTCGGGGTCGGTGACGAAGATGGCGTCCAGACTGGCCTCGAACACGCGCGCCGCGAGCTTCAGCCCCTGTTCGTCCTGCAGGCGCTGGGTGATGTCGCGAAACGAGTAGACGCGCCCGATGGGACGCCCACGCGCGTACTGCGGCAGGGTCACGCGCTCCAGCACCCGCCCCCGGCGCAGGGTCAGCAGATCCGAGGCCTCCAGCAGGGGATTCTCGGCGATGGCCTGGAGACGCACGGCATAGCTCTCGGCATCCAGCACCTCGCGCGCCATCCAGTCATGGATTCCGGCATCGTTGCGCTCGGTCAGCAGTGCCGCCGGCAGACTCCACAGCTCGGCGAAGCGCTGATTGAAGCTGCGGATCGCGCCATCGAGATCCATGACCAGGATGCCGTCGGCGCTCGACTCCAGGGTCGCGCGCAGTTCGGCGACCAGTTTCTCGAGTTCGTTCTCGACCGCGCGCCGCTCGCTCTGATTGGAGAAACAGGCCAGATAGAGGCACCGGCCATCCGGGCAGGACACCCGCCCGACGCGCCTCAGGACCGTCACCAGGGTGCCGTCCGGGCGACACAGCAGCGTCTCGGAGAGCAGGGCATCGCCGCGTCCGGCGGCCACGTCCTCCCAGAAGAACAGATCCTCGGGCGTGCAGGCCAGTTCGCTCACGGGCCGACCGACCAGGGAGGCACGATCCTGACCGAGCAATTCCTCGGCCGCCCGGTTGACGGCCAGCAGACGCTGATCACCGGCATCGACCAGCCACACCGCTTCGATCAGCTCGTCGATGAGGGCTTGTGCAAGGTCGAGATCGGTGGTCAAGTCGTCATCCTCGGCACCCTGGCCAGTGGTGGACTTGCAAGACATCCCGGGTCATGACGACTTGGGACGATCCATGGATTCGCGCGCACGCTCGAAAAAATAGCAGATCCGCTGACGCGGCAGCAGATAATCGAAGACCGCGCGCGGCAGTTGCAGCGGTTTCAGGCTCTGACGGATGCCCAATTTCTCTTCGTGTTCGAGATCGACCAGGAGCGCCTCGTCGCGCGGAACCCTGGGGTCATGGACGATCACCCGCGGCTTGAGCGGACGCGCGGCGTTCACCGAGACCACCAGCGCATGACGCCCGTCGCTGAGCACCACCACCGAACCGGGCGGATAGACGCCCATCATGCGGATGAAGACGGCCAGGATGTCGGCGTCGAACTTGTCGCGTGACTGAGCGAACATCAGCGACAGCGCCTGATGCGGCGTGATGGCCGCCACCGGATTGGATGGATTGCACAGCATGTCGTAATGATTGACCAGGGTCACGATGCGCGACAGATAGGTCAGCTGCTCGCCGCGCAGCCGTCCCGGAAAACCGCTCCCGTCCACGTATTCGTGATGCTGGCCGATGATCGCGCCGATCTCGGCGTCCAGTCCCATGCGCGCGGCCAGCTCGACGCCATGCTCGACATGGCGCTGAAACAGCTTGCGTTCGGCGGCGCTGACCACGGCGTCACGCCAGCGCAGACGCTCGGGCAACGCGACCTTGCCGATGTCGTGCAGCAGGGCGCCGAGCGCGAGCTGGTCGAGCGCCGCGGCGTCCAGACCGAGACGCTGCCCGAGCAGCAGCGCGATGACGGAGACATTGATCGCATGCAGCGAGGTCTGTTCGCCGGCCTGCTCCGACAGCAGACGAATACAGGACTCACCCTGATCGAGCAGTCCCCGGACCAGACCATCGGCCATGGCCCGCGCCCGCTCGTGCGCCAGTTCGGGCTGGGCGGAGGCGAGCTTGAGGATGTCGCGAAAGGCGCGCGTGGCATCGGCGAACTCGCGCTCACAGCGGGCCAGACTGGCCTGCTGGTCCAACAGGAGCCGGCGTTGCTGCTCAACCGGCGTGGGAGGGGCGGCCGGTGTTTCGAGCCTGACCACCGGATCGGCGGACGCGGGCGGATCGCTGAGTTCGGGCGACCAGCGCAACCGCTTCAGGCCGAGTCTGCGAATGGTCTCGATCTGGCTCTCGGAGTCGATCTTGAAGTTGTTGAGCGCGAACGGATGGCCCATCCAGCCGAGATCCAGATAGATGTACAGACCGACACGCAGCTCGTCGACATCGATGAAGCGAGCCTGGATATCGCTCATGTCCGCCTCTCCGTGAGACTGGTCGGGTGGGCAGGCGCTCAAGGTCTCGGCTCGCGCACACCGCGCTCCAAGCGGTCGCGGGCGAGTCTGGCCTCGGTGCTGTTCGGATAGTCGCGGATCACGCGCTCCAGGGTCGCTCGGGCCTGTTCGATGGCGTTTTGTTCATACTGAATGAAGCCGATCTTGAGCAGCGCGCCCGGCACCTTGGCGCTGGTCGGACTGAGCTGGACCAGCCGGTCGTATTCGGCCAGGGCGGCCGGATACTCGCGCAGCACATAGTAGGTCTCGCCAAGCCAGTAGCGGGCGTTTTCGGTGTATTCGCCCTGCGGATAGCGGCGCAGCAGCTCATTGAAGGCGGTCTTGGCCTCCTGGTACTGGCGCTCCTTGAGATGCTCGAAGGCCTGGCTGTAGAGGTCGCGCTCACTGGCCCCCTGGGTCTCGGGCGCGGGCAGGGACGGAATCCCAGTGGTCCCAGGACTCGCGGGCACGGGCGGCGTCACGGGATTGCCGGATGGATTCGCGATGGGCGGTGCGTCCAGTCCCGTACCGCTCGCATCCACGACGCCGGGCGGGAGTGTCGACTCCGCCGTCCCGCCGCCATCCGGCCCGGATGCGCGTCCGGTGCCGGCGAGCCGCGCGTCGAGATCGAGGAACTGATCGCGCTGCTGGCGCTGGAGGCGTTCGATGTCGAACCGCTGCTGCTCGACCATGCCGCGCAGTTCCTGCACCTCGCTCTGCAGACGCTGCATCTGGAGCAGCAGCTCCGAGCCGCTCTGGTTCTCCAGGATGCGTTCGAGACGCCCGATGCGCCCTTCGAGTTCAGGATCGGCGGCGGCAAGGCCGGGCGGGATCAGGCCCCCAAGGACCAGCATGAGCGCAAATGACGGGAATCGAACGGACGGCGGCATGGTTCTCACCTCAGTATTGGATGATCACGCGACGGTTCAGGCGCCAGGAGGCCTCGCTATGCCCCGGATCGGCCGGACGCTCCTCGCCATAGCTCAGGGTCGCGAGCTGCTTGGCCGGCACGCCCTCGGCGAGCATGAAGCGGCGCACCGACTCGGCGCGCTGGTCGCCCAGGGCCAGATTGTACTCGCGCGTGCCGCGCTCGTCGGTGTGTCCTTCCAGCGTGACGCGCGTGCCGGGTTGGCTGCCGAGATAGCGCGCATGGGTGCGGATCACATCGAGATATTGCGGCTTGATCTCGGCGTTGTCGTAATCGAAATAGATGGTGCGCTCATAGAGCGGACTGGACGGATCTTCCCAGGGGCCGGCATAGGTCGGGCGGGTGGATTCCAGGGGCGCCGTGGTCGCGGCGCTTCCGACGGTCGTCGTCGGCGTCGGCATGGAGGCGGACATGTCGCTCGGCGCGGGCCTGGAGGCGCAACCGGCGAGTCCGGCGCCGGACAGGATCAGGAATAGCGCGGCCAGATGCGTGGTGCGGGATTCAGTCATTTCGTGGAATCTCCCGGTGAATGGATGGCCTATCTTGCCGAAAGCGCTCGCCGGGCGGCAACACGGGCTCAGCGTCGGCTTCAGCGCCTCAGCGGCGACCAGGCCGGTTCGCGCACCTGCCCCGAGTCCTGCGTGAGACGCTGACTGCCGCCGCCCTCGACCGAGGCGGTCGCCAGCACGCCGCGATGGCCGTGGATGGTGGCGTAGATAACCATGGCGCCGTTGGGCGCGAAACTCGGCGATTCGTCCAGATCGCCGCGGCTGAGCAGGCGCGTCACGCCGCGCGCCAGATCGAGCTGGCCGATGCGAAAGGCGCCGTTGACGCGCGTGACCATGACGATCGAGCGCCCGTCCGGGGCGTAGGACGCCCGTCCATTGTAGTCGCCCTCAACGCTGATGCGCTCGGCGGGACCGCCTGCGGCCGCCATGCGATAGATCTGCGGACTGCCGCCCCGATCCGAGGTGAAGATGATCGACTGTCCGTCGGGCGACCAGGACGGTTCGGTGTCGATCGCGTAGTGATCGGTGAGCCGGGTGAGCTCGCGGCTGAGCAGATTGAGGCTGTAGATGTCGGGATTGCCGTCCTTGGAGAGCGTCATCGCCAGGCGCGAGCCGTCGGGCGAGAAGGCCGGCGAGCCGTTGATGCCCGGATGACTGGCGACCAGTTCGCGTCGGCCCGAGCTGAGTTCCTGGATATAGATGGCCGCGCGCTTGTTCTCGAACGAGACATAGGCGAGGCGCTGGCCGTCCGGCGACCAAGCGGGCGACATCAGGGGTTCGGCCGAGGAGACGATGGTCTGCGGATTGTAGCCGTCGGCATCGGCCACGCGCAGGGTCACGGTCAGATCCGCGCCGCTGCCGGTGGAGGTGATATAGGCGATGCGGGTCGCGGCCACGCCCGGCTGGCCGGTGAGTTTTTCGTGGATTTCGTCGGCGATGCGGTGTGCGGTCTGGCGCATCCCGGACTTGGTGCTGACCAGGCTCGTGCTGGCCAGTTCGGTGCCGCGAAAGACGTCGAAGAGCGTGAAGCTGACCCGGTAGCCCGTAGGGTCCGGCTCGACCCGGCCGATGACCAGATTGTTCATGCCGAGCAGGCTCCAGTCGCGGAAGTCGACCTCCTCGCGCGTGCTGGGCATGTCGAGCATGTCGCGGGTCGGCATCGGCTTGAAACGCCCGGTGCGGGCCAGATCGGCGCCGATGATGGCGGCCATGTCGACCGGCGGGATCAGGCCATCGGCGGTGCCGAAGGGGACGATGGCGATGGGCTGGGCCGACTCGATGCCGCCGGTGATCTCGATGTTGAGTCGGGGAGCGGCCAGCGCCTGTCCCAGGCCGACGAGGATCAGGACGACGACGAACAACGAACGCGGTAGGCAGGAGTATCGAGTCATGTGGCGTGATCCCTCAGCTCAAGGGGAAAAGGTGAAGTCGAACTCGCGGAAACGCTCGAACGGCGGACCCGAGGGTACCGGCAGTGGTGAGGCATTGTACACGGCAGCGACCACGGATTGATCAAAGGCCGTGTGACCGCTGCTGCGCACGACGCGCACGCTGTTGGGCACCACCTCGCCGCCGGGGATCAGACGCACAGAGACCACAGTCACCAGATCCAGTCCGGCCGACGGCGGGCGCACCCAGAATTGACGCACGCGATCGCGGATGGCCGGCACATAGCGATCGGCCTCGCGTGCGATCTGCTCGAAGGCGAGCCGCGAGGCCAGATCCTCTTCACGCGCGCGCTGGGCTTCCGCCGCAGCGGCACGCTGCGCGTCCTCGGCGGCTTGCTCACGCGCCAACTGCTCGCGGCGCTGCTGCTCGATCTCATCGGCCAGACGGCGCTCTTCCTCCTGGGCCAGTCGTTCCGCCTCCTCGGCGAGTTGCTGTCGACGCTCGCGTTCCAGTTCCGCTTCCAACCGAGCCGCTTCTTCGGCAGCCAGTCGCTCGGCTTCCTGGCGCAGACGTTCGCGTTCGGCCTCCATGCGCCGCGCCTCCTGCTCGGCACGCTCACGCGCCTCTCGGGCCAGACGCTCCTCTTCCGCCCGTTGGCGTTCGAGTTCGGCCTGACGACGCGCTTCGAGCTCCAGAGCTTCACGCCGCGCCGCTTTCTCAGCGGCGAGACGTTGGGCCTCCAGTTCAGCCTGACGCTGGGCTTCGAGTTCCAGGGCTTCGCGCCGGGCCGCTTCCTCGGCCTCACGTCGAGCAGCCTCCTGTGCCTCGCGCTGAGCGGCCAGTTCAGCCGCGCGACGGGCTTCTTCCTCGGCGGCGAGGCGCTGGGCTTCCAATTCGGCCGGATCTGGCTCAGGTGGTTGCAGCTCAGGTCGGGTGGGACGTTCGGCCTCAGTGGAATCGGATGCGGGCAGCTCGGGTTCGGGCAGATCCGGAACCGGCATCTCGATCCCCGTGTCCGCCTCCGGCATCGAACCCTCCGCAGATCCGGCCGCTCCAGTCTCCAGATCCGATACCAGCGCCTCCAGCGCCCGATCCGAGACCAGATTCGCCTGCACCACGCGCGCCTTGGAGCCAATGTCCGGCGCGGGTTTCAGGACATCGATCCCGACGAAGAACAGCAGCGCAAAGAACAGATGCAGTCCGAGCGACCAGTAGAAGGCGCGCGGATTGACGCGCAGGATCTCCCACATGGTCAGGGCTCGCGGCGCTCCGGCGGCACGGTGATCAGTCCGACCTCGGGCGCGCCCGCCTTCTGGGCGATGGCCATGGCGCGCACCACGCGGCCATAGTCGACGCTGTTGTCGCCGCGCACCAGGATCGGGGTGTCGGGCTGATAGTCGAGCACCACCCGCAGCCGGTCATAGAGGATCTGGTCGCTCGCCGGCTGATTTTTCTCGGCGCCGATGTCGATGTAATAGTCCCCGAACTGATCGACCGTGATGACGACCGACTCGGTGGCCGGCCCGGTGATGGCGCCGGTCTTGACCTGGGGCAGACTGACCTTGACCCCGCTGGTGATGAGCGGCGCCGTCACCATGAAGATGACCAGCAGCACCAGCATCACGTCGATATAGGGCACGACGTTGATCTCGGCCATGAGACGACGGCGGGTGCGGCGGCGGCTGTGCTTGACCATGCGTCGAAGCCCCCTGCCCCGCTCAGCCGCGCCCCTGGCGCTGGAGCAGGGTCGCGAATTCCTCGATGAACTCTTCGTAGCGGTTGTTGAGCCGCTCGACCTGATTGGAGTAGCGGTTGTAGGCGATGACGGCCGGAATGGCGGCGAAGAGTCCGATGGCCGTGGCGACCAGCGCCTCCGAGATACCGGGCGCGACCAGAGCCAAGGTCGCCTGCTCGACGTTACCGAGCGCATGGAAGGACTGCATGATGCCCCAGACGGTGCCGAACAGCCCGATGTAGGGACTGGTCGAGCCGACGGTGGCCAGGAAGGCCAGATTGGTTTCGAGACGATCCATCTCGCGGCTCAGGGCCACACGCATCGAGCGCTCGGCCCCTTGCAGCACGGCCGGCATGTCGGTGTCCTCGACCTTGCGCAGCCGCACGAACTCCTTGAAGCCGGCGCGAAAGATCACCGCCAGCCCCTGACCGCCCTTCTCGTCCTGACTCAGCTCCTTGTAGAGCGCCCCCAGATCGCCGCCGGACCAGAAACGCTCCTCGAAGCGATCGGCCAGCTTGCGCGCACGCCCGAGGACACGGGTGCGGTCCAGAATCATGGTCCAGGAGATGACCGAGGCG
Organism: Allochromatium humboldtianum; assembly: GCF_013385175.1. GTDB lineage: Bacteria > Pseudomonadota > Gammaproteobacteria > Chromatiales > Chromatiaceae > Thermochromatium > Thermochromatium humboldtianum. Next base: position 439,340 of record NZ_JABZEO010000001.1, on the reverse strand, counting down.
ACCACCAGCACCAGCAGCACCAGTTGCACCACCAGGCTGGCATCGAGGATCAGAGCGAAGAGGGACAGATCGGATGTCATGGGATTTTTTTACTCAGATCGCCGCTGCCAGCCGGTCCGGCAGACGGCGCGGACGCATGGTCGCCGCATCGAGGCACACTACCTTGACCGACCCGCGACAGCAGACGGCCTGATCGGCGACACGCAGGATGTCCTGCTCGAAGGCCAGACTGGCGCCGCCCTTGTGGCTGAGACTGGAGCGCACCGTCAGCAGATCATTGAAACGCGCCGGGGTCAGATATTTGAGATCGACCGCTGTGACCGCGAAGACGACGCCCTGTTCCGCGCGCAGCCGGTCCTGCTCGAAGCCGAGCGCGCGCAGCCATTCGGTGCGGCCACGCTCCATGAAGCGCAGATAGTTGGCATAGAAGACGATGCCGGCGGCATCCGTGTCTTCGTAATAGACGCGCACCGGCCAGTCGAAACCGGCTGAAGCGCTATGAGTCTGTGTCGACATGCTGGACGTTCCTTGCGACACGAATCCGGACTCCGGCCCCGCGACCGTGCGCGGGAGCCGGGAACGACCCGAAGGATCGGGATCAGTTGCGGGTCTTGTCGACCAGCTTCTTCTCGCGGATCCAGGGCATCATCTCGCGCAGACGCTCGCCGACTTCCTCGATCTGGTGCTCGGCGCCGAGACGACGCATGGCCTTCATCGAAGCCGCGCCCGCCTGATTCTCCAGCATGAACTCCTTGGCGAACTGGCCGGTCTGGATCTCGGTCAGGATGCGCTTCATCTCAGCCTTGGTCTCGCTGGTGATGACGCGCGGACCACGGGTCAGGTCGCCGTACTCGGCGGTGTTGGAGATCGAGTAGCGCATGTTGGCGATGCCGCCCTCGTAGATGAGGTCGACGATCAGCTTCACTTCGTGCAGACACTCGAAGTAGGCCATCTCGGGCGCGTAGCCGGCCTCGACCAAGGTCTCGAAACCGGCCTGGATCAGCGAGGTCAGACCGCCGCACAGCACCACCTGCTCACCGAACAGGTCGGTCTCGCACTCCTCGCGGAAGGTGGTCTCGATGATGCCGGCACGACCGCCGCCGTTGGCCGAGGCATAAGCCATGGCGATGTCGCGCGCCTGGCCGCTGGCGTCCTGGTAGACCGCGATCAGCGAGGGCACGCCGCCGCCCTGGGTGTAGGTCGAGCGCACCAGGTGGCCCGGACCCTTGGGGGCGATCATGATGACGTCCAGATCCTCACGCGGGGTGATCTGGCCGAAGTGGACGTTGAAGCCGTGAGCGAAGGCCAGCGCCGCGCCCTGCTTGATGTTCGGCTCGATCTGCTCGCGATAGAGCGCGCCCTGATGCTCGTCGGGGGCCAGGATCATGACCACGTCGGCGTCGGCCACGGCTTCTGCAATCGGCTTGACGGTCAGACCGGCATTGGTGGCCTTGGCCGCCGAGGCCGAACCCGGACGCAGCGCCACGGTGACGGAGACGCCGGAGTCCTTGAGGTTGTTGGCGTGGGCATGGCCCTGCGAGCCATAGCCGACGATGGTCACTTTCTTCCCTTGGATCAGCGAAAGGTCGGCGTCTTTGTCGTAATACACGTTGATGGTCATGCGATGAATCCTAGTCTTGGATGGATCGGGTTCGAAAATCGGTTCGAAACGCGGTTTAGAGGGTCAAGCCCTTGGCGCCACGGGCGATGCCGGTGGGACCGGAGCGGACGACCTCGATGATCAGTCCCTCGGGCAGCGCATCGATGAAGGCGTCGAGTTTGCGCGAGGCGCCGGTCAGTTCGATGACATAGCTCACGTCGGTGACGTCGATGATCTTGGCGCGGAAGATGTCCACCAGCCGCTTGAGTTCTTCGCGGTCGGGACGCTCGGCGCGCACCTTGACCATCATCATTTCGCGCTCGATGTGGTCGCCCTCGGAGAGGTCGACGAGCTTGACGGTGTCGATGAGCTTGTTCAACTGCTTCTTGATCTGCTCGACGATCTCGTCGTTGCCGGTCGTCACCAGCGTCATGCGCGAGAGCGTGGGGTCGTCGGTGGGGGCGACCGTGAGCGATTCGATATTGTAGCCACGGGCCGAGAACAGTCCGGCGACGCGCGAGAGCGCTCCGGCCTCGTTCTCCAGCAGCACGGCGATGATGTGTCTCATATCCGGGTTCCTACAAATCAGGCCAGTTCGCGGTCGGAGTGGCTCGGCGAGAGCTGCATCTCGTGATGGCCCTTGCCGGCGGCGATCATGGGATAGACGTTCTCGGTCGGGTCGACGATCACATCGAGGAAGACGAAACGGTCGCGCATGGCGAAAGCCTCGCGCATGGCGTCTTCCAGGTGCTCGGGCCGTTCGACCCGCATCCCGACATGGCCGAAGCTCTCGGCGAGCTTGACGAAATCGGGCAGCGCGTCGACATAGGAATGCGAGTAGCGGCTCTCGTAGAACAGCTCCTGCCACTGGCGCACCATGCCCATGTAGCCGTTGTTGAGCAGCACCACCTTGATCGGCAGCCGGTATTGCTGGCAGGTCGCCAGCTCCTGGATGCACATCAGGATACTGGCATCGCCCGAGATACAGGCCACCTGCGCCTCGGGATGGGCCAGTTGGGCGCCGATCGCCGCCGGCAGACCATAGCCCATGGTGCCGAGTCCGCCCGAGTTGATCCAGCGCCGTGGCTTGTCGAACGGGTAGAACTGGGCGGCGAACATCTGGTGCTGGCCGACGTCGGAAGCCAGATAGAGTTCGCCGTTCGTGACCTTGTAGAGCGTCTCGACGGCGAACTGCGGCTTGATGGCCTCGGGGTTGGCCGGATACTTCAGGCAATTGAGCGCACGCCATTCGCCGATCTTGGCCCACCAGTCGTCGAGCGCGTTGGCGGGCGACTTGGGCTGCTGCTCGCGGTAGAGCCTGAGCATGTCGGCGAGCACGCTCGCGACCTGACCGACGATCGGCACGTCGACCTTGACGTTCTTGGCGATCGAGGACGGGTCGACGTCGATGTGGATGATCCGGGCGTGCGGACAGAAATGCTCGATCTTGCCGGTGACGCGGTCGTCGAAGCGCGCGCCGATGGCGATCAGCACGTCGGTCTCGTGCATCGCCATGTTGGCTTCATAGGTGCCGTGCATCCCCAACATGCCGAGGAACTGCGGGTCGGTCATGGGGAAGGCGCCCAGGCCCATCAGGGTGCTGGTGATCGGGAAGCCGGTCGCCTTCACCAGCTCGGTCAGTTGCGCCGAGCCGTCGCCGAGCACCACGCCGCCGCCGGTATAGAACACCGGGCGCTTGGCTGCGAGCATCAGATCGACGGCCTTGCGGATCTGGCCCAGATGGCCCTTCTCCACCGGATTGTAGGAGCGCAGCTTGATCTCGCGCGGGTAGACGTAGGGGATCCGGATGTTGGGGTCGGTGACGTCCTTGGGGATGTCGACCACCACCGGCCCCGGACGACCCGTGGTCGCGATATGGAACGCCTTGCGGATGGTCAGGGCCAGATCGCGCACGTCCTTGACCAGGAAGTTGTGCTTGACGCACGGACGGGTGATGCCGACCGTGTCGACCTCCTGGAAGGCATCGCTGCCGATGAAGGGTGTGGGCACCTGTCCGGTCAGCACCACCATCGGGATCGAGTCCATGTAGGCGGTGGCGATGCCGGTGACGGCATTGGTCGCGCCCGGCCCCGAGGTGACGAGGCAGACGCCGCAATGGCCGGTGGCGCGCGCATAGCCGTCGGCCGCGTGCGCGGCCGCCTGCTCGTGACGCACCAGGATGTGCTTGAGCGAGCCCTGTTTGAACAGAGCATCGTAGATATGCAGTACCGCCCCGCCGGGGTAGCCGAAGACCAGCTCGACGCCTTCGTCGACCAGCGCCTGGATGACGATCTCCGCCCCGCTCAGTTCCGGCGAGGCTCCGTCCGGTTGTGCATCAGTCAGTGACACCTTGAGCGACCTCCGCTTCGGCCCGCTCGCCGGAACGCCGCCCGCGCGTCGGGCGTGGAACGCCGACGGGCTTGGGGATTCCGGGAGAGCGAAGACTAGAAATTGAAAAAGAGGTTGACGTTACAGGGATCGCGGGGAGTGGTCAAGATGCGCGCGGTCGATGAGTTCTCCGAATCGATGGCAGGCTCCAAACGAGGTGTTTTAGCTAGAATGGCCAGTTATAGCCAATCTTACACCCGGTGCACACAGTCGCAGGCCATGACCAACCTACAGAACCCAAAATTTCAGGAGCTCGTCGCCAAGCTGCGTGAAATCTTCCAGATCGACCGCCCGGAACTCGACTTCGGTATCTACCGCATCCTCAACGCCCGCGCGGGCGAGATCGACGACTATCTGCAAAACCGGCTGGCCGAAAAAGTACGGCAGGCGCTCAGCAGCGGTAACGAAGCCCAACGTGAGCTGGTGGCACGTGAGATCAAGGAGAAGGAAGACCAGTATCAGGCCGATGGGATCAATCCCGACACTGTGCCCAAGGTGCGGGAGTTGCGTCAGAAGCTGGCGCAGTACAGCGTCGGTGCCGGTGAACACGAAAACGCTGTGTTCTCGCACCTTCTCACCTTTTTTTCGCGCTACTACAAGGATGGCGACTTCATCAGCCAGCGCCGCTACAAGGGGGACACTTACGCCATCCCCTATGCGGGCGAAGAGGTGATGCTGCACTGGGCCAACAAGGATCAGTACTACACCAAGAGCGGCGAGAACTTCAGCAACTACAGTTTCAAGCTCGAAGATGGCCGCGCGGTGCATTTCCGTTTGGTCGCCGCCGACACGGCCAAGGACAATCGTAAGGACAACGATAAGGAACGTCGCTTTTCGCTGGTGGCGGCCAAGACCGTCACTCGTGTGGATGAAAACGGCGATGAGTACGATGAAGAGCGGCTGCCGGTGGAGGAAGTGTCGGACAGTGACGGCTCAAAGGAACTGATCGTCCGCTTCGAGTACGCCGCTCAGCCCAAAGGCACCAAGCAGGAGGCACTGGTCAGCGAGGCGGTCAAGGCTGTGCTGGCGGACGCCGTCGTCAAGGCGCGCTGGCCGGCCCTGGGCAATCGCGCGCCGACCGAGAAAAATCCGCAGCGCACCCTGCTGGAAAAGCACCTGAGCGACTACACCACCAAGAACACGGCGGATTACTTCATCCACAAGGATCTGGGTGGGTTCCTGCGCCGTGAGCTGGACTTCTACATCAAGAACGAAGTCATGCACCTGGACGACGTGCAGAACGCCGGCGTATTCGCAGACATCGAGAAGAACCTGCGGATGATCCAATGTCTGCGCGCTATCGCTCTGGAGCTGATTACTTTCCTGGCGCAGCTGGAGGATTTCCAGAAGAAGCTGTGGCTGAAGAAGAAGTTCGTTGTTTCCAGTCACTACTGTATCACGCTGGATCGGGTGCCGGAAGACTTGTACCCGGAGATCGCAGCGAATGAGAGGCAATGGATACAATGGTTTGAACTGGGTATGCGTGCTAGCAAGACTGCCGGCTCCATCGATGAGCTTCGCCAGCACCCGTTCTTGATGGTGGATACCGCAGTCTATTCGACGGAATTTAAATCCAAGCTGCTACAGAAGTTTTCCAGCTTGGAGGAAACTATAGACGGTTTACTAATCCACAGCGACAACTTTCAGGGCTTGAACTTGCTTGGCGAGCGCTATCGGGAGCAAATCAAGTGTATCTATATTGATCCACCTTACAACACCAGCAGTAGCGCTATTCCCTATAAGAACACTTTCAAGCACTCAGCATGGGCCACGATGATGCACAACCGCATCGTTAAGCTGTCGCCCTTGATGCCGCAGGACGGAGCAATTTTCGTCAGTATTGACAAGCACGAGCGGCAAGGACTTGAGCACGTTTTGTCAGAAATATTTGGCGAAGAAAATCAGATTGAAGAATTGATCTGGTCGATGAATACCAACAACAGCCAAGCACCTAACTATTCAACCAACCATGAATATGTCTTGGTGTACGCTAAGAACCGTGTCATTGCGGAGCAAAACAAGGACATGTTCCGTGAGCCTAAGCCGGGTTATGCGGAAGTGATGGAGCTGGTCGCACGACTGAATCCAGAATATCCGCCCATTGCGAACATTGAAGAGGAACTTCGTAAACTATACCGGCAGCACCAGATTGAATATCGAGAACATGTAGAAGCAGAAGGTTTGGAATGGGAAGATGAAAAAAAGAACGATCCATGGAGGGGCTTATTCAACTACAAAAATGCTGAATATCGTGACTCTGCTGGCCGACTGGTTGCGGAGCATGAGGCGCGCGCGAAGCAAGCTGTTATTTGGATTTGGCAAGAAGACAATACTTCCATGCCAGCCACAAAACAATCACCTACTGTTAATGATCCAAATCATCCAAATTACCGTTGGTACAAGCCAAAGCATCCCATCACAGGGAAAGAGTGCCCACATCCGAAAAGCGGCTGGAAATATGCCTATGAGGATACCCCAGAAAGCCCGGGGAAACGCAGTTTGATGTCTCTGCATCGAGACGGACGGATCGCCTGGGGTGAAGACGAAGCCAAAGTTCCGCGTATCAAGCGCATGCTCCATGAAGTTGAAACCAACGTGGGCAAGAGCGTTTTTTCGGACTACTCGGATGGCGAGAAGCAAACGCACGCGCTGTTCAATCGTTCCGGCGTTTTTCTTGCTCCCAAGCACGCCAAATTTGTGTCTCGGTTTATCCAACATGCCAGCAAGAAAAACAGCATTGTTCTTGACTGCTTTGGGGGTTCCGGCAGTACCGGGCAGGCGGTCATCAGTGTCAATCGCGAAGACAACGGCAAGCGCAAGTTTATTCTCATAGAACAAGGCGAGTATTTTTCGACTGTAATCAAGCCACGCATTCAGAAAGTGGTCTATTCGCCAGAATGGAAGGCAGGTAAACCCGTTTCTGAGCAAGCAGGTATTTCCCACTGCTTCAAAGTCCTCAAACTCGAATCCTACGAAGATACCCTGAACAACCTGCAACTGCGCCGCACGCCCGCGCAGGGCGATCTACTGAAGACCCTACCTCAGCAGGTCAAGGACGACTACCTACTCCACTACCTGCTGGACATGGAAAGCCGTGGATCGCTGCTGTCGGTGGAGGATTTCAGGAAGCCCTTCGACTACACCCTCAACGTGGCCGTCGATTCGGCGGGCGCGTTCGAGCCGCGCAAGATCGATCTGGTCGAAACTTTCAACTACCTGATCGGCCTGCGCGTCAAACGCATCGACATGCAGCCTGCGCGCGGCTTCGTCACCGTCACCGGCACACTGCCCAGCGGCGAAAGCTGCCTGGTGCTGTGGCGCGACTGTGATGTGCTGGATTACGAAGGCATCGGCAAGCTCTGCGACACGCTGGGCATCACCCCAGCGGACAACACATTCGACGTGGTCTATATCAACGGCGACCACAACATCCCGACCGTCCTCACCCAGACCGCCGACGAAGGCGGCGCCACCCGCGTGCTCAAACTGCGCCAGATCGAACCGGAGTTTCTGGAGCGCATGTTCTCAGTGGAGGACGTTTGAATGGCCGCCGCAACGCCACCCACCAGAACCAACCGGATTCGTTCGGTCACTATCGAAGGCTTTCGTAGCCTGAAGAACATCCGGAACCTGGAGCTGCCGCCGCTCACCGTGCTCATCGGCGCAAACGGTGCGGGCAAGTCCACCCTGATCCGCTTCTTCGAGCTGCTGAGCTGGATGCTCAAAGCCAAGAACCTGCAAGAGTTCGTGCTACGCCACGGCGGAGGCGATGACCAATTCTTCATGGGGGCGCGCAAGACACCGCGCATCCATGCCGAGCTATGCCTGGATACCGAGAAAGGACAGAACGACTATCGATTTGACCTGGCCCACATCTCGGCCGGAGATTCAGTGATGGTGATGAACGAAGCCTATCGGTATTCGGCCCATGACATACCGACCAAAGCGAAATGGACCGAGATTGACGCTGTGGGTAAGGAATCCAGCCTGCTGGACCAGACGCACAAAACGGCCAAAACCATCGTCAATCTACTGCGGCAATGTTCCACCTATCACTTCCACGACACATCCATCAACGCCGCCATTCACAATCGCTGGGACGTCACCGACTCGTTCCGCCTGCGCTCTGACGGCGGCAACCTCGCGGCCGTGCTGTTGGATCTACGCAAGACAGACGGCAAACGCTACGAACTGATCGTCAAACAGATTAACCGTGTGTTGCCGACGTTCAAGGACTTTGTGCTGGAAGAAGAAGCCGGTAAGGTGCTCTTGCGCTGGGTGGGGCGGCAAAGCGACAAGGTCTTCGGCTCGCACCTCACTTCGGACGGGTCTCTGCGCCTGTTCTGCCTGCTGACGCTGCTGAACCTGCCGCCCGACCGGCTGCCGGACGTGATGTTCTTCGACGAGCCTGAGTTGGGGCTACACCCTCATGCCATTACGCTGGTCGCTGAGATGTTCAAGCGCCTCTCGAAGAAGCGTCAGATCTTCATCGCAACGCAGTCGCCCTATCTGGTGGACTGCTTCGAGCTGGAAAACATCATCGTGGCCAATGCCAACAACGGTGAGACCCTGTTGCGCAACTTGCCGCGCGAGCAATACCAAGAATGGCTCGATGACGAGTATCAGCTCTCTGACATCTGGTTGAAGCAGGCGGTCGGAGGGATGGAATGATTCGGATCTGTATTGTTTGCGAAGGCCAGACCGAAGTCGAGTTTGTGAAGTCCTGCCTAGCGCCTTATCTGCTGTGTAGCCAAGTATTGGCATTTCCGTCACTGCTTCAGGCCCCATCAGGGAATCATAGAGGCGGTCGTGTCACGGTAGAGCGCCTGGTCAAGTTCATATCGCACCAGTACCACCAGGCGGACCGCATCACCACGCTGGTGGACTTCTACGGTTTCCAAGATCGAGGCAGTCGTAGCCGTGCTCAACTGGAAGCCGACATCCGTGCGGGCGTTGAGGGCTCTACCACCGGGTACGACCGGCGCTTCGTGTTGCCCTACGTGCAGATGCATGAATTTGAAGGCTTGCTGTTCACCAATCCGGGGGCATTCGAATGGGTTTCGGATGGCTGGAGTGAAGATGTGAAGAATGCACTGACCGCCGTTGCACAGGGGGTAGCAAGTCCGGAAGACATCAACGATAGTCCGGAATCAGCCCCTTCCAAGCGAATCCTGCGCATTTTTCCGGAAGGAACCTACTCGAAGACAGAACATGGCCCACTGATTGCCGAGGCCATCGGGATTGACGCGATTCGCCGGAAGTGTCCGCAGTTCGATGCCTGGGTTGCTCATCTGCAGGCATGGGGTTATTGAAGTGGCACGGCAAACAAAACATCAAAAGAAACGCAGTTTCCATCAGGAACTGGTGCTCAATCGCTGGGTGCTGGGCTTCTTTCAGGGCGGCACGCCGGCAGCACTGAAGATGCGTCTGGGCGATGACCGCTTCGAGGGCATCGACGAGGATGGCCAGACCAAGTTCTTTCATGAACTGATCCGAGGCTTGTTCGATCTCAACAAGGTGTCTGAAACCGAGCTGCGGCGCTACGACCTGAACATCGTCGCCCACTGGCAGGCCATCACCGCCCAGCGCAACACGCTGGAAGGCCACGAACTGCAGATGAAGTACTTCCAGTACCTCTCGCTGCTGTTCACCGAGCTGTATCTGGACTGGTACTTCAACCATCGCCAAGACCTGCTGGACGGTCTGAACGAGGAGATGATTCGCTACCGCGCCGAGAACGGCGCGGAGCCTTTCCGTGACTTCGAGGCGGACGATCTGAACAAGATCGCCTTCTGGAACGCCACCGGCAGCGGCAAGACGCTTCTGTTGCATGTCAACATCCGCCAATACCTGCACTATTTTCAGGCCGGGCGACACGATCACTATCCGAGCAAGATCATCCTGCTCACACCCAATGAGGGTCTGTCGCGCCAGCACTTGGAAGAGCTGCACCTGTCCGGCTTCGGCTTCGCGCAGTTCTTCAACAAGGCCCAGACCCCGACGCGCGGCGCCATCGAGATCATCGACATCAACAAACTGGGCGACGAGATGGGCGACAAGACGGTCGCCGTGGAGGCCTTCGAGGGCAACAACCTCGTGCTGGTGGACGAAGGACATCGCGGCACGGGCACGGCGGCAGGCGCATGGATGGCGCGACGCGAGGCCCTGGTGCGCGGCGGTTTTGCCTTTGAGTATTCGGCCACATTCGGGCAGGCGGTGGCCAAGGGCATGACCGTGGCTGACGCAGAAGAAGACATCCGGAAAAAGCGCGCCAAGATGCTGTTCGAGACGACCAGCCTGAAAAAGCTGGACGACGGGCAGAAGGCGCAGTTGGCGCTGACCGCCGAGGACAAGCGACGCGCGCGCATCACCGCTACCCGCGAGATCTACGCCAAGTGCATCCTGTTCGACTACTCGTACAAGTTCTTCTATGAGGACGGCTACGGCAAGGAATCGCTGATCCTCAACATGAATGGCGCGGCCTATGAACAGGCCGACAACGCGCGCAAGTATTTCACCGCCTGCCTGCTCGCCTACTACCAGCAGCTCTGGCTGTGGAGCACGCACGGCGACAAGTTGACGGACTTCAACATCGAAAAGCCGCTGTGGATATTCGTGGGCAACACGGTGTCGGGTGAGGATTCTGACATTCTGGATGTGGTGAACTTCCTCGCCGACTTCCTGAACAGCGATGCGCAGATCAAGATCTGGCTGGCCGAGATGATTGCGGACAAGGCGCAGATCCTGGACGCCAAGGGCAACAACATCTTCAGCGGGCGCTTTACGCCCTTGATGGGCTTCAGTGGTCGCGTGGACGCGCTGTACGCCGACATCCTGCGGCGCGTGTTCAATGCCTCGGCCCGTCAGCGGTTGAAACTGATCAACATCAAGAGCAGCAAAGGCGAACTGGCGTTGCGCGTGGGCAATGCCGAGCCCTTCGGCCTCATCAATATCGGCGACGATGCCGGCTTCTTCGGCATGGCGGAAGACCAGCCGGCCTTCGACAGCGAACGCGATGACTTCGGCGGCGCGCTATTCGGTACGCTGAACAACAAGGACAGCCGCTTGAACCTACTGATCGGCTCGCGCAAGTTCACGGAAGGCTGGAGCAGCTGGCGCGTATCCACGATGGGTCTACTGAACATGGGTCAAGGTGAAGGGTCGCAGATAATCCAGTTGTTCGGGCGCGGGGTGCGACTCAAGGGCAAAGGTTTCTCGCTCAAGCGCAGCTTGCCGCAGGACAGACCCAAGGGCGTGCATCTGGACAAACTGGAAACGCTGAACATCTTCGGCGTGCGCGCCGGTTACATGGCGGCGTTCAAGGACTACCTGCGCGAGGAAGGCATCACGCCCAGTGACGAAGTGCTGGAGCTGGACTTCCCGACCCGCGCCGACCTGCCCAAGGGCAAGCTCAAGACCTTGGCGCTGAAGGATGGCTACAAGGACAACCAGAAACTCGGGTTCAAGCGTAAGCACTTCCCGTGGCTGTACGAGATTCCCGCGCCGTTCCAGGGCAAGATCAAGCCACCCCATGTGGTGCTTGACCTCTACCCGCGCGTCGAAGCGCTGTCCGGCAAGGACAAGGACACAGCCTCAACGACGGAAGCCCGCAACAAGGGCACATTGAATCAGACACTGTTCGCGGCCTTCGACTGGGATCGCCTCTATCTGGCCTTGCAGGATTACAAGCTGCAGCGTAGCTGGAGCAACCTGCGGCTGGAACGGCGGAAGCTGATCGACTTCTGCGCAGGCGCGCAGGATTGGTACACACTGTTCATTCCGGCGGCGGAATTGAACGTCACGACCTTCGCCGACATCCGCAAGCAGGAAGACATCCTGCTGCGACTGCTGACGGACTATACCGACCGCTTCTACAAGGCCCTGAAGACCGGCTACGAAGGCCAGTTCTACGACATCACCCACATCGATGAAGATCACGGGGCGATGCTCAAGCTTTACCGGTTCGAGATCGAGAACAGCGACGACGGTCTTGAGTATCAGGCGAAGCTGGAAGTGCTGAAGAAACTGGTGGCGGACGGTAAGATCGGCGAGGCCGGCCAATGGAACGCGCCGCACATGGTGGCCATCAGCTTCGACCGACACCTGTACTACCCGCTCCTGGCACTGGAGGACAAGGATGCTGTGCCGCTGAAGCTGCGCCCGCCGACGTTTGACGCGCCGAGCGAATGGAGGTTTGTCCGCGATCTGAAGGCGTTCTACAACTCAGGCGAAGGCAAGGAAGCCATTGGTCCGCGCAGTCTTTACCTATTGCGCAATGCGGATCGGGAAGAGAAAGGCCTGGGTTTCGCGTTGGCGGGCAACTTCTATCCGGACTTCCTGCTGTGGCTGGTTGACGATATCAGCGGTAAGCAGTGGCTGACCTTCGTCGATCCGAAGGGTCTGCGCAATCTCGACCTGTCGCACCCCAAGCTGGGTCTCTACAAGGAAGTGAAGACGCTGGAGAAGACCCTGGCGGCGCAGGCCAAAGCGGGCGAACCGCCGTTGGTCTTGAATGCCTTCGTCCTGTCGCCGACGAAGTTCGCCGATCTGCTCAACGTGGGCGACCCGACAAAAAAGGCCGATCTGGAAAACCGCAACGTGCTGTTCATGGAAGATGGTGCAAGCAACTACCTGAAAAAGCTGTTTGCAAAGATCTCCGGATGAACGCCATCGACTTGATCCGCGCTGAACACGGACGCCATCAGCCGTCCGTGTTCCAGCGGCCAGTCCTCACCCCAGCCGCTGTAATGCACGATCAACCCCTGCATCAGACTTTCCGCCGTGGTGCGCGTCGGCGTTGTCCGGCCGCCTCGGCCTGCTCCATCTGCGCGATGGACCGGCGCTTGAGCACGAACAGGTCTTCCAGATCCTCGACCAGCCCCAGCGCCTGGACCACGCGGACCAGGGTTTCCAGCGAACTCTGACCATCCCGCTCCAGCTTGCGCACGGCCCCCAGGGACAGCCCGGCCATCTGGGCCAGATCGCGTTGTGAGAGTTCCTGGGCCAGACGCTGTGTCCGCAGACGAGAACCCAGCGTCTGCTGGATCTCAGCGGGTAATGCAAGGGCAAAAACCATTTTTATGGCTCTAGAATCACACAAGAGATTTTAAGAGCTATTATAATGACTTTTGATTTGCAGGTGGCGTTCGTGCGTCATCAAACAGACAGCACGAACTGTTTCGGTCAGTCTTTCAATACGCTGTGCAGCGGTCGAGCGGTCGCCCCTAAAACTCAGGTCGCCTACGATCGGCACAGGACACTCACAGGAGGAAACTGACGATGCCCACACCAACGACCACACCGACCGAGACCCTTTCGCCATGGTGGCCACGGTCACTGGCGATCGTGATGATCGTCGGCTTCTCGCTCCTGATCCTGCTCTCGATGAAGACTTATGAGAACGCGCCGCCGATCCCGGCGCGGGCAGTCGATCCCAGCGGAGCGGTCGTCTTCACCGCCGAGGACGTCGCCGCCGGCCAGGAGGTCTTTCTCAAATACGGCCTGATGGACAACGGAACGATCTGGGGCCACGGGGGCATGCTGGGTCCGGACTTCTCGGCGCAGACGCTGCACGGCCTCGCCCTGCATCATGCCGAGCATCTGGCCCAGACCCGCTTTCAGACAGCCTACACCGAGTTGAGCGCCGACGAGCGCGCCGGCGTCGACGGCTCGGTCGCCGCCGAATTCAAGCGCAACGGCTACGACCCGGCCACCGGGATCCTGAGCCTGCCGGCCGATAGCCAGGCAGCATTCGACGCCCAGATCGCCGCCTGGACCGCCTATTTCCAGAGTCCGGCCGACAACGGCGGACTCGCCGGCGGCGCCGTGACCGATCCCACCGAGCTACGCCAGCTCACCGCCTTTTTCAGTTGGGCCGCCTGGGCGGCCGCCGCGCAGCGGCCCGGCACTACGCACTCCTATACCAACAACTTTCCGTATGACCCGCTCGTCGGCAATCATCCGACCTCCGGCGCGCTCTTATGGAGCGCCATCAGTCTGATATTTCTGCTCGGCGGCATCGCGATCGTGCTGCTGGCATTCGGGAAATTCTCCTATCTCGGCTGGCACGGGGACGACACGGCGGCTCGCTCCCGGCTCGCTATGGCCACGCCGGTCGCCATCACGCCGGCCCAGTCGGCGACACTCAAATTCATGGTCATCGCCGGCCTGCTCTTTCTCGCGCAGGTGCTGATCGGCGGCGGCATCGCACACTACCGCGCCGAGCCGGAGAATTTTTATGGGTTCGATCTCTCGACCCTCTGGCCGAGCAACCTGTTGCGCATCTGGCATCTGCAACTGGCGATCTTCTGGGTTGCCACGGCCTATGTGGGCGGCGCGCTGTTCGTGGCATCGGCGCTCGGCGGCGGCGACCCGACGCATCAACGCCGGCTGATCGACACGCTCTTCTGGGCACTGGTCGCGGTGGTCGTCGGCAGCCTGCTCGGTCAGTGGCTCGGCATCAATGACCTGCTGGGCGGGTGGTGGTTCTGGCTCGGCAATCAGGGCTGGGAGTATCTGGAGATCGGGCGCTTCTGGCAGATGCTGCTGGCGGCGGGTCTGTTCTTCTGGTTCTGGCTGGTGCTGCGTGCCGTGAAACCGGCGCGGGCCGATCCCGAGCGGCGCACCTTCGTCAACTTCTTCCTGATCGCCGCCTTCGCGATTCCGTTTTTCTATCTCCCGGCGTTCTTCTTCGGCAGCACGACGCATTTTTCGGTCGTCGACATGTGGCGGTTCTGGCTGATCCATCTCTGGGTCGAGGGCTTCTTCGAGTTCTTCGTGACCGTGATCGTCGCGGTCATCTTCTACCAGCTCGGCCTGGTGCGGCGGCTCACGGCGATCCGGGTCATCTATCTCGACGCCATCCTCTACTTCGGCGGCGGTCTGATCGGCACCGCCCACCACTGGTATTTCACCGGCCAGACCGAACTGGCGATGGCGCTCGGGGCCACCTTCTCGGCGCTGGAGGTCGTCCCGCTGACCCTGCTGACGCTGGATGCCTGGGATTTCTACCGTGTGAGCCGGGGCGGCGGCCCGGTTTACCCGCACCGCTGGACCTTCTTCTTCCTGATGGCGGTCGGCTTCTGGAACTTCACCGGCGCCGGGGTCTTCGGCTTCCTCATCAACATGCCGATCGTGAGCTACTACGAGATCGGCACCACGCTCACCATCAATCATGGCCATGCCGCCTTCGTCGGCGTCTTTGGCATGCTGGCGGTCGGACTCATGGCCTATCTGCTGCGCGAGATCACCAGCGACGAGCGCTGGCCACTGGTCGAGACCTGTCTGAAAGTGAGCTTCTGGGGGCTGAACATTGGTCTGGCTCTGATGATCCTTCTCAGCCTGCTGCCGGGCGGCGTGCTGCAACTGCGGGACGTACTGGAGAACGGGTACTGGCACGCCCGCTCGCTGAACTACACGGCCACGTCGCTCGCCCGCTACGTCGAATGGATGCGGATCTGGGGCGATTCGGTCTTCATCCTGTTCGGCGTGGTTCCGCTCGTCATCGGGCTTCTGCTGGCCTATCGCGATCCGTGGCGCCGCCGTGCCGTGCTTACCGATTCAACCCGGTCGGCCATCGGGTCGCGGGCTCCATAGCATGGGGGCATGCACCCAGAGAAAGAGTCCGAAGGCCAGGATCCAGCACAGCCCGCCGGCCGTCAGCCAGGTCTGATAGCCGGCGGGTGCAAGCAGGGGCGCGAGTCCGCGCAGGACCGCCGCGAGATTGATGAGGACGAAGGCGAGCAGCGTCAGCGGCGCCGCCTGCATGGGTCGACCCGTATGACCCACCGCCACCCGCGCCATCATGCCCAGCGTCAATACCCCGATCGCGCCCACGGTCAGGCTGTGCAGGGCCGCGCGCGGCGTCATGCCGGTGAAGGCCGGCAGCCCGTCCAGGATCAGACCGAGCGCGAGCCAGAGCAGGCCAAGGTAGAGCACGGTCAGCATGGGCGTGTTCCAGATCCGCCGGTCGTGCCAGCCGATCAGCCGCGCCAGTTGCAGCAGACCCAGGGTCAGCGCCAGACCGCCCGCGACCGGCCCGAGCGGCTGGACGAAATCGACGATCAGCAACCCGGCGGCGACGACAAAGACCAGTCGCTCCAGGATCGGAAACACCTGGGGTTGCGCGTTGGCGAGGGCGCTCTTGATGAAGAAGGGCATGACCCGCCCGGAGACCAGCAGCATCACCAGCACGATCAGACCGAGCATCAGGCGATGACCGCGCGTGGCGCCGCCGACGAGCAGGCCGAGCGCCTCCAGATGGACCATCGCACTGGCGGCCGTCATCCCGGCGAAGACCAGCAAAAAGACCCGGTTGACCGGATTGGGACCGTGCCAGAGTGGGTGCCGGAGTGCGAGCGCCAGCGCCGGAAAAAAGGCGAGATCGAGCAGAACGACCGGCAGCGGCGGCAACCCGACCCAGGGCGCGAGCCGTCCGGCCAGCCAGAGACCGACCAGCGCGGCGAGTCGAGCGCCGGTTGCGGTCGGCATCCCGGTCCAGTTGCGCACGGCGGTGAGCAGGAATCCGGCGATCACCGCTGCGAGATAGCCGAGCAGCATCTCGTGCGCGTGCCAGGCAGTGCCGGCGAGATGGCCCGGCTGAGGCCAGAGACCGCTCAGGATCGCCAGCCAGACAGCGACGGAGAGGATCGCCGCCAGACCGGCGGCGAGAAAGAAGGGACGGAACCCGAGCGCGAGGACGGGAGCGGCGTTGAGACGGGCGGTGAGGGTCATGCGAATCCGGGCCGGTTGGCGGTTGCAGCGGAGCTTGAGTGCAGGCTAGCGACCGTGCTGTCTGCGGGCCTTGATGCGGGTCAAGCGGCGAGCGGCGTACAGCCGGGTCGAGTCGGCTACAGCCAGAACTCAGGATAGCGCCGGGTGGCGGGGAGATTATTGAACAGTAGCGCCACGACCAGCAGCACCAGTGGTCCCAGCGTGGCCGGGAACAGCACGAAGAGATAGCCCATGGCATGCACCTGATCGGAGCCGATGACGGCGATGAGCGCGGTCGCACCGCCCGGCGGGTGCAGGGTGCGGGTCAGGTGCATCAGGGCGATGGCGGTGGCGACCGCGACCGACTGCGCCAGCCAGGGTTCGCCGCCCAGCCACTGCCAGCAGGTCACGCCCACCAGCGCCGAGATGACATGCCCGCCGATGAGATTGCGCGGCTGGGCCAGCGGGCTGCGCACCGCGCCGAAGACCAGCACCGCCGAAGCGCCGAGCGAGCCGATGGCAAGCGTCAGATCGGTCCCGGCGAAGAACCACTGATTGATCCAGGCGACGGCGGCCATCCCCAGGAAGGCGCCCATCCACGACCAGAGCACCTCCGGCCGGCTGACGCGGGGCGGGCTGCCATGGAGGCTGCCGCGCATCTTGCTCAAATAGCTCCTCAACCCCATGACTGGCGATCCAGGTGATAGGCGCTCAGAAAGACCTTGCGCAGAAGCAACCCCGCCAGACGCCCATCGGTCGAAATCACCGGCATGGCGCGGCCGGGATGGCTGGCGAAGGCGGCAAGCAACTCGCGCAGTCCGGCGTCCAGCGGCACGCTCACCACGGGCGAGGTCATGAACTCGCCGACCGGGCGATGGTGCTGTTCCGACTTGATGCACGAATCATCCATGATCACCCGCGCCAGCAGGCCAAGAAAGGTCTCAGCCCCAAGCCAGCGCAGCACATCGGTCTCGGTCAGGATGCCAAGCACACGCCTCTGCCCGTCCACCACCGGCAGCGATTTCAACCCCTGATGCACGAAGCTGGGGATGGCCTCGGCGAGCGGGATCTCGGGCGTCAGCGGACTGACCTCGCGGCGCATCAGCCGTCCGGCGGTGATCCCGCTGAACAGCCGGTCGATCGCGTGACGATGGGCCAGACGGTAGACGGCGCGGAAATCCATGGTGGTGATGTCGAGATAGCCGGGGATCTCGCGCATCGCCTCCAGGATGTCATCGTCGGTGAGCTCGATCTCGGCGGGGTCGTCCTGAGCGGACGGCGGCTCCGACAAGTCGAGGGTCGAGCGCTGCGTCATGGCCAAAATCCTCCAGGGCGATGGATTCGCCGGTTGGCTCATTGCATACGCGCACGACGTTTGACGCCTTGATGCAGGTCAAGTCCAGGGGGCACGTCATCACACGGGACGCAACACAGGCAGAGCGGGCAGAGATCGCGGCGGGCCTGACAGTACCTCACTGTCAGGATTTCAGAGGAGTTGGCGGAGATTTGCGGGCTTTCGGCGGCCCGCAGAAATCTCCGGAAAGTGCTGTATCGACTCAGACGTTGAACCGGAAGTGGATGACGTCCCCATCCTGGACGACGTACTCCTTGCCTTCCGAGCGCAGCTTGCCGGCCTCCTTGGCGCCCTGCTCGCCCTTGCAGGCGACGAAGTCCTCGTAGCCGATGACCTCGGCACGGATGAAGCCGCGCTCGAAGTCGGAGTGGATGACGCCGGCGGCCTGTGGCGCCCTGGACTGCTTGGGGATGGTCCAGGCGCGCACCTCCTTGGGTCCGGCGGTGAAATAGGTCTCCAGACCCAGCAGCCGATAGCCGGCGCGCACCACCCGGTTCAGACCCGGTTCCTCCAGCCCGAGATCGGCCAGGAACTCATCGCGCGCTTCATCGTCGAGTTCCAGGATCTCGGCCTCGATCGCCGCGCACACCGGCACCACCACGGCGCCTTCGCTCTCGGCCAGCGCCCGCACCTGATCGAGCAGCGGATTGTTCTCGAAACCGTCCTCGGACACGTTGGCGATATACATGGTCGGCTTGGCGGTCAGCAGGAACAGATCGCGTAGCTCGGCCTGCTCGTCCTCGTCCAGACCTAACGAGCGCACCGGCTTGCCGGCGTCGAGTTGCACCTGTGCGCGCTCCAGGATCTCCTTGCGCTTGAGGATCTGCTTGTCGCCGGTCTTGGCCGTGCGCTGCGCCCGGTCGAGCGCCTTGCTCACACTCTCCAGGTCCGCCAGCGCCAGCTCGGTATTGATGACCTCGATGTCGCCGAGCGGATCGACCTTGCCGGCCACATGCACCACGTCATCGTTCTCGAAGCAGCGCACCACATGGGCGATGGCGTCGGTCTCGCGGATGTTGGCCAGGAACTTGTTGCCCAGCCCCTCGCCCTTGGAGGCGCCGGCCACCAGTCCGGCGATGTCGACGAACTGCATCGAAGTCGGCAGCACCTTCTGCGGCTTGGTGATGCCGGCGATGACATCGAGCCGGGGGTCGGGTAGCGGCACCACGCCGACATTCGGGTCGATGGTGCAGAAAGGGTAGTTTTCGGCCGCGATGGCCGCCTTGGTCAGGGCATTGAAGAGGGTCGACTTGCCGACGTTGGGCAGACCGACGATGCCGCATTTGAATCCCATGTTGAATTGAACCGCGTTGTTTCAGAAGAAAGAATGTTGAGGAGGATCGACCGTCAGTCCCGGCGCGGCTCGACCGGATCGCGATTGTAGCGATCCTCGAAACGCACGATGTCGTCCTCGCCCAGATAGCTGCCGGACTGCACCTCGATGAGTTCGAGCGGGATACGGCCCGGATTCTCCAGCCGATGCGTGACCCCGACCGGGATATAGGTCGACTGGTTCTCGGTGAGCAGGAACGTCTTGTCGTCACAGGTCACGCGCGCGGTGCCGGAGACGACGATCCAGTGCTCGGCGCGATGATGATGCATCTGCAACGACAGCGACTCGCCGGGCTTCACGGTCAGGCGCTTGACCTGATAGCGTGCCCCCTGATCGATCGACTCATAGGCACCCCAGGGCCGATGCACGCGCTGATGATGGATATATTCATCACGCTGCTGACGCTGGAGGAACTGTGTGACGGCCTTGACGTCCTGCGCCGCTTCCTTGGTCGCGACCAGCACCGCATCCGGGGTCTCGACCACGATCAGGTTGTCGACGCCGATGGCCGCTACCATGCGATGCTTGGCCACCAGCAGATTGTCGTGGGCATTGTGCACGAAGGCATCGCCATCGAGCACGTTGCCGCTGGCGTCCTGCTCGCGCACCGCCCACAGCGCCGACCAGGCGCCGACGTCCGACCAGCCGACGTTGAGCGGGATCACGATCGTCGGTGGCAGATCGCTCCCCTCCCCATCCCGCACCGCACGCGCCAGCGGCTCCATGACCGCATAGTCGATCGAATCGCTCGGGCAGGCCGCGAACAGCTCGGCGTCGAGACGCAGGAAATCGCCATCGTTCGTCGCGCTCTCGCAGGCGCGGGTCACGGCCTGCGCGATGTCGGGCCGGAAGCGCTCGATGAGCGCCAGCCACACCGAGGCGCGCAGCACGAACAGACCGCTGTTCCACAGATATTCGCCCGAGGCCAGATAGCCCTGAGCGGTCTCGGTATCGGGTTTCTCGACGAAGCCATCGAGTGCGTAGGCCGGCCCGCTCAGATCGGTGCGATCGAGCGACGCTCCCTGACGAATATAGCCATAGCCGGTCTCGGGCGCGCTCGGCACGATCCCGAAGGTGACGACCGCCCCGTCACGCGCCAGCGCATGGGCATCGGCCACGGCGGCGCGGAACCCCGGCTCGTCGCGGATGTTGTGATCGGCCGGCATCACCAGCATCACCGGATCCGCGTCCGACTGATTGGCCACGAGCGCGGCCAGCGTCAGGGCCGGTGCGGTGTTGCGTCCCTTGGGTTCGAGCACGATGGCGGCGGCCCGTCGCCCCATCAGCCGCAACTGCTCGGCGACCAGGAAGCGATGCGCATCGTTGCAGACCACCAGCGGATCGCGCACGGCAATGGCCTGACGCGGATGCTCCTCGGCCAGACCGTCGAGCCGGCCGACCGTCTCCTGCAGCATGGTATGCTCACTGGTGAGCGGCAGGAACTGCTTGGGATAGGCTTCACGCGAGAGCGGCCAGAGTCGCGTGCCGGATCCACCGGAGAGAATGACGGGTTGTAAGGGCATCGCGACAGGCTCCATATCTTGGAATCGATAAACAAAGGTTTGAATTAAAGCGCGTCCGGCGCGCGATGTGTAGAGCACCTGACCCAATAGGCCCGCGAACGATGATAGCCGAACCGACCCACCTCGCCCGTCTGCTGCGCGACACCGCTGCGACCGCCATCCTGCCCAACTGGAAGGGGATCGCCGCCCGCCACAAGTCCGACGGCAGCTTCGTCACCGAATCGGACCTGGCGGCGCAACGCTACCTCACCGAAGCGCTCGCCCGCGACTTCCCAGGCATCCCGCTGCTCGGCGAGGAGATGACGCCCGTCGAGCAAGAGCGGATGCTCCGGAACGCCGACAGCGCCCTGTGGGTGGTCGACCCGCTGGACGGCACCAGCAACTATGCCGCCGGTTTTCCGGCGTTCTCGATCTCGCTGGCGCTGATCAAGGGCGGGCGACCGGTACTCGGCGCCATCCTCGACCCGGTGCGCGACGAGTGCTTCGTCGCCGCCCGAGGCCAAGGCGCCTGGCTGAACGATGAGCCGATCCGCCCTTTCGCGCCGAGCCGTTCAGTCCGCGACTGTTTGGCGATGGTCGATCTCAAGCGGCTCCCGCCCGAACTGCTGCGGGCCGTCACCCGCCAGACCTGCTTCAGCTCACAGCGCTATCTCGGCTCGGTCGCGCTCGAATGGTGCTGGCTGGCCGCCGGGCGCTTTCAGCTCTATCTGCATGGCGGCCAGAAGCTGTGGGACTATGCTGCCGGGCGCCTGATCGCCGATGAGGCCGGCGCGGCGGCCTGGCATCTCATCCCGGACAGCCTCGAACCCAGCCCCGAAATCACCCTGGAACCCCGGCTGGCCATCGCCGCCGCCAATACCGAACTCTTGCACGCCTGGAGCCACTGTCTCGGACTGGCAGTCGACGTGGATTAGCGCAGCACCGCCCGCAGCCGCATCAGAATACGATCCGCCGCCTCGACCGCGAAGTCGTCGTAGATCATCGCCTGTTCGAGCTGTTTGCCGAGCACCTCGACGTCGGGGTTGTCGAAGGTGCGGGCCAGATCGAGCGTCTGGCGCGGAACGCGGGTCTGGCCATCCATGGCGACGGCTTCGAAGCTGACCAGATAATGCAGCTCATAGGCGAGCGTCTTGCCGTTCAGATCGACCGCCGCCACCCGCGCGGAGCGGTTTTCGGACAGGATGCGCAGCGTCAGCCTGGCCTCGGCCGGGTTGGTCGTCAGCCGAATCTGACTGCCGGTCAGCAGGTCGCGCATGGCACGCTCGACCGCTGAACCACCAGGCGCCTGAATCAGCATCGGGTTGTATTCGGGCGGGATCTCGACGCTGCCGCGCAGCCGAAAGCCGCAACCGGCCTGAAACGCCAGAACCAGCGCCAGCAGCCCATATAACGCGATCCGCGTCCGACTCATGACGATCGACCCTCCCGTCCGGCGTTTCACACGACTCACACGACCAGATTGAGCAGACCAAGAGTGCTAGGTGTCTGATTTTGATTCATTTAACCCCCAAAACTACCCCAAGATTAGCGACCACTAAGACTAATTATGTACCTGTAAATTCAACTACTTACCCGCGAGTTTTGGAAATCACCAGACCTCGCGATCGAACCACCGCCGCGCCGCGGGCATCTGCTGCAAGCCGCCTGGGATCGCCCGCCAGAAGCTCTTGTCAGCGTGCTCAAAGCCGTTGTTGAGGACATCCTGAATCTGATCGACCTGCGGTCCAAGGAGCGACAGCAGCCACACCCGGTTCCCTTGGTCCACCGCGCGCTCGGCGTCCATCATAAACTGCAAGGGGCCGTAGAACCCAGCGCGTTGCGATAGTTCCCACAGCAGATCCAACCCATCCTTGTCCATGTGCGGGGGCACCTTGCCCCACCACCCGATCTCACGACGAAGCTCATAGCCCAGCAGCGCCAGAGCCAGTGCCGGGACAGCGAGCGTCACCGCAGGCATCAACGCCAACGCCTTGCACGGGCCGACCTCATCACCCCAACGTCGCACGCTCTCGGTCCACACCTGGCGCAGCGCCCGCTCGTAGAACGACCACGCAAACCCCTTGAGATGCGCAAACATCATCATACGCGGATCTGAGGCCCAGGCTGCACGCAACGGCGCGTTCGGACGCAGCACCGAGTCATCGATGAACTGGTTGAGCGCCGCATTGACGGCGGCGTGCCCTCGGTCTCCAACAGGCTTTCCTGCCGCCTCCCACGCCAACACCTGCTCAGGGGTCACCCCCAGAACACGCAGACGCTGACGGCTCAGCTCCGAGTGCTGAGCGCCATGCGCGTGGTCGACGAGGAAACCCTTCCCGGTATGCAGCGCCATGACGCGCGTCATGTTCGTCCAACGGTGCATCTGGATCACCCGGAAGAATGCCTCGTTGATCCGTTGCGGCGCCCCGCCCATATACATCCCGCCGAGCTGATCGTTCACGATCGCCTCGGTCATGTCCGAGCGCAACGCACCCAGCGCCTTGAGCTCAGCCTTGGCCTCCTCGATACCCCGCGCCCGGATCATCGCCCGCAGACCATTCCATGTGGAACGCACGTCACTGCGGTTGAGGATCAGCGCTGGGTCCACGAGCGAGCTGAACAGCGTGAAGCCCAGCAGCCGGACGTTCTGATACGTCACGGCCCACGACGAGAGTGTCCGCCAGCCCTGGTTGCCATCCAGCCCAAGCTGCCCGAACAGCGCCGGGATCGCCTGCTCGGCGGCGAACTTGAACTCCGCCTCCGACAGCTCCCCGCTGTGCCGCGCCCGAGCGAGTGCCACATTGAGCTTGCTGATCGGGTCCATGCGCCGCTCCACGGTCCCGTCGCGCTTGTGGACCTCAACCTCGGCGCCAAACATCTTCTGCGTCACGCCGCGCTTGACGGCGGCTGTGGCGTACCGGTGCAGCGTCCCGCCGATGTCGTCGACCTGCCAGTCACGCAGCACGCGATGGATGTCCGGGCTCCAACGCCGTGACCGCCCCCACTCGAAACCCGGCGTGACGATCTTGGAGGTCTCACTCACGATCTGCCCATTGAGCAATTCGATGATCGATCCGTCGCTGTTCAGGGTGTCTTCCCAGACAGCCTCGGCTTCCGCCCAGTCCATGCCAAGCTCTCGGCGCAACGTCTGGATGATCAAGTCTTTGTCACGCTGGAACCGCACCATGTCGACCACGACCGGCCAGTAATCGGCGCGCTTCTGGATGTCGAGCCCGTACTCCGCGTTCAGGAACTGGCGCGTCTTCTCCAGCGCCTCGCGCAACCCCTTGACCGTCGCGCGCGTCTGCGGGTCCGGGATCGAGTTCAGTGGCGTCTCGCGGATGAGCGCCTGCTGCACAGCGTCGTACAGGGGCGAGCGCTCCAGCCCCGGATCGGACTCCAGGAGCGTGTTCACGAGTCCCGGCGCTCGGCGCAAGGGGCCAAGCGCAGGCTCCAGGATCGTGTTCCAGACATGGGCGAAGTCCTGTCGGTTGGCCGTCTCCCACGGCGCCCCACGCCCCAGGTTGTTGCCCCGCGCATCCGTGCGCCGGTAGAAGTGCGCGCCCATCTCCTTCATGATCGGTCCGCGCGCGTCGAACCAGGAGGCCAGCGTTTGGAACGTGTTGCGTGACAGCCATCCACCGAAATCGACGATCGACGCCTTGGTCGGCGAGCCATTCCAGTCGTCCAGCGCCGTGTCGATCGCCTCCCGCAGCCGGTCAAGGCGACGGCGCTGGAGGAAGCTCAGGTCGTGCTGACCGGGTCGCTCCCCCGGCGCCATGTTGTGAAACGGCGCGTCATCCTGACGACGTTGCGCCAGGAATGGAGAGCGGCCACTCGACGCCAGGGACTCCGCCACCTGATTCTGGAGTCTGGAGCCCCGGTACTCGCCCTGAGCCCCGTAGTACCCGTTGACCGCCTCAAGGAACTGGCGGAAGGTCTCATCGAGCTGAGTCTGGGCGCGCAGCACCCGCCACGCGGCGCGAAGCGCGTCGACCACGTCCTGGAAGAACTGCGCCAGGGCTGACTCATGTTGCGGCGCCTGGCGGGCGGCATAGGCCACAGTCTGATCCGCGAACCACTCCGCGAACTGTTCCGAGCGCACGACGTTCTCCGGCATCCCCTCGAACGGTCTGTCAGCCTGGAACGCCCGCGCCAGTGCCTCGCGCACCTCGGGGCTCATCCGGTCGAGGTAGACCTGCTGGATGATGTGCCCGATCTCGTGGGCGATCGAGCGCACCGTCTCTTGAAGCGACTTCCCGCCCCGGATGGTGTCGTTCAGCACCACGATCGGCTGCCGCAGCGACGGCGTGGCGTAGCCGTTGTTGTAGATGACACGGGCCGGATTGGGCATGTGGCGCGTGTCCAGCAACAAGCGGTAGGTGTGGCGTGCTTCCGCGAGGTCTTGCTCGCGCTCAGCCAGCATCCGTTTCAGCCGCGCGCGATCCGAAGGCTTCAGATGCGGCTCGCTCAGTCCGACCTTGATCGCCTCAATCGCGGCGCTGAGCTCTTGCCCCAGCGCCTCGATCTGACCCAGCACGGTCTCCAGCGACGCCTGATCGACTGTCGTCACCTGGACGTCGGTTGCCGAGTCCTGGCGCAAGGCCGTCGCGCGCAGCACTTGATCCAGGATCGCCGAAACGCGATGGCCCGCCCGATGCTCGACCCTCGTCTCGCCAGTTAGCTTCGGCGTGACCGTGATCTCGACACCGCGCTCGGGGGCTTGGCGCTCGGCGCCACGCGCCGCGCGCTGGCCTTCATGCGCTGAGCGGCGTGCTTGCCGCTCCTCGGTCTCAAGCCCCGGCTCATAGGTGCCGCGCTCCAGGGCGGTCTCGACGGTCTGGTCTTCGTTCTCAACCGCCCGACCCTCAGCTTCGCGCAGTTCCCGATACGAGCGCTCGCGCGCCGCGAGATCCCGCAACGCCTGACGTGCAGCGTTGATCTGGCGCTCAGCTTGGGTCACGGCGCGATGCGCTTGCACAGCCTCACGCCGGGACGCCTTCGCCCGCGCCTCACGCGCCTGAACCAGCTCAGCTTCAGCCGTCTTGAGAGCGTCCTCAGCCGCGCGCCACTCAGCCAGCGAGACGCGCTCGCGGTCAGCGCTGCGCGCCAAGTCCCGAGAGTCGAGATCCTTGATCGCCTCGGTCGGAAGCATCTCCCGCGTCTGAAGTTCGGCGCGCAGTTCTTGCGCCAAGACGTTGTGCAGCTTAGAGCGGTCGCGATGCGGTCGAATCTGCTCCATCAGCGCTCGGCGCGCCTCGTGCAGACGCTTCAGCCGCCCTCGGGTCGGTCCATCGAGCGTCCGCTTTCGATAGAGCGCCGCCACTCGATCACCCAGATCACGCATCCGCGCGTTGTACTCATGGCCGCGCTTCTCCTGAATCATCTGTTCGCGCTGAACCTCCAGCGCCGCCCGTTCCTGGTCGATCCGGGTCAGCTCGCGCCGCGCCTGCGCCGGGAGCTTGGCGCCCTGCTGCTCGGCCTGGATCTCAGCCCACAACACCTGGATCTCAGCCTCCAGCGCTCCGGCGTGGTAGAGGTAGTCGTCCAGCGCCTCGCTCGCGGCGCGTTGCGCGTCGACGTAGCTCTGATAGAGCACCGCCTGATCGTTGAGGTTGGTCAGCAGATCCCGCAGCGTAGTCGTCGCCCCGTCCTTCTGCTCGATCACCAGGTCGCCCGACAACACGCCCTTGAACGAGGTGCCCAGAAGCTCGGTCAGCGTGGTCAGCCCCTCGAAGAAGTCGCGCAGATACGCCTGCTCGACCGTCTCGTCGGCCAGCACATGCTGGTCACTGCGCAACTGCCGTCCGAGACGGCGAATGCCGACCGTGTTGACCGCGACCTGCGTGTGGCTGACGCCCGGTAGGTCACCCACCGGCAACATCGCCTTGTTCCTCGGACTGTTGGCACCGGACGTGAAAATCTCCGCGAGCTTCTGCAACGCCGCTTGCGGGTTGTCGCTCAGCACGGTCTGGTCGGGCTCGACCAGCCCTTCCAGGCGCACGTCGATCATCGACCATCCATCCGTGTTGACTAGATCCCAGGTGAAGTCATCCAGCGCGACCGTCTGGCGCTCAGCGCCGCGCGCCAGGGACACTTGAACCTTGAGCCCGGCCTCTGCCGTGACCGTCTGGAGCAGACGCCCGATCAGTACCACCACACCGGCGTCGGCCATCAAGCCATCGGCCTTCACACCGTCCGGCTTGACGTTGACCACCAGCGACACGGGCTTCGGCGGGTATGTCCCCTCCATGTACGCCCGCTCGATCTCGGCACGCTCGCGCGACAGGCGTTCCTCGAACGTCTCGTCCTGTGCGGCATGGGCCTCGTTCTCCAGCACGGCGGCTTCCGTGTCCTGATGCTCGCGCAGCAGTTCCTCGAACGTGGCCTCGAAGCCCGCGATCTCAGCAGCGAGGCTGTCCGCCCCCGCTGCCGCCGTCGGTGCCTCTTCCAAGCTCGGCGGCTGAGCCGCGTCCTGGCGCTTCGGTGTCTGAACCTGGAGCGTGCGCGCGTGGGTCGCCTGCGGGGGCTCAAGCCCGGCGCGGGCGTACCCGGCATTGCGTGCGGCCTCCAGCAACCGGCTGTAGGCGTTGACCGACTTCGGGTCGATCATGTACTCCCGAAACGCCCCGTCGAGGTCTTGGGCGAGCACCTCAATCAAGGCGCGGGGATCTTCGATCTGGCCGCTACGCGCGAGCTCAGCGAGCGGGTCTACCGCCTCGGTCTCCGTGCTTGGCGCTTGGGGCTCGGTGTCGGCCTTCGGCGTCCAGATGCCCGTCTCTTGGGGATCTTCGTACCCGCGCGAAGCCAGGTACGCTGCCAGGTCGCGCTCACCCGTGTTGTACGGGCGCTCACGATCCGCCTTCGGGTCCGCGATGATCGTCGCCTTGGCATCGATTGCCGCATCGATCTCGGGCTGGATCTCACTGAACGGAACGGGCGTACGCGCCGGGTGGTTGCCGTTGATCGACACGAACACCTTGGCGCCTTGCGGGTACTGTCGCTGGTTGACGCGCTCGGGGGCGACGCCTGCCCAGTCCTTCTGGTACGCCGCCGTCGAGGAACCCTCCGCGCCCTTGCCGATGAAGTGCGTGGCCTGATCCGACTTGGCCGCATCCTTGTCACGGAACGCCGGATGTCCCGACAGTGTCGGCTGGGGTTGCGTCAGCCCCAGCGCCTCGTGCTCAGACTTGGTGCTCGGCGCTTGCTTCTGGCCCTCGCGCCACATCTGGCGGGCTTGCGCCAGCGCCTCCTCCATCACGTCCACGGGCTCGCGACCGGCCTGAAGTCCCTCGGCCATCAGCGCCTCGATCGGCGCCCAGCGCTGGCCCAGCTTCGCGCGTGCGGCCTCTAACCGGCTCTGGAGCGCCTTGATCCGCTGCACCGGGCTATCGCGCTGAGCGCTCGGCGCTCCTTCCGGTTGCCGTTGCTCAGCCACCGGCTCGGCGGACTCAGCCACGGGCTGTCCGTTGTCAGTGGCTCGGTTCTCAGTTCCCAGCGCTTGGGCGGCGTGCTCCTCCTGGAGCTTCTGCCAGGCGCGGATGAAATTGGTCTCGCCATACGCCGCCTTGACCTCCGTTTTCTGCTCGGGCGTGAGTTTCCTGGCTACCGTACTCGGCTTCAGATTGACCCCGACCGCCGTGATGTGTGCCAGTCGCTCCAGGCGCCTTGGCTCCAACACCGCTTGTTCTGCGCTGTGATCCGTTGCCGTCACTCCAGGCGTTGCGGCTTGATCTCCTGGCTCTCGGTTCTCGGCGGTCGCGGATGGTGCAACTCCTTCGCTCTCGTTCGGGGCATGGGTTATCTCGGCGGGCGTTGGCCCTTGCCCTTCTTCTTGCAAGCCATCGGTCGTCTCCGGTGGTGAGTTTGGGGGAGTGAGTGCTTGGTTCTCAGCGCTCGGTGCCTCGTTCGAGGTCTCCTCCACCACGATACGGCCGTCTGCGGGCTCGGGATTGAGTGCCGAGTCCTCAGAAGCCGCCCGATGTGCCGCACGCGACTGCTCGACGAAGGTGTCCCATTCTGGGTCACCGGTCGGTGCGTCCTCGCCTCGTAGCGCCTTGAGGTAGCGCTCAGCCTCCGCGATCTCGGCGCGAATCGCTGAACGGGCCTCCCCGTTGTACTGCGTCTCGCGCGCCTTCTGGTTGGCAATGAACTGCCCCAGCTCCTCAGCGGTCGCTTCCGGGATCGCCTCCATGATCTGGGTGTGAACCGACTCAGACGACGCCCCATCCCGACTGGCCCGATTCGCCGTCAACTCGGTCAGACGACGGTTCTGGTCGACCGGCCCGAACAGTTGCGCCTCGGCAGCGATCCGCTCCTCCTGCTGGCGAATGATGTCCTCCAGCGTGCGGACTTCCTTTGTCGACGCCTCCGGGGAGAACTGGCGGATGTAGTTGAGGGCGTTGCGTGCCTCGCTGATCGCTCGGGTCCGAGCCTCGTACAGCGCCACGCGCTCGCCTTCCGTCGCCGAGCCCCTCTCGGCGAACTTGCGGTGCATCCCGGTGGCCGCGACCCGGTGGTTGTTCATGATCCTGGTGCGTTCGCCGAACGCGGCCTCGTCCCAACCCTCGGCCTTCCGGTATTCAGCCACCGGCCGTACGTTGTCCTGCGGGTAGGCTTGCCGGTAGGTCTCATCCTCCGTGACCTCGCGCGTGGGTTGCTCGCCCGTCACCTGCGTCTCGGCGCGTGCGACCTGTGCCTCTCGCCACTGCTGGATTGCGGTCTCGGCCTGAGCCTCGGTCATCTCCGGGGTGACACCCGCTTGCCGCGCCATGTCACGCGCACTCAGATGCCGCGCAGAGTCCGTAGTCGTGGTGATCGAAGCGCTGACCGCGCTACCGGCGATACCACCTTTGATTGCCGCTTCACGGACGCGCTTGATGTTCTCTTCGCTGAAGAGCTCGAAGCTCGGGTCTTCATACGCCCGTGCTGTCAGTAGGATCAGCTCCTGAAGCGCTTCGGTCGGCGCCTCGACGGCCGCCCCGATCGCTGCGCCCTTACCCAGCCCCTTGGCCGCTTCCTTCCAGAGCTTCGCCCCCGACGCTTCCAGGATCTGGAGCGCCGCCGTCTTCGACGAAGTCCTGAGCAACGGGGCGGCCATCGCCGACAACCCGATCGCATCCAGCGCCGCCATCGGGATACCGGCCACCAGCGCCGTGCCCGAAGCATCGATCCCAGCCTCCAGGAGCTCCTTCTGGACCTCACCGGCGTTCAGCCCGTAGCTCGCCGCCCCTGAACCCAGCGCGAAGCGCATGGCCGCTTTGCCCGCGGCTTGGCGCGCCGCCAAACCAGCGGCGGCCACACCTGGCGCCGCCGTGCCGCCCGAAGCCGCCACAGCCAGGCCCGCGCCCAACGACACACCCATGTTCGGGAGGTTCTCGACGATGGCTTCGAGCGCATAGGTACCGACGTTGTCCCAGGTCACAGCATCCCAATCGGCTACCTTCGCCGGATTGACCGCCGCCTCCATCATGTTGCGCTCCAGGCCGTGCCGGGCATCTTCCGCCCAGCCCTCGGCACCGAGCTGGTCGCCCACAGCGTTGCCGAAGGCGTAGAGCATCGCCTGCATGTTGTCGACGCCACGATCCCAGGAGCGCTTGACCGTGCCGCCCGGCATCCCGCCCGACCGGATGTTGCCCGCCAAATCAAACTCAGCCGGAGTGGACAGCGCCTCCTCGCGTCGCGCCGCCAGCTCCCGCTCCTGGTCGGTCATCATCTCGGGCAGGGCGTTGCGCCGGAAGAACCCGGCGAGCTCCTGATCCATCTCCGACTGCGTGCTCCACTGCGTTGGCGAGGCCAGCCCGTTGCGGATCATGTACTCGCTGTGCTCCTCGCCGTCGGCGCGGATCATCCGTCCCATCGAGCGCGTTCCCGTCGCGTCCCGGCCACCCACGGGGATGATCGTCGCGCCCTGCTCCAACGCCGAGCGCGTCTCCTCGGTGGCCAGATCCGCCCCCGGTTGCCCACGCTGGCCACGCCAGGGCTTGCGCGTCTCCGGGGCGTCGAACCCGACCAGACGGACGCGCTCGTCCCGGCCCTGCTCGCGCACCGTATCGGCGTCGATGGCGAAGAATCGCTGAAGGTCATCATTGAGCATGGCGGCGTCCGGTCTGTTGGGCGAGGACGTGTTCGTAGCGCGAGGGAGTCAACTCCACCCCTTGCTCCTTGGCCTGCTCGATGTGCTGGAGCAGATCCGACACCTTGAACCCGTAGCGCATGGCCATCTGGATCATCTGCGCCGACTCTGCCGGGGTCACACCCGCGCGCTCCTGGACCGTGCCGAGCCCGATCATGAGGTGAAGCTGCGTTTCCTCGCTGATGTTCTCGCCGCCGACGATCG
This sequence comes from Allochromatium humboldtianum, assembly GCF_013385175.1. Classification (GTDB taxonomy): domain Bacteria; phylum Pseudomonadota; class Gammaproteobacteria; order Chromatiales; family Chromatiaceae; genus Thermochromatium; species Thermochromatium humboldtianum. The sequence goes on along the minus strand of NZ_JABZEO010000001.1, from coordinate 408,113 downwards.
ACTGCATCGGTTTGACCAGTCGGTCGACAACCTCACCTGCCTCCGTCTCCGTCAGGCCCAGGGCGCCCGCGGCCATCCCCACCGAGTAGGAGCGGAACGTCGGGCCGCGCCCGATAAGGGGCTTCATCTTCTCCTGCACCGCTTCCGTCGTGCGCTTGGCGTGATGCATGACCGTCGAGAGATTCTTCTGGGTCGGCTCGATCCCACGCGCGTCCATCGTGATCGCCATCATGGCGCCAACTTGCGGCGTGAAATCGTCACCGAAGGCGTGCTTGCCGACCTGCTCGATCGTCTTCATCCGCTGCTGAGCCAGTTTGTACTGCTGCTCCTCCAGCTTCAGGCGAGTTTCGGCCTGCTCTGCCGCCGTCATCGGCGTCTCCGTCGCCGCACGCTCCCAGAGCGAGCGACCGTTGTAAGGGTCGACCGCGGCACCCCCGCCCTTGGAATCACGCAGATACTGCGGCTCGGCCAAGCGCCCGGTGTTGGCGTAGCGCTCAGCGTCCTTAACGCTCACCTCGTTGGGGAAGTGCGTGGCCATACGGATGGCCGCATCCAACCCTCGGGGGCTCCCCTGTCGGGATGCGCCCACAGCGCGTGAGTTGCCACGTTCCGGCGAACCGCCGCCTGCTTGACCGAGGATCGTGCGGACGTAATTCTGGGTCTCGCGGAAGTTCGGAATCCCACCGGCCTTGTCGACCGCCCCGGCTCCGGCGTTGTACGCGGCCAGAGCCAGCGGGACATTCCCATCGTAGCGAGCCAGCATCGCTTTGAGATAGTCGGCGCTGAAGCGCAGGTTCTCCTCCGGCGTGTTGTTGCGCACCGGCGTCACACCAAAACCCGGCTGTCTGGCCGTCTCAGGCATGATCTGGCCCAAGCCCCACGCGCCTTTGTTGGATCGCGCCGTCGGGTTCCAGCCCGACTCCTGCTGGACGAGACTCAGGAACAGCTCTGGCGGCAGCCCGGCGCGGGTGGCGTGATAGACCGCCGCCCCTTGCGCGTCCTCCTTGGTGCGAATCGCCGACCCCGGCTTCCAGTCCAGGTTCGGGGACCACGCCCCGGAGACCGGCGCTTGGCGCTGGGGCTCGGCGCTTGGCTCCGAGCCCAAGGCGCTGCGAGACCCCCGCCCGGAGCGAACCCCTTGACGCTCACGGGGAACCACCTCCTCGGGCATGGGGGTCGGTGCGGCCTCCCGCAGCGAGCGCCCCGTGCGAGTGCCTTGGCGCTCACGGGGGACTACGTCATCAGGCATGTGGACCGGCGCGGCCTCCCGCAGCGAACGCCCAGTACGAGTGCCCTGCCGCTCCTCGGGCACCACACTCTCCGGCACGGAGCGCTCAGAAACCGCCGGAGCGTTCTGCAAGACACTGAAGTCCAGGGCGCTTGGATCTTCCGCCACGTCCGGGGCATCCGGGCGCTCGCCGCCAAGCCCTTGGGGCTGAGCACGGGTGCTGGGGACGTAGGACACCGAGGCATGTGACTCCGCCCCGAGCATCCCTTCGATCAGTCCCCGGCGCCCCCGATACAGGCGTCCTTGGTTGTCGATGTCGGCGAACTTCGCGCTTCGGCCCCGCAAATGGTCGAGCATTCCGGAAAAGGCTTGCTCAGGCGTGAACAGCACCACCGGGTCGCTACCCTCAGAGCTTCGCCCTTGGGTCGCGGGACCACGGCTCTTGACCTCACCAGTCTTAGGATCGAACACCACCAAGTCCAACGCCAGACGTCCATCCTGCGTCGGCGTAAGTCCCTCGACCCGGATCAGGTTGCCGTTGGCGTCGCGGATGTCCTCGAACCCGTAGTCGTTGAGCAAATCCACCCACTGAGTCCGCAACTGCTCATCACCAAGCAACTGCTCCATCGGGCGAGGCGCACCGAGGTCGTCGTAGTACAACGTCTCAGCGCGTCGTGCGAGGGAGTCGTGATACTCCTGACCGCCCAGCTTGTACGCCTCCCGAGCCTCGCGCAGCGTCTGCTCAGCCAGCGAGTCATTGCCCTTCTTGCGCAGAAGCTCGGCCCGGCGCTGGGCGCGGGCATACTCGACCTCATAGGAGGGCGGCGCGCTGCTGTAGGTCTTGTCGCCGAACTGATAGCGCTTGACGTACTCCTTGCCCGAAGCTGCCTCCCCGCCCAACCCTGTGGCGACCTCCGGCGCCTCGATCTCGATGACCTCAAGGTCACTGAGGGCTTCGAGATCCTTATTGGCGCGACGATCAATAAAGTTCTGGGCGAGCAGGTCTCCGATCTGAGCGCCGCGCGCAAAGCCTGCCGAAAAACTCATGCGGGTACCTCTGTCAACTCAAGACCCAACTGGTCGTAGTAAACCGCCTGGTACCCAGAAGGCAGAGTAACAACCGCCTCGGGGAAGCGCTTGGCGACCTCATCGGCCATAACACCAAGCCACCGACGCCGGGGATCGAACCGGTAAACAAACGTGTAGAGACCCAAGCCCAAGTGGGCCAGGAACCCGACCAACCGGATCTGCGTTTTGAGGCGGCGGTCAGACTTCGTTGCTGCCCCCAACCCAGCCCCCACGATCGTGCCCCACATATCTGCGTTGCTGCTGACCGAGTTGTTGTAGACACTCGTCTGCGAGTTCAGGATGCTCGACAGCCCGCTCATTTGCAGGCTTTGCCCGGCCTGAATCGTGCTGGCCCCGCTACTCAACCCGGCCATGTAGTTGTTACCCGCCGTCGACGCATTCGCCCCGGCTGAGTTACCCGCATTGATGGCCACCGAATACGCTCCCGTAGACGCCCCGGTCAGCCCGCGTCCCAAGCTCGTGGCATCCAGCAGCCGCGCGTAGCCCGTCGATTCGGCCTGCGAGCGCGCGTTCGTCATGGCGTTGGCTCGTTGCGCCGCCAATGCCAGCGTGGACTGGTTCCGCTGCCCGGCAAACCGCCCGGAGTTCGGGTTGACCCCCATCGCCGCCATCGAGCGGTTGTTGGCCTGCTGCGTGACCGCGTATGCCTTTGCGGCATCCACCGCCGCCTGCCGCGCCTGCTCCTCCTTGTAGGCGTCCGAATTGAACGACTCCGCCTGCGCCAGGAGCCGCTGCTCCACCGGCTGATAGGAGTTCTTCCAGTAGTTGTAGTAGTCCGTGCCCTGCTTGTTGGTCTGGTTTTGCGTGTCGACCAACGACGCGGTGATCTGCTCGTAGAGCGGCTTCAGTTCTTCATACTGCGACCGGGACAGCTCGACTTGCTCCATCCCTAGTTCGTAACTCAACAGCGCGGATTTCTCCGACGCGCTGGCCAAAGAGGTGTAATCAGGGGCTTCCGAGGAACTCTTACCCATTGCATTGCTCCCGAGGCTTGATCCACCGACAGGTGTCTTTCCACATCACCAACATGACGACGTCCACGCCGTTGCCCTTCGGGATCACGAACTCAGGGGCGAACCCCAGGTGCTGATCGAAGCGCAAGGCATCCGCGTTGTCAGCGTCGACCAGAGCGGTCACCCGCTCCAGGCCGAGCTGGTTGAAGGCGTAATCGAAGAACCCGTACAGCAAACAACGCTTAAGCGCGTACCGGCCCTCGAAGGCTACATGCGCGTTGGCGTTGGTATCGGTGATGTTGTTGAGGATGCACCCAGCCACCAGAGGGCCACCGGGGCTCTCGCGCAACCCAAGTGCGGCGAATGACCCCCAATCGCCCGACAACAGGCCCACACGCTGCGCCACCCACGGACCAACGACGTGGCGGTCGATCTCAAGGCGTGGGTCGTCGACAGCCGGAGGGACCGGCTCATGCGTTACGAGCGTGGAATACACCGTGTCGGAGATCGCCGTCTCGTAGCCGTGAACGATCCCGACGATCAGTTCGGGGGTCAGAACGCTGCCCGCGTTACGGGCGAGAATCTGATGAAGGGGGGTCATAGCAGGAAGCCGACTCCGCAACAGCGCGTTGAAAATCATCCCCGATTCTAAAGGTCTGATTTTGGGTCTGTGCGCTATCAGCCGGAGTCGTCACGGCGGCGTCGGCCACTCGATATGCTCAGGAAAACCAGGCTGGGCCGGGACGTCGCGCAGTGCCTGCCGGTAACGCTGCCACTCGTTTCTGGCCACGCCCGGAGCGTCCGAGAGTTGAGTCCAATCAGACGCTTTGAGTCGACGATCTCGCTCAAGGCGAGCAAGGAATGTCGCCCGCTCTGAAGGGATCTTCCAGGTGTCCGCCTGGAAGTCGAACTCATGGTGCATGGACGGGCGCGGTGGAAGGGTTTCGACCTGCAACACGCCCTCGCGCACAACAACCCGATCAGTCACCGGATCGGCGCGCACGCCAGCCACCAAGGTTTGCCCCTCCCCCGTGGTGGGGAGCGCGCCATCCGTCTCGCCGGACATCACGACTCGCCCGGTCAGAGTTTCGTACACCGTGAACAAGGTACTCATCGCTTGAACGCAATCGCTGTAATCGAGGCCGCGCCCAGCGTTACGCCAGGATCAAGCCCGCCGCCCGTGCGCCCCCAAATGAACGCCCCGACGGCGGCGTTCCAGGGGGAACTGACCGACGGCGAGAAGATGCCCGCCGCCGTCAGCGTGACGGCGGTACCTACATCAAACGAGGCGCCAACCTCATGGTACCCGGTCATCGAACCCACGCTGAGATTCATGTGCGCTTCCGTCATCACGGGGCTGTAGTTGAAGACGTTCGCCGTGGCGATGACCAAGACCTGCGTCCCCGGCTCCGACAACGGGAGTGAAAGCGAAGGCATCCACCCATTCGCCGACGCCCCCGCGACGTTCGTGACGGCGTTCGACAGCAGATTGGCGCTGCCGACCTTCAACTGATCGATGTAAACGACCCCACCTTGCACCCGAAACGGTGTGACCGCCTGCCCATTGACGATGTCGCGGATCTTGAACTGATTGCCTGCCAGGTTGAACTCGACCTGGCCATCGCCCCGGAGCATCCAACCCTGCACCCCGGATTGGTAGTTCGTCGAGCGCAGCTCCGTGTCGACCGCGATGCTCCCCGACGTGATCTTGCCCGCCCATAGGCTCTGGATCTTCGCTGAGGTAATCGCCGCATCCCCGATCTTCGCTGAGGTGATCGAGCCGTTGCGGATAAACGCCTCGCGCATGTAGACGCCCGCAGGCACGGTTTCCCCATTGATGATCGACGTCGACGTCGATACGATGAACGGGTACTGCGCCGTATGCGTGCCGCCGCGCGAGGGGCTGCCGATAGCGAACATATCCGCGTTGACGACGAAATGGCTGACGGCCTGACCGTTGATGATCTGCGACGACAGCCCAAACCCGGAGATGTATCCGCTGTGGTCGATCTTCAGGCCGATCAGCCCGGTCGTCGTCCCATCGGCTCCCACCGAAGCGCGCATGAGTTGCTCGATCGAGAGCGTGTTCCCGCCGCTCGACACCGAGACCTGGCGCACAGCCTCAGCCAGCGGTCGGACAAGCCAGGTGCCGCCTGCGGCTTCACAAACCTCGCGCGTGGTGTGGCCTGCCAGCGTGCAGTAACCCACCATCGCCTGATCGAGCTGCCGGACCATCGCCTCCTGGTCTTCCAGGGTGGCGGTCAGCCCCGTGATCTGGTTGGTCAGCGCCTGATCAGCCGACACATACGCCTCGCGCACGCTGGTGATCTCGGCGTGCGCCTTCGCCAATCCGGTATCCGGGTCATTGATTGTGGCCGTGAGCTGCGCGGTCTGACGGGCGTTCACTGATCCGGAGGTGACGGAGATGTCGTTCAGGTCGGCGATTGACCCCTCATTGGTCCCCACCCGCCCGGTGAGCGCCGTGAGGTCCGTGACTACCGCTCCGATCTCATCGACCCGCGCCTCACGCTCATCCATGATCAGCCCTTCGATCCGACCTGTCTCGGTCTCGACCGTGGCGCCGATCTCCTGGATCTGGGTGGCCAGGGCCGCATCCTCTTCCGCTCGTGCGGTCTCCTCGCGCGTAATGCGCGCGTGGGATTCGGCCAGCCCGGTCTCCTCATCGTAGATCGCCGCCTCGATCCCGTACAGTGTGCGCGCCGTGACCGACCCGGAGTCCTCGGTCACCGTGTTGAGCTGCATGATCGCCGCCGAGTTGAGATCCCCTGCCACCTTCAGCGCTCGAAGCGAGGTGTAACCACCCTGCCCGCCGATCGTGATATCGGTCCCGCCGTCGACCAGCTCGCGAATCGTGGCGTTCACCTCCGCATTGAGAAGCGAGAAGCGCTCCTCCAGCGCCGCCGTCATCGCTCTGATTCGCGTCTCCGGGAGCTGGATCAGATCGATGCGTTCGTTGAGATACCGGACAATCTCACTGTCGGCGATCCGCTCTTCCAGCAGATCGATGAGCTTGTCGATGTCGACATCAAGCCAGCCCTCGTCCCCTTCATCCGGGTCTTTTCCGAACGCCCGCCCGACGATGCGGGCCACGTCGCTCCTGGTGGCAAAGCCCCCATCGAACGCCTCGCGAACCCGATCGACGAACAGACGCAGATCACGGGGAATATCGCTGGTGACGGTAGGCAGACTGGACTTAGACACTGGCAATCTCCGACATCGCCTGCGCAATCGCGACGTTGAAAATCTCCACCGGGACCGTCAGCTCGAACTGCCACGCCCGCGCCTGCACAGCCGGAAGGCGGAACGGATCACGACCGGTAACAGCGTGCTCCAGAATCGTTTGCCCTCCGGCGAAGACCGTGCAGATGATCGGCGGGTCCGGGGGCGGTCCTTCCGCTTCGACCTGGGCGCAGGAGAATCCGGTGATCTGCGGGAAGGTGAACAACTTGGACCGCCACACGCCCGTCACCGGATCGCCCTCGCCCCAAGCACGAATAGCCGCGCCCGCCACGGTGTATAAGCGGTCGGCCTGAAGGTCGGCATACGCCGCCGACACACCGTCTCGCCGATGGAAATAGAGCTGCCCCTCACGGGTGTCGAACACAAAGCCGCCAGGACGATCTCCGTACAGTGCGATGTACTTCCCATCATGGCTGTAGGCGTGCAGCGCCTCGGGATTCAGCGCCCGCCACTGCTCGCGCGTCAGGAGCGCCCCCGTCACCAGCTCCGAACCGCTCGGCGACAGGCGCATGAGTCCGTCCGGGCTGGCGTAGAACACCGACCCGTTCATGGAGACGATTGAGCGCTTGGAGACACACGCCTGCTCCAGGTCCGACTTGACCGCCACCAGCACATCCGGGTGACTGCCCTGGATGATGTACGGGACGCCCGTGGTCAGGACCGCGAGCGTCGTATCCATGCGACCAAGGCCCACCACTGGGTAGTCGATGGTCTGCTGGTAGTTCTCAGGCCAGGCGTGCGGATGGTAAGGCTCGCAGAAATGCAGGTCGCGCCCGGTGAACCCCGCCATCATGCCGTTAGGGAGGTTGATCAGCCCCTGAAGATCGTCCGGGGGCGGCGTCCAAGTCATCGACGGCATCTCCTCACCCAACCCGTCCGCTGTGACGCCATCCACGAGACTCGTCGTACTGACGCTCTCCTCCCCAACGAACAAGTAGGCGCCGTTGACCGACCGGTACAGGCGCCAGTGCGTCACCTGCGCCTCGGACGGGCCGGACGGAAGGCTGACCGATACGGCTTGCTTCGGATAGACGTCAACCGACTCACTCGGCGGCGAAGGGGCCGATTCCCGCTCCCAATCGTCGACTTTGGACACCCAGGTGTAGGCGTAGACCCGTGTCTCCTTGGAAAGCACGTCCAAGGTCCGGCCAGTCGCCAGCAGAACATTGGCGGTGGTGGTCTTGTACCGCACATCCAGCGTGACTCGGCTATGCGGGTGCCCTGGAGGAGGCGCCATGTACCCAATAGCCGCGGTCTTGATGACCACGCTGGTGCCATTGGTGACCGCGACCAGATGCGGTTCGTCGTTGAACACCGCCGCCACCGCCGCAGGCGTCGTGCTGCTGACCTGGATCGTGGTGTAGGTCGCGCCCTCATCCAACGAATACTGGATGTCGTCCTCGCTATTGAGCAACGACAGATCCGTGCTGTTCAGCGTGACTTCAGCGTAGTGCGGGTCATTACCGTGCGCGTCGAAGGTGAGATTGTGGTTTCGGTTCTCCTGCCAGAAGGCCAGCCCCAGATGCGCCCCCTCCCCGATGTGCGGGTGGAACGTCTCGACATACACGTCGCTCCCATCCATCCCCGCCACCAGGAATCCGGTCGCATTGAGCATGTCGACGAGGATCTGCGCGTTGAACGCCCCGCGCGGAAAGTGATGCACGACTTCAGGTACAGGGTCGTTGCGGTGGATGTGCAGGAACACCCGTCCTCCCTTGTCGGCGACCCACCCGGCGATTGTGCTGACGTGCGCCTGATAGATCCGCAAACGTGGGGGCCAGGCATCCTGCCCCTGCCCGGACTTGCGTGTATAGTCGTCCTCGGCGTACTTGATGTGGATCGACACATCCCGTCCGGCCTCCGAGGTCTTGACCACCACGTTGCCGCCGACGACTTCCGCCGTCAGACCCGCCACCCCGTTCAACGCATCGGCCACCGAAGACGCGGTGATCTCGCCCGTGAGGGCTACGTCATGGGTGAACGTCTGCCCGCCGTCCAGGCTGACTTTGAGACCAAAACGGTTCGTAAATGAGCTGATCTCCCCCAAAGTGATCGTCAACGTCGCCGGTTCGGTCTCGTAGGCGTACTCCTGCTCGGTCGCTCCCGGTGCCTGGCTCGGCGGCTGGACCCCGAGCGGGATCGACTGCGCGGGCGGGCCACCGGAGTTCGGGGCCAGGTTCTTGTTGGTCGCCTTGGGCGCCCCGTCCCCGGTGTAGAACGTCCACTCATGCTCGTCGCCCGCAATCTGCGAGCGCACCACATCGACCTCATGCTCCCAGGCGAACCACTGGGGCGCGGCACTCAGGTCATTCTGGCGGAATCGATAGAGTGTCTTCGCTCCCGCGATGGCCGAAGCAACCGCAGGCCCGAGCGCTCGCAACGGCTTAAGCGACGTCCCCGCCGCTTCGACGTCCTCGGCGACCTGCGCCATATCCTCGGGCAGGAACCGAGGCGGGATCTTGGGCGCAACGCCTTTGAAGCGCGGGGTCGAGAGCTTCATGGATTACCAGCGCGCCTTGTGGCCGCGGCAGTCAACGTGTGTAAACGTCTTGTATTGACCCACGCCCCCATTGGCAAACTCACGATCGCAGAAAGCGTACACTTCCCTGGGATGAACCCCCCGAACCTGAATGTCCGCCGCCATGCCCTTGGTGTGATAGCTGTTGCGCGCCCCGCCTACTTTGCGGTTGTACTCCGGCGAACGGTAGCCGCTCGTGATGATTACAGCGCTGTTGAAATGCGCGCGTACGCGCTCCAACATCTCAATCAGTCGTGGATCAATCGGGTGCTCAGCCCCATCACGGGAACGAAATTCGTGCTTTGAGAAATGCGCAGAAAGGTCGCCCATCTTCATCCCGCCAACCGTGTTTCAAAAATCAGGTACAACAGCCCTGAAACGACCACCAAAAATTGGAGAATGGAAGACGAGAACAATCGCCGGACGCTCCCTGTTTCGGCGATAACGTGCGCTGAAAGACGGGCATCAATACCGTCGAGCTTCTCCTCGGTTCGTAGCTGGGCCTTCTCTTGAGCCTCCCGAAGGTTTCCCACGGAATCCGTCAAGCGCTTGGTACTCTCTAGCAGCATCACGGTGTCACGCTCTAGGAGCCGGATACGGGCCTCATGGTCATGAACCTGAGTCCCGATCCGATAGTAGACGTCCGTACCGCAATGCACCGGGGGGATAGGCACATTGGAGGTAAGCTCGTCCATCAATCACGCTCCAACTCGTAGGTCTCCCGAATCGCGCGGATGATGGGCAGCAAAATCGCATCATCCGTCTTGGTCTGGCTATCCAAGATGGCCTGCTCAACGACATCAAGAATCGCCTTGACGGCCGCCCGTGCTACATTCGGAGCCAGTTGGGTGATCAGCGTCCCGACAAGTTGGGAAAGCAAAACATTCATCGCGCGCGCTCCTCTTTGAAGAAGCAACGGTCTTTGTGCTCTTGGAGCTTGCCTTTGTTGTACGCTGAAATCGGTCGATGATAGCCCATGACCCGACTCCAGATTTCACACGGGGTACGCTCCTGATCTTGTAGCTCGGTATTCGTTCGCTCGCTCATCAAATCGCCCCAGGCAGAGGAATGAGGCCCATTTTACTGGGCAGTAGACTGGGGCTGAGCAGAATGACTTACGCCTCGATGTACCCTGCCGTAACAAACAGCGTATCGATCTGCTCCGCTGTCAGTTCGAGCAAGGTTGAAATAGCCTCGACCGTCGGTGAATGGCGCCGAAACTCCTGCGCATCCTGCCAGGCGATTCGCGCGATTGGATCTGTCTCAGGATCAGCCATCAAGGCTTCCACAGATGCAAGCAACCCATGCATGTGCAGCGCGGCACGCGCCTGGAACCGGCTCACTTTGTCGGGCACGGGAAGTGGGGGAAGCACAGCGGCTGGAGGCCCGTGCGGCGTCGGCGTATCGCCCCACCGATCGCCATCGAAGTACCGTGGCGTATCGGCATCGCCGTCATACATCATGGTTGTTGAGCCGACCTCGGCGTTCTGGATCTCAGTGACCCCGCTGCCTTGGAAAGAACCGTCACTACGCGAGTAGCAGTAGAACAACATATCGCCTCACATCTTATTCAAGTAGGGGGATAAACACGTTTGGGCCTCTAATGGGGCGCAACGCATGTCCACCTGAAAGATGTCCGTTGAATCGAGGGGAATACCGTAGAACCGATTATGGTAGCTGAGCACCCCGCCGCACCATTTACTCGATCCTGTACCCGACATCCCGAATGCCCCCCGCCCCGCCGTACCATTCGCCGGGTTGATCAACAGCACATCGGTTGCCGTAAAAGGAATCCCATAAATACGCCCGTTCGGTCCTAAGACTCCACCCACCCACTTGGCCGAACCCGACAGGCTCGCCCCCATTGCCAAGCGCGTAGCCGACCACGTTAGTGGATCGATAACAAGAATGTCCGTCGCTGAGTAGGGGATGCAGTAAATCTTCCCATCTGGGCCGAGAACACCGCCTGCCCACTTATTTGTTCCCGATAGAGAGATACCGAAATCCGTGAGCACCGCAGACGACGCCTCGGCATTGATCGCCAAAACGCTCGTCGCGTTGAAGGGAATACAGAAAATCCACCCATTCGGGGCCAGCACACCGCCAATCCATTTGTTCGATCCTGACATAGCCGCCCCCATATTCGATCGCGAGGCGGTCCCCGTAAACGGGTTGATCATTAAGATGTCTTGCGCATCGAATGGAACACCACAAAGGAGCCCCGTCGGACTTGCAACGCCGCCACGCCATTTGGAGGTGGCGGTCATATTACTCAGTGACGGATTCCATCGTGTCGCCACGCCCGTATGTGGTGTGATGACCAGGATGTCTGACGCATTGTGGGGGATGCCATAAATTGTCCCGTTCCCACTGAGAACCCCTCCGTACCATTTTCCGCTTCCGGTGAGGCTCGCCCCTAGATTTGTCCGCGTGGCCGTATGGTTGGTCGGGCTGATGATCAAAACATCCGTGGAGTCGAACGGGATAGCCATGATGTTTCCGCCAGGGGCCAGCACTCCCCCCATCCACTTCGATGTACCGGTCAGTGACCCACCCAGCGTTGTTCGGACGGCCTCCGCACCACCCCATGTTGCGCTCATTTCCGCGCGTTGTAGCGTGTGCAGAATCGGGTGTGTCTGGGCGCGAATCGCCTTGGACACAAAATAAGGCGACATCGTCCGCGCGCCGCCCTCGACCCCCAGTTCCATCTCCGTGAGCGACGCGCCTTGAGTGAACGCCTGGACCGTCGTACCAATCGCTGAAGGCTGGAGCGCCGTGTCGGCCTTCGCCCCCTGCGCCGCCGTCGCTGCGCCAATGTCGGCAGGCGTCAAGGCGTCCGAGCCGCCCGTGGCGTGGGTGGACTTATGCGCCGTGGGCGTGCGCGCGTTCGACAAACGGCTGTCGTCGCCCTGACAGAAGGTGCCTGACGTCGTACCGAACGACCCGGCCTGCACAGTCCCACCCGTGCCCGTAATCAGCGGCTTGCCCGACACCGCGCCGACCTTGCCGTCGTTGGTCAGATTGCCGTGGATATGGGATGTCGGTGTGCGGGCATCCGACAAACGCGGGTCCGTCTGCGCGCACACCGTCGTACCGATGTCGGTGGGTTGGAGGAACGCCTCCAACGACCCCGCCGTTGCACGCAGCTCAACCCGTGTAGCCACGCCCCATGAGCGCGCCGGGGTGCCCTCCTGCGCCCGCTCGATGAGCCAGACGTTCCCCGTCATCACCTCGACGACCTTCACAATCTCCCAGGCCGTCTCGTTGCCGTTTTCATCACGCTCGATCAACGTGACCAGGAAATATTCCCCCGCTCCCAGCACTGGGAACGCCGCGCCGGACGCCACAACCAGGGACGTGCCCCCCGCGCTCAGTGCTTGGGCCAACGTCGTCGCCGCGTTATTCGAGAACCGCTGTGTCACCTCAGACCTCCTTAACGCGAACGACCAATTCATCCTCCCAGAGCTCGTTGGCTACGGTTCGAGTCTGAACGGTCACTTTGTAAACCACCCCGTCTTGCCCTTCGGAGATGAACAAGCGCACGCGATCGTCCTCGGGGAGGGTCGCCACCGCGGAAAGCCCCTCGGGTTCAACGGCCACAGAGTCCACCGCGCTGAGGCGATCCCCAGGGTCTAAGGCTTCGCTGTAGTCGATCGAGTACCACTTACGCTCGGCCGGTTGCTGCGTGATAGTGCCCACCCGCATTTAGATCACCTTTCGGAAATGCCGCACGTCCGCGGGTCGAGCAAACTCACGCTGATCGACTGGACGTGTGAATACGTGGAAATCGGCGCCCGCCAACCGTAGGAAAGCGCGCCGATCAGGCGGGCGTAGGAATGTTTGGCTGTCGACATCGGCTGATGCGATGTTGAGGAACCCTGAAGACTCCGTGTGAAGCTCCAGGACCACGTCCCCGGAAAGACCCCGTCGAACCGCCCCGTCCCCGCGCAGAATCGTGGTCGCCACGGGCAGTGGAGGAAGCGAGACCAGCCAACGAATCGCCCCCACGCTCGCATCCAGTTCAAGTACCGCCTCAGCCGCCTGAAGGAGCTGACGAATCCTGAACCCCGTGCCCTCAGCCCGCAGATCAACGACCGCGGCCCCTTCACCACGGACATGCACTTCACCAGCGCCGTCTCCCTCCAGAACGACGGCCGCCGCCCCGGAGAGCATCCGCTGAGCCTGAGCCGTGAGTGTCGTGTGCAGCCCAAGGAGGGCCGCTCCGGCGCCTTCAACGACCCCCTCGCGAATGATCGTGGTACCGAGCTCGTAGAACTCGAGGGCGAGCGTCGCAACCCCTTGCCCGGTACGACGCCGCGTCCCGACAGCCGGTAGAGCAATGACCCCGAAGACCGCGCTCCCTGAACCCCGGCGATGTCGTTGACCGACACCCTCCAGGCCAAGGGCGACCACCACGTCACCCGTTGTGCGCCGCTCCACACGCCCGCGCAGGCTCGATACCGTCTGGATCACAGCCGGTTGGGATACCCCATACCGACGTGCGGAAGCCCCAAGCTCCCCACCCAGCACCAGGGGCAAGTACCCTGCGCCAGTGCGGTGGACCTGGGGAGTCAGGTCGAAAAAGGTTTGTATGGCCCCCAAGCCGGACGCGCGGCGAATGACCCGAGACGAGAGCGGATCGAGATGGACGATCGACAGATCCAGCTCGCCTCCCGCGAGGCGAAGCCGAACCGCATCGAGCGAGGCGCCCAACGGCATCGTCGCCGTGCCCGTACCCGAGCGCGCCACCTGCGGCTGCAACTGCGCGCCCACAGCCAGGGGCGCCGTCCCCTCCAACCGGACTTCGATGTGCGCAGCGCACTCAGCCTGAAGGCTCAGCGCCGCCGCGGCATCCGCATAGATCGGCAACCGGCGCGAGCCGTTGACGACCTGGGCATTGAGCCGACCGCCGTTGAGCATCATCGGGGGCGGCTACACGATCAACGGCTGATCAGCCGCAGCGACCCTGGAATCGCGCTGAAGATGTCCGACGGATCGATGGTCTTGATGGCCACCAACGGGGCGTGCGCCCACATATTGCCGCCCGTGGCCGCGTCCCAGATCGAGAAGTGCGTCACCGAGACCGAACCGGCGCCGTCATTGGCCGGGAAGTTCAGCGTGTTGGCGTTGGTGATCTGCTTGCCGCCACCGGCCTCATCGACGCTCGCCGTCCAAGCACTCGACAGCGGTGTGCCTACAGACTGGCGTTCATAAGAGGGCCAAGCGCCCGTCGACACTTCTGAGCCTGCAAGAGCCGCATCCGTCGGGTCGGACGTGTGCAACGCGATGAAAAAGTTCGGCGGCAACGGGAGCGGCGTCCCCCGGAAGTGCTCCAGGAGCGCAGACTCAAGAAAATCGCTGGCTGCGGCCATGCGTTACCTCACTTTGGGTAGGTTGTGAAACCGGGGTTCTTCGGGTCGACGGCGAGGTCGGTCTGGGTTTTGACCCCGAGCGCCGTGGCCATCGCCTGATAGTGGTTCGCTGCCCGCTGCGCATTGGCGGCGTATTCGGCGTCCTTGGTGTAGGCGCGATAGAGGATGTAATCGAGCATCGCATTGGCGTAGGAATCGACGATATGAATCGTCGCCGTCGAGCCATCCTCAGCGTCTTCGACCGGATGAGCCAAGGGCACAGACGAGAACACCACCTCAAGCTGCGCCGTCGGCGCCGCGGGCGGGTAGACGAGAAATGAGCGCGGGAGCCGGGAATCGAACATGAAGTGCTCGATGTTGACCGACGGGGTATCCGCGTGCCATCCGCGCCGCTGGTCATCCAGAATCTGACGGTCGATGTGCCGAATCGCCCGCTTGGACGACGTTGGGGCCACATTGCGCACGATGTCTAGCAGGCGCAGCGCGTTCGGGAAGCCCCCGTCCGACTTGGCAAGCTCCTGGCGCGTGCCCTCCGAGCAAGTGAACGTGCCCGTCTCCGAGTTGGCGTCCGGGCGAGCCAAGATGATTTCGCGATAGCTGTCATTGAGCCAGCCGACCAGCTCCTCGACCGGCCAGCGCGTGCTGGTCGTGTCCTGGAGGATGGTCTGGGCGCGCGTGATGAGATCGCGGACGAGAACGCTTGCCATATTTCAAACCTCAAAGCCCGCCATAGCGCACCCGGCGAGCCAGTCCGACATGATTGCCGTCGACCGCGTGGCTGCGTGCGCCGTAGCACAGATGCTCGAACTCCGGCCAAGAACCGCCGCCCAAAGAGGCCGCAGCCCCTCGCAAGAGCAACCGCTCATAGGGCCAGGCATAGTCATCAGCCAGTCGCGGGCCTTCGCGCGTCGGGGCCAGGGCCACGCGCGGGATGACCGCCTCTGTCTGAGTGGATGCCGGCACGGGGTACACCGTGATCCGGTTCTCCCCAGTCGGCGCAAACACATCCGGCGTCCCCTGACGCGAGCGCCAGCGGGCATCCTGACGGTGAAGCTGTTGAATCGTGGTGGGAGTAAGGCGACCGAGCTCCAGAATCTGGACGATGCGCGTGTTGGCGGGAGGGAACAGCTCGTACTCTGCCATCCCCTCCTCCCAATCGAGCGGATCGAGGTCTACCCGCCACACCAGCCCGATCCGGCACAGCGTCCGCGCGGCGATGTTCAGCGCGCGGTCGAAAGCCAGCCAGGGCGTGTTTGGGAAGAGCTGCGAGAGCTCCGGGTAGAAGTGCTCGGTGTCCACCGGCTTAGCCGCCCTTTACCAGCAGCATGGCTTCAGCGATCTCTTCCGAGGTCACGGAGTCATCGAACACCCGGCGCACAGCGGCAACCCGCGGAACGCCCGTGGCAGTGAAGTCAGCCGGATCGTTGTTCTCGATCAGCTTGGTGACCGCCTCGCGAATCTGGACCAGCCGATCGGAGGGCTTCTCGACAGGCGGCTCAACGGCTGCGCTCAAAGCGCTTGGCGCCCTCGGCTCGGTGGCAGGGCCAGACTGGTTCACAAGGACACAGCCACGCGACAGCGCCTCGGGAACCAGCACATCAGGAACGAACGACCCCTCGGGTGTCACAACCACGACATGCCCCGCCCGGCTGGCAATGCGCACCGGTGCAAGGCTCTTCATTTGCGGCATGGGTAGTCCTCTTGGCACGAGGCCGGGTTACCCCGGCCCCTTGGATCAACCTTGGTTTTCCTGCGACCGATCCTCGCGGATGTAGGTCACAATCAAGTATCCCGCGCCCTGGGTCGGGGCTGCGCCTACGCCCGTCCAGGTCAGGGTGATGTCCGTGGTGCTTGGGGTCAGGTAGCCAGTGGGGACCAGCGCCGTCGCGCCTGTAGCCTGGCCATCGACGCCAGCGACATAGCGATCCGGGCCACCCGCGTCACCCACGATCAGGGTGTCGGAGGTCGCCGAGTCAAACGCCGTCTCGATGACCAGCATTCCGCCGGTGACCACAGCACCAGGCGGCAGCTCCACGATCGGCGCGGCCACACCTGAAGTCAGGTCAGCGAAAGTGAACGGGGTCATCACGCTCAGCGGGTACTGGCGATCGGAAATCTTCAGGGTCATAGTAGTCTCCGGTATGGTTCGAGAAGAGCGCCCGTCTCGGGCGCTCGCAACATCAGATCGCGGTATCGATCACCATCAGCCCGAAGTCTTCCTTGCTGCCGGAAGCCTGGCTGTGGAAGACCGGCTTCAGCAGACCCATCATCTTGCCGACCGAAATACCCTGCGCGTTGCCGTAGTCGAAATACTCCTCGTTCCAGTACGGATTACCGAGATCCGCCATACCCAGCGCCTGAGCACCGCAGAACAACGCGCGTTGACCATGCACCGCCCCCAGCGCGCCCCAACGATCGCCTGAAGGTGCCGCCGTGGTGTTGAACACATAGCGGAACTCATGGATCACCAGACCGTCCTGAGTCACCACGGAACCGCTGAAAATCGGGCTGTCAGTGCCTCGGGGACCGGCGTGACGCAAGTTCGCCAGGTAGTCCGGGTCGAGCTTCAGCTTGGCCAGCGCCAGCGGGTGCATGAAGACGTGGTAATACTCCTCGTTGCCCTTGCCGCGAATGCCTCGGATGTACTGGGTCTTGGCGTAGGCTTTGGCCTGCACCAACATGGCGTAGGATGGAGTATCAGCCTCGGTGATCGCCGCCGTGTTCCCGGCTTCCAGGCCCGTGGTCTTGCTCCAGCGCAGATGGCGATTGAGCGACGGCGCGGTCACATCGCCCGCGAACTCCAGCTCCTTGAGCTGGCTGTTGTTCGGGCGCCGGACACCGTTGTTGGTGAACTCATAGCCGACACCGGACAGGGTCAGGAACGCCATCTGGTCGATGCGGTCACCGATCCAGTAGCCCAGGGTGTCTTTGGCGGTCGAGCGGAAGTTGACGATCGAGCGCTGGTCAGCCATGCGCCCCTTGTGCCGGGTACCGTGACGGAGCTGGTCGATCTGGATCGCCAGATCGAACGCCTTCCCGGCCTCCTCGTTACCCTCCAGTTGGTTATCTCCGACGACACCGTCGCCTTCCAGATCCGCCACGAGCGTGATGACCGCCCGCGCCCCTTTTTCGCTCTTAGTCAGCTCGGTGATGCGCTGGATCATCGAGTTCGGGCCGGTCCCGGTGAAGCGGGACACGAACGAGTTGTTGCGCGCGGCCTTCCAAAGGTCGCGACTCCAGACGGTCAACTGCTCGTCGGTGAGAGCCGCAAAATTGGTCACTGCCATTGGGTGGTTCCCATCAGTTGTTCAAGAATTCAGCGGTGTAAGCCTTACGCTGCTTGAGCGACCCAATGCGCACCAGAAGACGGGGTGCGAACCGTACCGACATCTCGCTGTCGGTTCGCGTCATGATGTGTAAAACTATGAGTTTTGTGTGTGGGGCTGCAACAAAAAGGAAGGGGTCGCCAGACGCGACCCCTTCAAAGCCCACCCCACAAGGAGTTCTTACACCAGATCGCCGCGCAGCTCGGCCTTCTTGCTCTCGGGCAGCGCGTCAAATTCTTCTTCCGACATCGTGCGGATGCTGGGGCCAGAGGGAATCCCCGGCGCACCGCTTTGAGGAATCGAAGGCTGCGCCGCCGCAATCGCCGCCTTCTTCTTGGCATCCGCGACCGGCTTGGACGGAGCCGCTGGTGGTTCAGTCGTCGGTGACGGAGCTTGCGGGACGACCACCCCATACTTGAGCGCAATCAGCTCCGCCGCTGCGCGCAGACTGTCCGAGGGCGTCGGGTACTTGCCCATCTGCATGTAGGCGTTGTGCAGCTCCAGCACCTCGTTGGTGGCGTCCTCGTCGAAGGTCTCAGCACGGCTGTTGAACGCCGGATACTTCGCCTCCAGCTCGACCACCGTGTTCTTGAAATCCAACTCGATCTGAGTCTGGGTCACCGCCTCAGTCTTGACCTTTGCCGCTTCAGCCCGTAGCGCTTCCTGCTCGGCACGCCGGATCTCAGCACGAATCGCCTTGGCCTTGGCGAACTCCCCATCGACCACGGCGGCCATGTACTCCTCTTCCTTGGCATCGAAGTCGAAGCTCTCCGCCGACGCCGGGTTCTTCAGCCGCGCCAGCTCCTCCTCAAGCTGCTGAAGCCGAGCCTCAGCCGCTTTGCGCTTGAGGTTGACCTCATCGAACCGGGCCTTCGGAATCTTGTGGTCGGGCTTGAGCCCTTCCGGCACCGCCGCTTCTCCGGTCGGTGCCTCCTCCGGGGCTTGAGTCTCAGCGCTTGGCTCTGGAGCTTCAGACTCGGCGCTTGGTACCTCTTCCGGCGCTTCGGGCTCAGCGTTCGGTGCGGGGGCTTCGGGCTCAGTGCTCGGTTCGAGCGTGTCGCCCCGATCCAACGTGCTCAAGTCGTCCTCTTCGATCGGATCGCCACCAACGTACAAATTCTCAGACATGCCTCACCTTATCGGGCCTTACTCTTGGACGGGGGAGTGGACTTCTCGCGTGCCGCCTGAAGTTGCATAGCGGTCTTCTGAAGGTCCGTACGCTGACGCATTTCCTCAGTGGTCTGCTTGGCCACCGTGGTGTAGCGCGTCAGATCGGACTTGATACCGGCATGAACACCGGCCAGTTGGAGCTTGTTCTCGAGATTCGCTTGGAGCTCAGCCCAGCGCTGTTCGAGCTTGCGCAGCTCCAGCTCGATGTGGCTCTGAAGCTCCAGTGCCTGGATCTGAGCACCGCCTTCCAGCTCTTGGGCCTTGGCCTGGGCCTGTTGCGCCTGGGCCTGGAGCAGCATCGCCTTGGCCTTGTTGGTCGCGAGCTCCGCCAGCACCATCTCCATCTGGATCTGCTGCTGCATCTGGAGCATCTGCTGCTCTTCCGGCGTCGGTTCCGCGAAGCCTTGCATCTTGCGCAGCAGCTCCGAGAGCTCGTGGCGATGCAGCAGATGGCTGTTCTCCACCACCGCATAGTCCGGGATCATGACCCCCGCCTCGCGCAACTGGAGCGCCTCCTGGAACTGCGCCTCCTGGACGTTGTCGTGCGACGGGCCGACACTCACCCGAATGGCGTACTCACCGATCGTCACATCGTTCAGGATCGTCCCGTCGAACTGCTGCTTGTTGATCTCGACCGGGACGATCGGCGCCCCTGGCTGGTTGAAGTCGGCGACGTGGTACACCCGCTCCTCGGTGTAATACTCACGGATCAGCCCGTACAGCATCTCGCCGACGATCTGGCGGGTACGGTTGAGGTTGTCGAACGGCACCTGCATCTGCACCGTCCCGCGCTGGATGCGGGCTTCCAGCGCCTTGCCGCTGACCTCGCGCCCGGCATCCCCGAGCATGGCGTCATAGATCCCCGAGATCGCCTTGATAGCCCCTGACGCCTTGCTCGCGACGTTACTGATCCCGGTCGGGACATGATTAGGCAGGATCTTGGTCGGGGGCTGCGCGCCCTGTCGCACGACCATCACGAGCCCGGTCTCAGCGCCCCGCGCTTCGAGCTCGTCTTCGGTCATGTTGAGGAGCGATCCGGCCTCGATGATCCAGCCACTGTTGGCCGTGGTATTGATGATGTGCAGCTCCTGGCTCTCGGCCTTGTTGAGCTGCCGCTGCGGGCTGATGAGGTTCTGGACCACCCCGAACGGACGGCCCCGCATGAAGTACGGGAAATACCCCACGATCGTGAAGTGCGGATACGGCGACCAGATGTCCTTGATCACATGCGTCCCGCAAGTCACCGTCCACCGCACGCGCGGTCGCACCCGGCGAATGATCGACATACCGAGTTGCTGGGCCAACGCCGCCGCCCGCTCATCTGGAATATCCTCGGGGATCTCACGCATGTCTCCCGTGGCGTTGTCCACATAGAACCGAGCCGGAGCCACTTGCTTGAACTGCCGCTCGATCACCCGCACGCGCGAGATGTCCTCCGTCGAATGGCGCTCGGCCACGACAGCGTCCGGGTCTCCAAACGAGTGGTCCTTGATCGCCCACTCGATGCAATCGTGCTCGTACGCCCCCAACGAGTCGCTGGTCAGCGCGAACGCCTCGACCTTCTTGCGATGCTCCTTGCCGTACTCCGCCTCGATCTCATGCAGCGTCATCCAGCGCGTGGTGATCACTTCGCGCCAGTCACGGGTGTCATAGCTCTTGGCATAGGGGTCCGGGATCACCGTCATCGGGTCGACAACCGAGATCCGGGCCTCACCGCGCAAGTCCTCATCGAAGTTCATCCGAATATCGAGGTACCCACGCCCAGTGATGAGCCCGTCCTGGAACATCTCCCCTTCCAGGTAATGGAACTGATTGTCCTCCTGGATGTGCCGCACCAACGGCGTCAACACCGCCTCAGCCAGTTGCGCCGTGCCGCCACGCATCGGTTGAAAGCGAATCTCGGCGCGCTGATTGATGCGCTCGCCCAGCATCGCATTGACGGTGCTCAGGATCAGGTTCACCTCCAGCACGGGCTTCCCTTCCGACTCCAGACGCTGGCGATCCGCCTCATCCCACTGCTGCCCGCCCCCGGCGTAGAAGCGTTCAGCCTCGTGGGCCTTCTTGACCCATTGCTCGTGCCCAGCGTCACGCGCTCGCACATAAGCATCCCAAGCATCACGCGCCACATCGCGCTCAGTCTTTTTCATCGTCATGCACTCATGGGAGTTCTTGGAGCCCGCGCGGACGGGACGAATTGCCTGAGCTTGTCGCGCCAGGAGCGACGCGCCTTGCTCTTAGCGCTTGGGACGTGGGGCGTGGTCATCTCGCTCAGGAGCTGCCCCAGATAGGCCAGCGCGTCGACCTGGTCGTCGTGGCGCCCGTCCGGAAACGCCAGCATCTCGCTCATCAGGGGGTCGAGCCATTCAGCCTGTTGGGGGAATTTGACCTTGCCTTGGCGCATCCGCCCCTGGATCGCCCGCGCTCGCGAGAGCTTGTCGCGGCGTCCGGGCGGCAGATCCTTGATGTTGGTCTCGTAGAGCTTCTCTTCGGCGATGCGCTTGTCGAGGTACGGCCCGATGGCCATCGAGATGTGGCCCTTCTCCAGGCCGATCATGACGGGCTTCCACACCCGCTGGACCTGGAGGATCTCCTCGACGATCCGATGCGAGTCCCAGCGACCGCGCACGATGTCCAAGACCCAGATGTCATCGTTGGCGTCCACCCCGATCACTGCGCCCACGGTGAAGTCGTTGCGGTCGTTCTTGCCGATCGCCAGATCGAACGCCGCGTAGACCGCGAGCCTTGGCGGCGCGGGCGGCGTGTAGAACTTGAACATATCCCGGCTGAAGTATTGCCCGCCGTCGGCCTGGGGATCTTGCTGATACAGTGCCGCCCACACGCGCGGGCCGACCGCCTGCTTGATGCGCAGCGACTCTTGCAGATCCCGGCGCTCGGGATGCAGCGCCTCGCCCTTCCTCCGGTAGGTCTCGTCCTCGATCGCGATCATGGGGTAGCGCACGATCTCGAACGTGTCGCCCTGCCCCTGGCGCATCTCATCCTCAAGCCAGCCGCTTAGGTCGTCCGTGTGCCAGCGCGTCTGAATGATCAGCACCCCGCCACCCGGCGCCAGGCGCGTGTAGGCCGTGGACTGGTACCACGCCTTGATCGACTCGCGGATGGTTTCGCTCTCGGCTTCCTCCGAATTCTTGATCGGGTCGTCGATGATCAGGATGTGCGCGCCCTTACCGGTGATCGCGCCACCAACACCCGCTGGTAGGAATCCGCCACGTCGCGTCGTGCGCCAGCCCTCGGCGTTCTGGTTCTCCTCGTCGAGCTTGCACTCCGGGAACACCACCTTGAAGGCGTCTTCACGGAGCATCGCTCGCACCTTGCGCGAGAACTCCATCGCCAGCGAGGCCGAGTACGAACAGGTGATGACCTCGAACTCAGGGCGACGGCCCAGCGCCCAGGCCGGGAACATATGCGAGGCCAGCGTCGACTTGCCCAGTCGCGGCGGCATCTGGATCATGAGGCGCGGCGAACGCTTGTTGACCACATCCTCCAGGAACCGCTCCAGCCGCTCGGCGATGTCCTTGTGGACCCATCCGGGCTGATAGTCCGACTGCATCCGCACCACGAACGCCATGAGCTTGCGCGAGGCCAACTCGCGCGCCACCAGCTCCCGGCGCACGAGGTCGATCGGCCCTTGCGTGGCCTTGACCGAGTGCTCATCGCGCATCGTCTGGGTCTTGACCGCAATCGCTTGCTCGATGAGCCCCTGGTCTTGGCGCTCCTGGCATCGGCAGCAGCGCTTCTCCTGCGCCTTCAGCGGCACGAAGTCCTCGCCGCAATCCACGCAGGGCTTGGGCTTACGAGGCTTGGTCGGGGATGGGATCTTGGCCGCGCACAGGTCACAGACCTCTCGGTGGCGATGCTCACTGCCTCTAGGAACGAAGAACGTCCCTCCGCACTCCGGGCACGTCCGATGCTGTTTGGGATGCTTCTTGATCGCCCGCTCGACCATTGCCTTGCGCTTGGCTGGGACAGCAGGCATCCCGTCAATCAGTGGGATGCCGTCATCGGCGGCGCCACGCTTACGCTTCGACATCCCGATACTCGGCCTCCTCGATCTCAGCGCCGAGCGCTTGGAGCGGAGTGGGAGGCGCCAGCGCCTCGCGAAGTAGCGCGTAGTCTTGGCGCGCGGGATCGTCCTCGGCGTCCACGACATAGACCCCATCGACCTGGGTCATCTTCAGCAGCTCATGGGTCGACATCGATGAGAGCCGCTGCGGATCGAGATCCGCCACCGTCACGGTGACGTCGACCTTCTCCGGCTCATAGGCCCCGATCAACCGTCCGATCTCGCGCCACGCCTGGGTCAGATCCGCCGAGCTTCCGGCCGAATCCACCGCATCCAGGAGTCCGTGGATGACGTCCTCGCGCGTGAGCATGGTTCTTCGCACCGCGCGCCGGGTGGCGACCTGCATGTACCGCTTGATCAGCGGGTTGGTCGACATCTGCTTGCCCATCGACAGAGACCAGCCGAGGCGCTTGGATGCCTCATCGATCGTCATGCCCGCCAACCGGTGCGTCAGAAACTGCTGCTGCTTGACCGACAGGCGCGCCCACAGGGCGCCCAGCTCATCGGCCTCGCGCTCGGTGCTGAGCGCTTCGAGCTCGGTATCGGAAAACGTATCGACGGGGACGGGTTTCTTCGCCATCCGCGCATTGTAGGGAGTGCTTGGTACGGGGCTGCAAGGCGTGTAGGCGGCGGAAAATTTTTGAAAAATTTTTTGGGCTCCGTCCGCCTCTGCGTTTCCTACCCAGGGTGGATTTTTCGGGCGTGTCACCCAGAACTCACGCGCCAGCGCGGACTTCCGAATCCGGGAACGGCCTGACTGGACCCTAGTTTCCTGCGACCTCGCGCCTCGCCCCTCGCGCCGGGCGCCGCGCGCTCAGCGCCGGGCTCTGGCGGCTCAGCGCCTAGCGATGGCGCGTCTTCTTGTTTCTGTCTTCAAGCGTCTTCCCTGTCATGTCCTCGTCCCTAGCGCCTCGTGCTTGGTGCTTGGTGCTGGGTGCTGGGTTCGTCGCGCTTCGCTCATTGGCTCGGTTCGTGTCGCTCGGAATGGTCCGGGCGGCGTTCAACCAGTCTGGAGGCTTAGTGCCATGAACTTTGACGACATCCGCCTGTTTGCGCGCCTCAGCGGGATGACCGCCGAGCACATCACCCAGCTCCTCGATGCCGGTGCGATCGAGGTCGACGAGGCCGACGCGCTCATCGGCGACCTCAACGACGCCGTCGAGCTTCGCCCTGAGCCCGAGGACCAGGAGCTCGCCGTGGCCGCTGAGCGCTTGGTGCTCGGCTTCGGTGACCTGTTCATCGAGGAGGACGCGGCATGAACCTGCCACGCACAGAGCGGTACGCCTACAAGGCCCAGCGCTTCGAGAGCCCAGAGGCCCAGTACAAGCGCGCTTGGCTGCTGCGCAAGACCCACAGGCCGGACGCTGAACCCGCCTGGGTGCGCCTGGTGCTCGGACCTAGGGACTTGTCGCCCAGCGCTCGGTACTAGGCGCTCGGTGCCAGGTGCCTGGAGCGAGGCGCCTGGTTCGAGGGGCTTGGAGCTTGGAGCTTGGCGCGCGGGTGTAGGTGCAATGTACATACGCCCGCGCAGGCAAATAGGTATTACAAACGCGCCGAATCGTAATCATCGGCGCGATCAATCAACTGGAGTTAGAGCAATGTCGAACGAAATCAGCACCAAAGCCGCCGCGCTGGACAGCCTGATGACTCGGATGGAGGCGATGGCCGAAGGGCGCAGCATGATGGAGGCCGAGCGCCAGAGCAGCGACCTGGCCCAGAAGGCGCTTATCAGGGCGTGCGAGGCCGAGGACGACGTAAAGCAGCTCACGGGCTTTGCGCTCATGGCGAAGGTCAACGGGCGCGTCGTCCGCTTCTCCATGCGACTGGCCAGCAAGTTGCGCCAGGAGCAGGAGCTGGCGTCCAAGGGCGTCGACGGCCTCAATGACCTGATGACGTCGCTTCAGGCCGAGGCCGATGAGCTCGAAGCGCTGGAGGCGTTTGGGCTGGAGCAGGAGGAAGCGCCCGAGGTCAGTCTGGGGAAATGGCTGACCGTCCGCAACCTGCTGGCCCAGCACGGGTACAAGCCGCAACCGCTCAAGGACACCTTCACGTCCATGCTGACGTCTGAGCAGGGCAAGCAGCAGGCCGACGACACGACGCTCAAGACGATGGCGAGCGTCAGCGGTCTGCCCGAGGCGACGGTGAAGAGCCTGCTGGCCCAGAGCGCAACCCGCAACCTCCAGCGCACGGCGGAGACGATCCGGCTGGCGATGCAGGTCGTCGCCCGCCACCTGCCCAGCGCCGAGATCGGGAGCGACACCAGCCCATACGACGTCGACGCGCCGCAGGACTTCGCGGAGCTCTACCAGGGCGCGATCGACTCGGCCAAGAAGTCAGCGCTGCGGATCGCCCGCGACCCCATCAGCGCCCTCGCCCAGCTCGCCACCCTGAGAGCTGAGGAGGATTGGACCTAACCGCCCCCCAGAACCCCGCCATCGTGCGGGGTTTTGGCGTTTCAGACCCCAGGCTCCAAGCGCTCCGAGCCAGGCGCTCGGCGAATGGGGTGGCTACCAGCCGTCTTCGTCGTCGCCGAAGGGGTTCAACGGCGGCGAGTTGGCCTCCCTCCAGGCGTCTTCATTCTGACGCTGCCGCTCAAACACCTCGTCGAGATAGCGGGTGTATAAGTGCATAGCGCGGTCCCCACACGCGAAGCGTCAACGTCAACGCCGCCCTGTTTCGGTGTTACGTTTTTTCCGAGGTTTCGCTTCCGTATTTATATTTTTTGTTTTTTTGCATTTTTTTGCTACCCCGCGAACCCTTAAAAATACAAACCTTGTTTCACAGCTCAATCTAAAAAAAGTGTAACAATGAAACAAACAAAATAAGACCAATAAAAAACAACAACTTAGGCCGTTACGCTCTTCGTGACAGCTCCAGTCAAGTCCGTAACATCCGTAACGCAACTCTTACCAAAACAGTAGGATACTGAGGTGGAAAGCGTTACGCCTGTTACGCCCCAGTAACAGTCCGCGTAACGCTCCAATCGCCGTCGACACCTGCGAACTGTGGAAAACCCGCACGGTCACCATCTCAGCCTTCAGCGCTTTGCCCTAAACCCCAAGACCCCGGAGTCAAGCCAATGACCGGAAAGATCAGCCTGCCAACAGCACGCATCCTCATCCAGACTTGGTGGATGCACGAGACCCAGAACGAGACCGAAGCCATTCGGCTGACCGAAGAGTCCTTAGCCGCTGGCTACTGCGAGCTCGGCGCAAGCGCTACGCTCAAGCTCGTTGACGGGGACTGGTACCTCTCAGACCCCCAGGAGAACCGCGCATGACCCCGATCTCAGCGCTCACCGCCCGTACCTTGATCCACAACGCCTGTCTCGAAAGCTACCCCGACCGTGAGCTCGCAGCCGTCGCTACGAGCCGGGCACTCGATCTCGGCACCTTCGACCTGGAAGATGCCACCCTGACCTTCTCCCGAGATACCTGGTTCATCGATAAACCGGACACGCTCGTCGTCCAGGCGCTTGGCGCCTAGCGCACAGCACTACCCTCCCCGCCCGAGGAGTCAAACCGGGCAACACCGTCGCAACGTACCAAGTGCAACGTCACACTGTCGCAACGTCCAAAGGCCCACACCTGCTCCAGGGACGGAGCACCAAGCGCCGAGAGCTATGCACTTTGCGCTTAGGGTCAAGCGGGCAAGGCTTAACAGATTTGTTATACTCCCCCCGTGACCTACACCATCGACTACTACAGCGATGCCGTTGCGGCCGAGATCCTGGCGCTGCCGCCGACGTTGCAGGCGCGCTATATCAGCTATTCCCAGCGGATGCGGGAGAACGGCCCCAATCTGGGCGAGCCGCACACCAAAGCCTTCGGCGATGGCTTGTTTGAACTGCGGATGAAGGGCGCCGAAGGCATCGCTCGCGTGTTCTATTGCACCCTGATCGGTCGGCGCATCGTGATGCTGCACAGCTTCGTAAAGAAGTCGGAGAAGACCCCGCCGCGCGAGCGCCGGATTGCTGAAGCCCGTTTGAAGGAGGTGAAACGTGAATCCTGAGCGCACCCCACCGACCATGACGCACGATGAAATGATCGCGAAAATGTTGAGCGACCCCGAGGTTCGCGCCGAATACGAGCGCCTGGAACGCGAAGAGTTCTTCTGGCTGGACATCGTCCTCAATGCCCGCCGCGCCGCTGGCCTGACCCAGGCGCAGGTGGCTGAGCGCATGGGCACCCAGGCACCCGCCGTGGCCCGCCTGGAGCGCGCGCTTGCCACCGGCAAGCCTTCGCCATCGCTAGCCACACTGCGCAAGTACGTCAACGCCTGCGGTAAGGAGTTGGTAGTGACGTGCCGCTGAAGGCCCGGCGCCGCCACGACTCGCTCAGGTTTTACTCGCGCTTGAGCCGCTCCATCTCCGCGCCGCGCTCGACGCCAGCGGACTGGCGAGCGGAGCGTTGAGGTGAGGCGCGGAGGGTCAGCATCAAGGATGCCCCCGCCCCAAGCGCCGAGAGCTAAGCGCTATGCACGTCGCAGACAAGAAGGGGTTTGAGTATGACGAGAATGCATAATCCGCCGCATCCTGGCGAGACGTTGCGTGAGGATGTCTTACCGGCGCTTGGGTTGACCGTGACGCAGGCGGCTCAGGAGTTGGGTATCAATCGCGTGACGCTTTCGAGAGTTTTGAATGGGAAAGCGGCGATCAGTGTTGATCTGGCGTTACGGCTGGAAGCCTGGTTGGATGGACCGAGCGCTGAAAGTTGGCTCAAGGGACAGTTGGCATATGATCTCTGGCAGGCCGAGCAGCGTCCGCGTCCTAGTCCGGTGATTCGGCATGTGGCGGCGTGAAACCCGAATACTAGACTTGGACTTCTTCCGTACATCCGGTGGGCTGGCGTTTGAACAGGGGTTTGTAGGGATCAGCGATATGACCGTCTTCAGTCATGATACCAGCCTCTTTCAAGGCTTGGCGGGCGGCTTCGGGTGAGGCTGTGACCTCGCGCCGAAATCGACGCATCTCCCAGATGTTTTGGGCGGCTTCTGAGCGGTTCATGGTGAGCCTCGCGCGTGTTAGGGATGGCACGCGACAGTCGCGGCACGGTCTCCGTAGTACGTTGCTAATCGGGAATGCACTAGATGTAGTGGTTTCCGACTTGACAACGGTTGTTCTTTTTGTTTAACCCAAAGGTTAGGTTCAGAGCGGCTGTAAAGCAAGCTGAGCGCGAACCGTCATCGGCCCGCCTAAGCGCCAAGATCCAAGCACCGAGAGCTAAGCGCCATGCACGAAGACCAAGTCGAACGCCGCTGCTGGCATTGTGGCCAGGGCACCTTCCATCTCGCTCGCGGGACCGACTACCAGTGGGTCTGTGACCACTGCGGGTACTGCGGATATCTTCGAGTCACCAAGCGCCGAGAACCAAGCCCCAAGCACCATGCGCCAAGACCCACGCCTCTTCGCCCCCTGGTGGTCGCTCCAGGACATCTGGATCGACGACCCGGACCTCTATGAATGGTGGCTGGCCCTATGCACCCAGCCCTAAGCCCCGAGAACCAAGCGCCATGAACCAAGCACCGAGCGCCAAGTACCGCTGCCCCCAGTGCGGCTCGACCAACCTGCGCGTTGATTGCGAGGTCACCTGCACGCTCCATCAGACCGAGGACGGGCTGGAGACCGAACCCGTCAAAGGCGAGGAGTGGCACTGGAATGACACCTCCTGGATGCGCTGCGCCGACTGCGAGTACGACGACGAAGCCTGGGAGTTCAAGCTAAGCACACAGCGCTGAGATCGATGATCTTCGCGCTTGGGGCTTGAGTGTGCTCGAACACGCCTAGCGCTGGTGGCAAAATCTGGATGTTCGCAACGTTTGATCGTAATATGAAAATCCGCGCCCTATAGGCGTGGTCAGATAACCCCACCTTTGGGGTTAATCCACGCCCACCCGCTCTGCGGGTGGATTCTTTAATGAAGTAGGTAGAAAATGATCCCTGGTCCTTACGCGATATGCCATATTGATTTCCCTGAAAATAGCGATGCAGCTATCTTCAAAACACTTCGATTCGGATACGATTCCGCAGAAGCCGCATACCGTGAACTTGAAAAAGTAGCCGCTGAAGAGAAGTTAGATGTCAGCGAATGTGGGGTAATTCGAGAAATAGACCGAGAAGAAGCGGAAGATTTCAAAAGTTAAACATACAGGTAAATTCAGTCGATGCGCCAAAAGCGCACGACTGAAGCTGGCGTTAGAGCAAAAGGATTGCCGCTACTCCACAACCGCCAACACCGGCAACACCCAGCTCGCCGAACGCGACCCCTAGTCCAAAGCGCCGAGATCGATGATCTAAGATCCTGGCTCGTGGACGTCCCCGAACACGCCTAGCACTGCGTGCTGGGAACTAGGCGCCGCCACTGTTTGCCCTAACCACGTTGCGTAGCTGTTGTGGCAAAATCCGGATGTTCGGCTATCCTTTCCGTGGACGTGGCACGAGGTACTGCATCGACGGAAGAAGCGGGCCAGCCTGGCAAGCGTCCACGTTGGGCTGATTTCGGGCGAGGACGGCGAGTCCATCCATCAGCTACTAGCTTTTTATAGCAATGGGTTTAAACGGACTACAGTATAGACCTGAGAATTCTAATTAATTTTAAATTCATTGTTAAGCAAAAAGGAATATAGAGTGACAGATATAGCTAGAACTCTCAAATCAAAGTTTTCAGAAAAAAACAGATATAAAAACTTTGGGCACTGTTTGCGGAAACTGGACATTGAGGGCTTTCGTGGAATAGATAATTTAAGCTTCGAAATAGAATTTCCGATAACTGCAATTACCGGCTTAAACGGCGCAGGAAAAAGCACGATCGGGCAAGTTTCAATTTGTGGTTACAAAAAACCACAAACATCAGTGCAATATAAAAGACTATATATAAAAGATTTTTTTCCAATATCTCCGGCTGATCCAAAGCCAATTTCAGATAGCGCAAAAATTATCTATACATACGAAACAGACGACTATAGAAAGCCGCAGGAAGTTACTATAACGCGAGCGAGTTCTGCTTGGTCTGGTTATAAACGACAGCCAGAGCGCTACTGTTTTTACGTGGGATTTACAGTTTACATCCCAAAGGTTGAACGGCGAGATTTAAGTATTTATGGCGGAATCAATATCAAAATAACTGAAAAAAGAGAGTTAGATAATGATGTCGTAACAAAAATGGCGCGAATCATAGGCCACAAATATGATAGCGTAAATTTTCAGGGCGTCTCACACAGAGGGAAAGAGCTAGAGATTGGAATTGCATCTAGACTTGGAAATTCGTATTCTGAAAATAATATGGGATTCGGAGAAGGTAGAATACTTTACACAGTTGATTTGCTTGAAACGTCTCCGGAACAAAGCCTTTTTGTCTTAGAAGAACCTGAAACGTCACTTCACGAAAGTGCGCAACACGAATTTGCAAAATATTTATTAGATGTTTGCAACAGACGGCATCATCAAATTGTTTTATCAACCCATTCAAGCGTAATTATAGAAGCATTACCGCCAGAAGCTAGAAAACTGCTGTTGCGGGATGAAAATGGAGTTGAAATTAGAAACAGAATATCTTCATGTCAAGTCCGATCAGTCCTTTCTGACGGTTATGTTAGGCAGCTAGATGTTTGCGTCGAAGACATATTTGCTAAAGTTTTACTAACAGAAGTGATCAGAATAAAAAACAAGGCATTATTAAAAGCAATTGCTGTACACGATATCGGCGACAAAGATGCTGTGAGGGAAGCCGTCAAGGTTTTATTGAGAACGGGCAAAAAGGCAATCGCGATTAGAGATGCAGACATTGGTCAAAAAAAAGAAGAACACCTGTATTCTTTTCCGGGATGCCTGCCGCCAGAAAAGGAGGTTTTTACAAACGACAGCGTAAAAAAGCTGATCAAAGAAAAATATGGCATTGACTTCGACTGGTTGATAGAGAAAGAAGAAGTAAAGAATCATCACAAATACGCTTCATGTATTGCAAAGGAGGCGGAAACTGATGAGAGCGTCATTCGCACGGTTGCCATTGAGAAATATATTCTTGAAGTTAATTCAGAATTTGACCAACTAATTTCAGACATTGAAGTTGAAATAAATGCCTAACAAAAAATCAAAGACGACCCATAAATCTACGTCATTTTATGAACTCGAATTTTGCCATTTTTCCTGACCAGCAACTCATTTTTGATCAGTAACTTACAAGGCGCAAGAAAAATAGCGAGGGGTCAAAATCCGGCGTTCGTGCGTCCAGACCCCCTCTAATTTTCCACCCCTACGAAGTTTCAAGCACTTAGCTGGCTGTGGGAGTCCAAAAATGGCCAAAGTCGAGATAGAAGAATCTAACCTTATTCGTTAGCTTTGCAAGAATTAGGAGTTCAAAATGACTGAGCTACAAAAACATGGGAGATTGGATTGTCGTGATTGCTTCAACTCGCCTGACGCTACTATAAAACCACATCCAAAATGGAAGCTGAGAAACGATCCCGGCTCTTGGGGAAGCAGAAATCCGAGAATAATGGTTGTTGGTTTTTCGAAAGGCTCTACTCAGTCAGATATCTATCAAAGCGGCAATTTTGATGACGTCGCATTTGGCGGCCAGGAAACCCGAAGAAACCTTACTGATATTCTGCGTCGAGTTAAACTACTATCTCCATTAGAAACATCTGACCAAAAAATCAAAGAAACAGAACAAGAATTTTATTTTACATCGCTTGTTCGTTGCAGTTGCGCAAGAATAGACGAAAAGGAATCGCTAGAAAAAGGCAGAGAAGTCTACAAAACCTCTGGCGAATTAATGGTTAAATCTTTTAAAGAAATCCCATGGATCATTTCCAACTGCACACAAAAATATCTTTCCAGTATTCCTTCATCGGTCGACCTAGTGTGCTTGCTTGGTGTGACAGACCCTTACATACGGCAATGTAGGAATTTATTTCGCTTTTTATACCCTGATGGGTTTAAAGAGATTGATGCTGTTACATACAGGACAAAAAACTTTTTATGCGTTCACCTTACACACCCATCCAAGGGTAACGGAACCATTAAAGCATGGCTTAACGCTGATACCCGCAACCCATCGGAGTCTAGCAGGAAAAAGGCATCTGCCATAAAACGCGAAATGGCGATAAATTCCATCACAACTAACGGTTTGGCAAGAATCTAACAGCGGTTAGAGAGGAGTGCAAAGAGGCTAGGGTCGAATTATTGTGCAAGTTCGGTCAGCCGCAACGTCAGCTAGACGACCTCCAAAAAACCCAGCAACAGCGCTTGCGTCAGCGGCACGATGCCCGCCTGAAGCGGACGAGCACGCCGCCACTGAAGACGCGCCTCACCTCAGCCTGCCCCGTCGCCGGGTTGAACATAGCGGCGAGGTTAGCGGTGACAGGAACCGCCACGTCCGGTCCTTAACGTGTCGCCCGGCCCGAAAGGCTGCCTGCCCTATCTTCGGGGTGGCTTCTGCCCCCGCTGGTCCATTGATCCTCACAGCTTACACGCCACCCCTAGTGCCTAGCCGTGGACGTACCGTTGTTGTACTATCGCGGCACGACAAGCGAAACCGGACCGCGCACCATTATGTCAGCCCGCAAGACCGAGACCCTGACTATCCGCCTCTGTCCCGAGACCAAGGCCGCGTTGCGCCAAGCTGCCGAGCGCGAGCATCGCAGTCTGTCGAACATGCTGGAGATCATGATTCGCGATTATCCCGGTCTGGATCCGCTGCAACGGGCACCCAATCGCGTCGAGGTTCAGATCCCTCTCTGTCGCGATCAGCCGCTTTAACCACAATTCCGAAGCCCCTGACTTCAGCGGCGGCAAGATGTGCTGTGCCGCCGTAGGCCGAGAAACGCTTAGCCAAGGAGAGAACATCGGATGACCCTGAAAGAAAGCGCCATCGAACAGCGGCTGATCGACAAGCTCCAGGAACTCAAGTACACCTATCGCCCCGACATCCGCGACAAGGCCGCGCTAGAGCAGAATTTTCGCGCCAAGTTCGAGGCGCTCAACGGCGTCACGCTCAACGATTCCGAGTTCGCACGCCTCCGCGATGAGATCATCACCGCCGATGTCTTCCAGGCCGCCAAGCGACTGCGCGAATACGGCTACTTTCAGCGCGAGGACGGCACCTCACTGCATTACATGCTGGTCAACCTCAAGGACTGGTGCAAGAACGACTTCGAGGTCATTCACCAACTGCGCATCAACACCGACAACAGCCACCACCGCTATGACGTCATCCTGCTGATCAACGGTCTACCGCTGGTGCAGGCCGAACTGAAGACGTTGGGCATCAACCCGCGCCGCGCGATGGAACAGATCGTCGAGTATCGCAACGATCCCGGCAACGGCTACACCAACACGCTGCTCTGCTTCATGCAACTCTTTATCGTCAGCAACCGCGATCAGACCTTCTACTTCGCCAACAACCAAAGCCAGCATTTCGCCTTCAACGCCGACGAGCGTTTTCTACCGATCTACCAATGGGCCGATGTCGAGAATCGCAAGATCACCCATCTCGACGAGTTCGCGGAGCAGTTTCTAGCGAAGTGCACCCTCGGCCAGATGATGAGCCAGTACATGGTTCTGGTCGCCAGTGAGCAGCGGCTACTGATCATGCGCCCCTACCAGATCTATGCCGTCAAGGCCATCGTTGCCTGCATCCACGAGTGTCTGGGCAATGGTTATATCTGGCACACCACCGGCAGCGGCAAGACGCTCACCTCGTTCAAGGCCGCGACCCTGCTCAAGGACAACCCCGACATCGAGAAATGCCTGTTCGTGGTGGATCGCAAGGATCTCGACCGCCAGACCCGTATCGAATTCAACAAGTTTCAGGAAGGCTGTGTCGAGGAGAACACCAACACCGAGACTCTGGTTCGCCGCTTACTCTCGGAAGACTATGCCGACAAGGTGATCGTCACCACCATTCAGAAGCTCGGCTTGGCGCTGGATGAGAACAGCAAGAAGGCCCGGCAGCATAAGGACAAGGGCCAGTTGACCTACAAGGAACGGCTCGCCCCGCTGCGCGACAAGCGCCTGGTCATCATCTTCGACGAATGCCACCGCTCGCAGTTTGGCGACAACCATCAGGCCATCAAAGGGTTTTTCCCCAAGGCGCAACTGTTCGGTTTTACCGGCACGCCCATCTTCAATGATAACGCCAGTTACGAGAAGATCGACGGCACGGTCGGCTCCTACAAGACGACCAAGGACATCTTCGAGAAGCAACTGCACGCCTACACCATCACCCACGCCATTGATGATCGCAACGTGCTGCGGTTTCATGTCGATTACTTCAAAGCCGAGGGCAAGCCCAAAGCGCCGAGTGATGCAGACGCCCAGCCGGCTCCGGCTCCAGCCCCAACCAAGCCCAACAGCGTCAAGCCCGGCCCGGTCGTCGCGCAATCGGCTGTCGTCGAGGCCATCCTCGCTAAACACGATGCCGCGACCAACCAGCGCCGCTTCAACGCCCTGCTGGCTACCGCCTCCATCAACGAGGCCATCGCCTATTACGAGCGCTTCAAGCAGGTGCAGGCTGAACGTCAGGCGACCGCCCCGGACTTTCGCCCGCTCAACATTGCCTGCGTGTTCTCCCCGCCCGCCGAGGGCAATGCGGATGTCAAGCAGTTGCAGCAAGACCTACCGCAGGAAAAGGCCGACAACCAGCAGGAGCCTGAGAAGAAGAAAGCCGCCCTACAGCAGATCATCGCCGACTACAACGCCCGCTATGGCACCAACCACACGTTGAGTGAGTTCGATCTGTACTATCAGGATGTGCAGCAACGCATCAAAGATCAGAAGTACCCCAACAGCGACTACCCGCACAAGCACAAGATCGACATTACAATTGTGGTCGATATGTTGCTGACCGGCTTCGACTCTCAGTACCTCAACACCCTCTATGTCGATAAGCCCCTCAAGCATCACGGTCTGATTCAAGCCTTCTCGCGCACCAACCGCGTGCTCAACGACACCAAGCCTTACGGCAACATCCTCGATTTCCGCGCCCAGCAAAAGGCTGTGGATGAGGCCATCGCGCTCTTCTCCGGCGAGGACAGTCGTCGCGCCCGCAAAATCTGGCTGGTTGATCCGGCCCCGACGGTCATCGAAAAGCTCGATGCCGCTGTGCAGCAACTGGAAACCTTCATGGCCAAGCAGGGGCAGCCCTGCACGCCGGAGGCGGTCAACAATCTCAAGGGCGATGCAGCGCGGGTTGCGTTCGTCAATCACTTCAAGGAGATTCAGCGGCTCAAGACGCAGCTTGACCAGTACACCGACCTGAACGACGCGCAACGTGAGCAGATCGAACAGCACTTGCCGGAAGAGACCTTGCGCGGCTTCAAGGGGATGTATCTGGAGACCGCCCAGCGGCTCAAGGCGCAGCAGGGCACGGGCGGCAACGGCGACGACATCCAGAAGACCATCGAGCAGCTTGATTTCGAGTTCGTGCTCTTTTCCTCAGCGACGATCGACTATGACTACATCATGGATCTGGTTGCGCGCTTCAGTCAGGAGCCGCCCGGCAAGCAGACCATGAGCCGCGATCAGCTCATCAGTCTGCTGCACGCCAACAGCAACCTGATGGACGAGCGCGAAGACATCGTGGCCTACATCAACGCCCTGGAAGCCGGAAAGGGCTTGAGCGAGCAGGCCATCCGTGAGGGCTACCAGACCTTTAAAGCGCAGAAAACGGAGGACGAACTGAGCGCCCTGGCGGATCGGCACGGGTTGGCGCGGGAGGCGCTGCAAGGCTTTGTGACCGGGGTTCTGGATCGCCTGATCTTCGACGGCGAGCAACTCCGTGAGCTATTCGCGCCGCTGGGTCTCGGCTGGAAAGCGCGTGGTCAGGCGGAACGGGCATTGATGGAAGAGTTGACGCCTCTGCTCAAGAAGCAGGCGGGTGGGCGTGAGATTTCAGGATTGGCGGCGTATGAGTGAAGATAGTATGAGCGACGAAAAGACGGGGCTGGTACCGAGGTTGCGGTTTCCTGAGTTTCAGGATGCGGGGGAGTGGGAATTAAGAAAACTCGATGAAATATCTGCCTTAATAAACGAGAGAGCAGGGCACAAGAAACTTACCCCAATGAGCATAACCGCTGGCGTTGGTTTAGTTTCTCAATTAGAAAAATTCGGCAAAGTAATCGCAGGCGCACAGTATCGCAATTATATTGTTATTCAAGACCAAGATTTTGCATATAACAAAAGTGCTACTAAAAATTACCCAGAAGGCTTTATTGATATGTATTCAGGAGCTACGCCGGTAGCAGTTCCAAATAGCGTATTTACATGCTTTAGAGTAGACCGTAAAAGCGCACTTCCTCAATTTCTTTATTTTCAATTCCTGAACAATCTACATGGAAAATGGCTGAAAAATTTCATCACCATAGGTGCACGCGCTCATGGTTCATTGAACATCGATAACCGAGATTTCTTAGCTACGCCGGTCCCCTTGCCAAAAGGCAAGTCTTCTTTACTCGAACAACAAAAAATCGCCTCTTGTCTCTCTTCCCTAGATGCCCTGATCGCCGCGCAAGCTGACAAACTCGATGCCTTGAAAGCCTACAAGTTCGGGCTGATGCAACAGCTTTTCCCCCGTGAGGGCGAAACCGTGCCACGACTGCGCTTCCCCGAGTTTCAGGAGGCTGGTGAGTGGGAGGAACAAAGTCTTGAAGATATGGCTAAAAGAGGTTCAGGGCATACGCCAAACAAGAAAATAGCGAATTATTACAATGGAGGAATACGTTGGGTTTCGCTGGCTGATTCAGATAAATTAGATAATGGATACATCTTTAACACTAAAGTCGAAATATCCGAAGACGGCATCAAAAATTCATCAGCAGTTCTTCATCCTGCGGGCACTGTAATTTTGAGCCGCGACGCAGGAGTTGGGAAAAGCGCTGTTCTTCACTCTCCAATGGCAGTGAGTCAACATTTCATGGCTTGGCAGTGTCATGAATCAAAACTGTCGAATTGGTTTTTTTACTATGCCCTGCAAAAAATGAAGCCATACTTTGAGGCAATAGCGGTCGGCAATACTATAAAAACTATTGGCGCTTCATTCTTCAAAGAAATGACCCTAGTTGCCCCGGCTTTACGAGAACAACAAAAAATCGCCGCCTGTCTTTCCTTTTTCGATATCCTCATCGCAGCCCAGACGGAAAAACTCGACGCTCTCAAAACGCATAAAAAAGGGCTGATGCAACAGCTTTTTCCAAAGTCTCAATCCTAATCAAGAGCCAGCGCCATGCATCACATCGCCATCAACATCAAAGACGACCAACTCGCGGAAAAAGTGTTGTGGTTACTCGAACACTTCAAGCATGACGGTGCCGAAATCGTCTCCATCGAAGACCTTGAAGACTTAAAGGCGCTCCACGCAACACGCGATGAATCATCAATCCCATTCGAGGACTATCTCGCTCATGCGGATTGAACTGCGAAAAAGCGCGATCAAGGACTTGCAACACATCGACACACCTCAAAAACAACGCCTGCACGCGGCAATTAAAACATTAGCCGCCTTTCCAGACGTCCCCAATATAAAAAACTGACGAATTTCGAACCGGCCTATCGGCTGCGTGTCGGCGATTATCGGATTTTGTTCGATGTCGTCGGCGAGACGATCCTCATTG
The DNA here is from genome assembly GCF_013385175.1 of Allochromatium humboldtianum. Taxonomy (GTDB): domain Bacteria; phylum Pseudomonadota; class Gammaproteobacteria; order Chromatiales; family Chromatiaceae; genus Thermochromatium; species Thermochromatium humboldtianum. The sequence goes on along the minus strand of NZ_JABZEO010000001.1, from coordinate 370,508 downwards.
GCCGGGTTCTCCATCGGAGAGAAAGCTACAGATGACCAAAGAACAACTCAGCCAACTCGGTAAAACACTCTGGGGCATCGCCGACCAGCTACGCGGCGCGATGAACGCGGACGACTTCCGCGACTACATGCTCTCGTTCCTGTTCTTGCGCTACCTCTCCGACAACTACGAGACCGCCGCCCAGCGCGAACTTGGCCCCGACTACCCCAAAACGCGCCTCGATGACCGCCGCCCGCCGCTCGCCTTCTGGTACGCCGACAATGCCGCCGACGCGCCCGAATTCGAAAAGCAGATGCGCCGCACCGTGCATTATGTCATTCATCCCGATTATCTCTGGAGCAGCCTCTACGAACGCGCCCGCACCCAAGACACTGAGCTATTGCAAACGCTGGAGCGGTGCTTCGATTACATCGAAAACGAATCCTTTGAAGCGGCGTTCAAAGGACTCTTTTCCGAGATCAATCTCAACTCCGAAAAACTCGGTCGCACCCCCGCCGAGCGCAACAAAAAGCTCTGCACCATCATCACCAAGATCGCCGAAGGCATCGCGCAATTCTCCACCGCCAGCGACATCCTCGGCGACGCCTACGAATACCTGATCGGCCAATTCGCCGCTGGTTCGGGCAAAAAAGCCGGAGAGTTCTACACCCCGCAAACCCTCTCGACCATCCTCTCGCGGATCGTCACCCTCGACAGCCAAGAACCGGCCACCGGCAAAAAGAAGCAACTGAAATCCGTGCTCGACTTCGCCTGCGGCTCCGGCTCGCTCCTGCTCAACGTCCGCCACGAGATGGGCGCAAACGGCATCGGCAAAATCTACGGGCAGGAGAAGAACATCACCACCTACAACCTCGCACGCATGAACATGCTGCTGCACGGGTTGAAAGACACCGAATTTGAGATTTATCACGGCGATTCACTCACCAATGACTGGCCGCTGTTCAACGAGATGAACCCGGCCAAAAAGCTCAAGTGCGATGCTGTCGTTGCCAATCCGCCCTTCAGCTACAAATGGGAGCCGACCGAGGCGCTGGGCGAGGATTTCCGCTTCAAGAGCCACGGCCTGGCCCCGAAATCCGCCGCTGACTTTGCCTTTCTGTTGCATGGTTTCAACTTCCTCAGCGACGAAGGCACGATGGCGATCATCTTGCCTCACGGCGTGCTGTTTCGTGGTGGCGTCGAAGCCCGCATCCGCACCAAGCTCCTGAAAGACGGCCATATCGACACCGTGATCGGCCTTCCGGCCAACCTGTTCTTCTCAACCGGTATCCCCGTCTGCATCTTGGTGCTCAAGAAGTGCAAGAAGCCCGATGATGTGCTGTTCATCAACGCCGCCGAGCACTTCGAGAAAGGCAAGCGCCAGAATGTTCTCAACCCCGAGCACATCGACAAGATCGTCGAGACCTATCAGTATCGCCGGGAAGCGGATCGCTATTCCCGCCGCGTGCCGATGGACGAGATCGAGCGCAACGACTACAACCTGAACATTTCGCGCTATGTCAGCACGGCCGAAGCCGAGGAAGAGATTGATCTTGACGCGATACATCGGCAGTTGGTCGCGGTGGAAGCGACCATCAAAACCGCCCAAGCGCAGCACAACACCTTCCTCAAGGAATTGGGCTTGCCGCTGCTGCCTGATGTGGTCGATGATGCAGAAACGTGCGCTGGGTTCGCGGCTGACTGATTCGACCTGCCATGCTCGCCGCATCCGCGACCATCTGAGCCCTTTCCCTCACAATCTCCATCTTTGGCGCGCGGTTTCGGTGGGGCAATGCGCGAGCATGAACCTCTACACACTCCACTCCACCTAACCCAACTGGTTCGTCCGCCCTAAGCCCCAAGAACCCCGCCCCCGAGCGGGGTTTCTCGTTTCTGGGGCAGCCCCACTCCCCCGCCCCGCACACTCCCCCGCTCCGATCCACCTCGCAACGATAGAGGTCAACCATGCGCGAACTCTGCGTCGACCTGGAGACGCACTACGCCTCCGACTACAGCTTGAAGACGCTCTCCAGCGTCGAATACGTCCGAGATCCCCGCTTCTTGATCCACGGCATGGCCGTGCTCGACGACGGCAAAGCTCCGTTCTGGGTGCCAGGCGCTCAGCTCCAGGACTTCGTCGCCAAGATCGACTGGGCCGACACCCGGCTCATCAGCCATACCTACTTCGACTCGCTGGTTCTCTGCGACCGGTTCGGCGTGCGACCGGCTGAGTTCGTCGACACCGCGGGCCTCGCACGAGCGCTCATCGGCGGAGACGCTGACCTCGCCCGCTTGATGCCGCTCCTGGATCTTGGCGAGAAGGGCGACGACCTCAAGGAGACCAAGGGGCTGCGCCAGCTCCCCATGCATCTCTACGACCGTCTGGCCTCCTACGCCCTAAACGACGTCATGGGTTGCTGGGGCATCTACCGCCTGCTCTACCCCATGCTCCCGGACGTCGAGAAGAAGCTCTTGAGTCTGACCGGCCGAATCTCCTCGATCGGAGTGCTGAGAATCAACCACGAGGTTATCAGCGCCGGGCTCCAAGAGCTGGAAGCTGAGCAGCAGCGCGTGATCGACGCCTCTGGCGTACCGGCCTCGGTGCTGAGATCCAACCAGCAGTTCTCGGCCTATGTGCGAGACACCCTGGGCCTGGAGCCGCCCACCAAGCTCAATGAGAAAGGCCAGGAGATCGGGGCGTTCTCGAAGAACGACATCGAGTTCAACCGGTTCAGAGCCCAGCACCCGGAGCTTGAGCACGTCTGGAAGGCCAAGCTCGCGGCTATGTCGAACTCCGACATCAAGCGAGCCCAGCGCTTCAAGAACATCTCCAAGCTCGGAGATGGAACGCTCCCCATGCTTCAGAACTACTGGGGCGCTCATACCGGGCGGGCGAGTGGCGGCGGCGGCTTGAACGTCCAGAACCTGGTGCGAGGCTCGGCCACCCGGCTCTGCCTCGAAGCCCCGCCTGGGTACCAAGTCCTGGTCGCCGACAGCTCGAACATTGAGCTGCGCGTGAACGCCTGGTTCGCCGGACAGGAAGACGTGCTCCAGGTGCTCAGAGACGGCGGCGACGTCTACTCACACGTTGCCAGCGCTCACTTCGGGTACAAGGTGACGAAGAAGACGCACCCGGACGAACGTCAGTTCGGGAAACTCCTCTCCCTGGGTCTCGGGTTCTCGATGGGCTGGAAGAAGTTCCAGACCGTCTGCGCGCTGGGCTTCATGGGTGCCCCACCCGTCCGCATGACCGACGAGGAAGCCTACCAGACCGTCATGACCTGGCGGCGCAACAACCACGCCATCGTGGCCATGTGGAAGACCCTCGGCGAGCTGATTCCGACCATGCTCGACGAGAACAACCACACGGTCCTTGGCCCCGTGGTGCTCAAGCACGAGTGCGTCGAGATGCCCAACGGCACGCACCTCCTCTACACCGGGCTCAAGTGGGACCACGAGACGGAGTCCTGGCGCTACATGGGGCACCACAAGCTGACCCCTGGGCTCTTCGACGAGAACATCGTGCAGTCCCTTGCTCGGCACATCGTCTTCGAGCAGAAGCTCCAGATCGACGCCCTGGACGGCGTGACCGTCGTCGGCAGTACCCACGACGAGGTCATCGCCATCGCCCCCACGGACCGAGCGCCAAGCGCTATGGACGAGATGCTCGCCATCATGCGCCAGCCACCGAGCTGGGCACCTGACCTGCCGCTCGATGCCGAGGGCGGTTGGGCACAGAACTACTCTAAATGACCCTACTGGCCACGGACGGCCTCGGAGATCCCCATGACCCCCGATGAATGTCTCGACCACTACCGGGAGACCGGTTGTGTGGAGTTCTACGCGCCGATCCCTGAGCACTACACGCAGAGCAACCGAACCGTCAGTGCCTACATCACGATCCTGGAGCGGTTCCTCAGCGCCGAGTGCCAAGCGCTGAGAATCGACCCTGAGGAACTTGACTGGTTCCCGTATTAGGGCAGCCCCAAGCGCCGAGCACGCAGCATAAGCGCCGAGTTCCGCAACCTTTGCACGACGACCATGAATCGACATTCGCCTCATGACATGACCACGCGCCCGATCTACACCCGAAGCCCTAAAGAAGCCGCTCGCGATTACGTCCCTACCTACCCTGTCTTCTACGACCCAAGCGCCTGGCGCCCGCGCATAGAAAACGCGCCCTTGGGGATGCCCACGCGCGACCCCCGAGATCATGGCGCGTTGCCCACCAACCTGGAGATTGGCCAATGAGCTACCGCTACCTCCAAAGCGTCGACCGGATGCGCGAGGAGATCGAGGAAACCTGGGAGGTACGGGATCTCGTCAACGCGATCTCGCGCAAACCGAAGCTCCGGTACAACCTCGATCTGATCATTCACGAGCTGGCTACCCACATCTGCCACGACCGTCGACGCGACATCCAGGAGTACCACGCCGAATGCCGGACCCAATGACCAAGCCCTCGTGCCAGGAGCTGAGATCCGCGCTCCTGGAGCTGCTCGACGGGATCGTCAACGCCGATGAGCTGATGTTTGTCACCGGTCTCGATCGCCAGACGTGCGAAGGCATCCTGCAACTACGCGAGCACCTGTTATGCACCAGCCCGGAGTAATGGTCGACATCGAGACGATGGGCACCAGCCCACGCGCCGCCGTGCTCTCGATCGGCGCCTGCTTCTTCGATCTAGGCGCTGAGCCCGGAGAGGTCGTCTCGACCTTCGCCGCCAATATCAGCTTGGAGAGTAACCATCGCGCCGGTCGCGCGATCGAGCCGAGCACCGTGCTCTGGTGGCTGAGTCAGTCGAAAGACGCGCAGAACGCTTTCCTCGCGGGGCCGCACGAGGCGCTCAGAGCTGCGCTCACGCGGTTCAACGCCTGGCACCAGGCGCTCAGCCCGGTGCCGCATCGCGTCTGGGCCAAAGATCCTGACTTCGACGTCGTGATCCTGCGCGATGCCTTCCACCAGGAGAACATCGTGTTCCCCTTCAAATACTTCATGTCGCGGTCAGTGAGGACGATCCTCGATCTCGCCTTCGGCGACGAGATCCCAGCGCCTCCCAACCCAGGCGTGGCGCATAGCGCGACAGACGACGCCGTCAAGCAGGCGGCGCTGGTGCAGATGGCGTACAGACAGCTCGGCGTCGACTGAGTGTGGCTGTTACGAATTCACCCTGGCATCTGCTCCCCATAAAACAATTTTTTGAAATCACAAAAGAGGTACTTCACAACTAAACAGAAAATAAATGTAACAAGTGTTTCTCAAAGCAAACCAAGCACTTAGCCGTTACGAAGTTACGCCAAGCCCCAAGCGCGAAGTCCAAGCCCCTCGACGCTCAGCTCCAAACCCTCAATTCTCAGCGAGAGCCGTAACATGCCCAGCTTCACCAAGACCGCCTACTACTCCGACTACGAGACGACCGTCAGCCTCGACGTCGAGTTCGACGAGACCTTCGAGATCGACCCGACCGAGTATGTCGAGTCCTGCACCAAGCGCGAGTGCGGCGAGCTGCTCGACGCCATCGTCAGCGAGAACAACCTCCACGATGTCTTCCAGCACGCCGACGAGGACACGCTCAGCACCTTGGCCGAAGCGCTCAGCGTCACGCGCCAAGCGCCCCCGCCGAGCGTACCGATTCCTGACCTCAACCTGAGCAGTTCCGACATCGCCCGCATCCCAGGGCACATGCTGGCCGACAACATCACCTGGCAACAGCTCCTCGCGATCCTGCTCACGCTCCCGTACGGACGCCGAGCCGCCCTCGAAGAAGCCTGGGATAAGCTGGCCCCCTACAACAAGAACGAACTGGCGACCGCGCTCGGCCTCTCGACCGCACCCCCGCGCACTGAGCCCGTCGACGATGCCCTGGAGCTGCTCTCTGACGTCGACCGCAACCGCCTGCTCGGACTGCCGGACACCACGCTCGACCACCTGCGCACGCTTCTGACCGAAGCCTAAGCAGCCCCACTCCCCCGTTCTTCACACTCAGCGCCGAGCCCCAAGAGCTCGGCGTTCGTTTTCGTGCGCCCTGCAAAACGCACAGCACTCAGCACCAAGAGCCAAGCACCATGAAGCAACCCTGCACGATCCAGCCCTGCACCTGTAAGCACCCCCAGCAGGACGCCCTCCACGGGCCTCAGATGCGCGTTCACAACCCCACGCGCAAAGCCACCAAGCCTGAACAGCCTCCGGTCGTCCGCTGCTCGGTCTGCGGTACCGAGCGCAACGCCGTCAGCCACTGACCCTCAACGCCCCATCCATAGCCCGTCAACACAGGAGACACACCCATGTCCGCGATGTTCGTAAAGGTCGTTCGAGTCCCAGGCGCCGTGTCCGAAGTCTGCCTGCCTGAAGGCGCCACCGTCGAAGACGCCCTGACCGCCGCCTCGATCACTCCGTCCAGCTCGGAAGAGATTTCCGTGAACGGTCATCCGGTCGTCGTTGGCCACCCACTCAACGACGGCGACCGTCTGATCCTCGCCAAGCAAGCTAAGAGCGCGAGCTAAGCCCCACGCGCCAAGCCCCGAGCCCCGAGCGCTCGGGGCATCCACCACCCACCCAGCACCCACAACAAAGAGAGAAAACACCATGACCATGTTCGTCAAGATCGTTCGCGTTCCGGGTTCGGTTTCTGAGATCGCTCTGAACGACGGCGCCACCGTCGCCGACGCCCTGGCAGCGGCCGACATCACCCCGTCATCGAACGAAGAGCTGACCGTCAACGGTCACGCCTCGGCCCAGGACGCCACCCTGAGCGACGGCGCGCGGATCGTGCTCGCCAAGGCCGCGAAGAGCGCCGCCTAAGCCCACAGCGCCAAGCCCCAGGACTGAGCGCCTGGGGCGCCCACTCACCCGGAGAACCTTGATGGACTACATCGGCCACTACTTCATCGACACCTTCCTCGCCAAAAACCTCCCACCGGCTGATCGCGACTTCGCCGTGTGCAAGATCGTGGCAGTCCACTGTGACGATGGAGCCAGCCTCATCGCCGAGAACCCTGAGACGGACCAGCTCTGGCTCACCGAGCGCTCGTTCCTCGAACCCATCACTGAGGACGAGGCTGACGAAGCCTGTTTGCGACTGGCTCAAGGATCTGCGGAGACCCTGGAATGAAAGCCCAGCTCATCCTCACCGTCGAGTACGCCCCAGGCACCACGCCTGCGTCCCAGCTCCTCGACCTGCTTGAAGCCATCGCTCAGCGCGCGGCGGGCGAAGGGCTCTTCACTGGCGAGACCGACGCCGAGGTCGACCACTGGGTCGCTCATGCACGGGTGCCGCCGCCCGACTCCCGCTGGGCCGACGCCCCGGACTGGGCGCACTGGTTGGCAATGGACATGGACGGTGACTGGTTCTGGTATGCGCACCGCCCCGAGCCCATTGGCGGCGAATGGATCAGAACCCAAGGCCCAGTGCTTCGAGCCCCTAGACCCCGGCACCCGATCCATTGGACTCACACCCTCGAACCCAGACCCAAGAACCCAGCATGACCGAAGAAGAACTGCGCGAACACGTCAAGGCACTCGCCCAGAACACCGGAGGCTACGCCAAGCTCGTCGAGCAACTCAGCCTCCCCTACCACCCGACCCACATCGGCTCGATCGCTCGCGGCCAGCGCCAAGCCCCTCGCGCCTTGCTCCGAGCGCTTGGCCTCAAGCGCGTCGTCCGATACCAGCCCATCGAGGAGACCACTCCATGCTCGTATTCCTGACCATGCTCATCACCTTCCTGACGGGCGTCGGGATGTCGCTGGCGATGGCCGACAAGGACGGAGGCCACGCGCTGATCTATCTCACCGTGCTCGTCGCCTACATCGCCCAAGTCATCTACGCCGACGTTCGCTAGGAGACCCCCAATGCCCGCCGAACTCTACGTCGACATCACCGCCGAGGTGACCCTCCGCGAGCTCAGTCTCGCCTTCTGGGAGCTCTCTCGGGATGAGCAACTGGAAGTGTTCCAAGAGCTCGTCAAAAACAGCCACTACACCCTCGAAGAACTCGTGGAGGAGCTCCGTGGATGAAAACTTCTACCAAGGACTGCTCGATGAGGGCATCGCGCTGCAACAGATCCTGCGCGACTTCAACCCGAACCTCGGCCCGGCGCTCCCGCTGCTGATCCGCGCCGCCGACTACATCGACGTCCTGGAACGCCAACTCACGTTCCACATGCCCGTTCACAAGCGCCGCTTCCAGATCATCGGAGCCGCGCTCGACGATGCACACCGTCTCTGCGAACACGTCACCGAGCTCTCAGAACTATGTACCCGACTCCAAGACAAGCTGCACAGTCTCGACCCGCCTATCCGTTGATTCAAACCGCTCGGATCGCCGAGCTCAGCGACTACCCCTACCTGGCCTGGTACGCCCTCGAAGGCGTGCATGTCTCAATCCAGGACGGGCGCGTCCACCGGGTTCGGGACGGGCAGCCGGTCGGCAACAAGACCATCCACAAGCGCTTCGGGCTCGAAGCGCTGCACCAGATGGACGGCATCCTCACCGTGCGCAGCGGCAAGGACATCGACGTCCTCGACATCGAGGCCATGCTCGACCAGTACATGCACCCGCTGACACCGGTCAGCAACCTCTTCGTGCTCGACAACGAGAACTGCCTCTTTCTCGAACCGCGACTCAACAGCGTCCGCCGCGCCGTGCAGCGCGTCGGCGCCCAGCGCGTCAAGCCCGCGCACGGCTTCATCCACCACGACCCCGAATCCGTGCAACGCCACCTCGAACGCGCCCACTACAACGACTACCGGGGGCTCTACCTGCGCCCTGAAACCGATACCGACACACTGATCCTCGTTACCGAGTAACCGCCATGCTCAGCACACTGCGCCATCAGGAAATCTTCAACCCTCGCGACCACGACACCGGCATCACCATCGTCGGCGCCGGGGCGGTCGGCTCCCGCGTCTTCGCCACCCTGGTCGAGCTCGGGCTGACCCGGATCAAGGTCTTCGACCCCGATCGCGTCGAGGAGCACAACCTGGCCAATCAGCTTTTCATGCACCGTGACATCGGTATCCCCAAGACCGAAGGACTCTTCGACTGGGCCGTGCGCAAACTCGGCTGCTCGCCGACTCATGTACCCAAGGGGATGGTCTTCCGGCCCGTCGCCGTCACCCCCGAGTCTATCCACGAGCTCGACGGCACCGTCTTTCTGCTGGTCGATAGCCTCGAAACCCGGCGCCAGCTCGTCGAAGCCCTCCCCACGCCCTGCTTCGACATCCCGCGTGTCATCGACACGCGCATGGCCGCGACGCATGGCGTGATCTACACCTTCAACCCCTCGGACGAGGAGCAACGCGCTCAGTACCTCGCCACCCTGGGCGCGGACGAGGACGCCGAGGTATCGGCCTGCGGCTCACCCTTCAGTGTGGCCCCAACCGCCGCGCTGATCGCCAATCTCGCCGTGTGGCAGTTCATCAACGCCAAGACCAACCCTGAAGGCGCCAGCGCCATCATCAAGGCGTATTTCAAGCCGCTCATCGTCACCACGGCTGAGTGGTCGCGCTAAGCCCCTAGCCCCAGGCGCCGAGTCCCGGCGCCTCATTCCTGGAGCCCAACATGCCCAAGATCGCTTTCCAGAACTCCAACGTGCCCGCCGTCACGCCCTTGTACCCAGCGCCAAGCGCTGAACCCCCGATGGTGCTCTTCACGATCGAGGCCGAGCTCACCGTGCGCCATCTCGTGCGCGCGATGGACGTCGAGGTGGCCTGGTTCGGCCTCGTGCGCTACGAGGAAGACCTGGACGCCTATGTCGTCTACAAGATCCTGATCCCCGAGCAGGAAGTCACCGCCGCGACCGTCGACATCACCGCCAACGCCATCGCGCAACTCACCGGGGAGATCCTGGACGCCGGGGATGACCCGAGCCACCTGCGCTACCACGGGCACAGCCACGTCAACATGCCCGCCTCGCCCTCGCCCACCGACCAGGAGCACCTGAGCGACTACCTCGAACACACCGACTGGTTCATCCGCGAGATCCGCAACAAGAAGGGCGACTACAAGCTCGACGTCTTCGACAAGCGCCAGGGCGTCGTCTTCCAGTGTGTCCATCGGGACGTCTACGAACATCTGCGCGACATCGACTTCTTCGACGCCCTCGATGAGCTGATCGATGCGCGCGTCATTGAGCGTCGCGCCAAGCCCCCGGTCTTCAATGCCCGGAACTTCACGATCAGCTCCAAGCGCCAGGAGCCCCGGCTCGACGAGATCATCACCTACGACGACCTCGAAGATCGCTTTTACGCCCAACTCAGCGACCCGTTTTTCGTGAAAGGAAACTAACCCATGCCATTTGCCTACGAACTTGCCTGGACCGATCCGAACTACCAGCGTTTGAAGAACAGCGTCGAAGCCTACGAGCGCTCCTACGCGGAGACCCATGCGCTCGTGGCCCGGCACGAGGCCCAAATCCAAGACTTTCAGTCCTGGCATCAGCTCCTCGATAACACCCTAAACCAGCACATCCCCGACGACACCGAAAACCACCACGGACAGCAGTTCATCGCCAACGTGCGCGGCACCCTTAACAACCTGGTCGAGAACGCCATAGGGCAGCACCGTCGCACCAAGTACCACTTAGGGCAAGTCATCGTCGAACTGACGAACACTCGGGAACAACTGCGCCGCTACCCGTCCGGCTTCCAGGGCGAGCAGCGTGTCACCAAAGCGGATCTCACCAGAGCCCTCACGGGACTCCCGAACCTCAAGCCGGGGAGTATCGCCACAGGGTACGCCCCTTATGGCGTCCCCTTCGTCCGCTGGGTGTTCACGGGTCTGCTCATGCGGCCAGACCGTAACCCGTACGCCTGGCTCCGAGGACTCGGCGCGGGGAGCATCCCATCGTTCCCACTCCAGGACGTCCAAGTCAGTCTCCGCCTGACGGATGGCACCGTTCACCTGGCTCCAGTGCGCGGCCAGCGGGACCAAGCGCCGTTCTCCTGGGACAACCAGAACCGGGTCCACCCGCATATCCTCGGCAACGACGAACCCTGTCTTGGGGACTTTGCAGGCCCGTTCCGCGAGGCACTCCATGAACTCGAATGGGTGTCGGTCTACACCTACCTGCGCCTGTTCCTTGAACGGGCCATCGTGGACGACACGGCCGGGGCCAAGTGGATTCGCCCGTTTGAGAGCACGCTTTCAGCGCGCAACCTCGCCTACACCGCAGACAGCGCCTACAGCTTTGACGAGCCCTCCCACGGGTACTTCATCGTCGAGACCACCCCCGGTTGCTTCGAGCTCCATGTCCGGGACTCCCTGAACTTCTTCGCCGGAAACCTCCTCAGCACCACGCCCCTGGAGCTGAGAGGCCGTCGCTTCCAGGAAGCCGCGACGATCTAAGCCCCGCAGCCCCTGAAGCTCCATTGGTAGGCTGATCGCCCGCCTACCTTTGGAGTGCTTCATGCTGCTGTCTCACACCGAGCTGCTCGATCTCGTCGATCAGCGCGTCATCCAGAACACCACCCATGACAACGTCAACGGCGCCTCCATCGACGTGCGTCTTGGCGCCACGCTCCTGATCGAGCGCCTGTACCCAAGCGACCAGCGCCCAATCGTCAATCTTGCCGCCCGCGAGTCCCCTGTGCTCATCCCCAAGCCGCTCGACCTCTACAACGGCTGGGTACTCGAGCCCGGTGACTTCGTACTCGCCGCCACCGTCGAGACCTTCCACCTCCCTAACGACCTCTGCTGCGAGTTCAAGCTCAAGTCCAGCGTCGCGCGCTCCGGCATCGAGCACTCGCTGGCCGGTTGGGGCGACCCCGGCTGGAGCGACGCCACCCTGACCCTGGAGCTCAGAAACACGCTCCAGCACCAGGCGCTGCGCCTGGAACCCGGCATGAAGATCGGCCAGGTCATCTTCTGGCGTCTCAACACCCCGGTCCCCGACAACGCCTCGTACTCAAAGCGCGGTCAATACAATGGGCAAAAACTCCCGCAACCCAGCAAGGGCATCCGCTGACCCTGAGCGTGAACTGCGTCGACTCCGCCGCGATAACGAACAGCTACGCGCCCGTTTGAGCTGTGCGATCGACAAAGAAATCACCCTCCTTGATCGGCTGATTCAGTACAAGCAGACCCTCAAAAAACACGGATTGGAGGTTCCATGACCGCCCTCGCCACCCACGCTAAAACCCGCGCGCCCTATCGAATCATTGCCCACGCTGTCGACTGCACCAATGCCCGCGACGGGACGCCGGTCATCATCTACTGCAACTACGACGGCGAGCTCTTCGTCCGCGAAGCCCGTGAGTTCCACGAGAAATTCACGACCATCGACGAAGCGAACTCCACCCGCGACTGGCCCGACGCGCTGGAGGTTTGCTGATGTCCCTGGAATGCAACACCCCAACCGCCGAAACCGACCCGCATGGCCGCGACCCCCACGCGCCAGGCGCCAAGCTCGACGCGCACAAGCCCCGTACCGGACTCGTGCTGCTCGGGTTCAACCGTGCCCTGACCGAGGTCGCGCGCGTCGGTACCTTCGGCGCGAACAAGTACACCGACCACGGCTGGCTCTCGGTTCCCAACGGACGCGAGCGCTACACCGACGCGCTCCTGCGCCACCTGCTCACCGACGAGTCCCACGATCCCGACTCAGGACTCTTGCACGCGGCGCACGCTGCCTGGAATGCACTCGCCAGACTTGAGCTCCAGCTTCGCCAATAACGGGAGAGCCCTCGTGTTCATCGATTTTCTCTACGCCCAAGGTCCGATCACCAAGGAGTACCGCGCGGATGCCTTCGGTGTGCAGGAAATCCCTTACCCGATGATCAAGGACTTCCGCAGCGATCGGCGTCCCGTCCCCGATATCGACGCCTTCTTTGCGGAAGTCCAACGCGCCGCCGACCAGCAAGGCGTCCTCCTCAAGGGACTCCTCGATCGGCCGCTCAACAACGAGTCGCGTGCGGGTCACACCAACCCGCACTCACCGACCCAGTGGATCTGCCTGGACTTCGACTTCTCCGAAGGCTTCGAGTCGGTCGACCATGCGCTCAACGCCCTCGACCCGGCGCTGAGCCATGTGTCCTACGTCTTCCAGCACAGCGCCTCGGCGGGGATCACCCGTCCCGAGGGCTTGCGCGGGCATGTCTTCATCCTGCTCGACAAGCCCGTGCTGCCCAGCATCATCAAGGAATGGACGAAGTCCCGGAACCTCACCGTCCCAGGGCTCAAAGACCAGCTCAGCCTCACCGCCAACGGGCTCAGCCTCAAGTACCCGCTCGATGTCACCACCAACCAGAACGACAAGCTGCTCTACATCGCGCCGCCCATCGTTCACGGGCTGGAAGATCCGCTCGCCGGTCGCCGGATTCGGCTGGTCACCAAGACCCACGCCGTCGCTTCGCTCAAGTTCCACGTCGACGCCGCCGCCACCGGCGCGCGCATCACCGAACACGTCAACGCGCTACGCAAAGCGGCCGGGCTTCGCAAGCGCACGGCGCGCACCAAGTTCGTCAACGACTACGAGATCCTGACCAACCCCGAACGGGCGCTCGTCACCGGGGTTCAGGAAGCTCGCGGCTTCGTCTATCTCAACCTCAACCACGGCGACTCCTGGGCGTACTACTTCCCCAAGGACAACCCCGAGATCCTGCGCAACTTCAAGGACGAGCCCTTCGTCCGGCTCAAGGACATCGCCCCCGATGTCTATGCGCAGTACACCCGAAGCGCCTCGGCCCAAGATCCGAGCTCCGGCACCACGCTTCCGCTCGTCTTCCGCGATCGGGAGACCGACACCTACTTCACCGCGGCCTATGACACCGAGGCCAACACCATCGAGCTTTGGCCGGTCAGCAACGTCCAGAAGTGTCAGCACTACATGGCCCAGCGGGGCGCCGAAGCCCCCGAGATCATTGAGGACTGGGACGTTCGATTCGATCCGACCGACCCGCGCGTCATCGACGTCGATGAGCGCTGGGTCAACGTCTTCAAACCCACGCGCTACCTCACGGAGAACTATGACCCCGTTGACGACATCCCGCCGACCATCGACCGCGTGCTCAACTCCCTGCTCTCAGAGCCGGACGCCAAGCAGCATTTCCTGAACTGGCTGGCCTTCATCTTCCAGTACCGCGAGAAAACCCAGACCGCTTGGGTCTTCTTCGGCACCACGGGCACCGGCAAGGGTTTGCTGTTCGAGCGCATTTTGCGGCCCCTTTTCGGGGACGAGTATGTTGTGCCCGTGCTCACGCCCAATATCGAGGAGCACTACAACGGCTACCTGGAGAAGGCGCTCATCAACTGGCTGGATGAGTTCAAACTCTCCGAAAGCGCGCACTCCGACAAGATCATGGACAAGCTCAAGAACATGATCACGGAAACCCGTACCTCAATTCGCAAAATGCGAGCCAATGCGGTCACGCGCAAGCTCTACAACAACGTCATCATCGCCACCAATCACAATGACCCGCTCCCGATCGAATCCAATGACCGACGATTCAATGTCGCGCCACCTCAACGCCGGGCACTGCTGATCTCAGTCGATGAGGTCGAGCGCATTGACTCCGAGCTCGATGACTTTGCCGCGTTCCTCGCCAACTATCGTGTCGACCGGCAAGCCGTCACTCGACCCCTTGAAAACCAGCACCGCAAAGACGTCATCCGCCATGCGCAGAACAGCAGTCACGCCTTCTTCCATGCCCTCAAGATCGGCGATCTCGACTACTTCCTGCAATTCATCGATGGCGACTCCAAGACCCGCCAGGGGCTCCCGGATCTCGCCTACAAGGAATACTTCTCGATCGTCAGTGATTGGGCCAAGTCCCCGGAACCGATCGATCGCATTCCCCGTGATGACCTGAACAAACTCTACAACTACCTCCAGGGCAAGAACTTCTCACCCGCGAAGTTCACCCGGATGCTGACCATCCACGACCTCGAAGTGAAACCGGCCCGCTTCAACGGCCAGCTCATGAGAGGACTGATCCTCGAAAAACCACTCATCAGCACGCAGAGAAACTATGAACCAAGTAGCCACGCAAACATCGTCCGACTCGGAGATTCTCGACCCAGACCGGGCGTCGCTGCTGACCATAGCCTCGCTCGATGCGCTGATGACGATGCTCAAGAATCCGGGACTTGACCCCCGCTGCGATGATCTCGGGGAGCTCGCCGCCCGGCATGTGCGCCGGGTCTTCGAGCTCACCCACAGCGCTCAGCCCTACGACGACGACCCGCACGCCCCGGCCATCTACCACTGAACGATACGGCATCGCCCAGCGGGAGGTGGCGTCAATAACGCCCGCCGTCCAAGCCGTAGCACTCCAGCTTCATGCACCTCCGCACGGTGATTGGACCGAATGGCGCACGTCACGCGCCGTCCCACACTACTCCGGTACACCGCCATGACACCACGCATCTACGTCGCCTCGCTCTCCGATTACAACAACGGCGTCCTCCACGGCACCTGGATCGATGCCGATCAGGACGCTGACATGATCCAGGACGAGATCAACGACATGCTGGCCGAATCCCCCACGGCCGAGAAATACGGCGAGCCTGCCGAGGAATGGGCAATCCATGACTACGAAGGCTTCCCCAGTCTCCACGAATACGAATCCATCGCAACCGTCGCCGCCTATGGACAAGCGCTCGAAGAGCACGGCGACGCCATGCGCGCGTTCCTCGGAATCTACGAAGGTGATGCCGACGACCTCGTCGACAGCTTCCAAGACCGCTACCGGGGCCAATACAACTCGCACGAAGACTTCGTCTACGACTACCTCGAAGAGACCGGGATGTGGGCTGAAATCCCCGAATGGGCGCAGCCCTACTTCGACTGCGAGCACTATTGGAACGGCGACCTGCGCTTCTCGGTCACCGAAATCGACGGCCACTACTTCTGGGACAACTGACCATGACGCCTGCGCAATTCCCTGAGTCCGAATGCCTCAAGACCTGCTCCTTCTCCGCGCTCAAGCTCTATGAGCAGTGCCCCTATGCCGCACACCTGAAATACATCCGCCGCCTGCCCACGCCTGAGCCCCTGGAATCGAGCCCGTTGATCCGGGGACAGCGCGTTCACGAGTACGCCGAGAACTACATCCGCGGCACCACAGAGACCCTGCACAAGAGCCTGGAGCAACTCAGCCAGCGCTTTGAACTCCTGCGCGAGTTCTATGGCGAGGGCAAAGTCCTGGTCGAGGAAGAATGGGCGCTGACACGAGAACTGGAGCCGTGCGCCTGGAACGCCGACACCGTCTGGCTGCGCTGCAAGGCCGACGCCGTGATCCTGCACGACCCGCTCACCGCCACCGTCATCGACTTCAAGACCGGGCGGCGCTTCGGCAACGAGATCAAGCACAACCAGCAAGCCCAGCTCTACGCGGCGCTAGCGTTCTTCCTGTTCCCGTCGCTCACCGACATCACCACTCAGCTCTGGTACACCGACGAGAAAGGGCTTGTGGCCGAGAAGCACATCCAGCGCATCAAGGGTCAGGAGCTTTTCAACAAGTTCATCGACAAGTTCCGCGCCATGACCAGCGCCACGCGCTTCCCGCCGCGTCCTAACGTCATGAACTGCAAGTGGTGCGACTACGGAACCCAGAAAGGCACCGGAGACTGCACCTTCGCCGTGGAGCCCCTGTAATGTTCGGAATCCCCATTCCCCCGCCCTACGAACACCAGCGCGCCACCACCGACTTCATCCTGGACAAGCGCCGGGTGTTCGTGGCCTCAGACCCTGGGACCGGCAAGACCCGTGCTGTGCTCGAAGCGCTGAGCGCTTGGCGCCGGGCGCCTGGTGCTGGTACCGCGCTCATCCTGGCCCCGAAATCCATCCTGGAAGCCGCCTGGGGCGCTGACTGCAAGCGCTTCACCCCAGAACTGCGCTACTCCGTGGCCTACGCCCATAACCGCGTCAAGGCGTTCCAGCGCGAAGCCGACATCTACCTGACCAATCACGATGCCGCGTCCTGGCTGCTCAAGAACATCGATCTGCTCAAGGAGGCCGACATCAAAGCCGTGATCGTCGACGAGTCGACCGCCTTCAAACACCACACCAGCGCCCGGAGCAAAGCGCTGCGCAAGCTGATCGAGGCGCTCGACCCCGAGATCCGCCTGATGATGACGGGCACCCCGAACACCAACGACCCGCTCCACATCTGGCACCAGATCCTGCTGATCGACGACGGCGAGCGCCTGGGCCGCAGCTACTTCAAATTCCGGCAGGCGCTCTGCACCCCGGTGCCGATCGGCCGCACCAGCCACTTCAACTGGGAGCCCAAGCCGGAAGCCAACGAGGTGATCGCCGACATGATCGACGACATCACCATCCGCTACCGCTTCGAGGACTGCATCGACATCCCGCCCAACGTCGAGCACACCGTCCCCTACCAGCTCACGCCGACCGTGCGCGACGCCTACGAGGCCCTGCGCAAGGACGCGATCCTGGAGCTGGAGACCGGCACCGTGACCGCGATCAACGCCGCCGTGCTCCACAACAAGCTCATGCAGGCCAGCGCTGGAGCGGTCTATTACGAGTCCGACCAGGCGCATTACCTCGACCAGGACCGCTACGAACTCGTCCGCGAACTCATCGAGCAGCGCCAGCAATGTGTCGTGGCCTTCTGGTGGGCGCACCAGCGCAACCAGCTCAAGCACACCCTCGACACCGCCAAGATCCCCTACGCCGTGATCGACGGCTCGGTCAACGACGCCGAGCGCTTGCACGCCGCTGAACGCTTCAACGCCGGAGAGATCCGAGTGATCCTCGCGCACCCGCAATCCGCCGCCCACGGCCTGACGCTGACAGCCGGAACCACGACCATCTGGCCGAGTCCGATCGCCAACGCGGAACTCTACCTGCAATTCAACCGGCGCATTTACCGCGCGGGGCAGACGAAGAAAACGGAGACCCTCGTCGTCATTGCCGACGACACCATCGAACAGGCGACGTTCCTGCGCTGCCAGGATCGACTCGCTGCCCAACAATCCATCCTCGAAATGCTCAAGGAGTCCCTATGACCCTCGGCCAACTCATCGACGACCTCAAGATCCGTCGTGATCAAATTCGCATTCTTCAGAAAACCATCGACGCCGCCAAGGAGGAATACGAGCACCTGGAACGCGACATTATGACCAAGCTCAACGAGCAAGGGCTGACCAATTCACGTTCAAATCTGGCGATTGCCACCATCACTGAACAAACCGTGGCGAACGTGAATGATTGGGATGCCTTCATGGACTACGTCTTCACGAACGACGCCCGACATCTGCTTCAGCGCCGAATTGCCTCCCGCGCAGCCCTCGAAGAAATTGAAGACAATGGCGAAGCGATCCCCGGACTCGCCCTGACCAAGCTCACCAAACTTGGTCTTCGTTCCCTCTAACTCCCCGTCACTCCCCATGAACATACTCAACACACAGAGACCTGTTATCCATGAGCACTGCACTGGCTACTATCAAAGAACGCATCAAAGCCGAACTCGAAACCGCCAAGAAGTCTTTCGAGGTTCCGGCCCGCCCGAAAATCAGCCTCCAGAACAAGAAATTCACGCTGCCCAACGGCATCGCCAGTGCCCAGCCGATCAACGTCGTCATCGTCGACTGGCGCAACACCCGCACCCTCTACACCGGTCCGTTCAACCCCAACAACCCGCAGACACCGAAGTGCTTCGCCATCGCCAAAGCACTCACTGACCTCGCGCCTCACGAGCAGTGCCTAGACCCGCAAGCGGCCTCTTGCGCCGAGTGCCCGCACGACCAGTGGGGCTCAGACCCCGCTGGCGGCAAAGGCAAAGCCTGCAAGAATTCCGTGCGCCTGGCCGTCGTCCCAGCCTCGACGCTGGATGGGGAGAGCGCCCAGATGTACGCGCTGGATATCCCGCGCACGAGCATCCGCAACTGGGAAAGCCTCGTCTCACGCCTGAGCGACAACGGCCAGCTACCGATCGAGTACATCGTGGAGATCGCCTTCAGCGCCGATGCCGCGTACCCGACGCTGGTGTTCAACGAAAGCACCCAGCACGAGCAGCTCGAACAACTCTGGCCGCTCTATGAGCAAGCCCAGCATTTCCTCAAAGTCCACCCGTCCGAGCGCTAATAGGATCAAGGGTCTAGCGCCCTAAACAGCCCCACGCGCCTGGACAGTACCCTATTGGCCATGCGCGAATCCACGTTTACAGCTAAAATCCACGAGCTACTTCCAAAGCACGTTCACGCTTGGAAGATCAGCGACCGCTTCCACGCCGGAGTACCAGACGCCTGGTACTCCGGACCCACTGGAGATGTCTGGATCGAATACAAGTTCTACCAGACGCTCCCCAACCGGTTCACGCCCAAGCTCTCGCCCGCCCAAAAGCGATGGCTCCGTGACCGTTATCACGAAGGACGCCGTGTTCTGGTCATCGTTGGTGACCAAAAGCACGCTGTCATCCTGGAAAACCTAGACTGGGAGCACCCTGTCACACCAACCCAGCGCCTGACCCATAAAGAGACGGCGGCTTGGATTGCCACTTCCCTAACCACTTCGGTTGAGTAATGACTACCGCGATTATCATCAAGCATGGCACTAGCTATGAGCGTACCGTATTGCGCGCAATAGCCACTGCCAAACAAATCAACACCGAATTGATTGGTACTGAGGATTCAGAGCCGATTGAAATTCACGCGCGCGACATTCTGATACGCGGCTTCAATCCCTGCGTCCTCTACCTGGAGAACAAATACCCTTACCCGAACCTCCTCTTCGGAGAACCTGAAAGCCAAGCGGCCATGCTGATGCTCCTGAACGAGCTCAAAGAGCCGGCTCAGGAAAAATTCACACCGCTAATAGACCTTATCGACCAAGCCAAGGACGCCAACCCATTCATGCTGGGAACTCAGCTCAGCCTCGTTGACATTGCCGCCTCCCCATATTGGAAGGTAATGCCAGCCAATTACAAACAGACGCTAACCAAAGCCTTACATCTGCGCCCATGAACCGACCGCTTCCTGGCCTGTGGTACGAAGCCGCCCGCAAACGCTGGCGTGTGCGGCTCTATAAGAATCGACACCTCTATCATCTCTCTTACCATGCGGACTATCACGAAGCGCTCAATACCTTGCACGATGCACGCAGAAAACGGCCCAAAGCCATCATGAACACCGCCCCGTTTGCCGACAAGCCACCCACAACGCGCAACCTCATCACCGGACTTCGACAATCCCTGAACAAGCGATGAGCAGCCTGTACCAACCACTTCAGATCAAGACGCTCGAAGTCTGTGGTCTTGCGCACGCGCTTCGCGCCATGCGCAACCCGATGATGAGTCACGAACGCGCTTCCCCAGACGCGGATCTGAAGCTCGCGGCTAAGCTCGTGCGCGCCGGAGATGAGCACGCCAAAGCCATCCGTGGCGTCATCGCTTACTTCGAGCTCCAGATGCAGATCGGCTGGATGGTCGAATGGGACACCTACCGCGTCGGCGTTGAAGTGCTGTCCACCAGCAGCACCATGCACACGGATCTGAAAGGGATGAAAGGCATTGAGCTGGCCGAAGCCAAGCAAGCCAATCTCCCCAACGTGGTCTACACGCAGACAGCGATGGCTTCGTACCAGGCGCTACGCCGGATCTACTTCCAGCGGAGACACCACCGCCACCCGGATTGGCAGTGCTTCTGCCGCTGGATCGAATCGCTACCCAACTTTCACTACCTGATTGTCCCGGAGACAAGCGAATGGCCGATCAACTCCTAACGATACCCGAGTGGATCAACCGCACCTACGCCGAGAATTCGCGCCCGGCGCTTCGCACTGTGCGCCAGTGGATTCGTAACGGGCTGCTCGCCGCCGAGCGCCACGGCCGCACCTACTACCTGAAGCCGGACACCTTGCCGAGGCAGCCGTACCGGATCTGATCCCTCAATGGGTATTCCACCGACATAACCACCAATGGGGAGGCTGACAACCTCCCCATTTCTTTGCCTACCTCCACAACTACGAGGCACTCATGACCGATGACACCGAGCAGAGTGCGCACCGCAGACGTGCCGCTCCCCGCTTCTGAGCAACAAGCGCTTTCGCTACATCAAAGAACCCGTGACCTTGCAATAACCTTCCCTCGCCCACCGCGCGCGGATAGCCATGCACTAACCGCTCCTCTGCTCTCCCGGAAAACCCATGCGCCCTCGCAACCCTGCCAACCGAGCCCTACCCGTCAATCTCTACAAGAACGGACGCTACTACCAGTACCGGCACCCGCAGACAGGGCGCTACCACGGCATGGGCACGGATCGCGCCGCCGCCATCCGCGCCGCGCACCAGCTCAACGCCCAGCTCATCGAGCCTATCTCGCTGACCGAGCGCGTGCTCGGCACCAAGCGCCAGGCGCCAAGCACTGAGCCAACGCTCCTGTTCTCCGACTGGCTCGACACCTACGCCACCCTGCTCGATGAGCGCGGTTTATCCTCACTCTCCCGCTACAACCGCCAACGGCAAGTTGAGCGCATCCGCGCCGCGCTCGGAGCCCTAGACCTGAGCACCATCACCACGCGCCGCATCGCCGAGTTTCTCGACGCCCAGACTCCGCGCCAAGCCAATGCCTACCGCTCTGTCCTCAATGACTGTTTCAACGAAGCCATCGCCAAAGGGCACATCACTACCAATCCAGTCACTGTGACCAAAAACAAGCGAGTGGCTACTCAGCGCCAACGCCTGACGCTGGAAGATTTCCAGCGCATCCATGCCGCCAGCCCGATTCACTTGCAGAACGCTCTTGACCTCGGGCTCATCACCTTGCAACGGCGCGAAGACCTGGTGTCCTTATCCTGGTCTGATCTCCGCGACGGTGTGCTCGAACTGCAACAGCATAAGACCGGCACCCGCCTGCGCATCACCGTCACCAAGCCCCTGGCCCGCGTACTCGACACCTGCCGCTCGAACCTCGACTCTCCGTGGATAATCCACTACCGTCGCGGCAGCCCACACACTCGTGCAGGTGACCCGATCGCAAAGCAGCAGCTCTCCTCTATGTTCCGAGCCGTGCGCGACTCTCTCGGGCTCTACGCGGAGCTCCCGATCCGGCAGCGACCCTCCTTCCACGAGATCCGGTCGCTCGGCGCTCGGCTCTACGAAGCGCGTGGCATGGACCCGCAAACGCTCCTCGGACACAAGAGCCGACAGATGACTGAGGTTTATCTGGACAGCCGCCGCGAGGAGTGGTTGGTGGCCTCTCCTGCGGTCGACATTTTGGAAAACTTTCGGGAAAGTTTTGACAAGCCTAGCTAACCGATTGATCTACTTACCGGCTGCTCAAACGACCAGATTGAGCAGCTTGCCCGGCACCAGGATCGCCTTGCGGATCGGTTTGCCGTCGATGAACTTGGCGATCGGCTCGCTGGCCAGCGCGGCGGCCTGGACCGTCGCCTGATCGGCGTCGGCGGGTACCTTGACGCTGCCGCGTACCTTGCCGTTGACCTGGACCACGTAGTCGAGGCTGTCCTGCTTGAGTGCGTCCTCGTCGACCCGAGGCCAGTCGGCGTTCAGGATGTCCTCACCGAAACCCAGCTCGCGCCACAGATGATGGGTCACATGGGGCGCGATGGGCGCGAGCAGCCGCAGCACGATGCCGACGCCCTCGCGGATCACCGCCGCCCGCGCGGTCGAGGACTCCAGCCGGTAGAGTGTGTTGACCATGGTCATGCAACCCGAGACCACGGTGTTGAACTGCTGGCGTTCATAGTCGTAGAGCGCCTTCTTGAGCGCGCCGTGGATCTCGCGGCGGGCGGTCTGGGCCGGTTCGTCCAGATCTACCAACGTGGACGCGGCACGGATCGCCTCGGCTTCACTGACCGCCAAGGCCCACAGCCGACGGATGAAGCGGAATGCCCCCTCGACCCCTTCGTCGTTCCATTCGAGCGACTGATCCGGCGGCGAGGTGAACATGGTGTAGAGCCGCACTGTGTCGGCGCCGTAGCGCTCGGTCAACGCCTGCGGATCGACGCCGTTGTTCTTGGACTTGGACATCTTCTCGATGCCGCCGAACCGTACCGGCTGACCGTCGGACTTGAGCCGGCCGCCGATCAGCTTGCCCTTCTCGTCGCGCTCGACCTCGACGTCCGCCGGGTTGAACCACTGCTTGCGGCCCTCGGCGTCCTCGCGATACCAGGTCTCGGCGACCACCATGCCCTGAGTGAGCAGATTGGTGAAGGGCTCGTCACAGTCGACCAGCCCCTCGTCGCGCATCAGCTTGTGGAAGAAGCGCGCATAGAGCAGATGCAGGATGGCGTGCTCGATGCCGCCGATGTACTGATCGACCGGCAGCCAGTATTTGGCGCGCTCGTCGAGCATGGCCGTGTCGCAGTCGGGCGAGCAGTAGCGCGCGTAATACCAGCTCGACTCGAAGAAGGTGTCGAAGGTGTCGGTCTCGCGTGTCTCGCCGCCGGCGAGCTGGTAGAACTCGGGCATCTTCTTGAGCGGTGAGCCGGAACCGTCGACGACGACATCCTCGGGCAGCCGCACCGGCAGCTCGGTCTCGGGACGGATGCCGCTGTCAGCCGTCTGCACCATCGGGATCGGACAGCCCCAGTAGCGCTGACGCGACACGCCCCAGTCGCGCAGCCGGAAGTTGATGGTCTTCTCGCCCTTGCCGTGCTCGGCGAGCCAGTCGGCGATGGCGTCGAAGGCTTGCTCTGACGTCAGGCCATCGAAGGGACCGGAATCGAAGAGCACGCCCTTCTCGGTGTAGGCCGCCTGCTCGATGCCGCACGGGCTGCCGTCGGTCGAGCGGATGACGGCTTTCCTGGTGATGCCGTAACGCTCGGCGAACTCCCAGTCGCGCTGATCGTGCGCCGGCACGGCCATCACCGCGCCCGTGCCATAGCCCATGAGCACGAAGTTGGCGGCATAGATGGGCACGGCCTCGCCGGTGATCGGATGGATGGCGTCGAGACCGAGCGGATGGCCCTTCTTCTCCATCGTTTCCAGTTCGGCCTCAGTGGTGCCGCCTTTGCGACACTCATCGATGAAGGCCGCAAGCGACGGATTGTTCTCTGCCGCGCGGTGCGCGAGCGGATGCTCGGCGGCCACCGCGACATAGGTCACGCCCATGACGGTATCGGGTCGCGTGGTGTAGATGCCGAGCGTCTCGTCGGAGCCGGCCACGCCGAACTCCATGTGCACGCCCTCGGAGCGACCGATCCAGTTGCGCTGCATCGTGCGCACGCGCTCCGGCCAGCCGTCCAGCCCGTCGAGCGCGTCCAGCAGTTCCTGTGCGTAATCGGTGATGCGCACCGACCACTGTTCGATCTCGCGCTTCTCGACCAGCGCGCCCGAGCGCCAGCCGCGTCCGTCGATGACCTGCTCGTTGGCCAGCACCGTCTGATCGATGGGATCCCAGTTGACCGTCGCCTTGGCGCGATAGGCCAGCCCTTTCTCGACCATGCGCGTGAACAGCCACTGCTCCCAGCGGTAGTAATCCGGGTCACAGGTCGCCAGTTCGCGCTCCCAGTCGTAGCCGAAGCCCAGGCTCTTGAGCTGGCCCTTCATGTATTCGATGTTGGAGCGCGTCCACTGCGAGGGCGGGATGCCGTGCTGGATGGCCGCGTTCTCGGCCGGCAGACCGAAGGCGTCCCAGCCCATCGGCTGGAGCACGTTCTTGCCGAGCATGCGCTGATAGCGCGCGATCACGTCCCCGATGGTGTAGTTGCGCACGTGCCCCATGTGCAGCCGACCCGAGGGATAGGGGAACATGGAGAGACAGTAGAACTTCTCGCGGGACGGATCCTCGACGGCCTTGAAGGATCGATGGTCTTCCCAATAGCCTTGGGCCGCCGCCTCGATGGCGCGCGGATCATAGTCGGTCTGCATGGGTGCTGATGGTCCTGACGAAGAGGGTGAAGGTTCGAAGCCAAAGGTTGGAATCGCCGGGACGCCCAGCGCCCCGCGGATTCGATCGCGCAAGGATACCGCATGGGCTTTTGCTATCCTAATTCCGAGCACGTCAACATTCCCCAAGCCAACGAAGAGCGACGCCATGAGCGAAGAACACAAGCACGACACCACCGACAAGCTGGTCGACGCCTATGAGCGCATGCTCAAGCAGACCCACGAGGCGATCGAGAAGGCGCAGCAGGAATCGGCCCCCCTGTTTCGCGAGATCGTCGACAAGACGCGCGAGCGCATGGTCGAGCTCGGCGAGCTGACGCGCGAGGAGGCCGAGAAGGTTTCGGACTACGTCAAGCGCGACATCGAGGACGCAGCCAAGTACATCGCCGACACCGGGCAGGACATCCGCGACTGGTGGCGCTTCGATCTGGAGCTGATGGAAAAGCGCATGCTCGACATGTTCAAGCTGGTCGCCGACCAGACCAGCCTGCAACTGGCCCAGTGGGCCGAGACCGCGCGTCAGATGAGCCTCTATCAGGCCGGCGAGATCACCGGCCCAGGCACCCTGGTCTGCGACCAGTGCGGCGCCGAGACCCATTTCGTCAAGGCCGGACGCATCCCGCCCTGCGCCGACTGCGGCAATACCCGGTTTCGCCGCCGCACCGAGGACAAGAGCTGACGGCGCGCGCGGCCTTGAGTGACGCTGACCGGACCCGCTCCGCCAGGGCGAATCGCCTCGCGGGACGACTGGTAATCCGGCCGGCTCGCGCTTATAGTGCCGGCTTCGTGTCATGTCCCGTGGGAGAGACCGGCCGCCCGGCCGGCGCCGAAGGCGCAACACCGCCCGGAATCGCTCAGGCAGAAGGACCGCGGGAATAACGACCGACTCTGGAGAGCGGCGCGGATCGAAATCCGCGCCCACCGACGGGGCCGCCCGGATGTCACACATCCGCGCGCAAACTCTCAGGTCTAGGACAGAGGGGCGACGAGCGGGGATCACACATTCTCGCCGTTGTCGTGTTGCCTGTGCCGTCTGGCCAAGGCAGCCCCTGCATTCCACGAGGAGAGCCGTATGGCCCTGCGTACCCCACTCTATGCCGAGCATGCGCGTCTTGGCGCGCGGCTCGTGCCCTTCGGCGGCTGGGACATGCCGCTGCACTATGGCTCCCAGATCGAGGAACACGACGCCGTGCGCGAGCACGCCGGGATGTTCGACGTCTCGCACATGTGCCCGGTCGACATCGAGGGACCGGACGCCCAAGCCTTTCTGCGCCGCCTGCTCGCCAACGACGTCGCCAAACTCAAGACCGTCGGCAAGGCGCTCTATTCCTGCATGCTCAACGACTCGGGCGGCGTGGTCGACGATCTCATCGTCTATCTGCGCGGTCCGGCCGGGCACTATCGGCTGGTGGTCAACGCCGGCACGGCCGACAAGGATCTGAGCTGGCTGGAGAGCCATCGCACCGGCTTCGACGTCGAGATCCGCCGCCGCGACGATCTGGCCATGATCGCGGTGCAAGGCCCTCAGGCGCGTGAGCTGACCGCGACCTGTCTGCCGCGCGAAATGGCCGACTCCGCCCTGGAACTGGCGCTCTTCCACGCCACCGAATGCGGCGGCTGGTTCATCGCCCGCACCGGCTATACCGGCGAGGACGGCTTCGAAATCCTGCTGCCCGCCGATCATGCCGTCGATCTCTGGTCGGTGCTGCTGGACGCCGGTGTCCGGCCCTGCGGTCTGGGCGCGCGCGACACCCTGCGTCTGGAGGCCGGAATGAATCTCTATGGCCAGGACATGGGCGAGGACGTCGGCCCGCTCGAATCCGGCCTGGAGTGGACCATCGCCTGGGAGCCGGCCGAACGTGAGTTCATCGGCCGCGCCGCGCTGGACGAGTTGCGCGCGAGTCCCGAGCGGCGCGAATTCGTCGGTCTGCTGCTGACCGGGCGCGGCGTGATCCGCGCTCACCAGACCGTGCTCAGCAACGGGCGCGAAGTCGGCGAAATCACCTCCGGCGGCTTCTCGCCGACACTGCAACGCTCGATCGCGCTGGCGCGCGTGGCGCCCGGCCTCGGCGAAACCTGCGAGGTCGAGATCCGTGGCAAGCCCGTACCGGCGCGGATCGTCAAGCCGCCGTTCGTCCGGCATGGCCGCATTCTGATCGAACCCTGAACCTGATCCATCCTGCATTCGAGGACGTCTTCCATGAGCAACCTGCCCGCTGACCTGAAATACACCAAGACCCACGAATGGGTGCGCGACAACGGCGACGGCACCGTCACCGTCGGCATCACCGACCACGCTCAGGACGCGCTCGGCGACATCGTGTTCGTCGAGGCGCCCGAGAGCGGTCGCACCGTCGCCGCCGAGGACGCCTGCGCCGTGGTCGAGTCGGTCAAGGCCGCCTCCGACATCTACTCGCCCATCGCCGGCGAGATCGTCGAGGGCAACGCGGCGCTGGCCGACACGCCGGACGCCATCAACACCAGCCCCTACGGGGACGGCTGGATCTTCCGTCTGACCCCGGCCGACATGGGCGCGCTCGATGGTCTGCTGGATGCCGCCGCTTACGAGCAGGTCGTCGCCGACGAGTCCTGATCCCGGCCCCAACCGCCCTCAGCGTCCAACCCAAGCGGTCGAACTCGCATGCCTTTCATTCCTCACACGCCAGACGACATCGCCGCGATGCTCGCGACCATCGGGGTCGACTCCATCGAGGCCCTCTTCGACGAGATCCCGCCGGAACTGCGCGTCGGCGCGCAGGCGCTCGACGCCATTCCGGAGACGCTCTCGGAAATGGAGATCACGCGCCTGATGCAGTCGCGCGCGTGCGCCGACGGTCAGCCGCTGTGCTTCATCGGCGCCGGCGCCTATGAGCATCACATCCCGGCTGCCGTCTGGCAGATCGCCACTCGCGGCGAGTTCTACAGCGCCTATACGCCCTATCAGGCCGAGGCCAGCCAGGGCACGCTCCAGTTGCTCTATGAGTTCCAGTCGATGATGACGGCGCTCACCGGGCTGGACGTCTCCAATGCCTCGCTCTACGACGGTGCCTCGGCGCTGGCCGAAGCGGTGCTGATGGCGGTGCGCGCCAATCGTCAGACCAAGTCACAGCGCGTCCTGGTGCCGCGCGCGCTGCATCCGGCCTATCGGCGCACGCTGCGCGCGATCGTCGAGCCGCAGGGCATCGAACTGGTGGAGGTGGATTTCGACGCGCGCGGCGGACACACGCCGGTCGAGCGGCTGGAGGCGGCGGCCGGTGACGAGGAGTGCGCCGCCGTCGTCATCAATCAGCCAAACTTCTTCGGTATCCTGGAAACCGTCGATGAACTGACCGACTGGGCGCACGCTCACAAGGCGTTGGCGATCGCCGTGGTCAATCCGGTCGCACTCGCCCTGCTCTCCCCTCCCGGCGAGTGGGGTGCGAAGGGCGCCGACATCGCCTGTGGCGAGGCCCAGCCGCTGGGGATGCCGCTGTCCTCGGGCGGTCCCTATGCCGGTTTCCTGTGCTGCAAGCAGGAGCATGTGCGCCAGCTCCCCGGCCGCATCGTCGGACGCACCCTGGATCTGGACGGCAAGCCCGGCTTCACGCTCACGCTCCAGGCGCGCGAGCAGCACATCCGGCGCGGCAAGGCGACCTCTAACATCTGCACCAACCAGGGACTGCTGGTGACGGCGGCGACCATCCACATGGCTTTGCTGGGGGCCGAGGGACTGGAGCGGGTGGCGGCGAGCTGTCATGCCAACACGCGCCGGCTGGGCGAGTTGCTCGGCGCCATCTCCGGAGTCGAGCCGCTGTTCGAGCGTCCGGTCTTCCATGAGCTGGCGCTGCGTCTGCCGGCACCGACGGCCGATCTGCTGCGTTCGCTGGCCGCCGAGGATATTCTGGGCGGCTTCGATCTCGGGCCGGACTATCCGGAACTCGCCCCGGCGCTGCTGGTCTGCGCGACCGAAGTGCGTACCGAGGACGAACTGCGCCGCTATGCCGATACCCTGGCACGGCTCATCGCCACGCCGGCCAACTGAGATTTTGGCCAACCGCCACGACAGACGACCTCATCCACACACCTGGAGACCCAAGAGATGGCTCAAACCGCACTGCAAGGCAATCCCGTCACCCTCAGCGGCGAACTGCCGGCCGTCGGCAGCGTTGCGCCCGACTTCCAGCTCGTCGACAAGGATCTGGCCGATCGCTCGCTGGCCGATTTCGCCGGTAAGAAGAAACTGCTCAACATCGTCCCGAGCCTGGACACCCCGGTCTGCGCGACCTCGACCAAGACGTTCAACGCCGCCATGGCGGCCAAGTCCGATGCCGTGGCCCTGGTCGTCTCGGCCGATCTGCCCTTCGCCATGGGGCGCTTCTGCGGCGCCGAAGGCATCGACAACGTCATCGGTCTGTCCATGATGCGCTCGCGTCACTTCGCCAAGGACTATGGCGTCCTGATCGAGGACGGCCCGCTGGCCGGCATCACCGCGCGTGCGGTCGTGGTGCTCGACGCCGACAACACGGTGGTCTACACCCAGCTCGTCCCCGAGATCACCGAAGAACCCGATTACGAGGCCGCTCTGGCCGCCCTCTGAGTCCCGTCCGTCCCCCGAGCACCTCGGGGGACTCACCCCAGCCCATTCAAGATCGCCTCGCCATGCTGATCCAAGAGCAATCCAGAACCGGCCGCCGCGCCACGGCGCAAGCGCCACTCCAGGCACCCGAGGTCGCCGACATCCCCGAGGGACTGCGCCGCCGCGCCCGGCCCGCGTTGCCGGAGGTCTCCGAGATGCAGGCGGTGCGCCACTACACGCGGCTGTCGCAGCAGAACTTCTCGATCGACACCCATTTCTATCCCCTGGGTTCCTGTACCATGAAGTACAACCCCAGGGCCTGTAACAGCCTGGCGATGCTGCCCGGCTTCCTGGGGCGTCATCCGCTGGCGCCGGCCAGCCACGGTCAGGGCATCCTGGCCTGTCTGTTCGAGCTGCAAGAGATCCTCAAGGCCGTGACCGGCATGCACGCCGTCTCGCTCGCGCCCTCGGCCGGCGCGCAGGGCGAGTTCGCCGGCGTGGCCATGATCCGCGCCTATCATCAGGCGCGCGGCGATCACGCCCGCACCGAGATCCTGGTCCCGGACGCCGCGCACGGCACCAACCCGGCCTCGGCGGTGATGTGCGGCTTCAAGGTGCGCGAGATCCCGACCGGTCCCGATGGCGACGTCGACCTCGACGCCCTGCGCGCGGCGGTCGGCCCGCAGACGGCCGGCATCATGCTCACCAACCCGAGCACGGTCGGCGTCTTCGATCGCAACATCCAGGCGATCGCCCAGGCGGTGCACGAGGCCGGCGGTCTGCTCTATTACGATGGAGCCAACCTCAACGCCATCCTCGGCCAGGTGCGCCCCGGCGACATGGGCTTCGACGTCATCCACATGAACCTGCACAAGACCTTCTCGACCCCGCACGGCGGCGGCGGTCCAGGCGCGGGTCCGGTGGGCGTCTCCAAGCGTCTGGAGCCCTATCTGCCGGTGCCGCTGGTCGCATGCGAGGGCGAGGAATACCGCTGGCTGACCGAATCCGACCGCCCCGAGAGCATCGGCCGACTGACGGCCTTCGGCGGCAACATGGGCATCCTGCTGCGCGCCTATGTCTATGCGCGGCTGATCGGACGCGAGGGCATGGGTCGGGTGGCCGAGTTCGCCACGCTCAACGCCAACTATCTGCTGGCGCGGCTCCAGGAAGCCGGATTCGAGGCCGCCTATCCCGAGCGCCGCGCCAGTCATGAGTTCATCGTCACCCTCAAGCGCGAAGCGCGCGAGTTCGGCGTGAACACCATGGATTTCGCCAAGCGGTTGCTCGACTACGGCTATCACGCCCCGACCACCTATTTCCCGCTGCTGGTGCCCGAGTGTCTGCTGATCGAGCCGACCGAGACTGAGAGCAAGGAGGACTTGGACGGCTTCGTCGCGGCCATGACCGCCATTCGGAGTGAGGCGCAGGAGAACCCCGAACTGGTCAAGGGCGCGCCGCACAGTCTGCCGGTGCGCCGACTCGACGACGTGCGCGCGGCACGCCAGTTGGATCTGGCCTGGACGCCGAGTGCCAGCGAGGGTGCGCATGGCTAACCACAATGTGCGGGGGTGGCGGCGCGTGGTGCGCGCCTTCGGCTATTCGATGAAGGGATTTCGGGCCTGCTTCGAGTTGGAGGAGGCGTTTCGGCAGGAGATCTTTCTGCTGATCCCGCTCATCCCGCTCGGGATCTGGCTCGGTGAGTCGCCGGTCGAGCGCGCGATGCTGGTCGGGAGTCTGCTGATCGTGCCGATCGTCGAGCTGCTCAACTCGGCCATCGAGGCCAATGTCGACCGGGTCGGTCTGGAACGTCACGAACTCTCCGGGCGCGCCAAGGACATCGCCTCGGCGGCCGTCTTCTCCAGCATCGCGTTCTGTCTGGTCATCTGGGCGCTGATCCTGCTGCCCAAGTGGCTGTGAGGCCGATCAGGACGACTGTTCCAGCGCCGCGATGCGCTTCTCCAGCGGCGGATGGCTGCGGAAGAGCGCCATGAAGCCCCCGCCGATCCGGCCCGAGACGCCGAAGGCCGCAAACTCGCCGGACGGCAGGTCTTGCGGCTCATGCACGCGCTGGAGCGCCCGCAGCGCTCCAGCCATCTGACGCCGGCTGGTTAGGCTCGCCCCGCCGGCATCGGCCCGATACTCGCGATAGCGCGAGAACCACATCACGATCATGGTCGCCAGCACCGAGAGCATCAACTCGGCGACGATCGAGGCCACGAAGTACCCCACCCCATAGCCCTGCTCGTTCTTCAGGATCACGCGGTCGACCACATGGCCGACGATGCGCGAGAGGAAGACGACGAAGGTATTGACCACGCCCTGGATGAGCGCCAGCGTCACCATGTCGCCATTGGCCACATGGCTGATCTCATGGCCGATGACGGCCTCGACCTCGTCTTCGCGCATGTGATGCAGCAGACCCGTGCTGACGGCCACCAGGGCGTCATTGCGATTCCAGCCGGTGGCGAAGGCGTTGGGATCGGGCGACTCGAAGATCCCGACCTCGGGCATGCCGATACCGGCCTGCTCGGCCTGACGCGCGACCGTCTCCATCAGCCATTGTTCGAGCCGGTTGGACGGCTGCTCGATGACATGGACGCCCATGCCGCGCTTGGCCATGGTCTTGGACAGGAACAGCGAGATCAGCGAGCCGCTGAAACCGATGATGGCCGCCATGATCAGGAGCGCGCTCATGTCGATGCCGCCGCTCTCCAGCAGCAGGCTATCGATCCCGAGCAGGCGGAAGACGATGCTGATGACGATCAGCACCGCGACATTGGTGGTCAGGAACAATAGGATACGCATCATGTCGAGTTCAACCTCTCAAACAACCCTTTGAAAAACCAGTGTTTTGGAACGAAGAAAACTGTGGGGCACAGTCAGGCGATACACTGACACCCGAGATGGGGACAGAGTTCGAACAAAAAAATGTAAAAAAGTGCTGGACAAGCTCCGAGGGCATCTATATCATTTGCGGTCTCAGGTCACTGGGGCCATAGCTCAGCTGGGAGAGCGCAACACTGGCAGTGTTGAGGTCGGCGGTTCGATCCCGCCTGGCTCCACCAAATTCAAAAGGTTCGGCGATCCTGTCCAGTTCGTCGAATCAGCTAGAAAAAAGTCACTGTCCCCATCGTCTAGTGGCCTAGGACACCGCCCTTTCACGGCGGTAACCGGGGTTCGAACCCCCGTGGGGACGCCAACTATAAAAAGGGCTTGGATGAAAATCCAAGCCCTTTTTTGCGTGGGCATGTACTTCGCCGTCTGGCGGCTCCAGGCAAGGCATCCGTTGCATCTCGCTAAAGGCTTCGGATTCGATCGCCCTCGGGTCTGATCAGATAGGTCTCGGCCGTCCGAGTCGGCACAGGCCAAGTCTCGACCTGTTGGTACACAGCATTCGTCCGAGAGAGGATGGCCGGCGATCACCGCTGGAGGCTGGCGCCGAGCGGGTTCGGCGATTGTGCGCCGCCTGAATGGCCACGCGTTTCGCACCCGGTCCCTCCAACCACGCTCGACCGCGCTCCAAGCCGACTTGGAGTGCTAGGGTTCTGCTGGACGCTCCTTGCCAGACTGATTCGAAACCTGTTCAGGATCGGTCGATGATTGACTCGACAACTCCAAATCCAGCTCTAACTCGCCTGCCTGATCACCGTGCTCATCCGCCTCGTCGAGTCCGCTCGGCGTGACCGGCTCGACCAGCGCCTCGTCGACTTCGGGCAGCACATCGGCGAACTCGACGCCATAGATCTCCCAGATCGAGATCAGGAGCGAGGCGATCACCGGCCCGATGAACAGTCCCGGCAGACCGAACATGACCAGACCGCCGAGCGTGCTGAAGAAGATCATCAGCTCGTGCATCTGGGTGTCTTTGCCGACCAGGATCGGGCGCAGCAGGTTGTCCAGACTGCCGACGATCAGACCGCAGAAGAGCGCGAGCAGCACACCCGTCAGCACCGACCCCTGGACGATGAGGATGATCACCGCCGGAACCCAGACCAGTGCGGTGCCGACGTTGGGGATGATCGACAGGATCGCCATCAGCGTGCCCCAGAAGACGGCATTGTCGATCCCGGCGACGGCGAAGGCGATCCCCGCCAAACCGCCCTGCAGGACGCCGATGAGAAACGACCCCTTGAGGGTGGCGCGCGTCACCGAGGTGAACTTGTCGAGCATCAGGCGCTCGTCGCGCGTCTGGAGCGGCAGATAGTAGAGCAGCTTGAGGATGAACTTCGGTCCGTCCATCAGCAGGAAGAACAGGCTGTAGAGCAAGACGAAGGTCAGGAAGACGAAGTTGACGGTCTTGAGCGTCACCGACGACACCCAGTCGACCAG
Source organism: Allochromatium humboldtianum (assembly GCF_013385175.1). Taxonomy (GTDB): domain Bacteria; phylum Pseudomonadota; class Gammaproteobacteria; order Chromatiales; family Chromatiaceae; genus Thermochromatium; species Thermochromatium humboldtianum. The sequence continues at coordinate 336,834 of NZ_JABZEO010000001.1, read as the reverse complement.
CAACTTGCTGACCAGGGTCGCCGCCTGCCCGGCCTGTTCCAGTATCAGGCCGCGATGCTCGATGACCTCGTCATAGAAGGGCAGATGCTGGAGTGCGGCCAGGAAGTCGGTCGGATCCTCGATCACGCCCCGGACCCAGATCGAGATCAGCTCACTGACATCCAGCGCCTGACCGATCAGAATCGTGATCAGGAACACTGACGGGATCAGCACCATGACGGCGATCAGCAGCAGCGTCAGGAGCGAGGCGATCGACTCGCTACAGCCGAGCCGGGCTTGCAGTCGCAGATAGAGCGGACGCGCCAGAGCGCTGAAGATCCCGGCGAGCAGGAGCGTCATCAGGAACGGCTGGATCATGGCGAGGAAGAGCGCCGAGATCGCGAGCGTCATCAGGATGACGGTGGCTTTGGTCAAGGTGTCCTGGGTCATTGGGAAGCGTACTCGCTAACACTTGTTCTACGGTGGATTCAAAGTGTCGAAGCACGCCACACCAACCGCTCGACGCCCAAGGCGACCACGGCAAAGGCGTGCAGCTTCCGAAGTCCATACCGTGCCTTCAAGGTGTCCCCATAGACACGCGCCTGGGCTTCGGCCTCGTCGAGCTTCTTGACCACGGGCGCCAGTTCAGCGAGCGCCTCACGCGACCGTTCGCGCACCTGCTCGCCACTCAGCGCCAGTTCCTTCAGGCTCAGATACTTGAACTCCAGCAGCAGATCCAGCACCTCGAAACGGCGCTTGTCGGGGCGCACGATCAGCGCCAGATCGACATACCCGCGCTCGGTCTCCAGTTCCGACACCGCCATGTAGAGCCGATCGTCAAACAGCAGGGTCAGAAAGGCGAACTTGACCAGCAGCTCATTGGTCCAGCGATAGTCGCGGCTCGAGAGCACCCGGAAATAACGCTGCTCGATCAGTTCAGCCAGCGGGGTCAGGTCGCCGTGCTGACCGAGCGCGCGCACGGCATCCGGTCGCTCGCGTGCACCATCGGTCAGCGGCAGCCAGCGCTCGCGCAGCCGCTCGACATAGAGCCCGCGCGCCACCAGATTGGGGATGCGCAGACGGCATTCATCGAAGGGCGTCAGACCCGCCAGCGTCAGAATGCCGAAGAAATAGAGCAAAGACGCCATGAACGGCTGATCCTTCACCGCCGCCAGCACATCGGCCACCCCGAAGCGCTGCACCAGTTCCGGCACCAGCACCCGATCCTCGCCGCTCAACGCCTCGACCAGCAGCTCCTCGCCACCCGGCAACTGCGCGATATAGACCAGCTTGTTGCGGTCCATCGCCAGATTCTCGTCCAGCATCCGGCGCGGATACTGGCCCTGTTGTTCCAGCGACTTGAGAAAATAGAGGCTCAGGGTCGGGTTGTAGAGGCTCTCCGAAGCTCCCTCGCTGAAACGATAGCCGTTGTAGAAGGTGCGCATGGTCGCCAGCGCTTCATCCGCCGACCAGTCGCTGCCCTCCCCCGCCAGTTGCCGTAGCACGTCCGTGACCTCGGACTCGGTGAAGCCGCACAGATCATTGAACTGAGGCAGGAGATAGATGTCTTCGCCGACGTTGTAGCCGCTCGTCATGTCGCTGAGCACGATGGGCGAAACGCCGGTGATGAAGACGCGGTCCAGCCCCAGACCGCCCGCCGCCGCCTTGACCGCCTTGAACACGCTCTTAAACAGCCCCTCGCCCTGCAACAGCGTCTGGTAACGGTCTTGACTGCCGGGACGATCCGCCATCAACACCTCATTGGCGAAGTTGTCATACTCGTCGATCAACAGATAGAGCTTGTGCGGGGTTTGGGAAAGGAGGCTCAGCGCCGATTCCCAGGAGGAGAGCGCGTTGTCGGGATGAATGGCGATCGGCTCAGGCAGTCGGTCGCGATAGCGCCGCTCGAAGTCGCGGAGACGATCATTGATGTGCTGATGCACGGCCGCTTCGATGTCGGCGATCTCGCCATAGGCCGGGATCAGCGAGAAATCCCATTTGAGTACAAAATACTGATTGTGCAGCGGCGTGGGATTCCGCCCGACGGCCAGCGCCCCGAACAGCGCCTCGAACCGAGCAGCGCGGTTGAGATCGTAATAGTGCTCCAGCATCGACAACAGCAGGCTTTTGCCGAAGCGGCGCGGGCGCAGGAAGATCAACTGCCGCCCGGTGGCCTCCAGGTCGGCGAGCCGATCGGTGCGATCCTGATACCAGTACCCGCCCTCGATCAGGGTGCCGAAATCGCTCAGACCATAGGGAAATCGCATACCGGAAGCCTCCACGCGCCTTGAATGTTCGACACTATAGCCGATGGCGCGCCGAGGCGAGTCGCCGGCCACGAAACATCCAGCTTCGCGACCGGCAAAGGGTCCGGCCTAATGCCCCCCGCCCTTGAGCGCCGTATTCATCCCCTCGATGGTGTCCTTGGCGTCGCCGAACACCAGATAGGTGTTGTCCTGATAGAACAGCAGATTGTCGACGCCCGAATACCCCGGACGCATCGAGCGCTTGAGGAAATAGACCTGACGCGCGCGCCCGGCCTCCAGGATCGGCATCCCGTAGATGGGACTCGACTTGTCCTCCTTGGCCGCCGGGTTGACGACATCGTTGGCTCCGACCACCAGCACCACATCGGTGCCGGGGAACTCGGGGTTGATCTCGTCCATCTCCAGCACCTGATCGTAGGGGATGTCGGCCTCGGCCAGCAGTACGTTCATGTGCCCCGGCATGCGACCGGCGACCGGATGGATGGCGAACTTGACCTCGACCCCGCGCGCCCCGAGCAGCTCGGCCAGCTCTTTCAACGCATGTTGCGCCTGTGAGACCGCCATGCCGTAACCGGGCACGATGATGACCTTGCCCGCGTCCTCCATCCAGTAGACCGCATCCTCGACCGCCGCCGACTTGATCCCCTGCTCCGCCGCCTGTGCACCGGCGCTCTCACCCGCGCTGCTGTCGGAGCCGAAGCCGCCGAAGACGACATTGATGATCGAGCGGTTCATCGCCTTGCACATGATGAAGGACAGGATCGCGCCCGAGCAGCCGACGATGGCGCCGACGATGATCAGCAGATTGTTGTGCAGCGTGAAGCCGGTCGCCGCCGCCGCCCAGCCCGAGTAGCTGTTGAGCATCGAGATGATGACCGGCATGTCCGCCCCGCCGATCGGGATGATCAGGGTCACACCGATGACGAGCGCCAGCACCGTCATCAAGGCCAGCGACAGCAGACTCCCGGTCATGGCGAAATGCACCGCCAGCGCAATGGTCAGCGCACCGATGACGGCATTGAGCAGATGCTGGCCGGTGAACTTGACCGGCGCACCCGACAGCAACCCCTGGAGCTTGCCGAAGGCGATGATCGAGCCGGTGAAGGTGATGGCGCCGATCACCACGCCCGCCGAGATCTCGCCCATCAGCACCGCGTTGAGCAGCCCCAGGTGCTGATGATGCAGAAAGGTGCCGATGCCGACCAGCACCGCCGCCAGACCCACGAAGCTGTGCAGCGCCGCGACCAGTTGCGGCATGGCCGTCATCTGGATGCGCAGGGCGACGATGGCCCCGATGATCGCGCCGCCCGCGATCCCGGCGATGATGAAGCCGTAGGACTGCACCTCGCGCGCCAGCAGCGTAGCGACGATGGCGATGACCATGCCGAGCATGGCGTACAGATTGCCGCGCCGCGCGCTCGACGGATGGGTCAGCCCCTTGAGGCCGAGAATGAACAGGATCGCTGCGACCAGATAGGCCAGCGCCTGATGGTTGACCGTGAATTCCATCGCTGTCCGCCCTTACTTCTTTTTCTTCTTGAACATCGACAGCATCCGGTGCGTGACCAGAAAGCCGCCGAAGACGTTGATCGAGGCCAGCAGCACGGCGACGAAGCCGATGAACTGGACCAGCAGACCGGCCTGCGGATCGCCCGCGACCAGCAGCGCGCCGACCAGCACGATGCCGGAGATGGCGTTGGTGAGCGCCACCAGGGGCGTGTGCAGCGAGGGCGTGACGCCCCAGATCACCCAGTAGCCGATGAAGCAGGCCAGGACGAAGACATAGAGGGCGATCAACGAGGGATCGAGTGCCTCGGGCATGTGTGTGACTCCTGTATGAGATAGATCGCGCCTTGAGTAGAGAACGCGACCGACCGGGATGCTGTTAGCCCCTCTCCCCTCGCGGGAGAGGGGTTGGGGAGAGGGGGTTCAGGATACGCAACGCGTTCAGGACGCCGCCTGGACCAGCATGGCGGCCGTGATGTCGTCGGCGCTCAGATCCTTGAGCTGGGGGCCGGACTCGCCGCGCTCGAACATGATCTCGATCAGATTGAGCAGGTTGCGCGCATAGAAGGCGCTCGCATCCGCCGGGACCAGAGCCGGGAAGTTGGTCAGACCGACCAGGGTGACGCCGTGGCGCTCGACGATCTCATCGGCGACGGTGAGCGGGCAGTTGCCGCCGCTGGCCGCCGCCAGATCGACGATGACCGAGCCGTGACGCATGCGCTGGACGACATCCTCCGTCACCAGCACGGGCGCGCGGCGGCAGGGGATGAGCGCCGTGGTGACGATGACATGCGCCTTGGCCAGCTCGTCGGCGAGCGCGGCCTGCTGGCGCGCCTTGGCCTCGTCGGAGAGTTCCTTGGCATAGCCGCCCTCCCCCGCGCCGCTCTCGCCGAGATCCAGATCGATCGGCTTGGCGCCGAGCGAGAGGATCTGCTCGCGCGTCTCGGGGCGCACGTCATAGGCGTAGACATCCGCGCCCAGGCGACGCGCGGTGGCGATGGCCTGGAGTCCGGCCACGCCCGCGCCCAGCACCACCACCCGCGCCGGCTTGGCCGAACCGGCCGAGGTCATCATCATCGGCAGGAAGCGCCCATAGCGCGCGGCGGCCTCGATCACGGCGCGATAGCCGGCGATGTTGCTCTGCGAGGACAGCACGTCCATCGACTGGGCGCGCGAGGTGCGCGGCATCCGCTCCAGCGCCAGGACGCGCATCCCCTTTGCCAGCAGGCTCGGGAGGATCGCATCTTCGCCGCAGGATTCGAGCAGACCGATGTAGAGTCCGCCCGCACGCATGGCCTCGACGTCGGCTTCGTCCGGACGGCGGACCTTGAGCAGCAGGTCGACGTCATAGGCGCCGGCACGGTCGCTCAGGCGGGCGCCGGCCGCCTCGTAGTCGGCGTCCGGATAGCCGGCACGCACCCCGGCGCCGGTCTCGATCACGACCTCGAAGCCCTGACCGACGAGCTTCTTCACGACATCCGGGGTCGACGCTACGCGCGTCTCACCAGGGCGTGTCTCCAACGGGATTCCAATCTTCATCAATCGATTCGCCCCTGTTGTGGTGTGCCACCCCCTGGGCGGCAAAATTCGCGCATTATCCCGAGCGCCTTGGTCGATCGCAACTTGTTAATATACCGAAGTCTTCGCGGTGTTTCGGCAACGGTTGCGATGCCTGCCGATGGCATGGCATCGGCCGGGCGATCGACGCGGCACTGAACACCGATAGCCGAACAGGCTACAATCCAGCCTCTTCACCGCTGCCCCTCAACCCCGGTCCGACTCCATGCCCTGGCTACAACTTGCCTTCGATGTTCCGCGCGATCAGGCGGACGACTTTGAACACTATCTGGAACTGGCCGGAGCCCTCTCGGTCACGCTCGGCGACGCGGGCGACGAGCCGCAGCTCGAACCCGGTCCGGGCGAGACGCCGCTGTGGTCGGTGGTGACGCTCACGACGCTGTTCGAGAGCGATCCCGAGAGCGCGGCCCTGGTCGAGCGACTGGCACTGGATCTGACCGCGCGTCTCGGTGAGCGCCCGCGCATCCATCGCATCGAGGATCAGGTCTGGGAACGTGTCTGGCTCGATACGTTCAAGCCGACCCGCTTCGGTCAACGTCTGTGGGTCTGTCCGCATGGCCAGCCGCCCGGCGACCCCGAGGGCGTGGTCGTGGCGCTCGATCCGGGGCTGGCCTTCGGCACTGGGCATCATGCGACCACGGCGCTGTGTCTGGAATGGCTCGACGGTGCGGATCTGGCCGGCAAGACGGTGCTCGACTTCGGCTGCGGCTCGGGGATCCTGGCGATCGCTGCGCTCAAGCTCGGCGCCGCGCGCGCCATCGCGGTCGATCACGATCCGCAGGCGCTCACGGCCACGCACGACAATGCGCAGGCCAATGGCGTGCTGGAGCGGCTGGAGATCTTCGCGCCCGAGTCGTTCACCGATCCGAGCGTCGATATCGTGCTGGCCAACATCCTCGCCGGCCCGCTGATCGCGCTGGCGCCGCGTCTGAGCGCGATGCTGGTTCCGGGCGGCGATCTGGTGCTCTCGGGCGTGCTCACCGAGCAGGTCGAGTCGGTCAGTGCCGCCTATGCCGAGCGCGTCAGGCTCGCGGCACCGCGTATCCGCGACGATTGGGCCTTGATCTCGGGACGGCGATGATCGCGAATCCGGCCCCAGGTTGAGGTGCACTCCGAGGATAGACGGCGATGGCTGAACAGGCGCCCAAGCCCGGCGACAAACAACGCTACATCCTCGGATTGATTCTGGCCGTGGCGGCCTTGATGCCGGCCGTTGTCTGGCTGGCTCTGCTGGCGGCCGAGCGCGACAGGCTCGGCGGCGGCTGGGGGAGTCCGGTGGAGATGGCGGCGACGCTCCTGGTCGTGTTGCTCGTCGTCGCGCTGGGTGTGGCGGCATTCAAGCTCAGCCGGGTGCTCGAATACATCGATCCGGAACAGATCGATTTTCCGGCTCTGTCCGAATCCTTCAGCGACAGCGGCGGGCGACTGGCGGCCTATCTGGAGCGGCCGCCGCCGCGCCCTTTCGAGGCGGCCTGTCTGGCCCCGATCTGGAACGGTCTGTTTCCGCCTGCGGCCCGCGTGGCGATCGCGCTCATGCTGCCGCTCATGCTGATCATGTTGGCGCTGTTGAGCTACATGGTCCTTGGCGCCGCCGAGGCCGATCGGATCATCGATCAGGGGCCGGTGAACACGACCCTGGCCACGGTCACGTCCGTCGAGGAGAAGCGCGATCGCAACAACGGTCGCTATTTCGAGACGCGCTATCGGTTCAAGGCGGTCGCCGGCACCACCGATCTGCAATCCATGAGCTTCGCGGACCACACCGAGCTTCGGCCCGGTGATCTCGCTACGGTCGAGTACATGGCTCGCGATCCGTCCCTGAATCGGCTGGTGGGGATGCGAACGACCCCCATCGATCCCAACGCGATCCTTCTCCCCGTTGGGGCGGTCACGCTCGTGTTCCTGCCCTCGTTTGGCGTCTATGTCTGGTGGCGGCGGCGGTTTGCCCGCGTGTTGCTCACTGAGGGCGTGTTGGTCGATGCGGCGATCGAGTCGCTGCGTCGCGGCGGGCGAGGCGCGGTGTTCTGCAAGGTCGAGTATCGTCTCCAGGGTCTCGTCGAACGCAAACGGCTCGCGGTACCTGCCGACCCGAGCCTCTATGCCACGCTGCACAATCGTCGACAGCGGCATCAGACGATCAAGGTCTTGGCGCATCCTGAGCGTTTTGGGTCGGTCTACTTGATCGAACCGATACTCGCCGCTGCGCGGTGAATCCGCAGATCCTGGTTGGTTGCTAAATGTTGCGTTTCATGTGATATGGTTAGCCGGAAACCATCCAATCACTGGTTAGGTTCAAAAAAGCCCACGCATGGTGGGCTTCTGCAAGGTTAGCTTATGTTTGCTGAGCAAAGGCTAAATGGGGCAAAAGTCCCCTTCTATCGTCATATCGTCAATTAGAGCGCGTGTTTGCTTGGCTGTGACAACAACTCTAGTTTTTGAATCCGTGTACAATTTGCCGTATGACTCAATATCTTGAGTGGTGTATTTTTGGCTGTTAGGGCTATTCTCAGTCATCTGCAAAGCGATAACATTTGGCGAAACATTTGCTTCAAGAAGCTTTCCAACTCGTTCAACGCTAGAGCCAGATCGAGATGCTGGGCTAGCAACCTTTTCTAGAGTATCAGTGGCAGAATCGATGATTTTCTTCATGGCCGTTCTTTCTGGTTAAGGGGTTGAAATTACAAGGCGTTTCCATCACTGCAGCAACCTTGGGGCTGTAATGCTTAGTTTCAAGTATCGCGAAATATGCTCCTACGCTTGTCGCGTGGTCCACTTTACCAGGCCGACAATTTTACCAGCTAACATGAGAGGAAATCTATGCCAATGATTACATGTAGCAATGAAGAGTGTGGCGCAGAGATTAAATTTGATCTCTCCCAACTCGAAATTGAAGATTCACAACCATCTGGAAATCATACGACTCAGTACTCCGCTTCCGGCGAAGTATTATGTAATAAATGCAATACCGAAACCGAAGTCAACTGTGTCTGGGATGAATTAAATGACACCGGTGAAATTCTAAGCTTGGATTTCACTTGAACGCCGATCAGGGTGCGTATTCCGCGTCACGCACCTGTTCCGTGAATATAATCACCTAACGAGCGCATTAAGCCGAGCCTGTACTGCGCCGTCGAGCTTGGCGTGTTGTTTCGGCCACATCATGGGCGCAGTACAGCCCGGCTTATGCGTAACGTTAGGGCTCAAAAGAGTCGTAATGGCCGCCGATGGCAAAGATATAGATATGAGTATCGTCAAACTTATACACAACCCGGTCCTTTTGGCTAAGTCGCCTCGACCAAAAGCCCGAAAGGTTATGTCGAAGTGCTTCCGGTTTCCCCAAACCGGAACTGGGATCATCGCGCAACATTTCTTTCAAAATGGCGCAAAGATTCTTGTGCATCCGTTTGTCACAGTGCCGTAGATCTTCGTACACCTCCCACGTTCTACCCTCAAATACTAACGATCTCATCTAACTGCTCTTTAGTCGGGATATATCCGGTCCCCGCTTTATGGGTAGCACTGGATTCGGCGATCTGGCGTATCAGGCTAGTATTTTGGAGCACGTACAAGGTTTCCTGGTCGCGTTCCCAGTCCTCCGCACTCATCACCACAAAGTCCGAACCCGTGCGGCGAGTTACGCGAAGTGGCGCGTGCTGACTAACTACATGTTCGACAAAGTTTTTTAGACTGTCTCTGAATTTGTTTACGGTTGTGGTATCCATTATCGGGCACCTCATGCTGTACGGTAACTCCGTACAGTTTAAGAGAAAAGCCCTAACAATGCCATACAGCCGCGGCCCGACGGCTGAAGAATGGGTTAAATCCGTGTAACCTTGAGGCTCACCGCCATCGGCCAGACGACTTCCGACGATTCGACACGTGATTCCATCCCAACGAGCAACGTCTTCGCCCACGTTGATCCGCCCCTTCCAGATCGGCCCCCATCGGCTCGCCAACAACCTGATCCTGGCCCCCATGGCCGGAATCACCGACCGCCCGTTCCGCACCCTGTGCCGGCGACTCGGCGCCGGACTGGCCGTGGCCGAAATGGTCGCCGCCAACACCGCGCTCTGGGGCAGCCGCAAGTCGCTGCGCCGGCTCGACTACCGCGACGAACCGGGACCGATCTCGGCGCAGATCGTCGGCTCCGATCCCGCCGAGATGGCCGAGGCCGCACGGCTCAACGTCGAGCTGGGCGCGCACATCGTCGACATCAACATGGGCTGTCCGGCCAAGAAGGTGTGCAAGGTCGCCGCCGGCTCGGCCCTGCTGCGCGACGAGACGCGCGTGGCGCGCATCCTGGAAGCCGTGGTCGCCGCCGTCGAGGCGCCGGTGACGCTCAAGATCCGCACCGGCTGGTCGCCCGAGGAACGCAACGCCGTGCGCATCGCCCGGATCGCGCGCGAGTCGGGCATCGCCGCCCTGACCGTGCACGGACGCACGCGCGCCTGCACCTACGGCGCCCCGGCCGAGTACGACACCATCCGCGCCATCCGCGCCTCAGTGGACATCCCGCTCATCGCCAACGGCGACATCGCCTCGGCGCAAGACGCCCGCCGCGTTCTGGACTACACGGGCGCGGATGCTATCATGATCGGTCGCGCGGCCCAGGGACGCCCCTGGATCTTCGGCGACATCGCCGCTGGGCTGGCCTCCGAGCCTGCGCATCCGTCTGAATCGCCGAACGCGCCACGCCACTGGATCAAAGACATCCTGAGAGAACATCTCGAATCGCTCTATGCCTTCCATGGCGATTACGCCGGGGTGCGGATCGCGCGCAAGCACATCGCCTGGTACTGCCGGCATCTGCCCGGCGCGGCGAGCTTCCGGGACACCATCAACACAACCGAGTCAGCGAGCGAGCAACTCCGGCTTGCACTCGCTTTCCTCGATCGAGATCACGACGACTACGCCCGACCATGACGAGTGAGGCCGCGCCCACCACATCCGAACCGCCAGCGACTGGACTCGCCCCCGACGATCACCGGCACGCCGCGCCACTGAGCCAGTGCGTGCGCGCCGCCGTCGAGGCCTATCTCACCAACATGGCCGGACACGAGATCGAGGATCTCTACGATCTGGTCATGCAGGAGGTCGAACGCCCGCTGTTCGAGCTGGTGCTGCACCACACACAGGGCAACCTCAGTCAGGCGGCACGCCTCCTCGGCCTGACGCGCAATACGCTGCGCAAACGGCTCAAGGCCCACGGCATCGACCGCTGAGGTCTGTCCTAAAATCCGTGGGATCGAAGACGCGGATGTTGCACAATCGCGCCCAAGCCGTCGACACCTCGATCCCGAACACTGTACGAATCCATACGCCCATCCAGACTTTGGACCATCCAATGCAACCCATTCAACGCGCCCTGATCAGTGTCTCCGACAAGACCGGTCTGCTCGACTTCGCCCGCGTGCTCGCCGCGCGCGGCGTCGAGATCCTCTCCACCGGCGGCACCGCCCGCCTGCTGGCCGACAACGGCCTGACCGTCGTCGAGGTCTCAGACCACACCGGCTTCCCCGAGATGATGGACGGGCGCGTCAAGACCCTGCATCCGCGCATCCACGGCGGCATCCTCGGCCGTCGCGGCCTCGACGACGCGGTCATGACCGAACACGGCATCCCGCCGATCGATCTGGTGGTGGTCAACCTCTATCCCTTCGAGCAGACGGTCGCCAATCCCGACTGTGATCTGGAGACCGCGATCGAGAACATCGACATCGGCGGCCCGACCCTGCTGCGCGCGGCGGCCAAGAACCACGCCAGCGTCACCGTGGTGGTGGACGCCGCCGACTACGAGCGCGTGGCCGAGGAGATCCAGGCCAGCGGCGGGGTCAGCGAGGCGACCCGCTTCGATCTGGCGGCCAAGGTGTTCGAGCACACCGCGCGCTATGACGGCGCCATCGCCAACTATCTGTCGGCGCGCGCCGAGTCCGAGGCCGGCGCCAGCTTCCCGCGCACCCTGACGCTGCAATTCAAGCGCCAGCAGTCGATGCGCTATGGCGAGAATCCGCATCAGAACGCGGCCTTCTATGTCGAGCATCAGGTCGCAGAGGCCGGCATCTCGACCGCGACCCAGATCCAGGGCAAGGAACTGTCCTACAACAACATCGCCGACACCGATGCCGCGCTCGAATGCGTCAAGCAGTTCGACGAGGCGCCGGCCTGCGTCATCGTCAAGCACGCCAACCCCTGCGGCGTGGCGTTCGGCGCGACCCTGCTGGAAGCCTATGATCGCGCCTATCAGACCGATCCCGAATCGGCCTTCGGCGGCATCATCGCCTTCAACCGCGAACTCGACGCCGAGACCGCGCACGCCATCGTCGAGCGTCAGTTCGTCGAGGTCATCATCGCCCCGCGCGTCTCCGACGCCGCCCGCGCCGCCGTCGCCGCCAAGCCGAACGTGCGTCTGCTCGAATGCGGCGACTGGTCCCGCGAACCGGGCGACCGGCTCGACTTCAAGCGCGTCAACGGCGGTCTCCTGGTCCAGGACGCCGATCTGCGTCTGACCGACCAGATCCGCACCGTCACCGAGCGCGCCCCGACCGAAGCCGAACTGGCCGACCTGCTCTTCACCTGGCGCGTGGCCAAGTTCGTCAAGTCCAACGCCATCGTCTATGGCCGCGAGCGCATGACCATCGGCGTCGGCGCCGGGCAGATGAGCCGGGTGAATTCCGCGCGCATCGCCGCCATCAAGGCCGAGCACGCCGGCTTGACCGTCGCCGGATCGGTGATGGCCTCGGATGCCTTCTTCCCCTTCCGCGACGGCATCGATCAAGCGGCCGCCGCCGGCATCAAGGCCGTCATCCAGCCCGGCGGCTCGATGCGCGACGCCGAAGTCATCGCGGCGGCCAACGAGCATGGCATGGCCATGGTGTTCACCGGCATGCGTCACTTCAGGCACTGAAAACCCATGCGCATCCATCCGACCGCCATCGTCGAGGACGGCGCCCAACTGCACGACAGCGTGACGGTCGGTCCCTATTCGATCATCGAATCCGGGGCCGTCATCGGCGAGGGCTGCCGCATCGAGAGCAACGTGCGCATCTTCGGCGTCACCCGGATGGGTGCGCACAACCGTGTCTGTCATGGCGCGACCCTGGGTTCCGAACCGCAGGATCTGAGCTTCACGCCCGAGAAGGCCCGGCCGCTGATCATCGGCGATCACAACCACTTCAAGGAGTGCGTCAACATCAGCGGCGGGATCAAGACCGAGGGCGGCACCCGGATCGGCAGCCACAATTATTGGATGGCCTTCAGCCACGCCGGACACGACTGCGTCGTCGGGGATCACAATGTCTTCGCCAACACCGCGACCCTGGCCGGGCATGTCGAGATCGACGACCACTGCTTTCTCTCCGGTCAGGTGGCGGTGCATCAGTTCTGCCGCATCGGCTCCTATGTCATGATCGCGGGCGTGACGGGCGTGCCCCAGGACGTACCGCCCTATATGCTCGCCGACGGCCATCGCGCGCGCCTGATCGGACTCAACGTGGTGGGGCTGAGACGCAACGGCTTCGGTCAGGAACAGCGCACGCGCATCAAACAGGTCTATCGTTTGATCCTGCGCTCCGGTCTGCGCCTGGACGATGCACTCCAGCGCGCCGAGGACGAGTATCCCGGACCCGAGACCACGCGAATCGTCGCCTTCATTCGTGCCAGCCGGCGCGGTATCGCTTCATTCGACTGAACCCGAGAGGCGATATGTCCGCTATGGCCTATGACCCTAGAACACCGCTCACGCACGAGGCGTATTTCCAACTGGAGCGGCGCGACGACTGGCGTTACGAATATCTGGCCGGTGAGGTCTTCGCCATGGCCGGCGGCAGCGAGAGCCATGCCCTGATCGCGGCCAACACGATCGGCGCGCTCATCGGCGCCTTGCGTGGGCAACCGTGCCGGGTCTATGGCTCCGACATGAAACTGCGCATCGACCATCTCGATAAATTCTGCTACCCGGACCTCATGGTGCTCTGCGAACAAGGACGCCGCACGCCACGCTATGTCGAGGCCCCGCGGCTCATCGTCGAGGTGCTGTCCGAGTCCACCGAATCCTATGATCGAGGACTCAAGTTCGAGCATTATCGAACCATTCCCGAGCTGAGCGACTATCTGTTGCTCGATCAGACGCGCCCTCATGCCGAACTCTTCACCCGGCAAGGAGCGACTTCGATCTGGACGCTGGTCGAGGCCACTGGAATCGAGGGTAGCGTCGAACTGAGCCAGTGGGGCATCGCACTCGCGCTGGCCGAGCTCTACCGGGATGTCGATCTGAACCCCAAACCAGAGACTTGAAAATACCGATGAAGATCTTGATCGTGGGCAGTGGCGGGCGCGAGCACGCCCTGGCCTGGAAAGCGGCCCAATCCCCCCAGGTCGAACAGGTGTTCGTGGCCCCCGGCAATGGCGGCACGGCCGGCGAACCCGGCGTGGAGAACGTGGCCATCGCCGCCGATGACATCGCCGGATTGGTCGAGTTCGCGCGCCGCGAGTCGATTGGGCTGACCATCGTCGGCCCCGAGGCGCCGCTGGTGCTGGGTCTGGTCGATGCCTTCGCCGAGGCGGGGCTGCCCTGCTTCGGGCCGCGTCAGGCGTCGGCCCAGCTGGAAGGCTCCAAGGCGTTCGCCAAGGACTTCCTGCACCGTCACGGCATCCCGACCGCCGCTTATGGCGTCTTCACCGAGCTGGAGCCGGCGCTCGCCTATCTGCGTCAGGTCGGCGCGCCCGTGGTGGTCAAGGCCGATGGTCTGGCCGCCGGCAAGGGCGTGATCCTCGCGCACGACCTGGCCACGGCCGAGGCCGCCGTGCACGACATGCTCGGCGGCGGACGCTTCGGCCGCGCGGGTGCGCGCGTCGTGATCGAAGAATTCCTCACCGGCGAGGAAGCCAGCTTCATCGCCATGGTCGATGGCCGGCACATCCTGCCGCTGGCGTCCTCGCAGGACCACAAAGCGCGCGACGACGGCGATCGCGGCCCGAACACCGGCGGCATGGGCGCTTACTCGCCCGCCCCCATCGTCACACCTGAGATCCACGACCGCATCATGCGCGAGGTGATGGAGCCGACGGTCGCGGGTCTGGCCGCCGAGGGACTGCCCTATCTGGGCTTCCTCTATGCCGGACTCATGATCGGCGCCGACGGCACGCCCAAGGTGTTGGAGTTCAACTGCCGCCTCGGCGACCCCGAGACCCAGCCGCTGCTGATGCGCCTCCAGTCCGATCTGGTCGAACTCTGTCTGGCCGCGCTCGACGAACGGCTCGACCAGATCACCGCCGACTGGGACGCGCGCCCGGCACTCGGCGTGGTCATGGCCGCCGGCGGCTATCCGGACGACTATGAAACGGGGCATGTCATCAGCGGCCTGGATGCGGTACCCTCCAGCGAAGCCAAGGTCTTCCAGGCCGGCACCCGGTGCGAGGGCGGCGCCATCCTGACCAACGGCGGGCGCGTCCTGTGCGTCACTGCACTCGGCGCCAACGTAGCCGAAGCGCAGCGGCTGGCCTATCAGGCGGTCGACCGTATCCAATGGACGGGCTCTTTCTGCCGCCGCGACATCGGACATCGCGCCATCAAGCGCGAACAATCCTGAGTGCAGTAGTCGGAGCACAGTGCGATGGCGGATGCCTTTACAGCCAAAACCTTTCTGGTGATCGATGATTTCGCCGACATGCGTGCGGCGATCAAGGGCATTCTGGTCTCGCTCGGGGTCACGCGCATCGATCAGGCCCGCAACGGCAGTGAAGCCATCGCGAAGATGCAGAACAGGCATTTCGACGTCATCCTCTGCGACTACAACCTCGGCCCCGGAAAGGACGGCCAGCAGGTGCTCGAAGAGGCCCGCCATCGTCAACTCATCGGCGTCGACTGCATCTTCATCATGATCACGGCCGAGAACACCCGTGAAATGGTGATGGGCGCGGTCGAATACGCCCCCGACAGCTATCTCTCCAAGCCGTTCACCAAGGATCTGCTTCAGACCCGTCTGGCCAAGCTCTTCGAGCGCAAGGCGCATCTGACGGCCGTCAATCAGGCGCTGATGGCCAAGGACGTCTCGGCGGCGATCCGCGCGCTCGATACCCTGATCACCAACAAACCGCGCAACCTCGGCGAACTGCTCAAGCTCAAGAGCGAGATCTGCATCGACGCCAACCGGCTCGACGAGGCCATGACGACCCTGGAACAGGTACTGGCCATCCGCGAGATGCCCTGGGCGCGGCTCGGGATCGGCAAGATCCAGTTCATGCGCAAGCAGTTCGATCAGGCGCTGGAAACCTTCCGGCAACTGATCGAGCAGGACTCCAACTTCATCGGCGCCTACGACTGGCTGGCCAAGACGCAGACGGCGCAGCGCCACTTCACCGAGGCCGAGGAGACACTGCGCACCGCCGTGCGACTCTCGCCGCGCGGCATCCGGCGCCAGCACGCACTCGGCGATCTCGCCCTGAGCAATGGTCATCCCGAGATCGCCGAGGCCGCCTACGAACATGCCGTCGGCCTGTCCAAGCATTCCGTGCTCAATCATCCATCGATCTTCGCCGGACTGGCCAAGAGCAAGTCGGCCAACGCCAAGCACGACGAGGCGCTCAAGGTCGCCAGCCAGATCCACAAAGTCTTTCCCGATCAGCAGGAGGCGGCCTTCTATGCCGCCAGTACCAGCGCACTCATCAAAACCCGCCAGGGCGACTCGGCCGGCGCCGCCGCCGCGCTCGCCGAGGCCGAAGAGGTGCTCGCCCGGCTCAATGAGACCGTGCACTCCTCCGAACACTCCCTGGAGATGGCCAAGACCTATGCCGGACTCGGACGCGAGGACAAGGCGGCCGCGATGCTGCGCCAGACCATCGCCAACAATCACGACGACGACGAAATCCTGACTCAGGTCGTGCATCTATGTCAGGAATCCGGACTACAATACGATGCCGAGACGGCGATCCGCGAAGTCCAGCGCGATCTGGTCAAGACCAACAACGAAGGCGTGCGACTGATCAAACAGGGTGAATTCGAGGCCGCCATCCGTCTCTTGAGTCAGGCGGCCGACGAGATGCCGGGCAACAAGACCATCAGTCTCAACGCGGCCAAGGCCATCATCATGTATATGGAACGCCAGGGCGTCACCAACGACGATCTACAGCGCGTGCGCCGCTATATCGACCGCGTCCAGACACTGGCGCCCGATGACTGGCGACTGGGCGATGTCATCGCTCGACTGCGTAAACTCACCACCAAGGGTTGAGCCGATGGACAGCATGGATTTCTCCGACATCCTCGCCTCGTCGATCCACGACATCAAGAACTCGCTCGGCCTGATCCTGACCAACCTCGAAGATCTGATCGCCAACCCCGACAACCACATCGCCAATCCCCGCCAGGCCAGTCTGCTGCAACACGAGGCGCGTCGCGCCAACAGCAATCTCATCCAGTTGCTGACGCTCTACAAGATCGGTCACGAGCAGCTCTCGATGCGCGTGACCGCCAATAATCTCGCTGATTTCCTGGAAGAAGTCGTCGCCGAGAATCACTCGGTGTGTCGGGCGCTCGAATTGGAATTGGGCTATCACTGCGAACCGGATCTGGAGGGGTATTTCGATCTGGAACTGGTGCGCAGCGTGCTCGACAGCACCATCGGCAATGCCCGACGCTACGCCCGCTCGCGCATCGAACTCAGTGCCGCTCAGGAAGACGGCTTCCTGGTCATCCGCGTCGAGGACGACGGCGGCGGCTTTCCGCCGGCCCTGATCGGCCTGCTGGAGTACCAGCCCGGCGAATTCGCCGAGGCGACCAATCCGGGTCGCACTCAGCTCGGACTCTATTTCGCCACACGCATCGCGCAACTGCACCGCAATGGCGACACCCAGGGCCGGATCCATCTGGTCAATGCCCATCAGCTGACCGGAGGCTGTTTCGAGTTGTGGCTTCCCTGAGACGCGCGCGGCTTCTCGCATCGATCGTCCTGCTGTGGCTGATCGCGGTCCAGGCGCCACTGGCCGCTCCGGCCGATGTCCGGCTGCTCATCGACGTCTCCGGCAGCATGCGTCAGAACGATCCGCGGAATCTGCGTGCCCCGGCGCTGCAACTGGTCAACGAACTCATACCGGCCGGCGCCGTCGCCGGCGTCTGGCTGTTCGCCGAACAGACCGAGGCCTTGATCGCGCCGGCGCCGGTCGACGACGCCTGGAAGAAGCGTCTCGGCGGACGTCTCGCGCGCATCCACTCGCGCGGACTCTTCACCGACATCGAGCGCGCCATCCGCACCGCGACCGAGGACTGGAGCAAGACGCCGCCCGAGGGCGAGCGCCATCTGATCCTCTTCACCGACGGACTGGTCGATGTCTCCAAGGACGCCTCCGAGAGCGCGGCCTCGCGTGAGCGCATCCTCTCCGAGCAGCTCGAAGCGCTCAAGTCGCAGGGCGTCAAGGTCCATGCCATCGGTCTCTCGGACCAGATCGACGAGCCGCTCATGCGCCTGCTCGCGACCCAGACCGGCGGCTGGCTGGAGGTCGCGCAGGACGCCGAGACGCTCCAGCGGCTCTTTCTGCGCGTGCTCGAACAGAGCGCCCCGCCGACGACGGTGCCGATCCAGGGCAATCGTTTCGAGATCGACGATCAGGTCAGCGAGTTCACGGTGCTGGCCTTCCGGCCCGAGGGCGGACAGAGCCAGCTGACGGACCCCGACGGCACGCGCATTCGGGCCGATCAGCTCGCGCCCGGCGTGAAGTGGCGCGCCGAGGTCGGCTATGACCTGGTCACGCTGTCCAATCCCAAGCCCGGTCAATGGCGCATTCGCGGGGTCGAGGATCCGGACAACCGGGTCGTCATCGTCACCGATATGGGCATCGAGGTCGCGCCGGTGCCCAACACGGTCGGACTCGGGGAATTGCCCAAGCTCGAGAGCTGGCTCACCGATCACGGCCAGCCGGTCGAGCGGGCCGAACTGTTGCAGGTGTCCGCATCCAAGGTCGTGGTCACGCCCGAATCCGTAGAACCGGCTCCGGTTCCGGCTCCGGGACAGGTTTCAGGCGCCGCGCCGCCGGCCGTCGAGGAAGGCATGACCCCGCCCGCCGTCGAGGAAGGCATGGCGCCTCCCAGCGTTCCACGCGGCGAACAGGTCATGGCCGTCGATCCGGCGACGAAGCGGTTCACGACCAGTCTGCAAACCCGTACCCTCACGCCGGGCGTCTATCGCCTGGACTTCGTCATCGACGGCGGCACCTTCCAGCGCCAGCTCACCCGGCGCCTCAAGATCAAGGGCGCGCCGCTGACGGTCGACTATGAAGGGCAGCGTCCGAGCGAGACCGAACCCTTCGCCGCGCTCATGATCCGGCTCACCGCCGAACCGGATCTGGTCGAGCAGACGAGCCTGTCCGGCTATCTGCTCGCCCGTGGCCCGGAGAACTGGACCGAGGTCGTCGAGATCCCCAAGGGCAAACGCTTCCCGCTGACCGTCAAAATCCCCATCCAGCGCCCTGGCGAGTACCGGATCAGCAGTCATTTCATGGGGCGGACCCTGACCGGGGATCTCGCCGAGATCCAGCCCGAACCCGGTGTCCTGACGCTCGATTTCGAGGCGCCGCCGGATGAGACGGCCGCCGAGACGGCGGCGGAACCCGTCTCCTGGCTCTGGCTGGCGGTCTATGTGCTCGGGGGCAATGTGCTGCTCGGGGGATTGCTGGCGCTGACCTGGTGGCTCATGACACGCTCCAGGTCCAGCCGGAACACCGCCGGGAAAACGGCCTCGGGCAAGACGGGATCGGCCAAGAGGACGCGCGCATGAGCACACTCCAACTGGCCGCCCTGATCCTGGCCGGCGAGTTCGCCCTAGTCGCCTGGGTCATCCTCTTTCTGATGCTCAGACGCCGGCGTCATCAGGAACAGGACGATGAGGTCCATGCCGGGGCCGTCATGGAGCATCTGGAAGCCCACGAGACCACGCACCGCGACGCCCTGGCGAGTCTGTTCGAGACGACCTACAACCTGGAAGGCGAGGCCCTGGCCGCCAAGGTCGATGAGTACATGGAACGTGAGCGGGCCTTCTACAACATGATGCTGAATCTCTATCTCAACCGCGACGGGGCCAAGCTCAAGGAGATCCCGGCGGAACTGGCCAAGGTGATCAAGCCCTGGGCCGAGATGACGCCGGTCGGGATGATCAACGCCAGCGACGTCACCAGCCTGGAGAACGAGAGGGCGCAACTCTCGACCGAACTGGAGAACACCAAGGAGACGCTCGAACAGCTCATGGAGGAGTACATGGCCGCCTTCAAGAAGGCCGAGCAGCAGCAGGCCGAAGCGCCGCCGCCCCCGCCCGCATTGGAGCCGGCGCCGGGGCTACCTGCCAGGGAACCGGAAGCCGTAGCGCAAGCGCCCGAACCGGACGAAGAGGCCGACCTCGAAGAGCTCGACATGGACGCCGGCGATTTCGACATCCAGCCGGCCGAGAGTCCGCCCGAGGACGAGCCCGCCGAACCGACGCCGGAACCGCCGGCCGAGTCCGAATCGTCGTTCGATGAGGCACTCGACCCGAGTGACATCGACGCCATGCTGGAGGCGCTGGCGAAAGAGGCCGTCGGCGAACAGGAGCCGGCGCCCGCCAAGCCCGACGAGGAGTCCGAGCGCCCATTGAGTCCGGAGGAGATCGAGGAAGCGCGCGCCCGTGACGAGCTGGAGGGACTCGCCGACCTCTTCGATCTGCCGTCCGAGGCTGAGGAACCGACAAAGAAACCCTGAGGCTCACCGCCGCGTTCGAGGGCGCTCCATCAGGCCGCCACCGCCAGACGTGCCTTCAGCGCGGTCGAGACCGGGCCGCCGAGCCAGTCGCCGAACTCGCGCAATTCGGGATAGCGACCGGCCACGTCGAGCACATAGCCCAGGGTCCGTGGGATGTCGGCCAGATAGCCATGCTTGCCGTCGCGCAGACTCAGACGGGCGAAGATGCCGCAGGCCTTGAGGTGACGCTGCATCCCCATGAGGTCGAACCAGCGTTCGAAACGTTCGGGTTCGACCGCGTCGATCAGACCCGAGGCTTCGGCGCGCTGGAAGTAACCGAACGCCCAGTCCCGGACCCGCGCTTCGGGCCAGGCGATGTAGCAGTCGCGCAGCAGCGAGACCAGGTCATAGGTGATGGGACCGACCACGGCGTCCTGGAAGTCGAGCACGCCCGGATTGCCCGCCTCGGTCAGCATCAGGTTGCGCGAGTGATAATCACGATGGACGCAGACGCGCGGCTGTTCCAGGGCATTGTCGATCAGGATGGACTCGACGCGATCGAGCCGCTCGCAGTCGCGCGCGTCGAGCGACCGTTCCAGGAGTCCCTGCAACAGCCATTCGCGAAACAGGCCCAGCTCGCGCGTCAGAAGCGCCGTGTCGTACTGGGGCAGCCCATCGACCGGAGCGCGCGTCTGGAGCGTCTCCAGGGCGTCGAGCGCATCGCCATAGAGGCGGTCCGCGCTCTGCTCGTTCAGTTCGCCGAGATAGACACGGTCGCCGAGATCCGAGATCAGCAGGAACCCCTGTTCGCGGAACTCGGCATGGATCTCAGGGGTATTGAGTCCGCAGGCGCGAAAGCGCCGTGCCAGATCGGCATAGCGCCCGCAGTCCTCGAACTCGGGCGGGGCGTCCATGGCGATCCAGGTCTCGCCGGCACGCCGGACACGCCAGTAACGACGAAAACTCGCATCCGAGGACGCCGGGGTCAACTCCAGCGACTCCGGGCCCAGGACATCGCTCAACCAGGAACGCAAGACAGCAGTTCGATCCGACACACCCATTCACTCCAATACGGTCAAAAAAGTCTTCGAACCAGGGTCTGCGACCCTCGATGCCGTCATCGGCGATTGATGACGCGCCCTGGATGTGACATGGTTACAGGTCCAACCCCTAGCGTCCACTCAGTTACACTCACACGCCCCGACCCATGCCGACCCTGGCCGATCTCAAACAGAGCGCATGCGCGGTCGCGCTACTCGTGCTCGCGGCCGCCTCGGCTCCAGGCGGGGCGAGCGAATCCAGCCCTGATCCGAGCACGCCCCAGAGCGGGTTCATACCCACCGCGCCTGAGCGCCCACCCGTGGCCGACTCGCCCCTGATCCCCAGCCGGCCGACCGAACGCGATGCCGCGCTCGCGACCCTGGAGCAGCAGAGCGCCCAGGGCGTCACCCTCGCCCCGCCGGACGAGACGCCGCTCGCGCCCGTGATCGTCGTCCCCGTCGAGCAGCGCGCCGATGCCCCCCGTCTGCATCAGGATCTCGGCTGGGAGTACTGCGGACCCGCGCCCGGCGTCACGGAGATCGCGCCGGCGTCCCCGCCGCCAGAGGCACAACGCCTGCCGATCGAGATCACGGCCGATCTGGTCGACTACGATCGCGAGCGCGACCTGATCCAGTTGCAGGGCGAGGTCGATATCGTCCAGGAATCGCGCCGCTTGCGCGCCGAGCGTTCGCGCTACGACCGGCGTAGCGGAGACGTCAGCGCCGCCGGCGGCGTCGAGCTGGACTATCCGGAACTGCGCGTGATCGGCGAGCGCGCCGACTACAACCTGGAGACCAAGCGCGGACACCTGGAGCAGACCGGCTACCGGATGCACGGCCGAGCCAATCTGCGCGGCGCCGCCGCCGAGGCCTGGCTGCTCGACGACGAGCGCAGCCGCTATCGCGACGTCCTCTATACCACCTGTGCACCTGGAAACTCGGCCTGGTCGCTGCGTGCGCGTGATCTGGAGCTGGATCAGGGCACGGGTCAGGGCGTGGCACGCCACGCGCGCCTGCGCCTCTGGGACGTGCCCGTGCTCTACACCCCCTATCTGACCTTTCCGATCGACGGGCGCCGGCGCAGCGGTTTTCTGATCCCGACCGTCGGCACCTCCGAGGAGACCGGATTCGATCTCACGATTCCCTACTACTGGAACATCGCGCCCAACATGGACGCGACCCTGACGCCGCGTCTGATGAGCTCGCGCGGGCTGATGCTCGGGGCCGAGTTTCGCCATCTCTCGCCCTGGCAGCGCATCGAACTCGATGGCGAACTCCTGCCGAGCGATTGGAAGAACGAGGATGAGGGCGTGCGTGGCGCACTGCGCGTCAACCAGTCCGCCTGGTTCGGCACGCGCTGGTCGACCGCGATCGACTATGCCTCGGTCTCCGACGACCGCTATCTGGTCGATTTCGGCAACCGGCTCGATGTGACGAGCCTGCGCAACCTCAGTCAGCGCGCGGACGTCCTGTACAGCGGCGATGGCTGGTGGGCACTGGGGCGCGTGCAGCAGTTCCAGACGGTCGACACCAGCATCGCACCGGCCAACCGGCCCTACGGACAGCTCCCGCACATCGAGCTGAACCTCTCGCCCGATACCCTGATCGGCGGACTGGAATACGACTTCAAGGCGCAGTACGACTATTTCGACCACAATGCGGCCGTCCATGGCAGCCGGCTGGTCGCCATCCCCGCGCTGCGCTGGCCGCTGCGGCGTGGCTTCGGTCATCTCATCCCGCGCGCGCGGCTCTATTACACCCAGTACGATCTCGCCGATCAGGTGGAGGGCGCCGACAGTCAGCCGAGCCATCTGATCCCGAGTGTCGATCTCGACGGAAAGCTGATCTTCGAGCGCGAGGCCGACTGGTTCGGCCACGAGACCTTGCAGACGCTCGAACCCCGGCTCTATTACGTCCTCACCGCCCACGAGGACCAGTCCGACAATCCGCGTTTCGACACCACCGCGCTCGATTTCAGTTTCGCGAGTCTGTTTCGCTCCAACCGCTTCACCGGCTACGACCGCATCAGCGACGAGAACCGTCTCACCCTGGGTCTGACCTCGCGCACCATCGCCAACCGCGATGGCGACGAACTCCTGCGCGCCAGTCTCGGCCAGATCTACTACTTCGACGAGCGCCGCGTCCAGCTCGATGCCTCGGCGCCGCGCGACGACACCAGTTCGTCGCTGGCCGGCGAACTGGCGGCGCGTCTGCATCGCGACTGGACGGCGCAGGTCGGGCTGCAATGGAATCCGCATGACGACGACGGGCACGCCTGGGAGAAGCAGATCTTGCAGCTCCGCTACGCCCCCGACCGCGAACGTCTGATCAATCTCGCCTACCGCTACAATCTGGGCAGCCAGGCGTCGGAGGAATACGAGGACACGGACCTCGCGTTCCAGATGCCCATCGGCCCACGGGTGCGGGTGGTCGGACGCTGGCTCTACTCGCTGCTCAACGACGAGACGGTGGAGGCCTTCGCCGGCCTGGAGTTCGGCCAGTGCTGCTGGCGTCTGCGCGTACTGGGTCAGCATCTCAAGCGCGACGCCGACCAGCCGGCGAGCACCAGTGTCATGCTGCAACTGGAGCTGGCCGGTCTCGGCTCCTTCGGCAATTCGATCGATAAGGTTCTGCAACGAGGAATCTATGGCTATCAGTCCGAATAGAGGCGCGCCGGCGTGGATGGCGCCGCGCCGGTCCCTGCGTGGGACGCTGCCGGGACTCGCGCTGGGACTTGCGCTGGCGCTCGGAATGGGGCCGGCGCCGGTCTCGGCCCAGGCATTGGACGCCATCGTCGCGGTGGTCAACGACGACGTGGTGGTGCAGAGCGAGCTGGAGCGCGAGATCGCGCTGGTGATCCCGCAGCTCAACCAGCGCGGGACGGCGGTGCCGCCCCCGGAGCAGTTGCGCAAGCAGGTGCTCGACCGGCTCATCCTCAAGCACTTGCAGCAACAGCGCGCCAAGGAACTCGGCCTCAAGGTGGATGAAGCCACGCTGGAAGAGGCGCTCCAGGGCATCGCCGGCCGCAACGGGCTGTCGCTCGACGAACTCAAGGCGACGCTGGAGGCCGGCGGCATCCGCTTCGAGGACTTCCGCGAGGACACGCGCTCGCAGATCCTGAGCAGTCGTTTGCAGAATCAGGAGGTGGTGCGCAAGATCCAGGTCAGCGAACCCGAGGTCGATCGTTTCCTCGCGCGCGAAGCCAGCCGGCTGATCGAGCGCGAGCAGGTGCGCTTGCAGCACATCCTGGTCGCACTGCCCGAAAATCCGACCCCGGAGCAGGTCAAGCGCGCCGAGGACAAGGCCAGGGGACTGGTGGGCCGTCTGCGCGGCGGGGCCGACTTCGCCGAGGTGGCGGCGCGCGAGTCGGATGGACGCAACGCCCTGGAGGGCGGCGATCTGGGCTGGTTCGAGATGGGCGCGGTGCCGAGTCTGGTGTCGGATCTGGCCTATACCCTGGCCGAAGGCGAGGTCAGCGAGCCGTTGCGCAGCCCGAGCGGTTTCCACATCATCCGGATGCGCGAGATCAAGGCCGCCGCCCCCGAGGACGTCACCCAGACGCGGGCGCGTCACATCCTGATCCGCACCAACGAGATCGTCTCGGATGCCGACGCGCGTCAACGGTTGCTGCAACTGCGCGAGCGCATCCTGAACGGCGAGGACTTCGCGACCCTGGCGCGGGCGAACTCGGACGATACCGGCTCGGCGCTCAAGGGCGGTGAGTTGGGCTGGGTCGATCCGGGCAACACGGTGCCCGAGTTCGAGGAGCAAATGAACGCCCTGGCCGTCGGAGCGACCAGCGAACCCTTCAAGAGCCCCTTCGGCTGGCACATCCTCCAGGTCGAGGAACGGCGCCAGCAGAGTGCCAACGAGGACATCCTGCGTCTGAAGGCACGCGAGGCGCTGCAACGGCGCAAGGCCGAGGAAGCGACGGAGGAATGGTTGCGCCAGTTGCGCGACGAAGCCTATGTCGAGATCCGGCTCGACCAGGAATCATGATCTCAGAGTCCATGACACACCCAAGCGAATCTCACGTGCCGCGTTTGGCGCTGACGCCCGGCGAGCCGGCCGGCATCGGTCCCGATCTGATCGTGCGTCTGGCGGCGGCCGGGCACTCGGCCGCCGAGCTGGTGGCCATCGCCGATCCGGACCTGTTGGCCGAGCGTGCCGCACGGCTCGGTCTGTCGCTGACGATCGCGCCCTTCGATCCGGCTCAGGCGCCCTGTCCGAGCCAACCCGGTCGGCTCAAAGTCCGGCCGGTGGCGCTCGAACGGGCGGCAACACCCGGCCGGCTCGATCCGGCCAACGCCGGCTATGTGCTGGAGACGCTCAGACGCGCCTGTGACGGCTGTCTCGACCGCACCTTCGATGCCCTGGTCACGGGGCCGGTGCACAAGGGCGTCATCAACGAGGCCGGCATCCCCTTCACCGGGCACACCGAGTTCCTGGCCGAGCGCTGCGGGGCCGAGCCGGTGATGATGCTGGCCACGCCCGGTCTGCGCGTGGCGCTGGCGACCACGCATCTGCCGCTGTCTGCCGTCAGCGCGGCCATCACGCGCGACTCGCTCGGGCGCGTGGTCGACATCCTGCATCAGGATCTGGTCGCGCGCTTCGGTCTGGAGCAGCCGCGCATCCTGGTGTGCGGACTCAATCCGCACGCCGGCGAGGGCGGACACATGGGACGCGAGGAGATCGAGGTCATCACGCCCGTGCTCGCCGAGCGGCGCGCGCGCGGCTGGGATCTGGTCGGACCGCTGCCCGCCGATACGCTGTTCGTGCCGACGCGCCTGAAGGACGCCGATGCGGTGCTGGCCATGTATCACGATCAGGGGCTGCCGGTGCTCAAGCATCTGGGCTTCGGTCAGGCGGTCAACGTCACCCTGGGCCTGCCGATCATCCGCACCTCGGTCGATCATGGCACGGCGCTGGAACTGGCCGGAACCGACCGCGCCGATTTCGGCAGTCTGCGTCTGGCGCTCCAGACGGCACTGACGATGACGGCGGCTGTCGCCGCTCGACACTGAACTTCGACCACCTTGATGATCCGGCTCGCTCCGAGCCGGTCAGGAATCTCATTCGATGCACTTCGATCTGCTTGAACGCGATGGTCTCGCCCGTCGCGGCCGTCTGACCTTTGCACGCGGGACCGTCGAGACCCCCGCCTTCATGCCCGTGGGCACCTATGGCACGGTCAAGGCCATGACCCCGGAGGAGCTACTGGAGGTCGGCGCCGAGATCGTGCTCGGCAACACCTTCCATCTGATGCTGCGCCCCGGCACCGAGGTCATCCGCCGGCTCGGGGATCTGCACGGCTTCATGCACTGGGACAAACCCATCCTCACCGACTCGGGCGGTTTCCAGGTCTTCAGTCTGGGCGAGCTGCGCAAGATCACGGAAGACGGCGTCAAGTTCCAATCGCCGGTCGACGGCAGTCCGGTGTTCCTCAGCCCCGAGATCTCGATGCAGGTGCAGCGCGAACTCGGTTCCGACATCGTGATGATCTTCGATGAATGCACGCCCTACCCGGCCAGCGAAGAACAGGCGCGCGTCTCGATGGAGCTGTCGCTGCGCTGGGCGGCTCGCTCGCGCGAGGCGCATGGCGACAATCCGGCGGCGCTGTTCGGCATCGTCCAGGGCGGGATGCACGAGCGCCCGCGCGCCGAGTCGCTGGAAGGTCTGATGCGCATCGGTTTCGATGGCTATGCGGTCGGCGGACTCTCGGTCGGTGAGCCGGAAGACGACCGGCTACGGGTGCTCGATTTCCTCTCCGACAAGCTGCCGACCGATCGGCCGCGCTATCTGATGGGCGTCGGCACGCCCGAGGACATCGTCGCCGCCGTCCAGCGCGGCATCGACATGTTCGACTGCGTGATGCCGACCCGCAATGCACGCAACGGCCATCTGTTCACCCATCAGGGCGTGGTGCGCATCCGCAACGCCGTCCACCGCACAGACGAGGGACCGCTCGACCCGCTGTGCGACTGCTACACCTGCCGTCACTACAGCCGCGCCTATCTGCATCATCTCGACCGCTGCAAGGAGATCCTGGGCGCACGGCTGGCAACCATCCACAATCTGCATTATTACCAGACCCTGATGCGCGGACTGCGCGAGGCCATTGCTACCGGACGCTTGGCCGCTTTCGTCGCGGAGTTCGAACAGCAGCGGGCGTAGGTGTTCCAAGTCGATCAGGATCGCGGATTTCCGTGTACGAAAAACCATGAATTCAGTGCTTGATTGCGTTTTTATCGAAACAACAACGGCCTGCACGAGAAGGTGTCGCTTTTGCACGCATTATTACCATGACATAATTCCGCATTTCATGCATGAGGATCTGTTTCTCAAGATCATGGACGATCTCAGGAGCATCGATTATTCAGGACGCCTTTCCTTCTATATGAATGGCGAACCGCTACTGGATCGGCGGCTTGAGAAATGGGTCGGAATTGCCAAGTCTTCCTGCCCCAAAGCGCTGAACTTCATCAACACCAATGGCGATCTGCTGACCGAAGCGCGCGCGCTCGATCTATTCGACTCCGGTCTCGATGCCATGAAGGTCAATTCTTATACGGAGAAGGTGGCAGAAAAAATAGAAGGACTCATGCGCACGCTGCCTGATCGCTTTCGCAGCAAGATCATTCATAATGCGGTGAGCGGTTTCGACGGGTGGTCGAGTCGTGGCGGGGTTGTAAAAACTGCGGCCCAGTCACAGCCGCGCTATCCGGGGCCGATATGTCCTCGGCCCTTCAGACAGCTCTATATCAAGGTGACCGGAGAAGTCGCCCTATGCTGTACCGATGACCAATGTCAGCATGTCATGGGGGATGTGAGACTGAAGACTGTCGAAGAGATCTGGCACGGGGAATCCTTTGAGTCGGTCCGCCATGGGTTTATTGGCGAATCCAAGTTGCCGGCGCTTTGTTACAGGTGCGATCTGGAGCCTTCCTATCAAGAGGTTTGCGAAATAAGGGCGCTGTTTTCATAGTGCCTCAGGGGATTGTTCAATTTTTGCAGGAGATCGGAGATGCCATTTAGCAATTGCGAGCAGATAACGCCTATTGTCAGCGAAATACGGAGTTTGCGCCCGGACTCGGTTTTGGATGTCGGCTGTGGCCTTGGGCTGTATGGCATGCTTTGCCGTATATTTCTGGATCTCTATGATGACGAGGCGTTCATTTCGAAGCTTGAGACTGAGTGCAAGATCGACTGGCGCGTTCGTATCGACGCGATCGAGGGAACCTCTGTATATCTTCCGTACATACCCGGCTGGGTTTACGATGACGTGCAGTGCGGGAATGCGCTGGATATTTTGCGCGACTTGAAAGATGGGGCATATGATTTGGTGCTGGCTCTAGCCATCCTGGAACACTTCGATCGCGATGATGGACTGGAATTCCTTTCTCATCTGAAGCGGATCGGGCGAAAGGTGATAATTTCGGTGCCCAAGAACGTCATGCCGCAGGAGGTTTCCGGCTATCCATATGAGACTCATCGTTCTCATTGGAGCGACACCGATCTTGCCGCATGCGGATTCAACAGATTCATTCCTCATTTTGGAGCATGGATTGCGATCCATGATCCTGAGATCGGCCCTGTGGCTCAGGCTGCTCGGCAGGCATCGCTGGCAAGGCAGGCGCTCACCTTCAGCGGTGAATCGTCGCTCAAAAATGGCTCCGCGACTCCTGCTTTGGCAGAGGTCAAGGCTTCCTTGAGCACAATCACGGATTTGCTTTCTGAGATCCGCGAGCAGCAAGAAGTCACGAACAGCGAACGGCTGAGTCTCAGGTTTCGATGGCACTCTCTGGTGAGCCGGGGAGCCTCGAAACTGCGGCAACGGCAATGACTTGACACAGGGATGGAGTTGGGTCGGCGGCCTTCCGACGAAGGGGGCAGGCGGGCACTTTATGTACCCTTGCGGCTATTTCAATACAAAAGATTGACTTAAAGCGTTAGCCCTAGTTTTGCTAGGGACATTAACCTTATTGCAATCTTCTGATTCTCTGATAGCGGGAATGGCGTCATCCAGACGCCTTGGCCGCCTTTCCCCACGCCAACCGGATCGGCTTGGAGCATCGAATCAGGTTGGCGTCAGCTTCGCCCGTGCGCTCATAGCCTCCGCGCGCGCGGGCCTCGATACAGAGGTTTCCCGGTTTGAGAATACTCCCCAAGCACCTGCTCCAGGCCTGGGTCGAGCGTCTGCGTGTCGATCACCGCGTGGTCGCCCCGAGGGAATCGCACGGCCAGTACATCTTCGACGAGATCACCAGCGCCGACGAGCTCGTCCTCGACTACCACAGCAGCGTCCTGCCCCCCAAGAAGTACTTCCTGCCCCCGCGCGAGGATCTCTTCACCTTCAATGCCAAGACGATGGAGATGTCGCCGGTCATCGAGGAGATCCAGCCCACGGTCATCATGGCGCTGCATACCTGCGATCTGCACGCCATCCAACTGCTCGACCGCATCCAGGGCACGGGCCATGTCGATCAGCACTATCAGGCGCGCCGCCGCAAGACGACCCTGGTCAGCATCGAATGCATGGAACCCTGCATGGCTCAGGCGTTCTGCAAGAGCCTGGGCACCCTGTCGGTCCCGGAACAGTTCGATGTCCATCTGACCGATCTCGGGGATCGCTATGCCGTCGACGTCGGCTCCGATGCGGGCGAGGCGCTGATTCGCGGCATGGGCTTCTTCTGGAAGCCGTCGGACGCCGACTACGATCGCTTCAACGAAGTGATGGCCGGCAAGTGGCCCAACTTCGACTACCGGCTCGACTGCGACGTCACCGACCTGCCCAATCTGCTCGGCGCCAGCCATGACAGCGCACTCTGGGACGAGATCGGCGAACGCTGCCTCTCCTGCGGCCAGTGCACCAAGGTCTGCCCGACCTGCTATTGCTTCGATGTCGTCGACGAGATCGATCTGAAGCTGGAAAAAGGCAAGCGGGTACGGGTGTGGGATTCCTGCCTGCTGGAAAAGTTCGCCGTGGTCGCCGGCGGACACGACTTCCGCAACTCGCGCGCCAACCGGCTGCGTCATCGCTTCATGCGCAAGGGCAAGTACCAGCTGGAAGCCTACGGCCTGCTCGGCTGTGTCGGCTGCGGACGCTGCGCCCTCTCCTGTCCCGCGCACATCACGCCCATCGCCACGCTCAACACCCTCAACGAACGTCGCCAGGCGTCCCCAGGGGAATCGGCCTAGACCATGACCACACTGCTACGCGAAACCCTGGACCATTCGTCCATCTACATGCCGACCCCGGCGCGCATCGTCGCGGTCGAACAGTTCACCGAACTCGAAAAGTGGTTCCATCTCGAACTGCCGAGCGGCTTCACCATCGCCCACCAGCCGGGACAATTCGTCGAGGTCTCGGTGCTCGGCATCGGTGAGGCGCCGATCAGCATCTGTTCCTCACCGGCGCGCAGCAACGGAGCCTTCGAGCTGTGCGTGCGCCGCGTCGGCAAGCTGACCGAGGCGCTCCATCGTCTGGAGCCGGGCAGCATGATCGGCGTGCGCGGTCCCTTCGGTCACGGCTTCCCGATCGACCGCTTCCAGGGCAAGGACATCGTCTTTGTCGCCGGCGGTCTGGGTCTGGCGCCGCTGCGCTCGCTCATCACCGAAGTGCTGGACGAGCGCGGCAAGTACGGACGCGTCGCGCTGCTCTATGGCGCGCGCACGCCCAAGGACTTCCTGTTCCCGGACGATCTCAAGAGCTGGGCCGAGCGCGGCGACATCGAGTGTCATGTCACCGTCGACCGCCCGACCGACGGCTGGGACGGTAACGTCGGCGTCATCACCACCCTGCTGCCCAAGATCGACTTCCCGGCGCGCAACACCATCGCCACCGTGGTCGGTCCGCCGGTCATGTACAAGTTCGTCCTCCAGGATCTGCTCGCCAAGGGCGTCGCCGAGGGCAACATCTGGCTCTCGTTCGAGCGTCAGATGAAGTGCGGCGTCGGCAAGTGCGGCCACTGCCAGATGCACCACATCTACACCTGTCAGACAGGACCGGTCCTGTCCTACGCCGAGGTCAAGGATCTTGAGGAGGCGCTGTCATGAAACCCAAGGTCGCCTTCTTCGAGTTCACCAGTTGCGAGGGCTGTCAGCTGACGGTCCTGGATACGCTCCAGCGCCATCCCGAGCTGCTGGAGGTGATCGAGATCGTCCAGTTCCGCGAGGCCATGAGCGAGCGCGGCGAGGACTATCAGATCGCCTTCATCGAGGGTTCCTGCACGCGCCCGTCCGATGAAGCCAAGATCCGCGAGATCCGCGAACAGGCTCAGATCGTCGTCGCCCTGGGCGCCTGCGCGCATCTGGGCGGCATCAATGCCATCCGCAACCGGATGCCGCTGGAGCAGACCCGCGAATATGTCTACGGCGACAAGAAGGACTGGTTCGAGACCTATCCGGCGCGGCCGCTGAGCGCCGTGATCGAGGTCGATGCCGTCATCCCCGGCTGTCCGATCGACCGCAAGGAGTTCGCCACGGCGGTGACGCATCTGCTGCAGGGGCGCAAGCCGGCGATCCCGGACTATCCGCTGTGCATCGACTGCAAGCTCACCGAGAACGTCTGCATGTTCCTGCGCGGTCAGACCTGTCTCGGTCCCGTCACCCGTGCCGGCTGCGAGGCCATCTGCCCGGCCCAGGGTCAGGGCTGCGAGGGCTGTCGCGGTCTCATTCCGTCCCCCAACATGCACTCGATCAAGCAGGCGCTGCGCGAGCACGGCATGACCGAAGACCAGATCGCGGCCAAGCTGTCGCTCTTTCTCACCTACCAAACGATGCAACTGGAAGGGGTGACGCCCGCATGACCACGCTGAAAGTCGATGTCCATCATGTGACGCGCGTCGAGGGCCACGGCAACATCGTCGTGGATGTCCAGAACGGCGTGCTCAAGCAGTGCGATCTGCAGATCGTCGAGACGCCGCGCTTCTTCGAGGCCATGCTGCGCGGGCGTCCCTACCTGGACGCCTCGCACCTGACCTCGCGCATCTGCGGCATCTGCGCTGTCGGGCACGCGACCGCTTCGCTGCGCGCCACCGAGCAGGCGCTCGGGGTGACGCCCAGCCCGCAGACGACGCTGCTGCGCAAGCTCAACTTCCACGGCGAGATCCTCGACAGCCACATCCTGCACATCTACATGCTGGTGGCGCCGGATTATTTGGGCGTCGGCAGCGTCATCCCGCTGGCGCAGAGCGCGCCGGACGTGGTGCTGCGTGCGCTGCGCATGAAGCAGCTCGCCGGGGATCTGTGCGCGGCCATCTGCGGGCGTCACACCCATCCGATCTCGATGACGGTCGGCGGCTTCACGCACTTCCCGAGCCTGGAGACGCTGCGCGAGCTGCGGGCGCGGCTGGTGGCCTCGCGCGCCGACTGCGACGCCACCATCGAGCTGCTGGCTGGGCTGGAATTCCCCCGCTTCGAGCGCGACACCGAGTACGTCGCGCTGCACAAGGGCGAGGAATACTGCTTCATCGACGGCGTCATCGACAGCAGTGACGGCGGACGCTGGGATCTGGAGGACTACCGCCTCGTCACCAACGAGACCATCGTCCCGCATTCCTCGGCCAAGCACACCCGCCACCAGCGCGACTCCTACATGGTCGGGGCGCTGGCGCGCTTCAACATCAACCACGACAAGCTGCATCCGCGCGCGCGGGCGGCGGCCGAGGCGCTCGGTCTGGCGCCCAAGGTCATCAACCCCTATCTGATCGCGGCGGCACAGGCCGTCGAGGTGGTGCACTGCACCGAGGACGCGATCCAGCTCATCGACCAGTTGCTTGAGATGGGCATCCGGCACGAGGAGCCGGCCGCGCCGACCCGGCTGACCGGCGAGGGCGTGGGGGCCGCCGAGGTGCCGCGCGGCACCCTCTTCCACCACTACCAGATCGAGGACGGGGCGATCGTCGGCGCCAACTGCATCATCCCGACCGGCCAGAATCTGGCCAACATCGAGCTGGACATGCGGGCGCTGGTGCCGACCATCCTGGATCGCAGTCAGGAAGACATCACGCTCGCTCTGGAAATGCTGGTGCGTGCCTATGATCCCTGCATCTCCTGCTCGACCCACATGCTGAACGTCCGCTTCGTTTGACCTGATCGGCTTTGCGTTCCCCGGTTCGTCCGGGGGGCGCGACCGAGATCCCCTACATGAACACCCTCATCCTGGCGCTGGGCAATCCGTTGCGCGGCGACGACGGCATCGGGGCCGCTGTCCTCGAAGCCCTGCCAAACCTGCCGCCCGACGTGACCCTGCTGGACGGCGGCACACCCGGTCTTGATCTCGTCCTCAGACTCCAGAGGCACGACCGGGTCATCATCCTGGATGCCGCCGACATGGGCGAGTCGCCCGGCGTCTGGCGCTGTCTGACACCGGAGTCCGTGCGCGGACTCGACCCCCAGCTTCGCGGCAATCTGCATGCGGCCGGTCTGGCCGAGGCGCTGACGCTGGGCGAGGCGCTGGGCATCCTGCCGCCCGAGATCCTCATCCTGGGCATCCAGCCGGCAGCGATCGACTGGTCGCCTGGGCTGAGTCCGGCGGTCGCCCGAGTCATCCCCGAGGTGTGCGAGGCGGTTCTGAGGCTCCTGCGTCCAACGGGCTGAGTCGCGGCCGATTCGGTGGGCCGTGGATGCCGGTCATGCCACTCGTGCATTGCGCAATCGAATCCTGAGTATTTAATAAATTGTCGATCCAGGTATACTCGCGACCTTGTCCAACCGACATCGTCCCTAACGTCTCCCTGGAAGCGACATGACCCATAAGCCCGATATCGATCCGCAAGAGACTCAGGAATGGCTCGACTCGCTCGAGGCCGTGCTGGAGAACGAGGGCGTCGAGCGCGCCCATTTCCTGCTCGAACGCCTGATCGACAAGGCCCGGCGCTCGGGCGCCTATCTGCCCTACAGCGCCAACACCGCCTATCTGAACACCATCCCGGTCCAGGCCGAGCAGCCCTTTCCGGGCGATCTGGCCCTGGAGCGGCGCATCCGCTCGCTGGTGCGCTGGAATGCGATGGCGATGGTGGTCCAGGCCAATCGGCTCTCGACCGAGCTGGGCGGGCACATCTCCAGCTTCGCCTCCTCGGCGACCCTGATCGATGTCGCCTACAACCACTTCCTGCACGCGCGCACCAAGGATCATGGCGGGGATCTGGTGTTCTTCCAGGGTCACAGCGCGCCCGGTATCTATGCCCGCGCTTTCCTCGAAGGGCGGATCAGCGAGGAGCAGCTCCATCACTTCCGCCAGGAGGTCGACGGCAACGGCCTGTCGTCCTATCCGCATCCCTGGCTGATGCCCGGTTTCTGGCAGTTCCCGACGGTCTCGATGGGACTCGGACCGCTGATGGCCATCTACCAGGCGCGCTTCATGCACTATCTGCGCGATCGCGGACTGGTCAACACCGCCGGGCGCAAGGTCTGGGCCTTCCTCGGCGACGGCGAGATGGACGAGCCGGAATCCCTGGGCGCGATCTCGCTGGCCGCGCGTGAGCGGCTCGACAATCTGGTGTTCGTGGTCAACTGCAACCTGCAACGGCTCGACGGGCCGGTGCGCGGCAACGGCAAGATCATCCAGGAGCTGGAAGCCGTGTTCCGGGGCGCGGGCTGGAACGTCATCAAGGTCGTCTGGGGCCGCTACTGGGATCCGCTGTTCGCGCGCGACAAGCTCGGCCTGATGCTCAAGCGCATGGAGGAATGTCTCGACGGCGACTATCAGGCGTACAAGGCCAAGGGCGGCGCCTACACCCGTGAGCACTTCTTCGGCAAGTACGATGAACTCAAGGCCATGGTCGCCAACATGTCGGACGAGGACATCTGGCGGCTCAATCGCGGCGGTCATGACCCGATCAAGGTCTTCAACGCCTATGCCGCCGCCATGAGCTGCACCGGCCAGCCGACCGTGATCCTGGCCAAGACAGTCAAGGGCTATGGCATGGGTGTGGCCGGCGAGGGCATGAACATCACCCACTCGCAGAAGAAGATGGGCGAGACGGCGCTGCGGGCCTTCCGCGACCGCTTCAACATCCCGATCTCGGACGATCAGATCGACGCCACGCCCTTCTACAAGCCGGCGCCGGACAGCGCCGAGAGTCAGTATCTGCACGCACGGCGCGAACGGCTCGGCGGTTTCCTGCCGGCGCGGCGCGACGAGGCCCCGGCGCTCCAGGTACCGGCGCTCGATGTCTTCAAGTCGTTGCTGGAGGGTAGCGGCGACAAGGAGATGTCGACCACCATGGCCTTCGTGCGGCTGCTCACGCTCCTGGTGCGCGACAAGCAGATCGGCCAGTACGTGGTGCCCATCGTCCCGGACGAGGCGCGCACCTTCGGCATGGAGGGCATGTTCCGTCAGCTCGGGATCTATGCCTCGCAGGGCCAGCTCTATGAGCCGGTCGATTCCGATCAGGTGATGTACTACCGCGAGGACAAGAAGGGCCAGATCCTGCAGGAGGGCATCAACGAGGCCGGGGCCATGTCGTCCTGGATCGCGGCGGCCACGGCCTATGCCAATCATGGCCAGAGCATGATCCCCTTCTATATCTATTACTCGATGTTCGGCTTTCAGCGCATCGGCGATCTGGCCTGGGCGGCGGGCGACATGCGCGCGCGCGGCTTTATGATCGGCGGCACGGCCGGGCGCACCACGCTGGCCGGTGAAGGCTTACAGCATCAGGATGGT
This sequence comes from Allochromatium humboldtianum, assembly GCF_013385175.1. Taxonomy (GTDB): domain Bacteria; phylum Pseudomonadota; class Gammaproteobacteria; order Chromatiales; family Chromatiaceae; genus Thermochromatium; species Thermochromatium humboldtianum. The sequence goes on along the minus strand of NZ_JABZEO010000001.1, from coordinate 301,095 downwards.
CACAGCCTGATTCTGGCCTCGACCATTCCGAACTGTGTGGCCTACGACCCGGCCTATGCCTATGAGCTAGCGGTCATCGTGCAGGACGGACTGCGGCGGATGTATGAGGACAAGGAGAACGTCTTCTACTACATCACGGCGATGAACGAGAACTACGTCCAGCCGCCGATGCCCGAGGGTTGCGCCGAGGGCATCCTCAAGGGGATGCATCCGGTCCGGCACGGCGCCGACGGCGAGCCTCGGGTCCAGTTGCTCGGCTCGGGCACCATCCTGCGCGAAGTGCTGGCGGCGGCCGAGTTGCTGGAGCAGGATTTCGGTATCGGTTCGACCGTCTGGAGCGTCACCAGCTTCAACGAACTGCGCCGCGAGGGCATCGAGATCGAGCGCTGGAACCGGCTCCATCCCGACCAGACCGCGCGCGTCACCTGGGTCGAATCCCAACTCGGCGACACGCGCGGCCCCATCGTCGCCGCGACCGACTACATGCGGCTCCAGGCCGATCAGATCCGGCCCTATGTGCCGCGCCGCTATGTGACGCTCGGCACCGATGGCTTCGGGCGCAGCGACATGCGCCGTCAGCTCAGAAAGTTCTTCGAGGTCGATCGCCATCAGGTCGCGCTCGCCGCACTCAAGGCGCTCGCCGACGAGGGCACGGTGCCAGTATCGATGGTGACGGACGCCATCGCCAAATACCGCATCGATCCGGACAAGCCCAACCCCGTGAACGTCTGAGCCGACTGGTCAACAGGTTTTAAGGAGCATTGCGCGTGTCAAGCCTCGAAGAAATCCTCTTGCCCGACATCGGCGATTTTTCTGGTGTCGAGATCATAGAGATCCTGGTCGCTCCCGGCGACCGGATCGAAGCCGAACAATCCATTCTGACCCTCGAAAGCGACAAGGCGACCATCGAGGTTCCCGCCCCCATCGGCGGGCTGGTTCGGGAGGTCTTGGTCAAGACCGGCGATCGCGTCAGTCAGGGCGATCGGCTGATGCGGGTCGAGCCGGCCGGGTCGTCCGCCGTGGGTTCAGGTTCGGACGAAACGTCCCCGCCGGCCGCCACGCTTCAGACTCCGGAACCGGCGGCCCCAGCCCCCAGCCCAGGAGCCGAGCCGGATGTCGAGCCTGAGCCGCTCCGCCGCGCCCCCGGTGAGACCGAGCGGCGTCAGGCCCCCGTGCTTCCGCGTCCCGAGGACATGACCGCCATCGCCCGTGGTCGCAAGGCCCATGCGAGTCCTGCCGTGCGCCGCTTCGCACGCGAGTTGGGCGTGGATCTGGCGCGGGTGAAGGGCACCGGCCCCAAGGGTCGCCTCGTCAAGGACGACGTTCAGGGCTATGTCAAGCAGACCCTGGCCCAGGGCGGCAGTGCGGCGATCGAGCCGGGCACGGCGGGCGTCTTCCAGCTCCCGAGCGCGCCCGAGGTCGATTTCAGCCGCTTCGGCCCGACCGAGATCCGGGAACTGCCGCGCATCCGCAAGCTCAGCGGTCGGCATCTGCACCGCTGCTGGATCGGCATTCCGCATGTCACCCAGTTCGACGAAGCCGATATCACCGATCTGGAAGCCTTCCGCCAGACCCAGAAGGATGACTCGGCCAAGGCGGGCGTCAAGCTGACCCTCCTGCCCTTCCTGCTCAAGGCCGTGGCGACGGCACTGGCGCGGATGCCCGTGCTCAAGGCGTCACTGACCCCGGATGGCGAGAGTCTGGTCCACAAGCATTACACCCATATCGGCGTCGCGGTCGACACGCAGAACGGTCTGGTCGTCCCGGTGGTGCGCGATGTCGACCGGAAGGGTCTGCACCAGCTCGCCACCGAACTGGCGGATCTCAGCGCCAAGGCGCGCGACGGCAAGCTGCTGCCGGGCGACATGCAGGGCGGCTGCTTCTCGATCTCCAGTCTCGGCGGCGTCGGCGGGACGGCCTTCACGCCCATCGTCAACGCGCCCGAGGTCGCCATCCTCGGCGTCTCGCGTGCCGAGATGAAGCCGGTGTGGAACGGGCGCGAGTTCGTGCCGCGCCGGATGCTGCCGCTGTCGCTGTCCTACGACCATCGCGTGGTCGACGGCGCCGACGGGGCACGCTTCACCAGCCTGCTGCGCGAACTGCTCGGTGACATCCGACGCTTGCTGATCTGATAGGATGGCGGGTCTTATCCCATAACGATTGTCAGCGCCTGTGGCGCCCGTGAGAGAAGCCCCACCATGAGCACCATCATCGAGGTCAAGGTTCCGGACATCGGAGATTTCAAGGACGTGCAGATCGTCGAGATCCTGGTCGCCCCCGGTGATCGGATCGAGCCGGAGACGTCACTGGTAACAGTCGAGAGCGACAAGGCCAGCATGGAGATCCCATCGCCCCGGGCCGGAGTCGTAAAGGCCGTGAACGTTAAGATCGGCGATCTGATCTCGCAGGGCGATCCGATCCTGACGCTCGACGTCGCCTCCGCGTCGGTTGACGAGAGCGACGACAGGGCGTCCGATGACGACGCCGAACTGGCCGCCGAGACCACAGCCGTCCAGGAAATCGTGACCGAGGTCGTGGTGCTCGGTGCCGGCCCCGGCGGTTACACGGCCGCCTTCCGCGCCGCCGATCTGGGCAAGAAGGTCGTCCTGATCGAGCGCTATCCGACGCTCGGCGGGGTTTGTCTCAACGTCGGCTGCATCCCGTCGAAGGCGCTGCTGCACACGGCCGCCATCATGGAAGAGGTCAAGACGCTCGGCGTCATGGGCGTGACCTATGGCGCGCCGGAGGTCGATCTGGCCAAGATGCGCGCCGGCAAGGACAGAGTCGTCGCCAAGCTCACCGGCGGACTGAGCGCACTCGCCAAGCAGCGCAACGTCCAGGTCGTCCAGGGCGCCGGGCGCTTCGAGTCGCCCAACCGGATCGGTGTGGAGACCAAGGAAGGGCGTGTGCGGGTGCGCTTCGATCAGGCCATCATCGCCTGCGGCTCCTCGCCGATGAAGATCCCCGGCTTCCCGCACGAGGACTCGCGCGTCATGGACTCGACCGATGCGCTGGCCCTGGCCGACGTGCCCGATCGGCTCTTGATCGTCGGCGGCGGCATCATCGGTCTGGAGATGGCGAGCGTCTACAGCGCGCTCGGTTCGCGGATCGACGTGGTCGAGCTGAAGAATCAGCTCATGCCCGGCTGCGACCCGGATCTGGTCAAGGCGGTCGAGAAGATCATCAAGAAGCGCTACGAGAACATCTTGCTCGAAACCAAGGTCGCCAGCATGAGCGCCGGACCCGAAGGCATCAAGGTGGTGTTCGAGGGCAAGCATCCGGGCACCGAACTCTACGACAAGGTGCTGGTGGCCGTCGGGCGTCTGCCAAACGGCAAGCTCATCGACGCCGAGGCAGCGGGCGTGACGGTCGACCAGCACGGCTTTATCAAGGTCGACCAGCATCAGCGCACCAACGTCCCGCACATCTTCGCCATCGGCGACGTGGTCGGCGGCCCGATGCTGGCGCACAAGGCCACGCACGAGGCCAAGGTCGCCGCCGAGGTCATCGCCGGACAGCCGTCGCTGTTCGACCCGCTGACCATTCCCTCGGTCGCCTATACCGACCCCGAGGTCGCCTGGATGGGCCTGACCGAGACCCAGGCCAAGGCCGACGGCATCCCCTACGAGAAGGGCGTCTTCCCCTGGGCGGCGAGCGGACGCGCGCTCGGCATCCATCGCGACGAGGGCCTGACCAAGCTGCTGTTCGATCCGGAGACCAAGCGCATCCTGGGCGCCGGCATCGTCGGCCCCAACGCCGGCGAGCTGATCGGCGAGGCGGTGCTGGCGCTGGAGATGGGCGCCGACATGGAGGACATCGGCCTGACCATCCACCCGCATCCAACGCTGTGCGAGACCATCGGACTCGCCGCCGAGATGGCGCATGGCTCCATCACGGACCTGATGCCGCCGAAGAAACGCTGAGAAGCGACCGAACGCCCCTCTCCCCTCGCGGGAGAGGGGGGGAATTACCGCCCCGCCAGCCAGAGACGCAGCCGTAACCCCAGCCCAGTGCTGACCCCAACGATCGACGAGCGAATACGTCCATCGCCATCGATCACAAAGCTGGTCGGCACACCCGCCACGCCCCAGGTCCGAGCCAAACGACCATCAGGGTCCAAGACGACCCGGAAATCCTGCCCGGCCTCGCGCATGTAGGCGCGGATCTCATCCTCCGTCCCCGATTGCAGCGCAACCGTGACGACGGCGTGATCGTTGGCGATGGCGTCGATGGTGCCGTCGGTGATCCGGCACACCGGACACCAGGTCGCCCAGAAATGCACCAGCACCGGTCGCCCGCGCCAGTCGGCGAGATCGATCGATGTGCCATCCACCGTGCGGCCAACCAGCGGCGGGGCCTCGCCCGTGACCAGGGTCCGTCCCTTCCACCACTGAACACCGACGACGATCGCCACGATCAGGACGAGGTTGACCAGCCAGCCGCCCAGACGTCGACGCCAGCGTTGCCGAGTCGTCGGCGCCGGGGGAGCGCACGCTGAATCGGGTGTCGGCTCTCTGTCGTCAGCCAAAACGCAACACCATCCCGGCTGCCGCCAACCGCTCGGCCTCCTGCTCCAGCTCCAACTGGGTCAGCGGATGGCCGGCGAGCCAGTCGTCCGGAAAACTCAGCGTCAGGTTCTCGCCCTCGACCTGAAGGATCGGATTCGGCTTGCTGTCGACCGAGCGGCCACGATGCAGCAGCACCGCCAGACGCAGGATGACGCACAGCCGCCGCACCGCGAGCTGGACGGCCTGGGGCAGCGCGGCGAATTCCTGCACCGGGAACTTGCGCCGATGTCCGAACACCAGCGCCGCGAGCATAGTCTGCTCCTGGCGCGTGAAGCCGGGCAGATCGGCGTTGCGCAGCAGATAGGCGCCATGCTTCTGATATTGGCTGTGGGCGACCATGACGCCGATCTCATGCACGCGCGCGGCCCAGGCGAGCATACGCGGATAGTCGAGATCGTCGAGCGACCAGGGCTTGACCAATTGACGATAGAGACTCAGCGCCGTTGCCTCGACACGCCGGCCATGTTCCTGATCGACATGAAACTGCCGGCAGAGCGTGGCGACGGTCCGATCACGCACGTCGCCCTGCTGATGGCGGCCCATCATCTCGTAGAGCACGCCCTCGCGCAGGGCATAGTCCGAGACCTGCATGTGCGCGATACCGAGCGAGTCGAACACCGAGCGCAGCACGGCCACACCACCGGCGAACACCGGACGGCGCTCCTCGCTCAAGCCCTTGAGATCGAGCGCCGAGACCTTGCCGGCGTCGATCAAGGCTTCGCGCAGTCGCATCAGCGATTCGGCCGAGATGCCGTCCTCGCACCAGCCCTCGGCCTGGACCACGGTGGCGATGGCGCGGATGGTCCCGGAACTCCCGACCGCCCGCTCCCAGCAGGTGCGGCGGAAGAGTTCGCGCACCGGACGGACCTCCAGGGCGCCCGTCAGCTCGGCGCGCTGCATGGCCTTGGCCGTGATCCGTCCATCGGCGAAGTGACGGCGCGTCATGCTCACACAGCCCATGTGCAGACTCTCGCGCAGACGCGGCGAGAAGGCGCGCCCGACGATCATCTCGGTACTGCCGCCGCCGATGTCGACCACCAGCCGCCGCTCCCCACTGGAAGCCAACCCATAGGCCACACCCAGATAGATCAGACGCGCCTCCTCGCGTCCGGCGATGACGTCGATACTGTGTCCGAGCGCGGACTCGGCGCGCTGAATGAAATCGGCGCCCGGATCGAGCTGGCGCAGCGTGTTGGTGCCGACGGCGCGCACGTCCTCGGGCGCAAAGCCGCGCAGACGCTGCCCGAAGCGTTCCAGACAGGCGAGTGCGCGCTCGGCGACCTCTGGCGTGATGCTGTGATCCTCGGTCAGTCCCTCACCGAGTCGCACCATCTCCTTGAGACGGTCGGTGATCTGGACATGACCGTCGTCGATGCGGGCGACGACCATGTGAAAACTGTTGGAACCGAGATCGACGGCCGCGACGGTGCGTGTCGAGGCTGTATCGGCAGCCTGTACGACGTCTTCGGGCATGGGCTAAATCCGGCGGATGGACAGGGCGCGAATGATAGCAAAGGGCGTCAGCGGACGTTCAGTGCATCGGCGGCTGAGCTGGAACACGAGCGGCGAAATAGTCGTTCAGGAAGGTATCGAAATCCACCTGGTCGGATGCCTCGATCGCCTGCTGGCGCGCGATCGACTCGGCGGCCAGCCGCTCGAAGAGTGCCTGCTGTTCAGGGGCGAGTTCGGCCATCTGGAATGCCTGCCGATGTGTCTCCGACCAGCGCCAGGCCAGGGCGAAGAAGCCCTCGCCCCGGTCTCGCATCTCGGCGAGCATCCGCGCCGATGGGGTCAGGTCCGGATGATCGATCTTCTCGCGCTGGCGTCTCAGGTTCGCCACATGTGGCCCATCCGAACCGCCATCGAGCAATTCGGCGATCCCGATCATGCCGTCGAGGATCTCGTGCGCCCAGACGCGCAACTCGACGGCCTCGCGATCGCGCGCCAGACGCAACCCAGGTTCGCGCCCGCGATGGGCGACCAGTACCTGATTCTCGTCGATGTTGCGCCGCTCACGTGTCGCGATCCGGGGGCTGTCCTGGAGCAGGCAATAGAGCATCAGGATCTCCAGAAACTCCAGTTGCTCCAGACCGACGCCGAGCGGTTCGAACAGATTGACGTCGAGCGAGCGCAGCTCGACATAGCGGACGCCGCGCCGGCGCAGGGCGTGGGTCGGTTTCTCCAGCCACTCGGTGATCTGTTTGGGCCGCACCGTGCTGTAGTACTCGTTCTCGATCTGGAGCACGTTGGCGTTGAGCTGCTCGTAGCGATCGCCGACCTTGATCCCAATGGTCTCGTACTGCGGACAGGGCGTCTCGATGGCCCAGGTCAGACTGCGCACATAGGCATCGAGGCTGTCATAGCAGGCCTTCATGCCCGTACCCTCTTCCTGCTTGTTCTGATAGCCGATGTCGCCCATGCGCAGGGACGTGGCATAGGGATAGTAGAGCGTGTGCGGGTCGAAACGCTCCAGGTCGGTTTCCTGTCCCTGAACGAAGCTGCCGCAAACCGCCGGCGAGGCGCCGAACAGATAGGGAACCAGCCAACCGATCCGTTGCAGGTTGCGGATCATGCTCATTTGGGCCTCGGAGCGGAAGAACCCCGGCTCGGCCCGGTCGTCGCGCTCGGCCTGATACAGCGTCCAGAAGGCGTCGGCGAAGGAGAAGTTGAAATGCACCCCCGCGATCACCTGCATCACCCGCCCATAGCGGTTGCCGAGTCCGCGCCGATAGACCGTCTTCATGGTCGCGGCATTGGAGGCGCCGTAGCGGGCGAGCGGGATGGCGGAGCCGCCCTTGATGACACAGGGCATACTGGTGGCCCAGAGCCGTTCGTCGTCCAGATGGCGGTTGACGAGGACATGGATGTCGCGCAAAAAGTCGAGCACCGCGCGCGGGTCGGTCAGCGCCGGCGTGACCAGTTCGATCAGGGCCTCGGAGAAGTCGGTCGTGATGTGCGGGTGAGTGAGCGCCGAGCCGAGCGCCGGCGGATGCGGTGTTTGTGCCAGGCGTCCGTCCGGCGCGACGCGCAGACTCTCTTTTTCCAAGCCGATCCGGTTCTCGCGCAGTGCCGCGCTCGCGCCGGCCCGATGGAGCCGGTCGAGCACCGGCTCCAGATCCATCGCGGTCTCGCTCAAGCTCAATTCCTCATCACCGCGCGCGGCCCGTTGTCGGTCCGCTGCATCAGGATGCCGTCGGCCAGGATGCGCGCAGCCTCCTCGGCCTCGATACGCGCGATGACCTCGCGTTGCTTCTCCAACGCCTCCTCGTCGACCTGATCGGCCTCTTCATCGACCGGGGTCAGACCGCGCGCACGCAGGAAGCGCTCCTGATCGTCCTTGAAGCGCTGATTGCGCCGCTCGTCCTCAGCACGCCGTTCGGATTCACGCAGCGAAACCCGCTTCTGCTCCTCGACCTCGCGTACCAGACGACTGCGCTCGGTGAGCATCTTGAAGCCTTCGTCCTTACTCACACGCTCGGCAGAGCGGCGCGCCAGGGCGTCGAAACGCAGCTCGCCGACCTTCTTGAAGCCGGCCGGATCGATCTGGGTCCAGGGCAGGGCGTTGTCGAGCGAACGCTCGCCATGTTCGCTCATGTACTCGGCGCTCGGGAAACGGATGTCCGGCTCCACGCCGCGCAACTGGGTACTGCCGCCGCTGATGCGGAAGAACTCGGCCATGGTCAGACGCAGACGCCCCAGATCACTCTTTTCACCCGGCACATAGCGGTTGAGATCGATGAGCGTCTGCACCGTGCCCTTGCCGAAGGTCGGCTCGCCGATGACCAGTCCGCGCCCGTAGTCCTGGATGGCGGCGGCGAAGATCTCGGAGGCCGAGGCGCTCTCGCGGTCGACCAGGACGGCGAGCGGACCGTTGTAGGCCACGCCCGGATCGCGGTCGGCTTCCAGTTCGACCTTGCCGAAGGCGTCCTTGACCTGGACCACGGGGCCGACGTCGATGAACAGTCCGGTCAGCGAGGTGGCCTCAGCCAGCGAACCACCGCCGTTGGACCTCAGGTCGATGAGCAGACCGTCGATACCGCGCATCACCAGATCATTGATGAGCCGGCGCACGTCGCGCGTGGTGCTGCGGAAATCGGCCGTGCCGTTCCCCTCGGCCTCGAAGTCGCGATAGAAGGCCGGGATCTCGATCACGCCGACCTTGAGTCCGGGGGCGTTGGCGAGATCATCGACCACATAGCTCTTGGCGGCCTGATCCTCGAGCTTGATCTCGTTGCGCACCAGGGCGACCTCGCGCACGGGCTTGGACGAACCGCTGGTCTTGGGCTGGATCTGCAGGCGCACCACCGAGCCTTTGGGACCGCGGATCTTGTCGACCACGTCCTCCAGACGCCAGCCGACGACGTCCTCCATGGGACCGTCGAGTCCCTGAGCCACGCCGAGGATCTGGTCGCCGGTGTGGATCTGGCCCGACTCGCGCGCCGGACCGCCGGGGACCGTGCTCTGGACGATGGTGTATTCATTGTCCGAGCGCAGCACCGCGCCGATGCCCTCCAGCGACAGCTTCATGCTGATGTCGAAGTTCTCCGAGGTGCTCGGCGACATATAGCTGGTATGCGGCTCGATGGTCTCGGTATAGGCATTCATGAAGGATTGGAAGACGTCCTCACCCTTGAACTGATGGATGCGCCGCGCCAGCCCCTCGTAGCGCTTGCGCAGCCGGTCGCGCACCTCATCGTCGGACTTGTCGGCCAGACGCAGCGAGAGGTAATCGTGCTTGACGCGCTTGCGCCAGCGCTCGTCGAGTTCAGCCGCGCTACGCGCCCAGGGCGTCTCGTCGGACTCGAAGGTGAAGGTCTCGGCGGTATCGAACTCGAAGCGCCCGTCGAGCAGCTTGAGTGCGTAGGCGACCCGCTCGTCGACCCGCATCCGGTAGACGCGGAAGATGTCGAAGGCGATGTCCAACTCGCCCCGGCGCAGGCTCTCGTCGAGCTGGCGCGCGCCATTCTGGAACCGCTCCACGTCACGCGCCAGGAAGAAGGTGCGGCTCGGATCGAGCGCCTTGAGGTAGCGCTCCAGCACCGAGGCGGCGAAGTCGCGGTCGAGCGCGACCTTGCGGTAGTGATAGCGCTCCAGCACCTTGTTGATGACGATGGCGGCCTTGGTCTGGGTCGGGGTCGGGAAGAGCTCCGACAGCGGAACCGAAGACGGCGCCGCCAGGGTCGTCGTCGCGATCAGCAGGGCGACGAGCAAGAGTGGAAACCGAAAGAGGCGCTGTTTCATTGGGGTTGTACTCTGTGAGGAAATCGCCGGTTCGGGCTATTTGTAGACCTTGCGCCGATAGAGATCGGTGCGACGGCTGACCACACGGTCGACGAACAGCAGTCCGTCGAGATGATCGAGTTCATGTTGGACCGCGCGCGCTTCGAATCCTTCCATCTCGTACTGGTGTTCGACGCCGTCGGCGTCCTGGGCCTTGAGCCGGATCTGGGTGGCGCGGATCACGTTGCCGGTGTAGTCCGGGACCGAGAGACAGCCCTCGCGGCCCATGGCGAAGCCTTCCCAATGCGTGATCTCGGGGTTGATCAGCACCAGATGGCCATGATTGGGCGTCTTGGGTCGCCCTGAAAGGTCGAGGATGACGATGCGCCGGAAGTGGGCGACCTGGGGCGCGGCGATGCCGACGGCGCCCGGGCCGGCCAGACGGGTCTCTTCCAGATCGGCGATGAAATCGCGCAACGCCTGATCGAAGGTCTCGACGGGTTCCGAGACCTGCTTGAGACGCGGATCGGGCAGCTTGAGGATATCGAGGATCGCCATGACTCAACCGATCATCAGGTCGACCGGGGAGACGTCCACCGACACGCCGCGCGCGGCCATCGGCACCAGCGCGTCGGCCAGGGCCTCGATGGTGCGGTCGCTGTAGCCCTGGATGTTCATGATGTAGACCGGGCGCTCGCGCTCGCCGGCGACGTCCGAGTCCAGTTCCAGGATGTTGAAGCCCTGCTCGGCCAGGATCTCGGTCACATCGGCGACGATCCCGGCGCGGTCGGCGCCCGTCACCCGCACCTGGACGTTGGGCATCAGATGCTGGTGCAGTCCGCCGCTCAACGGATCGAGGTGGATACGCAGACCGAGCTCCTCAGCCACGGGCGCCAGAGCGTCAAGGATCTCGGCATCCGGGCGCGCGCTGCTGACCATCAGCATGATGGTGAAGTTGCCGCCGAGCCGGATCATCGAGGCTTCGCCCAGATTGCAGCCGCATTCATACAGCGCGCGCGTGACGCGCGAGACGATCCCCGGCCGGTCGGCGCCGACCAGGGTCAAGAGGTTCCAGTCAGACAGAGTGTCCGTCACGGTCTTCAGCTCCCATGGCTGTCGTTCGGCGCGAGCCAGATCAGGCTGGCCAGACGGCCGGTGGTGCCGTCGCGCCGGTAGGAAAAGAAACGCCCCGGCTGGGAGAGGGTGCAGTCCCCTCCCCCATAGACATGCTCGACACCGAGTCGCGCGAGTCTGAACCGGGCGAGTTCGAACAGATCGGCCAGCCAGCGCTCACCCTGAGCCGTGCTCGGGCTGGGGCGAAAGGCGGCGGCGGTCTCGGGATGCTCGGCGACGAAGGCCGCGCGCACCTCGGGACCGACCTCGAAGGCGTCCGGTCCGATCGCCGGTCCCATCCAGACCAGCAACCGTTCGGGCGCGACCGCCATCGCCGCCACCGCGCTCTCCAGCACCCCGCCGGCCAGTCCGCGCCATCCGGCATGGACCGCCGAGACGCGCGTCCCCTGGTCGTCACAGAGCAATAACGGCAGACAGTCGGCAGTCATGACCGCGCACACAACTCCGGGCGTGGTCGCGATCGCGGCATCGGCTTCAGGGATGGGCGTGACCGGACATTCGGCCCGCGCCACATCTCGACCATGCACCTGACGCAACCACAGTGGTTCGGCGGGCAGACCCAGATGTGAACACAGGATTTCGCGATTGCGGGCGACATGCTCGGGATCGTCGCCGACATGATCGCCGAGGTTGAGACTGGCGAACGGCCCCTGGCTGACTCCGCCCAGACGGGTGGTCGTACAGGCACGAACGGACGCCGGTGCCGGCCAGTCAGGCTCGATCAGCTCCATCGGCCACCTCCCGGCGAAACAACTCCAACAGTGCGTCGAGGTCTGGGGCCATCGGCACTTCCCACTGCATCTCGGCTCCGGTCGCCGGATGGATGAGTCCCAGACGGATGGCGTGCAGCGCCTGACGCGGAAAGCTCTGGAGCGCGGCAGCCAGCTCGGGATGACAGCCGCGCGGCGGACGCGGTCGGGCGCCATAGGTCGTGTCGCCGACCAGCGGATGATGGATGTGCGTCATGTGCACGCGAATCTGATGGGTGCGTCCGGTCTCCAGCTCGACGGCCAGCAGCGTATGCCCTGGATAGGATTCCAGGACGCGATAATGGGTGATGGCCTCGCGCCCGTTGCCGACCACCGCCATCTTGACGCGCTGGGTCGGATGACGACCGATGGGCGCCTCGACCCGCCCGCCCGCGACCAGCGTGCCCAGCACCAGCGCCCGATATTCGCGATGCACAATCCGCCGCTGGAGCTGTTCGACCAGCGCGCAGTGCGCCTGGAGCGTGCGCGCGACCACCATCAGGCCCGTGGTGTCCTTGTCGAGCCGATGCACGATCCCAGCGCGCGGCAGGGTCGCCAGCTCGGGCGCATGGTGCAGCAGTGCATTCAGGAGCGTGCCGTCGGGATTGCCGGCGGCCGGATGCACGACCAGACCGGCGGGCTTGTCGATGACCAGCAGATGCTCGTCTTCATAGACCAGATCGAGCGCAATCGCCTGCGGCCGATGCTCGTCGACCACGGCCAACTCGGCCTCGATCCGGATCGACTCGCCGCCCCAGACCTTGTCGCGCACCCGGCACGGCCGATCGTCGACCAGCACCTGACCGGCCTCGATCCATTGCTGGAGCCGACCGCGCGAGAACTCCGGCAGCAACTGCGCCAGCACACGGTCGAGCCGGCCGCCGGCGAGATCGGATTCGACCCGGAGCGAACGCCGGATGGTTTCGGTGGAAAAGGGCTTCATTCAGGCAGCGTCCGGCCGGTCGAGTGCGCGCGGCGAAGATCCAAGGTGAGACCTTCGCCAAGACCGGGCTTCGGGTATACTGGGAGCGTTTCGAAACAGATACTCATGCGACATGTCACGAACGTTAACACGATTGACCGCGCTCCTGCTCGCCGTGACGCTCACCGGATGCGGGATCTTCGGCAAGGAGATCGATGAGACCGAGGGTTGGAGCGCCTCCAAGCTCTATTCCGAGGCGGCCTCCGAACTCGACTCGGGTTCCTACGAGCGCGCCATCGAACTCTATCAGAAGCTCGAGGCCCGCTATCCCTTCGGGCGCTATGCCATGCAGGCGCAACTCGATGTCGCCTATGCCCATTATCGGGCCGAGGAACCGGAGGATGCGCTTGCGGCGGCCGACCGCTTCATCAAGCTCTATCCCCAGAATCCCTATGTCGACTATGCCTACTATCTGAAGGGCATCGTCAACTACAACCGCAGTATCGGCTTCCTCGACCGCTTCATCCCGACCGACGCCTCACAGCGCGATCCGGGCTCGGCGCTCGATGCCTTCAAGGACTTCGCGATCCTGGTCGAGCGCTTCCCGAACAGCAAGTACGCCGAGGACGCGCGCCAGCGCATGGTCTATCTGCGCAGCAATCTGGCCATGAACGAGGTCCATGTCGCGCGCTACTACATGAAGCGCGGCGCCTATATGGCAGCGGCCAATCGCGCCAACCACGTCATCCAGCACTATCAGCGCACCAGCGCCGTGGACGATGCGCTCGAAGTGCTGATCGACGCCTATCGCGCACTCGGCAAGGACGATCTGGCGGCCGACGCCAAGCGGGTGCTCGACCTCAACCGCCAGGAAGGGCGCTTCATCGCCGACGAGGTCCGACCCGAAAAGGTGGATCTGGCGCGCCGGCTCTGGGACTATCTCCAGCTCGACGAGAACTGAGGCCGAAGACCAAAAGACCGAGGCTCAGATCGCGGCCTCGTTCTCCTCGCCGGTGCGGATACGCACCACGCGCGTCACATCCGAGACGAAGATCTTGCCATCACCGATCTTGCCGGTGCGCGCGGCCGTGGTGATGGCATTGATGCATTCCTCGACCTGATCGTCGGCCAGCACCAGCTCGATCTTGACCTTGGGCAGGAAGTCGACCACATACTCCGCACCGCGATAGAGTTCTGTATGGCCCTTTTGACGGCCGAAGCCCTTGACCTCGATCGCCGTCATGCCCGTGATACCCGCCGCCGACAGCGCCTCGCGCACGTCGTCCAGCTTGAAGGGTTTGATGATCGCTTCGACCTTTTTCATGCAGCTCTCCCGTTAAGCCGTATCCGCTGAATCAATCACGGATCAGTATAAGTGGACCTTGAAGGGATGAACAGCGCCAGGGACGTGCAACGCTGCCCACCCTAGAAACCGCTGGTGATCGGATAGCGTCGGTCGCGTCCGAAGGCCCGTCGCGAGATGCGCACGCCGGGCGGGGCCTGACGGCGTTTGTACTCGTTACGATCGACCAAGCGAGCCACACGCTTGACCACATCGGCCGGATAGTCCTGAGCCACGATGTCCTCCACGCTCTCGTCGTCCTCGATATAGCGCTTGAGGATGGCATCGAGCAGGTCATAGGGCGGCAGGCTATCCTGATCGGTCTGATCTGGGCGCAACTCGGCCGAGGGCGCGCGCTCGATCACCCGCTCCGGGATCACCGGCGAGCGGCCGTTGCGATAGCGCGCCAGCCGGTAGACCAGCATCTTGGGCACGTCCTTGATCGGCGCGAAACCACCGGCCATGTCGCCATAGAGCGTGGCATAGCCGACGGCCATCTCGCTCTTGTTGCCCGTGGTCAGCAGGATGCGTCCGGACTTGTTGCTGATGGCCATGAGGATGATGCCGCGACAGCGTGCCTGGATGTTCTCCTCGGTGACATCTACCGGTTGACCGGCGAAGACGGGTTCGAGCATGTCGAGAAAGGCGCGGAAGGCCGGCTCGATCGGGATGACGCGACTCGACACCCCCATGCGCCGGGCCTGTTCGAGCGCATCCTCGTTGCTCATGTCGGCGGTATAGCGCGAGGGCATGAGCACGGCCTCGACCCGCTCGGGGCCGAGTGCGTCAGCGGCGATCGCCAGTACCAGGGCTGAATCGATACCGCCGGACAGACCCAGAACCGCGCCCTCGAAGCCGTTCTTGCGCACATAGTCACGCACGCCCAGCACCAGGGCTTCGTAGATCGTTTCCTCTTCACCGGGCCAGTCGGGGAGCGGTTCGGCGCTCCCCGTGACGGGTACCCCATCGGCATCGAGCTTGAGGGCGAGCGTCGTTTCGGTGAATACGCTCGCGCGGTGCGTGATCCGGCCATCGGGATCAACGACGAAGGAGGCCCCATCGAACACCAGTTCGTCCTGACCGCCGACCAGATTGGCATAGAGGATGGTCAGTCCATGGGCGCGCGCGCGCCGCGCCACCAGCGCCTCGCGCTCGGCGATCTTGCCGCCGTGGAAGGGCGAGGCGTTGAGATTGAGCAGCACCTGAGCGCCGGCCTCGGCGGCCTCGCGGGTCGGCTCCTCCCACCAGATGTCCTCGCAGACGCTCAGACCGAAACGCAGTCCGCAGTGCTCGAAGACGGTGGCGCCCGTGCCGGGCTGGAAGTAGCGTTTTTCGTCGAAGACGCTGTAGTTGGGTAGATGCTGCTTGGCGTACTCGGCGATCAGAGCGCCGTCGCGGATCACGCCGGCGACGTTGAACAGCCCGCCGACCGAGGCGCGCGGGTAACCGAACACCAGGGTGATTCCCTGGACCTCCGACTGGAGACGCGCCAGCGCCGTCTCGACCCGTGCGATGAACTCGGGACGTAGCAGCAGATCCTCCGGCGGATAGCCGGTCAGGGCCAGCTCGGGGCAGACCAGCAGATCGATGCCCTGCCCGCTCGCGCGCCGGGCCGCCGCGATCAGACGCTCGGCGTTACCGGCCACGTCGCCGACCAGGGGGTTCATTTGCAGGATTTCGATGCGACAGGACACGTTGGTAGCTCCAGGAATACTAGTGCCGATTTCAGCCTCAGCCGTCGGCATTGATCCGCGCGATCAGCTCGCCCAAGACCTGCTCGGCACGGTCGTTGTCGACCTGGCAGGTGCCGGCGGCCTGATGTCCGCCGCCGCCGTACTCCAGCATCAGCTCGCCGACATTGGTCTTGGAGCTACGGTCGAAGATGGATTTGCCGGTGGCGAAGACGGTGTTCTGCTGCTTGACGCCCCAGAGCACATGAATCGAGATGTTGCACTGCGGAAAGAGCGCATAGATCATGAAGCGGTTGCCGGCCCAGATGGTCTCCTCGCCGCGCAGATCCAGCACCACCAGATTGTCGTGGACTGTGGCGCAGCGTCGAATCTGTTCCTTACACTGCTCTTCGTGCTCGAAATAGAGCTCGACACGCTCGCGAACATCCGGCAGGGCCAGGATCTGATCGATGTCGTGATTTTTGCAGTAGTCGATCAGATCCATCATCAGGTTGTAGTTGGAGATGCGGAACTCGCGGAAGCGCCCGAGTCCGGTGCGCGCGTCCATCAAAAAATTCAGCAGCACCCAGCCCGTAGGATGCAGCACGTCTTCCTGATCGAACTGAGCCGAATCGCCCTTGTCGACCGCCTCCATCATCTCGTCCCAGGCGAGCGGGAAGGCGTCGTGACCGCCGTAATAACGCCAGACCACGCGCGCCGCCGAGGGGGCATCCGGATCGATGACGTGATTGTCGTGCCGACCCGTGCGCAGGGTCTCGGACAGATGATGATCGAAGGCCAGATGGACACCCTCGACATAGGGCAGATTGGTGGTGATATCACGGTCGGTGATCGCGATCTTGCCATCCTGCATGTCCTTGGGATGGACGAAGGTGATGTCGTCGATCAGATCCAGATGTTTGAGCAGGACGGCGCACACCAGGCCGTCGAAATCGCTGCGAGTGACGAGGCGGAACTTCTGGTCGGACACGAGGTGTCTCCGGGTGGTTCGTATGGCGGTCGATCTGACGGGCATGATACGCAAGATGGTTAGACGTTGGCACGCGACGTCCATTCTGAACCACCATCACAAACCCTGCTCTCAATCCGCCTGACGCTCCAACGCGATCAGCCGATTGTTTTCATCAATCGTGGCGCGGAATCGGCCCTGGATACCGGCATGAGTGACGAACTGACGCAGATTGATCGCCGGAATGGACAGTGTGCGCCCGTCATGGGCGCGCACGACCACGCGCGCGGCCGAGCCCTGGTAATAACGCAGATACTCGGTGCGCTGGATGTTCAGGCTGAAATAGAAGTAACGCATGGCGGCTGGACGGCGGACGGGATGGGTACGAGCGCGGGCGAGTCCTCAATCCTGATCGAGCACGAATTCGACCGCGATCAGCCGTCCCTCCTCGTCCTGGGTCACGCGAGCCACACACGCGCGCCGACGCAGCGGCTCGATCTTCGGGTTCGGACTGAGGACCAGGATCTCCAACTCCTCATCGGGCGCAATCGGTCGATCGGAGCGAAAGGCGCATCCCGAGGCACTCAGGTTGATCAGGCTGGTGGTCATGGATTCACCCGTCATCAGGCGGGTGATGGTGACATCGGTCTCGGTCTCCAAGCGTCGGAATCCCCGGCGTTCGTCATTGGTCAGCATGGATGGCTTCCTCCTCTACGAGCGATCATTCGCGACAGCGGAGTCGAGATCATATCTTGAATCGCCCCGAGCTATCCTGAAGACTCGCCGCGAGCCTGGCCAGTTCGCCGCTGGCGGAAGCCGCCTGCGTCGCTCCATCCGAGATCTGACTCACGCTCTGGGACAGCGACTGGATATTGCGGTTGATCTCCTCGGCCACGGCCGATTGCTCCTCGGCCGCACTCGCGATCTGGGTGTTCATGTCATTGATGCGCGCGATGGCGGCGGCGATGGCGCGCAATGACTCGCCGGCCTGACGCGCCTGAGCCACGCCCTCGCCAGCCCGGACGCGTCCCTGATCCATGACAGCCACCGCACCGGCCGAACCGGACTGTACGCGCTCGATCTTGTCCTGGATATCCTGAATCGAATCCTGGGTACGGCTGGCCAGGGTTCGCACCTCATCGGCGACCACGGCGAAGCCGCGCCCCTGTTCACCGGCGCGGGCGGCCTCGATCGCGGCGTTCAGGGCCAGCAGATTGGTCTGGGCTGCCACGCCGCGGATCACATCGAGCACGGCGCCGATTTCGCGGCTGTCATCCGACAGACGGGTGATGACCTGACCGGCCGCCTCGACTTCGTTAGCGAGCGCCTCGATGGCGAAGATGGTCTGTTCGACCACCCGAGAGCCAGCCTCGGCCTCGCGGTCGGTCTCCTGGGCGGCGTGCGCGGCATCGGCGGCATGGCGCGCGACCTCCTCGACCGTGGCCGTCATCTCATGGATGGCGGTGGCGACCTGATCGGTCTCGGAGAGCTGCATGTGCACCTGTTCGCTGGTCTCGCCACTGGTGAGCGACAGCTCCTCGGCCGCCGAGGCCAGATGCGTCGAGACCCCGGCGACCTCCTTGACCATCTCGTGGATACGCTCGACGATGAGGTTGAAGGTTCGCGCCAGCTCGGCCAGCTCGTTGTTCCCTTCGGCGGGGAGGCGCTGACTGAGATCGCCCTCGCCTTCGGCGATCTCGCGCAGGCCGGCAGTGACCCGGCGGATGGGACCGGTGATCATGCGTGCTATCCCAAGGATGCCCAGAATACCGACCGCGATCACCACCAGGAGCGCCACGCCCATGGCGAGCACCATCTCGGCCATGCCCTTAGCGACGATGGTCGTGGCGCGGGTCTTGGGGATGCCGAGCCCGAAGACGCCGATCACCTGACCGGCGGCATCGTGCAGCGGCTCATAGGCCGTCAGGTGCGGTTCGCCCAGGATGTCGGATTCACCCACATAGCGCTCGCCCCGCACCAGTGGATCATGGGCCGCGCTCGACTCGCCGAGCCGGGTGCCGAGCTGAAGCCGCCCGTTGGCATCGCGTACACTGGTAGCGACACGGACGAAGTCCGTGCCATCGCGAGCAAAGAGGCTGAACACCAACCCCAGATCGCGACCGATGGCGTCGGGCATCTCCGTGCGCCCTTCGATCGAACGACCCTGGGCATCGACCAATTGGCCGCCCTGCAAGCTCAGTTGGCCAAAGTCACGCGCGATGTAGAGCTTGGCGGCGCGCAGATCGCCATCGGCCTTGGTGAGCAGCGTCTGATGCACCAGCGTCTGGGCCATGGAAGACGCTGTGAAATAGGCAATCAGGACCAGCGCGGCGCCAATCAGCAAAATGCCGGGGATGGCTGCGACCATGAGCCGGGAATGGATGGTGAGATTTTTCCACATGGGAACCCCCAGCGTGTTGGAAAGTATGATGGTTTCTAGCCCGACACGGCTCCCTGACAGGCCCCAACGGGTATAGCTTACCCTTTTGATGCCCACCGACTTCGGTCACGATACATCAATTGCGCTCCGTTGCGTCCGGCTCGGCATCGGTCAGGCCCTTGGGGTCGACTCTATCCTCGTCCTCGTCGAGCAGGAGGCGCTGCCCATCGCCCTCCAGATCGTCGAACTGACCGCTGCGCGCGGCCCAGAACAGCACAGCGACCGCCGCGAGACCCAGGATCAGCATTCCGGGGATCAGGCCATAGATGACTTCCATCGTGAGATGCCCGCTATGATGGGATTGAAACCGTCAGTGAACCCGAACGCTCTCTATCGGGCCCACAAGTGATCTCGTTCGTCGGATGACTTGAAGAGCGCACCGAGCCGCGCCGAGTTGCCGATCACGGCCAGACTGCTCAGCGGCATGGAGACGGCCGCGAGCAGCGGCGTAATGACGCCGGCCATGGCCAGCGGCACCATGACCAGATTGTAGAGGATGGAGAGTGCGATGTTCTGTCGAATGGTTCGCAGTGTGCGCCGCGAGAGTTCGGCGGCTTCCAGCACCCGTTTCAGCTCGCTCGACATGAGCACGATATCGGCGCTGGCGATGGAGACATCGGTGCCGCTGCCCATGGCGATGCCGACATCGGCGCGCACCAGGGCCGGAGCGTCGTTGACGCCGTCGCCGACCATGGCCACCGGCTCGCCGGCACGCTGGAGTTCGTCGATGACGCGATCTTTGTCCTCGGGCAATACCTCGGCGATCAGCTCGACCATGCCGAGCCGGCCGGCGATGCGCTCAGCAGCGATGCGCCGGTCACCCGTCAGCAGCGTGACACGAAGCCCTTGTTCGCGCAGACGCGCAACGACTGATTCAGCGCCTGGACGCAGCTGATCCGCCAACCCCAACCGCAGGGTCAGGCGGCCGTCGATGGCGCAGAGAATCCGGCTGTCCGGTTCAGTGCTCGACTCGGGATCGGATGGCAGCGCGATACCCTGACACGCGAGCCATTCCGCGCGTCCGATGGCCAAGGCGCGGCCCGCGACCCGCCCGGCGATGCCCAGGCCCGGCTCGACCTCGACCGCTTCCACCGTCAGGCCATCCGTATCGATCCCGGCTCGTTCGCACAGATCCAGCACCGCCGTCGCCGCCGGATGCTCCGACAGCCGCTCCAGCGCGCCGATCAGACGCAGATCGGCGCGCTGTTCGTTGGTCAGCACCGGCGATTCGGGAGCGAGCGGGCGCCAATCGGCTCCAGCCCCGGCGATCGCCACCACGGCCGGGCGCCCCTCGGTCAGGGTGCCGGTCTTGTCGAAGACCAGATGGCGGATGCTCGACAGCCGCTCCAGCACCGCCCCGTTCTTGATCAGGATGCCGCGCGCCGCGCCCACGCCGGAAGCCACCGCGACCGCCATCGGCGTGGCCAAGCCGAAGGCGCAGGGACAGGTGATGATGAGCACAGCGGTCGCGGCGGTGAGCGCGCGTTCCAGATCGACCTGGACCCAGAGCACGAAGGCCAGGGCCGCCAGTCCCAGCGTCGCGGCGACGAACCAGGGCACGACGCGGTCGGCCAGATGCTGGATCGGTGCGCGGCTGGCCTGCGCCTCCTCGACCAGCCGGATGATGCGCCCGAGCGTGGTCTCGGCGAGCAGCCCCGTGACCCGGACCCGGAGCACACCTGCCCCATTGATGGTGCCAGCCGAGACCCGATCGCCCGCCGTTTTGGGGACCGGGCGCGACTCGCCGGTCAGCATCGACTCGTCCACACCGCTGCGTCCGTCCAGGATCTCACCATCGACCGGGATGCGCTCGCCGGGACGCACCAGCACCCGTTCACCGACGACGAGCGAGCGGATCGGCACCACCGCCTCGCCGCCGTCGTCCTGGAGCCGGGTGGCCACTTTCGGTTGAAGATCGAACAGCCGTTGGGTCGCCGCCACCGCGCGTCGGCGCGAGATGGCCTCCAGATAGCGTCCGACCAGGATCACGAACAGAAAGTTGACCACCGTGTCCCAGTAGACCGCGCCGATCTCGGAGCCGCCGAGCGTCACATAGAGCGAATAACCATAGGTGACAGTGACTCCGATGGCGATCGGCAGGTCCATGCTCAGATGACCCGAGCGCAGACCCGACCAGGCGCCCCGATAGAAGGGCGCGCCCGAATAGAGGATGGTCGGTGTGGCGAGCAGGAAGCCGAGCCAGTGGAAGAGATCGCGGAACTCGCCCTCGTCCGCCCCGCTGTAGAGCGCGATCGAGATCCACAGCAGGTTCATCATGGCGAATCCGGCCCAGGCGAGCCGGAACAGCAGGGCGCGATTCTCGCGTGCAATGGCGCCCTCGGAGGCGTCCGGATCGAAGGGCGTGGCGGCATAGCCCAGATCGGCCAATCGGCGCAGGATGCGCGAGAGCTGGAGTCGACCGTTGTCCCAGCGCACCCGCAACCGGCGTCCGGTGAGATTGACCCGTGCCTCCTCGACGCCGGGGAGCGACTGGAGTCCGCGCTCGATCAGCCAGACACAGGCCGCGCAGTGGATGCCTTCGACCAGCAGGTTGATCTCGCGGTCCTCGGCGGCAACATCGGTGAATTC
Organism: Allochromatium humboldtianum; assembly: GCF_013385175.1. Lineage (GTDB taxonomy): Bacteria > Pseudomonadota > Gammaproteobacteria > Chromatiales > Chromatiaceae > Thermochromatium > Thermochromatium humboldtianum. The sequence goes on along the minus strand of NZ_JABZEO010000001.1, from coordinate 279,491 downwards.
CTCCTGCACCGCGTCCAGATCGAAGAGCGCGAGATCCTTGGGCGGCTCAGGCGGCGGGCCGAGCAGGACGCCTTCAGGCGTGCGGCGGTAGAAGCCTTCCAGCCCCGCCGCATGGATGGCCAGACAGACCGACTTGCAGCCGGTGCAGCAGAAAGCGCGCTCGCTGCCAGCGATCTCAGCCGTCTCGCGCGCACCGACGACGATCGGCAAACCGCAGTGGAAACAGTGCTCGCCATCCACCCGCTAGGGCGTCCCGACCGTGAGGCGTTCGCCAACGCTGAACTCATCTTCGCCCAGACGCGCAACGATCAGCGTGTCCCAGACACCGATCAGCGGAAAGGCGGTCTCGACCACATAGCGCCCGCGATCCTCACGGTTCATGCTCAGGGTGAAGTCGCGCGCGGCATCCGATGGCCGGTAGGCATGGAAGGTCACGACCTCGGGATCGACCGGCTGACCGGCTTTGTCGACGAAGAAGACGCGGATGGACTCGGTCTGACCGGCATGCAGCGACGCCGGGATGTCGGCCCGGATCAGCCAGCCCGGGTCGCGTGCCTGACGGGTCAGGACGGTGCGCTCGTAGTTGCGACCACGCTCGTAGTAGTCGGCGTTGACCAGCCCCGGATTGGTCGCGAAGGCCAGATAGACCATGACCAGATTGACCGCCAGCACCACGACGATGAGCCCGATCCAGCCGAGCACCCAGGGATTGCGCAGGGCCGCGTTTGGCTGGAGATGAGTCTGGAGACGGGTTTGGATGTGGGTCATCATCGGCACTGGGCCTCGTGTTGCTCGGAGTTTCGCCCCTCAATCGGAGCGCGGTTCGGGGCCGACGAAGACGCTCTCACGCTCGGTCAAGGCCGGCTCGCCCGTCGTTCGTTCGGCCTCGATCCGGAAGACGATCGGCTGCTGTTCAGATTCGAGCGCCTCACGAGGAATGCGAACGAACACGGTCGCCGGCGTCACACCGCCCGGCATCGTCTCGATCGGCTGCTCGGCGCCGACGAGCGTCAAGTCGTCATGCCCCGTGGCGCGAACCGTCACGGCCAGCGGCTCATGAGTCTTGTTGAGGATCTTGAGGGTATATTTGTTCTGAATCGAGCCATCGCTTTGAAGCACGAACAGCGGCGCGCGCTCATGCAGCACCCGCAGTTCGAGCGGGTCGAGCGAAGTCAGGCCATAGAGAATGCCGGACAGCGACAGCCCCAGGATGAGCACATAGACCCAGACGCGCGGCCTGAGCCACAACCGACTGGTCGAACGCCCTTCGAACTCGTCGAGCGAGGCATAGCGGATGAGTCCACGCGGCCGACCGACCTTGTCCATGACCTGATCGCAGGCATCGAGACAGAGCGCACAGGTGATGCAGCCCTCCTGCTGACCGCGCCGGATGTCGACCCCGGTCGGACAGACCGCCAAGCACTGATTGCAGTCGACGCAATCGCCGGTCGTCCGTTCTCCCTCGTCCTCGCGCTTGACCCGACCACGCGGCTCGCCGCGCCGCTCGTCATAGGTCGGCACGATGGTCGAGCGGTCGAGCATCACGCCCTGGATGCGCGCATAGGGACAGAGCCAGAAACAGGTCTGCTCGCGCAGGAAACCGGCCAGGACATAGGTACCGGCCGTAAAGAGCGCGACCGTGACATAGGCCGCACCATTGGCCTGACCGGTGAAGAAGGTCCACCACAGCGTCGGCGCGTCGGTGAACCAGGACACAAAGCTGAAACCGGTCAGAAAGCCGATCAGGAGCCAGAGACCGTGCTTGATGGCTCGAACCTTGAGCTTCTCGCGGCTCATCGGCGCCGCATCGAGCTTGCGCCGCGCCGCCGGCGGACCCTCCAGCCGCTCCTCGATCCAGGTGAAGACATCGGTCCAGACGGTCTGGAAGCAGAAAAACCCGCACCAGACCCGCCCGACGAGCGCCGTCATCACCGCCAGCAGGATGGCGAAGAACAACAGCAGCAGCGACAGCATCCAGAAGTCCTGCGGCAGCACTGTCACCGAGAACAGATGGTATTGACGATTCGGGATGTCGAACAGCACCGCCTGTCGTCCGTCCCAGCGCAGATAGGGACCGAGCAGATAGATCAGCCACACTGAGGCCATGGCCCACTTGATGGTGCGCCAGCGGCCCGGAATCCGCTTGGCATGGATGGTCTGGCCGCCGGCATTGACGTGCCAGTCGTCGGCTTCGGCGTAGAGCGCGTCGACCGAGACCGGCGCGGTCGATTCAGGATCGGTATTCAATTGGGTCACATCCAGACGTCACATCCCGCCACCGAGCGAATGGACATAGACGACCAGCTTCTTGATGTCCTGCTCGCTGAGTTTGCCCGCCGGCTCGGCAAAGGCGGGCATCACGGCATTGCGGCTCTCGGGGACGTCCTTCTGGTTGACGCCATAGAGGATGGTGTGACGCGCACTTTCGAAACCACCCGGCTCGAAGCGCCAGATACCGTCGCGCAGATTGGCTGCGCCCACGCCGATGAAGTCGCCATTGGGCAGGTCGACCACATGGCCGTTGGCGGTCTGACCATGACAGGCCACACAGCCCTTGGTCTTGAAGAGCGTCCAGCCGGCCTCGCTCCCGCCCTCGCCGCCGGTCTCGTTCATCTGGACGACCCAGTGGGCGAGCGTATCGACCTCGGGCTCGGTGAGGATGGTCTTGTGCGCCGGCATCAGCGACTGACGCCCGCCCGTGATGGTCTCGGTGAGCTTGGCCGTGGTGCCGCCATAGAGCCAGTCGTCGTCGGCGAGCACCGGATAGCCCGGATTGCCCTGCCCGCCGCTGCCGTGACAGGCGGCGCAGTTGTCGCCGAACAGCACCTTGGCCGAGGCCAGTGTGTACTGCTTCAGCCCCGGATCGGCCAGGATCTGATCGGCGCTCAACTCGCGGATCCGGTCCTCGAATTCGGCGCGCTTGGCCTCGATGCGCTCGACGCCCTGCTCGTACTCTTTGATCTGGGTCCAGCCGAGCAGGCCGCGATTGGCATCGTCACCGACCGGCCAGGTCGGATAGAGGATCGAATAGCCGACGACCCAGATGATCGACAGCCAGAACCCCTGCATCCACCAGCGCGGCGGCGGATTCTTCAGCTCGCGGATGTTGTCGTCCCAGACATGCCCGGTGTTGTTCTCGCCTGGAAAGGGATTATGGTCGGCCATCGTGATCTCCGGAGGGCGCGTCGTCCTCGTCCTCGAACGGGATGTGCTTCCTGGATTCGAGCGACTCCCGGTTCTTGGGACGAAAGACCTGAAAATAGGCCAGGATCATCAGCAGAAAGATGACGACGGTCAGGATGGTGCCGATCCAGTCGTTGACCGTCATCGCCTCCCAGTCGGTCGCGAAATACTCGATGAGGCTATTCACGATAGGCCTTGGCGTCATCGAGCTTGACCATGGTGCCGAGCACCTGGAGATAGGCCACCAGGGCATCCATCTCGGTCTTGCCTTCGAGCAGGAACTCGGCGGCGGCGATGTCGGCCTCCGTATAGGGCACGCCGACCTGTTGCATTCCCCGCATGTGACGCTGCATCCGCGAACCGGTCCCGGCCGGCCAGAGCGTGAAGCCGAACACCCGCAGCGACATGTCCGGATCAGCCGCCGTCTCGTCGAGCCAGGGATAGCTGGGCATCACCGACTCGGGCACCAACGAACGCGGATCGTACAGATGCCGGCGCTGCCAGTCGTCGGAATACTTGCCGCCGACGCGCGCCAGATCCGGGCCGGTGCGCTTCGAGCCCCATTGGAAGGGATGGTCGAACATGGATTCGGAGGCAAGCGAATAATGCCCGTAGCGCTCCTTCTCGTCGCGGAAGGGCCGGATCATCTGCGAATGGCAGAGATAGCAGCCCTCGCGCTGATAAATGTCGCGCCCGGCCAGCTCCAGCGCCGTGTAGGGCCGCACACCGTCGCCCGGCTGCCAGTTCCATTTCACCTTGCCGGCGTCATCCAGAGTGACGATGGGTTCCTTGCCCGCCTTGTCCCAGACGATCTCGGGGAAGGCGTTGTGCTCCATAGTGTTCTTCAGATAGAACAGGGGCACGATCTCGACCAGTCCACCCACCGAAAGCACCAGCGCGGTGGCGATCAGCAGGCCCCAGATGTTGACCTCCAGCCATTCCTGAAAGCTCTTGACGCGAACCTTGGCTCTGTCGCTCATGTCGATACTCCTCCCGATCAGGCCATGGCCGGGAGGGCGCGCGCCTGTTGCAGGCGACCCTCGACGACGGATTTGCGCACGGTCATGAGCACGTTGAACAGCATCACCGCCGCGCCGAACAGGAAGAGTCCGCCGCCGACGGCGCGCATGGCGTAATAGGGATGCATGGCATCGACCGACTCGACGAAGGTATAGGCCAGGGTGCCGTACTCGTCATAGGCGCGCCACATCAACCCCTGCATGATCCCGGACACCCACATGGCGACGATGTAGATCACGGTGCCGATGGTCGCGGTCCAGAAATGCAGGTTGATCAGGCGCTCGGAGAACATCTCAGTGTGATAGAGCCGCGTCATCAGATGGTAGATGGCCCCGATCGAGATCCCGGCCACCCAGCCGAGTGCACCCGAATGCACATGGCCGATGGTCCAGTCGGTGTAATGCGAGAGCGCGTTGACGCTCTTGAGCGCCATCACCGGCCCCTCGAAGGTCGACATGGCATAGAAGGCGAGCGCCATGATCAGGAAGCGCAGCACATAGTCGGTGCGCAGCCGGTCCCAGGCGCCGGACAGCGTCATCATGCCGTTCACCGCCCCGCCCCAGGACGGAATGATCATGGCCAGCGAGATCGCCGCCCCCAGCGAGCCGGTCCAGTCCGGCAGCGCCGTGTATTGCAGATGATGCGCACCGAGCCAGACATAGCCGAACATCAGCGCCCAGAAGTGGATCACCGACAGCCGGTAGGAATAGACCGGACGCCCCGCCTGCTTGGGCACGAAGTAGTACATGATGCCGAGGAAGCCGGCGGTCAGATAGAAGCCGACCGCGTTGTGCCCCCACCACCACTGGATCATGGCGTCCTGCACCCCGGAGAAGATCGAGTAGGACTTGAAGAGTCCGACCGGGATCGCCAGGCTGTTCACGACATGCAGATAGACGATCATGATCATCATGCCGAGGAAGAACCAGTTCGACACATAGATGTGCGAGGACTTCCGGATGGCGATGGTCATGATGAAGTTGAAGGTGAAGGCCAGCCAGACGACGGCGATCAGGATGTCGATCGGCCATTCCAGCTCGGCGTATTCCTTCGACTGGGTCAGCCCCAGGGGGAGCGTGAGGACAGCGAGCACGATGACCGCGTTCCAGCCCCAGAAGGTGAAGCGCGCCAGCTTGTCGCTCCAGAGCCGCACCCCGCAGGTGCGCTGGACCGAATAGAAGGCCGTGGCCATCAGGGTACAGCCGCCAAAGGCGAAGATGACGGTGTTGGTGTGCAGCGGTCGCAGCCGCCCGAAGGAGAGATAGGGACTGTCGAAGTTCAGGAACGGCCAGGCCAGTTCCGAGGCGATGTAGACACCGAAGCCCGCGCCCAGGACCAGATAGACCACGGCCATGATCGTGAACCAGCGCACGATATCGAAATTGTACTTCTGCTCCAGACTGGCTTGCATGGACCCTCCCGAAACCATTGGACACAGCACGAAGGCAAGGAGGCCATCCGGCCTGGAACGAGGCGACCGCGATCCGGCGGCGTCGATCGGCGAATCTCAATGGATCGCGTGTCGAAAGTCAACCCGCGAATCGTCAATGCTTATTTGAAGAAAGACTCGACCGAAAACCCTTCGCTTTCGAGGATATCGCGCAACCGGCGCAGGGCGTCCATCTGGATCTGACGCACACGCTCGCGAGTGACGCCCAGCTCGCGCGCGACGCTTTCGAGCGTCGAGTTCTCGTAGCCGTGCAGACCGAAACGCCGCTCGACCACCTCGCGCTGTTTCTCGTTGAGCAGCCCGAGCCAGTGCTCGATGTTGACGTGGATGTCGTCGTCCTGGATGCGATCGGTGGGATCGCTGGAGCCGTCGTCCTGGAGCATGTCGACCAGCGGCTTGTCTGCGTCCTTGCTGTAGGGCGTGTCGACCGAGGTGATACGCTCGTTGAGGCCCAGCATCCGCTTGACCTCGTTGATCGGACGGTCGAGCAACTGGGCGATGTCCTCGGAGGTCGGATCATGATCCAGGCTCTGCGCGAGCGTGCGCGACGCCTTGAGATAGATGTTGATCTCCTTGACCACATGGATCGGCAGGCGCACGGTGCGCGTCTGATTCATGATCGCGCGTTCGATGGTCTGGCGGATCCACCAGGTCGCATAGGTCGAGAAGCGAAAGCCGCGCTCGGGGTCGAACTTCTCGACCGCCCGGATCAGCCCGAGGTTGCCCTCCTCGATCAGATCCAGCAGCGGCAGCCCGCGATTGAGATAGCGCCGCGCGATCTTGACCACCAGGCGCAGGTTGCACACGATCATGCGCTGACGCGCCGCATTGTCGCCGGCCTGGGCGAGTCGGGCGAAATGGATCTCCTCCTCGGCGGTCAGGAGCCGGGATTCGCCGATCTCGTTGAGATAGATCCGGGTGGCATCGAAATCGGCCTCGGAGGCCTCGATGGGGCGCTCTTCGGCGGCGCTCGACGAGTCGCCGTCGAGCAGCTTGAGATCGTCCGAGTCGGAGTCATCGGAATCGATGGAGTCCGAATCCCCGTCCAGCAGCGGCAGGGATTCGCTATCGATCTCGGACAGATTGTCAGGGGTCTCGCGGTCTTTGGCGCTCGACATCCACATCCTCCGGCGCGCGGGACGAACTGTTCAAGGGCGCGCGGGCAGATAGAGGATCGGGTCGACGGCTTGGCCATGACGACGAACCTCGAAATGCAGCAGATAGGCGCCATCCGCGCCCTGCCCGACCTCGGCCACGACCTGCCCCCGATTCACACGCTCGCCCTCCGTGACCAACAGCCGGCGGTTGAAGCCATACGCGCTCAGATACTTTTCACTGTGTTTGACGATGATAAGGTTGCCGTATCCCTTGAGTCCACTCCCGCTGTAGACGACCCGACCGTCGGCGGCGGACTTGACCTGATCTCCCGACCGACCGCCGATGCGGATCGCGTGTCGGGTACGATCGCCCTCGCTGTAGGTCTGCACCAGCGGGCCGGTGAGCGGCCATTCCCAGTCCACGCCCGAGGGGCCGCGCCGGCTGCCCGGCCCCTCGCGTGTCGGCGTCCTGGCGGCGGGACGCGATCTTGCCCGAGGTTTGGCGGCCTTGGTCGCCTGGGGCGTTTCGGTCTTGGGCGTCTGCTCAGCGGTCCGGTTCACGGGAGTCCGACCCGTCTCGGGCTGGTCGGTCGGCGTGGAGACCTCGCTCGGGGCCGTCCGGGGCGCGTCCGCGAGCAGGGGCGCCGGCGGTTTGCGCACCCCCTTGGGCGAGCGATCATCCGGCGGCGCGATCCGCAACAGGGTATCGGCATAGATGGTGTAAGGCGGCTCCAGCCGATTCCAGCGCACGAGTCGACGCTGATCGATCCCGAGTCGCTGCGCGATCAGACCGAGACTGTCGCCGCTTCGGACCAGATAATAGCCGTCGGGCGCCGGACCGGACCAGTATCGGCCATGGAGCGATTCCGACGTTCTGGAGGCACAACCGGCGATCAGCAGCGTCAGGGCCAGCCCCAGCAGCGACGGGACGACCGGCATCCGCGTGTCGCGCGGTTCGTCTCGGCTCATAGCTGGGGTCGATCGCGGATGGAACAAGATCAGGTCGAGGCTCCCATCATCCAGTCAGGACTCCCAGGCGCATCGGGCGGCGCGTCCCGGATTCAGGCGACTCCAGCCAGCAGGGGTACGAAGCTGGCCGGTTCCAGGATCTCGTGACCGAAGCCGCCGCGCGCCAGCCGCACCAGCCGCACCAGACTCTGGCGCGGTCCCTCGCCGATCGGCAGCACCATGATCCCGCCGGGCGCGAGCTGCTCGGCGAGCGCACGCGGGATGCCTCGCGGGGCGGCGGTCACCATGATGGCCTGATAGGGCGCGTACTCGGGCCAGCCCTGGGCGCCGTCGCCATGACGATAGCGGACATTGCGCATCTTCAACGCGCCGAGCCGTTCCTGAGCGCGCTCGAACAGCTCGCCGACGCGCTCGACGGTGTAGACGCGCCGCACCAGCGAAGCCAGAACGGCGGTCTGGAACCCTGAGCCGGTGCCGATCTCCAGCACGGTGTCGGGCGTACCGTGCTCCAGCAGGGCCTGGGTCATGCGCGCCACGGTATAGGGTTGGGAGAGGGTCTGACCATGTCCGATCGGTAGCGCCGAGTCCTCGTAGGCACGGCTGGCGAGCGCCTCGTCGACGAACAGATGACGCGGCAACTCGCGCATCACGCGCAGCACCTCGGGTGAGTCGATCCCGGCGTCCATCAGACGCTGGATCAGGCGCTCGCGCGTGCGCCTGGAGGTCATGCCAATGCCCGGATCGAGCAGGGTCGCGGTCATCACAGGCATCCGGTCAGCCAGGAACCGAGCGACTCCAGGGCTGAATGGCGGGTCAGGTCGACCTGTAGCGGCGTGATCGAGACAAAGCCCGAGCGCACGGCGTCGAAGTCCGTGCCGGGTCCGGCGTCCTGTTCGGGACCGGCCGGTCCGATCCAGTAGATGAGCCGGCCGCGCGGATCGCGGGCCTCGACCACCGACTCGGCCTTGTGCCGATGTCCCAGCCGCGTGGCCTTGAAGCCCTGGAGTTCGGCATAGGGCCGATCCGGGACGTTGACGTTGAGGATGATGTTGGATTCGAGCGGGTTCTGACGCAGACGCTCGACCAACTGGACCGCCACGCGCGCGGCGGTGTCGAGGTGCTGGGGCGCACTCGAAGCCATGGAGACCGCGATCGAAGGCAGTCCCAGAAAGCGCCCCTCGGTGGCGGCGGCGACCGTGCCCGAGTAGAGCACATCGTCACCCAGATTCTGGCCATGATTGATGCCGGAGACCACGATGTCCGGCTCGATTGAGGGCAATCCGGTGAGCGCCAGATGCACACAGTCGGTCGGTGTGCCGTCGACCTGGATGAAACCGTTGGGCATGCGCTTGGCGCGTAGCGGTCGGTCGAGCGTGAGCGAGTTGCTCGCGCCGCTGCGGTCGCGTTCGGGGGCCACGACCACCACCTCGCCCAGGGCCGTCAGGGCCTCGGCCAACACGATCAAGCCGGGTGACTGATAGCCGTCGTCGTTACTGACAAGGATTTTCATCGTTTCTTCGCGAGTCTCTTGGTATCGCCGAGGATCATACTCTACGGACGCTGATCGGGCATCCCGACATCGTCGACCGATCGTGGGGCGGCTATACTCGCTCCCCAAGCGTGCCCAGACAGCCCCAATCCAGCCGATGAAACCCACACTCCAGGACGCCGACCGCCAGCTCTTCCGCGAACAGGTCGAGGACGCCGAGCCTTTGTCGTTCGAGAGCACCGAGCCCTTTCGCCGCCGTCCGCCGCCGGTGCCCCGTCCGCGCCCGATCGAGGCGCCGGAAGGTGACGAGCGGGTCGCGCTCGCCGAGTCCGAGGTCGAGACCCACGACTATCTGTTCTTCGCGCGCCCCGGCGTCCAGAACCGGGTGCTCGCCGACCTCCAGCGCGGGGCCTTTCCGGTCGGGCTGGAGGTCGATCTGCATGGACTCCAGGCTGAGCACGCGCGTCAGATCCTGGCCGAGTTCCTCACAGAATGCGCCCATCGGCGGGTGCGTTGCGCGCGCATCATCCACGGCAAGGGTTATCGTTCCAGCGGACGTGCGCCCGTGCTCAAGAGCAAGGTCAACTACTGGCTCAGACTCTATGATCAGGTGCTGGCCTTCTGTTCGGCGACCCGTCGTGATGGCGGAACCGGAGCGGTCTATGTGCTGCTGCGTAATCCCAACAAGGCGTCCAGGGCGCGCATGGACTGAGCGGGGACGGTGGCTCGGCATGTGGCTTCGACGCTCGATGGCGCTGCTTACCCTGAGTCTTGCTGCAACTGGAATCGCACCGGCGGACACGCCGATCCTGGGGCTGGCCTATCAGCCCTATGTCGGACACTGGAGCGCACGACCGGACAACCCCTATGCGCCCGGAGACTTCCATGTGCCGGCCTTCAACAGCTATGTCGGCGGCATCGATGTCGAGCATCCGGCCCGCTTGCTGTGGGCGGCGACCCAGACCCTGCGTCTGACGTTCGACGAAGCGGGACGGCTCCAGGACGTCTCGGCCGAAGGTTCGCTGGCCTTTCAGCCCGAGGCACTGCGCGGACAGGACGCCATCGCCTGGAGCCACACCAAGACACGTTTCTTCGAGGATCGCACACCCCAGACCGTCAGCGGCGTTGATCACGCAGCCTCGGTCTATCGACAGCTCGATGTCCTGCGCCAGGCTGCCGGCGGAGCGCCGCTGACACTCGCGACCTATGGCACGGGCTTTCAGGCCGGCTACTGGCGTCAGGTCGACGGACGGGACTCTGTCGCCCTGCCGTTCTGGACCGACCGTCGCCTCCTCGAACTCCGTCCCGGCGAGACCACGCCCTATCAGAGACGCGAGACCACCGATGTGGTCTTTCTCTTTCCGCCGATGGCCGTCCATGTCAGACCCGCACCCGAGCGCATTCGGGTCGAGACCGCCGGCACGCCTGGACAGGATCTGCGCGTGGTCGCCATCCATCAGGCATTGTTCGAGCCGGCGAATCCGACCGACCCCGAAGCTCGGCTCAATCCCGGGTTCTTCGCCGGTGACGCCAATGCCCAGATCGCACTCGCGGCGGCTGAGATCAACGCCCAGGCCGGTCGGCGCCTGCTGACGATCAAGCTCGGCGTCGACAACATCCAGGTCGCCGGCACCCTGGTGAACGACCGGATGCGCTTCGCGATCCTGTCCGCGCTCGCCCAGGCCCAGGTCGCCAACGCACGCTTTCCGGGGACCGTCACCCATCTGATTCTCACCAACGAATACGCCCAGCCCTGGAGCGGGCCGGACGGACAGCCGAGTCCGACCGAACAGATCACATCCATGTTGAAGTACGCCAGAGCGCAGATGGCGCCGGGCGCGGCCTTCGCCGGACTCGATCTGCGGCTCGGTGCGCGCGGACATCGCTTTCGACTGGCTGATCCGAACGCGAACGATCCGGCACGCGCCCGCTTCGGACGCGAGGTCGCCGCCCTGCTCGCGGAGTCGGATTGCGTGATGGAGAATCTCTACCCCAGTCCGGAGGCGGTCGAAGCGGCTTCCCAAAACGGTCAGTGGTCGGTCTATTTCGATCCCGAGCAGGGTGAGCTCGGCCATAAATGGCGCCAGCTCGAACGAACGATCCGGACGCTGGCCGGCGAGCGGTCGATCGAGATCATGATCGGCGAGATCGGCCATCCCACCGACGGCATCGCCTTCAATCTGCCCGGCTATGTCGAGGATGGAGCGCCGATCCGTCCGGACACGGCCTTCGCCGCGATCGCCGACCGGCTCGATACCGCCGGCGCACAACTCGACGATGGCGGTCTGGCCATCGCTCGGCGCTATTTCAACCCGGCCCTAGCCAGCGCCTTCGTGCGCGAGGCCGTCACCTGGTCGCGGACCACGGGTGTGCAGATCCATCTGTTCGAAGCCTTCGACGAACCCTGGAAATCCTCGCCGAACCTTCCAAAAGATGAACGCGCGGCCAGACGCGCCCTACTCGGCCGCTCCGGTCCCTATGGCGCTGAATCCAATTACGGACTCTTCGGTTACAGTGGCGTCTCAGAGCTACGACCGCTGCCGCTGCGTCCCGCCGAGATCGCGCCTGGCTCCCAGCTCGCACCCCAGTTGCCTGACGGCATGCACTGGAACGGAGCCTTCGAGGGACAGTTCTTCCTCAAGCTGCCGGACCTCGATTTCGCCGCCCTGGCCCACTCCTTCACCACTACCGCACCGTGATACCATCCGCGACCATATGCTGACCTATCCCGACATCGACCCCGTCGCCCTCGCCCTTGGCCCGATCAAGGTCCATTGGTATGGCCTCATGTATCTGATTGGCTTCGCGCTGGCCTGGTGGCTCGGGCGCTGGCGCGCGCGCCGCCCCGAGTCCGGCTGGACGACCGAGATGGTCGACGATCTCATCTTCTATGGCGTCCTCGGCGTCATCGTCGGCGGACGGCTCGGCTACATGCTGTTCTACGGCTTCGATCAGATCCTGGCCAATCCGCTGAATCTGCTCAAGGTCTGGGAAGGCGGCATGTCCTTCCATGGCGGGCTGATCGGCGTTCTGGTCGCGATCGGGCTGTTTGCGCGCCGTCATGGTCTGCACTTCTTCCAGGTCGGCGACTTCCTCGCGCCCCTGGTGCCGACCGGGCTACTGGCCGGGCGCATCGGCAACTTCATCAATGGCGAACTCTGGGGGCATCGCACCGAGTGGCCCTGGGGGTTTCAACTTTCCTGCGAGCGTTTTCCGCGTCAGTGTCTCGACCAGCCGGCCGACACCCTGCTGAGTCCGGCCGTGCACGCCTCTCAGCTCTACGAGGCCGCACTCGAAGGACTGGTACTGTTCGCCGTGCTCTGGATCTTCTCCAGCCGTCCGCGACCGATGATGGCGGTCTCGGGGCTGTTCCTGCTGGGCTATGGCGGTTTCCGCTTCCTGGTCGAGTTCGTGCGCGAACCCGATGCCCACATCGGCTATCTGGCCTTCGACTGGCTGACCATGGGGCAGATCCTGTCGCTGCCGATGGTGCTCGCGGGTGCGTTGCTGCTCGCTCTGGCCTATCGTCCGCGAAAGACGGCCTGAGCGCGATCTGGCAGGCAACAAAAAACCGGCTCAAAGGCCGGTTTTTTGTGTCTTCGCGTGAGCGTCTTCGCGATCAAGCCATGGCCTTGATGTGGGCGTTCAGACGGCTCTTGTGACGCGCGGCCTTGTTGGCGTGGATCAGGCCCTTACGAGCGGCGCGGTCGATACGCGGCACGGCGTCCTTGAACGCCTGAACGGCCGCTTCCTTGTCTTCGGCGCGGATCGCCTTGATCACCTTCTTGATGAAGGTGCGCAGGGTGCTGCGCTGAGCCATGTTACGCTGACGACGGTCTTCCGCCTGACGGGCGCGCTTGCGCGCTTGAGGTGAATTAGCCAACTGAGTCTCCCGAGAATTCGATGTCTGACGCGGTCGAGGTAAAAACGATGAAACCGCGTGGAGGGTCGGCCAGCACAAGCGGGCCACACCGAACGCGGTTTTAGACGGCGCAGTATTTCGGATCGGAGCACGATTGTCAATTATAATCAGCGCCTTTTCCTGTCTGGAGCCGCCTCCGATCCATGGCCTCGCTGGTTGCCTCGTTCGCCAAGGTGGGCGGCGGAACGCTGTTGTCGCGTATTCTGGGATTCGTGCGGGATCTGACCATCGCGCGCGTGTTCGGGGCTGATGCGGCGACCGATGCCTTCTTCGTCGCCTTCAAGATCCCCAACTTCGCGCGCCGGCTGTTCGCCGAGGGCGCCTTCTCGATGGCGCTGGTGCCGGTGCTCAACGACTATCGCGAGCGACAGGGACTGCCGGCGCTCAAGTCCTTCGTCGACGACCTGACGGGCACGCTGGCCGCCGCGTTGCTGCTGATCACCGGACTCGGAATCCTGGCCGCACCGCTGCTGATCCTGGCCTTCGCGCCCGGCTTCGGCGCGGATGCCGATCAGTTCACGCTGGCCACGACGCTGCTGCGGCTCACCCTGCCCTATCTGTTCTTCATCACGCTCGCCGCGCTGGCCAGTGCCCTGCTCAATACCTATGAGCGTTTCGGGGTGCCGGCCTTCACTCCGGCGCTGCTCAACATCGTCCTGATCGGTTGCGCGCTGTGGCTGGCGCCGTTGCTGGAGACGCCGATCCTGGCGCTCGCCTGGGGCGTGCTCGTCGCCGGGCTGGTGCAACTGGCGTTTCAACTGCCCTTTCTGGCACGGCTCGGGCTGTTGCCGCGACCGCGCTTCAAACCGCGCGATCCGGGCGTGATCGCCGTTTTCAGGCGTCTGGGGCCGGCGGTGCTCGGCGTGTCCGTGGGCCAGATCAGCCTGCTGCTCGACACCCTGCTCGCCTCGGTGCTCGTGACCGGCAGCATCTCCTGGCTCTATTACTCGGACCGGCTCATGGAACTGCCGCTCGGACTGCTGGGCGTGGCGCTGGGCACGGTGATCCTGCCGCGTCTGTCGCAGCGTGAAGCGGCGCAGGATTCCGAGCGCTTCTCCGACACGCTGGACTGGGCCTTGCGGCTGGCGCTGCTACTCGGTCTGCCGGCGGCGGTCGGACTGCTGGTGCTGGCCGAGCCGGTGATGGCGACGCTCTTTCTGTCGTCGGAGTTCGGTGCAGAGGATGTCACCCAGGCGGCGTACTCGCTCATGGCCTATGCGCTCGGCATCCCGGCCTTTCTGGCGATCAAGGTGCTGGTGCCCGGCTATTACGCCCGGCAGGATGTGCGCACGCCGGTGCGACTGGCGCTGATCGCGCTCGGTGTCGGACTGGCGCTGCATCTGCTGCTCATGGTGCCGCTGGGACATGCCGGGCTGGCGCTCGCAACGTCGCTCACGGCTGCACTCAATGCCGTCCTGCTGCTGCGCGGACTGAGGCGATCGGGCATCTATCGACGGCATCCTGGCTGGAAGCGCCTGTTCGCTCAGACGTTGCCGGCCAGTGTGGGGATGGGGCTTGCGCTGCACTGGGGTCTTGGAGAGCGTGCCGACTGGATGCTTGCGGACGCCTGGACGCGGATACTGGAGCTGACAGGCTGGATTCTGGCGGGCGGATTGGTTTATGTAACGCTCTTGCTCGTCGCCGGACTGAGACTGCGCGATCTGCGTGAGTGTCGTTGTTGATGGGTATTTCTGCCCTACCAGACAGCAACTTGTCAGCTTGACAGTCCCTGCGGAGGCGGCTCAGGCCGCCAATTCAGTCAATACCTCGGGGTGCTTGGCGACGATCTTCAGAAGACACAGCACCGCGCCCGGCGGCGTGAATCGCCCCTGCTCCCAGTCACGCAAAGTTGCCACGGGCGTCTGAATCAGGTCGGCGAACTGAGGCTGCGAAAGCCCCAGCGCCTGACGCGCGGATCTGACGAGCATCTGCTCCGGGGTCGTGGTGCGCGCGACGAGGCCGTCGCGCATCTCGGCCAGACTCTCACGCAGACCCGGCAAGGCTTCACCCGCGTCCTGTTCGATGGCGTTGGCGATCTGGTCGATGTTCATCGAGCGGCCCTCAGTATGTCGTTGGGTTGGATGTTGGACTGATCCGACTTCGCATAGATCGCGACCAAACAGAGCACGCCTTGCGCCATGAAGTTGAAGTAGATCACGCGCACGCCGCCGCGCTTACCTTTCGCTTGAGCCGCCCAGCGCACTTTCCGCGCACCATCGGCGCCTGGGATCACGTCGCCGGCCAGTGGGTTCCGGGCGATCCAGGTCACGAAATCGAGCCGCTCGTCTTCCGACCAGATGGCGTCGGCCTGCTTCTGAAAGGTCGGAGTTTCGATGACGGTTTGCATGGGTCGCATCGTACGGGAATCCCGTATCATGCACAATCCCCTGACACTCGACACCGGCGCAGATCCATCAGATTGCCCCGATCAGGACACCTCGGCCAGATCCCCCTTCTCCTGCAACCAGGCCCGCCGGTCCGCCGCGCGCTTCTTGGCCAGCAAGCGGTCGAGCAGTTCGTCGGTCTCGCGGTCGTCGTCGATGGTGAGCTGGACCAGACGGCGCGTGTCGGGATGGATGGTGGTCTCGCGCAGTTGCGCTGGGTTCATCTCGCCCAGGCCCTTGAAGCGCTGCACATTGACCTTGCCCTTGATCTTCTCGGCGGCGATGCGGTCGAGGATGCCCTTCTTCTCGTCGTCGTCGAGCGCGTAATAGACCTGCTTGCCGACATCGATGCGATAGAGCGGCGGCATGGCGACATAGACATGCCCCTCGGCGACCAGACGCCGGAAATGCTTGAGGAAGAGCGCGCACAGCAGGGTGGCGATATGGGCGCCGTCCGAGTCGGCATCGGCTAGGATGCAGATCTTGCCGAAGCGCAACCGGCTCAAATCATCGCTGCCCGGATCGACGCCGATGGCCACGGCGATGTCGTGCACCTCCTGCGAGGCCAGCACTTCCTCCGGCGCGACCTCCCAGGTGTTGAGGATCTTGCCGCGCAGCGGCAGGATGGCCTGGAACTCGCGGTCGCGCGCCTGCTTGGCCGAGCCGCCGGCCGAGTCGCCTTCCACTAAAAACAGCTCGCCGCGCTCGGGATCGGTCGCGGTGCAGTCGGCGAGCTTGCCCGGCAGGGCCGGACCCTGGGTGATCTTCTTGCGCGTGACCGTTCGCCCGGCACGCAGCCGCGCCTGAGCTGCGCCGATCGCCAACTCAGCGATGCGCTCACCCTCGGCCACATGCTGATTGAGCCACAGGCTGAACGAATCCTTGACCACACCCGAGACGAAGGCCGCGCACTCACGCGAAGACAGCCGCTCCTTGGTCTGGCCCGAGAACTGCGGGTCGAGCAGCTTGACCGACAGGATGTAACTGACGCGGCTCCAGACATCCTCCGGCGCCAGCTTGACCCCGCGCGGCAGCAGATTACGGAACTCGCAGAACTCGCGCACGGCTTCGGTCAGCCCGGTGCGCAGACCATTGACATGGGTGCCGCCCTGCACCGTCGGGATCAGGTTGACATAGCTCTCGGCGATCGGCTCGCCGCCGCCGGACTTGGGCGGCTCGGGCAGCCAGACCAGCGCCCAGCTCGCCGCCTCGGTGCGTCCCTCCATGTCGCCGACGAAGGGTTCGGACGGCAAGGTCTCGACGCCGTTGAGCGACTGGAGCAGATAGTCCTGAAGCCCATCCTGATAGCACCAGACCTGCTCCTCGCCGCTGGTCTCATCGCGAAAACGCACCTCCAGCCCCGGACAGAGCACGGCCTTGGCCTGAAGCAGATGGGTCAGCGGACGCACGGCGAACTTGGGTGAGTCGAAATAGCCGGGATCGGGCCAGAAACGCAGCCGCGTCCCTCTATCGTTGCGCTTGACCGTGCCGACCACATCCAGATCGCTGACCTTGTTGCCGTCCTTGAAGGCCATGTTGTATTCCTGGCCGCCGCGCTTGACCCAGACCTCCAGATGGCGCGAGAGCGCATTGACCACGGACACGCCCACGCCATGCAGGCCGCCCGAGAAGCGGTAGTTGTCCGAGTTGAACTTGCCGCCCGCGTGGAGCTTGGTCAGGATGACCTCGACTCCAGGTCGCCCCTCCTGCGGATGGATGTCGACCGGCATCCCGCGCCCGTCGTCCTCGACTTCCAGCGAGCCATCGGCATGGAGCGTCACCGAAATGCGCTTGGCATGACCGGCGAGGGCTTCGTCGACGCTGTTGTCGATGACCTCCTGGGCCAGATGGTTGGGACGAGTGGTGTCGGTGTACATTCCGGGGCGTTTGCGCACCGGATCGAGGCCCTGGAGGACTTCAATGGCTGAGGCGTCGTAATGGCCGGTCATGGACGGGCGGATCTTCCTGAAGGCTGAAAGGGTTGAATCTGAGAGTCGCCGGAGCGGTCGCGCTGGTTTGACCGCTCAACCGAGCTACGGTACCGTACCTGCAAACCCGGATTCAAACCCAGATGAAACAACCCAAGACCCCGCCCCCACCGTCGTTCGAACAGTCACTGACCGAACTGGAAGCCGTCGTCGACGCCCTGGAGCAGGGCGAGATGACGCTCGAAGACTCGCTCGCGGCCTTCGAACGCGGAATCGGCCTGACCCGCGTCTGTCAGCAGGCGCTGGAAACCGCCGAGCAGCGGGTGCGGATCCTCACCGACGCCCGGCCGGACGCCGAGCCAGAGCCATTCGACGCCCATGACTGATCACACCCTGGATGACTTCCGCGCGCGCTGTGGTGCGCGCGTCGAGACCGCGCTCGACCAGATCCTGCCGCCCGTGAGCGTGCAGCCGTCGCGCCTGCACGAGGCCATGCGCTACACGGTGCTGGCCGGCGGCAAGCGCATCCGTCCGCTGCTCGCCTATGCCGCCGGCGAGGCGCTCGGACTCGAGGCCGCCCTGCTCGACCGCCCGGCCTGCGCCGTCGAGATGATCCATGCCTATTCGCTGATCCACGACGATCTGCCGGCGATGGACGACGACGACCTGCGGCGCGGGCGTCCGACCTGTCATCGCGCCTTCGACGAGGCCACGGCGATCCTGGCCGGCGACGCGCTCCAGACGCTCGCCTTCCAGGCGCTGGCCGAGGCGCCTGGGCTGAGCGCCGAGTCGCGCGTCGGCATGGTCGCGGCACTGGCCCGCGCCAGCGGGGCGCGCGGCATGGTCGGCGGTCAGGCGATGGATCTGGAAGCCGAGGGCAGCCCGCTCGATCTGGTGCAGCTTGAGAACATCCACATCCACAAGACCGGCGCCCTGATTCGCGTCTCGGTGCAGATGGGCGTGCTGGCCCATGGCGAACTGGATGCCGACAAAGCCGAGCGGCTCGACCATTACGCCAAGTGTCTGGGGCTGGCGTTCCAGATCCAGGACGACGTGCTGGATGTCGAGGGCGACACCGCCCAGATCGGCAAGACCGCCGGCCGCGACCAGGCACTCAACAAAGCCACCTATCCGGCGCTGGTCGGTCTGGCCGAGGCCAAGGCCATGGCCAATCAGCTCATCACCGAGGCCATCGAATCCGTGTCGATCTTCGGCGAGCGCGCCCAGCCGCTGGTCTGGATCGCCAACGCCCTCCTGGGACGCAAGCACTGACCGAATACACGGGAGAGGGGATGCACGGCGACATTGAACCGCCGCCCCTCGAACCACTCTAACCCCAGCACTCGGCCTGCCCGACCCATCCGACTTGGCCGAGCCGCCAGCCGCCCCCATCTTCCAGCCATCCATTCCGACGACGACACTATTCTCATGGAGCCATCGACCCCATCCCCCTGCTCGACCAACGCCACCTGCGAGATCGCCGACGTCCAGGGGAGCGCCGACACCCGCCGCATCGCCATCGACAAGGTCGGCATCAAGGACATCCGCCATCCAGTGCGGGTACTCGACCGCAGCGGCACCGAGCAGCACACGGTGGCGAACTTCAACATGTACGTCTATCTCCCGCACGACTTCAAGGGCACGCACATGTCGCGCTTCGTGGAGATCCTCAACCGCCACGAGCGCGAGATCAGCGTTTCGTCCTTCAAGACCATGCTCAGCGAGATGTCCGAGCGTCTGGAATCCGAGGCCGGCCACATCGAGATGCGCTTCCCCTTCTTCATCAACAAGAAGGCGCCGGTCTCCGGGGTCGAGAGCCTGCTCGACTACGAAGTCACCTTCATCGGCGAGATCCGCAACGGACAGCCGCGCCTGGAACTCAAGGTCATGGTGCCCGTCACCAGTCTCTGCCCCTGCTCCAAGGAGATCTCGGCGTTCGGCGCGCACAATCAGCGCTCGCATGTGACGGTTCAGGTGCGCATGGAGCGCTTCATGTGGCTGGAGGAACTGATCGAGCTGGTCGAGCGTGAAGCGTCGTCCGAACTCTATGGCCTGCTCAAGCGCCCGGACGAGAAGTTCGTCACCGAGCGCGCCTACACCAATCCCAAGTTCGTCGAGGATCTGGTGCGCGACGTGGCCAAGCGGCTCAATGACGACCCGCGCATCCTCGCCTACACGGTCGAGGCCGAGAACTTCGAGTCGATCCACAACCATTCGGCCTATGCTCTGATCGAGCGCGACAAGGCCGCTGAGTCCGGCTTGGCGGAGAGCGCGCTCTGAGTCCGGTCGAAACCCGCTGTCTGCTGCTGCACGGTTTCACAGGCAGCGGAGCCGACTGGTCGAGCGTCTTTCCCGAGGATCCGGAGCGGTTGGCGCTCGATCTACCGGGGCATCTGACCAGCCCGGATCCGACGGGCGATTATCTCGATGTGATCCGCGCGTTGCTCGACACGCTGCCGACGAGCATCGACCGGGTCATCGGCTATTCGCTCGGCGGTCGGATCGCGCTCAGCCTCATCCAGCTCGCGCCCGAGCGTTTTCGTTCCGCCGCAATCATCTCGGCCCATCCCGGACTGCTCGATCCGGCCTTGCGCGAACAGCGCCGGCTGGCCGATCAGGTCTGGATCGACCTGCTACGCGATCAGGGAATCGACGCCTTCGTCACGGCCTGGGAGCATCAGCCCCTGTTCAGAACCCAGGCACGGCTCGCACCCGAGATCCTGGCACGTCAGCGCGCGCAGCGTCTGAGTCAGCGTCCGGAGGGACTGGCCAGGGCGCTCGAACGGCTTGGATTGGGCGAGATGCCCAGCACCTGGGAGGCGCTCGCGCGCTACCAGGGTCGGCTCGACTGGATCATCGGCGGCGAGGACACGCGCTTCCAGGCGATCGCGCACGAAGTCTTGGCGCATCGTCCGGCGACCTGGCTGCATGTTCTGGAGGACGTGGGTCACAATCCGCTGCTGGAGGCGCCCGAGCGGCTACGCGCGTGTTTGGAGCACGCGAAGACGTCGCCCTCCAATGCACTCAGGATTTCGATCGCCTAGAATCGCCGAATCTCTTTGCGCTCTTTGCGTCTTTGTGGTTCAAATCCCCAACCCATTCAAACCCTGCACGCTCCCGATCCTATGTTCAGCCATCCCATCTCCGGGGCCGGTTATCTATTACAGGGCCTGAGGCTCATCACCCGCCCCGGAATCAAGCGTTTCGTGGCCGTTCCCTTGCTGCTGAATCTGCTGATCTTCTCGGCGGCCCTCTATGCCGGCATCAGCCAGTTCGAGGGACTGATGCAGCTCATGGAATCCAGACTGCCGACCTGGCTGGGTTGGCTCGAATGGCTCATCTGGCCGCTGTTCATCCTGCTGCTGTTCGTCTTCGTCTTCTACACCTTCGGTCTGCTCGCCAACCTGATCGCCGCGCCCTTCAACGGACTGCTGGCCGAAAAGGTCGAGCTGATGCTGACCGGCCGCCCCATCGATCAGGAGGGCGATTACGCCCGGCTCTTGGCCGAACTGGGGCCGACCCTGCTCGACGAACTGCGCAAGCTCGTCTATGCCCTGCTGTGGGCGATTCCCTTTCTGTTCCTGCTGTTCGTGCCGCTGGTCGGGCCGCTGCTCTGGTTTCTCTATACGGCCTGGATGCTGGCGGTCGAATACAGCGACTATCCGATGGGCAATCACGGTCTGCGCTTCGCCGAGATCCGCCGCCGACTGCGCGAACGGCGTACGCTGAGCTTCGGCTTTGGCGCGGCGGCGGCCGGGATGGCGATGGTGCCGGTGCTCAACTTCCTGCTGATGCCGGTCGCGGTGGCCGGCGCCACGGCCATGTGGGTGCGCGAGTTCCGCTCGTCCAACGGCTATCAGGGACCGCATGAGTCGCGCGTGGCCACGCACTACATCCTGCTGACCATCGATCATCTCTCGGGGCGCATGGATGGCGAGATCCTCGCCGGACCGCTCACCGGGCGCACGCTCGACGCGACCGAAACCGGCGAGCTGCTCGGTCTGCTCGATCTCTGTTATCGCACCGACGCCGAGTCGGCCGAGGCGCTTGAAGCCTATCTGACCCACGAGCGCGGTCAGCGTTTCCAGGAGCCGCCGCCGCGCCCGGACACCGAACGCGCACCGCCACCGCCGTCCGATCGACCCGGCCTGGACGAGAACGAGGCACGCGCCATCCTGGGTCTCGCGCCCGATGCAGGCGCCGATGCGATCCAGGCCGCCCATCGACGCCTGATCCAACGCCTGCATCCGGATCGCGGCGGCTCGGACTATCTGGCTGCCAAGGTCAACGAGGCCAAGCGGGTGCTGCTGGCGTCCCGAGTCTGAACGCTCAGGCCACGGCGCGCAGCAGATCGACCCGATGAGGTTTGAGGAAACGCGCACCTTCCGGGGTCAGATGACGCTCGAAGGCGGCGCGGACCTCGGCGAGCCGCGCCGCGTCGAGATCATGCTCGATATGCGTGACCTGAATGAAGCGCTCGGCGAAGGCCTCCCAACTCGGATAGACGCCTTCCGACTGGTAGAACACCTGACGCTCCCAGGTGAAGCGCCCCGAGTCGACCGCGCGCTCGATGGCGGCATAGGCCGCCGTGCGCACGAGGCGCTCGTCATGGATCAGCCGCATGACCGCGTTGAACGGCCCCCAGTAGACGGGTTCCGAGACATAGACGTAACCGCCCGGCGCCAGCACGCGCCGGATCTCGGCGAGCGCGCGATCCATGAGTTCGACCGGCACATGATGCAGCGACTTGAACAGAAAGACGCCGTCATAGGTCGCATCCGGGTCGGCGATCGACTCGGCGCCGCCGAACCGGAACTCGACACCGGGCAGATCCTGGATGGCGAGATTCTTCGCATGCTGGATACGATCGACCTCGGTCGCCGTCACCCGCCGTGCGCCCAGGCGCGTGGCGAGCAGTCGGGTCATCCAGGCCGCGCCGCAGCCCAGTTCCAGCACCCGGCGTCCCTCGACCTCGACCAAGCCCTCGACGATCCGGATCTCGTCGCACGTCCGGTAATCTGTGGGGTCGGTCTGTATCATCTGTCTCGGCATCACGACCTCGTCTAGGATTGCAACGTTCAGATTTGTATTCAAGGCGTTCGCGTTCTACCGTCGACGGCGAAACGCCCATTTCCACCATCGCGCCCAGGAGCTGAAACGGATGAACCAACCGCATACCCGCTTGGACAAATGGCTCTCGATCCTCTTTCTCTACACCGAAAAGCTGGTGCTCGTCATCGTCGGCGGACTCGCATTCATCGGCATCGGAGAGCTGATCTGGAAAATCTATCAGCTACGTGATATCCGCCTGGAGGATCTGCTGATGATCTTCATCTTCATCGAGATCATGGCGATGGCCAACGTCTATTTTCTCAGACGCAGCGTGCCCTTCACCTATCCGATGTTCATCGCCGTCACCGCACTCTCGCGTCTGATCGTGCTCCAGGGCAAGGAGAACAGCTCCGAGGGATTGATCTACGAGAGCGGCGCCATCCTGATCATCAGTCTCGCCATCCTCGTCATCCGCTTCAGTCAGCAGTTCAGCACAGATGCGCTGGAACGACGCGAGGCGCACGAGGATCGTCACGAATGATCGCCGTGATCTTCAATGCAGGCGGTTCCCGGTGCTCATGATCGAACTCATCGCCTATCTCGCCATCGGCGCACTCTCCGGCGTGCTGGCCGGACTCTTCGGCGTCGGCGGCGGCGCCGTCATGGTGCCGGCCCTGATGCTGCTCTTCGGCGCGCTCGGGATCGGCGGCGACTGGATGGCGCATCTGGCCGTCGGCACCTCGCTGGCGACCATCATCGGCACGGGCGCGGCCTCTACGCTCGCGCACCATCGACGCGGGGGGGTGCGCTGGGACATCGTCCGGCCGCTGGCGCCGGGGATCGTCGTGGGCGCGCTGGCCGGCGCGGTGCTGGCCGGCTGGATCTCCGGCCCTTGGCTGCAACGGATCTTTGCGGTATTCCTGGCCTATGTCGGTATGCGACTGCTGATGACGTCCGCGAAGACGGCTGTATCCGCCGCGCATCCGCTGCCGGGACGCCTGGGACTGGCCGGTGTCGGCAGCGGGATCGGCATACTGTCGTCACTGGTCGGCATCGGCGGCGGGACGCTCACTGTGCCCTTTCTGAGTCGTCATGGTCTGGAGATGCGTCAAGCGGTCGGCACCTCGGCGGCCTGTGGGTTGCCGATCGCGCTGGCGGGCGCATTGGGGTTCATCGTCGTCGGCTGGGGACGGGACGGGCTGCCCGGGTTCAGCACCGGCTTCGTCTACTGGCCGGCGGTGCTGGCCATGCTGGTCGCCAGCATGCCGATCGCGCCGCTCGGCGCCCGTCTGGCCCATGCCCTGCCCGTGGCGCTGCTCAAGCGACTCTTCGGTATCCTGCTGCTGCTGATCGCCGCGCGTCTGGCCTTCGCCTGAACTGAGACGCTATCGGGCGGGATTGGCGGATGGATTCAGGATCAAACGACGATAGAGATAGAGCTGACCATTCTGGTCACGCAGTGCCAGTCGGCCCTGATCCAGGGCGAACTCGAAGGTCTGGGTGAAGTTCTCGGTGCGGTTGCTCAGCTCGACCCGATCGGTCTGAACCCGGATCTCGCCTTCGATGTAGCCCCGACAGGCCGAATAGAGACGGTAGAACCCGCCCTGGACGATCAGGAGGCCGCCCTGATTGTCCTCCCAGAGTCCTTCCAGCGACGTGCCGGTCCAGGGCATGGCGCCGCCGCTCGCCCCCTGCATGGCGCGCCAGGCCGAATCGGCCATGGAGCCGGCCTGCTGGGCGGCGCGATCGGGCGTGGTGGAAAACGATTGGGACATCGGCCCCTGGGCCGAGGGCCATGACGGCATTCCCGCCGGAGCAGCGGGCGGCGGCACCCGCCCCGGATCGACATTGGCCGTGAATCCCATGCTCTCCATCATGCGCGCGATGGCATGCGCCATGGCCTCGGCCGCCGTCTGCTGGGCGCTGGCGGACTGAAGTGGTAGTCCACCGAGGATCAGGGTCAGGATGAACGCTTGGCGCGCGCGCGGACGCATGATGGGCGATCGGACTCGAATGGCTGGCATGAGGCGCTGCTGGGCGCACGACACGAGGTCGGGCCGATAGGTGAAGACTGGGCGGAATGTTCCACGAGCGGCGCAGTGTAACAGAGCCGGGAATCCGGATTGAAAATCCTGTCGCGCTCATTGCGCCGGGGCCTGGCCCCGGAAATCGCGTCCGGGCACCGGCGGCAGGAATTCGCGCAGGCGGCGCGGCTCCAGCCCCAGACGTTCGGCATAGATGATCCGATAGCTCAGGACGCGCTCGACATAGCCGCGCGTCTCGGCGAAGGGGATGCGCGCGATCCAGAGATCGGCGTCCATACAGGTCTCCGGCAGCCAGCGCTCGACACGCGCGGGACCGGCGTTGTAGGCCGCCGTGGCCAGAGCCGCATGGCCGAAGCGGTCGCGCATCCGCGTCAGATAGGCACTGCCGAGCGTGATATTGAGTTCGGGGTCGAGCAGATCCCAGCGCGAGGGCTGGGGTCGCTCCAGCTCGGCGGCGACCTCGCCGGCGGTCGCCGGCATGAGCTGCATCAGCCCCACGGCCCCCGCCGGTGAGGCGATGGTGCGCGCAAAGACACTCTCCTGGCGCATCACGGCCTGGATCCAGTCCGGCTCGATGCCGATCTGCCACGCCTGTTCGGCGGCGCGATCGCGATAGGCGAGCGGAAAGCGGATCTCCAGATCGTCCCAGTAGCCCGAGCGGGCGAGCATGACGATGGCCTGATCGTGCCAGCCGCGATCGTGCGCGAGCCGGGCGGCGGCCATGAGTCCGTCATTGTCCAGTCGACCGGCGAGCGTGCGCCATTCGCGCCGGACATCGACCTCGCGGCCGATCTGGTCGAGCGCGAGGATGCGCCGGTAGGCCGGCTCCTGGGCCAGGGTCTGGAGTCGCTCCGGCGCGACCGGCACCGGACGGTGCTCCAGGTTGTAGGGCAGATCCAGACGATCGGCGGCCATGAAGCCCCAGAAGCTGCGTTCGCGCGCCGCCTCGCCGAGTGTCGCCTGTGCGGCCTCCGACTGGCCAAGGAACGCCTGGGCCACGCCCAGCCAATAGAGCCAGCGCTCGCGCTTGATCTCACCCTCGGGCATCCGCTCGATCCATTTGGCCAGCCAATCCCAGGCGCGCAGCGTGATGGCCGCGCGCAGACGGCGTTCCTGCTCGGGCAGATTGTCCGCGCTCGGCTCGATGGCGTCCCAATAGAGCAGCCCCAGGCGATCGCCGGACTCGGCCAATGCACGTCCGACGGC
The DNA here is from genome assembly GCF_013385175.1 of Allochromatium humboldtianum. GTDB lineage: Bacteria > Pseudomonadota > Gammaproteobacteria > Chromatiales > Chromatiaceae > Thermochromatium > Thermochromatium humboldtianum. The sequence goes on along the minus strand of NZ_JABZEO010000001.1, from coordinate 253,746 downwards.
GACATGCGCCCGCTCGCGTGCCGATCGATCATCCGTCAGCGCCGGCTCCAGACGCTGCAACGCCAGCGCTGCGCGTTCGAGATCGCTCCGCGCCAGCATCACGATGCCGTGTGCCAGAATCGCGGCGCGCATGGGGTGGTTCTCCCGAAACAGACTGGCCTCCAGAATGCGCTCAGGCATCTGATCGACCGACAGCCAGAGCTTGAGCCAGGACCGCTCGGACTCGGGCAACCGCCGACCGAGATAACGCGCCAGTCCAGTCCTTCCGGCCTCCAGCGCCAGCCGGATGCGCGCCCAGACCCGTTCGGTCGTCAGATGTCCCTCGGCACTCCAGCGCTCGAACACCGGATCACAGGCATCGGGCCGCGACTGGCCCGACAGCCAGATCGGCTCGACCTCGGGCAGTGCCTCCCCGGCACGTCCGGTCTCGATCAGGGCGCGCAGATGCAGACAGCGGCGCTCGACCGAGTCGTCCGGCTGATAGACACGCGCGTAATCGGCCCAGCGCCCGGCGTCGGCCAGACGGCGCAGATAAGCCGGACGCAGCCGCTCGGCCAGCGGGGTGTCGGCATAGTCGGCGAGAAAGGACTCGATGCGTGCATCCGGCGCTTGGGCCAGATCGCGCGTCAGCTCCGCGAACAGCAGATAGGGATAGAGCGGGTCATCGCGCAGACCGTCCGCCAGGGTCTGAAAGGCCGCCGGATCGCCGCGTTCGAGCGCCGACTCGGCGGCGAGGAAGTCCGCGCGGGCGTCGGCGCGGGTCTCCAGCGCCACGAAGCAGGAGACGGCGAACAGCGCAAGGGTTAGCATGGCCGGGACAGCGGCCGGACGCCGTGACCGCTTCGACAGTGACAGACTCATCGGATTTGGCCTATTGGGGAACCTCAGACATGCGAACGACCATTGTAGTCATCATTTCACTCCTGGTCGGTGCCTCCTTCGGCGGCATCATGACACTCGGCTTCGGCTGGGGCATGGGCGCGGCGAGCGGGATGCTGATGGGAACCCAGGCCGGTGTCTGCCTCGCCGTCGAGACCGCGCGCCGCCAGGGCGGGATGGACGAGGCCAAACTGGATGCCCTGGTCGCCGCCAGCGTCGAGCACATCCGTTCCAAGGGTTCCTCGGTGCCGCTGCAAGCCGAGATCGAGTGGGTCCGGAACGCCGCCGGCTGCACCAAGCTGGTCGAGCAGCTCGACCAGTGAGACCGGCCGTGTCGGCAGCCGTTCGAGGTTGCCGACACCGCATCGGGTTATACTTTATGCATCGTAGGGACTGACGCTCAAACTCCAAACCGTGATGCGTGAGGAGGCGCCCCATGCCAACGATTCGACAGCCCGCCGTGGCCGATCAATTCTATCCGGGCGATCCCGCCGAGCTGGGCCGGATGCTCGACGCCCTGCTCGCCGAGCCGCCTGCGTCGGCCTCATCCAACCCCGGCGCGACGCCGCCCAAGGCGCTGATCGTGCCTCATGCCGGTTACATCTACTCCGGTCCCATCGCCGCCACCGCCTATGCCACACTGGCGCCGGTGCGCGACCGGATCCGGCGGGTCGTGCTGCTGGGTCCATCGCATCGGTTGCCCTTCATCGGACTGGCGGCGACCAGCGCCGACGTCTTCGCCACGCCGCTCGGTCCGGTTCCCATCGATCGCGCCGCCGTCGAGCGCGCCCTGACGCTGCCGCAGGTGCATCTGCTCGATGCCGCGCACGCCCAGGAGCACAGTCTCGAAGTCCAGTTGCCCTTCCTGCAACGGGTGCTCGACGCCTTCAGTCTGGTTCCCCTGGTCGTCGGCGAGGCCGCGCCCGAGTCGGTGGCCGAGGTGCTGGATCTGCTCTGGGGCGGACCCGAGACCCTGATCCTGGTCAGCTCGGACCTGACGCACTATCTGGACTACCGCACCGCGCGGCGCATCGACGCGCAAACCTCCGAGGCCATCGAGGCCCTGCGTCCCGAGGCGATCGGCTATGACCAGGCGTGCGGTCGCGCTCCCTTGAACGGACTGCTGACCCTGGCGCGACGGCGCGGACTCCAGGCCGAGACCCTGGATCTGCGCAACTCGGGGGATACGGCTGGATCACGCGATCAGGTGGTGGGCTATGGCGCCTATGCCATCCATTGAGACGGCGGGCGAGCGACCGGCCATCTATGACGCGACCGAGCGCGCGACCCTGCTCGACATCGCCGCGCGCTCGATCGCGCATGGGCTGGAGCACCAGCGCCCGCTGGATCTCGACCCGGCCGAGTATCCCGAACCGCTGCGCGCCATCCGCGCCACCTTCGTCACCCTGGAACGCCACGCCGATCTGCGCGGCTGCATCGGCGTGCTGGACGCCTTCCGCCCGCTGGTCACGGACGTGGCTCAGAACGCCTTCGCCGCCGCTTTCGAGGATCCGCGCTTCCCGCCGCTGCGCGCGGCCGAGTATCCCGAGCTGACGCTCAAACTCTCGGTCCTGACGCCGGCCGAGCCGCTGTCCTTCGGCTCCGAGGCCGAGCTGCTCGCCCAGATCCGGCCGGGCGTCGATGGACTGATCCTGAGCGACCGGGGCCGGCGCGGCACCTTCCTGCCCTCGGTCTGGGAGCAACTGCCCGATCCGCGCGACTTCCTCGAACACCTCAAGCGCAAGGCCGGGCTACCCATGGGCCACTGGTCCGACAGTCTGCACATCGCTCGCTATGCCACCGAGTCGTTCGGCGGACCGATCGGCCAGCTCCAACGACCGGCCTGAGTCATCACAGCCTCCTGGACACCCCATGTTTCAAGGACCGAAGCCCCCCAGACGCGCCGTCCTGTCACTGGCCGCCCTGCTGACCGTGCTGCCGGCGGCCGGTCTCGCCTGGAACTGGCCGGCGCCCCGACTCGACGGCGGCGATCATCGGCTGGTGCGGATCGGTCTCTATCAGAATGCACCCAAGGTCTACACCGACGCCAACGGCCGCCCGACCGGACTCTTCGTCGAACTCCTGGAAGCCATGGCGAGCGCCGAGGGCTGGCGCCTGAGCTATGAGTCCTGTCAGTGGGCCGAGTGTCTCGACCGGCTGGAACGTGGAGAACTCGATCTGATGCCGGACGTGGCCTTTTCCAGCGAGCGTGCGCAACGTTTCGACTTCCATCAGGTCTCGGTCGCCAGTAGCTGGTCGCAGATCTACAGCCGTCCCGAGCTACCGATCCACACCATCAACGATCTCGCGGGCAAGCGGGTGGCCGTCCTCCAGGGCGGCATCCAGCAGGTCTTCTTCGACCAGTTGATGCACGGCGCCGGACACGACTACCGGGCCGTGCCCGTCGGCTCGCTGGAGGCCGGCTATGCCGCCGTGGTCGCGGGCGCGGCCGATGCCGTGGTGACGAACAGCTTCTTCGCCGCGCGCAACGGTGCGCAATATCGTCTGCGCGAGACGCCGATCGTCTTTCTGCCCTCGACCCTCTATTTCGCCACCACCCAGGGGCGCAACGCCGATCTGCTCACGCGCATCGACGCCCATCTCACCGACTGGCGTCGCGACGCCGACTCGCTCTATTTCCGCGCCCTGCACCGTGCCATGGCCCTGCCGCCCGAGGTGCTGGTGCCGCACTGGGTACGCGGATCGCTCATCGGGCTGGGCGTCGGGCTGCTGCTCCTGATCTCGCTCAGCCTGCTGCTGCGCCGGCTGGTCGAGCAGCGCACCCGGACGCTGGCCCGGACCACGCGCGAACTCGAGCACGAGCGCGCCAACCTGGAATCCCAGGTCGCGGCGCGCACCGCCGAACTCCGGTCGCTGATGGAGGAGATGCGCGCGGCGCGCACCCTGGCCGAGCAGGCCACCCGGCTCAAGTCGGAGTTCCTGGCCAACATGAGCCACGAGATCCGTACCCCGATGAACGCCATCCTCGGTATGCTGCATCTGGCGCTCAAACAGACACTGACGCCCGACGTGCAGAACTATCTGGTCAAGGCCCAGCACTCGGCCCGGACGCTCCTGGGCCTGATCAATGACATCCTCGACTTCTCCAAGATCGAGGCCGGCAAGCTCGTCATCGAGCAGGTCGAGTTCGGACTCGACAGCGTGCTGGAACAGGTGGCCGACGCCATCGGCGTCCAGGCCGAGCACAAGGGCATCGAGTTCCTGATCCGCTACGATGTCTCCCTACCCCCGACCCTGATCGGCGATCCGCTGCGTCTGGGTCAGGTGCTGCTCAATCTGTGCGGCAACGCGCTCAAGTTCACCGACCAGGGCGAGATCGAGGTGGCGCTTCACCGACTCGATGCAAGCGAGACCGATCTGAGACTCCAGGTCTGCGTGCGCGACACCGGACTCGGCATGACGCCCGAGGTCCAGTCGCGGCTGTTCGAGAAATTCACCCAGGCCGATCAGTCCACCACCCGCCGCTTCGGCGGCACCGGCCTGGGACTGGCGATCAGCAGGAATCTGGTCGAACTCATGGGCGGGCGACTCTGGGTCGAGGACTCCCAGCCGGGGCACGGCAGCACGCTCTGCTTCACGGTGCGTCTGGGGATCGCCCGGCAGGCCCTGGAGCGCCGCCGGGAACTGGTCGATCAGGCCGGTCCGCTGCTGCGCGGCATCCGGCTGCTGGTGGTCGACGACAACGAGGTCTCGCGCGAGATCCTGGCCGAGATGCTGCGTTTCTTCCATCTCGACGTCGCCACCGCGCCGAGCGGGACCACGGCCCTGAGCACCCTGCGCAATGCCGCCGACAATCCCTACGATCTGGTGCTCATGGACTGGCACATGCCCGGCATGAAGGGCGACGAGGCGATCCGGCGTCTGCATCGCGATCCGTCCATCCCCCATCGGCCCAAGGTGGTGATGATCACGGCCTATGGACGCGAGGGCGTGCGGCGTCTGGCCGAGCAGGCGGGCGCCGACGGCTTCCTGATCAAGCCGGTCTCGCCCTCGACCCTGCTCGACACCATGCTCTCGGTGCTCGGGCGCGGGCGCCTCCTGGGCGAGGCCGGCCGGAGCCGGCCCGATCCGGCCGTCAGCGGGCGGCTGGCGGGCGCGCGCGTGCTGCTGGTGGAGGACAACGAGATCAATCGCGAATTCGCTGGCGAGCTGCTGCGCAGCGAGGGCCTCGAGGTCGACGAGGCCGGCGATGGACAGGAAGCGCTGGAGCAGGTCCGGCGCCGCGACTATGAGGCCGTGCTCATGGACATCCAGATGCCCGTGATGGACGGATACGAGGCCACGCGCCGCATCCGCGCCCTGGCCGACGAGCCAGGCGGCGAGCGCTTCGCCCGCCTGCCGATCATCGCCATGACCGCGCTGGCGATGGTCCAGGACAGCGAACGCAGCCGGGCCGCCGGCATGAACGACCATGTCAGCAAACCCATCGACCCCGACCATCTGATGCAGGTGCTCGCGCGCTGGATCGAGCGTCCGGCCGATGCGCGCCCGGCGCCCGAGTCCCGCCCCGAACTCGCGGACCTGCCGGACGACCTGCTCGCGCTCGCCGGCCTCGACGTGCGCGAGGGGGTGCGCCGCATCGGCGGCCGGGTCGAGGCCTATCGCAAGCAACTGCGCCGTTTCCGCCAGAACTACGCCGGGGCCGTCGAGGAACTGGAGCGTCTGGCGCGCGAGGTCGGTCCGGCGCGCGCCGAGGAACACTGCCATGCGCTCAAGGGCGTGGTCGGCAATCTCGGGGCCGTGGTCCTGCACGAACGGCTCAACGCGATCGACGCCGGACTCAAGCGCGGCGAGCCGCCCGACCCGGCTCTGCTCGCCGAGGCGCGCGAGCGCCTGGAGCGACTGATGGCCGAGATCGACGCCCTGGAGGCGGCGGCCCCGCCGCCGGTCGCGCCCAGCGCCGAGCCGCTCTCCCCTGAGCGGCTCGATGCGCTGCTGGGGGATTTGATCGAGGCGCTGAACTATGATTTGGGGGCAGTCGATCCATTGCTCGGTGAATTGCGCGCGGGAACCGCGGGCGGTGAACTGGAGACCGAGATCGCCGCCATCGCCGCCCACTGCGACGTGTTCGACATCGACGAGGCGCAGGCGCTCGCCACGACCGTGCGGGCGCGCCTCGAGACCAGACAGGATCCGCCATCGGTATGAATGAACACCGCCCACGCCTGCTCATCGTCGACGACGTGCCCGAGAACATCCACGAGCTGCTCGAATCGCTCAAGGGCGACTACCGCATCCAGGTCGCCTGCTCGGGGGCCAAGGCCATCGAACAGGTCGCCGGTCCCAATCCGCCCGATCTGGTGCTGCTCGACATCCTGATGCCCGAGATGGACGGCTACGAGACCTGCCGGCGCCTCAAGGCCCTGCCCGCCGGCGACCGCATCCCGGTCATCTTCGTCACCGTGATCGACAGCGCCGTGCAGAAGGTGCGCGGTTTCGAGATCGGCGCCGCCGACTACATCACCAAGCCGTTCGACATCGACGAGGTGCGCGCGCGGGTGCGCACCCATCTGGAACTGGCGCGGCTGCGTCACGAACTGGAGGCGCTGGTGGCTCAGCGCACGGCGCTCCTGGAGCAGAGCGAGGAGAAATACCGGGTGCTGGCCGACTACTCGCCCAATTGGGAATACTGGGTCGGTCCCGGCGGCGACTATCTCTACGTCTCCCCGGCCTGTGAGACCGTCTCGGGATACGCCCCGGCCGACTTCTTCGCCGACCCTGGGCTGATGGAACGGATCATCCACCCCGACGATCTGGCCGCCTGGAACGACCATTCCCCCGAGGGCCGGGAGGACGTCGGCACCCTGAGCTTCCGGCTGCTGTCACGTCATCGCGGCGAGCGCTGGATCGAACACGTCTGCAAGCCGGTCTACGACCACTCGGGTCGGCTCTTGGGGCGGCGCGGCTCCAACAGCGACATCACCGACCGGCGTCGTGCCGAGCAGAAGCTCGATTTCATCACCCATCGCGATCCGCTGACCGGGCTGGCCAACCGGGCGCTGTTTCGCGAACTGCTCAAGAATGCCATCGAGCACGCCGCGCACACCCAGGGCCGGTTCGCGCTGCTCTTCCTCGACATCGACAACTTCAAGACCATCAACGAGAGCCTGGGCCACAGTCTCGGGGATCTGCTGATCATCGCCGTCAGCCGTCGGCTCCAGGGCCTGCTGCACGACAACAGCACCATGGCGCGCATCGGCGGCGACGAGTTCAATCTGATCCTGGACTACGACCCCGATCAGCCGGGGATCGACCTGAGCGCGCAACATCTGCTCGACGGTCTGAGCAGGCCGTTCCAGATCGACGGCAATCCGGTCTATATCGGCGCCAGCATCGGCGTGGCGCTCTACCCGACCGACGGCGAGGACAGCGACACGCTCCAGCGCAACGCCGAGGCCGCGCTCCATCAGGCCAAACAGCAGGGGCGCGGACTGCTACGCTTCTTCTCGCCCGAGATGACCCAGCGGGCCAAGGAGCGTCTGCGGATGGAGGGCGATCTGCGCCGCGCCATCGAGCGCGACGAACTGCTCCTGCACTATCAGCCGCAGGTCGATCTCAGGAGCGGCGAGCTCGTCGGACTCGAGGCCCTGGTGCGCTGGCATCATCCGCAGCGCGGTCTGGTGCCGCCCGGCGACTTCATCCCGCTGGCCGAGGAGAGCGGACTGGTGGTGGGCCTGGGCGAATGGGTGCTGTGCACGGCCTGCCGGCAGATGGCGCTGTGGCTGGAGGCCGGGGTGGCGCCACGGCAGACGGCGGTCAATGTGTCGGCGGTGCAGTTGAGTCAGGGCCGGCTGGTCGAGCGTGTCAGCGAGATCCTGCGCGAGACGGGTATCCCGCCCGAGCGGCTGGAGCTGGAGATCACCGAGAGCTTCATCATGGCCGATCGCGAGCAGTCGTTCGCGTCCCTGACCGAATTGCGGGCGCTGGGTGTGCGGCTGTCGATCGACGACTTCGGCACCGGCTATGCCTCGTTCGGCTATCTGCAGCGGATCGCGGCTCAGAAGCTCAAGATCGATCTGTCCTTCGTGCGCGACGTGACGACCAACAGCGGCAATGCCTCGATCGTGCGCGCCATCATCGCGCTCGGGCGCAGTCTGGGGCTCGCGGTCATCGCCGAGGGCGTGGAGTCGACCGAGCAGGCCGAGTATCTGCGCGCGCTCGGGTGCGATGCCATCCAGGGCTATCTGATCAGCCGACCGCTGCCGGTGGCGGAGATCACGGCGTTTCTGGAGCAGGCACGCTCGGCGTCACCCGAGTGAGCCAAGCCGTTCGATCAGTTCCAGGCCGCGTGCCTTGCCGGGACAGAGGATCACGGCGATGCGGTCGGGGGTGTGCAGGTCGGGGCGACTGATCGCGCCGGACGCTGAGATGAGCGCCGTCTGCGCGTCGGTGAGCGGCCCGGTGCCGAAGAGCGAGATCACCAGTCCGCCCGGCACCGGCGGCGGCGCCTCGAACGGCTCGCCGTCTATGAGCGCGACCCAGGCCGGTACGAACTCAGGTCCATAGAGTTCGAGGAAGCCGTTGGAGCCGCGCAGATGGGCCTCGATCGGCCGGCCGCCGATCATCTCCAGATTGCAAAGTCCGGTATAGCCGGCCAGATGGCGCGTGACCCAGTCGCGGACGCGCGCATCGAGTTCGGGCCGCTCGACGCCCACGTCCCAGTAGAGCGGGCGCGCGCGATCCTTGCGCTCTGAGGCGCTGGTGTGAGCCAGCCAGACGACCTCGCCCGCGCGCACCAGACAGTCGGTGCTGGTGTGCTCGCCCTCCAGCCGCTCGCACCAGAAGAGTCCGGGGTCGTTGGGGACGACGTCGGCGCGCACCGCACGCGCCTGGAGCGCCATGCCGGCCAGATTGACGATCGGCTTGACGAACACCCAGTCGTCCGGCGTCAGGCCGCAGGCGAGCGGATCGACGCCGCAGGGCGCGGCGCGCAGTACGGCGGCGAGCGCCACGCCGAGCTTGTCGTAGACGGAGCGATGAGCGGGATTGAGCCGCCAGGCGGCGGCGTCGTTGACCGCGACCTCGGATCTCGGCTCGGGCCGGAAGAGGTGCGCGCGTTCGGGCAGGACTCCGATGAACATCGAAACCGGACCTCCGTCTGAGCTGTCGTTGATGATTGGCGGCACGTCCTGACAGATGGGGCCGACATGCTATGCTGATCAGCCCGTGCCACTCGCCGTGAGTCGACCGATGCGTTTCTTCAACACCGAAGGGCCGATCCGGCCTGAAGACCACTATCATCTGCCGCCCCTCTCGCGCTGGGATCTCGACGCGATCCTGACCCTGATCGACCAGAAGAAATACTTCCTGCTCCATGCCCCGCGTCAGACCGGCAAGACGAGCTGTCTGCTGGCATTGATGGAGCATCTCAACCGCGAAGGGCGCTATCGGGCGGTCTATGCCAATCTCGAAATCGCCCAGACCGCGCGCGAGGATGTGCCGCGTGCCATGCGGGCGGTCTGCGGTACGATCGCTGCCGCCGCACGTCTCTACATCGGCGATGACCGCCTGTTCGACTGGAATGAGATCGCGCTGGCGACCCGTGGCGCGGATGGGATGCTCGGTAGCCTGCTGGAGACCTGGAGTCAACAGAGTCCGCAACCGCTGGTGCTCCTGCTCGATGAGGTCGATGCGCTGGTTGGAGACACGCTGATCACCCTGCTGCGCCAACTGCGCGCCGGCTACATTCAGCGCCCGCACGCCTTTCCGCAGACCGTCATCCTGTGTGGGGTGCGCGATCTGCGCGACTATCGCATTCATGCCAGTTCCGAGTCCGAACCCATCACCGGCGGTAGCGCCTTCAATATCAAGGCCAAATCCTTGCGCCTCGGTGACTTCGACGCCGACGAGGTGCTCAGGCTGCTGCTGGAACACACGAACGAGACCGGTCAGGTCTTTACACCCGAAGCACTCGACCGGGTCTGGGAGCTGACTCTGGGCCAGCCGTGGCTGGTCAATGCGCTGGCCTATCGCGCCTGCTTCGAATTGCGCGAAGGGCGCGACCGGAGCCGGCCGATCACGCTCGACCTCATCGAGCGGGCCAAGGAGTCGATGATCGTCGAGCGCGTCACCCATCTCGATCAGCTCGCCCACAAGCTCCAGGAACCGCGCGTGCGCCGCATCATCGAGCCGATGCTGGCCGGCTCGGCGCTGGGCGAGGCGCCCGAGGATGATCGCGACTACCTGCTCGATCTCGGCCTACTGCGCCGTGATGGCAGTGGGGGGCTGGTGATCGCCAATCCCATCTATCGTGAAGTACTGCCGCGTGCCCTGGCCAGCGGTCCCCAGGATAGTCTGCCGGCGATCAACCCAAGCTGGCTGGCTCCCGACGGTTCGCTCGATGCCGAACGCCTGCTGGACGCCTTCCTCGACTTCTGGCGTCAACACGGCGAGCCGCTGCTGAAAAGCGCGCCCTATCACGAGATCGCCCCGCATCTGGTACTGATGGCCTTTCTGCATCGTGTCACCAACGGCACTGGAAGCCTGGAACGCGAATACGCCATCGGCTCCGGGCGCATGGATCTGTGTCTGCGCTATGGCGGCCTGACCCTGGGCATCGAACTCAAGGTCTGGCGCGACGGGCGCCCCGACCCGCTCGACGATGGATTGAAGCAGCTCGACGCCTATCTGGCCGGTCTGGGCCTGGATTCGGGCTGGCTGGTGATCTTCGACCGGCGTTCCGGTCAGCCGCCGATCGAGGAACGCACCACCAGTCTGGAGCAGCAGACGCCAGCCGGACGGCGCGTCACCCTGATTCGCGCCTGAGTCAGGCCACGGGCGCGACCTCGCACAGGCTCGACTTGAACGGCGGAAACCCGCTGATCGGGTCGAGATGCCGGTCGTCGGTCAGCTCGTTGACGTTAGCGCTGTTCCAGCCGTGGGTGCAGTGGACCACGCCGGGCTTGATGCGCTCGGTGACGCGCGCGACGAAACGCACGGCCCCGCGCGGCGAGCGGATCTCGACCGCTTGACCATCCCGGATGCCGCGCGGCTCGGCATCGCTCGGATGGATCTCGACCAATGGGTTTGGAATCGCCCGGCGCATGCGCTGGATGTACTGATGCTGTGAATGGGTGTCGAACTTGGTGCGCGCCCCACTGGTCAGGACCAGCGGATAGTCGCGGGCGATCTCGGGCGTCGAGAGCGGACTCTCGGCCGGTTCGCGATAGATCGGCAGGCCGTCGTGTCCGGCCGCGCGCAGTTCGGCCGAGTCGAACTCGACCTTGCCGCTCGCGGTCGGGAAGCCGCGCAGCCGATAGAGCCGGTCGGCGTCGAGAAAGCCGTGCTCGACCAGATCCTCGATGGCTTGGGCATACACCGTGACGCCATCGGGATTGTTGTAGACCTCATCGCGGATCTCCTCCGGGATGCCCTCGGCGGCCTCGGCCCAGGCCGCTTCGAGATCGCCGTGCCAGAACTGTTCGGCCATGCCCAGCCGCACGCCGAGTTCCAGGAAGATCTCCCCGTCCGGACGCGCCTCGCCGCGCGGTGCGACCACCGGACGCCGATAGCGCAGTTCGCCCTGATAGGCACAGCCCGGATAGGCGATCAGCGCCGGACGTTCCAGACTGGTCGCCGCCGGCAGAACGATGTCGGCCTGGAGCGTGGCCGGGTTATGGAAAAAGTCGGTCGCGGCGAAGAAATCGAGCGATCCTAGAGCCCGCTCCATGCGCTTGGAGTTCGGCCACATGGCGGTGTTGATGCCCATGGCCAGCAAGGAGCGCACCCGTTGCGGACGCCCGTCCAGGATGCAGTCGGGCAGCAACATGCTCTGCCCTGCCGGCCAATATTTGGTCCAGACCGGATAGACCTCGTCGCCGATGCGTGGCGGCAGATTGTTGCGACAGTGATCGAACAGCTCGATCGGCTTGGGCAGCACCTTGTCGTTGAAGAAGCGGTTGCCGCCCTCGCGGTCCAGATTGCCGGTGACGGCCGAGAGCAGAATGAGCGCACGGTGGTTCTGAAAACCGTTGCTGTGCTGCACGGTCGCGGTCGGCGACAGCGTGATCTGGGCCGGCGGCGTGGTGGCGAAGAGTTCGACCGCCGCGCGCAGATCGGACTCGGCGATGCCGCAGATGGAGGCGACCCGCTCGGGTGTGAACTCGTCCACATAGTCCCTGAAGGCATCGACACCCGAGCACCATTGATCGAGAAACGCCTGATCCTGCCAACCATTGGCGAAGATCAGATGATGGAAACCGAGCGCCAGCGCGCCATCGGTGCCGGGACGGATCTGGAGATGGATGTCGGCCTGATCGACCATGGGCGTGCGGCGCGGGTCGACGACGATCATGCGCCGCCCCGGCTTGAGCGTCACCAGACCATGGGTGTCGAAGGGTGGGATCGAGCCGCGCGGATTGGTCGACCAGATCAGATGACAGCGCGTCTTGGGCGAGACCACGGTCGAGGTGGTCTTGATCTTGTAGCCGAAGGTGACTTTCTCGGCCACCATGGTCGCGGAGAAGCAGCAGCCGCTCTCAGTCAGATAGTTGGGCGAGCCGAAGGCATGGGCGAGCCGCTGGAGCTGTGGGCGCGCTTCCTTGGTGTAGCCGGCGAAAAAGGCGACGGCGGGTGCGCCGTGCTCATCACGGGTAACGCTGAGACGTTCGGCGATGGTGCCGAGCGCCTCGTCCCAGGAGATGCGCTCGAACTGGCCGCTGCCGCGCGGCCCGACCCGCTTGAGCGGATAGAGCAGACGCTCGGGATGGTTGCGCCGGTCGAGCTGGGCATAGCAGCGTGGACAATCCGGCCCCTGGATGGCGATCGGTTCGCCGCCGGCGTCGAACTCGACCTGGATCGGGCAGTTGGCATCGCATTCGTAGCAGGTGCTGGGCTTGGTGGACATCTCGATGGTCTCGCGCGACGATGGGTGTTCGTGGTTTCATGCCGGATGGTCCCCAACATGACGCCCGATTCATGGAAACCAAGCACAGACCCGACTACAGCGGCGGCGGCCTGCTGAATCTGATGAGCACCGTCATCCAGGCGCGCGGCGGACGCTGCGAGCATCCACCGCTGGCCGGACTGGCGCTGGACGATCTGACGCGCGCGACCAATCTGGTGCTGCTGGTCGTCGACGGACTGGGCGCGGACTGGCTGGAGCGGCACGCACCGGATGGATTGCTGAGCCGGGCGCGCTGGGGGGCGATCAGCTCGGTGTTTCCATCGACCACGGCCTCGGCGATTCCGACCTATCTCACCGGGCTGTCGCCGCTCCAGCATGGGTTGACCGGCTGGTTCACCTATTTCGGCGAGTTGGGATCGGTACTGGCGGTCCTGCCCGGTCGGCCGCGCTATGGCGGGGTGTCGTATCGTGCCGCCGGGATCGATCCGCGCCGGCTCTTCCCCCATCGCTCGATCTTCGACCGCATCGGCACGCGCGGTATCGCCGTCTCGCCGCGCTTCATCGCCTATTCGGACTTCAATCGCGCGCATCTGGGACGCGGCGAGGTGCGGCCGTTCGAGTCGCTGCCGGAGATGTTCCAGCAGACGCTGCGCGTACTCCGCCCTCGGCGGCGTTGGGGGCGTTCGTCGGAAACGCCCGAGCGGCGCTATCTCTATCTCTACTGGCCGGAACTCGACCGCATCGGGCATGAGCACGGCATGGAGAGTGCGGCCGCCCTCGCCCATCTGGCCGAGATCGAACAGGCGCTGGAGGCGTTTCTGAGCGCGGCGGCAGGGACGGACACGGTGCTGCTGGTGTGCGCCGATCATGGCCAGATCGACACCCGACCTGAGGACGTCATCGATCTCGCACAGCATCCCGAGCTGGTCGAGTGTCTGACGCTGCCGCTGTGCGGCGAGCCGCGCGCGGCCTGGGCCACGGTACGCGCCGACAGTGCGCAGCGCTTCGAGGACTATTGCGCCGACGAGCTGGGCGATATGGTCGAGCTGATACCGAGCCGGCAGGTGATCGCGGACGGCCTGCTCGGGCCTGGGCCGGCACATCCGCGCATCCGCGACCGGGTGGGCGATTACTGTCTGCTGCCGCGCGCGCGGCACGTCCTGCGTCAGGCTCTGCCCTTCGAGGAACCGCACATCCATGTCGGCGTCCATGGGGGACTGAGTGAATCCGAACTCCGGGTGCCGCTGTGTCTGTTTACGCTGTAGACCGATCGGTGAGTTTTGGCGGCCGGAGCAAGCAGACAGCTACGACCAAGGGCGTCAGATGGCCTATTACGAAACTCTCCAGCGGATCAGTGAGGATAGGACTCATCCGATGGTTGCCAAACGCAGTTAGCCGTCATCAATTCGAGCGCCAGCACAAGCGCATCCTCGCGTCCACTCGGCGCGGGGTAATAGTTGCGCCGCCGACCGACTTCGCAGAATCCCTCGGCGCGATAGAGCGCCAGTGCCGCCGCATTCGAGACGCGCACCTCCAGAAAGGCCGTCTCGGCCTTGCGCCGGCGCGCCAGCCGTAGCAGATGACGCAGCATCTGGCGTCCCAGCCCGCGTCCCTGCCAGTCGGGATGGACGCCGAGATTGAAGACCTGACATTCCCCGACCGCGACCGACATCACGCCATGCGCGACGATGGTCGCGTCGATCTCGCCCAGCCAGCAGTTATAGCCGGCCTTCAGACAGTCCTCGAAGATCTCTCGACTCCAGGGAAAGGCATAGGCCGCGCGCTCGACGTCGAGCACAGCGTCCAGATCCGGCCGACACATGGGCCGCAGGCGCAGGTGCGTGCCTGTACCTCTGTCCGTACTCGCGCTCCGCTCCGAAGCGGTATTCACTCGATTCCGTCCCCCAAGATTTGAACGCCAGCAGGGATCATCGCTCAAAACCGGCGTCATGCACACTTGATCTCGGTCAGGAGAACTGTGATTCGTGCCGCCGCTCGTCGCGTCCTGTCACCAACGTGGCGCGGTTTCGGTCTATAGTGTGCCTCTGAGTGCCGCGCTTGGCATCTCGCTTCGCGGTCATCCCGTTCCACCCACACCAATGGACAGTCCGATGTCGCACAAGAGCCTGGTCACACTCGACGGCAACGAGGCCGCCGCTTACGTCGCGCACCTGACCAACGAGGTCATCGCCATCTATCCCATCACGCCCTCTTCCAACATGGGCGAATGGGCCGACGAATGGTCTTCGCTAGGTGTCAAGAATCTGTGGGGCACGGTCCCCGATGTCGTCGAGATGCAGAGCGAGGGCGGCGCGGCGGGCGCCATCCACGGCGCGCTCCAGGGCGGGTCGCTGGCGACCACCTTCACTGCCTCGCAGGGTCTGCTGCTGATGATCCCGAACATGTACAAGATCGCTGGGGAACTGACCCCGACGGTCTTCCATGTCTCGGCGCGGGCGCTGGCGGCTCAGGCCCTGTCGATCTTCGGCGATCATTCGGACGTCATGGCCTGTCGCGCCACCGGCTATGCCATGCTGTGCGCCGGCTCGGTGCAGGAAGTGATGGACTTCGCCCTCATCGCCCAGGCCGCGACGCTTGAAAGCCGCCTGCCCTTCGTGCACTTCTTCGACGGCTTCCGCACCTCGCACGAGGTCAACAAGATCGAGCGTCTGCCGGTCGAGACCATCCGCGCCCTGATCGACGAGGAATTGGTCAAGGCCCATCGCGAGCGCGCCCTGAATCCGGATCATCCCAAGCTGCGTGGTACCTCGCAGAACCCGGACGTCTATTTCCAGGGGCGAGAGACGGTCAACCCCTATTACGCCGCCGCGCCCGCCATCGTGCAGACGGTCATGGATCGCTTCGCCGCCCTGACCGGACGTCAGTATCGGCTGTTCGAGTACGTCGGCGCGCCGGACGCTGAGGGCGTCATCATGCTGATGGGTTCGGGACTGGGCGCGGCTGAAGAAACGGTCGAGCATCTGATCGCGCGCGGCGAGAAGGTGGGACTGCTCAAGGTGCGGCTGTTCCGCCCCTTCGATGCCTCAGCGCTTATCGCCGCCCTGCCCGCCGGCGCCAACCGGATCGCCGTGCTCGATCGCACCAAGGAACCCGGCTCCGACGGCGAACCGCTCTACAAGGACGTGACCACCGCGCTCGCCCGCGCCTTCTCTGCCGGCGAACTCCAGACGATGCCACGTGTGATCGGCGGACGCTATGGTCTCGGCTCCAAGGAATTCACGCCAGCGATGGTCAAGGCTGTGTTCGACGAGCTGGCTAAGAACGCGCCCAAGAATCCCTTCACGGTTGGCATCCTCGACGATGTCGGTCATACCAGCCTGGCCTGGGATCCCGATTTCAAGGCCGACGCACTGCAAGGCGTCACGGCTTGCGTCTTCTATGGTCTCGGCTCCGACGGCACGGTTTCGGCCAACAAGAACTCGATCAAGATCATCGCCGAAGAGACGCCCAACCACGGTCAAGGCTATTTCGAGTACGACTCCAAGAAAGCCGGCGCCGTGACCATCAGCCATCTGCGCTTCGGCCCCAATCCGATCAAGAGCACCTATCTGATCGGCGACAACGAGGCCAATTTCGTCGCCTGTCATCAGCCGACCTTCCTCACGCGCTACGACATGCTCGACAAAGCGCGTGCGGGTGCGGTGTTCCTGCTCAACTCGCACACGCCGCCCGATCAAGTCTGGAACGATCTGCCCAAGCGGATGCAGCGCACTATTCTCGACAAGGGCCTGAGCTTCTATGTCATCGACGCCTACGGCATCGCGGCGGCGACCGGCATGGGGCGGCGCATCAACACCATCATGCAGACCTGCTTCTTCGCCATCTCGGGCATCCTGCCCAAGGACGAAGCCATCGCCCACATCAAGCACGCGGTCGAGAAGACCTACGGCAAGAAGGGGCAAGCGCTGCTCGATCGCAACTATCAGGCGATCGACGCCGCGCTCGCCGGACTGCATCAGGTTCAGATTCCAGCCCAGGTCACGAGTACCTTCGATCGCCCGCCGGTGGTCCCTGACGAAGCGCCCGAGTTCGTGCGCCAGGTCACGGCCACGCTCATGGCCGGTCATGGCAATCAGCTTCCGGTCAGCCTGATGCCCGCCGACGGCACCTGGCCGACTGGTACTACGCAGTTCGAGAAGCGCCAGCTCGCCCTGCAACTGCCCAAGTGGGATGAAGCCCTCTGCACGCAGTGCGGCAAATGCCCGCTGGTCTGTCCGCACGCGGCGATCCGCGCCAAGGTCTATCCAGCCGCGCTGACCGAAAACGCACCGGCGAGCTTCAAGCACGCCGCCATCAAGGGCAAGGACTTCCCCGAGGGCTATCGCATCAGCTATCAGATCGCGCCCGACGACTGCACCGGCTGCGGGCTGTGCGCCGAGGTCTGCCCGATCCGCGACCGCCAGGAGCCCAACCACAAGGCGCTCGACATGGTCGAGGCCGGCGAGATCCAGCACGCTGAGCAGGCCAACTGGGACTTTTTCCTGACCATCCCCGAGTACGACCGCACCCAACTCGACGCGACCAAGATCAAGCACGCGATGATGATGCAGCCGCTGTTCGAGTTCTCCGGCTCCTGCGTCGGCTGTGGCGAGACGCCCTATATCAAGCTGGCGACCCAACTGTTCGGCGACCGGATGCTGATCGCCAACGCCACCGGCTGCTCGTCGATCTATGGCGGCAACCTGCCGACCACGCCCTACACGACCAATGCGGAAGGACGCGGCCCGAGCTGGAACAACTCGCTGTTCGAGGACAATGCCGAATTCGGTCTGGGTCTGCGGCTGGCGGTCGACAAACAGGCCGAGCAGGCGCGTGAGTTAGTCGCGCGACTGGCCGGACAAATCGGCGAGACGCTGGTCGAGGGGCTGCTGAACGCGGATCAGTCGACCGAATCCGGCATCCACGAGCAGCGCGAACGGGTCGCAGCGCTCAAGACCAGGCTCGCCGAGATCGACTCGGACGAGGCCCGTGCCCTGCTCGCGCTGGCCGAGCAACTGGTCAAGCGCAGTGTCTGGATCATCGGCGGCGACGGCTGGGCCTATGACATCGGCTATGGCGGCGTCGACCATGTGCTCGCCAGCGGGCGCAACGTCAATCTGCTGATCCTGGATACCGAGGTCTATTCCAACACCGGCGGCCAGAAGTCCAAAGCCACCCCGCTCGGCGCCGTGGCCAAGTTCGCCGCCGGCGGCAAGCCGACCTTCAAGAAGGATCTGGCCATGATGGCCATGGCCTACGAGACCGTCTATGTCGCCCAGGTCGCCTTCGGCGCCAAGGACGTGCAGACGGTGCGCGCCTTCCTGGAGGCCGAGTCCTACGACGGACCCTCGGTCATCATCGCCTACTCGCCCTGTATCGCCCATGGCGTGGATCTGTCCAACAACCTGCGCCAGCAGGACATGGCCGTCAATTCGGGACACTGGCCGCTGCTGCGCTACGATCCGCGCCGCACCGCGCGCGGCGAGAATCCGCTCCTCGTCGACAACAAGGCGCCGAGCATCCCCTATCGCGACTTCATCAATTCCGAGACCCGTTTCAGTCTGCTGACCCGGACGCACCCCGAGGCCGCCGAGCGCTTCCTGCATCTGGCGCAGAAGCATGTGGACACGCGCTTCAGCCTCTATGAGCAACTGGCGCATCTGGCCGTTCAAAAGGGTCCGGTGTCCGAGTAAACCCAGCGGCGGACGGCGGCGCGAGCGCCTGTCGTCCCATCCGATTCCACTGTCTCCAAGCATGAGGTTTCGACGGCCATGAATCTGAAGACTGAGTATCTCGGACTGACTCTCAAGAACCCCTTGGTTCCATCCGCCTCGCCGCTCTCCAAGAGCCTGAACTCGGCACGCGAGCTGGAGGACAGCGGTGCGGCGGCCATCATCATGTATTCGCTGTTCGAGGAAGCCATCACGGCCGAGTCCGAATCCATGACGCGCTTCCTGCATCATCAGGAGACCGGATTCGCCGAATCGAGCGACGGCTTCCTGCCCGATCATCAGGACTTCGAGAACGGACTCGAGCGCTATCTGGAACAGATCCGGCGGCTGAAGGAGAGCCTGGACATCCCGGTGATCGCCAGTCTCAATGGGGTCACGACTGGCGGCTGGGTCAAGCACGCGCTCGAACTCCAGCAGGCCGGCGCCGATGCGCTCGAACTCAATGTCTATTACATCGCGGGCGACATCAGTCAGAGCGGCGAGCAGGTCGAGCAGCGTTATCTGGATCTATTGACCGAACTGCGGAGCCAGATCCGGATTCCGATCAACATGAAGCTCTCACCGAGTTTCAGCTCCATCGGGCATTTCGTCGGGCGGCTGGCGGCGGCGGGGGCCAACGGGGTCTCACTGTTCAACCGCTTCTATCAGCCGGATATCAACATCGACAGCCTAAGGCTCCAGGCGAGATTGCATCCCTCCACTTCCGCTGAGGCCCTGCTGGCCATGCGCTGGATCGCGCTCCTCTACGGTCGCATTCCGGACCTCTCGCTCGGCGCCACCGGCGGGGTCCATACCTCGGAAGACGCCATCAAGCTGCTGCTCGCCGGTACCGACGTAGTCCATCTGTGCAGCGTGCTGCTCCAGAAGGGACCGGCTTATACCGGTTTGATCCTGCGCGGCATCGAGGACTGGATGGAGGAACAGGGCTTCGAGTCGGTCGAGGACTTCCGGGGCCGGGTCAGCGCCCTGACCGTGCCTAACCCGGCCGAGCTGGAACGCGCCAACTACATCAATGTGCTCGACAGCTACAGCGTCGCGCCTGGGGTCATGACCTGAGATCGGCTGGATTCCCTTGTCCTCCATGCTGCACAACAGAGAAACGCTGCACAGGGAACGCCGCGCCGGCTTCTGGAGCCGGCTCGGGACGTTCCTGGCGCTGATCCTGGTTCTCGGTACGCCGCCGGTCGTGGCGGATGTGTCCGCGCACACCGTCACGGCACCCGAGACCACCACCGAGCCGACCGCCACTCCACCCGCTCTGATCCTGGCCAATGTCTACCGCGAGGGCATCGATCTCTCCCGCTACTGGGTGAGCGAGAAACTCGACGGTGTGCGCGCCTACTGGGATGGTTCCAGACTGATCACGCGCGGCGGTCATCCGATCGCGGCCCCCGACTGGTTCACGGCCGGCTTTCCGACCATCCCGCTCGACGGCGAACTCTGGATGGGACGCGGCGCCTTCGAGACGTTATCGGGCACAGTGAGACGTCTGGAGCCGGATCACGACGCCTGGCGCGCGGTGAGCTACCGAGTCTTCGATCTGCCGGGGATGGACGCGCCCTTCGGCGAGCGGCTCGCGGCACTCGAGCGTTTACTGGCCGATTCGTCGAACCCACAGATCGCCCCCGTCGAGCAATTCCGGGTCGCCGATCACGCCGACCTGATGACCCGTCTGGAAACGGTCGTCGCCGCCGGCGGCGAAGGACTGATGCTGCACCGCGATGACGCCCCCTATCGCGCCGGACGCAGCGACGATCTCATCAAGGTTAAACCCTATCTGGACGCCGAGGCCCGAGTGATCGCGCATCTGCCCGGCAAGGGCAAGTACGAAGGGATGCTGGGCGCACTCCTGGTCGAGGAACCCTCCGGACAACGCTTCCGTCTCGGCACCGGCTTCAGCGACGCCGAGCGACGCTCACCGCCGCCGATCGGCAGCCGCGTGACCTTCAAATATCACGGCCGCACCCGCAACGGCATCCCACGCTTCGCCAGCTTTCTGCGCGTGCGCGACTGAGCCGGACCCAGGCTCAATCCACTGACTCAGGTTCCGCCGCCGGCAGCCAGCGCTTCAGCATCGCCTTCAGATCATCGACCATGACCGGCTTGGCGAGGAAATCGTCCATGCCGGCGGCCAGACACCGTCGACGATCCTCCTCGAACGCCTCGGCCGTGAGTGCAATGATCGGCAGGCGTGCCCCGGCCGGTAGCTCCGACTCCCACTGACGCAGACGCTCGGTCGCCGCATAGCCGTCCATGACCGGCATCTGACAGTCCATCAGGATCAGATCCGGACGCTCGCCGCCCTCGACCCGCTCGACACACTGCCGACCATCCTCGACCAGGGTCACGCGCAAGCCCAGCTTGCTCAACAACGCCTTCATGATGGCGCGATTGGCCGGATTGTCCTCGACCACCAGCACCCGTCCGATCATGGAACGCGCGATCGGACGTCCGGGGTTTTCGGACAGACTACCGGCGCGTGACGTCGATTCGCCCGGATACGCCAGTGCCTCGGCGCGAATCCGGAACCAGAAGCGTGATCCCTGTCCGGGCTCACTCGTCACACCGGCCTCGCCGTCCATCAACAGCGCCAGATCGCGCACGATCGAGAGACCAAGTCCGGTTCCGCCATGCCGGCGCGTGATCGAGTCGTCGGCTTGCGAGAACGGCTTGAACAGCCGCGCCTGGGTGTCGGCGGGAATGCCGATCCCGGTATCCGTGACGGCGAATTCGAGCACCGCCCAGTCCCCCTGTCGCTCGACCTCACCGGCCTCGACCCGCACCCGACCCTGCTCGGTGAACTTGATCGCGTTGCCGACCAGATTGGCCAGCATCTGACGCAGACGATGCGCGTCG
Source organism: Allochromatium humboldtianum (assembly GCF_013385175.1). Classification (GTDB taxonomy): domain Bacteria; phylum Pseudomonadota; class Gammaproteobacteria; order Chromatiales; family Chromatiaceae; genus Thermochromatium; species Thermochromatium humboldtianum. The sequence continues at coordinate 232,413 of NZ_JABZEO010000001.1, read as the reverse complement.
GCCTGATAGTCCTGTTCCGCCCGGCCCAGCCAGTGCGCTTCGAATTCCAGACCCTTGTCGCGTGCCGACTCGACGAACAGCGCCCGGATCTCTTGGATCAGACGCTCTGGGCTGAATGGAAGACATTCGAGCTGCAACTTGCCGGCCTCGATCTTGGAATAGTCGAGGATGTCGTTGAGCAGCTTGAGCAGACTCTGGCCCGAACTCAGGATGGTGCGCGCATAGTCGAGACGCTCATACTCAGCGAGATTCGGGATCAACAGCAACTGCGCCATGCCCAGGATGCCGTTCATGGGCGTGCGGATCTCATGGCTCATGGTGGCTAGGAAACGGCTCTTGGCGACGTTGGCCGCCTCGGCGGCCTCCTTGGCCTGCCGCAGATGCGCCTCGGCTTCCTTGCGTGCGCTGATGTCCAGATGCGTGCCCGACATGAGCACCGGTCGGCCATCGCCCATCCGATTCGTGACGATGCCGCGCGTCAGTACCCAGACCCAATGCCCGGCCTTGTGCCTCAGTCGGACTTCGCACTCGAAATTCGGGCGCCGTCCCGAGAAGTGCTCGTCGATCAGGACCAGCACCTGCCGCCGATCCTCGGGATGGAGCAGGCCCTTGAAGGTCTCGACCGAGACCGGCGCCAGTTCCTCGACGCCATAGCCGATCATCTCGGCCCAGTGCGTGTTGATCGAGACTTCACCCGTGTCGATGTCCCATTCCCAGGTTCCGGCGCGCGTGCCTTCGATGACATTGCTCAGACGTTGACGCTCGCGCTGGAAGGCCTGTTCGCGCTCGACGCGCTCGGTCATGTCGATCAGGCTGCCGACCATGCGTAGCGGCTGCCCATCGGCGTCGCGCTCGACTACCTGACCGCGATCCAGCACCCAGATGATCCCGCCGTCGGGACGGCGCATGCGATGCTGATGGACATAGGGCGTATCCTGCGCGAGCGAGGCGCCGATCGCGGCCATGACCGCGTCGCGGTCGTCCTCGTGCAGCAGGCCGGCGAAATACTCGACCGCATGATTGGGTTCGAGATCCGTGATGCCCAGGATCTCGGACCAGCGGGCATTGTGGTTGACCCGGTTGGTCGAAATCTCCCAATCCCAGATCCCCTCGCCGGTCGCCGCCGAGACATAGCTGTAGCGCCGTTCGCTCGCCACCAGCGCGGCCTCGATGCGCCGGCGCTCGGTGACGTCGTGAATGATGGAGTACAGCGCCGGCCGGCCATCGTAATTGAACGGCCCTGAATAGACCTCGACCTGACGGATCTCGCCATTGGCCAGACGGTGCGTGAAAAACAGATGTTCACAGCGCCCCTCCAGGACCGAGCACATGTCGTTCCGAATGGTCTCGGCTGAGGCCTGATTGATGTCGAAGATGGGCATCCCGCACAACTGACGCTGATCGTAGCCGTAGAAATGTTCGGCCGCCGGATTGGCATCGAGGATGAAACCGGTCTCGGGGTCGATGATGAGCATCACCGCCCTGGCGCTTTCGAAGAGTGCGCTGTAACGCGCCTCGCTATCGGCGAGCTGTTCGCTCAGATGTCGCGACTGCTGCTCGGCGCGCCGTTTCTGGCGTCCGATCGACTCGATGATGATGAAGAGAAAGAAGTCGATGGTCAGACCGCTGAGCGCGACGATCAGCGGTTGCGTGGCTTCAGTGTCGGAGAGATAGCCGGAACCGGCACGCACCGACAGGGTCCAGCGATGCTGGAAGAGTTCGAGCGCGACTAGGGCGTCGAAGCCATCCTTGGCCGGCGGATCGAGCGCACTGAGCGCGGTTTCAGGAAAGTTGCCGAACATAAAGCTCTCGGCCGTCGGGGTGTCGCCGTCATAGAGCTCCAGCCGAATCGCGTCCTGGTTGGAGCCGAGGATGCCGTTCATGAAATCGTTGGCGCGAAACGGACTGTAGACGAAGCCGAGCAGCGCCGCGCGCCGTTCCTCTAGGGTCGTGGTCGGCATTCCCGGACGATAGACCGGGATATACATCAGGAATCCATACTGAACGTCCTCATCGGTCTCCTGCACCAGGGTGACGCGCCCGGAGATGGCCGGCTCGCCCGAATCACGCGCCCGCTCCATGGCCCGACGCCGCACGGGTTCGGAATACATGTCATATCCGAAAGCGCGCTGATTACGCCAGTCGAAGGGTTCCAGATAGACGATCGCGCTGTATTGATCGCGCGGCTCTTCGGGTTGAACGCTGTAGTCGGGAAAACCCTCGGCGCGAATGCCGGCGATGTGCGCGTCCAATTCCGCCGGGGCGATCATCAACGAAAAACCCAGCCCCTGAATACCGGGAAAATTCTCCTGGAGCCGCAGTGCCTCGACATACGCATGCCATTGAGTGCGGGTCACCTGACCGGCGGCCTCGAACAGGCCGACTCCGCCGCGCAAGGCCGTCGCATAGGCGATCAGGCGTCGTTCGATCGCCGAGGCGATGTCGGCGGTCTGAAACTCGAAACGCTCGCTGGCTTTGGTTCGGATTGCACTGTCGGAGATCGACCAGGCCAGAGCGGTGACCACGAACGACAGCGCCAGAATGATCCAGGCGGTCGCCTGGTGCTGTAACCACAGGATCGGACGCCGACGTGGATTCAAGATTCGCTCCCGGTTGAAACGGCGTCGATCTTGCCGCTGAGACCAAAGCGGGCCATCAAACGCGGTAGTTCATGCTGCGGATCTCCGGCGTGCAGCAGTGCCGTGATTCGCATGATGATGGGTTCTTTGCGCACCGTGCCCGTGGGCAGACGATCGAGCGCCTCGATGCGCTCGCGGATCGTATTCGGGATGAGCCACTGGGCCTGGAGCCGTTCGCGTGCAGGCGGCGCATAGCGATCCAGGATCGAGTCGCGGGTCGTCTCGTCGATGGTGTGGCCGGCCTCGATCCAGGTTTGCATGAGCTGGAGCAGAGACAATTCGGCCACGGAATGCAGGATGCAGGCGGTGCGACAACTGTCGAGATTGAATTCGAGATGTTCCCTGAGTTTCACGAGGATTCCAACCAACGACATCAGACTGCGCCTGATTTCGAATCGCTTGCGCGCCAGACATTCATCGGCGATATGACTGCCGGGATGCAGTGAGACTTCGACGGCCAGATTGATGAAGGCATCGAGACCGATCTTACGAATAGCCTCCTCGAAGGTTTCCACGACATCCATGCCGTCGATATAGCGGCTGCTATTGGCCAGACTCAGCATACGAAACAGCAACGCAGGTTCGAGCCGGCATTCACGCAGTAATCCGATACGCTCAGGCGCTTCCATGTCGCGAATACGTGCAATGCGCTCGACGATTTCGGGAGCGATCGGCAATCCAATCAAATTCTGCTTCAGGCGATTTTCGATGAACGCATCCAGGCTCTCGAACGATTCGGATTCGGTCGAGCCATCGGATTGAACGTCCGTATCGATGAGCTGTGACAGGCGCTCCATGATCTGTTTGGCATCGAACGGCTTGATGATATAGGCATCGACGTGAAAAGCGCGCGCGGCGAGTATTTCATCGCGATCGGAATGACTGGTGATCATCACACAGATGGTCTTGATTCCCGAACGACGAATGGTCTTGAGGATCTCGAGTCCGCTCATTCCGGGGAGCTCCCAATCGAGCAGGATCAGATCCGCGCCCTGTTCCTGCCAGCGATCGAGCGCCAAGAGCGGATCGGCGTCCAGGGTCACGACGGCCTGCGGCCAGATCCGCTTGACGAGCTGACGCAGCAGGGCGCCGGTTGCCGGATCATCTTCGACGATCATGACGCGGATCACACACGGCCTCCAGATTGTTCAATACGGTTTCGGTCGCCTTCCGGATGGCTTGCTCAGCTATCAGCTGAGGATGCACGAACGGACGATGCGCCACTCGCGCGGCACGATCAAATCTCATATGATCGAATGCACTCGACAGGGCGAAGATCGCCATGATCGAAAAGACATTAGGAGACCGCAGTGAGCCATTTGAATCATGACGTACTCGATACTCTGCGCGAAGCGCTTGGAGAGAGCGACTTTTTCGAGGTGGTCAATACATTCGCCCAGCAATTCGAACACCAAATGCAAGCGCTCGAACAGCGTGCGGAATGCGGTGAGTTACCCGAGTGCGCCCATATTCTACACTCACTCAAGGGCGGTGCAGGCAATATCGGCGCTGAAACCCTAGCCGAGAGTGCGCACGGATTCGAACAGCAGGTGCGCGCGGGAGAGGTGTCCCTCCAGGCGATGATCGAGACGCTCTCGAACACGACGAGCGCCACGATCACGGAATTGCGGGATTCGGGCTATCTGGGTGGAAATACCTGAGCCCTGATGATTCAGAGCTGGCGGCAGGCCTCGAGCATCACGGGCGCCTGGGTGCGACCCGAGCGGCTGCCCTGCTGTTCCATGGCGCGCAATACGTCCATACCCTCGACCACCTTGCCGAAGACGACGTGCCGGCCGTCGAGCCAGGGCGTCGCGTCGACCGTGATGAAGAATTGCGAGCCGTTGGTGTCGGGACCGGCGTTGGCCATGGACAGGGTACCGGCCGACTCGTGCTTGAGGGTGAAGTTCTCGTCCTCGAACTTTTCGCCGTAGATCGACTTGCCGCCGGTGCCGTTGCCGTTGGTGAAGTCGCCGCCCTGGATCATGAAGCCGGGGATGATGCGATGGAAGGGACTACCGGCATAGGCCAGTCCCTCGCCCTTCTCGCCGGTGCAGAGGGCGCGGAAGTTCTCGGCGGTCTTGGGCGCCACGTCGGCGAAGAGTTCCAGGGTGAGGGTTCCGGCGGGTTGGCCGCCGATGCTGACATCGAGCGCGACCCTGGGATTGGCGGCCAGGGCCGGCGTCGCGGCAGCGGCGAACAGGACGGTGGCGAGCACGAGCGGGGACGTCTTCATCAGGTTTCCTTCTTCGAGGTTGGTTGCAAGGGGTTGGAGATCCGGGATCGGCGGATGAACGGGATCAACAGTTGGTACAGGCATCCACCGGCAGACCGCGCCGCACCCAGCCCGGACCCGAGCGGCTACCCGCCATGCCCTCGGGGACGTTGTGGACCCGGCTGAACCCCATCTTCTGCAACTGTTGCTGCACATAGCCGCTGCGGTTGCCGGTCCGGCAGATCAGGGCGATGGGCGCCGACTTGTCGCCGCCCATGTCCTTGAGCAGACGCTCGACGAATTTGGGATCGGTCATATCGATGCGATGGGCCTTGGGGGCCACACCGGTCTCGCGCCACTCGGGCGGGGTACGGATGTCGATCAGCAGGATCTCGCCCGATCGGGCCTTGGCGAGCGCCTCTTCCGGACTGAGATCCAGGTCGCCCGCCTGGGCGCCGGCAGCGAAGACGAGACTGGTAGCGATGAGCGCGACGAAGCGCCGAACGGTTTTGTACAGCATGGTCATTTCGATGGTGACGTCGTTGGTTGATGGATCAATGGATTGATCAGGATTGGTGGCGACTCAGCCTGGAAACAACTCTGGGATCTCGAACGGGATCTCCACTTCCTCGATGGTAACGCTGATCCGGCCTTCGCTGACTGAGTGCAACTGCCGGTAACGTCCGCCGAAACGGTCGGGATCGCGATAGTCGTGCAGGGTGCGATGCGGGATGTCCGCGACCCAGTAGCGACCGATACCGGCGCGCGCATATTTGGCCAGCTTCAGACCCCGGTCGAGCGCCAGACTGCCATCCGTCATTCCTCCGCAATGGTCAGAGCGTCTTGAGCCGTATCATGGATGAACCTCACCGGGCTGGGCAGCGTCGGGTTCGACATGGCCGCCTCGGGAAGCACCGCCATGCACCCATTCGCGCAGTCGCTGGAACACCACATAGAGCATCGGGATCAGGAAGATACCGATCAAGGCCGCCGCCAGCATCCCGCCAAAGACCGCCGTGCCGACCGCGCGCTGACTGGCCTCCCCGGCTCCGCTGGCCAGGATCAGCGGCACCAGCCCCAGGATGAAGGCGAAACTGGTCATGAGCACGGCCCGGATCCGCAGACGCGCGCCCGTGACGGCGGCCTCCTGGATGGATTTGCCCAAGGCGCGCTGCTCCATGGCGAACTCGACGATGAGGATGGCGTTCTTGCTCGCCAGTCCGATCAGCACCACCAAGCCGACCTGCGCATAGAGATCGTTGGACAACTGAGCGACGAGCAGCGCGACCATGGCTCCGAGCACCCCGATCGTGACCGAGAGCAGCACCGCCGCCGGCATCGACCAGCTCTCGTAGAGTCCGACCAGGAACAGATAGGCGAAGAGCACCGCCAGTCCCAGCACGATCGGGGTCTTGCCGCCGGCCTCCTTCTCCTGCAAGGCCGTTCCGGTCCAGTCGAAACCATAGCCGTTCGGCAAGGTCTCGGCCGAGACGCGCTCCATGGCCGCGATCGCCTCGCCCGAGCTGTAACCCGGCTTGGGACCACCCTGGAGCGTGACACTGCGATAGTTGTTGTAACGTTGGATGAGCTGCGGGCCGACGATCAGCTTGGCGGACATGAGGGCACGCAGTGACACCATCTCGCCGTCGGTATTGCGCACATGGATGCGATAGACATCCTCGAAGGTCGCGCGATCGGACTCCTCGCCCTGGATCTGGACCTGCCAGACCCGTCCGAAACGGTTGAAGTCATTGACATAGTAACCGCCCAGCGTCGACTGGAGCACATTGAAGACGTCGCTGATCGGCACACCCAGTATCTGTGATTTTTCACGATCGAGTTTGAGGTCGATCTGCGGATTGGTGGTGGTCCAGGTCGAATAGACGCTCGAGAGCACCGGATCCCGGTTGGCCGCCAGCACCAGACCGCGCATCACAGCCGCCAGATCGGCCGGCTCGCGCCCCTGGAGATCGAGCAACTGATATTCGAAGCCGCTCCCCGTGCCCAGCCCCACGATGGGCGGCAGATTGAAGGGCATCACGCGCGCCGCCGGCAGGCCGGCGGTCTCGATGGCGATGCGCTGGATGACGGCCGGCGCCGCCAGATCCGGCGTGGTGCGTTCCTCGAACGGCTTGAGCCGACCGACGATCGCCGCCGCATTGGACTGGACGCTGGCATCGATGATGTTGAACCCAGGGATGGTGATCACATGCTCCACGGCCGGATCGGCGAGCACGATCTTCTCGATCTGCTCGACGGCCGCCAGGGTGCGGTTGAGCGAGGCGCCCTCGGGCAACTGGACATGGGCCATGAAGGCGCCCTGGTCCTCCGTCGGCAGGAAGCCGGTCGGCGTGACCTTGAACAGCCAGCCGGTCGCCAGCCCGACACCGGCGATCAACACCAGCACCAGGAGCGAGAATCGCAACAGACGCCGCACCACGGACGCATAGCCGTCGCGGATGCGGTCGATGCCGCCGAGGACATAGCGCATGGGGCCGCGTTTGTGATGCGTCGGCTTGAGCAGGATGGCGCACAGCGCCGGCGAGAGCGTGAGCGCGTTGATCGCCGAGATCAGCATCGAGAAGGCGACCACGGCCGCGAACTGCTGGAACAGTTGCCCGGTGATGCCGGGGATGAAGGCCACCGGCAGGAACACCGACAACAGCACCAGGGTGATGGCGACGATGGGACCTGTGATCTGGCCCATGGCCTTCTTGGACGCCTCGCGCGGCGACAACCCCTCTTCCTCCATGATCCGCTCGACGTTCTCGACCACCACGATGGCATCGTCGACCACGATGCCGATGGCCAGCACCATGGCCAGCAGCGAGATGGTGTTGAGCGAGAATCCGATCAGCAGCAGGAAGGCCAGGGAACCGATCAGGGCCACGGGCACCGCGATCAGCGGGATCAGGGTCGCGCGCCAACTGCCCAGGAACAGGAACACCACCAGGATGACGAGCACGAAGGCCTCGAAGAGCGTGTGGACCACCTTCTCCAGGCTGGCCTTGACGAAGTCTGTGGTGTCATAGACGACCGCATAGTCGAGATCGTCCGGGAAACGCTCGGCCAGCTTCTTCATGGCGGCGTCGACACCATCGGCCACAGACACCGCGTTGGCGCCCGGAGCCAGATAGATGGCCATGGCCGCCGTGGGCCGGCCATCGAGCCGGCTGACGGCGTCGGACTGCTGGGCGCCGAGTTCCACGCGCCCGAGGTCGCGTACCAGGATACGCGAGCCGTCCGCATTGGAGCGCACCAGGATGCGCTCGAATTCATCCACATCGCTCAGCCGGCCCTGGGTCTGGAGCGTGATCTGGAACTGCTGATCCGAGGTCATCGGCTGAGCGCCGATGCGACCGACGGCGGCCTGGACGTTCTGACTCTGGATCGCCGAGACCACGTCCGCCGGTGTCAGTCCGAGCGCGGTCAGCCGATCGGAATCGAGCCAGATGCGCATGCTGTAGTTGAGCGGCCCGAACTGCGCGACCTCGCCGACACCCGGCACGCGCGCCAGAGTGTCGATGAGGTTGATGGCGGCGTAGTTGCTCAGGAAAAGTCCGTCATAGGAGTCCTTGGGCGAATAGATCGCCACCACCTGCAGCATGGCCGAGGACTGCTTCTGGACCGTCACCCCCTGACGCTTGACCTCCTCCGGGAGCTGGGCCATGGCCAGGTTGGCGCGGTTCTGGACGTTGACCGTGTTGATGTCCGGATCCGTGCCGAGCGCGAAGGTGACGGTGAGCGAATAACTGCCGTCGTTGTTGCTCGACGACTTCATGTAGAGCATGTTGTCGACGCCGTTGATGCTCGACTCCAGCGGCTGAGCGACGGTCGACTCGACCACGGACGCGCTCGCCCCCGAATAGCTGGTGCTCACCGAGACCTGGGGCGGCACGATGTCGGGGAACTGGGCGACCGGAAGCTGGGTGAGGGCCACCAGACCGACCAGGGTCAGCACCACCGAGATGACGATCGCCAGCCGCGGGCGATCGATGAAGACGTCCGAGATCATGGCTGCGCCTCCGTCTCGGCCTGCTGGGGCGGAACGGCCTTGACCGGCTGACCGGGTATGACGCTCTGGATGCCCTCGACGATGACCAGATCGCCGGCGCTCAAGCCCTGGGTGACGGCGATCTCAGCCCCCTTGGCCGGGCCGGTCTTGACGCGGCGGATCTGCGCCTTGCTCTCGGCATCGACGATCAGGACATAGAACCCCTGCTGATCGACCTGCAGGGCGGACTGCGAAATCAGGATCGCCGCTTCCGGCTCACCGCTCTGCAACACCACGCCCACGTACTGACCATCGATCAGGATCCCCTCGGGATTGGGCAGCTCGGCGCGCAGGGTCACGGAATCCGTCGTGCGATCGGTCGTCACATCGACGAAGTCCAGGTGCCCGGAATGCTCGTAGAGCTTGCCGTCGGGCAGTCGGACCTGGAGCACGACCTTACTCGGATCACCGCCCTTGGACGCGATCCGACGCCGCGCGTCGAGCAGATCGCGCTGGGTGATGGGGAACTGGACATAGATCGGATCGCTGCTGACGATGGTGGCGAGCGCATCCGAGGACGACGGGCTGACCAGGGAGCCGACGCTCAGGCTCGACAAACCGATGCGCCCGGAGATCGGCGCGAGGATCTTGGTATAACTCAGATCCAGGCGCGCGGCATTCAGGGCGGCCTGGGCCTGGGCGATACCGGCCTTGGCGCCGACGGCGGCGGCCTGGAGCTTGTCGACATCGGACTGAGCGACGTTCTTCTGTTTGAGCAGCTCCAGACCGCGCGCAAGCTGGGCAGCGGCGTTCAGCGAGTCGGCCTTGGCCTTCTCCAGATCGGCCTCGCGCTGCTCGACCACGGACTGGTACTGATCGGGTTCGATCACGTAGAGCACATCGCCGACCGCGACCGCTTGTCCTTCCTGGAAGCGACGCTCCTTGAGGAAGCCCTCGACGCGGGCGCGCAGATCGACCCGATCGACCGCGACCACACGACCGACGAAGCGGGCTTCCTCCTCGATGCTCTGGGTCGTGGCGGCGACCGCGATCACGCTCGGCGGCGGCATCTCGCGTTGGGCGGACGTGGGCGTGGCCGGTTCGCAGCCGGTCAGGGCCAGGGCGAGCGCGGCGCTCAGCACCCCGCCCTGGAAGCCGCGAGCGGATATCGAGATCAGTGGGGGTAAACGCAAGAGCGAGGACGAACGAGCGGGCGAGATCCGGCGTTCCGGTAGGGCGGCATGAGCTGGCATCGAAAGAGATCCTCGTCGGCCGTGGGCGAAGCTGGCATATTAAACCGACACCCCCGGATCGGATACCGCCCAACACGCTTGAGATGGAGATTATCGATGGCCAATCTGACGGATCTCATCAGCGACCTGGTCGCCGCGACGGATCAGATGAAACCGGCTGCCCAGGGCGACGACTGGGACATGGTCGAGCGCTTGCAGAAGCGCCGCCGCGTCCTGATCGAGTCGATCGTCGAACGCGCCGAGCATGAACCCATCAGCGAAGAAGATACCGAGCGCCTGCGCGCCGTGCGTCGCCAGGAGGCGACTGTGGCCGCGCTCGCCGGGGCGCAGCGGCAGGCGTTGAGCGAGGCCATCGCCGAACTCCAGGGCGAGGGCCGCATCGACAGGCTCAGCCGGATGCAGCGCGCCTATCGCGACAGCGGACGTTCCTGAGCCGCATCCGGAGAGCGGAGGCGTTGTTCAGTCCTCCCGCGTCCCATCGACCGGCGCCTCGATGTACTCGAATGCGGCATCGTCGAGCGCCTGACGCAACTCGCGCATGGCGTCATCGAGTCCATCGCGTCCGCGAAAGCCGAGCCGGATGTGCGGATCTTCGCCCATGTGCGGCAGGCTGAAGTGCTTGAGTTCGGGATACTCCAGAGTCAAGCGGCGCATCAGCGGGATCAACTGACTCTCGGGCACGCCGCGCACCAGCACCGCTGACTCGCGCGCCTGGACGCAGCGTCCGAAGTGCCGGTCCAGCACCCACTCGGCCATCGGCCAGGCCATCTTCGGGAATCCGGGCAGGAACCAGTGCCGCGCCAGCGTGAACCCCGGCATCCGGTTGACCGGATTGGGCACCAGATCCGCCCCCGCCGGCAGATCGGCCATGAGGATACGATGCGGATAGGCCGACTCGCCGAATTTGTCTTCGATCAGTTGCGCCGCCTCGGGATGGCGCACCAGCTCGACATGCGCCGCTGCCGCCGCACAGGCGCGGGTGTGATCGTCCGGGGTCGCGCCGATGCCGCCGCAGACGAACACCGGCTCGGGCCGTCCCATCGAGAAGCGCAGATGCGCCGTCAGCACGTCCGGGTCGTCGGGGAGCATCCAGTAGCGGGCCAGGGTATGACCGCGCTCGCCGATCAGGCGCTTGAAGGCGGGCAGATGCCCGTCGACGCGCGCGCCGTTGAGCACCTCGTCGCCGATGACGATCAGACCGAAGGCGACCGGCTCACGGGCTTCGGTCTCGGTCTCCACGTCGTCCAGCGGCTCCGATCCGGCATCGGGCGAATATCCGTCAACGACCGATGTAGTCATCGAGCGCCTCCTGTTTGCGATAGACGGTCCCCTGCATCAGCGCCACGGCTTGACCGGCCTCGTCGCTGACGCGGATCACATAGGTCGCGAGCTTGGGATTGATCGAGACCTCCTCGGCCTCGGCGATCAGCAACCCGCGCCGTGCCGCCTTCATGAAAGAGACCGAGACGTTCACGCCGAGCGCGACCGTGCCATGCGAATTGGAGGCGACCGCGAACACCAGATCGGCCAGACTGAAGATGGCCGCGCCGTGCGCCACGCCGACGGCGTTCAGATGCCGGTCGTCGATCAGCAGCTGAGCGCGTGCCCGCCCCAACCCGACCTCCAGCAGCTCGATGCCGACATGGGCGGCGAAACGGTCGTTACGGAAAAAGTCCTGGATTTGGCTTGGATTCATACAGTGCGCTCCGCCGCAAAGACCACCTTGTCGTAGACCTCAGCCACCGTCAGCGTACAGCCGACGCTCGACAGATGGACAAAACCCGCCAGATCATCCACGCTGGTCAGCATCCAGCGCTCATCGTCGCCGCGCGTATAGAGCTCCAGTTGCACCCGGTGCTGAGCCACGAGCAGATATTCGCGCAGTGACGGCAGACGCCGGTAGAGCGCAAATTTGTCACCGCGATCATAGGCTTCGGTCGAACTCGACAGCACCTCGACGATCAGGCTTGGATTGAGCAGCAGATCGCGTCGACCATCGTGGAACTGCTGTTCGCCGCACAGCGCCATGAGATCCGGATACTTGCCCGCCTCAGCGGCCTGGATGCGCAGCTTCATGTCACTGGCATAGACCTGACAAGGACGCCCCTTCATCTGCATCCACAACTGACCGTGGATATTGCCGATGATGATCGCGTGCTCAGCCGTACCCCCGCTCATCGCGAAGACTTCGCCGTCGACATACTCATAGCGCGTCTCGAAACTCGCGCGCTCGCCGTCGAGCCAGTCGTCGAAACTCAAGCTTGGTTTGGGTTGAAGTGCCATCTGGATCTCCCATGATCGAGTCAGCCGCGATTGTAGACCGGATCACCGGGTGATGGCCTCCTGAGACGCCACGATTGGCATCAGCGGCAAAGTCACTTACCCTGAAACCCTATGGAGACAAGAAGGCGCCGCCCTTCGCGGTCGCCGGGAAACGGGGGAACTTCACCCGATGTATATTCTGATGCTCAGCATCCACGGACTGATCCGTGGTCATGACCTGGAACTCGGACGGGACGCGGACACCGGCGGACAGACCAAATACGTGGTCGATCTGGCCCGCGCACTCGGCGAACGCGCCGATGTCTCGCGGGTCGATCTGGTGACGCGGCGCGTCGTCGACCCGGCCGTCAGTCCCGACTACGCCGAAGCCGTCGAGCCGCTCAACGATAAAGCACGCATCCTGCGGCTCGACGCCGGTCCCGAGGGCTATCTGCCCAAGGAACAGCTCTGGGACCATCTCGACGGCTTCGTCGACAACCTGACCGCCTTTCTGCACGAACAGGGCCAGTGGCCCGACATCATCCACAGCCACTACGCCGACGCCGGCTATGTCGGGACGCGGCTGGCCAATCTCATCGGCGTGCCCCTGGTGCACACCGGCCACTCGCTCGGACGCGACAAGCGCCAGCGCCTGCTGGCCGCCGGTCTCGACAGCGACCAGATCGACGCGCGCTACAACATGCTGCGCCGCATCGACGCCGAGGAAACGACCCTGGCCACGGCCGAGCTGGTCATCACCAGCACCCACAACGAGATCGAGGAACAGTACGGGCTGTATGACTACTATCTGCCCGAGCGCATGCGCGTCATCCCGCCCGGTACGGATCTCAAGCAGTTCCATCCGCCGGCCGACGACGACCCGCTCCCGCCCTTCGCCGAGGTCGTCGAGCGCTTTCTCGACGAGCCGGACAAGCCGCTGATCCTGGCCCTCTCGCGCGCCGACCATCGCAAGAACATCGTCGCCCTGGTCGAGGCCTATGCCGAGAGTCCGCGTCTGCGCGAGCTGGCCAATCTGCTGATCGTCGCCGGCAACCGCGACGACATCCGCGATCTCGACGAGGGCGCGCGCGCCGTCCTGACCGATATCCTCATCACCATCGATGCCCATGACCTCTATGGTCGGGTCGCGCTGCCCAAGCACCACAGCGCCGACGAAGTCCCGGAGATCTATCGGCTGGTCGCGCGCTCGGGCGGGGTCTTCATCAATCCGGCGCTCACCGAGCCGTTCGGTCTGACCCTGCTCGAAGCGGCGGCGACCGGCCTGCCGCTGGTGGCGACCGAGAACGGCGGTCCGGTCGACATCATCGGCAACTGCAAGAACGGTCTGCTGGTCGATCCGCTCGACCGGACGGCGATCGCCGAGGCGCTGCTGAAGATCCTGGAAGATCGCGAAACCTGGCAGACCTATTCCAAAAACGGTCTGGCCGGCGTGCGCCGCTTCTATTCCTGGCAGGCCCATGCCGAGAGCTACCGCGCGCAGGTCGGGCCGCTGACCGAACGTCACGAATCGATCCCCGGCACGCCACCGATGCGCCGTAGTCTGGTCTACCGCGACCGCGCACTCTTCACCGACCTCGATCAGAGCCTGCTCGGCGATCCCGAGGGCGTCGAGCAGTTCGTAGCGATGATGAAGCGCAACAAACGCTGCGCCAACTTCGGCATCGTCACCGGGCGCCGGCTCGACTCGGTGCTGATCGAACTCAAACGCCACGGCATCCCGGTCCCGGATGTGCTCATCACCAGTCTCGGCACCGAGATCCATTACAGCGGCCAACTGGTGCTCGACGATTACTGGAGCGATCACGTCGACCATCTCTGGAAACCCAAGTCGGTCCGTCAGGCGCTGGCCGAGGTTCCGGGGCTGGTGCCTCAGGGCAAGATCGAACAGAGCCGGTTCAAGATCTCCTATCACTATGATCCGGCGATCGCGCCCTCGGTCGAGGAGATCTCGACCCTGCTGCGCACGCGCGAGCTGAGCGTCAACGTCATCCATGCCTTCGGGCAGTTCCTCGACATCGTGCCGATCCGCGCCAGCAAGGGTCAGGCGGTACGCTATGTCACCCACCGCTTCGGCATCCCGCTGGAGCATGTGCTGGTGGTCGGCGGCTCGGGCGCGGACGAGGACATGATGCGCGGCAATACGCTGGCGGTGGTGGTCGCCAATCGCCATCACGAGGAACTGTCGCAGCTCGCCGATCTCGACCGGATCTATTTCGCCGAGCAGGCCCATGCCAAGGGCATCCTGGAGGCGATCGACCATTACGACTTCTTCCGCTCCTGTCGCGTGCCGGACGCGGTCCCCCAGCCGGTCGCCGAACCTGAACCGGAGGCTCCAGCATGAACGCGCGTCCCCTGCTGCTGTGCACGGATCTGGATCGCACCCTGATCCCCAACGGGCGCGAACCCGAGTCGCACGAGGCGCGTCCCTGGTTCAGGCGTCTGGTGGCCGAACCTGAAGTAGCCCTGGCCTATGTCACCGGACGCCATCGGGCGCTGATCGAGTCGGCGATCGCCGAGTACGAACTGCCGGTCCCCAATTTCGTCATCGGCGATGTCGGGACCAGTCTGCATGTCATCGTCGATGGGGTCTGGGAGCGGGTGCACGACTGGGAGACAGAGATCGCGACCGACTGGGCCGGGCCGGCGGACATCGCCGACTGGCTGGCCGATCTCGACGGACTGCGCGAGCAGGAACGCGAAAAGCAGGGGCCGTTCAAACTGAGCTATTACACCCCGGCCGATCTCGATCCGGAGGCGCTGCGTGCCCGGATTCGCGAATGTCTGGAGCGTCATGAGGTTCGCGCCAATCTGATCTGGAGCATGGACGAGGCGGCTGGGGTCGGACTGCTCGACATCCTGCCGGCGAATGCGTCCAAGCGGCACGCCATCGAGTTTTTGATGTGCCGTATCGGGCGTGGTCTGGACACGACGCTCTTTGCCGGCGACAGCGGCAATGATCTGGAAGTGCTGGTCAGTCCGGTGCGTTCGATCCTGGTCGCCAATGCCCATCCCGAGGTGCGGGAGATGGCCGTCGCGCAGTCGCGTGAACTGGATCTGGCCGACCGGCTCTACTGCGCCCAGGGCAACTGGCGCGGGCTGAACGGCAACTATGGCGCGGGCATCCTGGAAGGCGTGGCCCATTTCAGGCCCGATCTGGCGGATCGGATCGGCTGATCGCGGAGACACTGATGAAACACACCAGCGTACAGATCTTCGGCGAGGTTCTCTTCGACCACTTCCCCGACGGGCGTCAGGTGCTCGGCGGTGCGCCCTTCAACGTGGCCTGGCATCTGGCTGGCTTCGGTGTCGCGCCGCGCTTCATCAGTGCCGTGGGCGCGGATGCGGAGGGCGCGCAGATTCGGGCGAGCATGGAGGACTGGGGGCTGATTACGTCCTGTCTCCAGACCGATCCCGAGCATCCGACCGGGGCGGTCACGGTCAGTCTGGTCGACGGCGAGCCGAGTTATGACATCGTGCCCGAGCGCGCCTATGACTTCGTGCGTGCGCCCGAGGACATCGCGCCGGGCGGTCTGCTCTATCACGGCACCCTGGCGCTACGCGGGCCGGTGTCGGCGGCGACGCTCGACGAACTCAAGAGTGCGGGGCCGGATCTGATCTTTCTCGATGTGAATCTGCGCGAACCCTGGTGGTCGCTCGACCAGACCCGCGAGCTGGTGACTGAGGCCGACTGGGTCAAGCTCAATCGCGACGAGCTGGCGCGGCTGTCGGATGCCGCGCCCGAGCACGAGGGCTGGCTGGCGTCGGACCCGGATTCGCGCTCGGCGCTGATCGAGTCGGCACAGCGTTTTCTGGAGCGCCACGATCTCGCCGGACTCATCGTCACGCTCGGCGCCGACGGGGCGCTCGGCTTGACTCAGGACGCCGATCCGGTCTTGGTCGCGCCGCCGCAAGCACTGGAGGTCGTCGATACGGTCGGCGCGGGGGATGCGTTCGCATCGGTCACGCTGCTTGGCTTGATCCACGGTTGGCCGCTGGCGACCATCCTCGAACGCGCTCAGGCGTTTGCGGCGCGGATCGTCGGCCAGCGGGGCGCGACCGGCACGGATCGCGCGATCTACGAAGTTCCGTGGAAAGGGGTCTTTTTCGACAGCAATGTATCCGACGCGCGCTAGGCGGCAGCCTCCCACGGATTGAGCACCTTGACACCTGTGGGCGTGAAGTGCCGAATGTTGCGTGTGACGACGGTCAAGCCGTGCTCCTGTGCCGTGGCGGCAATCAGCAAATCGGCGCTCTCATGGCCGATTTCGGCCGAGAACTGCCCCCAACGACGGGCGATCGCCGTGTCGATCCCGAGTATACGATCGGCGTACAGATGCAGGACCGTTTCCAACCACTGTGCCAGGGCGGCTGCAAACTCGGCGTTTTTGGTTCGTTGCAACAGGATGCCGCGCTCGATCTCGCCGATGGTCACAACGCTGAGGAACAGATCGGAAGGGCGCTGAGCCGAGATCCAGGCGACGACTCCGGGATGACGCTCACGGCGGCGGAGTTCGGATAGGACGACGGTATCGAGCAGGTACATCAGAACTCCACATCACGCTGCTGAAGCGGCAGGCGCTCAAAAGGTTCGTCGTCTTGCGGCAGATTCAGCAGCACGTCCGTAAACGACGGTGCGGAGGCTCTTTCCAGTTGCTGCAAACGCTCGAACGTCTCGGCGGAAATCACGACGCTGACCGGTTTGCCGCGTCGCGTGACCCACTGTGGTTCACCGCGCTGGGCGGCATCGACGACCGCACTGAAGCGATTCTTGGCGTCTTGGAGCGACCAGGTTGAAGCGGACATGATGGCGACCTGTCTAGTTGAGTCGGCTAGAGTCTAGGCGGCGCTGGGCTTGAGTGCAAAGGCTCGTTAAGATAGCTGTCGCTTGGGTCGCATCCACGGATCGCGGCTCGCTCTCTCGAATCACTCAGGACTGGACTGACCGACGATGCCCCAACTGACCTGGCTCGGCGATGCCGAGGCCAAGCGTGCCGCGCGGCGCGTGCCCTATCGATTGCTGGAAACGCAGTCCGTCCACGGCGACCCGGACGCCGACAACTGGCTCATTCAGGGCGACAATCTGGAGGCGCTCAAGTCGCTGTTGCCGTTCTGCGCGGGGCGGGTCAAGTGCATCTTCATCGATCCGCCGTACAACACCAAGAGCGCCTTCGAGCATTACGACGACAATCTGGAGCACAGTCAGTGGTTGTCGATGATGTATCCGCGTCTGGAGCTGTTGCGCGATCTGCTCGCCGAGGACGGGTCGATCTGGGTCACGATCGACGACAACGAGGGGCATTATTTGAAGGTCGTCATGGATGATGTGTTTGGGCGCGGGAATTTTATTGCAACAGGCATTTGGCAAAAGCTTCATGCTCGCAACAATTCAGCCCAGCATCTTTCTGACGACCATGATTTCATCATAGCGTTCGCTCGAAACCTCAAAATTTGGCGACCTAACAAAGTTTCAAGATCCTACGCAAGCGATGCGGATTTTTGGAATCCTGATGATGACCCTCGTGGGCTATGGCGTCGCTCTGACCTCACGGCTGCAAAACCTTATTCAGATGGACACTACGAAGTAACAGGTCCACATGGCGATATTTTCGTCCCGCGCAAGAATCGCTACTGGAGTCTATCCAGAGAAACTTTTGCGGCCCTCGAAAAAGACGACCGAATTTGGTGGGGAAAAACCGGCCGTACTTTTCCATTCCGCAAACGATTTCAATCTGAGTTAGGCGACTTGGTCCCAACAACTGTCTGGCTAAATACGGACGTTGGAAACAATAGAGAAGCAAAACAGGAAGTCGCAAAACTTTTCGGGCGAGATGACATTTTCTCTACTCCAAAACCAGAGCGTCTAGCACGGCACGTCCTCCACATCGCCACCAACCCCGGCGATCTCGTCCTCGATTCCTTCCTCGGCTCGGCCACGACCGCCGCCGTCGCGCACAAGATGGGCCGACGCTGGATCGGCATCGAGATGGGCGAACACGCCCGCACCCACTGCCTGCCGCGTCTGCTCAAGGTCATCGACGGCGAACCGGGCGGAATCTCCAAAGCGGTCGACTGGAACGGCGGCGGCGGATTCCGCTTCCTGACCCTCGGCCCGCCCGTCTTCGAGCCGGATGGACGAATCAACCCGGCCGTGCGCTTCCCGACCCTGGCCGGCTATCTCTGGTTCCTGGAAACCGGCACACCCTGGACGACCCATGACGCCACGCCCAGCCCCCTGCTCGGCCTCCACGACGACACCGCCGTTGTGCTGCTCTACAACGGCATTCTCGGCGACAGCCGGACCGACGGCGGCAACGTCCTGACCTCCGCCCTCTGGCGCGACCTCGAACCGCTCGCCGCCGGACGCGCCCGACGCTGGATCATCTACGGCGAAGCCGCCCTCATGCCCGAAACGCGCCGTCGTGAATTGAATATTCAGTTCAAGCAGATTCCCTATGACATTCAAATGCGTTGAGCCTGTAGATCCGCGCGCCGATCATATCGAATGCACCGAGGATGAACTGGTGGTGAGACTTGTCGATGGCCGTATCATCTCAGTGCCACTGGCGTGGTTTCCTCGTCTAGCCAACGCCATGCCGCCGGAGCGCGCTCAGTTCGAACTATTGGGCGACGGCAGGGGCATCCATTGGCCGCTGCTCGACGAAGATATCAGCGTTCAGAGTCTGCTCATTGGAAAATCGCGTCTTTGACGAATTCGCAAACATGATACAGATCAAGCAAACGGACGAGTTCGCGGCATGGTTGTCGGGACTTAAAGACGGACTCACCAAACGCCGTCTGGCCACTCGGTTGCGTAAAGCCTCGCTCGGCAACCTCGGCGACGTCCAACCTGTCGGCCATGGCGTTTTCGAGATGCGCGAACACTTCGGCCCCGGCTGGCGACTGTATTACGTCCGGCGCGGCCCGGTACTGATCCTGATGCTGGGCGGCGGCGATAAATCGACACAGGCCGCCGACATCGCCAAGGCCATCGCACTGGCGTCCACTCTTGAGGATTGAACCATGACCAAGAAAATCCGCATTGCCGACTTGCCTGAGTTCGACATCACCGAATACCTCGAAGACGATCAAGCGATCGTCGAATATCTGAGCATCGTACTCGAAGAAAATGATCCCGCCTTGCTGGCCGCCGCCATCGGCGACATTGCCCGCGCACGCGGCATGACCGAAATCGCCAAAGCAACCGGTCTTTCACGCGAGGCGTTCTACAAGGCATTACGCGCTGACGCACAAACACGCATCGACACCGCCAATCGTGTGTGTCAATCCTTGAGCATCAAGCGCGTTGCCTAGCCGCTCCATCAAACTCCGGCCTAACGACCACCCATGCCCCTGATCCTCAAGGACTACCAGAAACGCGCCCTGGGCACGCCCGACACCGAGGGCGCGCTCTCGGTGTTCCTGGAACTGGCGCGCGGCGCCCGAGACGCCAACGCCCTGAGCACCGCCTTCAACACCGCCCGCCGCCGCATCCTCGGCGAGCACCTGTGCGACGCACCCTATCGCCCGCTCTCCGCCGACGCCCCCGACATCCCCCAAGTCTGCCTGCGCATCCCGACCGGCGGCGGCAAGACTCTGATGGCCACGCACGCCATCGAACGCGCCGCCCGACTCTATGCCGGCGTCGACCATCCCGTCGTACTCTGGCTAGTGCCGACCAACACCATTCGCGCCCAGACCCGCGACGCCCTGCGCACCCCCGGCCACCCTTACCGCGAGGCCCTGCTGTCCTACTGGCCCGCCGACCGGCTGACGGTCATCGACATCGACGAAGGCGAACAGCTACGCGCCCAGGACTTCGGCGCGCGCACCATCCTCATCATCGCCACCATGCAGACCCTGCGCGTCGACAAGACCGCCGGCCGCGAGGTCTACGCCTACAAGGAAGCCTTCGAGCCGCATTTCAAGACCCTGCCCGACGCCGACTTCCTGGAACGGGTCAGCGACGCCGATCTCGCCGAACGCCCCTATCTGTGCAGCCTGATCGGCGACTCAAACGCGCGCCCGATCAAACGCTCGCTGGCCAACCTGCTGGCCTGGCATCGCCCCATCGTCATCGTCGACGAGGCCCACAACCACACCACCCCGCTGTCGTTCGAGGTGTTCCGGCGCATCCGCCCGGCCTGCGTCATCGAATGGACCGCCACCCCGGCCCCGGATCAGAACCTGCTCTATCACGTCTCGGCCCAGGAACTCAAAGCCGAGGACATGATCAAGCTGCCGATCCTGCTCGTACCGCATCCGAACTGGCGCGAGGCGGTGCGCGATGCCCTGCTGACGCGCGAGCGCCTGGCCGAACGGGCGCGGCTCGAACCGGATTACATCCGTCCGCTGGTGCTGTTCCAGGCCGAACCCAAGAACGGCGCGGTCACGGTCGAGGTCTTGCGCGCCCATCTGATCGAGGCGCACGGGATCGCCGAGCGACGCCTTGCCGTGGCCACCGGCGCCCAACGCGAACTCGAAGGCGTCGACCTGTTCGCGCCCGACTGCCCGATCGATTTCATCATCACCGTCGAAGCCCTGCGCGAGGGCTGGGACTGCTCCTTTGCCTATGTGTTCTGCACCGTGCAGAACATCCGCTCCAGCCGCGACATGGAACAGTTGCTCGGGCGCGTGCTGCGTCTGCCCTATGCACGCGAGCGCCGCGCACCCGAATTGAACCGCGCCTATGCCCATGTCTGCGGCTCGGGGAGCGTGCAGGTCGCGAGCGAACTGGTCGATCGGCTGGTGTCGATGGGTTTCGAGGAATTCGAGGCGGCGAGCGCCGTCCAGCCGGGAACGGACGATCTCTTCGGCGACCTTGACGACAACGGCAACGGCTCGGTCGCCGAACCGCCCCAGGTGCAAAGCGCCTTCGAGATCCCGGCGGCAGTCGCCGAACAGTTGCGCCGGAGCTTCGGCGAGCTGATGCCCGAGGGCGTGACGCTCGATCCGCCCGCGCCGGACACCGAGGCTCCACCCGTGGTCAGGGTGACTGGACTGCTCGCACCCGCGACCGTCGACGCCGTGGTCGAAGCCGTCCCGAAACGTCATCGGCCCGAGCTGTCGCGTCAGTTGGAGCGCCACCAGACCCGCGCCCAGATCGCCCTGGCGCCGGCTCAGCGGCGGCTCGACTTCGGCCCGCTGCCGCGACTGGCCCTGCCCGTGCAGGGTGAATTGCAGCTCCTGGAACCGGCCCTGCTCGCCGAACTGGCGCCGCTGTCATTGGCGGCGGCCCCGGCAGATCTGCCCGGCTTCACGCGCGAGGACGATGAAAAGCCCTTCCTGATCGACCTGGACCAGGGTCAGTTGCGGATCGCCGTCGAGCACCCGAACTACCGGCTCGATCTCGACAGCGGAACGGACGCCATGCCGCGCGCCGAACTGATCCGCCTGCTCGACCGCGCGATCCGGCGCGACAGTCTGCTGCAAGCCGATACCATCGCCTGGATCGGGCGTGTGCTCGATGGATTGAGCGCACGCGGGATCGATCTCAACTACTGCGCGCGTCACACCAACCGACTCGCCGAGGCCCTGGCGCAACGTCTCAAGACGCTGGTCGACTCACAGCGTCGTCAAACCTTCCAACACAGCCTGCTCGATGGATCGGCAGGCTTGTGCCTGTCGGAGCATCACGCCTTCCGCTTCGACCCCGAGCGCTATCCGGCACACTGGTGGTTCGAGGGACGCTACCACTTCGAGAAGCATTTCTATCCGCGCCCCGGCGAGCTGGATTCCGACCTGAACACCGAGGAAACCGCCTGCGCCATCGCGATCGACCGGCTGGACGCCGTGCGCTTCTGGGTGCGCAACCTGGAGCGCCAGCCGCTGACTTCTTTCTGGCTGCCGACCGCAACCGACCGTTTCTATCCGGATTTCGTGCTGCGTCTGGAAGATGAACGCCTGCTGGCGGTCGAGTACAAGGGCGGCGACCGCTTCAGCAACGACGACTCCAGGGAGAAACGCGACATCGGCGCCGTCTGGGCGGCGGCCAGCGGCGGGCGCTGTCTGTTCGCCATGATCACGGATGCCCGGACCGCCGGTTGCCCGGTCGAGCAGCAGCTAAAGCGTGCCATTGCCCAGAGCAGTGCCTGACGCACGCGATTCAGACCACCGACATCCAACAGGACGCGGCTCCCATGTACGAACAGGTTTCACACGCCCTTCTCAACGACATCCTCGACGATCTCAGCCATCAGGTGGTGCGCGAGGATCTGCGTCATTTCTACACCCGGCTGGGCGCGAACTTCTATGCCATCCATTCGCTGTTCGCCCATCTCTACGGCCATCGCGAGGACTTCAAGGAGCGGATCACTGAACTGACCGAGCGTCTGGCGCGCGCCTATATCGCCCGTCCCGAGCCGTTGCGCCGGCTCGACATGGAGCGTGAGGAGAACCACAACTGGTTCCTGAGCCAGGAGTGGACTGGCATGGCGCTCTATCTCGACGGTTTCGCCGGCAACC
Organism: Allochromatium humboldtianum; assembly: GCF_013385175.1. GTDB lineage: Bacteria > Pseudomonadota > Gammaproteobacteria > Chromatiales > Chromatiaceae > Thermochromatium > Thermochromatium humboldtianum. The sequence goes on along the minus strand of NZ_JABZEO010000001.1, from coordinate 209,568 downwards.
TCCAGGGCCTGATGCAGCGCCTGCCCTATCTCCAGGAGCTGGGCGTCAACATGGTCCATGTGATGCCGATCCTGCGCTGTCCGCTCGGGGCCAGCGACGGCGGCTATGCGGTCAGCGACTTTCGCGACATCGACCCGCGCGCCGGTACGGTCGAGGACGTGCGCGCGCTCGGCGAGGCGATGCGCGCGCGCGGGATGCTGCTCACCCTCGACGTGGTGGTCAACCACACCTCCAACGAGCACGCCTGGGCGCAGCAGGCACGTAACGGCGACAAGACCTATCAGGACTTCTACTACGTCTTCCCGAACCGCGACGTGCCCGATATGTTCGAGGAGACCCTGCCCGAGATCTTCCCCGAGACCGCGCCCGGCAACTTCACCTGGGACGCCGACATGGGCAAATGGGTGATGACGGTGTTCAACCACTATCAGTGGGATCTGAACTACTCCAATCCCGCCGTCTTCATCGAAATGCTCGACATCGTGCTGTTCTGGGCCAATCAGGGCGCCGACATCCTGCGGCTCGATGCCGTGGCGTTTCTGTGGAAGAAGATCGGGACCACCTCGCAGAACGAACGCGAGGCGCATCTGATCCTGCAAATGATGAAGGACTGCTGTCAGGTCGTCGCCCCAGGCACGCTGTTCATCGCCGAGGCCATCGTCGCGCCGTCTGAGATCATCAAGTATTTCGGCGAGGACGCGGTCATCGCCAAGGAATGCGAGATCGCCTACAACGCCACCTTCATGGCCCTGCTCTGGGACGCGGTGGCGACCAAGAACGCCAAGCTCCTGAGTCAGGGCATCAAGAGTCTGCCCGTCAAGCTCGACCGCGCCACCTGGTTGAACTATGTGCGCTGTCATGACGACATCGGTCTCGGCTTCGACGATGCCGACATCCGCGCCTGTGACTATGATCCCTACGCCCATCGGCGCTTCCTGGTCGACTGGTTCACGGGATCGTTCGAAGGCTCGCCGGCGCGCGGTCGGCCCTTCGGCGTCAATCACAAGACTGGGGACGCCCGTATCGCCGGGGCGCTGGCCTCGCTGGCCGGACTGGACGCGGCGCTCGACTCGGGCGATCAGACCGCCATCGACCACGCCGTCAATCTGATCCTGACCCTGCACGGCATGATCCTGTCCTTCGGCGGCATCCCGCTGATCTGGTACGGCGACGAGGTCGGCACCCTCAACGACTGCTCCTTCCTCGACGACGTGAACAAGGCGGGCGACGCGCGCTGGATCCATCGTCCGCGCATCGACTGGAACCGGGTCGAGCGTCGGCGCGAACAGGGCACGGTCGAGCAGCGGATCTTCGACGGACTCAAGCGCCTGATCGCGGTGCGCAAGAACACCCCGGCCTTCGCCGACTTCAACAACCGCGAGCTGATCGATGCGGGCAATCCGCACATCTTCGCCTTCCTGCGCACCCATCCGAGTATGCCGGGCAGTTCGGTGCTGGTGGCGGCCAACTTCGATGCCTCCTCGCAATATCTCGATCTGGACGCGCCGGCCTATCGCGGACTGTTCCGGGGCGGGCAGATCCAGGATCTGGTCAGCGGCGATTCACCGGCACTGCTCAACAACCGGGTGGTGATCCCGCCCTATCACTTCTACTGGCTCGCCGATCAGCGGGCGCGGTCGTTGCTCTGAATTCCCCCCCTCTCCCCAACCCCTCTCCCGCGAGGGGAGAGGGGCTTACAGCATGGGACACTTGGCTATGTCATTGCTCAAACTCAAGCTCCACTGGCAGATCCTGATCGCGCTCGTCCTGGCGGTCGTCGTCGGGCTGATCGTCGGACGTGAGATCGGTGTGTTCGGCGTGACCTTCCATGCCATCTTCGACTTCGTCGGCCAGCTCTTCCTCAATGCGCTCAAGATGCTGATCGTGCCCCTGATCGTCTCCTCGATCATCGTCGGCGTCTCCGGGCTGGGCGGGTCGGAACATCTCGGACGACTCGGCGGCAAGACGCTCGGCTATTACGCCATGACCAGTCTGCTGGCGATCCTGGTCGGTCTGACCCTGGCCAACCTGATCCAGCCCGGTGTCGTCGAGGGCGATCCGGCCGAGGTCTTCGGCTTCAGCGCCGAAGCCGCCGCGCTGCAGGAACGCATCGGCGATCGCGACGCGGGCGATGTGGTCGAGGTCTTCCTGCGCATGATCCCGACCAATGTGATCGAGGCCGCCGCCGATGGCCAGATGCTGGGACTGATCTTCTTCAGCCTACTCTACGGCTTCTTCCTCACCCGCCTGAACGAGACTCAGGGCGGCATCCAGCGCCGGTTCTTCGAGGGCCTGTTCGAGATCATGATGCGGATCACGGATCTCATCATGCGTTTTGCTCCGATCGGCGTCTTCGCCCTGGTCGCGCGCACCGTGGCCGACACCGGACTGGAGGCTTTCGGCCCGCTGGCGCTGTTCTTCCTGACCGTCACCCTGTCGCTCGCGACCCACTTCCTGGTCGTGCTGCCGCTACTGCTCTATTTCATCGGCGGCGTCGACCCGCGCCGCCACTATGCCGCCATGGGCGCGGCCCTGGTGACGGCCTTCTCGACCGCCTCGTCCTCGGCCACACTCCCGATCACCATGGACTGCGTGGAGAAGAACGCCGGCGTCTCCAACCGCACCAGCAGCTTCGTGCTCCCGCTCGGGGCCACGGTCAACATGGACGGCACCGCGCTCTATGAATGCGTCGCCGTGCTCTTCATCGCTCAGGCCTACGGACTGGAACTGACCCTCGGCACCCAATTCCTGGTCGTGCTGCTCGCGCTTCTGACCTCGATCGGCGTGGCCGGCATCCCGGCGGCCAGCCTGGTGGCCATCGCCGTCATCCTGAGCGCCGTGGGTCTGCCGCTCGAAGGCATCGGGCTGATCCTGGCCGTCGACCGCGTGCTCGACATGATGCGCACCGCCGTCAACGTCTTCAGCGACTCCTGCGGCGCCGTCATCATCGCCCGCAGCGAAGGCGAACGGAATGTATTGAAATTACAGCCAAACGACGCTGTTCCTTCGGTATAGAATGCGCGTTCGCCGCCCCGGCATCCCTCGAACATCACCGCCGAACCAGAGACATCCGCTCCATGCCCAACACGATCTCCGCCCTCGAGGCACTCGACCGTCTGCGCGAAGGCAATCAGCGCTTCTCGCAAAACCTCACCAGCCTCGACCGCATGATGAGCTATCAGCGCCGCGCCGAACTGACCGCCGGTCAGAAACCCTTCGCCATCATCCTCGGCTGCTCGGATTCGCGCGCCCCCGCCGAGATCCTCTTCGATCAGGGACTCGGCGACCTGTTCGTCATCCGGGTCGCCGGCAACGTGGTTGCGCCGTCGCAGATCGGCAGCGTCGAGTTCGCCGTCTCGCGTTACAACACCCGTCTGGTCGTGGTCCTGGGTCACTCACACTGCGGCGCCGTCTCCGCCACCATCGAGACCCTGCTCGAAGGCGAAGACAGCGAGTCGCGCAACATCGCCTCCATCGTCGACCGGGTCAAACCCTCCGTGCAGCCGCTGCTCGACACGGATCTGCGCCATGACCGCGACGCCCTGCGCGGCGCGGCCGTGCGCGCCAACGTCCGTGCCTCGGCCAACCAACTGCGTCACGGCTCGCGCATCATCGAATCGCTGATCGAAAGCGACGGACTGCTGGTGGTCGGCGCCGAATATGCGCTCGAGACCGGCGTGGTCGACTTCTTCGACGGGGTTCCGGACGTTTGAACGCTCACTCCCCGGATGTGGCCGGAGTCCGCCCGTGGATCCACAACTGAGCATTCCGGACCTGTTCTTTCTGTTCGCGCCCGACGGAACCATCCTCGAGTTTCGCGGGCCGACTGACAGGCTCTATGTGCCGCCCGAGCATTTCATCGGCAAGCATCCGGGCGAGGTGCTGCCATCCGAGGTGGCCGCGCTGTTCGATGCCCATCTCGCCGACGCCGCCCGGAGCGCCGAGCTGGTCAGCTTCCAATACGTCCTGCCCATGCCCGAGGGTCCGCGCGAGTTCGAGGCGCGCATCTGTCCCCTGGGCGCCAACGCACAATTCCTCGCCGTCGTGCACGATCTCACCGACAGACGCCGACTCGCCGAACGCGAACGTCTGATCGAGACCATGTTCTCCCAGACCACGGACTCCATCGTGCTGGTCGACCCGGAGACTGGTCGCTTCGTGGCGTTCAATGATGCGGTCGCGCGCGATCTCGGCTACACGCGCGAAGAATTCGCACAGCTGTCGATCGCCGACATCCAGGCCGAACATGATTCTGAGGAGATCGCCGCCAATATCGCCGCCATCCTGAACGAGGACATCGGCGGCTTCGAAACGCGCCATCGCGACAAGGGGGGCCGCCTTCACAACGTCGAAATCAACTTTCGGCGTGTCGTGCACGAGGGCCAAACGCTGATCTCCGGTGTCTGGCGCGACGTCACCGAACAGAAGAGGCAGGAACGCGAGCGCCTGAAGACGATGCGCGAGCTGGAAGCCTATCGCGGACATCTGGAGGAACTGGTCGCCACCCGCACCGCCGAACTGGAAGCGGCCAAGGTCGCCGCCGAGGGCGCCAATCGCGCCAAGAGCGCCTTCCTGTCGAACATGAGCCACGAGATCCGCACCCCGATGAACGCCATCATCGGCTACTCGCATCTCATGCGGCAGGATCCGCTCACCCCGCGCCAGATCGACCAGCTGAACCGACTCAACGACTCGGCCCAGCATCTGCTCCAGATCATCAACGACATCCTGGATCTGTCCAAGATCGAGGCCGAGAAGCTCACGCTCGAGGCCCGCGACTTCGAGCCGGCGCGCGTGGTCGATCACGTCTTCAATCTGGTCGCCGATCCGATCCAGGCCAAGGAGCTGGACGTGCTGGTGGATCTCGACCACATACCGGAACGGCTGCATGGCGATGGCGTTCGCTTCGGCCAGATCCTGCTCAATCTGGTCAGCAACGCGGTCAAGTTCACCGAGCGCGGTCAGATCGCCATCGCGGCGTACCCCCTGGCCGATCCGCCCGCCGGCGAATCCGATCCCGATGCGCTGTGGCTGGGCTGGACGGTTCGCGACACCGGCATCGGTATGACGCCCGAACAGCTCTCACGGCTGTTCCGTGCCTTCGAACAGGCCGATGCCGGCACCACGCGCCGCTATGGCGGCACCGGGCTGGGGCTGGCCATCAGCAAGCGTCTGACCGAACTCATGGGCGGACGCATCAGCGTGACCAGCCGTCCGGGCGAGGGCAGCGAATTCCGACTGGAGATCCCCTTCGCACCGGCGCGCGATCCGGCCCATCCCGACCCCAAGCTCGAAGGGCTGCGCGGACGTCGCGCCCTGGTCATCGACGATCATCTGGAGGCGCGCACCATCCTGCTGCACCTGCTCGAAAGCCTGGGACTGCGCGCCGAGGCCGTATCGAGCGGCCAGGAGGGGCTAGCGGCCGTCATCGGGGCCGACGGCGACGACGATCCTTATCACCTGGTCACGATCGACTGGAAGATGCCGGACATGGACGGTTTGGAGACGGTGCGGCGTCTGCGGGCGCTGCATCTGTGTCATCACCCGGATCTGCTCATGGTCACGGCCTATGGCGACCAGTTGCCCGCGCTACCGCCCGGAGAATCCATCCGCGTGCTCGCCAAGCCGGTCACGCCCTCGGGGCTGCACGATGCGCTGGTTGCTTCGCTCCAAGGGGCACGGGATCTGCCGGTCATCGAGACGCCCGCCTTCGAACAGCCGGATCATGCCGGGCGTCTGCACGGCGCGCGCATCCTCGTCGCCGAGGACAACGAGATCAATCAGGAGGTCATCCTCCAGCTGCTCGAAGCCACGGGCGCACGGGTGACGCTGGCCGAGAACGGGCTGGAGGCCCTGGAGATGGTGCGTGCCAACGCCTATGACCTGGTGCTGATGGATGTCCAGATGCCGGTCATGGACGGACTGGAGGCCACGCGCGCCATCCGTGCCGAACCCGAGCATCGTGAGCTGCCGATCCTGGCGATGACGGCCAATGCCTTCGAGAGCGACCGCCGACAGTGCATCGAAGCGGGCATGAACGACCACTTGGCCAAGCCCATCGAACCCGAGCAATTGACCGAGACCCTTGGACGCTGGCTGCCGCTCCAGGCGCAACAGGCTGAGGACGCGCCCCGGTCGCCGTGCGACGAGACCGACGACGACACGACAGTTCCGGGGACGCTGGTGGATCGACAAACCTTGGACTCGATTCCGGGACTGGATCCGGAACAGGGACTCAAGCCGCTGCGCGGCAATCTCGCGTTCTATCTCAATCTGCTCGGACGCTTCATCGACCAGCATGATGAGGAGACCGCCGCGCTGACCACGCATCTGGCGCGGGGCGATCTGGACGCGCTCGAACACGATGCCCACCGCCTCAAGGGTGCGGCGGCGACACTCGGCGCCCATGTGCTGCGCGATCTGGCCTACACTCTGGAGCAGTCCGCGCGCGCGCATGAACCCGTCGAGCGACTCCAGCCGTTGATTGATCTGCTCACCACCGAACTGGACGCCCTGACCGGGCATCTGCGAGTGGTCCTGCCGCATTCTGGGCCGGCTCAGCCGTCCGTCCCAGCCGAGCCGCCCGCCGCCGATCCGGATCACGCCCAATTGCGCGACATCCTGCCCCGGCTCGCCGAGTTGCTGACCCATCACGACACGGCCGTCAACGATCTCTTCGATCAGTCGCGATCATTGCTGCGCACCGCGCTCGGTGAGGTCGCCAACAAGCTCGAGCGTCAGATTCGCGGCTTCGACTATGAACAGGCGCTGGAAACGCTGCACACGATCCTCATTTCCGAGGAAGACTCTCGGGATTGAACTTTTCCGAAAATCGCCTTCAAAGGCTGTGTCTTTTGCCGGCGCCTCGCCGGCGATCCTCGTTCAATTCCGCCAACCTCTGGGTGGCCTAAGTCTTCACGGAACCTCGCTCCATGTCACAGCCTTCCGCTTCCGAATCACGCGGTCTCGCCGTCCCCAGTCAACGTCTGAGCCGACTGTGGCATCTCGGTCGCGCCACCGGCGATCTGGCCGCCGGCATCGGCGTCAAGGGTCTGATCGATCTGGCGCGCACCCGTGCTGGCGGTCAACCGGCGCGCATCCAGCTCTCGCCCGAGCACACCCGCCGCTTCACCGATCGTCTGGCGCGGATGCGCGGGGCGGTGATGAAGATGGGCCAGCTCATGTCGATGGACGGCTCGGACATCTTCACCCCTGAGGCGGCCGAGATCATGAGCACCCTGCGCGAGCGTGCCGAGCCGATGCCGCTGAGTCAGTTGGCGCAGGTTCTGGAGCGCGAGTACGGCACGGGCTGGGACAAGCAGTTCAAACGCTTCGAGTTCACCCCGATCGCGGCGGCCTCGATCGGTCAGGTGCATCGCGCCGAGACCCGCGACGGACGGCGGCTGGCGCTCAAGATCCAGTTCCCCGGCGTGCGCGAGAGCATCGACAGCGACATCGCCAATCTGGCCATGCTCGGGCGCTCGTTCGGGATGGCGCCCAAGGGGGTGGACATCGCGCCCTTTCTGGAAGAGGCGCGGCACCAGCTCCATCGCGAGGCCGATTACGACGCCGAGGCCGAGGCGCTGGAATCCTATCGCGTCTGGGTCGGGGATGATCCGGATTTCCATATCCCGGCGGTGCATCGCGATCTGACCACGCGCAACATCCTGGCGATGGATTTCGCCGAGGGCGTGCCGGTCGACCGGCTGGCCGGACCCGAATATCGACGCGCTGAGCGCGATCGGGCGGCGACGCTCCTGATGCGCCTGACGTTGCGTGAGCTGTTCGAGTTCGGGCTGGTGCAGACCGATCCGAACTTCGGCAACTATCTCTACGATGCGGCGAGCGGGCGCATCGTGCTGCTCGACTTCGGAGCGACCAAGCCGGTCGCGCCCCAGTTGGTCGAACGCTATCGCCAGCTTGCCAGCTCAGCCATTCGCGGTGATCGCGCCGGGATGCGCGCGGCCTCGGTCGCGCTCGGCTATGTCGGGGCCGATGATCCCGACGAGCACGTCGAGGCGATGATGGATCTGCTGGCGCTGGCCTCCGAGCCGCTGCGTCATCCGGGGCACTATGACTTCGGCCTCTCGGATCTGTTCGAGCGCGTCTACCATCGCGGGCGGGCGCTCTTCCACTCCGGCGTCTTCAGCACCGCGCCGGCGCCGGAGACGCTGTTTCTGCATCGCAAGTTCATGGGGTCTTTCATGCTGTCGCGCCGTCTGCGGGCACGCGTGGAGCTGAGCGAGATGGCGCGGATCTGTCTGTAGGCCGTCGGTCATCAGGTGCCGTTGTTGCCCAGTTGCAACCTGAACAGCTGATCGATCGTCAAGGTCAGGGCCAGACCTTGCTGTGGTGAGTCGAGGTTCAGTTCTTCCCTCAATCGCCTAGCCGATCTTGAGCCGCGACTCAACGCCGTCGGGCCAAACCAGAGTCATCGTCGGAACCCGGTTCGACGTCATGATCGGTTGTCGATCTCGCCGACGAAGAAGCCGAAGACGACCTTTTCTGGGTTCATGGGGGTGTGGTGTCCGGTGGTTGATGGTTCGGCACGAATCCGTGCCGCTATTCTAAACGGCTCTTGTCCGACTGTATCGGTCCGGAGCCGCTCCGGCGGTTCCGGGGCCTGCATCCAGGCATGTGTTTGTAGGCACTGCCGGCAGACTCGGCTCAGGCGACAAATCCGAATCGATCGGCGGGCACTGGGTAGCGGTCGATGCTTCGTTAGCTGCCGAACACATTAAGCGTAAATCTTGGGCATAAATATTGCTGAGAATTATAGGTACCAACCAACTCCATGAACGGCTCTTTACCTAAAGTCAGGAGATTTTTTATGAATAAACTAAAAGTAACCGCCGTTGCACTTACCTCATGGCTGGCTATTGGCCTGTATAGTGCGCCGGCTTCTTCAGCGATGATCTACGCTACCAATGCTGATTTTCAATATGTCACAGGCGAGGCTGGAATCGAGTCACCTCGCGGTAACAACGCGAATGCTCTTGGAGATAATATGAATACCTTTCGCAGCCTTGGCTCCGGAGGTGCCGGCGTCTTTAGCTTTGGCAGCGATTTTTCGGGAACGGTGACGATTTGGGAAAGGACTGGAGATAATAGCCAAAACCCCTCATGCACTGGCACTGGCACTACATGCTCAAACTGGCCGGAAGCCATTGATGTTTATGCAGGAAATACATGGAATGGCGACTTCGACTCCCTTAATACCTCATCAGGCTGGGAGTTTTTGGGAGAGCTTGGCAATGCTGAGGCATCTGGGATCAACGGCGGCAGCTTGCAGACCACTGGAACATTTAAGTATTTGCTCCTGATCGACAGAGGCTTGAGCACTAAAAGTCCAATCGATGGCTTCGATGTCGTCAAAGTTGGCGTCACGGCCGTTCCCCTCCCTAGCGCGGTCTGGCTGTTTGGCAGCGCACTCGTGGGCATGATTGGACTGGGGCGTCGGCATTCGGCAAAAAACGCTTAGATTATTGCAAACACTCACATCATAGCCCCGCCTCAAGCGGGGCTGTTTTATCCGGCTCGCATGAAAATCTCTATCGCACACAAAAAAGCAAAAATGCCTCACAAAAGATGCACGCCGCCTCATTCAATGCGTCACAAATTTGATACACACCACCACTGATTTACGATGACACCGTTCACCGTCACCACCGTACCCAGCTTCACAGCAAGCTACACGATCCAAGCCCGATCCGCTCCTCCAATCACCAAAACCGCATCCGCCTGACGCCACACGCACGGTTGCGCTAACATGCGCCATCGGCCCAAACCTGGCTCACGGCAAGATCCCAGCTTGATGTACGACTCTGGAGCGAGGATGCGCGGTTTGGCCGCGATGGACGCCAGTCGCTCACGGACAGCCCTCAACATCCATCAGCCAACGGTCAGCGGCGCCTCGAATCCATGAAGATCAATCTGCCGGTCACGCAACGCGAACACGACTACCCGGAATCCTGGGTCATCGTCTCCACCACCGACATCAAGGGCATCATCACCTACTGCAACAAGCCCTTCATCGAGATCAGCGGTTTCGATGAATCCGAACTGATCGGCGTCAATCACAACGTCATCCGCCATCCCGACATGCCGCCGGCGGCCTTCAAGAACCTCTGGGACACGGTCAAGAAGGGCAAGCCCTGGCGCGGCATCGTCAAGAACCGCTGCAAGAACGGCGATCACTACTGGGTGGACGCCTATGTCACCCCGGTCTATGAGGGTGAGACCCTGGTCGGTTATCAGTCGGTCCGCACCAAGCCGACCCGCGACCAGATCACCAGCGCCGAGCGGCTCTATGCGCGCGTTCGCGATCGTAATCTGGAGGAACTGCCGCACCGGCTCAATCTGGACTTCAGTCACACCATTTGGCTGAGTGCCGCCTTCGCCGTCGTGGGATCGGGAGCCGTCCTCGCCGGCTGGCTGGGCAACCCCTGGATCGGGCTTGGCGTACTGATCCTGGCGCTGATCCTGGCCCAGCTCAGTGCCCGCGCCATCTTCAAGCACATCCACGAATCCGTGCGGGTGGCCAAGAAGATCGCCGCCGGCGATCTCACCTCGTCGATCCAGGTCAAGGGCAACAACGAGACCGCCGAGATCCTGCAGGCGATCAAGATGCTTCAATCGCGACTGGCGACCGTGATGGGGCATATCCAGGAATCGGCGACCGGCGTCGCCTCGGCCGCCGCGCAACTGGCCCAGGCCACCAATTCCACCCACGGACTCATGGAGCAGCAGCATCAGGAGACCGACATGGTCGCCACAGCCATGAACGAAATGTCGGCCACGGTTGCCGAGGTCGCCAACAACACCACGGCCGCCGCCGACGCCGCGCACCAAGCCAGTCACAAGGCACGCGAGGGTCGCATGGTGGTTCGCCACAGCGTCGACGGTATCCGCGAACTGGCCGAAGGCGTGGGCGAGGCGGCCCGGACCATTCACCAGCTCGAGATCGAGTCGGCGAACATCGGCAAGATCCTCGATGTCATTCGCGGCATCGCCGGTCAGACCAACCTGCTGGCTCTGAATGCGGCCATCGAGGCCGCGCGCGCCGGTGAACAGGGACGCGGCTTCGCCGTGGTCGCCGACGAAGTGCGCGCCCTGGCGCAACGCACCCAGGAATCGACTCAGGAGATCCAGGACATGATCGCGCGCTTGCAGCAGGGTGCCCGCAGTGCGGTGTCCATGATGCAGCGCGGCCAGGATCAGGCCGAGCAGAGTGTGCAGGCCGCCAACGAGACCGATCAGTCACTCGACTCCATCACCCAGTCGGTCGAGCGCATCAATGACATGAGCGACCAGATCGCCACCGCCGCCGAGGAACAGAGCGCCGTGGTCGAGGAGATGAACCGCAACGTCGAGAGTATCCGTCACCTCTCGGTCCAAACGCTCCAGAGTACCGACGGCGTAGTGGGCGCCACCAGTCATCTGGAGGATCTGGCCGGGAAGCTGATGGGCTTGGTGCATCAGTACAAAACCTGAGTACCGGCGTCACGTGCCAGGGATGGCCGACGCCCCTCGCCGCAACCGCCACGCTTCCCAGCCGACCACGACCAGGAAGAGCGCCATACAGGCCGTCCCCGCCGCCAGTGTGTGCCATTCCTGTTCCGTCACCAGCCAGCGGCTACCCAGATAGAGTCCGACCCCGAAGGCGATATAGCCGAGTACGCGCCAGACGTCATAGGGCACCGGGTAGTAGCGTCGCCCGAGCGCGTAGGACAGGACCACCATCGTCCCATAGCAGACCAGATGCGCCCAGGCCGCGCCCATGTAACCGTGGACCGGCACCCACCAGAACAGCAGTCCGATGGTGATCGCCGAGCCGATCAGCGAGACACCGGCGCCCATGAGCGTGCGGTCGGTGAGCTTGTACCAGATCGAGAGATTCACATAGACGCCGAGCAGCAGATTGGCCAGCAGCAGCACGGGCACCACATCCAGTCCTTCACGATAGTCGGCCCCGACGAAATACTGGAAGACGTCGATGTAGAGCGTCACCAGCAGGAACAGGAAGACGCAGCAAAGCACGAACCAGTTGAGCACGACGGCATAGGTGCGCCCGGCGTCGTGCCGCTTGGCATAGCTGAAGAAGAAGGGCTCGCCGGCATAGCGGAACGCCTGGATGAACAGCGACATCAGGATCGAGAGCTTGTAGCAGGCGCTGTAGATGCCCAGTTGCGCCATGTTGGTCGCGTCGTCATAGGGCAGCAGGTATTTGAGGGCGGCGCGGTCGAGCATCTCGTTGACGATGCCGGCCATGCCGATGACCACCATCGGCAGCGAGTAGCGGATGAGCCGCTTGAACAGGACGCGATCGAAGATCCCGAGTCCGTCGACGAACCAGGGCGTAAGCAGCAGCAGCTTGAGCGCACTCGCCGCCAGATTGGCGATGAAGACATAGCCGATGCCGATCGCCGGATCCCAGAGCCGGCCGAGCAGAGTCTCGGGCGCGATGGCGTGAACCTCGCGACAGAGATAGATGAAGAAGATGGTCAGGCCGACATTGGCGCCGATCTCGATCAGCTTGATGGCGGCGAACGCTCCGGCCCGCTCCTCGGCGCGCAGTCGGGCGAAGGCCAGCGCCCCGATCGAGTCGAGCGCCAGGATGGCCGCGCACCAGCCGATGTATTCGGGATGTTCGGCATGACGCAGCAGCGCCGCGAGCGGCTGGCTCCACAGCAGGAAAGCCAGGAAGCAGAGCGCGTTGATCAGCACCAGGAACCTCAGCACCGTCCCGTAGACTGTCTCGGGAGCCCACTCGCCACCGGCGCGGAAGCGGAAATAGCCGGTCTCCAGCCCGAAGGCCAGAAGCACGGCCAGAAAGCCCATGTAGGCATAGAACTCGGCCACCACGCCATACTCGGCCGGGGCGAAGGTATAGGTCAGGAAGGGCACCAGCAGATAGTTCAGGAAGCGCCCGAGGACGCTGCTGACACCATAAATGGCGGTCTGCGAGGCGAGGCGTTTGAGTGGGTTCAAGGCGTTGCGGGATACGGCTGGTTGCGGGGAGTGCGGATGGTATCCTTAATCCGAATCGGATGGCGACCGGGACGCGCCTTGGATCATTGAACGGAGCCGGATATGACACCTTCACCCGCTTTCATCGACCGCTTGGATCGACTCATCGACCAACTGGAGCGTCTGCTGCCGCCGGCGAGCGCGCCGGTCGACTGGTCGGCCCAGGCTTTTCGCTGGCGTCGCGACGCTGCCGGGCGCGGCTGGTTGCAGCCGGTCCGCGCGCCGCATCGGCTGGAACTCGCCGATCTGCGCTGTCTGGAGCGTCAGGCCGCCGAGATCGAGCGCAACACGCGCCAGTTCCTCGCCGGCGGCGGGGCCAACAATGTGCTGTTGTGGGGGACGCGCGGCACCGGCAAGTCGTCGCTGGTCAAGGCCGTTTTCAATGCCCACCGCGACGCGGGGTTGCGTCTGATCGAGGTCGACAAGGACGATCTGATCGCGCTGCCTGACATCCTGGATCTGATCCGCGACCGGCCCGAGCGATTCATCCTCTTCTGCGACGATCTGTCGTTCGAGTCCGGCGAGTCGGGCTACAAGGCGCTCAAGGCGGCGCTCGAAGGCTCGATTGCGTCCACGCCCGAGAATCTGCTCATCTACGCCACGTCCAACCGTCGGCATCTGCTGCCCGAGTACCAGGCCGACAACCGCGATTCACGTATCCAGGACGGCGAGTTGCATCACGGCGAGGCGGTCGAGGAGAAGATCTCGCTCTCGGATCGGTTCGGGCTGTGGATCTCCTTCCATCCCTTCAGTCAGGCGCAGTATCTGGAGGTAGTGCGTCACTGGGTCGAGCGTCTCGCACCGACTGAGGCGCCGCGCGCTGAGTCGGACTGGGAGCCGATCGAACGGGCCGCGCTCCAGTGGGCGCTACGCCGGGGGGCGCGCGGCGGACGCACGGCCTGGCAGTTTGCGCGCGACTGGGCGGGGCGTGGTCTGGTCGATAAGGCACTATAACGTCAACTCGATCCCGGAGACCAGGACGCCCGGCAGCAGGGCGCTCGCGCTCGAACGCCCCTCATAGGTCTCGGGCGAGAGCCGTAGCTCGCGTTCGCGGGTGAGTGCTTCCAACCGCGTGCCGAGCAGTGCGTAGAGACTGTCGTCGAAGCGCATCACCTCGACCGGGCACCGGATCTCGCCGCCCTCGACCCAGAAGGTGCCGAAGCGCGTCATGCCGGTGACGCGCGCCTCATTCGGGTCCGACCAATTGCAGTACCAGAGATGGCCGATCCAGAGTCCGGTATCGAGCCGGGCGAGCACCTCGGATTCGGGCAGATCGCCCGGCTCCAGGCTCAGCGACTCGGGCGAACCGGAGGCGGCATTGACCGGCTCACCGTACTCACGCCCACTGCGAGCATCCACCAGACAGTCGCCGAAGGCACCGGCGTCGATCAGAGTCACGGACGGCGGCAGGATGAAGCCCTCGGGCGTGAATCCCGGCGTCAGACCCCGTGCATGATCCTCGCGCAGCGTGATACGCGGGTCGAAGGCGCGCTCGCCCCGGACCAGTTTGAGCAGCGGGGTCTGCTGGGTGCGGTGGTCACGCAGATCGAAGCCGCCCCAGGCCAGCATCCCCATGAGTTCCTCGACGGCCGGGGGCGCGAGATAGGCCCGATAGCGCCCCGGATCGAGACGGCGCGCCGGACGGCGCAGGATCTCCAGACCGGCGCGCATCGTGCGCAGACGCTCATGCACGACATCCGGGTTCCAGTCGAAACCGCTGTAGCTCGACTTGAGCGCCTTGTCGCCGCTGAGATAGACACTCCAGTCGAGATTGAAACTCGCACGCTCGTGCCAGTGACGATGACCGAGCGAGCTGGCCAGCCCGGTCTGGATGAGACCGCCAGCCCAGATGCCGACCAGATCAAGCCCCTCAGCCGCCTCGATCAGGGTTGCGACGGCCTCTTCAGCCGGCGGCAGCGCCTGAGATTCCTGACACGTCACCCCAGTGCTCGGTTCGGTCGCATACTGGAGATAGGGATCATCGGGCAGCACGGCGAGACGTTCGCGCAGCCGTCCGATCAGTGTGCGGCCGAGCGCCAGATCAGCCTCCGGATCGCCGCTCAGATCGAATGCCGCCTCGGCCTGACGCGCCCCGGCGATCAGAGTCAGCGTCAACCCAGCGGCGCGGACGTTGCCGGCCTGACGCACCCGATTGCGATTGAGCCGCACGAAATCCGAGACTTCGCCGCCCAGGTTGCAGAACAGCACCTCGTCGCCGGTCAGCCCTGCGGACAGCCGCTCGGCCAGCGCGAAGAAGGCATCCGGCGTCATTCGCCACCCCCGAACACCGCGACCCGCCGGAACAGACAGGGCGGCGCGGCATGGCCGACATAGACGGCCTGATTCGGCTCGCCCTTGCCGCAGTTGAGCACACCGCCGACACCCAGCGTCTCAGGTCCGCCGACACCGGCGAGACTGCGCCAGAACTCAGCCGAGAGTCCGCGATAACCGGGATTGCGCACCAGCCCCTTGAGCTGACCATCCTCGATCAGGCGTCCGAGCTCGCAGCCGAACTGAAACTTGTTGCGACTGTCGTCGATCGACCAGGAGCGGTTGGTGTCCATCAGGATGCCGCGCTCCACCTGCCCGACCAGATCGGCCAGACTCCCCTGCCCCGGCTCCAGATTGAGATTGCCCATGCGGTCGATCGGCGGACGATCCCAACCGCTGGCGCGACTGGTGGCCGTCCCCGGCAGCCCGGCACGCGCCTGCGACAGCGCACCGCCGAGCGGACGCTCCAGGATTCCGGCACGGATCAGCACCTCGCGCGCCGCCGGCGTGCCCTCGTCATCGGCTGCGACCGAGATCAGCTCGCCCGGCAGGGTCGGATCATGGGTGACGTTCAGCCACTCCGAGCCATAGCGATAGCGCCCAAACATCTCAGGCGTGACGAAGCTGGCGCCGGCATAGTTGCGCTCATCGCCGAGGATGCGGTCGAGTTCGAGCGGATGGCCGATGCTCTCGTGGATCTGGAGCGCCATCTGATTGGGCATGAGAATGAGGTCGCGCACGTCGCTCGGACACTCGGGCGCGTCGAGCAGGGCGATCGCCTCCTCGGCCAGACGTGCGGCGTCTTCCAGGAAGCCGAGCCGGACCAGATTCTCCAGTCCGCCCTGAAGCCCGCCATCGGCCCCGCCGCCGTGACGACGCTGGGTCTGGCTGCCGGCATTGGCGACGACCTGAAGACCGGGATGGACATAGTCGAGCACCTGGGTCACGCGCGCACCGACACTGCCGATCAGCAGTTGCTCGACACGCCGCTGAGTGAGCCAGGCCGACCAGTCCTGGATGCGCTCGTCGATCTCCAGCGCCTGATTGGCGGCCTGGAGCAGAGCGAGCTTGTCGGCCAGCGCTCGCGATTCCCAGGGTTCCTCTACCGGGGTGCGATAGTCGGCGACCGTGGTGCAGGGCGGCTGGAGCCGGGCGTCGAAGAGGCCGAGCCGGGCATGGACGCGCGCCCAGTCGAGCGCGCGCTCGGCGGCGGCGCGCAGACCGGACGGACTCAGGTCGCTGGCGGCCGCATAGCCGCTGCCCGCGCCCTCGACGACCGTGATCATGGCCCCGAGCGAACAGCCGATCAGGCTCGGTTCGACTACGCCCTGACGGACTTCCAGATGATCGCTGGTCTCGGCGATCAGACGCAGGGTCCAGGCGTCACAGGCCGGTGCGTGCGCGACGAAGCCCTGGGCGATGTCCAGGAGTCGAGCCATGTTCGGCGCACTCTCGTCGCGGGACGTGGTGATCCAGCGGCGAACCTCAGACCGCGTCATCGTTGGGCGCCTGGATCTCGGGAGGATCGGCCAGCGCCACAGTGACCTGGACTTCGTTGCCCGCGCCCCGATACTCCATGCTCGCGAAGGCCAGATGGCGCGCCATGGCGATGCCGCGGCCATGACTGTCGAAGGCGCGCGACGGATCGAGATCCAGATAACGCTGCCAGTCGAACCCCGGCCCCCGGTCGCGGATGGTGAAGCTCAGACAGGCCGGGTCGCGCCTCAACTCGACGATGGCATGACGCCCGGCCTGGGCAGGGTCGGCCAGCCGGCGCTCGACCTCCTCCTGCCAGAGCCCTTCTTCGATCAGGCGCCCCTTCTCGGCATAATCGATACCCAGATTTCCATGCTCCACGGCATTGAGCATGAGTTCGGACAACCCCATGGCCACGGTCTCGGGATTGGGGCACATCTGCGCCAGCGTCGAAGAGAGGGCCGAGACCTCGTCGAGCGTGCGGAAGCGGAAACTGGCCTGCTCGGTCAGGTCGAGGATGGCCTGGAGCCTGCCGCCGATATGGGCCAGATCCTTACGATTGCGCCGGTCGTCCAGGGCGGCGTTGACGATGCTGCGCAACGCCTTGGGTGCATAGGGCTTGGCCAGATAGTACCAGGCGCCGGCGGCCAGCCCTTCGGCGACCTGCTCGGAGCTGTCGGCCGCGCTCTGCATGATGACCGGCACGTCGCGAAAGCGCCTGTCGGCCTTGAGACGCCGAAGCACCTCCATGCCGTCCATGCGCGGCATCATGCGATCGAGGATCACGCCATCGTAAGCCTGTGGGGAAGCCTCCAGCATGGCCCAGGCTTCCAGCCCATCCTCGGCGAAGGCCAGTTGATGTTCGTCTTCCAGGCAATGACCGATGATCTCGAGGTTGATCGGTTCATCGTCCACTACCAGTAATTTAGCCATCGGAACCGTCCCGTCGTTGAACCTGCTCGAAAGTGTCAATGATTTCGCGCAACACGCTGGTTGCATAGGCCCCGGATGATAGCCCGAACTCGAGTGTCAGACAGCCATCGATCTGTTCGTGCTCCAGATTTTCGATCGTCAGACGCAGTGAACGGCGTTCCTGATCCAGCCCCTGTTCCGCCAGCCGTTCGGGCCAGGGCGCCAGTCCGGATGCGACCGCGAGTTCGAGCGCCTGAACGGTATGACGACTCGGCGGCTCGCCCCGGCCCCAGAGCGGACCCGTTGGATGCAGATCGAACCGCACGGCGCGCTCGTGCAGGGTCTCGTCGAGGGTCTCGGCGAGGAAGAAGGAATGACTGCCGGCCAGTTGCGGGCAGTCGCCGGGCTGGAGTCGGTCCCAGTCGCCACGGCGCACGCGCTCGGCCAGCAGTTCGTTGAAGATCTGAGAGCGCGCCGCGGAGAGCTGGAGACCGCGCTGATGCAGCGGCACCCGTTTGGCCGCGCCTGTCAGCAGCGCATGGGCGCGATGGAGATTGCCGTCGGCGTGACCGAAGCGTTGCTCGCCGAAATAGTTGGGCACACCGCGCGCGCGGATGGACTCCAGACGCGCATCGAGCGCTGCCGGGTCGAGTTGACAGTCACGGAGCCGAATCCGAAAGCGGTTGCCTGACAGGGAACCGCGCTTCAGCTTGCGCCGATGGGCGTGGACGGCGAGCACCTCGATCCCCTGCTCGGCGAGCGATCCCCAGTCCGGCTCGG
Source organism: Allochromatium humboldtianum (assembly GCF_013385175.1). Classification (GTDB taxonomy): domain Bacteria; phylum Pseudomonadota; class Gammaproteobacteria; order Chromatiales; family Chromatiaceae; genus Thermochromatium; species Thermochromatium humboldtianum. Next base: position 191,100 of record NZ_JABZEO010000001.1, on the reverse strand, counting down.
GTTCACCTGTGCGCGGACGCGGCAGCGAGAACCACTGCTCGGTGACGGCCCAGCGGTCCTTGAGGCCGGCATAACCGACCGTCGAGACCGGCACGCCCGCCGTGGCCGCTAGCCGCCGCGCCACCCATTCGGTGTTGGCGCCGGTCTTGCGCACCCAGAGCAGCCAGTGATCGCCCTCCCCGTCCGGCTCGAAGCCCAGCACCTCCGTGACCTGGAAGTCTTCGGGTTCGACACGCAGCCGACCCGAGCCGAGCGGCTCGCCGTGGGCGCGTGGCAGATCGGTGAAGGTCGTCCAGCGGGGAAGCGTCGAATCGGACATCGCGTGATTCAGCCGTCCGCCTCGACCAGCAGCACCACCGCCGAGGCCGCGATGCCCTCGCCGCGCCCGGTGAAGCCCATGTGTTCCATGGTCGTCGCCTTGACATTGACGCGCTGGGGATCGCACTCCAGGTCGGCGGCCAGGGTCTCGCGCATGGCCGGGATGTAAGGGGCCAGCTTGGGCTGTTGCGCGATGAGCGTCATGTCAGCATTGTGGACGCGCAGACCGCGCTCACGCAGACTGTCGATCACGCGCCGCAGCAGGATGCGGCTGTCGATGTCGGCATAGGCGGCGTCCGTGTCCGGGAAGTGGCGTCCGATGTCACCCAGCCCGGCCGCGCCCAGCAGGGCATCACACAGGGCATGGATGAGCACGTCGCCATCGGAATGGGCGAGCATCCCCCGATCGTGCGGGATCTCGACCCCGCCGAGCACCAGCCGGCGATCCGGCGCGAAACGATGGGCATCGAAACCCTGACCAATCAACATTCTGGAGCCTCGTCAGATCCGTCCCTGGCGTTGTAGATGGAAGTGCGCGAGCGGCAGATCCTCGGCCCGCGTGATCTTGATGTTGTCGGCATGGCCCTCGATCAGACGCGGGGCCAGTCCCAGACGTTCGATGGCCGAGGCGTCGTCCGTGACCAGATCGCCGGCCTCCAGCGCCTCGTGCAGTGCGCGCCGCAGCAGACCGAGCCGGAACATCTGCGGCGTGTAGGCGTGCCACAGGCTGGAGCGATCCACCGTGGCGTCGATGCGTTCGTCCGCCCCGGCGCGTTTCATGGTGTCGCGCACCTGGATGCCGAGCAGACCGCCGACGTCGTCGTCGAGCAGAGCGTCGATCAGTCGGCCGAGATCGGCCACACGTAGACAGGGCCGCGCGGCATCATGCACCAGCACCCAGTCGTCGGCATCGGCCTCTCCGTCCAGGGCGGCGAGCGCATTGAGCACCGAATGACAGCGCTCGGCGCCGCCCGGCGCGCGCCGCACCCTGGGATGTGCGGCATAGGCGGTCGCGCCCCAGTAGCCGTCCTCGACGCCCAGCGCCACCACCACGCCCGCGATGCGCGCATGGTTGACGAAGAGCTCGAGCGTGTGCTCGATCACGGCGCGACCGGCCAGTTCCAGATACTGCTTGGGCACGGTGCTGCCCATCCGGCGCCCGACGCCCGCTGCGGGGAGAACGGCCCAGAGTCGTGTCGTCATGGTTTGCCCTCAGGGTTGACTGGCGCAGGCCGCTCGATGACCTGGATGAAGATCTCGCCGGGCTTGATCATGCCCAGTTCGCTGCGCGCGCGCTCCTCGATCGCCTCGGAGCCTTCGCGCAGGTCGTCGACCTCGGCCTGAAGCTCGCGATTGCGCGCGCGCAGACGCTCCAGCTCGGACTCCTCGAAGGCGATCTCGCGCTTGAGGCTGTGCAGCTCGGCGAGACTGCCCTCGCCGACCCAGAGCCGGTACTGGAGCGCGCCCAGGAGCAGGATCAACACCAGGATCAGCCAGTGCATACCCAAGCCTATGACGTTCAGGGTCAGGGAGCGCCAGACTCCGAGACCCCGACGGATGGCCTTAGAGCCACTTGAAAGCATCGCGGCCGGCATAGACAGCCTCGTCGGCCAACTGGTCCTCGATGCGCATCAGCTGATTGTACTTGGCCACGCGGTCGGAGCGCGACAGCGAGCCGGTCTTGATCTGACCGGCGCCCGTGGCGACCGCCAGATCGGCGATGGTCGAGTCCTCGGTCTCGCCCGAGCGGTGCGAGACGACCGCCGTGTAGCCGGCCTTGTGGGCCATGGCGATGGCGTCCAGGGTCTCGGTCAGGGTGCCGATCTGGTTGACCTTGATCAGGATCGAGTTGGCGATGCCCTTGTCGATGCCTTCCTGGAGGATGCGGGTGTTGGTGACGAAGAGGTCGTCGCCGACGATCTGCACCTTGTCGCCCAGGCGTTCGGTCAGACGCCTCCAGCCATCCCAGTCGCCCTCGGCCAGACCGTCCTCGATCGAGAGGATCGGATATTTCGACACCCACTGCTCCAGCAGGTCGATCATGCCGTCCGAGCTGAGGGTGCGGCCCTCGCCCTTGAGGACGTACTGACCGTCCTGATAGAACTCGGAGGCGGCCACGTCCAGCCCGAGATAGATGTCGGAGCCGAGCTTGAAGCCGGTCTTGTGGATGGCTTCGAGGATGGCCTCGATCGCCGCCTCGTTGGAGGCCAGATCGGGTGCGAAGCCGCCCTCGTCGCCGACCGCCGTGGCCAGACCGCGAGCGTGCAGAACGGACTTGAGCGCGTGGAAGACCTCAGCGCCGTAGCGCACGGCTTCGCGGATGCTGCCGGCGCCGACCGGCAGGATCATGAACTCCTGGAAGTCGACGCTGTTGTCGGCATGTTCGCCGCCGTTGATGATGTTCATCATCGGCACCGGCAGGCGGTAGGGGCCGCTGGCGAGCGACTGATAGAGCGGCAGGGCCTTTTCCTGTGCGGCGGCATGGGCGACGGCGAGCGAGACGCCGAGCAGGGCGTTGGCGCCGAGACGGGCCTTGTTGTCGGTGCCGTCGAGTTCAATCATGCAGCGGTCGATCGCGGTCTGATCGGCGACGTCCAGGCCGACGATGGCCTCGCGCAGCTCGCTGCGGATGTTGGCCACGGCGGTCAGCACGCCCTTGCCGTTGTAGCGCGACTTGTCGCCGTCGCGCAGTTCCAGCGCTTCGCGCGAGCCGGTGGAGGCGCCGGAGGGCACGATGGCGCGACCGATGGCGCCGTCGGCGGTGATGACATCGGCCTCGACAGTCGGATTGCCACGGGAATCCAGCACCTCACGGGCGCGGACGTCGACGATTTCGGACATGGTGGATGACTCCTTGAGGATTCAAGAGCTACGGATAGCTCGGTTTTATTCGATATGTTGATGCGGTTTGTGCAGAGGATGGTCTGGTGAATTCGGTCAGCACGCCAACCGATGGACAGCAAACGCCTAACCCTGCTCGACGAATCCAGCCGTTTTGACCAAGCGATCGATCTCGACGAGGGTCGACAGCAAGTCACGCATCCGCCCGAGCGGCCAAGCATTCGGACCATCGCTCAGGGCGCGATCGGGATCGGGATGGGTCTCCATGAAGAGTCCGGCGACGCCCGCCGCAACCGCCGCCCGCGCCAGCACCGGGACGAATTCGCGCTGCCCGCCCGAGCTGGTCCCCTGCCCGCCCGGCAATTGCACCGAATGCGTGGCGTCGAACACCACCGGACAGCCGGTCTCGCGCATGACGGCCAGCGAGCGCATGTCCGAGACCAGATTGTTGTAGCCGAAGGAGACGCCGCGCTCGCAGACCATGACGTGCGCGTTGCCGGTCGCGCGCGCCTTCTCGACCACATTCTTCATGTCCCAGGGCGCGAGGAACTGCCCCTTCTTGATGTTGACCGGACGCCCCTGCCGGGCGACAGCCTGGATGAAGTTGGTCTGACGACACAGAAAGGCCGGGGTCTGGAGCACGTCGACCACGGCGGCGACCTCAGCGAGCGGCGTGTCCTCGTGCACATCGGTCAGCACCGGCACGCCGATGGTCGCGCGCACCGACTCCAGGATACGCAAACCTTCCTCCAGCCCAGGACCGCGAAAGCTCGCGCCCGAAGAACGGTTGGCCTTGTCGAACGAGGATTTGTAGATGAAGGGAATGCCGAGCGCCTCGGTCAGCTCCTTCAGCGCCCCGGCGGTCTCCTGTGCCAGCGTCTCGCTCTCGATGACACAGGGTCCGGCGATCAGAAACAGCGGCCGGTCGAGACCGACCTCGAAACCGGCCAGCGGCATCATGCGGCGGGTTCTCCGTTGAACTGACGCTGTACCAGGGCCGCGCGCACGAAGCCCTCGAACAGCGGATGCCCATCGCGCGGGGTCGAGGTGAACTCGGGATGGAACTGACAGGCGATGAACCAGGGATGATCCGGGATCTCGATGATCTCGACCAGCCGATTGTCGAGCGACCAGCCCGAGAAGCGCATCCCGGCATCCTTCAGGGTGTCGAGATAGGCGTTGTTGAACTCATAGCGATGGCGATGGCGCTCGCGCACCTGAGGCTGACCATAGACCGAGCGCGCCAGACTGCCCGGCTCCAGCCGGCAGTTCTGACCGCCGAGCCGCATGGTGCCGCCCAGATCGTCGCTCTCCGAACGGGTCTCGATCCGCCCCTGCTCATCGCGCCACTGTGTGATGAGGGCGATGACCGGATGCGGGGTCTGGCGGTCGAACTCGGTGCTGTGCGCACCCTCCAGATCCGCCATGTGACGCGCATATTCGATCACCGCCACCTGCATCCCGAGACAGATGCCGAGATAGGGCACGCGCTGCTCGCGCGCATAGCGCACGGCCATGACCTTGCCCTCGACCCCGCGCTCGCCGAATCCGCCCGGCACCAGGATGGCATCGAGTCCGTCGAGACAGTCGGCGCCCTCGCGCTCGATGACCTCGGAGTCGACATAGACGATCTCGACCTTGGTGTTGGTGTGCACGCCGGCGTGCGCCAGCGCCTCCGACAGCGACTTATACGCCTCGGTCAGGTTCATGTACTTGCCGACCATGCCGATGCGTACCGACTGCTCGGGATGATCGAAGCCGTCCATCACCCGATCCCATTCGGCGAGATCCGCCTCCGGCACATCGAGATGGAACTGGCGCACCACCAGTTCGTCGAGGCTCTGGGCATGGAGCAGACGCGGGATGCGGTAGATGTTGTCGGCGTCGATGGCCGAGATGACCGCCTTCTCCGACACATTGGTGAAGAGCGCGATCTTGCGCCGTTCCTCGTCGGGCAGCAGGGTCGCGGCGCGGCACAGCAGGATGTCGGGCTGGATGCCGATGGAGCGCAGCTCCTTGACCGAGTGCTGGGTCGGCTTGGTCTTGATCTCGCCGGCGGTGCGGATGTGCGGCACCAGGGTCAGATGCATGAACAGCGAGTTCTCCGGCCCCTCCTCCACCCGCATCTGACGGATGGCCTCCAGGAACGGCAGCGATTCGATGTCGCCCACGGTGCCGCCGATCTCGACCATGGCGATGTCGGCGCCCTCTGCGCCGAGCCGGATGCTGGCCTTGATCTCGTCGGTGATGTGCGGGATGACCTGCACCGTGCGCCCGAGATAGTCGCCCCGGCGCTCCTTGCGGATCACGCTCTCGTAGATCTGGCCGGTGGTGAAGTTGTTGTTACGCCCCATGCGTGTACGCAGGAAGCGTTCGTAGTGGCCCAGATCCAGGTCGGTCTCGGCGCCGTCGTCGGTGACATAGACCTCGCCGTGCTGGAAGGGGCTCATGGTGCCCGGATCGACGTTGATGTAGGGATCGAGCTTGATCATGGTGACGCGCAGACCGCGCGCCTCCAGCAACGCCGCCAGCGAGGCCGATGCAATGCCTTTGCCCAGCGATGAAACCACACCGCCGGTGATGAAGATGAACTTTGTCATAGTGAATGGGAGCCGAGGGAGGGTCGAGGGAGTCGAGGGTCGCGACTCGGATACGCGGACAAGCTACCAAAATCGCCGCATCCGCTCAATGCGATCCTGCATAGTACCGGTTCGGCCCAAGCGTCTCGATCCCCGTGTCCGAGTCACCGACCCAGGGGCGATCCGATCCAAAAGTGTACGCTAATATAAGCACTTGAGTTTCAGAGGGGATCGGGTTAAAAAGCGGCGGCACTTGATCTAGATCAAAAACAAATCATATAGCCCCACATCGGGCCATGATGAGGAGCGAGGGTGGAAGTCTTGAATCAGAGTACGGTGATCTCGATCGAATCCATCCGCGTGGCCTGTCGCCATTGCACCCTCTCCTCGCTCTGCCTGCCCATGGGACTGACGCCCGAGGACGTCGAACGGCTCGACGACATCGTCAAGCGCGCGCGTCCGCTGCATCGCGGTGACATCCTGTTTCGCGAGGGCGACCGCTTCCGGTCGCTGTACGTCGTCAAGACCGGCTCGCTCAAGACCTTCGCCCCCAGCAGCGAGGGCGGTGAACAGGTGCTCAGCTTCCATCTGCCCGGCGAGATCATGGGGCTGGACGCCATCGACAAGGGCGAACACGCCTGCTCGGCCAGCGCGCTCGAGACCTCGGCCATCTGCGAGATCCCCTTCGGACGACTGGAGGAGCTGACCGCGATCATCCCCAGCCTCCAGCACCAGATGTACCGGCTGCTCAGCAAGGAGATCGGCCAGGACACCGACCTGCTGCTCCTGCTCGGCAAGAAGAACGCCGAGGAGCGACTGGCGGCCTTTCTGCTCAGCTTCTCGCAGCGCCTGCACAAGCGCGGACTCTCGGCCACGGATTTCCATCTCAGCATGTCCAGGCACGAGATCGGCAACTATCTCGGGCTGGCCGTCGAGACCGTCAGCCGTCTCTTCACCCGTTTTCAGGACGATGGTCTGGTGCGCGTCGAGCGCAAGCATATCGAACTGCTCGACCTCCAGGGGCTGGAAGAGATCGTCGGCGGCGTGGGCGCAGGACGACGCTCGCCGCAGTGTCGGCAGCACACCTGATCAACCGGCCGCGCCGAGCCAGACACACCCGCCGCTCGCCTTCTGGATCGCTTCCAGCCGGACGCGATGCGCCTCCAGTTCGTCCGGGGTCGCGCGCACCACCCGCAGACGCGGTCGCCCGGCGTCGATACGGCCGCGATAGACCCCACGCCCGCCCTCCCCGATGAGGTCGCCGCCCTCGCCGCCGAGATGCAGCGCGACCTGTCCGCCGGTCATCGCCAGATAGACGTCGGCCAGGATCTCGGCGTCGAGCAGCGCGCCGTGCAGGGTGCGGTGCGAGTTGTCGATCGCATAGCGTTTGCAGAGCGCGTCGAGTCCGTTGCGCTGGCCCGGATGGAGCTTGCGCGCCATCAGCAGGCTGTCGGTCACGGTGCAGAGATCGGCGATGCGCGGGGCCTCGCTGCCGCGCCACAGGCCGAACTCGTGATCGAGGAAGCCGACGTCGAAGGCGGCGTTGTGGATGATGAGTTCGGCGCCGCGCAGATACTCGACCAGCCGCTCGGCGAGATCGGCGAAGCGCGGCTTGTCGGCGAGGAAGGCGTTGCTGATCCCGTGCACGGCTTCGGCCTCGGCGTCGATCCGGCGCTCGGGATTGATGTATTCGTGGAAGTTGCGCCGGGTCGGGCGCCGGTCGATCAGCTCGACACAGCCGATCTCGATGATCCGGTGCCCCTCGCGCGGCTCCAGACCCGTGGTTTCGGTATCCAGGACGATCTGGCGCATCTCAACGCCCTCCGGTTTTTGGAACACCCAGATTGGCGAGCTGGTCGGCGCGTTCGTTCTCGGCGTGCCCGGCGTGGCCCTTGACCCAGCGCCAGCTCACCTCGTGCGCGCCGAGCGCCGCGTCGAGCCGCTCCCAGAGATCGCGGTTCTTGACCGGCTGACGGTCAGCGGTGCGCCAGCCATTGCGCTTCCAGCGCGGCATCCATTCGCCGACCCCGCGTTTGACGTATTGCGAGTCGGTGGTGATCCGAATCGGCGTCGGACGTGTGAGCGCTTCGAGCGCCATGATCACCGCCATCAATTCCATGCGATTGTTGGTGGTCTCGCGCTCGCCGCCGTGCAGTTCCTTCTCGACCTCGCCCCAGCGCAGCAGCACACCCCAGCCGCCGGGGCCGGGATTGCCCTTGCAGGCGCCGTCGGTGAAGGCTTCGACACAGTCAGACATGCCCGGTTCCTCGGGTGGTGGGACGCACGGCGCTGCCCGGCAGCAGGGCATGGCGCTTGGCGCGATAGGGTTTGATCGGGGTGAGAGGCGCGACCCGTTTGACGGCGCGGATGGCATAGAGACCGCCGAACAGCGGCCAGAAGCGGCGACCGAGCAACTCGACGGTCCGACAGCGCGATCCGGTGGGCGAGACGATCGGCGGACAGAAGAGCGCCCGCTCGCAGACCTCGATCTCGAAGCCCAGCTCGTTCAGCCAGTGCTCAACCTGGACGGCGAGCCGCCAGCGTCCGTTCCAGGGCGCGCGCCGACAGGCCGGCCGCCAGAGACGTCCCAGCGCCCACAGACTCAGCGGATCGAATCCCAGCAGGATCAGTCGCCCCTCGGGGATGAGCACGCGCTCGACCTCGGCGAGGATCGCGCGCGGGCTATCCGAATACTCCAGGACATGCGGCAGGAGAACGGCATCGATGCTGTCGGAGGCCAGCGGCAGCGCGCCCGGCTCGCCGACGATGCTCAGGCCCTGAGCCGCCTCGGTCGGCAGCGCACCGGGCAGCAGCACGCGGTGCCGGATCCGGCTCGCCGCCAGGGCCTCGCCGAAGCGCTCGCTCGAACCGATCTGCACCAGATAGTAGCCGAAGGTGTTGGCCAGCAGACGCCGGACACAGTCGCCCTCGTGGTTTGCCACCTCGGCGCCGAGCGCCGAGCGATACCACGCCTGCAATGGATCGGGCTGGTCGGGCTGGAGTGGATCTCTGGTCATGCTCTCGGCCTCGTCGGGGAGACCATGTTAACCGCGATCCTCACCGCTTGTCCCGACGCCGAATCTCACGCACCGGCCGCCCGATTCTGGAATTCAGCGCGTCCTTTGCGTATGATAGCCGGCACAATTTTAATAATGTTTCGCTCAATCAGAGAGTTACGTTAACTCAGTCGGGGTTCCCATGCCAGAAGTCAAGCTTCTGGGGCCGACGGCCTGCGCGTTGTCGGCCCTCGCCTTGCCCTTTTTCACCGGTTGTGCCGGCCAAGGCGGCCTCGCCGAGGCCGATTACTCCAGCGATCTGTACGCCGGCGTGGTCTCGGCGCGTGAATATGGTTATGTCAGACCCGCCCGTGATGTCAAGGTGACGGCCCGCTCGCGCGTCGTGGAGCACGGACGGATCGGTCCAGGGGGGGATCTCTGGCAGCGCGTGCGCTCGGGGATGCAGCTCGATCTTCAGGCCAACGCCGGCATCGACAGCACGCTGGAACGCTTCAGGCGCGATCCGCGCTATCTGGAGCGGCTCTCGCGACGCGCCTCGCCCTATCTGCCGGTCATCGTCGCCGAGATCGAGCGCCGCGGTTTCCCGATGGAGCTGGCCCTGCTGCCGCATGTCGAGAGCCGCTACGACCCGGCGGCCACCTCGCCCAAGTCCGCCGCCGGCATCTGGCAGTTCATGCCCTATACGGCCCGCGAGATGGGTCTGCGCCTGGACGACTACACTGACGAGCGGCGCGACGTGGTGGCCTCGACCCGCGCCGCGCTGGACTATCTGGAACGGCTCAACAAGCGCTTCGAGGGCGACTGGGAGCTGACCATGGCCGCCTACAACTGTGGTCCGGGCTGTGTGTCCTCGGCCATCGAGGCCAACCGCCGCGAGGGCAAGCCGACGGATTTCTGGTCGCTCAACCTGCCGAACGAGACCCGGCAGTACGTCCCGCAGATCCTGGCCGCCTCCAAGCTGGTGGCCGAGTCACGCCGCTACGGCCAGCACCTGCCCTCGATCCCGGATCGCATCGGCATCGACGTGATCCGCTCCAATCGGCCGATGGATCTGGCCAAGGTCGCTCTGGACAACGGCGTCAAGCTCGACGATCTCAAGCGTCTGAATCCCGAGCTGAAGATCGGGCGCTGGTCGCGTCCGACCGTCACCGAGTTGAACGTGCCCCAGGGTCAGGGGGCGCGCATCAGCGCCGGCTCATCGGCGATCCAGCTCGACGCACTGCCCCTGCCGATGGTCGCCGGCCGCGCTTCGACTCAGGTGCGTCTGACGGAGCGCCGACCGGCCGCCGCTGCGCCCACCGGCACACGCAGCCATACCGTCAGGAACGGCGAGACCCTGTCGGCCGTCGCACTGCGTCACGGCCTGGATCTCAAGACTCTGGCGGAGGCCAATGGTCTCTCCGAGCGCGATCCCCTGCTCCCTGGCCAGACGCTCGAAATACCGACCCGTCAGGCGCAAGCCGTCATCACGCATCGCGTCCAGCCCGGCGAATCACTCACTGGACTGGCGCGCCGCTATGGGGTCTCGATCGAAGAGATCCGGCGTTGGAACAAGCTCGCCGACAATACGCTCAAGAGCGGCGCCACGGTGCGGATCTATAAAAGCAATCGTTCCTGAGCGAACGGCCAGGACCGGCGGATCTTCGACCGGTCTGGTCGCCTTGGCGTACCCGGCCTCAAGCCGCCGGAGCGAGGCTCAGAAAGAAACGCAGCATTTCATGTGAGGCATCCGGCCCCTTGGACTCGGCGAAGGAGCCGGCCGGATCGCCGCCGAACCAGCCGTGTCCGCCGCCCTGCACCATCCAGAGCTCGGCGCGGATCGCGCCGTCGGCGTCCAGATAGCGGGTGCGGGTGTAGTCCAGACCGCCCGGCGCCCGCCCCGTCTCGCGCTCGATGCGCGGCTCGTCATCCCCGGCCAGCGCCTGTTCGACGATCCAGGAGGCATTGACCGGATTGACCCTGAGATCCGCGTCGCCCTGGAAGACGATGACCGGCACGCCGATACCTTCCATGTCCGCTTTCCCTCTGACGGCCGACGGTCCCTGATGCATGAGCGTCAGCGCCGACATCTGATCGCGCGCCAATCCATACGGCAGGCCGGAATGCACACCGACGGCAGCAAAGAGTTCTGGATGGATCGCAGCGAGCGTCAGAGCCATGGCGCCGCCGGCTGAGAGTCCGGCGACATACAGACGGCGCGGATCGGCGCCATGCCGGACGGCGATATCACGGGTCAGGGCCGCGAGCAGTGCCGCCTCCCCCTGATCGGGACGCTGATGCTCGGGCAGGAACCAGTTCCAGCAGCCCGTGGCATTGGCGGTGCGTGACTGGCTCGGATAGAGGACGATGAAGCCCAGCTCGTCGGCGAGCCAGTTGAAGCGGGTCAGACGCGCAACATCGGCGGCATCCTGCTGGCAGCCGTGCAGCATCAGGATCAGCGGACGCGGCGCACCATCCGTGTCAGCCGGTACATAGAGGTCATAGTCACGCGCCTCAGACCCATGCGTGTAGCGACCATGGAGCGAGCGTCCGCCCGTGGGGCCGACATCCTCGATGGCCTCGAAATCACCGTCGATGATGCCGTGACGATCAGCGGCGGCGGCATCCGCCCTGGCCGTGTCGCGCGTCAGATGCAGACCACGCTGAATGAGGGCCGTGGCCTCGGTGAAGCGACCATCGCGTCCCAGATGCATGGCTTCGGCCAGGATCGTCTTCAGTGTCTCGTTCATCATCGATCGACGGTTTGCCACTCGAACTGAGTCCGGACAGATTAAACCGTTCCGTCGACGGCGTCGATCGCCAACGCCGACGCGCTCAGTAACCGTGATGACGCAACGTCTCGATCAGGATCTCGCGGTTGCGATAGCGCACGTCCTGGCCGAGCGCCACATAGATGACCTGCTCGGCGATGCTGGAGGCATGATTGCCGATGTGCTTGAGCGCCTGCGCGCAGTGGAACAGCGCAATGGTCTGACGCGGCACCAGTCCATCGGTATCCGATTCGCTCAGCAGATCGCGCAATGCACGCGCGGCCTCGTGGAGCTTCGACTCGTTTTCGAAGATGGTCAGGGCTTGGGTCACGTCGAAGCTGGTGACGGCATGGACACTGCGCTCGAACATGCAGCAGGCCTTGTCGTCGAGGCGCTGGAAGGCGGCACGCAGCGGTTCGACGAGCAACTCGCCGCCCGACTCCTGCTGACGCAGCTCCAGCGCCTGACGGGCGATGCGCGCCGCCTTGTCGCCGGCACGCTCGACCTCGCCGGCGATCTTGGACAGCGCCAGCACGATGCGCAGATCCACCGCCGTCGGCTGACGCCGGGCGATGACCCGAAACACCTCTTCGTCCGCATCGAGCGAGAGATAGTCGATCAGGGGTTCGCGATCGAGCACACGATAGGCCTGGGACTCATCGTCCTCGATCAGCGCGGCGACCGCCGCCTGGGTCTGGTCGACGACACGCTCGCCCATCTGCAGGATGATGGCGCGCAGCTTGGCCAGCTCCTGGTCGTAGCGGCGCACGGTATGGCCGGTGGTGAGATCGCCGGCCGGCTTGTCGATGGCTGTGTCGCTCATCCTCGACTCCGCGCGCGCTTCAACCGAAGCGCCCGGTGATGTAATCCTCGGTGAGCCGGTGCTGAGGATTGGTGAAGATCTGGTTGGTCTCGCCGACCTCGATCAGATCACCGAGATGGAAATAGGCGGTGCGCTGCGAGACGCGCGCGGCCTGTTGCATCGAGTGGGTGACGATGGCGATCGAGTAGTTGGCCCGTAGTTCGTCGATCAGTTCCTCGATGATGGCGGTGGCGATGGGGTCGAGCGCCGAGCAGGGCTCGTCCATCAGGATCACCTCGGGCGAGACGGCGATGGTGCGGGCGATGCACAGTCGCTGCTGCTGACCGCCCGACAGGCCGGTGCCGGGCTGATCGAGCCGATCCTTGACCTCATTCCAGAGTCCGGCCTTCTGCAGACTGGTCTCGACCAGTTCGTCCAGCTCGGCCTTGTTGTTGGTCAACCCATGGATGCGCGGCCCATAGGCGACGTTCTCATAGATCGACTTGGGGAAGGGATTGGGCTTCTGGAACACCATGCCGACCTGGGCGCGCAGCGGCACCGGGTCGAGTCCCTTGTCATAGATGTCCTGCTCGTCGAGCTTGATCGAGCCTGTGACCCGACAGCCGTCGATGGTGTCGTTCATGCGATTGAGACAGCGCAGGAAGGTCGATTTGCCGCAGCCCGAGGGGCCGATCATCGACAGCACCTCGTTCTTGCCGATGTCCAGGCTCACGCCCTTGATGGCCTGCTTGGCGCCGTACCAGACGTCGACGTTGCGGCAGGTCATACGCGGATCGGCGACCGTGACGTCGCCGACGGTGGCCGCGGACGGCCGGTCTTGTGCCAAGTCGGCGGAGCTGATGGCGCCTGTCGTCTTGTCCATTGTTTCAACCAGGGTATTCATAAACACTTAGCCTCTAGCTCGCACCGCGCCGGCCGTTCGGAGACGCCCGGACGCGGTGCGAGACGATGGATGTCAGGCCCTACCAGCGTCGCTCGAACCGGCGGCGCAGCAGCACGGCGGCCAGATTCATGACGAACAGGAAGGCCAGCAGCACGAGGATGGCCGCTGAGGTGCGCTCGACGAAGCCGCGCTCGGGACTGTCGGCCCACAGGAAGATCTGCACCGGCAGCACGGTCGCGGCATCGTTGAAGCCCTTGGGGATGTCGACGATGAAGGCGATCATGCCGATCATCAGCAAGGGCGCGGTTTCACCGAGCGCGCGCGCCATGCCGATGATCGAGCCGGTCAGGATGCCGGGCAAGGCCAGCGGTAGTACATGATGGAACTGGGTCTGCAAGGGCGAGGCGCCGACGCCGAGCGCGGCCTCGCGGATCGAGGGCGGCACCGATTTGAGCGCCACCCGGCTGGCGATGATGATGGTCGGCAGCGTCATGAGCGTCATCACCAGCGCCGCGACCAGGGGGGTGGAGCGCGGCACGCCGAAGAAGCCGATGAACACCGCCAGCCCCAGCAGACCGAAGACGATCGAGGGCACGGCGGCGAGATTGTTGACGTTGACCTCGATCAGATCCGTCCAGCGGTTCTTGGGCGCGAACTCCTCCAGATAGAGCGCCGCGCCGACGCCGATCGGGAACGACAGCAGGAAGGTCAGCACCAGGGTGTAGAACGACCCCATGAGCGCCCCGGCGATACCGGCCAGTTCCGGCTCACGCGAGGTGCCGTGAGTGAAGAAGATGGTGTTGAAGCGCTTGGCGACCCGGCCCTCGGCCTCCAGCCGGTCGACCCAGGCGATCATCTGATCTCCGACGCGACGGTCGGACGCCGGGGCGTTACGGTCGATGTAGCCCTTGACCAGCATGTCGATGTCGTCGTCGGCCAGGATCCACAGCTCCTGCGTGGTGCCGATCAGCGCCGGATCGGCCATCACCCGCTCGCGCAGCAGATCGGGCGCGCCGACGCTGATCATCGAATTCAGCAGTCGCCGGTCGCGCCGATCCTTGACCTCGGGGAACTGCTCGCGCAGCGCCTCGCGGATCAGCTTCATGTAATCGGCGCGCGCCAGCGTCGCCGGATCGCGCGCGCCGTCCGGATCGATGGTCGCGGCGGCCAGCTCGATCGGCAGCTGGATATAGGTCTGCTGGAAGGCCGTATAACCCTTGAGGATGATGTCGGCGAACAGCAGCACCACGAACACCATGCCCAGCGTGACCGCCGTGGCCCCGAGCCACCGGAAGCGGCGCTCGCGGGCATAGCGGCGTTTGAGCGAGGCGTTGACGATGTCGATGGCGCGACGCGGCGGCGTCGTGTCGGCTGGATTATTCATATTGCTCCCGATACTTGCGCACGATCGACAGGGCGATCACGTTGAGCGTGAGTGTCACCAGGAACAGCGTCAGTCCCAGGGCGAAGGCGGCGAGCGTCTTGGCGCTGTCGAACTCCTGGTCGCCGGTGAGCAGGGTCACGATCTGCACCGTCACCGTGGTGACGCTGTCGAGCGGATTGGCGGTCAGGTTGGCGGCCAGTCCGGCGGCCATGACCACGATCATGGTCTCGCCGATGGCGCGCGAGACGGCGAGCAGGATGCCGCCGACGATGCCGGGCAGCGCCGCCGGGATGACGACGCGCCGAATGGTCTCGGACTGGGTCGCGCCCAGGGCATAGGAACCGTCGCGCAGCGACTGGGGTACGGCGTTGATGACGTCGTCCGACAGCGAGGAGACGAAGGGGATGATCATGATGCCCATGACCAGACCGGCGGCGAGCGCACTCTCCGAGGCCACGTCCAGCCCCAGACTCATGCCCAGATCGCGGATGAAGGGCGCGACGGTCAGGGCGGCGAAGAAGCCATAGACCACGGTCGGGATGCCGGCCAGGATCTCCAGGGTCGGCTTGGCGATGGCGCGCACCTTGCGATGGGCGTATTCGGACAGATAGATCGCCGACAGCAGCCCGATGGGCACGGCCACCAGCATCGAGATCAGCGACACCATCAGGGTGCCGGTGAACAGCGGAATGGCGCCGAATGAACCCGAGGCCCCGACCTGATCGGCGCGCAGCGCGATCTGCGGACTCCAGTTGGCGCCGAAGAAGAACTCGAGCGGCGAGACCTTCTGGAAGAACAGCAGCGATTCGAACAGCACCGAGAGCACGATCCCGAGCGTGGTCAGGATCGCGATCGAGGAAAAGATGATCAGAATGACGGTGAAGGCCGATTCGACCCGATTGCGCGCACGCAGACGCGGCTGAGTACGCATCCAGGCATAGGCCAGACCGGCCAGCGCCGCCGCCAGCACCACCGCCCACATGGCCCACTGCGAAATGAGGTTCAAGCGATTGTACTGATCCGCCGCCGCCTGGATCTCGGGCGTCACCTCAGCCGAGACGATGTTGCCGGTGGCCAGATTGCGGATGTCGTTGATCAGGAGTCCCAGTCGTCCCTCCGACAGCCCAGCGACCATCTCGGTGGGGAGATGCGAGGTCACGAGGCCGATGACGATCTGATCCTGGAGTCCGATCCACAGCCCCATCAGCATCAAGGCGGGCAGCCCGGCCCAGAGCGCGGCATAGAGTCCGTAGTAGGTCGGCAGTGAATGCAGTTGCTTGATCCGGGTCGGACCGCCGGCGCTGGCGATGGCGCGTTGACGCCCGATCTGATAGGCCCCGGCCATGGCCGCGAGCACGACGAGCATGAGGATCCAGGAGTACATCGGTATCTCGTCTGGGTTTGAATGCAAAGGCCGATGCCCGAGAGAACCGGGCATCGGCAACGAGCGGGAGGCGTTCCGTGCCGCCTTACTTGGCGGGCTTGTCCATCGGCTTGAGCGACTGCGCGGCCTCGGCGGCGGCGGCACGCTCGTCATCCGGCAGGGCGATCAGACCCTTGTCGGCCAGATAGCCTTCCGGCCCCCAGGCCTTGTCGCTGGTGAATTCGGTGACGAACTCCTCGATGCCGGGAATGGTGCCGACATGGGCCTTCTTGACATAGAAGTAGATCGAGCGCGAGACCGGATAGGAGCCGTCGGAGATGCTGTCATAGGTCGGCTCGACGCCGGCGATCCTGGCGCCCTGGACCTTGTCGGCGTTCTGGTCCAGGAAGCTGTAGCCGAAGATGCCGAGCGCGCCCGGATTGGCCACCAGCTTCTGCACGATCAGGTTGTCGTTCTCGCCGGCCTCGATATAGGCGCCGTCCTCACGGATACCGTGGCAGACGGCCTTGTGCTTGTCCTTGTCGGTCTTCTTGAGTTCCTTGATCTCGGGGATGCTGTCGCAGCCTCCCTCCATGGCCAGCTCGACGAAGGCGTCACGGGTGCCGGACGTGGGCGGCGGACCCAGGACTTCGATCTTGACTTCGGGCAGGTCGGCGTTGACGTCCTTCCAGGTCTGGTAGGGGTTGGCCATGAAGCCGCCCTTGCCGTCCGGAACGTCCTTGGCGAGCGCCAGATAGATGTCCTTGAGGGTCAGATCCCAGGCGCCGGCCGTCTTGGAGTTGGCGATGGCGATGCCGTCATAGCCGATCTTGACCTCGGTGATCTCCTTGACGCCGGCTTCCTGGCAGGCCTCGAACTCGCTGGCCTTCATGGCGCGCGAGGCGTTGGTGATGTCGGGATGATCGACGCCGACGCCGCCGCAGAACAGTTTCATGCCGCCGCCGGTGCCGGTGGACTCGACCTTGGGGGTCTTGAAGTTGCCGGCACGACCGAAGGTCTCGGCCACGGCGGTCGAGAAGGGGAACACGGTCGAGGAGCCGACGATGTTGATGGTGTCGCGGGCCATGGCCTGGGTCGAGAGCGTGGTCGCGGCCAGAGTCACGGCTGCGGCGATCAGAGTCTTGTTCATGTGTTGGGAATCTCCTGAAAGTGGACGAAAGCGCACGGGGCGCTATTGTCGTCACGGCTGGTTCCCATTGTATGAAGACAAGATGACGATTCCGTGACAGCGCGCGTCGTGCGCGAGCGTGCTGTCAATCCGGATCTCTACTGCTTCGCCCGGCCTGAGTCGCCCTGTAACTGCCCGAGCGAACGGATCAGGCGCAGACTGGTATTGAAGAAATCCTCCTGCGGCTGCTTCTCGCAGAGCGCACCGATGCGCAGCATGGCTGCATCCAGCTCACCGCCCGCGAGCACGTCGCGCCCCACGGCCAGATTCAGTCCCGTGACCAGCCCCGCCAGCCACTGACGATAGAGCCGGTATTCCTCACTGGCGATCCCGGCCGGCGTGCCCGGTCCCGGACGACTGGCGAGATAGGCCGCGCAGCTCTTGGTTCCCTGCCCCCAGAGCGCGGGCACGGCGAGACGCTCGACAGGAGACTCGGGGGGAGGCTCGGCCGCATGAACCGGCAGTGACAGGCTCAGAGCCAGCCCGGCCGCGCACCCCAGCCGAACGAGAGACGAATGATCACCCATGACAGGATTCCTGAAAGGTTCGGGACGATGAAAGCGATTGATTCGGGTATGATCGCCGGATTTTTCGGTTTCGGGCAATGATCCATGCGCGTCTTGATGATCTCGGATGTCTATTTTCCCCGCGTGACCGGCGTCTCGACGTCGATCCAGACCTTCGCGCGTGAATTCGGCGCCAAGGGACACGAAGTCACCCTGATCGCGCCCGATTATGGTTCGAGTGACTATGATTCGAAGCTGAACGAGTCGTTCGAGATCATCCGCATCCCCTCGCGCTATCTGCCGATCGACCCTGAGGATCGCATCCTCCAGCCGTTCAGGATCCGTGGTCTGACGGACGCTCTCAAGGGGCGCGGATTCGATCTGCTGCACATCCAGACGCCCTTCATCGCCCACTATTCCGGCCTGGGGCTGGCCAGGCGGCTCGAACTGCCCGTGGTCGAGAGCTATCACACCTTCTTCGAGCAGTATCTGCATCACTATGTGCCCTGGGTGCCGGCACGCTGGATGCGGGGGGCGGCACGCCACTTCTCGACCAGTCAATGCAATGGCGTCGATGCGCTCGTGGCGCCCTCCCGGGCGATGCTCGACGTGCTGCGCGACTATGGTATCCAGACCCCGGCCGAGGTCATCCCGACTGGGATCGATCTGGACCAGTTCAGCCAGGGCGACGGCCGGCGCTTCCGGGCGCGTCATGACATCCCGCCCGAACGCCCGGTGCTGGTACTGGTGAGCCGGCTCGCCTTCGAGAAAAACATCGAGTTCATCCTGCGCGCGCTGGTCAGGATCAAGGCCGAGGTGCCGGACGTGCTGCTGGTGATCGCCGGCGAGGGTCCGGCCCAGCGCGATCTGGAGCGTCTGGCCGAGCAGTTGGGCCTGGCCGACAACACACGCTTCCTGGGCTATCTGAATCGCGACGGCAGTCTGGAGGATTGCTACCGGGCCGGAACCGCCTTTCTCTTCGCCTCACGCACCGAGACCCAGGGGCTGGTGCTACTGGAGGCCATGGCGCTCGGCGTGCCCGTGGTCTCGACGGCCGTCATGGGGACCAAGGAAGTGCTGGGCGATGGACAGGGCGCGCTCATCGCCGAGGAGGACGAGGCGGATTTTGCGGGCAAGGCGGTGCGGCTACTGAAGGAGCCGGACTTACGCCGGCGGCTGGCGCGCGAGGCGGTCGAACATGCACACGACTGGTCGGCCCCGGTGCTGGCCGACCGTCTGCTGAAGTTCTACGAGCAGGTGATCGATCAGGCGAGGATATCGATCAGATAGTTGGACATATCGTTATCGGCTTGCACGACCTTGGCCGAGGCCTCGACCTGACGCAGGTTCTCGGTCTGATCGACCAGCGGCGCGCTGATGTCGCGCACCGAGGCGCCTGCCGGCGACTTGACGCTGGCACTCGCGATCTCGCTGGCATTCTGACTCAACCCATCCATACCCCGCTGCATCCCCATCCAACCGGCCTGGCCGACGATTCCGGTGATCATCTCGGTTCCTCCGTCAAAAAATCATTGCCTTGATGGAAGCTTAGTCCAGACGGGCCGAAGGCGCTGGGATCGCGCACCGATTCGCGGCCTGTCTCACGGACAGCGTGCGCAAGACACGCCGCCGGCACACTGACTGCACCGATCGCGGCCTGCTAGACTGCGCCTGATCGACAAGACATGTGAAATTCTGCCCGGATGCCTCCATGAGCGCCAGCTTCCATCAATTCGCCTACTTCATCTGGTCGGTGGCCGACCTGCCATGCGATCCCTATCGTCCACTGCAGTATGAGCATGAGCTCGTGATGTTACCGTTGAACATGCTGCGCTGTGCTCAAGCGCCACGACGCGCTGCGGCGGGAGGTGACAGAGTGAATATCGAGCGCGCCGAGCATGGACCCATAGTCAAAAGCATGACTCGGCCATTTCCAAAAGGGGCTATTTAGTGAGCGATAAAGCCTTCATTCACCGTGTCGTCCTACGGAACTACAAGAGCATCGGCCACTGCGATGTCCGGTTGGGAGCCTTGACCTATCTGGTGGGCGTCAATGGCTCCGGCAAGAGCAACTTTCTCGACGCGCTGCACCTAGTGCGCGATGCGCTCAACGGCTCGCTCGACAATGCACTGAATGAGCGCGGCGGCTTAAGCGAGGTGCGCCGGCGCTCCAGCGGCCATCCCACCCATTTCGGCATCCGGCTGGAGTTTCGACTTCCGGACGGACGGTGCGGCCATTTCGCCTTCCAGGTCGGGGCGCTGAAGGATCGCGGCTACGAAGTCCAGACAGAGAAATGCGTGATCGACGGCATCGGCAGGGGACCGTTCTACCGGATCGACCGTGGAGCATTGCGCGACAGCAGCGAGTCGTCTTTCCCGGCGATCACCTCGGATCGCTTGGCCCTGGTCGCCGCCTCGGGACTCACCGCCTTTCGTCCGGTGTTCGATGCATTGACATCCATGAGCTTCTACAACATCAATCCCAAACTCATGCGTGAACTGCAAAAGCCGCAAGAGGGGCGCCTGCTCAAGTCTGCCGGTGAAAATATCGCCAGTGTCATCGGACATCTGGAGCGCGTGGGACGCGAGCAATTGGACATCATTGAGGATTATCTGCAAACGGTGGTTCCCATGGTGCATGGCGTGGAACGCAAGCAGGTTGGTCCCATGGAGACGCTGGAGTTTCGGCAGGATATGGCCGGCTCCAAACACCCCTGGCGCTTTCTGGCACAAAACATGTCTGACGGCACCCTGCGTGCGCTGGGCATTCTGGTCGCCCTGTTTCAAGGCAATCGAGACTATTCCACTACCTTGGTCGGCATGGAAGAGCCGGAAACCGCGCTACACCCGGCAGCCAGCGCCGCCTTACGCGAGGCGCTGATTCGAGCGTCACGGAGCACGCAGGTGATCGTGACCAGCCACAGCCCCGACCTGCTCGATGATCGCGGCATTCCTATCGAAGCCTTTCTGGCAGTCGTTTCCGAGGGTGGTGAGACACGCATCGCGCCGCTCGATGAGGCCACGCGCGAGGCCATGCGTCGGCAACTCTTCTCAGCCGGCGAGTTGTTGCGGCTCAATCAGCTTGCACCCGATCGAAAGTTTCTAGCGGTCCAGGAGCGGCGCCAGCCCGATTTGTTCGGGGATGTCGAAGCATGAAAGTCGCTTGCATCGTGGAGGGAGACGGAGAAGTCGCGGCTCTGCCGATCCTGTTGCGCCGCTTGGCCGAATGGCGCTCACCTGGAATCTATCCGGACGTGCCGACGCCCATACGCGTTCACCGTGATCGCTTTTTGAATCGGGACAATGAGTTCTGCCGCCACCTGCATCTGGCCGCCGGAAAATGCGGTGAACACGGCTGGATTCTGGTGCTGTTGGATGCGGATGACGACTGCCCGGCCAAGCTGGGCGAGAACATCTTGCAGCGCGCGCAAGACTGTGTTCCCCATCGTCCGGTGTCGGCGGTGCTGGCCAACCGTGAGTTTGAGGCGTGGTTCATCGCAGCTGCGCCATCGTTGGATGGCTACCGTGGTTTCGTGTTCGATCCGCATGACGCCACCGAGCCCGAAGTGCCACGACATGCGAAAGGCTGGATCAAGGAGCGCATGACCAGTCGCAGTTATGGCGAAACTACCGACCAGCCGGCTTTCACTGCGCGCATGGATTTGCAGCAGGCGTTCGAGCGCAGTCGCTCGTTCCGCAAGCTGTGCGGTGAATGGGATCGGCGAATGGGGGGCATATGAATGGAGTGAACGCCATCGACCTTCTCGCTTCGCTACCTGACGAGCGGGATGGCGTTAGGTTGAAAGCGGTTTGCGATTCCATATCCTTTGTCAAAGAACACCGCGTCACCCTCATGACCGCCTCCGTCAACGGCCATATTCCGCTGGAGGCCATGCGGACATGACGACGCCCAAGTGTTGGATCGTCGCCGGCCCTAATGGCGCGGGTAAGACCACCTTCGCTCTGGACTACCTGCCCCAGGTTGCCGGCTGCTCCCGCTTCGTCAACGCCGATCTAATCGCCGCCGGACTCTCACCGCTCGCACCCGAACGCGAGTTGCTGGCCGCCAGCCGGATTTTTCTGCGCGAAATCGAAGTCTGCATAACGGACCGCAAAGATTTCGCCTTCGAAACAACCCTGGCGGGACAAACCCATCTACGCACGGTCGAACGCTTACGGCGGGAGGGTTGGTGGGTGGAAATCATCTACCTGGCCCTACCCAGCGTGGAAATGTCGAAGCTGCGAGTCGCCGAACGTGTGGCCCACGGCGGACATGATATTCCAGAGGTCGATATCAAACGGCGCTTTCCACGCGGCCTGCGCCACCTACTCAACGACTTCAGTCACCGCGTGGACCGCTGCACCTGTTTCATGAACGCTGGAGAACACCCGATGCTGGTCTTCGAACAGCAAGCAGAAAACCGAGACATCCTGCACGAGGATCATTTTCAGCGTCTGCTCAAGGAGTCACAATCATGAACATTCATCGTAAAACCATGCCATCGGAGGAAGGTCGCCGGCTACTGGGTGCACTCAGCCAAGCCGTGGACAAGGCACTGGAAAGAAAGCGGCGGCTCGGTCAGTACGCTGTGATCTGGCAAGGTGGCAAACCGGTCGTGCTAGGTGAAGACGCACCGCAGTCGGCTGCAAGCACCCACGAAACAGAAATCGGGTTACTCGGGAGCTGACCCCGTGAAGCCGCTTTCTAAACCGCCATCGAAGCCACGCTGCCGACCAGCGGTTATCACGTTCGCTACCCTGGGCCGCTGCCCCAAGTGCTTCGGCAGGACACCGCGACTCGCCTTTTTCCACTCGCCCACGGCCTGCACCCCGAACTGGAGGCCCACTAGCAGGCCAACCCTTCAGCCGCCGCCGCGCGTTCACGGATCGTTTTGGAGAGTTCATCGCCCAGATAGCGATCGATCAGGGCGCGCCCGAGATAGATCAGGGGCGTGAGCGCGATGGCGACAATGAACTTGTAGACATAGTTCACAGTGCCCACCGCGAGGAACAGCTCCATCGGCCATTGCTGCGGCCCGAGCACGAAGGCGACATAGAGCACCACGAAGCTGTCGATGAACTGCGAGATCAGGGTCGAGCCGGTCGCGCGCGCCCAGATGTAGTGCCCGCCTGTCAGACGCCGGATGCGATGGAAGACGATCACATCGACGATCTGGCCGATGAGGAAGGCGACCACAGAACCGACGATGATCCACATGCCCTGGCCGAAGATAGCGCTGAAGGCCGCCTGCATGTCCGGCACGCCCTGCCCGGACTGGATGCCGACCCACCAGTCGGCCGGCGCCAGCCCGATCGACAGATAGGCGAAACCGAAAGCGTAGAGAATGAGACCGACCGTCAGATAGGACAGCAGCTTCACGCCGCGCCGGCCGTAGTACTCGTTGATGATGTCGGTCATGATGAACACCACCGGCCACAACAGCACGCCGGCGGTGAAGCTCAGTGAACCGGACTGACCGAACAGATTCCAGTCGAGGGGCGCCAGTCCCAGGGTCGTTTCGAGGGCGAAGATCTTCACCCCCAGGAACTCGGCGATCAGGGCGTTGCAGACGAAGAAACCGCCGAGGACGATGAACAGCTTGGTCGGTCGGTCGAACATGCGGATCTCAGTGCTTCAGACCGCCAGACGCTCCCCGACGCGCAGCAGGGCGAGCGTGATGTTGTCGTTTCCGCCGCGCTCGTTGGCCAGCCGCACCAGCGCATCGGCGGCCGATTCGAGCGGGTCGTCCCCGATCGAACTCAGGATCTGCGTCAGCCAGTCATCCGGAACCAGACCGCTCAGCCCATCCGTGCAGAACAGAAAGAGATCGCCGCTGTCGATCGCGATCACATCCGATGAAACGGCCACGCTCGGCGTCGACCCCAGGGCGCGGGTCAGGATGTTCTCGCCGATCCCATAACGGCGAGCATCCTCGCGCGTGTTGAAGAACCCCTGATCGACGACCTCCTGGATGAACGAATGGTCACGTGAGAGCTGGACCAGCTCCTCGCCGCGTAGTCGGTAGAGTCGCGAGTCGCCGACATGGGCGAAGGCCAGCCAGTCCCGGCCGACCGCACCGACGACCACGGTCGTGCCCATGCCGGAGCATTCGCGGTTGTCCTTGGCATGGCGCAGGATGGTGATGTTGGCCTCCTCGACGGCGGCCTGGAGATAGAGCCGCGCCTTCTCGGCATTGGCGCTGGCGCCGACGCGCCGGCTGAAGCGCTCGGCGATGGTCTCGGTCGCCAGACGGCTGGCGACATGACCGGCCGTGGCCCCGCCGACACCATCGGCGACCACGACCAGACCGAACTCGGGACGCACGACCACCGCGTCCTCATTGCGCTGGCGCACCCGTCCCTGATCGGTGCGCCAGGCGAAGTCCAGTTCGAAAGCACTGACGGGCTTGGCGTCCATCACGGCGCGCTCGGGCCGGGTGCTCGCTCAGCCGCCGGACTGGCCGTTGAGCTGGGCGGCCAGACGCTTGGGCTCGACATAGCCGGGAATCATCTCGCCGCTATCGGTGATGATCGCCGGGGTTCCGCGCAGCCCGAGATCGGCCCCGAGCGCCATGTGTTCCTCGACCGGATTGTCGCAGGTCTTGGAGGCGATCGACTCACCGGCCTTCGCCTTGGTCATGGCCGTGCGACGAGCCTCATCGTCACCGGCGCACCAGACCGAGACGGCCTCGTCGTAAGCCGGACTGCCCTTGCCGGCACGCGGGAAGAACAGGTAACGCACCCGGATGCCTTCCTTCTCGTAGTCGGCGATCTGGCTGTGCAGCTTGCGGCAGTAACCGCACTCGATGTCAGTGAAGACGGTGATGGTGTGTTCAGCGTCCTTGTCGCCGAAGACGACCATTTCGTTCTCGCCGATACCGTCGATCAGCCGCTTGCGCGCCTCGGACAGACGCGGCTCGGTGAGATCCTCGCGCGTCTTGAGATCGACGATGTGACCGCTGATGAAATGACGGCCATCGGCGGTGATGTACATCAGATCGGTGCCGGCCATGACCTCGTAGAGCCCCTTGATCGGCGAGGCCTGGATGTTGGTGACTTTGAGATCGGGCGCGATCTCCTTGAGCGCTGCACGGATCTTCTGCTCGGGCGAGGCGAGCGCCAAGCCGCTGGAGAGCACCAGCGCGGCGGCGATCAGGAGGCGTTGGGTCGGTCTGTTCATGGGTGTCGAAACCTTAGTCGCGGAAATTGTTGAACTGTAACGGCAGCCCCCAGTCACCGCCACGCAGGAGCGCGATGACCTCCTGGAGATCGTCGCGCTTCTTGCCGGTGACGCGGAGCTGATCGCCCTGGATCTGGGCCTGCACCTTGACCTTGCTCGCCTTGATGGCCTTGACCAGGGTCTTGGCGGTGTCGGAGTCGACGCCCTGCTTGAGCTTGACCTCCTGACGCGCGCTGCTCAGGTTGGTCACAGGTTCGCCGGGGTCGAGACTCGCCAGGTCGATTCCGCGTTTGACCAGCTTTTGGCGCAGGATATCCATCATCTGCTGGAGGTGGAACTCCTGCTCGCCGGTGAGCAGGATCTTGTCGTCGCTCAGCTCGAAACTGGCTTTGACGCCCTTGAAATCGAAGCGGGTGCCGATCTCGCGGTTGGACTGATCGACCGCGTTGCGCACCTCTTGCAGATCGATCTCGGAGACGACGTCGAATGAAGGCATGACGGGTAAGGCTCTCGGTAGGACGGTGTCGAGTGATGAATGGTCTGAATCTTAACCCATTCGGCGGAGTTCTGGCGTCTGGGATTGAGGGCCGTGTGTCGCCTCCAGCTTTCAACCACGCGGATGATGACGCGCATGGAGCCGTTTGAGTCGCTCGCGTGCCACATGGGTGTAGATCTGTGTGGTCGAGAGGTCGCTGTGACCGAGCAACATCTGTACGACGCGCAGATCGGCGCCGTGATTGAGAAGGTGGGTGGCGAAGGCGTGGCGCAGAGTGTGCGGGGAGAGTGGTTTGGCGATCCCGGCCTGGATGGCATAGCGCTTGATGAGCTGCCAGAAGGCCTGGCGCGTCATGCAGTCGCTGCGGCTGGTCGGAAACAGGAAGTCGCTGACCCGGCCGCCGAGGATGTCCAGCCGTGGACCGCGTGCATAGTCGCGCAGCCAGTCGCAGGCGTCCTCGCCGAGCGGCACCAGACGCTCCTTGCCGCCCTTGCCGAGGATGCGCACCACGCCCTGGGTCAGACTGACCTGGCTCGGGGTGAGATTGACCAGTTCGCTGACGCGCAGACCGCTGGCATAGAGCACTTCCAGCATGGTGCGGTCGCGATGGCCGCGTGCGTCTTCGGTGTCCGGGGCGTTGAGCAGGGCTTCGACGTCGGCCTCGCTCAGGCTCTTGGGTAGCGGGCGTCCGAGCTTGGGCGCCTCGACACGGGCGCTGGGATCGACCTCGATCAGACCGCGCCGACGCAGATGTTGATAGAACTGGCGCAGACAGGAGAGCAGACGCGCGCTGGAGCGCGGGTTGCGTCCCTGCTGGGCGAGTCGGGCCAGATAGTCGAGCAGATCGGCGCGCTCGGCGGCGATCAGCGAGCGCCCGCGCTCCTGGTTCAGCCAGTGGGCGAAGGCGCGCAGGTCCGACTGATAGGCGGTGAGCGTGTTCCGGCTCAGGCCGCGTTCCATCCAGAGCGCATCGGCGAAACCTTCGATCAGTGTGCGGTCGTCCATCCTGTCTTCAGGGGGCCGGTGCCGGCCCGAGCGTGCTGTCGGTCGGCGTTGAATACCGTAAAACGCCCTCGTGTTCCAGCAGTCGGCGCTTGATGGCGAGCCGCCGGCCCGTCCGGTCTCCGGCGAAGCCGCCCAGTCCGTGCCGGCCGACGACGCGATGACAGGGCACCACGATGGGACAGGGATTGGCACGGCAGGCCTGTCCGACGGCGCGTGCCGCGCTGCCGAGTTCGCGGGCGATCTCGCCATAGGTGCGCGTCTGGCCAACGGGAATGGTGCGCAACAGCGCCCACACCCGTTGCTGAAACGCCGTTCCGGTCAGCCCCAGCGGTAGATCGAAGTGCGTTTCAGGGGTGTGGAAATAGGCATCGAGCTGGTCCATGATCGCCTGTGGCGGACGTGGCGGCTCACATCCTGATGGTGGCGGGTGAGCAGTCGGCGGCGGGTCCAGATCGATGCCGGTCAGGACATCGCCCCGCCAATGCAGGCCCAATCGGCCGATCGGCGTCTCGATCAGGCACTGAGCGTCATGGCACATACTCTCGTTCTCCTCCGCATCAATGTCGATCATCGATCGGTAACGGTTCGAACGCCCGAGATCGAATGTGGTCGACGGCCGGACATCCTGGCCTCAGAATCGGCGTCCCGATCCAGTCTCACCGGCCGTGATCCATGGCCGCCAAGCCAAACACGAGTCCTCACCCGATGAACGAACGCTTTTGGGAAACCACGCCCCTGACCGAATTGACCGCCGAGCAGTGGGAGTCGCTCTGCGACGGCTGCGGCAAGTGCTGTCTGGAAAAGTTCGAGGACGAGGAGACCGGCAACATCGTCTACTCGCGCGTGGCCTGCGCCCTGCTCGACCTCAAGACCTGCCGTTGTCGTCATTATGCCGACCGCGCCCGGCTCATGCCCGACTGCGTGACCATCGTGCCCCAGGTGCTGGCCTGGCCCAAGTGGCTGCCGGAGACCTGTGCCTATCGGCTCCTGGCCGAGGGCAAGCCGCTGCCAAGCTGGCATCCGCTCGTCAGCGGCGACCCCGACTCGGTCCTGGAGGCTGGGCAGAGTGTGTTCGGGCGTGTCATCGGACCCGAGACGGGCGAAGATCCGCTGATGAACCTCATCGACTGGATTCGTTAAAGCGCGCGCGTCAGCAAGGCGCTGTCGCCAACGGGATCGGGCACCGGGATTCGCACTCGCCAGCCGGAGCCGGGGGCGACCTCCAGCGGCTCGCCGGTCGAGTTCTCCAGACATTCCAACCGAAAGTCATGGTTGCCGCTCGGCGTCATCAGTTCCAGCGTATCGCCGAGTGCAAAGCGGTTCTTGACCTCGACCTCGACCCAGCCCGGCTCGGCGTCGCGCACGTCGCCGACGAAGATCCGGCGCCGGTTGCGTGAGACGCCGTCGGTATAGTTTTGTGTTTCATGCGGGGCATGACGGCGATAGAAGCCCTCGGTATAGCCGCGATTGGCCAGGCCTTCCAGATCGTGCTTGAGTTCGGGCCGGAAGGGGCGTCCGGCGGCCGCGTCGTCGATGGCCGCGCGATAGGCTTGGGTGGCGCGCGCGACATAGTAGTGCGATTTGGTACGCCCCTCGATCTTCAGACAGTCGATCCCCATGGCCGCCAGACGCTCGACATGCTCGATGGCGCACAGATCGCGCGAGTTGAGGATATAGGTGCCGTGCTCGTCCTCGAAGATCGGCATGTAGTCGCCGGGGCGTTGGGCCTCTTCCAGCAGATAGATCGATTCGGCGGACGGATGACGCGGCGCCGGATCCGATTCGGTTTCAGCCTGTTCGTAAACTTGGTCGAGTGCGCCCCCCTGCCCGGCTTCGGCCTCGCTCAGCCGGTACTCCCAGCGGCAGGCATTGGTACAGGCCCCCTGGTTGGCATCGCGATGATTGAAGTAGCCGGAAAGCAGACAGCGCCCCGAATAGGCGATGCAGAGCGCGCCATGGACGAAGACTTCGAGTTCCATGTCGGGACAGGCGTCACGGATCTCGGCGATGGCCGAGAGCGACAGTTCACGCGAGAGGATGACGCGCTTGAGCCCCTGCCGCTGCCAGAAGCGCACGGCAGCGGCATTGACCGTGTTGGCCTGCACCGAGAGATGGATCGGCAGTTCGGGCCACTGCTCGCGTGCCAGCATGATCAGGCCCGGATCGGCCATGATCAGTCCGTCCGGCCCCAGCTCGACGATGGGCTGCATGTCGTCGATGAAGGTCTTGAGCTTGGCTCCGTGCGGCATGAGGTTGGCCGCCAGATAGAGCCGCTTGCCCTGTCGGTGCGTCTCGGCGATCCCCGTGGCCAGATTGGCCAGATCGAAGTCGTTGTTGCGCACGCGCAGACTGTAGCGCGGCAGACCGGCATAGACGGCATCGGCGCCATAAGCGAGCGCATAGCGCAGGTTGCGCAGCGTGCCGGCCGGGGCCAGGAGTTCTGGGGTCTTTCGGGGAGTCGGAGTCAAGTTGGGCTTGGCCTGTGGGGGTGGTGCGAGATGGCCGTCATAACGGCCATGTCCGCAATACGCGACGAAGACTAATAAGCGATGGCGCTGGCTCCGGAGAGATCGTCGACGAACTTCCGATACCAGCGTCCGTCGATATGGAGCCAGGTATCCCGGATCATATAACGAAGGGGCGCACCTGAACCCTTGGAACGTTCGTCCGCTGGGACGGAGGGGAGGTCGGCCAGAATGGTTACTTGGGCCTCGTTGCCCTGGACGACCAGATCCTGGATCGCGTATCCCTGGAGCGCCAAAGGAGTCACGCTGGATCGGTATCGCTCGAAATCCACCTTGGCCCGATAGAACGGATCATAGGCTTCATAGACAGCCGCTCGATCCCCGGCCGTGATCGCCCTCCAGACCGCCTGCACGGCGCTCTCCAGTTCCGACGTCCTGTCGGCTGGTGCGGACGTCGCTTCGGCTTGGCTGGCCATCGCCCTGGCTTCGTCCCAGCTCAGTGTCCGCAGGATCAGATCCGCTCGATCCCGACTGTCCGAGCGATACTGATGCCAGGCCACCGAGAGTTCGCCATCGATATGATCGATCCGGGGACGCATGGCATAGGCGCTCTGCGCCGACAGGGGGATGTCCCGCGCGAGCCAGTGCTCGCCTCGATCCCCGGATAGCTGCATACGGATACGTGCGCGAATGTCACGCGAATCCTCCCACACCACGGCCACGCGCTCCCCATCGACGGTCAGACGCGGAAGCCAGGCTCGGGTATTGGCGAATTCAGCGCTGTCCAATTGCTGCGTTCGCCAGTGGGCGCCCAGGTCGTCGCTGAGCGCGGCATAGACTCTTTGCTTGGTCCTCTCCCGCTGCTCGCCGCTGAACACCACGAGCAGTCTGGCGTCCGGCCAGACGTGCCAGTCGAGACGGGCGACATCGAGTCCATCGGCCCCGGCGACCGGCGAGACGCGCCAGCCATCGCCCTCGCGCACGGCCAGATTCAGGGAGAAATGGCCTTGCTCATAGGCCTTGAACAGAAGCGCGGGGCGTTTCGCGATGACCAGCGCCTCGATCAGCGGCGTGAAAGGCGTTTCGACCACAGTCTCCAGTGAGGAGACTTTTTCGGACAGGGTGTCGTATGCGAGCACCCCGATGAGTTCACGCCCCATCCGGCGACCATTGAAGAAGATGTACAGCGTCCGATCCAGGGACAGTGTCGAGATCTCGCCCAATTCATCGAGATTCGGGATCGGCAAGCTCTGACGTGATGATATGTCCGAGTCAGAAAGTCGAGTCAAAGACAAAGCTGGCTTCTTGCCTAGGGTCGCATCGATCGCATAGAGCCCGTCGCCGACCGGCTCCAGACGTATCAGGGTCGAGCCGATCTTGTCAGCCATCGCTTCGACCGAATCCCAACAGGCTTTGCCGTCGCCGCAAGCGGATGCGAGCAACCGATTGCCCTCGGGCCGCTTTTCCAGCCAGACCGCCGTCGAGCGCCCGCCGGCGTCATGCAATCCGGGACTCAACACGCGAACTCGCGTCGATTCGAGACGCGGCCCGATCGGCTGTGGAGACGCGAGTTCCCTCGTGATCGAATACAGACCGTCCTGGCCGACGTAAGCGGCCCTATCGCCGGCGAGCAGAGGCTCGACCCCGACGTCCACGGGACCGCCACGAGACATGGATTCCGCCAGGGCGCCACCGGAGCAGCTCAATGCAAGCGCAATCGCTATCGATCTGCCTGCCCTGCAAGGATTGCGATCACTCATGCTGCACCCTGAAGCACCAAAAACCGCCGATAAAAAACAGAAAAGAGGGAGACCCTCTTTTCCGTCGAAGAACGAGAACCCCCTGTCAACTATGGAAGCGCAGAGTCACTGAGCAGGAACCCATTGTTGACCGTTCCGTTGTATTGTGGATCAGAGGAATATTCGAGCTTGTAGATGACGGCATCGTTCGCCCCGAAAGAGGCCCAGCCACCGGTATTCTCGACCGCTGCCCAGGTACTGCTGTCGACCAGATCCCGCAGGTCGACGGCTGCAGTACAGGTCACGCTCAAAACGATGGAGGTAAAGGGTCGGGACTGACCATCCCGGTCATAGAGATCGGCTACGGATACGGGAGCCGTCAATTGAGCGGAATCCATGTTGGCGCCGATCGGCGTCACGAAGAAGCGTGTGGACCATTCGCTGGGTGGCGCAAAGGTGAAACGACGGTAAGGCGTCCCATTCGAGGGAAGCGCCGAATAGACGCCACCGCCGGCGATATTGGCATTGATGAAATCGAAGTTTTCCCGATTGACGTCATTGATGGCCTTCCCGCCCCAGGCGGCTCCACCCGCGATCTCCATGACGACGAACTCACCGGACAGATCCAGATTGTCACCCACCGCCAAGGGGCTGCCCGTGGAGTTGGTGTTCGTCACCAGCAGATAACCACGCTGTGGCCCGGTCACGCCGAGTCCGAAGCCCCCGCCATAGAAATTGGCATCTCCGAACAGGGCATTGCCGCCCTCGAAGGCGCCGGCGACATCGAAGCTGACCACGTCACCACTGATCGATGAGCGAGTCAGGGTTCTGGTCGAGCAGTTTCCATTCCGATTCGCCACCCCGGAGGAGTCGAAAGCGTCTTTGTAGCGATAGATGTACGTCAGATGGGTCGCCCCCCCGCCGGCGGTGGGTCCATCCACGACCGAGGCGATCGTGGTCACGTTAGGAGCATTGCTGACCAGCACGGGAAACAGCAGGCTGTCTGCACCCGCCGGCTCGATCGTCGAGCCAGCGACGACGAGCAGCAGGCTCGAGATTCGAATCAAGGAGATATCGCTATTCATTGTCAACTCCCACGGCACTGTTTGAAGATATCACGACCCATGCGCGAACCAAGCGCGCATCGAAGTATACCCCAGTCGATTCAACGTAGCTCGACCTCGACCGTCAGTTGCTCGTCGCCACCGAGCCGACGCGAGCGGATCGCCTCGACCTCGACCTTGCCATTCGGTTCGGCATCGAGCAGGGCAAGACGGATGTCGGCATAGCTTGCGATTGGCTGTCCGTCGACCCGGACGAGACGATCGCCGACCTGCAGACCGGCCGTCTTCGCGCCGCTGTCTTCGGCAAAACCATCGATCGTCATCCCGCCTTCTGCCGCCGGCTGGCCGAGCAGTACGCCGAGTTTGCCCGTAGGCGGCAATTCGACTGGATCCGGATAGAGGAAGAAGTCGGCGGCACTCGGATCCGGTGTGCGCCCCTGGCCATCGAGCAGAGTGGCCATGGGGACCGGCACGCGGCGGGCGAGCCGTTTGGGGATACCCTGACCGTATTCGATGTGGCCGTCGCCACTGATCACGACCAGCGTGCGTTCAGGGTGCTCGGTCAGGTAGCGCGCCGCGCGTTCGGCCATGCCCTCGTCCCAGAGGAGTTGGACCTCCAGGAAGTGTTCGAAGTCACGCTGCTGTTCGGCTGGATGGTGCTTGAAGATCGCCTCCAGCCGTGCGCGATGGTCCGCGTCCGAGCGGTCGATCTCGGGCAGGCGCGCGCGATCGGCTTCGCTCAGGCTCGCGACCCCGCCATCGCCGACCTGACGTGTGAGTTCGGATTCGAGGTTGAGTGCGATCACCGGAATCCGATGTGCGCGTGCCAAGCGCAGGATGGGACGATAGAGCCGGTAGTCGAAGCGCCAGCGGTCGAAATACTGGGTGCGGCGAAGTAGCTCGGCCTCGTCGATCTCACCGGCGACATAGGCGTCGAGCGCCGGCTGATAGGGCTGCTGGAACATCTCCATCCCGATGGCCACCGAGCGACCACGCGCCAGCAGACCTTCGATGATGGCCGCTTGGTTGAGATGATCGGCGTAGCGGTCGTGCTGCTCGCCGACGAAGATCACGCGCTTGTCGGCCAGGCGCTCGATCAGCGCGTCCATGTCGGTCAGATGCGCGCTCTCCAGCACCCGTGTCGGGTTGCCCTGGAGCGACGACATGGGCGATTCCCCGGCCAGGGTCAGGTTGCCTGCCATCGTGAGGATGAACGCCAACGTCAGTCTGTCATGGATTCGATGCAACATGCGCTACCCCGTCGTCTTGGACGCCAAACCGCGTCCGTTATGATCGGCTCAGTTCACGACCGCCTTCAAGCGCCGGCGTGCCCTGTTTTCATCCTCAAAACCCACTGAACACCAGCCTGTTCAGCAACCATCGACTTGCCGGCAGATTGCAAGATTGCAATAGTCTGTTGAATAAATAAAACTTTTTGGCGGATAATCAGCCCTTTTTCGATGCTGGTTCGCTCGCACCCTGATGGATCAGGGCGCGAAACGCCCCGCTACATATGGATCGATCATGGATATCCTGGGAATCTCTGCCTTCTATCACGATAGCGCCGCCTGTCTAGTTCGTGACGGCCGGATCCTGGCCGCCGCCCAGGAGGAGCGCTTTTCGCGCAAGAAGCACGATGCCGGATTTCCGGCCGCGGCGATCCGGTTCTGCCTGGAGAAGGGCGGTGTCGGCCTCGACGACATCGACCATGTCGTTTTCTACGACAAGCCGCTCCTCAAGTTCGAGCGGCTTCTCGAGACCTATCTCGCCTATGCACCGGGCGGTCTGCGCTCCTTTCTCACGTCGATGCCGGTCTGGCTGAACGAGAAACTGGATCTGAAGCGTCTACTGAGGCAGGAGCTTGCCGCCATCGGCACGCTCTCCGAGCAGCAGCGGCCCCCGCTGCTATTTGCCCAGCACCATCAGTCTCATGCCGCCTCGGCCTTCTTTCCGAGTCCCTTCGAGCGCGCCGCCGTGCTCTGCATGGACGGCGTCGGCGAATGGGCCACGACCTCGGTCTGGCTGGGCGAAGGCAACCGGCTGGAGCCCAAATGGGAGATCCGCTTCCCTCACTCGCTCGGACTCCTCTATTCGGCCTTCACCTATTTCACCGGCTTCAAGGTCAACTCGGGCGAGTACAAGCTCATGGGACTCGCGCCCTATGGAGAACCGATCTTCAAGGATCTCATCCTGGAGCGGCTGCTCGACCTCAAGGAGGACGGCACCTTCCGTCTGGACATGCGCTATTTCGACTATGCCCAAGGGCTGACCATGACCAACCGGCGCTTCGAGCGGCTGTTCGGCGGTCCGCGACGCCAACCCGAGGCCGAGATCACCCAGCGCGAGATGGATCTGGCCGCCTCGATCCAGGCCGTGACGGAGGAGGTCGTCCTCCGACTCGGTCGCACGGTCCATCAGGAACTCGGTGTCGAGCATCTCTGTCTCGCGGGGGGCGTCGCGCTCAACTGCGTCGCCAACGGACGTCTGCTGCGCGAAGGCCCCTTCGAGTCCATCTGGACCCAGCCGGCGGCCGGCGATGCCGGCGCCGCCCTGGGCGCGGCGCTCTCGGTCTGGCACCAGTACCTCGACCGTCCGCGCATCCCGGCAGCGGGCGACGCCATGCATGGGGCCTATCTGGGGCCTGAGTTCGCGGACGACGAGATCGCCGCCTTTCTCGACGCCTCGTCCATTCCGAACCAGCGTCTCGACGACGAAACCCTGATGATGCGCGTGGCCGAACTGCTGGCGGAAGAAAAAGTCATCGGCTGGTTCCAGGGGGCGATGGAGTTCGGACCGCGGGCGCTCGGTGCACGCTCCATCCTGGGCGACCCGCGCAGTCCGCGCATGCAGTCGGTGATGAACCTCAAGATCAAGTATCGCGAGTCGTTCCGCCCCTTCGCGCCGGCCGTGCTCGCCGAGCGGGTGTCGGACTACTTCGAGCATTCGGGGCCAAGCCCCTACATGCTGATCACGGCGGCCGTGCAACCGTCCCGGCGTCTCGACACGGAAGCCGAGGGCGCCTCACTCTTCGGCCTCGACAAGCTCAGGGTCCAGCGCTCGCAGATACCGGCCGTCACCCATGTGGATCATTCGGCGCGCATCCAGACCGTGCATCGAGAGACCAATCCACGCTTTCACCGGCTCATCGAGACCTTTGCTGAGCGCACGGGTTGCCCCATGCTGATCAACACCTCTTTCAACGTTCGCGGCGAACCCATCGTCTGCACCCCGGAAGATGCCTTCCGCTGTTTCATGCAGACCGAGATGGACTATCTGGTCTTGGGCAACCACGTTCTGGCGAAGCATGAGCAGAGACCGGCGGCGCGCGACCAAGCCTGGCTCAGCCAATTCGAGCTGGACTGAGGACGACACGACATGCACCCCATTCCAGAGATCGACACCCCCGGCCTGAGACGTTTCGGGCTCATCACGGGCGGACTCATCGCGACGCTCTTCGGCCTCGTGCTGCCCTGGCTGGCCGAGGCGTGGCTTCCAGTCTGGCCCTGGGTGACCGCCGCCGTTCTGGCCGTCTGGGCGCTGGCGAACCCCAAGAGTCTGCGGCCGGTCTATCGCGGCTGGATGCGCTTCGGCCAGCTCGCCAACCGCATCGTCACACCGATTCTGCTGTCCGTGATCTATCTGACCCTGTTCACCCCGATCGGCCTGACGATGCGTCTGTTCGGCCAAGATCCCATGCGGCGGGCGCTCGACCGGAATGCATCGAGCTATCGCGAGGCCAGCCCGTCCGCCCCCCCTCGATCCATGGAGCGCCCGTTCTGATGCTCGAACTCTTCAAAGACCTCTGGGATTTCATGCGTCAGCGCAGAAAATTCTGGCTGATCCCCATCCTGGTGGTGATGATGCTGCTCAGCGCCCTGTTCATCCTGGCCCAGGGCTCGGCTGTGGCGCCCTTCATCTATACGCTCTTCTGAAATCATGCCGCGCTCAACGAAAGGCACACCGAATTGGGCGCGGCTCCGCTTTGGCTGCATGTCGCGATCCGCAAATATTGGTCATTCGGCGTGCAAGACAGCGACTTTCGACACCGGATAGATCTTACGATATATCTTTTGAAGCTGGAGCATCATGTTCAAGGCCGATGAAATGCGCAGAATATACGTCATGGCCGCACCTTGCAGCGGCAAGTCCACATTTGCAACCAACGGCATCTATAAAGGAGTAAGGCTTGTCGACTTCAACGTTCACTTTGAGCAGTGGGCTCGCGATTCAAACATCGACCTTATTGAATTCAGCCGCAAGAGCCTAGAAGAAAGGGAAAAAGTTTATAACGAATCAAATATTGCTTATCTTGAAGAGCAAGTAGACCCTGTCTGTATGCTCGGTGTCATTGGACCGAAAAATCCACGAGCGTATCCCGACATATCCTTCGTCATCGTGCAGCCGCCGACCTCGCGCGCAATGACATACTGTCTAAAGAGAAAATGGAACTTACTGAAAAAACAGCAAAAAAGCATATGGTCCAAGTGGAGCAATATAATGGAATATCGCCAAAAACTCGCCTCATACTCACAAGCAAATGGAATCCCCATCTATCCCAGTTTTGAAAAAGCCTTGGATTCGATTTTAGAAGGACGATAAAAAGATCGATGCGGCCTTTTTGACGCTCATGATGCGGCGTGACTGTGTCTCGGATCCTGGGCTGACAGGATTTTCACAAGCCTGAACTCACACCGATGTCGGCCGCTCACTACAGCCGACCATGTTCACGCAGCCAGTCGGCAATCCGCCGGGCGATCAGGCGATTGCCTTCGGGCGAGACATGGGCGAGCAGGAAGAGGTCATTGAGCGACCGCGCCTCCTCGGCTTCCAGATACTGTGTGAAGCCTGAAACCATCTCGATGCAGTCGAGTGAGCGCGCTTCGCAGTGATCGAGAATCCGCTGCACCGCGTTGGGCAGACGTCCGGTACGCCGCCGTTCCTCGACGTCCTCACGCTGCGGCAGGATCAGTAGCAGCGGATGCGACCCCAGCTCTCGCGCATCGGCGAAAAAGCGATCGAAGATGGCGAACATGAGTGAGCGCGGCTCTTCCTGCTCCCAGAGTTCCTCCCAGGGCCGTGGATTCATGTCGGTCACTGGGCGCTCCAGCTTGCCGGAGACGGCCTCCTTCCAGATACGCTGATTCAGGAGGATGGCACTGTAGGGAAAGCCCAGAACCGGATACTCGTCGCGATTGAACCACCAGTCGTGCCGACCGACCGCGCGCAGGAAGTCGTCGTCCATGAGCTTTGACAGGTCGCCCTTGTCCTGGATCGGATTTTCCAGCAACACCAGATCGCCCTCATGCTCGATGAAGCGCGGCTTGGTGAAGCGCAGTTGGGTGCCGGGATAGTAATAGGGACGATAGACATTGACCACCCGATTGATATTCTCCGTGATCAAACCGAGTGCTACTACAGGGGTTTGATGGGTGGCGAACTCATCACGGAACCTCAAATACGCCTGATCGGTCCCGAAACCACCGACGCCATAGTTGTAGACCTCAGAGCCTGTTTCGTCCGCGAGAAAAGACTGCCAGGTCTGATCGTCATCGACCTCGTCGCAATGGGTATATGAGTCCCCATAGGTCGACATGAGCGCCGAACCAGCGTGCGTGGATTCCGGTCGAGGACGCTCGCCCCACGGGGTCGGGTAGTGCTCGCTCCAGCCGAGACGCACATCGAAATGTCTTTCGACGAGCGGCAGATCGGCCTGGGATAAACGATACAACCCGGTATCCAGGAAGCTGAAGCGATCCTGGAAGACCTGGAAGAAGCCGAAGCTCATCAGCTCGATCGCACCCATCAGAAAGAGGACGAGAAAGGCGTAGGGAAAGAGTTTGCGGGCCATTGGGATTCCGAGGATCAATGGATGCAGGCTTCGCGCATGGGAACAGCCTGCTCAAGGGCGGAGACAGTCTTTTGGACCAGCGGATTCGACCGGGTCTGGTCGATTCCTCGGTCGACGATCTTGACGAAGTTCCGTTCACCATGCGGATACTGATCCTCACCGTCGAACCAGGTCCAGGTATTCAGTCCGGCCGGTCTGGCGTCGAACTCCGTGCGCTGATAGATGCCACGGATGTCGAAGAAGAC
This sequence comes from Allochromatium humboldtianum, assembly GCF_013385175.1. GTDB lineage: Bacteria > Pseudomonadota > Gammaproteobacteria > Chromatiales > Chromatiaceae > Thermochromatium > Thermochromatium humboldtianum. Next base: position 153,405 of record NZ_JABZEO010000001.1, on the reverse strand, counting down.
ATCCTGGGAAAAGCGGGCTCGAAACGACGGCAGGTTCCAGTCGCCGAGATCCAGATAGACGGCCTCGTCCGCGTGGAAGAGCACCACTGTGTTGAGCACCCAGACATCCTTCCCGTAACGCACGGCCGACTCCCTGACCGCCTGATTCACCCATCGATGGTGAATGTGTCCATACTCACCCCAATTGTTGTGCGTCACGATCCGGCTGAAGTCGGACCTGGAGACCCAGGGATCGACGGCCGAAAGGATGCGCTCATAGTTCCAGTCCTTGTCGCGCTCGCAACGGTCGCACAGGCCAAAGACGTCGAACCATTCCTGGTCCGTCGTCGTGCCTGAAAAGAGGCTGCACCATCGCTCGCGATAGGATTCCGGGTGCTGCGCCACAACCGCCGCATGGGCCGGCGCGGGCGGAGCCGCCGCGAGCAGCAAGGCTGCGGCAGAGTCCTGAAAGGGTTGCATCCAGAGTAGATCATCGTCCTGATGGGCAAAAACGAGCAGGGTCGCTCCATCATCGAAGCGTTCGTCGGTCACAGGCATTTGGAATCGGTCGATATCGGGGAAGCGAGACGGCCATCGCAGATGGCGAGACGGATCAGGACTCAAAAGCTCGAAGAGTCGCTAGCGGGCATGAGATGCAAAGACAGATAGGCGTTTCAGGGCTGATCTCCGAAATCGGGCAATAAGCGCAACAGGGCAAAAAAATCCGACATAAAAACAATTAAAATCAAAGTCTTGAGCCGTCATTATACACGGAATCGCGTCTACTGACAGCTACTTGTTTAGCGAAAGGCCCTCCAGACCAGGCATCGAGTACAAAACCGACCGAGCAGGAGCGGCTTGCGTTCATGCTCCAGGCATTCCAACCTGCCCGGTCTCCTCCATGGCGACGCGCTTGATGCTGATGAGTCGATACTGAAGCCTCTACCAAAAAAGCTTACAAAACAATATTTTGACTTTTTAGCCTAATGAACCTCGGCCAACGCCAGCCGGCGTGCAGAGCCGAAATCCGTCTTGCCGCTGCCGAGTTTGGGAATCGTGCCGACACGTCGCACCTCGGCCGGGATGGTCAGCGGATTGGTCCCGCCCGCCAGCATGGCACGGCGCAGGCTTTCCAGATCGATAGCCCCCTCTTCGGCGACGAGCAGGACGATACGCTCACCCTTGCGCTCGTCGGGCACATTGACCGCGACCAGCTCCAGGTCCGGTTGCTCCAGCGCCTTCCGCACTGAATCCTCGACGGCCGTCAGACTGATCATTTCGCCGCCGAGCTTGGCAAAGCGCGAATAGCGGTCGACGATGGTCAGGAAGCCGTCGGTATCGAGATGGCCCTTGTCGCCGGTCTTGTACCAGCGCATGCCGTCCAGCTCGACGATGGCCTCGGCGGTCTTCCCTGGCGCGCCCAGATAGCCCTTCATTACCTGCACCCCGCCGATCAGGATCAGACCATCCGCGCCGGGCGGCAGTGTCTCCAGCGTCTCGGGATCGACGATGCGGAAGCTGGTGCCGGGCAGCGGCATCCCGACCGTGCCCGGACGCGAGCCGGTCTGGACCTTCCAGGTGTCGGTCTCCAGCGCATCCGGCACGTTGACGCTCGCCACCGGCGTGGTCTCGGTGGCGCCATAGCCCTCCAGGATCTCCTTGTGGAACTTGAGCGCGAAGCCCTCGCGCACCTCGGGCGCCAGCCGCTCGGCCCCGGCGACGACGATCCGCAGCGACTGGAGCATCAGCGGATGCACCTTGGGACTGCGCGCATAGAGCCGCAGGAAGGTCGAGGTGCCGCAGAGCACCGTGGCGCGATAGCGGGCGATGGCCTTGGCGGTGCCGACCGCGTCGGTCGGGTCGGGATGACAGACCATCGGCACACCTTCGAGCAACGGCATGAAGGTGGTCGCCGTCAGCCCGAAGGCATGGAACAGCGGCAGATTGGCCAGCAGCACGTCGTCGCGCTCGGTGTTGAGCACATCCGAGATCTGCCGCACGTTGGCCAGGATGTTGCGGTGGGTCAGCTCGATGCCCTTGGGCGTGCCTTCGCTGCCGCTGGAAAAGAGGACGGCAGCGGTGTCGTCCGGGCGGCTCGGATGACCGAACAGGCGTCCGATGGCCGCCGCCGGCAGCAGGCTCGTCAGCCCCAGCGTCAACAGCGCCTCGACGCGCCCGATCCGGGCGCGCAGTCCTTCCATCGGATGCAGGGTCACGCCCGGCAGGGCGCTCGCTGAATCGATGCCGCGCTGTTCGAGCTTGCGCAGGAAGCGGTCGGCGGTGATGACATGCCGCACCCCGGCCTGCTCGACGCTGGCCTGTAGCGCCTCTGGGCTGGCGGTGTAATTGAGGTTGACCACGGTCTTGCCGGCAAGCAGCGCGGCCAGATTGGCGATGACCCCGGCGCTGCTCGCCGGCAGCAGGAGACCGATCGCCGGCTCAGGCGCCAGACGCCGGATTCGGCGCGCAAACAGTGCCACGGCCGTCAGCAGGCGGCGGTTGGTCAGCGTGGTTCCGACCGAGTCGACGATGGCCGGCGCACCCGGATCACGCTTGGCTGTTTCAAGCCAGACCGCCGGCAAGGTCGGCAGGGTCTCGACATAGGCCCGCCAGGACGTCACCGACAGCTCGAACACCGCCTGCTTGACCCGCTCGGCGCCCGACTCCAGCGGCAGCGGCGCCCCGAAGGCGACGATCACCTCGCGCACCCGCCCTTGGCGGCGATTGGTGCGCAGCTTGCCGCTGGCATAGGAGAAGCGGCTGCCCCAGAGTCCGCGCTGATAGAACGGCAGGATGACGCCCGAGCCGGCCGCCCGCGCCGACAGCTCGAAACCGCGCTTGAACTCCGAGAGCTGACCGTTCTTGCTCAGCGTCCCCTCGGGGAACAGACACACCACCTCGCCGGCATCGATCAGTTGTGTGATGGTCTGGATCGCCTGACGGCTGCTGGCGCGCGAGATCGGCACCACGCCGAAGAAGTCCAGGAACCAGCGCAGATACCAGCGCTCGTAGATCCAGCGCTCCATCACGAAGCGCACCGGACGCGGACTGGCCAGTTGCACCATGGCCCAGTCGATCCAGCTCACATGGTTGCCGAGCAGCAGCACCCCGCCCTGGGCCGGCATGTTCTTCAGCCCGATGACGTTGAGCCGGTAGCGCGTCGCCATCAGGCGTCCGATCAGAAAGCGCACCAGCGACTGCGGAAGCTGATGGATGGTATAGAGCGCCCCGCCGAGCGCGATGACCGCCAGCGCCAGCATCAGGACCAGACCGCCGACCTCCAGCCAGGCCGCCAGCACCGTCAGCCCCAGGAACCCCAGCATCACCAGGTTCTGCACGAAGTTGTTGGCCGCCAGCACCCGTCCGAGCCCGGACTCACCGGCGTTGAACTGGATGAGCGCGTTGAGCGGCACCAGGAAGAACCCGGCCAGCACCCCGAGCACCAGGAAGTTGAGCGCATGCGCCCAGCTCGATCCCAGCCCCGGCAGCAAGAACAGCGCCAGCGCGATGCCGCCGGCGCCGACCGGGATCAGCCCGGTCTCGATGTGATGGCGCGAGACGCGCCCGGCGATGATGGAGCCGAGAATGATGCCCACGCCCGAGCAGGCCAGCATCCCCTGGATGACCACGGTGTTGGTCTCGCCCAGAGTCTCCTTGGCGAAGGCCGGGAAGGCGGCCAGGATCACCTGCGAGATGGCCCAGAAGATCGACAGCCCCACGATCGACAGCCAGATGACCTGGTTGTCCCAGGCCGCGCGCAGGTTGTCGCGCAGATAGCGCCCGCTTGCGTAGCGTCCCCAATCGAAGCCGAGTGCTCCGCCCTCGCTGGTGCGCGGCAGCCGGTAGGCGATGGCCAGTTCCACCACTGAGCACAGCACCAGCACCCAGCCGAGCGGCGCGATCAGCCCCATGATCGCGTCGGGCGTGTCGAAGGTCGCACCGGCGAGTCGGCCCTCGAACAGAATCGAGAAGACGAAGATCCCGGCCAGGATGGCGGTGGTGGTGGTCGCCTGCACCCAGCCGTTGGCCGTGGCCAAGGCTTCCTTGCCGACCAGTTCCTTGATGTAGCCGTACTTGGCCGGCGAATAGAAGGCGCTCTGCGCCGCCAGCAGGAAGGTCATGGCGAAGGCCGGCCAGAACCAGCCGAGATAATAGAAGAGCGTGATACAGAGCGTCAGACCCACCGCAACCCAGGCCGTCGCGCGCATCACGCGGTTCTTCGGGAAGCGGTCGGCCATGAACCCCGAGGGCGTGAACAGCAGCACGAAGGGCAGCAGGATGAGCGCGTTGACGATGGCCGTCAGCAGGATCTGCGCGTCGCCGTCATAGATCTTGAACAGGGTGTTCTGGATGACGATCTTGTGCCCCAGGTCGACGAAGGCATTGAGGAAGATCATCAGGACATAGGGCAGGAATCCGGCGATGCGAAAGAGTTGACCCACGGCAAGCCCCCTTGAGATGTGACAGGATTCAGACCGGCGCCGACACGCCCAGCGCCTCCAGATAGGCCCGCGCGCTGTGCATCCATTCGTACTCGGCCACGGCGGCACGCAGGTCGGACGCCGGGCGCGGATGGGCCAGCGTCTCCAGCATGGCCGAGGCCAGCGCCGCGACGTCGCCCACGGGCGCCAGCGGCCCATGACGCCCGCCGGCCAGGATCTCCGACGGCCCGCTCGGGCAGTCGGTCGCGACCACTGGCACGCCCAGCGCCAGCGCCTCGGTGAGCACGTTCGGCGAGCCTTCCCAGGCCGATGAGAGCACGAACAGCGCCGCGCGCGCCAGATAGGCCGGAAGCTGGGGCTGGAATCCCGGCAGCGCGACATCGGCGCTCAGACCCAGCTCGGCGATCAGCGTCTCCAGTCTGGCGCGCCCGCCGCCCTCGCCCAGGATCATCAGCCGACAGTCGTGCTCGGCCCGGACGCGGGCGAAGGCGCGGATCAGGGTCGGAAAGTCCTTCTGACGCTGAAAACGACCCGCACCCATGATGACCGGCGGCTGTCCGGGCGTCAGCCAGGGATGCGGACAGGGACTCCCCGCTGCTTCATACAGACTCGGCGTGATGACCGGATTGCGGATGACCCGGATCCGCGCGCGCGGAATCCGGGCGATGCGTGCCGTGTCCTCGGCCACGCCCTCGGAGACGGCGACGATGCGGTCGAGCGCCGGATAGAGCCGGCGGATCGGCCAGTAGCGCAGCCAGCGTTCGACGGCGCTACGTTCGGCCATGGCGGTCGAGAGGTTGGTTCCGAGCCGCAGCACCAGCCGCGTATCGACGCCGCTCAGGGTGCGCGCCAGCACGGCGGCACGTCCGGCGCGATCCTTGGCCGCCAGCAGGGCGCGCGGTCGACGTGCGCGCAGATAGCGCGCCAGCTCGGGCGCCGCCAGCAGCGTATGGCGCGCGCGCAGCCGGATTTGCTCGACCGATGCCGGACAGTGCGCCAGATGCGGACTCTCGTCACGGATCAGCACCAGCTCCACCCGCTCGCCCAGCGCGATGAAGCCATGCAGCAGATGGATCAGCATGCGCTCGACCCCGCCTGCGCCCGAGAAGGAGGCGAAGACGGCGATCGGGCGTTGGTCCCTTGACGAGTCCTGACGGGGCATGAGGTGGCCTGTGGTGAGTTTTCCACATATCGCGCTGATCCCGGAGACGCGCTATGCTCTCCATACAGGACGCTACAGGGCGCTCGGTGGTGCTGGACGCAGATGAGACAGGGTGCATCATAAACCACAGCCGGCCGGTCGCACGCGGTTTGATCCGGATGGCGCGCGCATCCCGTCCTTAGTCTAACCTTGAAAGCACCTTTACCAGCGCTGCATCCGAACCCCACGCTTGGGTATCTCACAGTCAACAGGAGTATCGTGATGGATAGAAACACGCTGACCGAGAGACTGATTCCGATCGTCTTGCTGGTCGCCTCCGGGGCCGTGTCGGCGGCCGAAGTTTTCCCACAGCAAAGCAGTAAGGCTTTACAGCCTCTGCCATCCTCTACGCAAGTCGTCACTCCTCAATCTTTGGAGGCTAGGCTTGGAAAAAAACCATCGAGTCCAGCTTTAGCCGCCGAGCTAACAGCAGACGATCGACAAAAAATCGCCCATAACAACGAAAATCGTCCCACTGGAAAACCGCTGCAAATCGGTGTCGTCAAACCGCTTGATTTTAAAGTCGATTTGCAATTACTCGATGTCAGCGCCATGACTGATCAAACCTATTCCTATGAAAAAGGATTGGTGCGTCTGGAAAATAACGAATTAAGTTGGGGCATGAGGCTCGATACACTTAAAGCCAGTGGAGTGAGATTGCGCTTTGATAACGTCAATCTTCCAGAGGGCGCTGTTATCCACGTTTTCGATGACTCCGGAAATCTGCACAGCTACAGCAGGCGTGAACCTAGCTTCTGGAGTCACACTTTTGCAGGTGAACATATTTACATCCAGATTGAGGTCACAGCCGCTGCTTCGGATGATGCACGTTTTAGCATCGGCGCTGTCATGTTACGTGACCCGGAACCACAGGGATTGTGTCCAGAAAAAAATGCGCCTTGCGTTGAAGATGCATCATGCTTCAATGAAACAGACTGGACGGAAATCGATAAGGCACGTCGAGCTATTGCACATATCAATTTCGAAAAAAATGGAGAACAATATATTTGTACAGGCGGCCTGATCGCCGACACTGATAGCAACACTGAAATTCCCTACTTCCTAACGGCCGATCACTGTATCAGCGATGGTGAAGTGGCAAAAACCATTGAAACTTGGTTCAATTATCAAACACCGGAATGTAACGCAAGCTGCCCTAAACTTGAGCCAGGCACTGCGTCTACACTTGGAGCCACATTGATACAAAATTCAGCGGTTGACGACCATGCCCTATTAGTTCTCGACGAGCCCCCGCCAGAAGAAGCTTGGTTTCTTGGATGGAGCAGCGAACCTGTCGCTTGGAAAAACGATGACACCACGCTTTACCGCCTAAGTCATCCGCAAGGGTCGCCACAAGCTTATTCAATACACAAAATTGACCCATCCGCCAGCGCTGCTGAAAGCTGCGACCCACCAAAGTCACTACCACGCGGCCCATATATTTACAGCCGCAATGTCATTGGCGCTACTGAAGGCGGAAGTAGCGGCGCACCCGCATTGACGTCATCAGGGCAAATCGCCGGACAACTTTTCGGCAAATTTGGCACTAACCTCAACAATGTTTGCGATTCAGTTAGCAATGCCACAGTCGACGGCGCTTTTGCAAACTATTATCATCAAGTAGCACCTTGGCTGAGCCTGAATTCATCAAAAATTCCAGTGACAGTTTATAAAACTGGAACTGGCGATGGGCATATTATCTCTTCAATTCCAAAAGAAGATCAAAAAAACGAAGATACCCCTTACCATAACCACCCAATCCCTGTTGACTTTAAAGCTCCACCCCAGATGGATTGGCCGTGGCAGGCATCTCTCAAAATCACAACATGGCGCATCAACGGAAAATGGGACTGTGGCGGATCGGTCATTCATCCGAACTGGATATTAACCGCTGCACACTGCATTGTTGATAAAGTCGATGATGGAAGATATGCGACGATTTCACCCTCAAACATACAAGTTCGAACTGGCGCAAGCCGATTCGACCAAGGAGGACAAGAATCTAAAGTCAAGCGCATCATCAAACACCCCGAATTCGACCCTATTACGCGCGACCATGACATTGCACTACTGGAACTCAAGGAACCCGTCTCTGTAGAGCCGATTCGGCTCATGACCTGGGCACAAGAAGAAAACCTAGCTTGTTCCGGAACACGGAGTTGGATTACAGGTTGGGCGTCAAAAGAAATTTGCGGATATACAGCAATGCCAACTTCCAGCATCCAAGTGCCGATCGTCAATCCGTGCCGCTGCGGCGATGCCATGACTAACAACATGATCTGTACGGAGCCAGAGCAACCAGACTCAAACGACCAATATCAAGACTGCCAATTTGATGATGGAAGCGCTTTGCTCGTAGTTAATGGAAGAGGTGGATATGCTCAAGCAGGCATTGTGAGTCGAGGAGTAAAAGACAATATTGATGACATTTGCTCGTCAAGAGCAGCGACCATCCATACTCGATTGTCCAATTACATTCAATGGCTAGAGTCAAGCACAGGAGTCGATCTATCTTCTCCGCTAAACCCAGCCGTGATCGACTGTGGAAATGCCTGTAATGGCGAGTTCGCCAAAGACACGTTGATCCGCTTGACTGCACTGCCCGCCGAGGGATCAACTTTTGCGGGATGGGAAGGAGCCTGTAATGGGGCAGATGAAACTTGCGAGTTAACGGTGACTCAAGCACACAATGTCAGAGCTATTTTCAATGCTCAGCAAACTCGCGTATCTGCCTGTGCACCCTGAGATGTGATTTCAGAGGCTAGAGGGCCGGAGGGGATACGTTCTCTCCAGCCCTAGCTCAGCCCGCTTACCTAATTCGCTCGACGATCATTGCAACCCAAGCAGCACCAAAGTCGCGCACACCAAATGGCCCATCACGATATCGGCTACGAGGAACTCTTCAGCTAGCCGAAGTTCGTTCAGCAATGGCTCGAAGGATTGGCCTCGCCCAAAATTGCGACGCTGACGGATTTCTCCGAGCCGACCAGCCACGGCGACTATATATCCAGCCGATCCCCATCCAACTCGTATCGACCGCACGCCGAGGCTGCGAAGCTGCAATCGACCAACGATGAGGTTCAGACCGTCGACACGGCCGCGTGTGAGACCCGGCTGGCGTTGACCGACATCAGCGAGAGCAAGGCGCTGGAAAAGCCGTGATCTCCGCCTCGCCCATTACTCGGATTCAATACGTCTCCCAGCTCACATCAACCCGAGCTGCAAACGCGCCTCGTCGCTCATGTTGTCGGCGCTCCAGGGCGGATCCCACACCAGTTGCACGCTGACCTGCCCGACGCCCTCGACCCGTTCCACCGCGCTCTTGACCATCAGCGGCATCATGCCGGCGACCGGACAGCCGGGCGCGGTCAGCGTCATGTCGACCGAAACGTCGCCATTGCCGGCGATATCGATGCGATAGATCAGACCCAGGTCGTAGATGTTGACCGGGATCTCGGGGTCATGGACGCCGCGCAGCGAGGCGATGATCGGCTCGCGCAGCTCCTCGGGGTCCATGCGCTCCACGGCGACCTCGACCTCTTCCTCGTGGAGGACGGCCGTGTCCCCATCCTGTGCGTCCGGTTCTTGCTTGCGCCGGCCGAAACCGGCAAAGCGGGCCAGTCTGTTCATCACGTCCTCCGCGAAACATCAGGCGCGGGTTGAATCAACATCGTCGTATTCGTTTCAGCCGCCACCGTCAGGCCAGCCGTTGTCCGACCGCCTCGGCCACATGCTCACGCATCGCCTCGTCGCCGAGCCGGTCGATGATCTCGCCGGCAAACCCGAGACAGAGCATCCGCCGCGCCTGCGCCGCGTCGATACCGCGCGAACGCAGATAGAACAGCATCTCAGGTTCGATCTGGCCGACCGTGGTGCCGTGACTGCACTTGACGTCATCGGCATAGATCTCGAGCTGCGGCTTGGTGTCGATCTCGGCCTGTTCGGAAAGCATCAGATTGCGGTTGGACATGGCCGCGTCGCTCTTCTGCGCGTCCTTGGAAACCAGCACCCGACCGTCGAACACCGCCCGCCCCTGCCCGGTGAGCAGACCCTTGAAGTTCTCCTCGCTGCGGCAGTTCGGAACGGCGTGCTCGACGTCGAGATGGTAGTCGAGCAACTGTCCGTCGCCGGCCAGATAGAGTCCCTGAAGCAGGCACTCGGCGTGCTCGCCCCGGAAACGGGTGTTGAGATCGGTCCGCGCCCAGCGCGCGCCCAGCCCGATGTTGACGCCCGCATAGCGGCTGTTTTCGTCCTGGACCAGATAGAAGCCGGTGAGATGGAAGGCGTTGCGGCTCTCCATCTGCAACCGCTCGTGTTTGAGCACGGCATCGCGCTCCAGCACGACTTCCATGACCGCGTTGGTGCAGTAGAGCGACTCGCCCAGGCTGACATAGCGCTCGACCAGGGTCGCTTGTGCACCGGCCTCCAGATGCACCAGATGGCGCGGCTGGGCCACGCGCGGCTCATCCAGCCCGACCGAGAGATGGATGAGTTCGAGCGGACGGTCGAGCATCACGCCGCGCGCCAGCCACACCACCAGACCATCGTCCAGCCCGGCCGTGTTGAACAGCGCGAAGAAGGTCTCCGAATCGCCGCGCGTGGCGTCGAGCTGGCCGCGCAACGACTCGGGATCATGCCCGAGCCAGTCGCGCAATCCGCCGACCCGCGCGCCTGCAGGCAGCTCGCCCAGCACCGAGAGTTCGGGCGCGAAACGGCCGTTGACCAACACCACGCGATAGGCGTCGAACCCTGGGATCAGGATCGTGTCGAGATCCTCGGGCTGGAGCGCGCTCAGCGGCTCGTCGATGGCGGTGAACTGCTGTTCGAGCAGACCCTTGAGGCTGGTGTAGCGCCAAGCTTCGTCCTTGGAATGCGGCAGCGGCCGGGCGCTCAGACGAGCGCGTGCCGCGCGGCGGCGTTCCAGGAGCCAGTCGGGCGCCGGGCTGTCGTCCGGCGCGCTCAACCAGTGTTCGAGACCGCTGTGCAGTGGCGCGTTCATGCCGCCAGCTCCGCGTCGATCCAGCCGTAGCCCTTCTGTTCCAGCTCCAGCGCCAGTTCCTTGCCGCCCGAGCGGATGATGCGCCCGCGCGCCAGGACATGCACGTAATCCGGCTGGATGTAGTCGAGCAACCGCTGATAGTGGGTGACGACGATCATGGAACGCTCGGGCGAGCGCAACGCATTGACGCCCTCGGCCACCACGCGCAGCGCGTCGATGTCGAGTCCGGAGTCGGTCTCGTCGAGGATGGCGAGCTTGGGTTCCAGCAGCGCCATCTGGAAGATCTCGTTGCGCTTCTTCTCGCCGCCCGAGAAACCGGCGTTGACCGCGCGCTTCAGGAGCGAGTCGTCGAGATGCAGGATCTTGAGCTTCTCCTTGATCAGGCGCAGGAAGGAGACGGCATCGAGTTCAGACTCGCCGCGCGCCTTGCGGATACTGTTGAGCGCGGCCTTGAGGAAATAGGTATTGTTCACGCCCGGCAGCTCGACCGGGTACTGGAAGGCGAGGAAGAGTCCGAGCTGGGCGCGTTCCTCGGGTTCGAGTTCGAGCAGGTCGCGTCCCTCGAAGGTCGCGGAACCGGCGGTGACGCTGTAGCCATCGCGTCCCGAGAGGACATGCGACAGCGTGCTCTTGCCCGAACCGTTCGGCCCCATGATGGCATGGACCTCGCCCGGCCCGACCTCCAGATCCAGTCCCTTGAGGATCTCTTTATCACCCACGTTGGCCCGCAGGCCCTTGACAGACAACATCTTCATGACTCCTGAACCGCGTGGGGCGCCGGACTCGCCCGGCGTCGGCGACGACGCGGTTCGGCTGAATTTCGATTGAACGGGATGCGCGATCAGCCGACCGCGCCCTCCAGGCTGATGCTCAGCAGCTTCTGGGCCTCGACCGCGAACTCCATCGGCAGCTCGTTGAAGACTTCCTTGCAGAAGCCGTTGACGATCATCGACACCGCGTCTTCCTCGGTCAGACCGCGCGAGCGGCAGTAGAAGAGCTGATCGTCGCTGATCTTGGACGTGGTCGCCTCATGCTCCATCTTGGCCGAGGGATTCTTGACCTCGATATAGGGCACGGTGTTGGCGGCGCAACGGTCGCCGATCAGGAGCGAGTCGCACTGGGTGTGGTTGCGCGCTCCCTCGGCGCGCTGCCCGATGCGCACCAGGCCGCGATAGGTCTGGCTCCCCTCGCCCGCCGAGATGCCCTTGGAGACGATGGTGGAGCTGGTGTTCTTGCCGATATGGATCATCTTGGTGCCGGTGTCGGCCTGCTGACGGCCCTTGGTGACGGCGACCGAGTAGAACTCACCGATCGAGCCGTCGCCGCGCAGGATGCAGCTCGGATACTTCCAGGTGATGGCCGATCCGGTCTCGACCTGGGTCCAGGAGATCTTGGAGCGCGCGCCGCGACAGTCGCCGCGCTTGGTGACGAAGTTGTAGATGCCGCCGCGACCCTCGGCATCGCCCGGATACCAGTTCTGCACCGTCGAGTATTTGATCTCGGCGTCTTCCATCGCGATCAGCTCGACCACGGCGGCATGGAGCTGGTTCTCGTCGCGCTGGGGCGCGGTGCAGCCTTCCAGATAGCTGACATAGCTGCCGGCCTCGGCCACGATCAGAGTGCGCTCGAACTGGCCGGTGTTGCGGGCGTTGATGCGGAAGTAGGTCGAAAGCTCCATCGGGCAGCGCACGCCCTTGGGCACATAGACGAAGGTGCCGTCGCTGAACACGGCTGCATTGAGACAGGCGTAGAAGTTGTCGGTGTAGGGCACGACCGTGCCCAGATACGGCTTGACCAGCTCGGGATACTCGTGCAGCGCCTCGGAGATGGAGCAGAAGATGACCCCGGCCTCGGCGAGCGTGGCGCGGAAGGTGGTGGCGACCGAAACGCTGTCGAACACCGCGTCGACCGCGATGCCCGCCAATGCCTTCTGCTCCTCGATTGGGATGCCGAGCTTGTTGTAGGTTTCGAGCAGCGCCGGGTCGATCTCGTCGAGGCTCTTGGGCATGTCCTCGGGACGCTTGGGGGCCGAATAGTAGGAGATCGACTGGAAATCGATCTTGGGATAGTCGACCGCTGCCCACTCGGGTTCGCGCATGGTCAGCCAGTGCCGGTACGCCTTGAGACGCTGCTCGGTCATGAATTCGGGCTCACCCTTGCGCTTGGAGATGGCCCGCACGACCTCCTCGTCCAACCCCGGCGGCAGGGTATCGGACTCGATCTCGGTCGTGAAGCCGTGCTCGTATTCCGACTTGACGATGTCTTCGACGGCTGGGGCTCCGGTCATGGTCCTGGCTCCGCGTTCTTGAGTGATTTTCTTGGTTTTCGATATGCGACCGCTAGGACTGGAATCAACACCCCTGAACGGCTCGATGAGCGCTCGATTATATTCTGAGTCTTTCGCTTTGCCTAAGACTGGCGACGCGAACCTGTCACGCCGGCCTCGACCGGCAGCTTGATATAGAAGAGATCCAGCCCCTCCTGGCCGAGGTGATCGAGAAAGCGGTCGGCTTCGTCCTCGCTGACCACGAAGCCGACCTCGACCGGCAGGTCGCCCGAGAGTTCGAAGAAGCGTTCCTCGTGCAGTCGTCCGTGGCGGCCGAATCCGGCCAGGGCGCGGAAGGCCGAGCCGCCCTGGAGTCCGAACGACTTGGCCTCTTCCAGCAGCCATTCATAGATCAGCTTGTGATGATGGCGGCGGCTTTCGGCGACGTAGAATTTCAGGAAGCAGTTCGACATGGTTCGGGGTCTCCAGGGGGTCGAGATCGAAGTGATGGCGTCCGTGGCGTCGCTGTTCAAGCGCGCGCCAGCAGCAGATGCACGAGCCAGATCCCTAGGGCGGTCATGGTCAGGGAGCCGATCAGATGTGTTCCAATCGCGACCAGGCCCCAGAGGAGTTCGCCCTTGGACAGCAGGGTGACGACTTCGGCGGAGAAGGTCGAGAAGGTGGTCAGTCCGCCGAGAAAGCCGGTGATGACGAACAGGCGGATCTCGGGCGGAAGGCCGGGGTGACGTCCGGTCCAGGCGATGGCCAGGCCGATCAGCAGGCCGCCGAGCAGGTTGGCGGCGAGTGTGCCAAGTGGCAGGCTCGGGATGATGGCGTTGAGCCGCTGGCCGAGGAACCAGCGGAGCAGTGCGCCGAGACCGGCGCCGGTGAAGATGGCGAGGACAGCGTTCATGAGTATTCAGGCTCGACCGATGAGGATCGACCGCACCGGGGCTGGATGGCCCTCGATGGTGCGGCTCGGGTCTGTTGGGTCGAGATGGTCCGGCAGGGACTGGAAGCGCATCCAGTCGGTCGGGCGCTGTTCTTCGAGCGTGGTGCGACTGACGTCGACGACCTCGATGTCCTTGAAGCCGACGCGCCCCATCCAGACGGCGAGCGCTTCGACGCTGGGGATGAACCACACGTTGCGCATGCCGGCATAGCGGTCGGGCGGAACCAGCACCTGTTGCGCCTCGCCCTCCAGCACCAGGGTCTCCAACACGAGCTGGCCGCCCGGTCGCAGCAGGGCGCGCAGGTCGGCCAGATGATCGATCGGCGAACGGCGATGATAGAGCACGCCCATCGAGAAGGCCGTGTCGAAGCCGGTCAGTCCCGGCGGCAGATCTTCGATGCCGAGCGGCAGAACGGCCAGTTCGTCGCGCGCCAGATAGTGATTTACGGCGAGGAACTGGCACAGGAACACCTGGGTCGGGTCGATGCCCATGACCAGCCGTGCGCCCGCGCCCAGCATCCGCCAGGCGTGATAGCCGTTGCCGCAGCCGACGTCCAGCACCAGCCGTCCGTCCAGCGGGTCGATGGCGGCGGCGAGCCGGTCCCATTTCCAGTCCGAGCGCCATTCGGTGTCGATGTGCAGGTCATGCAGACGGAACGGCCCCTTGCGCCAGGGATGCAGTTCCATCAGGGTCGTGCGCAGACGGGAGGCGATCTCGGGCGGGAGCGGCTGATCCGAGTGGAGTCCCACGCTGGATTGGTCGAGCACGACACGGCTGGGCGGCAGCTCAGGCAGTGTGGCCAGTGCCGCTTCCCAGCGCGCCAGATCGCCATGCGCGCGCGCTCCAAGCCGTTCGCGCACGGCATCCGACAACGGCTCGGCCCAGGGCGCGAGCCTTGTCTGAGTCAGATGCTCCAGAAAGGGTCGGAAGGTCGTCAGATCCATGCCAGCCAGGCCACGAAGTTGAGGCTCTGGAACCAGCGCACCGAGCCGGCGAAACCGGCCTCGGCGAGCCGTCGCTCGTGCTCTTCGAGGCTTTCCGGGATCAACACCTGCTCCAGCGCGGTCCGCTTGCGCGCAATGGCCAGTTCGCTGTAACCGTTGGCGCGCTTGAAATCCTCGTGCAGCCGAATCAACCAGTCGCCTGCGCGCCCTTCGGGGCTGGCGAACTTCTCGGCCAGAATCAGTACGCCGCCCGGCATCAGTCCGGCGCGGATACGTTGCAGGAGCCCGAGCCGCGCCTCGATCGGGACGAACTGGAGCGTCAGATTGAGGACGACGAGGCTCGCCTCTTCGATGGCGATCGACTGGATGTCGGCGCACAGCGTCTCGACCCGCGTCACATCGGTCTCGGCAGCCAGACGCGCCTGCAAACCCTCGATCATCGCCGGTGCATTGTCGACCGCGACCACCGACACGTCAGGCCCGGTCTGGCGCAGGATCGAGCGCGTCACGGCGCCCAGTGAACAACCCAGGTCATAACAGCGCGCTCCAGGCCCGGCCACACGCCGCGCGATCAGCCCGCTCAGGCCAACCAGTTCGGCATAGCCGGGCACCGAGCGGCGCACCATGTCCGGAAAGACGCGCGCCACATCGGCATCGAATTCGAAGGGACGGACCGGGCCGACCGCGCGGTCGAACAGGTCATCGATCACAGTGTCATGCATCGCGACTCACGCCGCCCGTTTGTCTTCGATGAGTCCGGCATAGCGCAACAGCGTCTTGGGTTCGATATCCACACGGCCATCCAGAAACTCCAGACATCCCCACTCCGGATCGATGCGTGCGGTTTGCACCTCACCCAAGGCGACATGCTGACCGATCAAATCCTGTAGATCGACCTCCCGACAAGCGTCATTTTCGAAGGTGAGCACAAAACGGTAGGCTGCTTGGTGTTCAATGCGCTGAAGTTTCATCAAAGCTCACTCCAAGGGCTGAATGGGATGAAATTGCTGTGTCCTCCACATCTCGACCAGCTCTTCCTGATGCAGTTCGGCCCACTCCCGGACGAGTTGGCGGCACTTTTTCGGTAGACGACCGTCGATCAGATTCAGGTTTTCAAGCTCCATCACCGCCTGATGTTCACCGTATTTGATGTGAAAATGCGGCGGCGGATGTTCACGGTCGATCAAATACATCCTGATGACGATTCCATAGAAACGGCAGATTTCGGGCATCAGCGTGTCGAGTATCTTCGCGATCAATGAGAGGTCACGGTATGGCTGGTCGCCTAAAACACAGACGAAGCCCAGTCATTGTAAATATTCCGATCGCTTCTCGCGAACCGGCGTGTTCCACGCGCGGTAACAGAACATCGGTAGCCGTTGGGTTAGAATCCCAGCATCCACGCCGACGAGGACCGAGACCGCCATGAGCACGAGCCAAGCCCTGACTGAAGACGCGACCTACAGCGAGTCGACCGCCGAAGAGATCCCGCTCCCGCCGCCCGAAGTCGACCTCGACGACCCCAGCCTCTATCTGAGTCGCGAACTGACCTGGCTCGCCTTCAACCGCCGCGTTCTCCATGAAGCCGAGGATCCGCGCACCCCGTTGCTGGAGCGCGTCAAATTCCTCGCCATCGTCAGCAGCAATCTCGACGAGTTCTTCATGAAGCGCATCGGCGGTCTCAAGCAGCAGATCGCCGCTGGCATCCACACCGCCGGACTCGACGGACGCACTCCGGCCCAGCAGCTCAAGGAGTGTCAGGCCGCCGTGCGCGATTTCCAGTCCGCACTGCGCCGCATCCATGTCGAGCTCATGGCCGAACTCGACGCCTATGACATCCGCATCTGCCTGTACAAGGATCTCCCCGACGACGCCCGTGAGCGTCTGCGCGAACACTTCCGCGCCAACATCTTCCCCATGCTCACGCCGCTGGCGATGGACCCGGCGCACCCCTTCCCCTTCATCTCGAACCTCGCACTCAACCTGCTCGTCACCCTGCGCTACCCCGGCGGCACCGAGGTCTACATGGCCCGCCTCAAGGTGCCAGTGCACAAGGACGTCTCCAAGCGTCTGATCTCGGTCGACGGCACCCATACCTATGTCACGCTCGAAGACCTGATCGTCAACAATCTCGACATGCTGTTTCCGGGCATGGAGTTCGTCTCCTGCGCGCTCTTCCGCGTCACCCGCAACGCCATCGTCGAGCCGGACATGGAAGCGGCCAACGATCTGCTGGAGATGATCGAGAGCGAACTGCGCGAGCGCCATTTCGCGCCCATCGTGCGGCTGGAGGTCGATCCCGGCATGGAAGCCACGCATCGCGGCATGCTCGCCGCTGAGCTGGGCCTGAACGAAGCCGAGGACGTCATCGAGGTCGAGGGCATGTTCGCCCTGCGCGATCTGTTCGAGATCGCCGGCATCGAGATCCCGGATCTGCACGACAAGCCCCATCGTCCGGTCGACCATCCGCTGCTGGCCAAGGATCGGCGCAACATCTTCCACATCATCCGCGAGAGCGGACCGATCCTGCTCCAGCATCCCTATCAGCCGTTCAGCACCTCGGTCGAGCGTTTTCTGCGCACGGCGGCCGAGGATCCCAAGGTGCTGGCGATCAAGATGACGCTCTACCGCACCTCGGCCGGGGCCATCCTCGACTCGCTGATCCAGGCGGCGCGCAACGGCAAACAGGTCGCGGTGCTGGTCGAGCTCAAGGCGCGTTTCGACGAGGCGGCCAACATCCAGTGGGCGCGGCGGCTGGAGGCCGAGGGCATCCATGTCAACTATGGCGTCATGGGCCTCAAGACCCACAGCAAGCTGATCTTCGTCGTCCGGCGCGACTACTCGCAACTGCGCCGCTACTACCACATCGGCACCGGCAACTATCATCCCGGCACCGCCAAGCTCTATACGGATCTCGGGATGCTCGGCTGCGACGAGGACAT
Source organism: Allochromatium humboldtianum (assembly GCF_013385175.1). Classification (GTDB taxonomy): domain Bacteria; phylum Pseudomonadota; class Gammaproteobacteria; order Chromatiales; family Chromatiaceae; genus Thermochromatium; species Thermochromatium humboldtianum. The sequence goes on along the minus strand of NZ_JABZEO010000001.1, from coordinate 135,679 downwards.
CGGGCAGGATCTGACCGAGCTCTTCAACTATCTCACCGGCTACTCGCCGCCGCCGAGCTATCGCAAGATCCTGGCCGCGCCCTACAACCTCAAGCGCGCCATCCTCGACAAGATCAACCGCGAGATCGACCACCACAATCGTGACGGCAACGGCGTCATCCAGATGAAGATGAACGCGCTCGAAGACCCCGACATCACCCGCGCGCTCTACAAGGCGAGTCGCGCCGGGGTGCAGGTCGATCTGATCGTGCGCGACACCTGCCGCTTCCGACCCGGCATCCCGGGACTGAGCGAGCGCGCGCGCGTGGTCTCGATCGTCGGACGCTTTCTCGAACACGCGCGCATCATCTATTTCCGCAACGGCGGTGACGAGGAGTATTACATCGGCTCGGCGGACATGATGCGGCGCAATCTCGAAAGCCGGGTCGAGGTCCATGCTCCGGTCGAGAATCCCGAGCTGCGTCAGGAGCTGCGTCTGATCCTGGATGTGCAGTTCGCCGACAGCCGCTCGGCCTGGGACATGGACGCCAACGGTCATTACACCCAGCGCACGCCCGAGGACGACAGCAAGAAGGGCGCCCAGGAGACCCTGATCGGCGTGGCCGAGAAGCGTCTGGCCGCCGCCGCCAAGCACAAGGAGAAGAAGGTGCGCTCCAGGCTGCTGAGTCATTTCCAGTGGCGTCTGCGCGAGAAGGGACAGGCTTGAGACCGGATTCGACATGCGACCGCAAACCTTTCTGAAACAGTATCTGCGCGCGAAGCTCCGGGGCCATGGCCGAAGTCCGCTCACGCCGCGCTCGGCGCTCGCGATCGCCGTGATCGGGCTGGCGCTCTGGGCCGTCGACCGCTGGAGCGGCGACCTGATCCCGAGCGCCTGGAAGCTGCCCTTCAGCGGCAAGGACTGCCGCGTCGAGAAGATCAGCGACGGCGATACCATGAATCTGCGCTGCGGCGCCCAGTTGGTGAAGGTGCGGCTCTACTGCATCGACGCGCCCGAGATGGCGCAGAAACCCTGGGGCACGCGCTCGCGCGAGCATCTCCAGTCCATCACGACGCCGACGGTCAAGCTGGTCAAGATCGATCAGGACCAGTACGGCCGCACGGTCGGCGAGATCTACACCACGGACGCCGAGCCGCGTCTGCTCAACCTGGAAATGGTCGAAGCCGGTCAGGCGGCGGTCTATGAGCAGTATTGCGACAGTCCGCGTTACCCCAGCGCCGAACGCGAGGCGCGTGCCGCCAAGCGCGGTATCTGGAGTCGTCGCGGCGAGCATCAGCGGCCCTGGGACTACAGACGTCGCTCACGGGGGTAGGAACCCGTATTGAACTCGCTCCCGAAAGGCTCGACACTCCAGTGTGACGATCGGATGACGTCATGGGCGCGCTCGAGCGCGCCCATCGCCGGCCCAGAGCCAGGCCGACATCACTGAGACACACCATGCTCGGGAGGACAACAAAATGACAACCACGACCATGCGCGAGATCCTGAATCCAGGCGCGATCCCTGCCACCGACCCCGACTTTCCGCAAGCCCCGGTCGACTGGACGCGATCGGTCGCCGAGGAGGCGGCCCAGCACGACGGACTCGAACTCACCCCGGATCACTGGCGCACGCTCCAGGCCCTGCAGGACTATTTCGCCCGCCACGAACAACCCAATGTCCGCGCACTCCATGACGCGCTCGACGAGTCCTTCCACGCTCAGGGCGGCCTCAAGTATCTCTATGGTCTCTTTCCGGGCGGCCCGGTCGCCCAGGGCTGCCGCTTCGCCGGTCTGACCGCCCCCTCGGGCGCGGTCGACAAGTCGTTCGGCAGTGTCCAATAACCTCTGAAACCATCGCGAGCGCCGGCCGGATACTCTGCAATCCGGCGCTACGCGACCGAACCGACCGCGAGCCAACGGGATGCCACGCTCGACCCTCTTCCGGCAGCGTCTGCTGACCCTGTTCCTCATCGCCCTGCTGCTGCTGTTCTCGCCGCTCGCACTGCGGCCCGAGTCCTGGGAGGATTGGCTCGGTCTCCCGCCGCTGTTCCTCTATCTCTATGGCGTCTGGGCCGGCGTGATCGCGCTGGCGGCCTGGATCGCGATCCGCGGCCGCGATTGAGTCGGACCGCATGATCCCGGGCGCGCTCATCATCGCGGTCTCCTTCACCTATCTCGGACTGCTGTTCGCCATCGCCCACTGGGCCGACCGTCGGGCCGATCATGGCCGCTCGGTCATCGCCCGTCCGACCATCTATGCCCTGTCGCTCGCCGTCTACTGCACGGCCTGGACCTTCTACGGCAGCGTCGGCCGGGCGGCGGAGAACGGGATCGGTTTCCTGCCGATCTATCTGGGACCGACCCTGATCGCCCTGCTCTGGGGGTCGCTGCTGCTCAAGATGGTGCGCGTCGGTAAGGCCGAACGCATCACCTCGATCGCCGACTTCATCGCCTCGCGCTACGGCAAGAGTCAGCTCCTGGGCGGACTGGTGACGGTCATCGCCGTGGTCGGCGTCGTGCCCTATATCGCGCTCCAGCTCAAGGCGATCGCCTGGAGCTTCGAGATCCTGCGTCACTACCCGGAAGTGCGGATGCCCGAGCCGACCGCCCTGCCCCTCTGGCACGATTCGGCCTTCATCATCGCCCTGCTGCTGGCGGCCTTCACCATTCTCTTCGGCACCCGCCAGTTGGACGTCAGCGAGCGCCACGAAGGGCTGGTCGCAGCCATCGCCTTTGAGTCGATCGTCAAGCTGATCGCTTTCCTGGCGCTCGGACTCTTCGTCACCTGGGGCCTGCTCGGCCTGGATGGTCCCGAACTGACGGATGCGAGCCGCGATCCCCGGCTCACCGAACGGCTCGCGCCCTTGCTGGCACCCAGTCTCTCGCCGGTACAGGACTGGTTCGCCATCAGTTTTCTGGCGGCGCTGGCGGTGATGCTGCTGCCGCGCCAGTTCCAGGTCGCCGTGGTCGAGAACAGCGACGAGCGTCAAATCCGGCGCGCCATCTGGCTGTTTCCGCTCTATCTGTTCCTGATCAATCTGTTCGTGATCCCGATCGCGCTCGCCGGTCTCCTGACCTTTCCGGACGGCTCGGTCGACGCCGACACCTTCATGCTCACCCTGCCGATCGCCTTCGAGCGACCCTGGCTGGCGCTACTGGTCTTCATCGGCGGGCTGTCGGCGGCGACCGGCATGGTGATCGTCGAGACCATCGCACTCTCGACCATGGTCAGCAACGATCTGGTGCTGCCGGTGTTGATGCGGTTCTGGCGCCGCCGTCAGCCGCCCGCCGAGCTGGGACGCCTGCTGCTGGCCGTGCGGCGCGCGGCCATCGTGCTGGTGCTGATCCTGGGCTATCTCTATTACCGGCTCGCCGGTGAGGCCTATGCGCTCATCGGCATCGGACTCATCAGCTTCGTGGCCGTGGCGCAGTTCGCGCCGGCGGTCATCGGCGGACTCTACTGGCGCGGCGGCACCCGCGACGGCGCCCTGGCCGGACTGGTCGCCGGCTTCCTGGTCTGGGTCTATACCCTGCTGCTGCCCTCCTTCGCCAAGTCCGGCTGGCTGCCGCCGGCCTTCATGGAGTCCGGACCCGGCGGTCTGGACTGGCTGGCCCCGCTGGCGCTCTTCGGTCTCACGGGCTGGAACGAGATCACCCATGGGCTGTTCTGGAGCCTGACGGCCAATGTCGGCGCCTTTCTGCTGGTATCCTCCTGGCGCGCGCCGAACGCGATCGAGGCGGCACAGGCGCGTCTGTTCGTCGACGCGCTGCGCTATCCACGCCGCGCCAGTACGGCCCTGTGGCGCGGACGGGCCGACATCCGCGAGCTCATGACGCTGGCCGAGCGTTTCCTTGGGGTCGCGCGCACCCGCGACGCCTTCGTCCGGTACGCCCGGTCGCGCGACACGGATTCACCCGAAGCCCTGCCGGCTGACGCCGAGACGGTCGGCTTCGCCGAGACCCTGCTCTCGGGCGCGATCGGGAGCGCCTCGGCGCGACTGATGGTCGCCTCTGTCACTCAGGAAGAGCCGCTGGGACTCGACGAGGTGCTCGACATCCTCGACGAGGCCTCGCAGATCCGCGCCTACAGCCATCAGCTCGAACAGAAATCGCGCGCACTGGAGGCGGCGACCGCCGAACTGCGCGCGGCCAACGAGCGGCTCCAGGAACTCGACCGGCTCAAGGACGACTTCATGTCCTCGGTCACGCACGAACTGCGCACCCCCCTGGCCTCCATCCGCGCCTTCTCCGAGATCCTCCACGACGACCCCAGGATCGACCTCGCCCAGCGCCGACGCTTCCTCGGCATCCTGGTCAGCGAGACCGAGCGCCTGTCGCGACTGGTCAATCAGGTGCTGGATCTGGCCAAGATCGAATCCGGACACGCCGACTGGCGCAACGAGTGCTTGAGCCTCCAGGAGGTCATCGATCAGGCCGTGGCCGTGACCGGCCAACTGGTCAAGGAGCGCGAGATCCAGGTCAGGCTCGATCTGCCGTCGGAGCCGGCGCTGGTCTGGGCCGACCGCGACCGCCTGGTGCAGGTGCTGGAGAACCTGATCGCCAATGCCGTCAAGTTCGCCCCGCCCCAGACCGGGTGCCTGGAAATCGGACTGGTGCGGCTCGGAACGGCCTGGCGCGTGACTGTCGCCGACAATGGCCCCGGCATCCCGGAAGAGGCGCTGGAACTCATCTTCGAGAAGTTCCGTCAGAGTCTGGTCGGTGACGCCAAACCGTCCGGAACCGGGCTGGGACTGCCGATCAGCCGTCAGATCGTCGAACATCTCGGCGGGCGCATCTGGGCCGAAAACCGGCCCGAAAAAGGTGCTAACCTCTGCTTCGAGCTTCCCGCTCACACCCCAGACACCCAGGATTAAGGGATAGACCATGAGCAAGCGCATCCTGATCGTCGACGACGAGCCCAATATCGTCATCTCACTGGAATTCCTGATGATGCGCGAGGGCCACACCGTTCATGTCGCCCGCGATGGTGAGGCAGGTCTGGTCGCCGTCCGCAACCACCGGCCGGATCTGGTGGTGCTGGATGTGATGATGCCCAAGCTCGACGGCTTCGCGGTGCTGGCGTCGATCCGCGCCGATCCCGATCTCGCCCGTACCCGCGTACTCATGCTGACGGCCAAGGGGCGTGAGGCCGAGCGCGAGAAGGGATTGACCCTGGGCGCCGATGCCTACATGCCCAAGCCCTTCTCGACCCGCGAGCTGGTCGACAGGGTCAAGGAACTGCTCGCCGCGACGGATGATTGAGCGCCGGTTTACACCAGGACGAGGGGATCGGACATGCCTGAGATCGAGATCGAAACCACATCCAGTGACAACGGCGCCGAGCAGGCGCCGCTGCGTTCCCTGTCGCGTCGCGAACCGCTGGTGGTCCCGCCCGAGACCCGGCTACGCGAGGTGCTCTACAGATTCAGTCAGGACGAGGAGGACGCGGCGGTCATCGCCGACGCCGCCAGCGAACTGCCGCTCGGACTGGTGACGCTGCGCGACATCCTGCACGTCGTCAGCTTCGAGAATGCCGAACTCGACGATCCGGTCGCCAATCACATGATCGGCGCGCCCTTGGCGCTTGCCGCCGATGCCCCCACGCACCGCGCCAAGGTCATGATGGCCAAGCGCGGCGCGCGCCATCTGATCCTGACCGAACCGGATGGGCGCCTGTTCGGTCTGGTGACTCAGGCCGATCTGCTGGGACTCAAGGCCGGCGGGGCCGAATCCCTGATCGCCGCTATCGGCGGGGCGCGCGACCTGTACGCCATGACGCTGGCGGTCGATCGTGTCAGACGCCGTGGAGCCGAGCTGTTTCGCGCCGGCATGGGGGTGGAGTCGCTCTGTCAGTGGATGTCCGGACTCAACGACCTCATCGCCATGCGCATCATCGAGCTCATCGAGGACGAGTTCGATCTGCCGGCCGTGCCCTGGTGCTGGATCGTCTTCGGCTCCGAGGGCCGACTGGAGCAGACCTTCGTCACCGATCAGGACAATGGACTGCTGTTCGTCCCGCCCGACGCCGAGAGCGCACCCGCACTGCGCGAGCGTTTCCTGCCCTTCGCGCAGGCCGTCAACGAGGCCCTGCACCATTGCGGCTTCGAGCGCTGCCGGGGCGGGATCATGGCCGGCAATCCCGACTGCTGTCTGAGCGCCGACGAATGGCGCCGACGCTTCAGCGACTGGTTGCAGGTTCCCGACCCCGAGGCGGTGCTGCACGGCGCCATCTTCTTCGACTTCCGCCCGCTCTACGGCAACAGCGAGCCGGTCGACCAGCTGCGTGCCTGGCTCATCCGCACGGCGCCCGAGCAGACGCGCTTCTTCCATGCGCTCGCCGCTCAGAGTCTGGAGGTCAGTCCGCCGCTGGGCTGGGCCGGTCAGTTCAGCTTCGACCGCCATCACGACTATCCGCACACCCTCGACCTCAAGCTCCAGGGGGCGCGTTTCTTCATGGACGCCGCCCGGCTCTGGGCCTTGAAGGAGGGTGTGTGGGCGACCAATACCGTTGAGCGTCTGCGCGCCGTCGGGCGTCTGCGTCAGCGCCGGCCCGAAGACATCGCCGCCGAGATCGAGTCCTTCCATCTGATCCAGCGCTTCCGCATTGAGCAGCAACTCCAGACTCAGGATCCGGACGCGGTCAACCGGGTCGACCCGGACGATCTCAACGAGTTGCATCGGCTGATGCTCAAGGAAGCCTTCAAACAGGCGCGCAAGATCCAGGGGCGGTTGCGTCAGGAGTTCGGCCTCTAGACCATCGCCGCCAGGGCCTGATTTCGTTCTTCTCTCTATCTTGGAGCACAACCCATGAGGATTCGACGCACCCTGAGGCTACTGCTCGCCGCGAGCCTCTGTCTGGCCGGCCCCATCCAGGCCGACGAAGTGAGTGATCAGATCGAGGCTGCCCGCAAGGCCTACGAGTCCGGCGAGCTGAGAAACGCCATCGAGACGCTCAACTTCGCCGTGGCCAAGATCCAGGAGCAGATGACCGCCAATCTGGTCAAGCTCCTGCCCGAGCCGCTCCCCGGCTGGACGGCGGATGAACCCGAGTCGCAGGCCGGCGGCATGGCGGCCATGATCACAGGCACCACCCTGAGCCGAATCTATCGGCGTGAGGACGGCGCCGAGATCACGCTCAGCCTGATGGCCGACTCGCCGCTGATGCCCATGCTGACCATGGCCATGTCCATGCCCTTCGTGATGCAGAACAACCAGGACATGAAGACCTATTCGTTCAAGGGCTATCGCGGAATGCTGGAGCACGCCGCCGACAGCGCCGACTATGAGATCACGCTCATGGTCGGCAACCGGCTGGTGATCCAGGGCAAGGGCAGCCGGCTGGCCGACAGCAAGCCGATCGAGGCCTATTTCGAGAAGCTGGATCTGGAGGCCATCCAAACGGCGCTCACACACTGAAGAATGAGGGATCGAGCCACGGTGCGGCTTGCCCGCTACCGTGGCTTGGCTCAGGAAGGCGGCCGCCTCAGTGCGGCAGGCTCAAACCTGTCGAGACGCCCAATCCTTCCAGCATCCCAATCCCGACCAGCGCCCCGAACCGCTTGGCGATGGATTCGAGCAGATCGCGCTTCTTGGTGTATTCGACGATCTTCTCGGCCTTGATCAGTTCGCGCGCCACCTGGCTGGAACTGCCCAGGCCATCGGCCAGCCCGAGTTCGACCGCCTCCTGACCGCTCCAGAACAGCCCGCTGAAGAGCTCGTCCCCGCCCTTGAGCTTGTCGCCCCGGCCCTGCTTCACCTCATCGATGAACTGGCCATGCAGCCGGTCGAGCACGGTTTGGATGAAATCGCGCTGTGACGGATCGAGCGGCGAGAAGGGATCGAGGATGCCCTTGTTCGCCCCGGCCGTCAGCAGACGGCGCTCGATGCCCAGTTCCTCCATCGCCTCCTGGAAACCGAAGCTGTCGATACGCACCCCGATGGAGCCGACCAGACTGGCCTTGTCGACATAGATGGCATCGGCGCCGACGGCGATGTAATAGCCGCCCGAGGCGCAGAGATCCACGGCCACGGCATAGACTGGCATGTCCTTGCCGTCGTGGTCCTTCTTGTATTTCTCCTTGAGACGCTTGATCTCGTCGTTGATGTAGCCGGCCTGGACCGGGCTGCCGCCGGGACTGTTGATGCGCAGGATGATGCCCTTGACGTGCTTGGCCTCGAAGGCGGCGCGCAACGCGGTGATGACGCGATCGGCACTCGCATCCGAGTCTGGGGCGATGACGCCCTTGACCTCGATCAGTGCCGTATGATCCTCGCCGACCTTGACCGCGTCGGACAAGCCCGTGCTGTTGGCCGCGATCAGCACGCCGATCAGATAGACCAGGATCAGCAGCTTGAACACGGTCGCCCAGCGCCGGCGTTTGCGCTGGTCATCCAGATACTCGGCGGCGAGCCGGTTGATCAGGGCGCGCTCCCAGTCCGGCTGACCGGGCGCGGGCATCGGCTCACGGCGTTTCTTCCAAAATTTCCAGTTCATGGCGGTCCTCGGACAGAGTGGATACGGCTGAAATCAATCGGCCTGCCTGGCGCTCAACCAGTCGCGGATCGCCCACAGCGAATCGAGACAGGCCAGCGGCTCGCAGGCCAGCAGCCGCCCCGGCTCATGGACACCGTAACAGACCGCCAGCGAGCGTACCCCGGCATTGTTGGCCATCTGCAGGTCGTATTCGGTGTCGCCGATCATGAGCGTCTCATCGGCGCGCGCGCCCAGCTCGTCCATGAGTTCCAGCAGCATCTGCGGATGCGGCTTGGAGAAGGTCTCATCAGCCGTGCGCGTGGCATGGAAGACGCCGTGCAATCCGGTCTCGTCGAGCGCCTTGCTCAGACCCGCGCGACTCTTGCCGGTGGCCACCGCCAGCCGATAACCCTGCCCGGTCATCCAGTCGAGCGTCTCGCGCGCGCCGGGAAAGAGTTCCGAGGGACTCTGGTCGCCGCCCAGGAAGTGACGACGGTATTGCAAGACCACTTCGGCACGGAGCCCCGCATCCCCCGTGGGCAGCAGACGCTCCATCGCCTCGTCCAGACCGAGCCCGATGACGTCGCGCGCGACTTCGCGCACCGGCTCCGGCAGTCCCAGATCGCGGAAGGCCGCCTGGATGCAGGTGACGATCCGCGCCTCGGAATCCATCAGGGTTCCATCCCAGTCGAAAACGATCAGTTCGAAATTCACGCTTCAATTCTCCAGGGCGTTCAGCACCTGTTGCAGTTCGTCCGGCAGGGGGCACTCCAGACGCAGTGGACGGGCCATGTATTCGAGTTTGAAACTCAGCGCCGCCGCATGCAGAAACAGCCGTTTCAGACCATAGCCCTTGAGCCGCTGGTTGGCCGCCTCGTCGCCGTATTTGTCGTCACCGGCCAGCGGCGCGCCGAGATGGGCGGCATGGACGCGGATTTGATGGGTGCGGCCGGTGATGAGTTCCGCCTCGACCAGGGTCAGCGCCTGACCGTCGATCGCAAAGCGCTTCAGACGCCGAAAGCGGGTGCGCGCCTCCTTGCCCTCGCGCGCATCGACCCGCACCAGACGCTCGCCGCTGCTCAGCACGTTCTTCTTGAGCGGCGCATCGACCAGCAGTTCAGCGCGCGGCAGCTCGCCCAGGATCAGAGCCAGATAGCGCTTGTCCATGCCGCCTTCGCGGATCAGGGCGTGCAGTTCGCGCAGCGCGCTACGCCGCTTGCAGACGACCAGACAGCCGGAGGTGTCGCGATCGAGCCGGTGCACCAGCTCCAGCTCGCGTCCGGGACGCAACTGGCGCAGCGACTCGATCAGGCCATAGCTCAGACCACTGCCGCCATGCACCGCCAGTCCCGAGGGCTTGTCGATCACCAGCAGCCGTTCGTCTTCATGGATGATCGCGCCTTCCAGCCGCGCCAACTGCACCTCGGGTGCGCGGGCGGGCGGCGCCGACTCGCCGAGCCGGATCGGCGGGATGCGCACCACATCCCCGGCGCTCAGCCGATACTCGGCCTTGATCCGGCCCTTGTTGACGCGCACCTCGCCGCGCCGCAGCAGCCGGTAGAGATGACTGCGCGGCACGCCCTTGAGGACGCGCAACAGGAAATTGTCGATACGCTGACCATCGCTCTGATCATCGATGTGGAGATATTGTGGCGCTTTCGACGCATCCCCACCTTGAGGGGACGAGAGCGATCGATCGGCGGTCCTTGAGTTCGTGACGGAGGCTGAAGCTTTCAATTTGGATCTGAACCTGAGCGTTTGGCTCAATTGCTGCTAAGTGGGGTTCACTGATACCATTGACGCCTTGCGCTGGCCAAGTGAAATGCGGAATTTTTCCGGAGCGGCAAGTGCATCCAGGGGTTCGCACCCAACGCCCATCCAAGAGGCGCCAGTCCGACCCACGGACCCAAGACCGGCATCCGACACCTGACCAGGCCACTTCGAGGGGCCGCGCCGTGCGTCCAGCCCGCTCGCGACGTCGAGCGAGGCCGAATTCTACACCCAGCGCCGTCCCCGAGTAGCCCGACGAGGCCGCCAGCGCCGCCGGTGCTACATCCGCCGCTCCGAAGCGGGCTGTCTATCGATCCTAGACCGCCCGAACAGACGCGGGAGCCTCAAGTGGCCCCGTATAACGATGGTTCATATGCGCGTGCCCGTTCCAGCCCGACCCAAGGTCGTCGACTGAACGGACTGTGCCGACGCCGTGCTCGCACCACTCGAGCGTCGAACGGCGACGCGCCGATCCGCCCGCTCGGGTCTCCGATCGAGACCCCAGGGGCGCGGCGCTCAACCACGGGACACGCGCCGTGGTGTGCAGGACAGGAACAACATGAAACGAATGCTCATCAACGCGACTCAGCCGGAAGAGTTGCGCGTAGCGACTGTCGACGGGCAGTTGCTCTATAACCTCGATATCGAATCACCGGGACGCGAACAGAAGAAAGCCAATATCTACAAGGGCGTCATCACCCGCGTCGAGCCGAGTCTGGAGGCCGCCTTCGTCGACTATGGCGCCGAGCGTCACGGCTTCCTGCCGCTCAAGGAGATCGCGCGGTCCTATTTCGAGCCCGACAGCGTCAAACCCGGCTCGCGTGTCAGCATCAAGGAGTCGGTTCGGGAAGGCCGCGAGGTCGTGGTCCAGATCGACAAGGAGGAACGCGGCAACAAGGGCGCGGCGCTGACCACCTTCATCTCGCTGGCCGGACGCTATCTGGTGCTGATGCCCAACAACCCGCGCGCCGGCGGCGTGTCGCGGCGCATCGAGGGTCAGGACCGCACCGAACTGCGCGATGCCATGAGCCAGCTCCAGATCCCCGAGGACATGGGGATGATCGTGCGCACCGCCGGCGTCGGTAAGAACGTCGAGGAGCTGCAATGGGATCTGGACTATCTGCTCCAGCTCTGGCAGGCGATCGTCAGTTCGGGTGAGAGCCGCAAGGCGCCGTTCCTGATCTATCAGGAGAGCGACGTCATCATCCGCTCGATCCGCGACTATCTGCGCGTCGACATCGGCGAGATCGTCATCGACGACCGCACGGTCTATGAGCGCGCCGAGAACTTCATCCGTCAGGTGATGCCGCAGAATCTCAAGAAACTGCGGCTCTATCAGGACGAGGTGCCGCTGTTCACGCGCTACCAGATCGAGACCCAGATCGAGTCGGCCTTCCAGCGCGAGGTGCGGTTGCCCTCGGGCGGCTCGATCGTCATCGATCACACCGAGGCTCTGACCTCGATCGACATCAACTCGGCGCGCGCCACCAAGGGCGCCGACATCGAGGAGACGGCGCTCAACACCAACCTGGAGGCCGCCGATGAGATCGCGCGCCAGTTGCGTCTGCGCGACCTCGGCGGGCTGTTCGTCATCGACTTCATCGACATGGGGCCGCCGAAGAACCAGCGCGCGGTCGAGGACCGGCTGCGCGAGGCGCTCAAGCAGGATCGGGCGCGGGTGCAGGTGGCGCGCATCTCGCGCTTCGGATTGCTGGAGATGTCGCGCCAGCGTCTGCGTCCCTCGCTCGGCGAGTCGAGCCAGCAGATCTGCCCGCGCTGCAAGGGCCAGGGCACCATTCGCGGCGTCGAATCGCTCGCGCTCTCAATCCTGCGCATCCTCGAAGAGGAAGCGATGAAGGAGAGCACTCAGCGTCTCCAGGCTCAGCTTCCGGTGAGTGTGGCGACCTTCCTGCTCAACGAGAAGCGTCGCGCCATCCTCGACATCGAGCAGCGCCAGGAGGTCGAGATCCTGCTGCTCCCGAACGAGCACATCCAGACGCCCGAGTACAAGATCGAGCGTATCCGCGCTCAGGACATCGCCGGCAAGGCGCCCGAGGAAGTGCCGAGCTATACGATGAAGAGCGTCCCCGAGCCGAGCGCCGCCGCGCCGCATTATGCCAAGCTCGGTCAGCCGGTTCGGATCGAGGAGCCGGCAGTCAAGCTCATCGCCCCGAGCACGCCCGCACCGCGTCAGACCGAGCGTCCGCGTCCGACCCCGCCGACCACGGTCAGCCGCAAGGAGACCGAGCGCGCCGAGTCCGAGAGCCTGCTCAAGCGCATCTGGACCGGGCTCTTCGTTTCGCGCTCGAACGAAACGGGCAACACTCAGCCGCAGGCCGCCGACAAGCGTACCGAGGCCGGTGGGCGTTCCGGTTCGTCGGCCGGGTCCGAGCAGGCGGCTACGTCCAGGTCGCAGGAGCGTTCTGCGAGCGGTACCGGCGCCTCGGGTTCCGGCGATGAGTCGGGACGTTCGCGTCAGGCGCGCGACGAGCGGCGGCGCGGTCAGCCACAGCCGACGAGCGATCGACGCCGTCCGCAAGAGGACGCGGGCGACGAGACCGGCGGTGACGAGAGCAGTCGCGAGGATCGACGCCGCAACAGTACGCGCGGACGCGGACGGCGCGGCTCGAATCCGAACGGCACTGGAACGCGAGCGGATGAATCGCGGGATTCACGCGGCTCCAATGCCAATGCTCAAGCGCGCCCGGCGCGTCAGGAGCGGGCGGTTGAGACGAATGCCGTGGCGCGCGAGTCGGCCGAGACGGCCGGCGATCAGGCCGCGATAGCCAAGCGGCGCGAAGCACGCACCGACGAGCGCCCGGCACGGTCCGCGCCGCCCGAGTCGAACGGCGCGCGTGAGCGCCGGCCTGCCGACACGACCGAGAGCGAGGCTGAGGACATTCAGTTCGACGGCGAGACCGATCGCGAGATGAACGCCTCCGGCACCGAGCGCTCACGTTCGTCGCGTCGACGTCGCGGCGGGCGCAACCGGCGCCGTCCCGCGACTCAGCGCCTGGACGAGAACGGGCGGGAGATCGACAACGGTAACGATGCCGCCGCCGAACGCTCGCCCAACCATGAGGTGACGGAACCGCGTGCCGAGCGTCAGGACGATGCGCGCGAGAGATCCGTCCGTCGACCCGACTCCGAGCGGGCGAGCAATACTGAGTCCAGGTCAATGGAAGCGGCATCGCCGGTGGCGACGGCTTCAGCTTCAACGGCGACCGCGACGACTGAGGCCGCACCGATGGCGTCGCCTGGAGTCTCGCCTGAACCGGCGCCGGCCCCAAAGCCTTCGGAGCCGTCCTCGCCGCCGCCGGTCGTCGTCGCGTCCGAGCCGGTTGCCGCTCCGGCACCGGCGCCAGCCGAGTCAGCCCCGGTCGCGCCGGCGCCGGTCCAGACGTCGGCTGAGCGTCCGTTGCTTTCGCCGCCGGCGCCTGTGACCACGATCGCTCCCCCGACATCAACCGAACCCAGTCCTGTGACCGCAACGGCTCCAGCGGCTTCAGCCGAGCCAACGCCGGCGCCCATGGCGAAACCGGCTCCCGTAACCGAAGCGACCACGCCTACGGCACCCGGCGAACCGCCGCCGCGCACCGCCGATACGGCCTCCGAGGTCGCACCTGAGCGCCGCGCCGAACCGGATCGGACAGGCCAGGACGCCTGAGGCCATTCCACGCCTCCCCAAGCCGAAGCCGCCATCCAATCGTTTCAGCCGACCCGGACACAGATCCGGTCGGCCAAACGGTTGGATGGCGTTCGATACCGCCCAGACTCAGAAATAGCGGCTCTTGATGTCCAGCAGCAGACCGCGCGCGGCGGACTCGACCATGTCGAACACCTGCTCGAAGCCGCGCTGACCGCCATAGTAGGGGTCAGGCACCTCGCGAATGCCCAGCTCGGGCGCGAACTCCATGAACAGTCTCAGTCTGTCTTCCAGGCCCTTGGGACAGATCTGCGACAGATTTTCGTAATTGTCCCGATCCATCGCCAGCACATAGTGGAAGCGGATGAAGTCGTCCGGTTCGGCTAGGCGTGCGCGCAGATCGCCGATGTCGATGCCGCGCATCCGCGCCGTGTCGCGCGCGCGTCGATCCGGCGGCTCGCCGATGTGATAGGCATGGGTGCCGGCCGAGTCGATCTCGATGCGGTGTGACAGGCCCTCGTCGATGACCAGCCGACGGAACACGCCGTGCGCGGTCGGTGATCGACAGATATTCCCCATGCATACGAACAGGATCCGGACCGGGTTGCTTTCAGTGTTCATCTGTCTTGTGCGAGAAATCCCGTCCTTCAGGGCGGGCAGGGACAGCCTAGTACGCGAAGTGTGGTTAGGCCACCCGTCTCGCCTCCTCCGTTAAGGTCATGGGTTGATGAAGCGTGGTCAATAGCCGGATTCCAGTAGATGGGTCGCGAAGGAATGGCGCAGACAATGACAGTTCACCTTCTTTGTGATTCCCGCTCGTTGCGCTGCCGCTTTCACCGCCTTTTATAATCCGTTCTCATGGACATGATGGCGGCGTGTCTGGCCGCTGCGTGGGTCGACCGAGAGCCGACCGCTCGGAAACACGTACTGCCAAATCCAATCCTTCGGGGCCTTCGGCCATTTGCGTGCCAGGGCCTCCGGCAGAAACACCGCGCTATCGTTGGGTGATTCGCCTCAAGCGTCCGCGCCGAAGCCCGCCAGAACTCCAATCCACCTCCGACGCCACCGGGACCTTCGCGGTCTCAAGCAGATTCTGTATAGCCTCGACGATCTGCACAAACTGCCAGTCATCGATTTCGTCTAATCGACCCATGTGCTCCAGATAACCGTCCACGTCCTCGCGGGTGTGTTGCTTTAGACGCTTATCCGGGAAGGCCGCGAGATAGGCTTCCGCGCGGCGGACATGCCACCGAAGCGCGTTTTCCTTGACGCCAGACTGACGGGCTCTGGCGATGAACTGGTCCCAAAAACGCTCCTTAGCAGCATTTTCGGTTGCTTGATGTTCCGGCATATGCTATGAGTCAGATTCACAGACAAAGCGTGTGGATTCGGTATAGCGTCGCTTGAACGAATCGGCGGCGTCTGGCGACGCTAGGCAGAATCCATGCTAACGGTGCTAGGCGGAATCTGTCTAGCACGCCGGACCAACATTCCGTCTAATTAACTGTTATATTTAAAACCACGTCTGCCAGGAGTGGACTTTGCAAAAATTAATGGTAAGAAATTTTGGCCCGATCAGTGAATGTGAAATTCAAATCGAGAATTTCTTAGTACTGATTGGCCCTCAATCCTCTGGGAAAAGCACCATTAGCAAGTTAGTGTTTTTCTTTTTGAGTATTCGAGAAAGCGCAATCGAGTTTATCCTTGACGAGTTAGATAGTTCGCGATCTAAGCTGGAATTCGCCAATTTCACAAAGCTCGTTCGTCGTCGTTTTATAGAATTCTGGGGACCGATTCCAAGCGCGAAGGATCTTTATATTAAGTTTGAGTATGGCCAAAATACGTGGGCCGAGATAGGTCTTGACAGCGAGCGCCACAAATATATCACACCTAGATTTAGCCAAAATATAATTTCTCTTATTAAGGACCATTTCGGTACTTTTAGGGAATTAGGAATCGAAGGTGGGAGCGCGCCGGGTTTGTTCGCTACACCAAACGTAATAGACAAGGAGCGAACACGAGCACAAATTATTGGCATATTGAAAGATCAACTCGGCAGACTGTTGTCTTTTAATAAAGAAATATTTTTTATTCCAGCGGGGCGGAGTTTGCTATCTACAATCTCTGATCAACTGCAGTACATCCATCCGCACCAACTTGATTACCCGATGCGTCAGTTTATCGAGCGAATTAATGCGACAAAAACATTTTTTAATAAGAGCCTAGAAGAAATCATTAAGGAAAGGCACGTTCTTGAAGCATCCGTAACTCATAGAGGCGCTTTAAGAAAGGCTGAGGCGATCATAAAAAAAATACTTAAAGCAGAATACAGACACGACAAAGAAGGCGGAAAACTGTATGTAGGCGCAGGAAAGTTTACAAAAATCAATTTTGCATCTTCTGGGCAGCAGGAGTCGGTATGGATACTATTGTCGTTGTTTCTTGTGCTTCTAGAAAAGGTAGAAGCACTGATTTTCATAGAGGAGCCAGAGGCTCATCTATTCCCCGTCGCACAGAAGGAGATGGTGGCATTAATTTGTTATGTCGCAAATTCCAGCAGATGTCAATTTATTCTAACCACGCATTCCCCATATATATTGTCCGCAGTTAACAATCATATATACGCAGGGCAAGTCGGCAAAAGAAATCGCAGAGCGGTTTCCGAAATTATCGCGGATGACGAATGGCTAAACCCAAATTCAACAGATGGGTACTTTGTTAGCGATGGTGGGGTGGCAGAGTTGTTCGATAAAGAGCTGTCGATGTATAAGACTGAATTAGTTGATATTGCATCCGATATGGTTAACGTTGAATACGAGCGTTTATTTGCGGTCGAGAACAAAACCAACAAGGAGGTTTGATAATGTTGTCTTCTTGTGCAGTTGTCTTAAGCGATGACAGACGAAAAGTGCCGCAGTTTAGTGAAAATGGGATGATATACAAGGCATTGAATGATGGCAAAAAGCGTGTAATCAGATATCAAATAGATAGTAACGCCATGTCATCTGATACGAAACGTTGCGATAATGCTTTAGAGGTAGTCGAAAACGATTTCGTCTTTTTTGTTGAATTGAAGGGCGAAGATATTAAGAAAGCCGCCAGTCAGATACATTCCACGATAAACCATTTTGCCACTGATCTTTGCGGTAAAATACTATTTGGCCGAATTGTCTGTTCAAGAGTGCCTCGACCGGATATACAATCGACGCAACTGGTCGCTTTGAAGAAGAAGTTGGCTGCAAGTGGCGGCAATCTGCTGAAAGGAAGCAGAAAGATTGAAGAGAAAATATAACAAGGCCGTAAACTCGGACGCAATTTTCGTTCGCTGCGCTCACTACAACTGCGCCGGTTACGGCTGGCGTTAGGATGAAGCATGAGTCCTGAATTTGTAGCCATCTTAGAAGAAGGAGAACAGCTGGGATCCTGGTTTATCTTGCTGCCTATCTGCTTAGGATTGCTGGCCTTAATTGTTTCTGCAGTAAAATCTCGGAAGGGCATCGCGTTTCTGTATATTACCTTTCTAGCAATAGCTTCTGTTGCAATACCTACGCTTATGTTTGGTTTTTGGTGGGTAGAGTTAAACGACCTGGCCACAAGTTCCGAAGAGAAAGAATGGATATTCAATCATGATGGTGGCGGATTATTAGTTTCGCCTTTTTTTTCGACCATGCTGGCTGCTGTATTTTGGATAGCCGCAGTATTGGTTTTATCAATTCGGGTTGTGATCGCACTTATTAGGGAAAAAGGTCTGGTTGAAACTATTTCCCAGGCACTAAATCAACCCGCAATCAAACGCCTAACGAATGCCTCCAGTCCGACCGCTCGCTACGCTCGCGGCGGCTGAAGCTGGCGTTAGCCATCATAAGGAAAGGATTATGAGAAAACTTCTGAAATGCAGTACAAAAGCAGGAAACTTTTATATATGCCAATCGCATGACGGAAGATTTCATCCTTATTACAACGGCGAAAGCTTGGGTAGCTATATCAATATTCATCAAGCAGTTGATGATCTAACTCAAAATGCCACATTTTCAGTTCTTCATCATTCAGCAGGCAATTTGCTTGATACATCAATGCTTGGAATACCAGAAGATCCTATGGAATGGGATAAGCTGTCATGAATCATTTTTACATCACTAACTGAAATATTGATTCTAATGATTTTCCCATTCTCCATATTGAATCCAATGCCCACCCTTTCATCCTCAATAGGAGAGGTGTTTCTTAATGAAGTAACTTCATAAACATCTGGAATTCTGTTCATGTTAAATCCTCAAAAAAAATGTCTAACAATGTAAATTGAGAGGGACGCTTCGCTGTCGCTCAGCGCCCCTCATTTACGGCGTTAGCACCTAAGGATATTCCAGAGACGATCCGATGAGCATGGAACAAGAATGCAAGCGGTTATCGCAAGAAACGATGCTTGAGTCGTTGACTCGCAATCTGCAACTCACCGATATGCTGCCGGTGTATTACTCAAACACCACCGCTCCGCACAGCCACGGTATCTACTGCGCTCTGGTGCCAAGTGATCGAGTTGATGATGTTCTGTCGTCATTAACATGGGATCTCTCGCATGGCGGTGGTGTTCCTGGATCTGCCGTGTACCATGACCATGAAGATGAGCGCGTTGAGTATCTTCGTTTCGGCGATGACGATGGGATTGAGCCGCTTGTTATTGATCGTGTCTTTCATGGGATGCGCGATGACTACAAGGAGATATCGGAAGAGTTTCGCCTCTTTCACAGGCTATATCACGATAGAAAGACGGATCGATACCTTAAGTTTGATGACGACGGAAGCGAAACAGTTGTGGCCGTCGTTGAAGACGATCGCGTCCTAATCAGGGTAAAGGAGATCCGACAATTTTTGGCGATACGTGAGATGCATCTATCAATCCAGTTCGACTGTCGCGAGCACTCAATCCATACATTGAAAGAACTCGAATTGGACGAGGGTGGCCAAGAACGGAGGGATGGCTTAGCTGCCTGGGGTCTTTTCTATGGCGATTTGCACGGTATTGGGGAGCAATGCGCATTCAGTCGGCTGTTGGGGAAGCGGCTGGTGGAACCCTTGCCAAAATCGAAAAGCGGCTTATGGGGTTTTGAAAAAAAGGCAGATAAGAAATACGTAGAGTTCATAATAGGTTTGGATGAATACGGCGATGAGGAAACCTACACCTCAGATCCTGGTGCCCTGGCGAATTTTTTCGGCGCAAATCGGGAAGCGCCAAATTACTTGACTCCGGTTCACTTTCGGAAGCAGGTTCTCGACAAGTACTTTCAGCAGCCATCCAAATATTCGGTTGAGGATTCGATGCTATGGTGCGGCAGTCTTTGGAGCATGCAGATTGACAACCATCATGAGGATAAGGTTTGCGCATGGCTAGGTGATTTGGGTAGAGATCTGCCGTTCAAAGAGCAACTTCACTGGCGCAGCTTCAATATCCACCCGCAAGGGGGTGTCAGCAAGACATACTTCCAGCGTCAGATACTGGCGCAGTTTGCGGATTCGGAACGCCCCGAACACTTGTTTGTTAACGGATACGCGCAATTACAGAGAGATTGTAGCGAGCACCTTGGTTGGCAAATCCTTCTGCCACTGGATGCCGGAGACGCGTATTTTATCAAAAGCGTACGAATCCCTGCATCTGACGAGCAGCGCGATTTTGATGAGCTGGTTTTAGGGCTAACGAAATTGCTTATTGACTCTTTGAATGAAAAGGAACTCAACAAGCTAGTTCCTGAAGCTGATCGGCCTAATCTCAAGGGCAGCATTTCGCGCCTTGAAGCGGCTCTGCAAAAAAGTAGTGTGGAAGGCGACGAATCGCAAATTGCTTTCCTGCGCAAGCTTCAAAATCTCCGCTCAAGTAGTTCGGCGCATCGAAAAGGAAGCAACTACAGGAAAATCGCCAATGATTTCGGGGTTGATGATCAGAGCCTGAGTGCAGTGTTTGCGGGAATATTGAGTCAAGCATTGGGTTTTATAGAGTTTCTGGCAACAACAGTCCGCGAGGGTCGCCTAAGAAAGTGCTAACAATGCCATTCACTCGGACGAAAATTCCGCTGCGCTCCATTCTCGCCAGTGATGGCGAACGTTGGGCTTGTAAAGAAGAGGCATCATGGATTGGTTGACATTCCTTTCAAACACAATAGGTCAGGTTCTTTCTTGGCCTGTTGCTATTGTGATTGTTGGTCTTATGTTCCGCAGACCAATCTCTGAGCGACTCAAGGATGTACGTCGCATTAAAACCAAGCATTTTGAAGCTGATTTCGGCTCCCATTTAGAAAAGGCAGAAGGAGAGCTAAATAAAGCGGTCGCAAAGTTGCCGTCTCAAAAGCCACTTCCAGCTCTCGAAAATCCTCCGCCGCCAAAAACAAGAAAAGAGATGATCGATGAACTGACGGAATTAATGCCGAACGCAGCAATTATGGAAAGCTGGCGAAATATTGAGAGAACACTTGACTTTTATTTTCAGAGTAGAGGCATTGAAAAACCGAGGTCAGGGCAAACTATTTTAGGCCACCTAGATTATGACCCAAATTTTCCACCACAACTTGTATCGGCTTATCAGGAATTACGGCTATTAAGAAACAGAGCAGCGCACGCATCGGAAAATGTCACTGCTGAACAAGCAAAGAGCTTTGCGGCTTTAGCGGATCGCTTGGCTCTTGCGTTAATTCAAGCGGCGGAAATGAGTAGTGGCAGTTGAATCAATGAAAGAAAATAAATGTTGCGTCCCGTGTGATCATGTTCCGCGAAGAAACGATTGTGATGCCCCCGGAACATCAGGACAGCCATTCAACCGCCGCACGGCTCCTGAAACTGGAGCGCCGCCAATCGCGCATAAAGCTCACCTTGAGCCATGAGCTCATCATGCCGCCCTGCAGCCACGATCCGCCCCTGATCGATCACCAGAATCCGATCGGCATTGCGCACCGTGGCGAGCCGATGAGCGATGACGATGCTGGTCCGGCCGTGCATGAGGGTTTCGAGCGCCTCCTGCACCAGACGCTCGCTCTCGGCATCGAGCGCGCTGGTGGCCTCATCGAGCAGCAGCAGCGCCGGATCGCGCAAGAGCGTGCGGGCGATGGCGATGCGCTGACGCTCCCCACCCGAGAGCCGCACACCACGCTCGCCCAGATGGGTGTCGAAACCCTGCGGTAGCCGTTCGATGAATTCCAGCGCATGGGCCGCCTCGGCGGCACGGCGCACGTCCTCATCGCTCGCGCTCTCCAGACCATAGCGGATGTTCTCCCAGGCGCTGGCGCCGAAGATCACCGGCTCCTGCGGTACCAGCGCGATGCGACTGCGCAGATCGCGCGGATCGAGCAGACGAATGTCGACCCCATCGAACAGCAGACTCCCCGCCGCCGGATCATAGAAACGCAGCAGGAGCTGGAACAGCGTCGACTTGCCCGCCCCCGATGGGCCGACCAGCGCCAGACGCTCGCCCGGCTCGACCGTCAGATCCAGCCCATCGAGCGCCGGCGTATCCGGTCGCGAGGGATAGACGAAACGCACCCCGCGCAACTCGATCCGTCCGCGCGACGGCTCGGGCAGCGGCTCGGGCGCGGCGGGCGGCAGGATCGCCGGCTGGATCTCCAGCAGCTCCATCAGCCGCTCGCTGGCCCCGGCGCCGCGCAACAGTTGCCCGGTCAGATCGCTCAGCGACCCCACGGCCCCGGCAACCACGATGGCATAGAAGAGAAACGCCGAGAGCTCACCGCCGCTCAGGGTGCCTTCGAGCACCCGATGCCCGCCGACCCAGAGCACCACGCCGATGGCCCCGAAGGTCAGCAGGGTCGCGATCCCCGACAGCGCCGCGCTCGACAGCGAACGGCTCATGGCCACATCGAACGCCGCCTCGACCTGATCGCCGTAGCGGCGACTGTCGATCGGCTCGTGACAGAACGCCTGCACGGTGCGGATGCCATGGATGACCTCGTCGACATAGGCGCCAACGTCGGCGACCCGGTCCTGACTGGCGCGCGAGAGCCGCCGCACGCGCCGCCCGAAGACCCAGACCGGAACGATGACGATCGGCAGTCCGGCCAGCACCAGCCCGGTGAGTCCGGGGCTGGTGATCGCCAGCATCAGCACGCCGCCGACGATCAGCAGTGTGGTGCGGATTGCCATCGCCAGGGTCGAGCCGACCACCACTTGCAGAATGGCCGTATCGCTGGTCAACCGCGAAATGACCTCGCCGGTGCGCGTGGTCTCGAAAAAGGCCACATCCAGTGCCAGCACCCGCTCGAAGACGGCCTGACGGATGTCGGCCACCACCCGCTCACCGAGCCAGTTGAGCAGATAGCTGCGCACCATCATCGCCGCCGCCGTGAGCACGACCACGAACAGAAACAGCAGCAGCGATCGATCGAGCGCCTCGACCGAGCCGGTGCCGAGTCCCGAATCGACCACCACCCGGATCACCTGACCGAAGGCGAGCACCGAACCGGCCGCGATCAGCAGCGCGACCAGCGCCAGCGCCAGCCGACGCCGATAGAGCCAGGCGAACTGGAGCAGCCGCTTGAGCGCGGCCAGATTGCGGGTGGCGGGTCGGTCGACGAGGTTGGCTTTGATGTCGCGCATGGATGGGTCGAGAGGTTCGCGGGTTGTTGGGTCAGGCTCCGGGCGGTCGACGGGAGATGGGGGCGACCGCCCGAAGGCTCAAAGCCACGCCCGACGCGCCTCGACCGTTTCGATGGTCTCGCGGTTGGTCCAGGAGCCGGTCAGCTCGGCGGCCTCGCGGGCCGGGAGCCAGCGGTATTCGAGATGCTCGCGCGGGTTGAGCCGCACCAGCCGCCGCGAGTCCAGCACCAGGGCGAAGCGATATTCGCGGTTGAAGCAGACGTTGGGCGCATAGCGATGACGCCAGGCGGGGATGATCGGAAACAGCACCGACTGACGCAGATCGATCAGCGCCCCGCCGGCACGCAGTCCGGTCTCTTCCCAGACCTCGCGCACGGCCGCGTGCCGGGGTGTCTCGCCGGGCGCGAGACTGCCCGTGACCGACTGCCAGAACCCGACCGGGCGCGTGCGGCGCATCAGCAGGAAGTCGCCGCCACGGGTGCAGACGACGACCAGCGCCGACTGCGCCCGCTTGCGTTCGGTGCGGCTCAAGCGCGTGTCCGCAGCCGCAGCGACAGTTCCTTGAGCTGGGCCTCGTCGACGGTCGAGGGGGCGTCGGTGAGCAGACAGGCCGCCGTCTGGGTCTTGGGGAAGGCCATGACGTCACGGATGGAGCTGGCGCCCGTCATCAGCATCACCAGCCGGTCCAGACCGAAGGCCAGACCACCGTGCGGCGGGCAGCCGAAGCGCAGCGCCTTGAGCAGGAAGCCGAAGCGTTCCTCGGCCTGTTCGTCGCTGATGTTCAGGAGCTTGAACACCTGACGCTGCACCGCATCGCGATGGATACGGATCGAGCCGCCGCCCAGCTCGGTGCCGTTGAGCACCATGTCATAGGCGCGCGAGAGACAGGCGCCCGGATCGCTCTCCAGCAGGCCGAGGTGCTCGTCCTTGGGCGCGGTGAAGGGATGATGCAGCGCCACCCAGCGCCCGTTGGCCGGGTCGTGCTCGAACATCGGGAAATCGACCACCCACAGCGGACGCCACTCGCCTTCCAGCAAGCCGCGATCCTGGCCGAGCTTGACGCGCAGCGCGCCGATCGACTCGTTGACCACACGCGCCTTGTCGGCGCCGAAGAAGATCAGGTCGCCGTCCACGGCCCCGGTGCGTTCCATGATGCCCTGCAGCGCGCTGTCGGGCAGGTTTTTGACGATCGGCGATTGCAGCCCCTCGCGCCCCTTCGCCGCCCACTCGTTGACCTTGATATAGGCCAGACCCTTGGCCCCATAGATGCCGACGAACTGAGTGTAGCCGTCGATCTCCTTGCGCGAGAGTTCGCCGCCCTTGGGCAGACGCAGCGCGACCACGCGCCCCTCGGGATCCTTGGCCGGACCGGCGAAGACCTGGAAATCGACCTCGTCCATCAGATCCGCGACATCGATCAGTTCCAGCGGCACGCGCAGATCGGGCCGGTCGGAACCGAAGCGGCGCATGGCCTCGGCATAGGTCAGACGCGGGAAGGGATCGGGCAGTTCGACGCCGATCACCTCACTGAACAGGCTACGGATCATGCCCTCCATCAGCTCCATCAGCTCATCTTCGCTCATGAACGAGACTTCGATGTCGAGCTGAGTGAACTCGGGCTGACGGTCGGCGCGCAGATCCTCGTCGCGGAAGCAGCGCGCGATCTGATAGTAACGGTCCAGGCCCGACATCATCAGCAGCTGCTTGAAGAGCTGGGGCGACTGGGGCAGGGCGAAGAACTCGCCGGGATGGGTGCGGCTGGGCACCAGATAGTCGCGCGCGCCCTCGGGCGTGGACTTGGTCAGAATGGGCGTCTCGATGTCGAGGAAGCCGCGCTCGTCGAGAAAGCGGCGCATCGCCTGGGTGACGCGACTGCGGGTGCGCAGACGCGCCTGCATCTCGGGACGGCGCAGATCCAGATAGCGATAGCGCAGACGCAGTTCCTCGGAGGCGTCCGCCGCATGGCTGTCGAGCTGGATCGGCGGGGTCTCGGCGGCGTTCAGGATCTCCAGGTCGAGTCCCAGGATCTCGATCTCGCCGGTCGGCAGATCCGGGTTGATGGTTCCCTCGGGACGCGGACGCACCCGGCCGGTGATCTTGAGCACGTATTCGCTGCGCACCTGTTCGGCGCGCGCAAACACCTCGGCGCGATCCGGGTCGAACACCACCTGAACCAGACCCTCGCGGTCGCGCAGGTCGATGAAGATGACCCCGCCGTGGTCGCGCCGGCGCTGCACCCAGCCGCAGAGGACGACCTCCTGGCCTGTATGCTGGCTGTTCAAATCCCCACAATACTGCGTGCGCATCGCTCTATCGCCCCGTCTTGTTCAAGGTGGACGGACCCGGCGCAAACAGGGCCGGAACCATCATGAAAAAGCGTGAAAGATTACTGGTCGCAACGGTTTAGCGCAAGGGCGGACCGGAATCGATCACCTGTATGGGATCATGAACGCATGAAGTCATCGAACCAACTGGATCTGTTCGCGGGCACGCCGGACGCGGCACCCGAGTCGGTATCCGTCGAGCCGGCGCGCGACGCCTGGACCCAGGCGCGCGAACTCGCCTGTGCCCTACCCGACCGGCTGAGGCTCGGCACCTCGTCCTGGTCGTTTCCGGGCTGGCTCGGCCTGATCTATGCGCCGACGGCCAATCCGCGCGCTCTGTCGCGGCATGGATTGAGTGCCTATGCCCAGCATCCGTTGCTGCGCACCGTCGGCGTCGACAGCGCCTACCACGCGCCGGCGCCGACCGAACGTCTGCGCGCCTATGCCGAGCAGGTTCCGGAGGATTTCCGTTTTCTGGTCAAGATGCCGGCGGCGATCACCGATGCGGTCATACGAGCCGGCGGCGGGCGTCCGGTCGAAGCGAATCCCGGTTTTCTCGACCCTGGGCGGGCGACCGAGCAGTCGGTCCGGCCCTTCGTCGAGGGGCTGGGGATGCGTGGTGGTGTGCTGCTGCTCCAGTTTCCGCCGCTCGGCGAGACGATCACCGCCAACCCACGCCGCTTTGCCGAGGATCTGTACCGCTTCCTACGTCGCTTGCCGACCGGACCCTGTTATGCCGTCGAGGTGCGCGATCGCGAGCTGCTGACGCGCGATCTGGTGGAGGCTCTGCGCCACGGCGGCGCCCAGGCCGCGCTCAGCCTGCACCCGCGCCTGCCCGCGCTCGATCGTCAGCAGGCGCTGTTCGCCGATCTTCCGCCCGGCCCGTTGGTGCTGCGCTGGATGCTGCGCGCCAATCGCGGCTACACCGAGGCCCGGAATCTCTATCAGCCCTTCGACCGACTGCGCGAGCCGGACGCGACCGCACGCGATCAGATTGCCCGGCTCGTCTCCGAAGCGCTGAGCGCCGGACGCGAGGTCTATGTCATCGCCAACAACAAGGCCGAGGGCTGTGCGCCGCTGAGCCTGATCGGGCTGGCCGGAACCCTGAGCGAACAGCGTGACTGAGTACGTTCGGCAATTGGTTTCAAGCAGCCCAAAGCCGCTCACATGCCGGCGTTGACCGACAGAATCTCCAGACAGCTCAAATCGTGCCGCTCGATCAATGCCTCGATCGTGGCATGGTGATTGATGAGAGTCTCCAGGACCATCTGATTGCTGACATTCCCGAGTCGGAGCCAGATGACCTTTGGCGGACTGCCTCGGACCAGCGTCATTTCCTCGAAATCCGCGTCCTTGGTCACGATCGTGTAGCCATGCACCGAAGCGTAATCCCAGATCGCTGAGTCAGATGCACGATCCAGTCCCAGCAAGGCCACCTGACTGGAGCCTGGGTATTGAGCTTGCAAGCTCGGCACGATGCGCCGAGAGATATTCTGATCCAGCAGGAGCTTCATGCGACGCACAGATTCGCCACACGGTGCTCGCGGTCAGCGGCAAAGGCCAGACAGGCCAAAACATCTTTGCGCTCCAGCTCCGGGTACTCTTCCAGCACCTGTTCGATCGTCAGCCCACTGGCCAAAAAATCCAGCACGTCGTAGACCGTGATCCGCATGTGGCGAATACAGGGTTTACCGCCCCGTTTGCCTGGCTCGATGGTAATTCGCTGCCTGTCGATCATGCTCGTCTCCCGTACACATGTACTCACTGCACGCCCACTCTCCAAACGGCGCTTTGGCCAGCGCGTGGCGCCAAGGCTACTCAGGCGGCGCTCTTGGCCGCGCCGCTACCGCTGGAGCCGGAGGAACCCGCACTGTCCGTCTTGGCCGCCGACTCCTTCTTCTCGCCGCCGCCGTCGTGCAGATTCTTCTTTTTGTCGCCGGACTTCTTGAAGTCGGTCTCGTACCAGCCGCCGCCCTTGAGGCGGAAACCGGCCGCCGAGATCAGCTTCTTGAGGGCAGGCTGGCCGCACTCCGGGCAGTCGGTCAGCGGCGCGTCGCTGATCTTCTGCATCTTCTCCAGCTCATGACCACAGTGTTCGCAGCGATATTCGTAGATCGGCATCGTTTTTCCTCACAATTCGAAATGGATGATGACATGACGTTTGCGACGGCGCCCCAGATGTGGATTGCGCCATCGAAATCAAATCCGGTTGCGTGACGGGGCCGGATTGGCGTTAATGCCGACCCCAGGAGCCTCCAGCCGCACTCGACGCTCGGTCGCGCGCCGCACGGACGCCCGCCCGGTCCCTCGTCACTCAGGTTCAGACCTTTTTCAGATGCACGCGAACGCAACCACCAGCCCCAGTTCCATCCTCATCACCGGCTGCTCCAGCGGCATCGGCCACCACTGCGCGCATGAACTGGCACGGCGCGGCTGGCAGGTGATCGCTTCGGCGCGCCGTCCCGAGGACGTCGCCCGACTCGAAGCGGAGGGACTGAGCGCGGTGCGACTGGATCTGGACGATCCGGCGAGCATCGGCGCGGCGCTGGAACGCACGCTGGAGCTGACCGGCGGACGGCTCGATGCGCTCTTCAACAACGGCGCCTATGGTCAGCCGGGCGCGGTCGAGGATCTGAGCCGCGATGTGCTGCGCGCCCAGCTCGAAACCAACCTGCTCGGCTGGCACGACCTGACCTGTCGCGTCATCCCGCTCATGCGCCGCCAGGGGCGGGGACGAATCGTGCAGAACAGCTCCATCCTCGGTTTCATCCCCCTGCCCTATCGCGGCGCCTATGTCGCCAGCAAGTACGCGCTCGAAGGTCTGACCGACACCCTGCGGCTGGAACTGCGCGGTTCGGGGATCTCGGTCTCGCTGATCGAGCCGGGGCCGATCCTCAGCCGCTTCCGCGACAACGCGCATCGCGCCTTCCGCTCCAACATCGACCGCGAGTCGAGCGTCCATCGCGACGCCTACCGCCGGGCCGAATCGCGTCTGACCAAGGAGGGTCCGGCCCAGCCCTTCACCCTCGGGCCGGAGGCGGTCTGCGCCAAGCTCATCCATGCCCTGGAGAGCCCACGCCCGCGGGCGCGGTATTATGTCACCTTCCCCACCCATCTGCTCGGCACGCTCAAGCGTCTGCTGCCGACCAGCGGGCTGGACTGGTTCCTCGCGCGGGTGTCGCGCGGTGGAGAAGGCTGAACCAGGAACACCGGACCATGACACGCACGCAGAGATCCGAATCCACAGGCCCCACGCCCGAGATCGTCGCTGTCTTCGGTCAGCGCGCGGGCGTGGGCGCCACCACGACCGCCGTCAATCTCGCCATGGGACTGGCCGCCGCCGGACGCTCGGTGCTGCTGCTGGATCTCGACCCCGAGGGCGGCGCCAGTCGGGCCATGGGCGTGGCGGGACGGGAACGCGGCGGCACCGAGCGCGTGCTGCGCGAACGGGCCGTCACGCGCGACATGATCGCCGCCACCAAGATCCCGCAGTTCTATCTGGCCCCGGCCGACCCCGAGCTGGCGGCACTCGACACAGATCCCGCTGAGGACGAGGATTCGCTGACCTGTCTCTATCAGGCCCTGGCGACCCTGCCGGCGCTGTCGCTCGATTTCGATCATGTCATCCTCGACTGTCCGCCCTCGCTCGACGTCCTGACCGGCAATGCCCTGATCGCGGCGCACCGGATCCTGCTGCCGCTCGCCGCCGATGCCCCGGCGCTCGATACGCTGCCGCAGTTGCTCAAGCAGGTCAACGAGTTGCGCGCCGGTCGTCCGCAACCGCTCTACGGAGTCTCGCTGCTGATCGGCAGACGGGCCGCGACCGCGACCTCCAGGAATCTGAGCGCTCAGGCGCGACACGAGCATGGTCGCATGGCGCTCGCCACCGAGATCCCGTTCGACTCAAGGCTCACCAAGACCGAGACACCGACTCAGCCGCTGTTGATGTCCGCCCTGACCCGCGAGATCAGCCAGGCCTATCTGAGTCTGGCCGCCGAATGGTTGATGCTGGGCGAACGTGGCGATCGTCCGGACGGCGGCTGGCGCCCCAGTGCGCGCGCGGAGCGTCTGGAACACCATCGCGCCCGTCTGACCCAGGGCATCGAGAACTGGCGGCTCGACCCGCTCTCAAAACTCTACGACCCCGAGCAGGCCATGCGTCATCAGGATACCGAGGCGCTCGGCGCCCTGTTCGATGCCGCCGCGCCACGGCACCGTTTCTCGCTCGACCGGCGTCCGGGCCGCGCGACCTGGCTGACGCTGGTACTGATCCTGCTGGCCGGGGCGCTGTCGGTCTGGCTCCAGCCCTGGCGGATCGACGAACAGCGCCGTCTGGATCTGGCGGCGCGTCTCATCGGCTCCGAACGGCAGTGGGAGGCCGGCAGCCAACTCCTGGCGCGCGCCGACGAACGCGCCTATCGTGAACTGCTCCTGGCCGCGCGCCTGCTGGAGACCAATCGCGCGCGCCTGATCGAATGCGCCGGGCACGCCACGTCAAGCAGACCAGCCGAGTGCCTGGTCGTATTGCCATCGATGGAGGTCGACCCATGACACGCGACAACACACTGAGCCGAGGCGTCATTGGCAGTCTGGCACTGACCCTGACGTTCGGCGTCTCCCTGACATCGGTCTGGGCCGATGTGGTTCAGCCGCTCCCACGCCCGACAGCCGCATCCGCTGGCGATGAGGCGCGCTGGCTGGAGCGTCTGCCGCCGGCGACTCAGCCGCTGCCCCGCTCCATCGACGTGGCGCAGTCGGACGCCAGTTCGCTCCAGGAGGCGCTGAAGCTGCTGGAGTCGCGCGTCGAGTCGGGCGCCTTCGAATCCGCACCGCGCACCGCCAAGGACGACAAGACGCCGGCACGGGAGGTTGAGCCAGTCGAACCGAACGAGAAGACCGAGATCCCGATCTCGGCGCCTCAGCCTCCCGCCTTGCCCGCCCCGCCGGTCGCGCCGGCTCCACCAGCCATGCCCGTCGCGCCGGAGCCGATCGAGACACCGGCGGCCAATCCATCGCTGATCCCTGAAGCAGCCGAGAAGGCTTCGCCTCCGGCGCCGGAGACGCCACCCGCGACGTCCATGGAGCCAAGTCGCGATGGATCGAGTGAAGACGCGGGACGAGCGCCCCAGGAGACCGCGCCGGAAACGACAGCCGAACCCGTCGATGAACGGGTCGCCGACACGCCGGCCCCCATCGAACAGGCGGCGAACACCGGACGCTGGCAGGTGCAGCTCCTGGCCGGTCGCTCGCTGTCCAGGGTCGAGCGCGACCGCGACGACCTCCGGCGTTTCCATGGCGACAAGGTCTCAGGTCTGACCCTGACGATCAGCCAGGCGAGTCCCAACGGCCTCTATCGCCTGCGCGCGCTCGACTGGACGAGCCAGACGGAGGCCGGCGCCTGGTGCCAACGTCTGCGCGCGGCGACCGGACTGAAGTGCATGGTCGTGCGTGGCGACGAATCGCCGGCTCCAGGCGCCGCGTCCGTCGACGCACTCCCATCCTCAGCGACGAGATAGTCAAGCAGGCTCCATGCGTACCCTCTGTGTCACATCCGGCAAGGGCGGGGTCGGCAAGACCACGCTCTCGATCAATCTGGGCATCGCGCTCGCGCGCTCGGGCCGCAAGGTGCTGCTGCTCGACGGCGATCTGGGGCTGGCCAATCTCAACGTGATGCTGGGGATCATCCCCAAGCACACCATCCATGACGTCATCCGGGGCCACAAGACCCTGGCTCAGATCGTGATCCCGACGCCCTATGGTCTGGATCTCATCGCCGGAGCCAACGGCATCGCCGAACTGGCGGATCTGGGGGAACGCGAGCGCGTGCAGGTCATGCAGGATCTGGAGGCGCTCAATGGCTACGACTTCCTCATCATCGACACAGGGGCCGGTATCGGCGACAACGTCGTGCGCTTCGTGCTGGCGGCCGATGACGTGCTGGTCGTCACCACGCCGCATCCGACCTCACTGACCGATGCCTACGGCATCATCAAGACCATCCTGGCGCAGGAGTCCAAGCCGCTCAAGCTGCTGGTCAACTGCGCGCCCTCACCCGCCGATGCCAAGCGGGTCGCCACCCGGCTGGCGGGCGTGACCGATCGGTTCATGAACGGCACGCTCGAGTTCGTCGGGCACGTCCCGGTCGACAGCCTCATCGAGCGCAGCATCCTGGCGCAGAAACCACATCTGATCCTCAACCCCGGCTCGACGAGCGCCCGGTGCATCGAGCAGGCCGCGACCCGACTGGTCAACGGCCATACACCCAATCTCACCAGCAGCCTTGGACGCTTCCTGAAACGCCTGATCGGGCACTGAGGCCGGATCGGGCGCGGACTCAGACGTACTGGACTTCCAGGATCTCGAACTCGCGCAGCCCGCCGGGCGCCTGAAGCGAGGCGACGTCACCCTCGGCTTTGCCGATCAGACAGCGCGCCAGAGGCGAACCGACCGAGATCAGACCCTGCTTCAGATCCGCCTCGTCCTCGCCGACGATCTGGTAGCAGTGCTCCTCGTCGGTCTCCAGTTCGAGCACCTTGACCGTGGCCCCGAAGATCACCTTGCCGTTGTGCGGCATCGTGGTCACGTCGATGATGTGGGCGTGCGAGAGCTTGCCTTCGATGTCCTTGATGCGGCCCTCGACGAAGCCCTGCTGCTCACGTGCGGCGTGATATTCGGCGTTCTCCTTCAGATCGCCGTGCGCGCGCGCCTCGGCGATGGCTTCGATGATCCGTGGACGCTCGACACGCTTGAGCTGCTCCAACTCTTCACGCAATTTCTCGGCGCCTCTGGCGGTCAGAGGGACTTTGTTCATCATGGATTTCCTCTTCATGTGAAAGCGCCGCCGGGAAGAGACTTCCCAGGCGGCGCTGACCCCTTGCGGGCCTTTGAGCTTCACACCGCGCGTCAATGGCGCGGTGCGAGGCAGGTTCAGTAAAGATCTTGTAACCGATTGACGCTCAGGATGTCCAGTTGCTTGAGCGCCATGCAGGTGGCCTCGGCCCCGGCGATGGTGGTGGTATAGGGCACCTTGTGCTGGAGCGCAGCGCGACGGATGGCGGCCGAGTCGGCGATCGCCTTGGCCCCTTCAGTGGTGTTGACGATGAAGCTGGCCTCGTTGTTCTTGATCATGTCGACGATATGCGGGCGACCCTCGGCGACCTTGTTCACGCCGGTGCAGGGCAGTCCGGCAGCACGCACCGCCTCAGCCGTACCGTGAGTCGCATAGAGGGTGAAGCCGAATTCGAGCAGATCACGCGCAACTTGGACCAGACGCGCCTTGTCAGCCTCGCGCACGCTGAGCATGGCCTTGCCGCCCTTGCGCGGCAGCAGGCTTCCCGCGCCTTCCTGGGCCTTGGCATAGGCTTCGCCGAAGGTCTCGCCCACGCCCATCACCTCGCCGGTGGACTTCATCTCAGGCCCGAGCAGGGTGTCGACGCCGGGGAACTTGACGAAGGGGAACACGGCTTCCTTGACGAAATAGTGCTTGGGCCGGACTTCGCGCCGATGGCCCTGCTCCTCCAGCGAGCGCCCGGCCATGCAGCGCGCGGCGACCTTGGCCAGCGCCAGACCGATCGCCTTGGAGACGAAGGGCACGGTGCGCGAAGCGCGCGGGTTGACTTCGAGGATGAAGATCTCGTCGCCCTTGATCGCGAACTGGGCGTTCATCAGGCCGACCACGTTGAGCGCGCGCGCCATCTTGACCATCTGTTCGCGCATCCGGTCCTGGATCGCGGGTGACAGGGTGTAGGGCGGCAGCGAACAGGCCGAGTCGCCCGAGTGCACGCCGGCCTGCTCGATGTGTTCCATGATGCCGCCGATCAGCACCTCGCTGCCGTCGCAGATGGCGTCGACGTCGACCTCGATGGCGTCGTCGAGGAAGCGGTCGAGCAGCACCGGAGACTCATTGGAGACACGCACCGCCTCGCGCATGTAGCGCTTGAGATCGGTCTCATCGTAGACGATCTCCATCGCCCGTCCGCCGAGCACATAGGACGGACGCACCACCAGCGGATAACCGATGGCGGCGGCGCGCTCGACGGCCTCGTCCTCGCTGCGCGCGGTGGCGTTGGGCGGCTGACGCAGACCCAGCTCCTGGATGAGCTGCTGGAAGCGCTCGCGGTCCTCGGCCAGGTCGATGCTGTCGGGCGTGGTGCCGATGATGGGCACGCCGGCGGCTTCCAAGGCACGAGCGAGTTTCAACGGGGTCTGACCGCCGTACTGGACGATGACACCCTTCGGCTTTTCCTTCTCGACGATCTCCAGCACGTCTTCGAGCGTCAGCGGCTCGAAGTAGAGCCGATCCGAGGTGTCGTAGTCGGTCGAAACCGTCTCGGGGTTGCAGTTGACCATGATGGTCTCATAGCCGTCCTCGCGCATGGCGAAAGCGGCATGGACACAGCAGTAGTCGAACTCGATGCCCTGGCCGATGCGGTTGGGTCCGCCGCCCAGGACCATGATCTTCTCGCGGTCGCTCGGCTCG
Organism: Allochromatium humboldtianum; assembly: GCF_013385175.1. Classification (GTDB taxonomy): domain Bacteria; phylum Pseudomonadota; class Gammaproteobacteria; order Chromatiales; family Chromatiaceae; genus Thermochromatium; species Thermochromatium humboldtianum. Next base: position 102,413 of record NZ_JABZEO010000001.1, on the reverse strand, counting down.
GCTTCGCACTCTTCCTCGTAGGTCGAATACATATAGGCGGTGCTGGAGGCGAACTCGGCCGCGCAGGTGTCGACCCGCTTGTAGACCGGATGCAGCCCCATCTCATGACGCAGGGCGCGGATCTCAGATTCCTGAGCGCCCACCAGACGCGCGATGCGCCGGTCGGCGAAGCCCTGGCGCTTGAGCGCACGCAGGCGCTCCAGGGTCAGTCCGGCGCGGCCGGCGGCGCGCGTCTCGGATTCAGCGTGGATCAGATCTTCGATCTGGGCGAGGAACCAGGGATCGATGCGGCTCAGTTCATGGATCTCGTCGAGACTCATGCCGGCGCGGAAGGCATCGGCGACATAGAACAGCCGCTCGGCGCCGGTCTGGCGCACTTCGAGCCGGATGGTGTCGAGCGCGTCCGGGTCGTTGAGGTCCACGATCTCGTCGAGTCCGTAACGGTCGATCTCCAGTCCGCGCAGCGCTTTCTGCAAGGACTCCTGGAAGGTGCGGCCGATGGCCATGACCTCGCCGACCGACTTCATCTGCGTCGTCAGACGCGCATCGGCCAGCGGGAACTTCTCGAAGGCGAAACGCGGGATCTTGGTGACGACATAGTCGATGGTCGGCTCGAACGAGGCCGGCGTCGCGCCGCCGGTGATGTCGTTCTTGAGCTCGTCGAGCGTGTAGCCGACGGCGAGCTTGGCCGCGACCTTGGCGATCGGGAAGCCGGTGGCCTTGGAGGCGAGCGCCGAGGAGCGCGAGACGCGCGGGTTCATCTCGATGACGATCATGCGCCCGTCGGCGGGATTGATCGCGAACTGCACGTTCGAGCCGCCGGTGTCGACGCCGATCTCGCGCAGTACGGCGATCGAAGCATTCCGCATGATCTGGTATTCGCGATCAGTGAGCGTCTGGGCCGGAGCGACCGTGATCGAGTCGCCGGTGTGCACCCCCATGGGGTCGAAGTTCTCGATCGAGCAGATGATGATGCAGTTGTCCGCATGGTCGCGGACCACCTCCATCTCGTACTCCTTCCAGCCGAGTACGGATTCTTCGATCAGCAGTTCCTTGGTCGGCGACAGATCCAGACCGCGCCGGCAGATCTCCTCAAACTCCTCCTGGTTGTAGGCGATGCCGCCGCCGCTGCCGCCCATGGTGAAGGATGGACGGATGATGGTCGGGAAGCCGATCGGCGCCTGGACCTGGATCGCCTCTTCCAGACTGTGGGCGATGGCCGAACGTGGCATGTCGAGCCCGATCTTGCGCATCGCCTGACGGAACAGGTCGCGGTCCTCGGCCTTGTCGATGGCCTCGCGCGAGGCGCCGATCAGCTCGACGCCGAACTTCTCCAGCACCCCTTCGCGCACCAGATCGAGCGCGCAGTTGAGCGCGGTCTGACCGCCCATGGTCGGCAAGAGCGCGTCCGGGCGCTCCTGCTCGATGATGGAAGCGACCGCGCGCCAGGTGACCGGCTCGATATAGGTCGCGTCGGCCATCTCCGGGTCGGTCATGATGGTGGCCGGGTTGGAGTTGACCAGGATGACCCGATAGCCCTCCTCGCGCAGCGCCTTGCAGGCCTGCGCGCCGGAGTAGTCGAATTCGCACGCTTGACCGATGACGATGGGGCCGGAGCCGATGATCAGGATGCTATGGATGTCGGTACGCTTGGGCATGGGGTCTCACGCGGGGTTCGGAAAGGTGGGCGATGTCGGGCACAGGGGCGGTCGGGCATTCGGGAGCGGGTCGACTCAGGGCTGTCGGTCGATGCCCTGAGCATTCGGGTACGCCTGAGTACTCTACGACTTGCGCTCCCGCATCAGGTCGATGAAATGGTCGAAGACGGGCGCCACGTCGTGCGGTCCCGGACTGGCCTCGGGATGCCCCTGGAAGCTGAAGGCCGGGCGCTGACGATGATGGAGACCCTGGAGCGAGCCGTCGAACAGCGAGCGATGGGTCGCCTCCAGCGTCTCGGGCAGGGTCGACTCGTCGACCGCAAAGCCGTGGTTCTGGCTGCTGATCATGACCGCGCCGGTCTTGAGATCCTGCACCGGATGGTTGGCGCCGTGATGGCCGAACTTCATCTTGAGCGTCCGGGCGCCGCAGGCCAGGCCGAGCAGCTGATGACCGAGACAGATGCCGAAGATCGGGATGTCGGTCTCCAGCAGCTCGCGGATGGCGGCGATGGCGTAATCGCACGGCTCCGGGTCGCCCGGCCCATTGGACAGAAACACGCCATCGGGTTCGAGCGCCAGCACGGTCGTCGCCGGCATGTGCGCCGGAACCACGGTGACATGACAGCCGCGATCGACCAGCATCCGCAGGATGTTGCGCTTGATGCCGTAGTCGTAGGCGACGACATGATAGGGCAGCTTGCCGTCGACCGGCTTGAGCGGCTCGGGCAGTCCGCCGTCGAGCGTCCAGGAGCCCTGGGTCCAGGGATAGGCTTCCTGGGTCGAGGCGTGCTGGGCCAGATCCATGCCCTTGAGTCCGGGGAAGGCGCGCGCCTCGGCGAGCGCGGCCGCCTCGTCGATGGCGTCTCCGGCCTGGATGCAGCCGTTCTGGGCGCCTTTCTCACGCAGGATACGGGTGAGACGGCGGGTGTCGATATCGGCGATCCCGACCACGTCGTGACGGGTCAGATAGGCGTCGAGCGACTCGGCCAGGCGGAAGTTGCTCGCCCGTGCCGGCAGATCGCGCACGATGAGTCCAGCCGCCTGGATGGCGCCCGACTCCTCGTCCTCAGGGTTGGCGCCGACGTTGCCGATGTGCGGATAGGTCAGGGTGACGAGCTGGCGCAGATAGGAGGGATCGGTCAGGATCTCCTGGTAGCCGGACATGGACGTATTGAAGACGACCTCGCCGACGCTGGAGCCGTCGGCGCCGATCGACGTTCCGCGAAAGACCGAGCCGTCTTCCAGAACCAAAATCGCGGGTTTTCTCAAGGGTGTCTCCGAAATCGGGGGCGAGGACGTGCGATCGTCCTGGATCGACGACACTGGCACGTTTCAAGGTCGCTTTGGCGGCGACGCGCTAAATCTTCGGTATTCTAGAGAACCGGCGCTGGGCTGTCCACGCGCGCGGCAGTTTCGCCGCCATGCAGTCAACATCCGCCCCATCACCCTCGTGAGGGTCGGCGCTCGTGGCATGTCGCTATCGCCCGAGAGACCGCCGCGCCCAAGCCTCGATGTTGGCCGCGTCCATGGCGCCCGCCTGACGGGCGACCTCGGTTCCGCCGTGGAAGAGGATCAGGGTCGGGATACTGCGAATCCCCAGGCGCCCGGCCAAGCCCTGCTCCTGCTCGGTATCGACCTTGATCAGACGCACGGCCGGCTCCAGACGCCCTGCCGCCGACTCGAAGGCCGGCGCCATCATCCGGCAGGGTCCGCACCAGGGCGCCCAGAAATCGACCAGGAGCGGCAGATCGCCGCGCGTGAGATGCCGCTCGAAACGCGCCGCATCGAGCGCCAGCGGATGGCCGGAAAACAGCGGCGCACGGCACTTGCCGCACTTGGGGTCGGACCCGAGACGTTCGGCGGGCAACCGATTGACGGCGTCACATTGTGGACAAACGACGTGCAGGGATTGGGACATGCTTCGACACTCCGGGCGATGCCGGACATCGCCCCGACAAATGGATTCTCCAGAAGACTGAAATCATCCCAGAGTGCGTGCCTCACCGGCAAGCCGCGCACTTGAATCGAACCGGGTCGATGGCTATGTTGAGCGTTCATAAGCGCGTTTCATGCCAGTCAACCTGAGCAAAGACGAGCCGGAGCGCGCGCTCCCAAGATCCGCTACTGACTCCCAAGTTCCAAGAATCCTTATGAGCCATTCACCGCACGTTGTCACCGTCACCGCCGCCAACTTTCACGCTGTCGTCATCGAGGGTTCCTACGAGCGCCCCGTGCTGGTCGACTTCTGGGCCGACTGGTGCGCACCCTGCCGGATGCTGATGCCGATGCTGGCCAAACTGGCTGAACAGTACGGGGGACGCTTCCTTCTGGCCAAGGTCGACACCGAGGCCGAGCAGGCGCTCGCCGCCCAGTTCGGCATCCGCAGCCTGCCAACGGTGCAGCTCTTTCGCCACGGTCAGGCCGTCGATCAGTTCATGGGCGCCCTGCCTGAACCTCAGGTGCGCGAATTCCTCGACCGTCACATCCCGCGCGCCTCCGATGGGCTGCTCCAGCAAGCCCAGACGGCCATGGCGGGCGGCGATCTGGCTGGCGCGCGCACGCTCATCGATCGAGCGCACGCCGAGGATCCGGACAACAAGCGTCTGCCGCTGATCGAGATCCAGCTCCTGGCCGGCTCGGGCGAGATCGCCAAGGCGCTGGAGGCGATCGACGGTCTGCCGCTCGAATTCATGAACGATCCCGAGGTCGCCGCGTTGCGCGGTCAATTGAGCTTCGCCGGCGCCATCGAGGGTGCGCCGGCTGAGCCCGAGCTGAGCGCGCGCCTCGACGCCGATCCGCGCGACAGCGAGGCACGCTATCAGCTCGCGGCTCATCGCGTCCTGCGCGGCGATTATGAGAGCGCACTCGAACATCTGCTCGAACTCATGAAGCGTGATCGCGCCTATGGCGAGGACGCCGGTCGTAAGGGGATGCTGGCCGTGTTCGACCTGCTCGGCGGCGGCAACGACCTGGTTGCACGCTATCGGGCCAGGATGATGAATGCCCTGTATTGATCCATCAGGTCAGTGGCCGTCGTCGGACTGGCCTTTGCAAACACCCTCGGCAGCGCCGCAAACCTCAGTCCTGACACCAACCCGAACGATCCAGTCTCGCTGGTCGCCGATCCGGCCTATCGGGCGTCGGTCAAGGCCATCTCCGATGTCACCGAGGAGATGGCCACACGGGTTCGATACCCAGCCTTCTATCGAGGATATCAATGCGCGATGAGCACGTTCAGCGCTTCTTGGCAGGCCGCTTCCAGCCTGGAATCGTGACCTGACGCGCGCGCGCGACTGTGAGCTGTTCGGCCGGCGCCTCGCGCGTGACGACCGAGCCGGCGCCGATGGTCGCGCCCGCGCCGACCTCGACCGGCGCAACCAAAGCCGTATTGGAACCGATGAAGGCTCCATCGCCGATCCGGGTCTCGAATTTGTTGACGCCGTCATAGTTGCAGGTGATGGCGCCGGCGCCGACATTGACCCCGGCTCCGATCTCGGCGTCACCCAGATAGGTCAGATGATTGATCTTGCTGCCGCGTCCGACCTGCGTCTTCTTGATCTCGACGAAGTTGCCGACATGGGTGTCGTCGGCCAGCCGCGCCTCGGGGCGCAGACGGGCGAAGGGACCGATGCGCGCATTGGCGCCGACCTCGGCCGACTCGATGACACAGTTGGCCTGGATCTGGGTGTCCGGGCCGATGACGCAATCCTTGAGCACGCAGTTGGGACCGACGCTCACGCCTGAACCTAGACGCACCTCGCCCTCAATGACGACATTGACGTCGATGAAGACGTCCGGCTCCGCGTCGAGCCGCCCGCGCAGGTCGAAACGCACCGGATCGGCCAGCGTCACACCCGATCGCATCAGCGACTCGGCCTGCCGGCGTTGATGAATCCGCTCCAGTTCGGCGAGCTGGACACGATCGTTCACACCAGCGACCTCGTGCAAGTCCTCCGGTTGCGTGGTCGCGATCGACACACCTTCACGCGCCGCCAGTTCGATGACATCGGTCAGATAGTATTCGGCCTGAGCGTTGTCGTCGTCGATCCGGTCCAGCCAGGAAACCAGGCGCGCATGATCGGCGACCAGGAAGCCGGTATTGATCTCGCGGATCGCGCGTTCGTCGGACGTGGCATCCTTGTCCTCGACGATACGGACCACCCGACCCTCGGCATCACGCAGGATGCGGCCATAGCCGTTCGGATCGTCCAGCTCGGCCGTCAGCACCGCCAGCGGCGTCGGACCCGCCAGCGCGACCAGTCGTTCCAGCGTCTCCGGCGTGATCAGCGGCACGTCGCCATAGAGCACCAGCACGCGATCCATGTCGGTCAGCGCCGGCATGGCCTGGATGACGGCATGCCCCGTCCCGCGCTGCTCGGCCTGCTCGACCCAAAGGCAATCCTCGTCGGCCAGTGCCGCGCGTACCAGCTCCCCGCCATGCCCATGCACCACGACGATCCGCGCCGGATCGAGCGCCCGCGCCGCCGCCAGCACATGCGCCAGCAGCGGACGTCCCGCCAGTGGATGCAACACCTTGGGCCGACGCGAACGCATCCGCTTGCCCTGCCCCGCCGCCAGGATCACGACACCTGTCTTCATCGCTCAGACTCCATAAAAAAACGCCCCCGTCATCACTGATCGGGGGCGTCTGTTCGGATCGAATCGCCTCAGCGCGGACCGCTGAACCGATCAGCCACGCTTCATCTTGCGCAGCTTCTCGATCGCCCGCAGTTGCGCCACGGCCTCGGCCAGCTCGGCCTGCGCCTTGGCGTACTCGAACTCGGCCTTCTGACCGGAGAGCGCATCCTCGGCACGCCGCTTGGCTTCCAGCGCGGCGGCCTCGTCGAGATCGCGCGCGCGGATGGCGGTATCGGCCAGCACCGTCACCTTGTGCGGCTGGACTTCGAGCATGCCGCCGGAGACATAGAAATGCTCCTGCTCGCCCTGCTCGTTCTCCACCCGCACGTCGCCCGGACGCAGACGGCTGATGAAGGCGGTGTGCCGTGGCGCGATACCGACTTCACCCATCTCGGCCGTGGCATAGACCATGGCCGCCTGACCTGAGTGGATGGCGCCTTCGGCACTGACGATATCGACGTGGACTGTCATTGCCATTGGGAAAAGTCCCCCTTAGTTGGCCATCTTCTTGGCTTTCTCGACCGCTTCCTCGATGCCGCCGACCATGTAGAACGCCTGCTCGGGCAGGTGGTCGTACTCGCCGTTGACGATGGCCTTGAAGTCCTTGATGGTGTCCTTGACCGACACGAACTTTCCGGGGGCGCCGGTGAAGACTTCGGCGACGAAGAACGGCTGCGACAGGAAGCGCTGGATCTTACGCGCGCGGTTGACGGTGAGCTTGTCTTCTTCCGACAGCTCGTCCATGCCCAGGATCGCGATGATGTCCTTGAGCTCCTTGTAGCGCTGGAGCGTCCCCTGCACGGCGCGCGCGGTCTCGTAGTGCTCGACGCCGACGACATTGGGGTCGAGGATACGGCTGGTGGAGTCGAGCGGATCCACGGCGGGATAGATACCCAGCTCGGCGATCTGACGCGACAGTACCAGGGTCGCGTCCAAGTGCGCGAAGGTCGTGGCCGGCGAGGGGTCGGTCAGGTCGTCGGCAGGCACGTAGACGGCCTGGAACGAGGTGATCGAACCGGTGCGGGTCGAGGTGATGCGCTCCTGCAGGGCGCCCATCTCGGAGGCCAGGGTCGGCTGATAACCCACGGCGGACGGCATACGGCCGAGCAGCGCGGACACCTCGGTACCGGCCAGGGTGTAACGGTAGATGTTGTCGATGAACATCAGCACGTCACGACCTTCGTCACGGAAGTACTCGGCCATGGTCAGGCCGGTCAGGGCCACGCGCAGACGGTTGCCCGGCGGCTCGTTCATCTGGCCGTAGACCAGGGCCACCTTGTCGAGAACGCCGCCGTCCTTCATCTCGTGATAGAAGTCGTTACCCTCACGAGTACGCTCACCGACACCCGCGAACACCGAGAAACCCGAGTGCTCGACGGCGATGTTACGGATCAGCTCCATCAGGGTCACGGTCTTGCCAACGCCGGCGCCGCCGAACAGACCGACCTTACCGCCCTTGGCGATCGGCATGATCAGGTCGATGACCTTGATGCCGGTCTCCAGAATCTCGGTCGAAGCGGCCTGATCTTCCAGCTTGGGCGCCTGACGGTGGATCGACCAGCGCGCTTCGCTGTTGACATCGCCCTGCTCGTCGATGGGATTGCCCAGCACATCCATGATGCGGCCCAGGGTCGCCTGACCGACCGGCACCTGAATGGGCGCGCCCGTGGCGGTCACGTCGACGCCGCGCTGCAGACCGTCGGTCGAACCCATGGCGATGGTACGCACCACGCCGTCGCCGAGCTGCTGCTGGACTTCCAGCGTCAGACCCGTCGACTCGATCTTGAGCGCGTCATAGACCTTGGGCATCTCGCCGCGCGGGAACTGCACGTCCACCACGGCGCCGATGATTTCCACCACGTTACCGGAACTCATAGTCTTTATCCTCTTTGGCCTCACAGCCACTTAAGCGATTCTGTTTGGATCCCGTGCCCCGCCCGGAGCGATCACGGATCGAGCGCGCGGCCAGCCGGTCGGTTAGACGGCGGCGGCGCCGCTGACGATCTCGGAGATCTCCTGGGTGATGGCGGCCTGACGCGCCTTGTTGTAGACGAGCTGCAACTCACCGATCAGGTTGCCGGCGTTGTCCGAGGCGGCCTTCATCGCGACCATGCGCGCGGCCTGCTCACAGGCGCTGTTCTCGACCACGGCCTGATAGACCAGGGATTCGATGTAGCGCGTCAACAGGGCATCCAGGACCGTCTTGGCGTCCGGCTCGTAGATGTAATCCCAGTGATAGGGCATGGCCTCGCGCTCGCCCGGAACCAGCGGCACCAGCTGACGGATCACCGGACGCTGGGTCATGGTGTTGACGAACTCGTTGCCGACCACATAGATGGCGTCGATCTCGCCGGCCTCGAAGGCATCGAGCATGACCTTGACCGTGCCGACCAGATCCTCGACGTGCGGCTTGTCGCCCAGATGGGTCGCCTGCGCCTTGACCTCGCCGCCGAAGCGCTTGAAGAAGCCGAGCGCCTTGCTGCCGATGGTGCAGAACACCGGCTCGATGCCGGCGGCGCGCTGCTCCTTGATCTCGGCGATCAGACGGCGGAACAGGTTGCTGTTGAGACCGCCGCACAGTCCGCGATCGGACGAGACGACGATGTAACCGACGCGCTTGCGCGGACGCTCCATCGCCATGAACGAGTGCCGATACTCGGGCGTGGCGTTGGCCAGATGACTGATGACCTGGAGCATCTTCTCCGCGTAGGGACGGGAGGCGGCCATGCGGTCCTGGGCCTTGCGCATCTTGGAGGCCGCGACCATCTGCATGGCCTTGGTGATCTTCTGCGTGCTCTTGATGCTCGCGATCTTGGTGCGGATTTCTTTGGCGCCTGCCATTCTTTAGCTCCCAGCCTCCAGCTTCCAGCCGCCAGCCAGTTGGCCGGTGGGTCGAGGAGGTTCGATACTTGTCAAAACGCACCACGCCAGCCCACCGGCCTCCGGCTGGAGGCGGCGGCTGGTCGCTGGCGGCTGTTTACCAGGTGTTGTTGGCCTTGAAGTCCTTGATCGCGGCGTGCATGGCCTGGGCGATTTCGTCGTTGAAGTCGCCGGTCGAGTCGATCTTGGCCAGCAGCTCCGCACGGGCGGACTTCACATAGCTCTGGAGCGCGCGCTCGAAGTCGACGACCTTCTTGACGTCGACGTCGTCGAGGTAGCCCTCGTTGGCCGCGAACAGCGAGATGGCCATCTGACCGACGCTCATCGGCGAGTACTGGAACTGCTTCATGAGTTCGGTGACACGCTCGCCGCGCTGGAGCTGCTTGCGGGTCGCCTCGTCCAGATCGGAGGCGAACTGCGAGAAGGCCGCCAGCTCGCGGTACTGAGCCAGTGCCAGACGGATACCGCCGCCGAGCTTCTTGATGATCTTGGTCTGAGCCGCACCACCGACACGTGAGACCGACAGACCGGCGTTGATGGCCGGACGGATACCCGCGTTGAAGAGGTCGGTCTCGAGGAAGATCTGACCGTCGGTGATCGAGATCACGTTGGTCGGAACGAAGGCGGACACGTCGCCGGCCTGGGTCTCGATGATCGGCAGTGCGGTCAGCGAGCCGGTCTGGCCCTTGACCTTGCCGTCGGTCATCTTCTCGACGTAATCGGCGTTGACGCGCGCGGCGCGCTCCAGCAGACGCGAGTGCAGATAGAAGACGTCACCCGGATAGGCTTCACGGCCCGGCGGACGGCGCAGCAGCAGCGACACCTGACGGTAGGCCCAGGCCTGCTTGGTCAGGTCGTCATAGACGATCAGCGCATCCTCGCCCTTGTCGCGGAAGTACTCGCCCATGGTGCAGCCGGCATAGGGAGCCAGGAACTGCATGGCGGCCGAATCAGCGGCAGGCGCGGCGACGATGATGGTGTGATCCATGGCGCCGTGCTCTTCGAGCTTGCGCACGATGGCGGCGATCGAGGAGTTCTTCTGGCCGACGGCGACGTAGATACACTTAACGCCGGTGCCTTTCTGGTTGATGATGGCGTCGATGGCCACCGCGGTCTTGCCGGTCTGGCGGTCGCCGATGATCAGCTCACGCTGACCGCGACCGACCGGCACCATGGCGTCGATGGCCTTGAGGCCGGTCTGCACCGGCTGGTCGACCGACTTGCGCTCGATGACGCCCGGCGCGACCTTTTCGATCGGCGAGGTGCCTTCGGCTTCGATCGGACCCTTGCCGTCGATGGGGTTGCCCAGCGCATCGACGACGCGGCCCAGCAGACCCGCGCCGACCGGCACTTCCAGGACGCGCCCCGTGCAACGGACCCAATCGCCCTCGGACAGATGGGTGTAGTCGCCCAGGACCACCGCGCCCACCGAGTCACGCTCCAGGTTCAGCGCCAATCCGTAGGTGTTTCCCGGGAATTCGAGCATCTCATAGTACTGAGCGTCGGACAGCCCGTGGATGCGCACGATGCCGTCGGTCAGGCTGACCACGGTGCCTTCGGTGCGGGCCTCGGACTGAAGCTCGAATTTCTCGATCTTCTGCTTGATGAGATCGCTGATCTCGGATGGATTCAGTTGCATGGCGGTGTCCAGTTCAGAATTGCAGAGCGTGGGCCAGTTGCTTGATCTTGCCGCGCACGGAGTGGTCGATGACGAAGTCGCCGGCACGGATCTCGAGTCCGCCGAGCAGGGCGGTATCGATCTCGAAGCTCAGATCGACCTGAGCGCCCAGGCGCTTCGCGAGCGCGTCGGCCAAGGCCGAGCGCTGCGCGTCTTCGACTTCGAACGCACTGCGCACCAGGACGTGACGCACGCCTTGATCGGCGACGCGACGCTCCTCGAAGAGACGCGCGATCTCGGGAATGGCCGCGAGCCGCGCGTTGTCCGCGAGCAGACGCACCAGATTGGCCGGACCCGCCGCCAGCGCGTCGCCACAGATTTCGAGCAGCAGGTCGCGGATCCGCTCGCGCGGCACGGTCGGATTGCCGATCTGCGCGGCCATGTGCGGATCCGAGGTCACTGTCGCCAGCAGCGTCAGCGCGTCGGCCCAGGCGTCGATTCGCCCGGATTCCTTGGCGTGCGCGAAGGCGGCCTCGGCATAAGGGCGCGCGATGGTGGTGAGTTCTCCGGCCATGGTGTTCCCTTAGAGCTGCTTGGCGAAATCGTCGACGATCGAGCGATGGGCCGCGACGTCGATCTCTTTCTGGAGGATCTTCTCGGCGGCGGCGATGGCCAGCGTAGCGACCTTCTCGCGCAGCTCTTCGCGCGCGCGATTGGTCTCACGCTCGATCTCCGCCTTGGCGGCGGCGACCAGTCGCTCACCCTCGGAACGCGCGTCGGACTTCGCCTCTTCGACGATGTCGGTCGCACGCTTCTGGGCCTGACCGACGATCTCGGCCGCGTTGGTCTTGGCCTCTTTCATCAGTTCCAGCGCGCGCTGCTCGCCGAGCGCCTTCTCCTGGTGACCACGCTCCGCGGCGGCGAGACCCTCGGCGATCTTGGCCTTGCGCTCCGCCAACGCTTTCACGATGGGCGGCCAGATGTACTTCATGCAGAACCCGACGAACACCGCGAAGGTGATCATCTGGGCGAACAGGGTCAGATTGATGTTCATAGCGTTGCCTCGTGCCTTTGCCTCGGACCTAGTCAGGGTGACAGGCGAGTGTCCTCGACCCGGCCGGAGCCGGATGCATGTTTAGGCAGCGAACATCAGGTACAGACCCATGGCGATCGCGATGACCGGCAGGGCGTCGACCAGACCCATGACGATGAAGAACTGGGTGCGCAGCATCGGGATCAGTTCCGGCTGACGTGCGGCGCCTTCCAGGAAGCGACCGCCCAGGACACCGATGCCCACGCCGGCGCCGACCGCGCCCAGACCGAGCATGAGGCCCGCGCCGATGAACTTGATGGCCATTGCGAATGCTTGTGCGACTTCGAGTTCCATGAGATCCCCCAGGGGTTTGAGTAAAAAAGACGAACTGTTGGTTGACGAAAACAGGCCGGGCGTCGCGCCATCAGCGGCGCGACGCCCTGGCGGACGATCAGTGATGCTCCTGATGCGCCATGTCCAGATAGACGATGGTCAGCACCATGAAGATGAAGGCTTGCAGCGTGATGATCAGGATGTGGAACACCGCCCAGACGAATTGCAGCACACCGGCTGTTCCGGCCAGGATCATGCCGCCGCCATAGAGCAGCGCGATCAGGATGAAGATCATCTCACCGGCGTACATGTTGCCGAAGAGTCGCAGGGCGAGCGAGACCGGCTTGGACAGCAGACTGATGCCTTCCAGGATCAGGTTCGCCGGCATGCCCCACTTGCCGAAGGGTTGCAGGGTCAGCTCGCCGAGGAAACCGCCAAGCCCCTTCATCTTGATGCTGTAGTAAAGCACCATGATGAACACCATGAGCGCCATGCCGAAGGTGGCGTTCGGGTCGGTGGTCGGCACGACCTTGAGATAGACGTGATGCGGATCGGCGCCCAGGGTGGCGAACAACTGCGCGAACAGGTGCGGGATCAGATCAACCGGCACCAGGTCCATGAGGTTCATCAGGAACACCCAAGCGAAGATGGTCAGGGCCAGGGGGGCGACCATGTCGTTCTTGTGGCTGAAGGAGCCGCGCACGTTCTCTTCGACGAAATCGACGATCCATTCGACGAAGTTCTGCGCGCCGTTGGGCACACCGGCGGTCACGCGCTCGGCCACGCCCTTGAAGAACCACAGGAAGATCGATCCGAGCAGGATCGAGAAGAACATGGTGTCGACGTTGATGGCCCAGAACCCCATCTCGGCAGCCTCTGCGCTGGTGTGCGCGAAGCTCAGCCCATGCTCGGGATGCCAGCCGAGCGTCAGGTTGGTGAGATGGTGCTGGATGTATCCTTGGGAGGTGAGGGTTTCAGAAGAAGCCATCGATCATCTCTCACTTACTGGGTTCGGCTGCCCGTTCGAGCGGCAATCAGGGTCGGAATCACTTGGACCAGGAAGTAGGCGCCAAGCAAGGCCGGCATGTTCAAGTCGTCATAGATCACGAACGCAGCCCCGAAGAGCACGAGGATCAGGGCGATCTTCGCGACCTCGGCGCTGTAAAAACGCAAAACCAGCCTCTCCAGTGCCTGGGCGCGATAGGCGCGAAAGACCCAGGCTACCAGTAAGGCGTTAGCCAGCCAGCAAGTTCCGGCCCCGATCAGGACTGAAATCGCAACTGGACTGCCGAACGGCAGGGCGATGATGGTCAGGATCAAGCCGAAGATCGACTGGATTTTCAGGATCTTTCTGGCTTGAAGCGCGTTCGGCTGTTGCATCGGATCGACGTGAGTGGAGCAGGCTCGGCACTCACAAGCCCGCAATTATAAGTATTCGTGAACACAGGGTCAATGTCTGTGAGCGTCGTTCGTCCGGAAACGGGTTGTCGGAACTTCACTGAATGCGCGACAGGATGCCGTCGAGTTCGTCCAGGGTGTTGTAGGCGATCACCAGCTTGCCCGAACCACGCTGGCCATGCTGGATCCGGACGTGCGCGCCGAGACGATCAGTCAGGTCGTTCTGGAGCTGGCGGATGTTGGGATCGTCCGCCGAAGATGGCTGGGCGGTTGTACGCGACGGCTCGTCGGTCTGCTGGAGTCGGCGTACCAGACGTTCGGTCTCGCGCACCGAGAGTCCGGCAGCGACCACTTGATGCGCGGTCCGACTCTGGATCTCACCCTTGAGTCCGAGCAGGGCGCGCGCATGGCCCATCTCAAGCCGGGACTGTGCCACCAGCTCCTTGACGTCCGCATTGAGTTCCAGCAGGCGCAGCAGGTTGCTGACCGTGGCGCGCGACTTGCCGACCGCCTCGGCGACGTCCTGATGGGTCAGATCGAACTCGGTGATCAGGCGTTCGAGCGCGCCCGCCTCTTCCAGCGGGTTGAGGTCGGCGCGCTGGATGTTCTCGATCAGGGCGATGGCCAGAGCGGTGCGCTCGTCGACCTCGCGCACGACCACCGGGATCTCGGCCAGTCCCGCCTGCTGCGAGGCACGCCAGCGACGCTCGCCGGCGATGATCTCATAACGCGCGCCGGTCGCGCCCGGCTCGGCGAGCGGACGCACCACGATCGGCTGGATCACGCCCTGGGCGCGGATGGAGTCGGCTAGCTCGCGTAGCGCCTCAGGATCGAAGTCGCGTCGCGGCTGATAGCGACCGCGCTGAATGTATTCCAGCGGCAGACGGCGGATTGCTTCGACGGGCGTCAGGCTCGGGTTCGGATTCGGATTCGCGCCGGCACCTGAGGTCGTCGTCGGGGTTTCACCACTGGTCGGATCGAGGCGTGATGCCGGCGGGCGGGCCGCGCCCAACAGGGCGTCGAGTCCGCGTCCGAGCCCTTTCTTGCGCGGCATGCTCTTCTGTTCGCTCGTGTCCATGCGTCTTGGGATCGATTGAGCCGGATCAGGCCGCTTCGGCCTGGCGGCGTTTTTCTTGACGGCGCAGCACCTCGCTGGCGAGCGCCAGATAGGCGAGCGCCCCACGCGATTGCGGGTCGTAAACCAGCGCCGACTGACCGTGACTGGGCGCCTCGGCCACGCGGACGTTGCGCGGGATGATGGTGCGGTAGACCTGATCCTTGAAATGGGTGACGAGCTGGGTCGAGACCTGATTGGCCAGGTTGTTGCGCGGGTCGTGCATGGTGCGCAGGATGCCCTCGATACGCAGACCGGCATTGCGGCTCTCGCGCACCTGTTCGATGGTGTCGAGCAGCGAGGACAGCCCTTCGAGCGCGTAATACTCGCACTGGATCGGGATCAGCACGCCGTGCGCCGCGACCAGCGCATTGAGCGTGAGCATGTTGAGCGAGGGCGGGCAGTCGATGATGACCAGCTCATAGGCGCCGACCGCCGTGGCCAGTACCCGGCTCAAGCGCTGCTCGCGGTCGGACGAATCGAGCAGACCGACCTCGGCGGCGGTCAGATCGGCGTTGGACGGCAGCAGGTCGAATCCGGGCGCGGGTTCGGTGACGCGCTGGAGACAATCAGCGATGGGCACATCGGTCAGCAGCAGATCACAGGTCGTATGCTCGACCTGATGCTTGTCGACCCCGCAGCCCATGGTCGCGTTGCCCTGCGGATCGAGATCGATCAACAGCACACGACGGCGCATGAACGCCAGCGCAGCGGCGAGATTGACCGCCGTGGTGGTCTTGCCGACCCCGCCCTTCTGGTTGGCGATCGCGATGATGTTGACCATGGTCGACTCAGTCACTCCGGAGTTCGATCAGATGACGTGGGGCATCGAGAAAGGGAATCGTCAGCCGATGGATGATCGGCTTCAGCGCGGCCCAGGCCGTCTCGTCGGCGGCTTCGTCCGCGCGCCCCTTCATGAGCAGCAAACGGCCCGGTCGATCGCAGAGATCGGCGGCCAATACCGGCAAGACGGATTCGGCGGCCACCGCGCGGCTGACTATGGTACTGAATTTTCGTCCCGGTCGGTACGCTTCGATGCGCGACTGCACCGGCTCGACGTTGGTCAGGCCGAGTTCGAGCACCGCCTGGCGGACGAAGCGCACCTTTTTGTTGTTGCTGTCGAGCAGTTGGAAGCGGCGTTCGGGCGCGAGGATGGCCAGCGGCAGCCCCGGCAGACCGGCGCCCGTGCCGACATCGAGTACCGTCTCGCCGAACAGAAAGGGCGCGATCGCCAGACTGTCGAGCAGATGCTTGGCGACCATCTCCAGCGGATCGCGCACGGCGGTCAGGTTGTAGGCCTGGTTCCAGCGCGCGAGCAGGCCGAGGAAGGCGACCAGACGTGCCTGTTGCTCGGGCGTCGGCGTCAGTCCGAGCGCGGCACAGCCTTGCGACAGCCGCGCTTCGATGATCGGCCATTGGGTGGCCTCTGGAGAATGTACAGCCTGCTTCATCAGTCCTCACTTCATGATCGATTATTCAGCTTGAGACCCGGAGGTTCAGCGTCCATTCGGCACCGACAACCATGTGTCCACCACGCCGTAGAGCGTCTCGGGCATCACCGGCTTGGTGAGAAAGTCGTTCATGCCCGCCTCCAGACAGCGCGCCCGGTCCTCGGCGAAGGCATTGGCCGTCATCGCCACGATCGGCGTGTCGGCCCCGCGTCGACCCTGACGGATGCGGCGGGTTGCCTCCAGTCCATCCATGTTCGGCATCTGCATGTCCATCAGGATCAGGGCATAGTCGTTCTCCGTGCTCAAGCGCACAGCCTCGACGCCATCGTCAGCGGTATCGACGCTCAACCCGGCCTCCTCCAGCAGCTCACGCGCGATCTCCTGGTTGATCGGCTCGTCCTCGACCAGCAGGACACGACAGCCGGCATGGTCGTGCTTGACACGATCTTCGGCCCCGCCGGTGGGAAGTGGCTCGGTGCTCGACGCAAATACTGTCGGATCGGCCTTGCTCAGACGCGCACTGAACCAGAAGCGACTGCCGACGCCGGGCGTACTGTCGGCGCCGGCCTCACCCCCCATGAGCTGAGCCAGACGCCGGGTGATCGCCAGTCCCAGACCGGTTCCGCCATGCCGACGGGTGATGGAGTTGTCGCCCTGCTCGAAGACACTGAACAATCGGGATAGAACCTCGGACTCGATCCCGGTCCCGGTGTCCTCGACCTCGAAGCGCACCAGGGCGCTGGTTGCGTCCTCCTCGGCCAGTGTCACCCTGAGCCTGATCCGACCCTGCTCAGTGAATTTGATGGCGTTACCGGCATAGTTGATCAGGGCCTGTTGCAGCCGTGTCGCATCTCCGAGCAGACAGGGCGGTAGCGGGTCGACCTCGCTGTCGATCCGCAACCCCTTGGCCTCGGCGCGCTCGTGCAACATCGACAGCACCCGTTCGACTAGCTCATCGATGCGTAGCGGCGCCTCTTCGAGCCTCAGCTTGCCGGCCTCGATCTTGGAGAACTCCAGGATGGCGTTGATGAGATTGAGCAGATGCGTGCTGGCCGCCTCCAGCTTGTCGAGTCGCGCGGTCTGATCGGGCGAGAGACCGGCTTGACGCATCAGATGCGCCATGCCGCTGATGGCGTTGAGCGGGGTGCGGATCTCGTGGCTCATGTTGGCCAGGAACTCGCTCTTGGCCCGATTGGCCGCCTCGGCGGCGTCGCGGGCGGCGGCGAGTTCAGCCGTGCGCGCCTCGACCAGCGCCTCCAGATGATCCCGACGCTGTTGCAGTTCGGCCTTGGCCTGGCGCAGTGCCTTCTCGTCGTCGACGCGCCGCTCTTGGGACTGGAGCAACAGACCCAGCACGACCATGAGCAGCGGCAACACGGTGAGATAGGGGACGACGATCTGCTCCAGGACACTCTGACGCCAGTCGCTGGGCAGCAGCGGTATCCAGGCCAGGGCCAACACATGGACCAGCAGCCCGAAGAGCGCCAGCGTCCAGACATCGACCCGCACGCGATCGGTCCGGCGCAGGGCGTAGAACAGACTGCCCAGCACAGCGGCGGTCAGGATGGTTCCGACACCCATGTAGACGCCTGGACCGCCCATCCAGATCCGATAGGCCGCCGCGATCGATGCGGCCACGGCAGCGGATGGAGCGCCGCCGAAAAGTCCGGCCAGCCCCACAACCACAGTGCGCCCATCGAAGATCAGCTCGGGTCTCAGGGTCAGCGGATAAAGCATGCCGACCAGGGCGACGAGGCCGAAGATCAGTCCATTGAGGAGCCGAACGGCCAGATGCTCGCGCGGCAGCCGGACGATGAAGAGGCTGTAGGCCGCCACCAGCGCCAGCAGCAGCGTGGCATTGTGGATCAATCCAGCCAGAACGCTCATGGATGAATACTCTCAATCCCCTTAGCTTTCCAGAAGGCGACCGAGCCAAGGCCAGTCGCGCTCCCAGGCAAATCCGGACCACAGAAGTTGAAAGCTTAGTCCGGTCTCGTCGCGCCGGCCATGACAAGCCGTCACCCCGGCGATTGCGATGAGCCGTTCTCCCTGGAAGATCAGGGGCACATGACCTCTGAGCCAGGCCGGGACACCTGACTCCTGGAACAACTTTTTCAGGGTGCGATGCGGTCGGTTCATGCCGGCCCGACAGCTGTGACCGAAATCACCGAAGCGAACCTGGAGTTCGATCACATTCGCGTCCCCCTTGGGTGGCGGCGAGGTGTCGAGTGCTCGCGCCTGGATAGAGTGGACGTCCGGCGCATCTGCGTCAGGGTGTCGCCGCCACTCCAGACGCCCGAATCCATCCGGCAACTCCAGGACGCCATGCTCTCCGCTGATACGCCAAAGGAAGTGCATCTCGCTCGCCGGCGGTGGCGGTAGCGGACGAAAAGCCAGCAGCTCGCCACGATAGCGCCGCACCTCACACCCCTTCCAGACGACGCCTGGATTGGCATCGGCGCGGGCGGCTGGCAGTTCGTCGAGCAGACGGTCGAGATGCCGGGTGTCCGGCGGTCTGAAACCTCGTTCGATCAGCCAGTGCCGCACCACGGCCTTGCGCAATGGCCGATCGAGACGCCCGAGCGCGGCCAGTGACAGCGCGCCCGGTTGGACCCCACGGGCTTGGATGAGCGTTCGAGCAGCATACTGGTCGACCAGTTCGGCCGCCTCGGCGCAATGGCGCGCACTGCGTGCCAGGGTCGCGTCCGCCGACGGCCAGCGCGCGCGCAGCCGCGGCAGCACGCGGTGGCGCAGATAGTTGCGGTCGAACGCGGTGTAGTCGTTGCTGGGATCCTCGATCCAGTCGAGCCCCCGACGGTGCGCATAGTCGGCGAGCGAGCGGCGGCTGACATCAAGCAGCGGTCTGACGAGCCGTCCGGCGCCGAGCGGAGCGCTGAACGGCATGGCGGCCAGCCCATGCGGACCGCTGCCACGCAGCAGCGCCAACAGCAGGGTCTCGGCCTGATCGTCGCGATGCTGGGCGGTGAGCAGGAGGTCGCCCGGTGCGAGCAGACGACGAAAGATGGCGTAACGCACCTCGCGCGCCCAGGCTTCCAGGCTTTCACGGGTTCGAGGGGATGAGGCTGGACGTTCGATCCGCAACGGGATGTTCAGCGCGGCACAGCGTGCGACACAGTGTTCGGCCCAGTCGGCCGAGGCCGCTTGCAGCCCATGATCGACATGCACAGCCATGAGCCGGTCGTGCGAGTCTGCACCTGGCAGCCGCGCGCGGATCGCCGTGAGGGACTCCAGCAGGACGCTGGAATCCAGCCCGCCGCTGTAGGCGA
The DNA here is from genome assembly GCF_013385175.1 of Allochromatium humboldtianum. Lineage (GTDB taxonomy): Bacteria > Pseudomonadota > Gammaproteobacteria > Chromatiales > Chromatiaceae > Thermochromatium > Thermochromatium humboldtianum. The sequence continues at coordinate 83,003 of NZ_JABZEO010000001.1, read as the reverse complement.
TCCAGTAGCGCGGAACCACACCGAAAGGAACGAGCCGTTCCAGCAGCGCGTCGGGCGAAAACTCGGTCGTCACATGGACGCCGCCGTTCGGCTCAGGCTTCCTTGAAACGCCCGAAGCCCATCAAACGCTTGTAACGCGCCGCGATCAGTGCATCCATGTCGATCTTGTCGAGCGTCTCCAGACGCGCCAGCAGCGCCTGCTTGAGTGTCTTGGACATGGCGTCCGGGTTGCGGTGAGCGCCGCCCAGCGGCTCCTCGATGACCTCGTCGACCAGTCCCTGTTCCATCAGCTTGTCGGAGGTGATGGCCATGGCCTCAGCGGCCAGTTGCGCCTTGTCGGCGCTCTTCCACAGGATCGAGGCGCAGCCCTCGGGCGAGATCACCGAGTAGGTGCCGAACTGCAACATGCCGAGCCAGTCGCCGACGCCGATGGCCAGCGCGCCGCCCGAACCGCCCTCCCCGACCACAGTGCTGAGAATGGGCGTGCGCAGACGCGACATCTCGCGCAGATTGCGTGCGATCGCCTCGCTCTGGCCGCGTTCCTCGGCACCAACGCCCGGATAGGCGCCCGGCGTGTCGATGAAGGTCAGGATCGGCATCCGGAAGCGCTCGGCCATCTCCATCAGGCGCAAGGCCTTGCGATAGCCCTCGGGACGCGGCATCCCGAAGTTGCGCTGGATCTTCTCCTTGGTGTCGCGCCCCTTCTGATGCCCGATGACCATCACCGGACGCCCGTCGAGCCGGGCCAGTCCGCCGACGATGGCCGGATCGTCGGCAAAGGCGCGGTCGCCGTGCAGCTCGTGGAACTCGTCGAAGATCCGCCGCACATAGTCGAGCAGATAGGGACGCTGCGGATGGCGCGACAGCTGCGAGATCTGCCAGGGCGTCAGCGAGGAGAAGATCGACTCGGTCAGCGTCCGGCACTTGGCCTGCAAGCGCTCGATCTCCTCCTGGATGTTGAGTGCATTGTCGTGCCCGACCAGCCGAAGCTCTTCGATCTTCGCCTCGAGTTCCGCGATGGGTTGTTCAAAATCGAGAAAATTGAGATCCATGGGTTCCGAGATCGTTTGTCTGAACCGCGCCTGCTGTAGGCTCTTGATGCCGTCGTCGGCTCGCGACCGAGCATCGCGAGACAAAGGCTCGATAATCTAGCGCACCCCGGCTCCCGAGTACAGCGCGACGCACCATCGGTCAGCCGCGCGCCGCCTGTATGGGAAACTGCCGGCTCAGCTGCGTCCACCACGCGTTCAAATGCCCGGCGGCCCACTGCATACCGTCGCGCAGCCAGATCTCCAGCCCGGCCAGGGTCGCCTGCGGGTCGAGATCGAACCGCTCCAGCACGGTCTGTACGGGCGGAGCTATCGAGATCAGACCGGCGAGCACAGCGGCCATGCCCAGGGTGCTCCAGGGATATTTCAGGCTGATCGGCTTGAGTGCGGTGCCGAAGGAGCGCTTGACCTTGGCGTTGAACAGATCGACGCTCGAAAACTCGTCGAGCACCAGATGGGTCAGATAGCCGAGGCCGACCATCAGACCAGCGATCCAGGCACGCTCGGCCGAGTGCTCCCACACCCAGTAGGCGAGATTGGTCGTCGCCATCGACACGGCGGCGACGGCCAGCCAGGAGTGCCAGACCCCGCGATGGACGGTGAAGCTCGAAAAGACCTTCAGCACGCCATAGCGCACCGCCAGAAAGACCGTGCCCCAGATCGCCGCCAGCACCAGCGGCTGAAAACGCACCGTCAGCGGCAGAGTGACGGCGAAGGCCAGCACGACCCCCAGGACGTTGAACAGCAGTCCGGTCGGCCTGGAGCGCTCCAGGTCGATGTCCGGCAGCAGACTGCCGGCCACGCCGAGTGCGAACAGGACCGGCATCTGCGACTGCTCGATGAAGCCGGCCACATGCAGCGAGAGCGTGGCGGCGGCACTGACGAGGATGCCGATATTGAGATGTGTCTGAAAATTGGCCATGTGTCTCGCGCCCCATACAAACGTCGCTCACCGGCCAACCTCAGCCTGCGCCCGCTCTTGTAGACCACCGAACTGTTCGGCGCGATGTTATAAACAAGGCTCGGCTCCGAATCAAAACATTCCGAGTTTCGGCCCCGCCCCCTGGCGATCGGCGGATAATGGGCGTCAGGTTCACTTGGAGGTTCGACACCATGCCCCGTTCGTCACTGACACTCGCGCTCGTCCAGCAATCCGACCAGGGCAGTACCGCCGCCAATCTGGAGGACTGCGAGGCCGCCATCCGCGCCGCCTCGATCCGCGGCTGCGAGCTGGTGCTGCTCCAGGAGCTGCACAATGGTCCCTATTTCTGCCAGACCGAGAACCCGGATCTGTTCGATCTGGCCGAGTCCATCCCCGGATCGACCACCGAGCATCTGAGCGCGCTCGCGCGCGAGCTGCAACTGGTGATCGTCGGCTCGGTGTTCGAGCAGCGCGCGCCCGGTCTCTATCACAGCACGGCCGTGGTCCTGGACGCCGATGGCGCGCTCGCGGGCATCTATCGCAAGATGCACGTCCCGGACATGCCCGGCTGTTACGAGAAGTTCTATTTCACACCCGGCGATCTGGGCTTCAATCCGATCGACACCGCCGTGGGACGCCTGGGCGTGCTCATCGGCTGGGATCAGTGGTTTCCGGAAGCGGCGCGCGCCATGGCGCTCGGCGGCGCCCAGATCCTGCTCGCACCGAGCGGTATCGGCGCCAATCCCAACGACATGCCCGAAGAACAACAACGTCGGATCCAGTCCTGGATCACCGTCCAGCGCGGGCACGCCATCGCCAATGGTCTGAGTCTGGCCGCCTGCAACCGGGTCGGTTACGAGTCCGACCCCAGCGGTCTGACGCCGGGGACGCGCTTCTGGGGCAGCTCCTTCGTCTGCGGCCCCCTGGGTGAGATCCTCGCCCAGGCCGACGACCAAGCGCCCAAGCTCCTGGTCGCCGAGGTCGATCTGACGCTCACCGAGCCGGTGCGGCGGCTCTGGCCCTTTCTGCGCGACCGGCGCATCGACGCCTATGACGACCTGGAGCGGCGCTTCCGCGATTGAGCATTGAGAATGCCGCCTGAACGCTCGATATGGTTTGCTTCGAGTGAACCAACGACGACAGTCACACTCCCTGGAGGACAACCCAATGACCCAGACCGATGACCCCAAGACCCTGATGCGCTCGATCATCCAGCGCATCGCTACCGGCCCCGAACTCTCCAAGGACATTTCGCTCGACGAGGCGCGCGCCGGAATGCGCGCCATCCTCGACAATGCGGTCGATCCGGTCCAGGCCGGCATCTTCCTGATCGCGCTACGCATGAAGCGCGAGACCGACGACGAGATGAAGGGCGTGCTGGATGCCATCCGCGAGGCCACCGGCCATGTGGTCGCCGGGGTCGACGAGGTGGTCGACATCGCCGATCCCTATGACGGCTACAACCGCTGTCTGCCGGCCGCGCCCTTCCTGATGCCGGTGCTGGCCGAGTGCGGCGTGACGAGCATCAGCCATGGCGCGCACGCCGTCGGACCCAAGTTCGGCGTCACCCATCGGCATGTGCTGGAGGCTGCCGGGGCGCCGGTCGATCTGACCCCGGTCGAAGCCGCCGAACGCCTCGCCGACCCCGAACTCGGCTGGAGCTATGTCGACCAGCGCGCCTTCTGCGCCCCGCTGCACCATCTGGTCGGCCTGCGCTCGACCATCGTCAAGCGTCAGGTCATCACGACGACTGAGGTGCTGGCGCGCCCCATCCACGGGCGCAAGCACACCCATCTGGTGACGGGCTATGTCCACAAGCCCTATCCGCGCATCTATGCCATGCTCGCGCGTCATGCCGGGTTCGACTCGGCGCTGCTGATCCGGGGCGTCGAGGGCGGCGTCATCCCCTCGCTGCGGCAGCAGGGCGTCTGTTTCAGCTATCAGCATCATTCCGAGGAGCAGTCCTTCGAGATCGACCCGACCGCGCTCGGCATCGAACAGACGGTGCGCTCGGCACCCCTGCCCGAGGATCTGCCCCAGACCACTCGGCCGGGCGACGAGATCGCGGTGGCGGTCGATATCGAGGCCACGGCTCAGGCGGCGGCTGAGGCCGGACTGGCGGCGCTCGATGGGGCCAAGGGACCGACCTACGACAGTCTGGTCTGCACCGGCGCACTCATCCTCTGGCATCTGGGACGCGAGCGTTCGCTGGAAGTGGCCGCCGATCGCGTCCGCGACGTGCTCGACTCGGGCCGCGCGGCGCGGAGGGTGCGCTGATGTCGGATGCTTTCGTCGCCGTCGCCGCCTGCGATACCATTCCCGAAGGTAAATTCATCAAGGTCAGGGTCGCGGGACGCGATGTCATCCTCGCCCATGTCGACGGGCGTTATCATGCCGTCGAAGACAATTGCAGCCACGAGGATTATCCGTTGTCGTTCGGCTGTCTCGACGGCAACCGGATCAAGTGCTCGCTGCACGGCAGCCGCTTCAGTCTGGAGACCGGCGAGCCGCTCGACGAGCCGGCCGACTGCCCGATCCGAGTCTTTCCGGTGAAGGTCATGGACGGACGGGTGTGGATCGATCCGACCGCTTGAGCCTGGCACATCCGACACCGAACATGGGTTCGCATCGTGCCTCTGCCTCGGAATGCGGTAGTCTGCGCCCTGGATAGGCTCTAGAATCGCGCGGCGGGTGCGTTGTGAATCCCGGCCTTCAGGACGGGAGGATGTCAAACAACAGGGGATACAGGCGGCATGAGGAGAGGGCTGGACCGAGACCGGATCGGCCATTCGACACCGATGACAGGGACAGGACGCACCGTATCGACTCGGATTGACTTCAGCCTCGTTCGCGGCACACTCCTGTGTCTTGCCCTCTGTATTTCGGTGCTGCTCGCCCCCCTGGACGCACTGGGCAATCCTCAGACCCTGTGGCGCGAGGACGAGCAGCGGATGCAGCTGGGCCTGAAGCTCTTCCCGGTCAGCATTGGTGCGGTGGAGTCGCTCGAGACCGCGCTCGGTCCGGACGGACGGCTACTGGTGCTGGTGGTCCACGAGGGCGCCAAGCCCCCCGCGCTCCAGCTCCCCGCACAGCTCGAGTCCGCGAAGGTCCGCGGTCACGGACTCAGGGCCAAGGTACTCTCGGCAGCAGAGCTGGACGCCTATTCAGGCCCGCGTCCAGGCGGCATCTTCATCGCGAGCGTCGGCCTGTCCCCCGATCGCCTGCGCGCCTGGTCCGAGCGTCAACGCGCGCTCGTCTTCTCTCCGTTCGATGGCGCCGTCGAGGCCGGCGCCGTGGTCGGTCTCCATGTGGCCGATCGCGTTCTGCCCATCGTCAACCTGACCCAGGCCGAACGCTCGGGCATCCGGTTCAGGCCCTACTTCCTGGAAGAGGCGCGTCACTACGAACCCTTCGACGAGATCGACCGGCGCGCTGACTTTCTGCGCAACTTCGCCTTCTTCATCCAGTGGCCCGCCGCCGCGTTCGACTCGGCCTCCGCACCGCTGCGCTACTGCGTGCTCGGCAACCCGCAGCTGTCCTCCAGTCTGCGGCGGATGCTGACCGGCGAGCAGGTCGCGGGCCGGCCGTTGCAGCTCGCCAGCCCCCAGGAGCAGACGCCCTGGCGCCGCTGTCATGTGCTCTATCTCGACCGGCGGGCGACCGAATCCATGTCCAGCGTGCTCGCCGAGGTCGCGGGGGCGCCCGTGCTCACCGTCGGTGATACGGAGCGACTGGTGCACGCGGGCGGCATGGTGTCCCTGGTGCGCGAGGACGGGCGACTGCACGCCATGATCGATCACGAGGCCGCCACGCGCACAGGCATCCGGATCAGCTCCAAGTTGCTGCGCCTGTCGACCCTGGTTCCGAAATCACGGACGCGCTAGCGCCAATGATAGGAGAACTGAACCCACCAGAGGCGCTCTTCCAGCCGCGGATAATCATCCATGTAGGTATAGGCGGCGGCGGGCGACTTGATCTGCTGCCCCAGAAGATTGTCGACGCCTGCGCGCAGAGTCAGTCCGGGCGTGCCAACGTCGAACCAGCTCAGGGTCAATGACACATCCTGATAACCAGGGAGCCGGTCGCGCCTTGGATCGTCCGCCGAGCGATGGCGGTCGCCGACATACCGCCAGTGGCCACTCAGCAGGATGTCGGAACGCGGACGATAGAACAGACCCAGGTTGCCCAGCCAGTCGGCCGCGCCGGTCAGCGGAGCACCGGCCTCCTCGTCCTGGGTGTCGCTGTAACTGAGGTTGGCCGTCAGTTTCCAGGTCGCACTCAGTCGCTGCTCCCATTCGGTCTCGACGCCCTGGAGCCTCACCCGTCCACGGTTGTCATAGCGATCGTTCGCGAGAACGATCAGATCCCTGACCCGGGAGTGATAGAGCGTGGCGCGCGCGACTGCGGCGCCACGCCGGAAGATGTATCCGAGTTCGGTGGTGGACACGGTCTCGGGATCGAGAGAAAAAGTGCTGCGCACGCCGCTTCTGGCGTTGCCGTAGAGCTGATACAGGGTCGGCGGAAAGAAGGCCTCGGCATACTGCGCCTTGATGAGGTGTTCGTCGCTGAGGGTCCAGACGGCCGCCAGACGCGGTGAGAGATTGTCGCCGGCGTCGCTGTAGCTGTCATAGCGCAGACCGGCCGTCAGGGCCAAGGGCTCCAGGAGCTGGAACTGATCCTGCACGGCGATGCTGTAGGTCGAGCGCCGCGCCCCCTCTTTCATGAAGTTCTGGTCGCCGCTGTAGCGACGCACGATCGGGAGCGGCTCCAGCGTCTCGGCATCGCCGTTGAAGGCCCACCAGGCGTCATCGATGCGTGCCTCGGAGGCCGAGAGGCTCAGTTGCCAGCGATGCCCGCTCCAGCCGCGCCAGTCGAAATCGAGTTCGGCCTCCTGGCGAGTGATACGCACATAGTCCTCCAGGAAGACGCCGTCGGGATAGACGTTCTGCGACCCCAGCGGGAAGGCCACACCCGAGGGCAGTATGTCCACGGCCCAGTTGCCGATGAACTCTGACCAGCTGAGCTTGAACTCGGCGCTGAGTGTGGGCAACGGGTCGAAAGCCTGACGCACCTGGACCAGACTCTGTTCGGCCTGGGAGGCGTTCGCGCCCGTGTTTGGCTCGGGCAGTACGTTCAATGGTCCGAAAAAGGTTCCGCCCTGATTGCGACTGTACTGCGCGAGCACGGAGAGTTTCTTGTAATCCAGCGCAAAGACGGCCAGCCGGTGGTTCTCGGCATTGTTGATGCGGCCCGGCGCTTGGGAGAGTTCGCTCTGACCCAGGACATAGAGCCGGTCGGGTCCGGCGGTGATCTCTGTGCCCTGCCGGTCCCAGCCCGAGGCATTCAGATTGAGACGCCAGTCGCCATCGGGCGATCGTGCCGACAGCACGGCGCCCGTCCCATAGGCTTCGCCGCTTCCAGCCTCGACATAGACGCGATTCTCGTTCTGGCGGGTGATGACGTTGATGACGCCCGCGAAGGCGAACTCGCCATGCACCGCCGAGCCGGGGCCGCGAATCACCTCGATGCGTTCCACCTGCTCGATCGGAATGTAGAGGATGTTCGAATAGCCGCCGAAGGCATTGTTCATCGCCACCGAATTGAGCAGCAGCTTGACGTTGCCGTTGCTGTGCTGAAAGCCGCGGATCGCCACACGCAGCCCACCATTGTTGTTGCGGTCGATCTGCACGCCGGGAACCAGCTCCAGGGCTTCCCAGACGGTCCGCGCCCCGAGCGCGATGAGTTCGTCGCCGTACAGGATGCTCAGGATGCCGGGGACATAGTCAGCGTTCAGGCGGGTCTTGGTTGCCAGGGCCGACACGTCACCGAGCACCGACAACAGATCCGCCCTCGCGGCCTGATCGCCCTCGATGGCCTGCCGTTCAGAGCCGGCCGTTGTGCTCAGCGGCCCGGAGGCCGCCAGCGGCGAGCCGATGACCGTGGCCATCAGAATGGAACCGATCAGCAAGCGCTGCGCCGTTGCCATGCATGCGCCCCCACGTCAAAAACCCACACTGCAACCTGTCACGGGTCGTCGAGGTCGAGATCCGGGTCGATCCTGAACCTTGGCCCGTCATCGAGCGCTGGTGACTTCGTGAGTTCGATCTCCAGCCCTGGCACGGATTGGGCCGGCGGCGCCGAGGCGGACAGGGCCTCACGGACCCGCGACTCGACCTCGGCGATGGCATAATGCGGCTGCTCGATCAGGCGCACCAGAGGCAACCCGACGGCCTTGCAGAGCCGATCCAGCCCATCCGTTCCAGGCGTCTTGCGCCAGAGCCGGCGCGGCGCCAGATTCACGGCGCAGCGCGGGATCAGGGTCTCGCGCTCGCAGATCAGGACGTCGAAGCGATAGCGTTCCAGCCGATCGGCGGCCCGCTCACGTTGGCGCCGTCTCAGACGCGGCGCGATGTCCAGCACCTCGGAGGCGCGCACCCGGACCAGCAGGCGGTAGTCCGCGCCCAGGATGTGCTCCAGGACCGCCAGCAGGGCACGCTCGGGCACGTCCAGCAGCGGCGTGCGCAAGATATAGGGTCGCGGACGACGCCAGCCAAGCGCCCGCGCCAGCTCGATCAGCACGGCCAGCAGGACGATCCCGCCGAGACCGATCAAGACATGGAAGTGTCCCATTCATCCCACCCGTGGAGCATCACTTGGCCAGCGGCACACGGTTCTTGTGATACCAGGCCCGGTCCAATGACCAGACTACCGAGTCCACGTCCGGCTGGCTGATCATCACCTTGATCGCCTGCATCTCGATGGCGCGGAAGCGGCGCTCGGCCTCGACCACCTCGGGGGCGTCGGCGGGCTTGTCGGCCAGCGACGGATCGATCCGGTTCAGGAAGGGCCGCAGCGGGGCCTCCGAGGCCTGGGGGCTGGTCAGGGTGACGACGCCGTTGAGAAAGAGCAGCACCTTGAAGTCATAGGGATATTCCGCGAGCATCGGATCCTGCTCCAGCACCTCGTTGAGCTGCCAGACGCGCGGACGCAACTCGTCGTTGTGCCAGGTCAGGGTCACGATCAGAAAGATCAGGAACGCGGCGGAAGCGATGATGGAAGTCAGTGTCAGTCGATCCATTGGAAATGGCGGCCTCTGGGTGCGTTACGAAGCCCGACATGATGCGTGCGAGACACGGGGCGACGCAAGCGACCTTGAACCAAAGCGATCGAGAGCGACCAAAGGACCGACCCCAGCGAAGGCGGTTACACTATCCACCTCGAATCCGTCGTATCCATCGAGAGACCGACCACGATGACCCTGGAGAGCCGGGCCGACCATCCCTTCACCGCGCGGCGGGTGTGGGATCATGTGCGTCTGAAACCCTATGGCGACAGCCTGCTGACGCCCGCCGCGCGGGTGTGGCTGGGCTTCGCCTGGACCATCATCCTGCTGATGGCCACCCTGGAGGGACTCGTCTGGGGTCTGGTCGGGGCGAGCATCGTGCCCCAGGACAGCGCCTGGCTGAAACCCTTCGCCGGACTGCTGCTGTTCGTGCTGATCTTCTCGGTCGTCTGGATCATCGATGCCTCGCTGGTGATGTCCGAGCGCCCGATGGCGCGCGCGCGTCGCTGGAATCCGGGCGCCAATCAGGGCTTCTTCGCCCTAGTGCGCTGGCTGTTCGGCTTTCTCGCCCGGCTGGCCATCGTCGCGCTCTCGCTCTATGTCACCGCGCCCTTCCTCGGCAAGCTCATCCGTGCCGACGACATCGCCGGCTATCACCAGCGCCAGGTCGAACAGTACTACGCCGAGCGCGACGCCCGACTCGAGGCCCAGGTCGCCGAGCGCACGGCCCAGATCGAGGAGAACCACCGTGCGCGCGTCGAGTCGCTGGCGCGCGAGATCGAGCGCCTGACCGAGTCGATCGCGCGCGAGCGTCAACGCCGCACCGAGATTGAGGCCGAGTTCGCGCCCGAACTGGAGCTGCTGCGCCGTGATCTGGTCGCGGCCCAGCAGCGTGTCGGTGACGAGATCCTGGGCCGCGATGGTCGCCCCGAGGGACGTGGACCCGAGGCGCGCAAATGGGAAGCCAACGCTCAGTTGCTCGCCGGCCAACTGGAGGCCAAACAGTCCGAGCTGGATGCGCGCGTGAGCGAAATCGATCAACGTCTCGGCGAGTGGGAGCGCACACTGCGCGAACGCACCGAGACCCTGCAACGCCTCGGCGAGGAGCACCAGCAGCGCATCGACGGCATCACCGCCGAACTCGCCGCCCAGCAGCTCGAACCCAATCCGCCGCGTCTGACCTTCGCCACCCGCTCCAAGGCGCTTCAGGCCCTCCAGGACAGTCCGGAGGAACAGGGCGTGCCCCACTTCGAGACGGTCGAGGGCTTCGCCCAGGCCACGCTCGGCGTGCTCTTCCTGTCGCTGATCGCGCTCAAGCTGTTCGAGCCGGGTTCGGTGCGCGCCTATTACAGCGAGACCATCCAGATGCAGTACCGCAAATATCTGGACGGCGGCCTCGACGACATCCCCGGATTCGCGCCGCTCGACGACAGTGGACACAGACTCAACCCGGTCGAGTTCACCCGTCTCTGGCTGGCCTATGAAAAAGACCCCACGGCCTTTTTCGCCGAGCGTCAGGCCATCATCGAGGTGCGCGAGCCGTTGTTGCGCTATCTGGCCGAGCGCGAGCTGGAGCGCGATCGTTTCGCCCACCGGCGCGAGAACCTGGAGGACGAGCTGCTGTTCGCGCGCCGACGGCGCGAGCGCGAGCTGGCGGCCTTCGAGCGCGAACTGGAGGTGCGCACCAATCAGCTCCAGGCGCAACTATCGACCGAGACCAAGGCGCTCAAGGACCAGAGGCGTATCCAGCTCGCCGTCGAACTCCAGAAGGCGCGTCAGGACTGGAACCTGCGCCGATTGCACGAGGAGGAGGAACTGCAACGCGAGCGCGAACGTCTGGATCACGCGCATCAGCAGGCGCTCGAAGCCATCCGTCTGCGCGAGCAGGAGATCGAGCATGTGCGTGAGCGCAGTCAGGCGCGCGTGCGTCAGGCCGAGGTCGCCGAGCAACTGGCCCATCAGCGCAAGCTCGCCGAACTCGAACAGCGCCGCCGGCACGAGAACCGCAAGACCCTGATGAGTGCCGCGCGTGAGGAACTCGCGCGTCTGCGCACGCTCGAGACCAAACAGCGTGCCGAGCGTCAGGGTCTGCGCGAAAGCGGACGCAAGCTGGAGGACGAACTCGCCGCGACGCGCTCGGGCATCGCCGTCTGCGAGGTCGAGTTGGCCGAGCTGAGTCAGAGAGCCGCGACGCTGCGCGAGCAGTTGGTCTGGCGTCAGGCCGAGGAGGCCAAGGCCGAGGAGACGCGCAAGCGTAGCTTCTGGTCACGCTCGGGACGCGCCGCCGAGGGCCAGTCCGCCCGCGAGATCGAGCGCGAACTCAAGGCCGTGGAGAAGTCCGAACGGGCCGAGGCCGAGCGACTGGTCAGGCTCAAGGACGAACGGCGCCTGCTCGAACGGCGGCTGGAGGCCGGTGCAGGCGAGCGGCGCGAGGCCGAGATGCGACTGGCCGCAACCGAAGCACGCATCCAGTTCCACGAGGACAGCCTGACCACCCTGCTCGCGCCCAAGCCCGTCACCGAGACCTGAGTCTGAGACCGCTCGCGCCGCGTCGCCTCGGTCGTTCGGGCGTCGCGGTCGAAGACGGCACGCCCTTCAACAATGCGACATCAAGCCTCGCCGCCGCGCGTGGCGATATAGCTGTTACGTCCCGCATAATTCCCCGTCTCAATATGAATCGACAGGGGCTGGAGGGTTCGCCAACACGACATCCTCATAGACATCGTCCAGGGTCAGGCGCGGATGCAGCGGCGGGCAATCGAACACGATCTCGCTGCCATTCTCATAGACCTGATGCCGCCAGTCGCCCGCTTCGTCCCGGCTGTAGACCTCGACCCGGCGGCAATCCTGAGCGACCAGGATGTAATAGCGCAGCGACGCCAGAACGCGATAGGCGATGAGCTTTTCACGCCGATCGGTCAGTTCAGTGCTCGGCGAGAGCACCTCGGCGATCAGACAGGGCGCAGTTTTATAGAATGGCTCGGCATCCTCTGACGCGCAGGTCAAGAGAACGTCCGGATAATAGAAGGCATCGTGCGCGGCGACCCGGACTTTCATATCGCCGATGAAGACGCCACAGGGCATACCACGCGCGGCGGCACGCAAATGAAAAAACAGATTGCCGGCAATACGATTGTGCGTCTCGCTGGCGCCGGCCATGGCAAAGACCTGACCGGCGATATATTCGTGACGTATGTCGCTCTGCTGTTCGCCGACGAGATACTCATCGACATCGATCGTTAGGACGGCGGCGGCGGCTGGCATGATGACGCTCCTGTTCAACTCGCAACACACCCAAAGCATGCCAGTCCACAGACGCTTTGCACAAGCCTTGCAGACCGCCGCCGCACACGCCGCGAATCCGTCACGGCGCAGCGCTCATCAAGCCTCGCCACCGCGCGCGGCGATATAGCCCAGCGCTTTGTCGATGCGACGCAGTGTCGCCTCCTTGCCGACCAGCATCAGCGTCTCCTCGATACCGGGAGACGCCGCGCGCCCGACGATGGCCACACGCAGCGGCTGGGCAACCTTGCCCAGATTGAGCTGCAATTCCTCGGCCACGCCCTCGACCACATGCTTCAACTGCTCGGGCGTCCAGTCCTCGAACGCCATCAGCTCGAAGCCGGCGCGCAGTTTCTCCAGCGGCTCGCGTGCGACCAGACGCAGATGCTTCTTGGCCGAACCTTCGTCGAACTCCTCGAAATCGCGATAGCAGAAGGCGCTGATCTCGGCCAGCTCGACCAGCGTCTTGGCACGCGCGGCCTGCGCCTTGACCACATCGACCAGATCCGGCCCGGTCGAGGGATCGATGTCGATCCGGCCCATGTGCGGACTGAGCAAGCGCGCCACGCGCGCCGGCTCGGCCTGTTGCAGATACTGCTGATTGAGCCAGTCGAGCTTGCTGGTGTTGAAGCTGGAAGCGGCCTTGTTGACGTCCGAGATATCGAACAGCTCGATCATCTGCTCGATCGAGAAGATCTCCTGATCGCCGTGCGACCAGCCCAGACGCACCAGATAGTTCAGCAGCGCCTCGGGCAGATAGCCCATGTCGCGATAGGAAATGACGCTCACCGCGCCGTGACGCTTCGACAGCCGCGCCCCGTCGTCGCCGAGGATCATGGGCACGTGCGCATACCGTGGCGGCTCGAAACCGAGCGCACGCAGGATGTTGATCTGACGCGGGGTGTTGTTGATATGGTCATCGCCCCGGATGACATGGGTGATCTCCATGTCGGCGTCATCGACCACCACGCTCAGGTTGTAGGTCGGAGTGCCGTCGCTGCGACGGATGATGAGATCGTCGAGTTCCTCGTTGGCGAACGGCATCCGGCCACGGATGAGGTCGTCGACGATCACCACGCCATCGGCGGGATTCTTGAAGCGGATGACGTGCGGCTGACTCGGATCGACCTGCTTGTGGCGGCAGCAGCCGTCATAGCGCGGCTTCTGCTTGCGCGCCATCTGATCGACGCGCAGCTTCTCCAGACGCTCCTTCGGGCAATCGCAGCGGTAGGCCAGCCCCTTGTCGAGCAGCTCATCGATGATCTGGTTGTAGCGGTCGAAACGCTGGGTCTGATAGAACGGCCCCTCGTCATAGTCCAGCCCGAGCCAGGTCATGCCCTCCAGGATGGCGTTGACCGACTCGGCCGTCGAGCGCTCCAGATCCGTGTCCTCGATGCGCAGGACGAACTGACCGCCGTGCTTGCGGGCATAGAGATAGCAGAAGAGCGCGGTACGGGCGCCGCCGACGTGCAGATAGCCGGTCGGCGAGGGAGCGAAGCGAGTGCGGACGGTCATGATGTTCCTGTGAGGCTCGGATGGATGAGAGGCCCGAATTCTACACGCCGACGCCCGACGAATGACAACCGCGCCGCCCTTCCCCGTCCCATCCTGGAACGCGAAGCGCTAAACTCGGTCGCTGGTTTGGCTATTTGGGGGGCGAGCGATGAAATTTTCCGAAGCAGACGCTGGCGGCGGCTATCTGGTCGAGGGCTACAGTGCCGATTGGATCAGCATCTCAGGACGCCGCTACACGCGCAGCCTGATCCTGACGCCCTCGGACATCATCGAGCCCTGGGGGCCGACACAGGCGGCGGACCTGAACCGCCTGCACCTGACGGCCATCTCGCATCTGTCGCCACGGGTGGTCCTGATCGGCACCGGCGAGCGATCGGCCTTCATCGATCCGGTGCTCTATCTGAACCTGATCGAACGCGGCATCGGGGTCGAAGTCATGACGACGGGCGCGGCCTGTCGAACCTACAACATCCTGATGGCCGAGGGACGTGAGGTCGTGGCCGGACTCATCCTCGAAACGAACGGTTGAGCGAGGCGGGCTGAATTCATGGATCGTTCCATCGTGCTCTCCATTCTCGGTGCCGCCGTGCTGGGTTTCGTCGGGATGCTGCTTCTGATGCCTGACCCCATCGAGGACGAGATCGTGCGTCTCCCCTGGCTGATCGAGCAGGACGCCGGCGGACGTACCCAGGTCTTCGGGTTCACGCTGGGCAAAACGACGCTGGCTGAAGTCCGCCGGGTCTTTCGCGAGGACGGCGAGATCAACCTGTTCCGCGCGACTGGTTCGTCCGGGACGCTCGCGACCGAGGTCTATTTCGAGCAGATCCATCTGGAGCGTCTGCGGGCCGATTTCGTGCTGACCCTGGACGTGGACCAGACGACCCTGGCCACCATGTACGAGCGCGGACTGCGCATCAGCCAGACCGGCAGCGGCAGCCAGAAGGTCAAGCTCGACCCGAGCGATGCCGAGCGTCTGGCCGAGCGGCCCATCCGCGCCATCGTCTATCTGCCCAAGGCGCGGCTCGACGCGGCACTGATCGAGCAGCGTTTCGGCACACCGAGCCGGCGGCTCACCGAGTCCGAGACCGGCATCGTCCACTGGCTTTATCCCGAGCGCGGACTCGACATCGGGCGCGATCCCAATGGGCGCGTGGTCATGCAGTATGTGAATCCGGCCGATTTCGGCGCCATCCTCGAACCGCTCACGACGAGCCTGGACTGAAAGCGCCCACGAAAAGCCCCGCCGAAGCGGGGCTTTTTCTGGCGTCGAGCCGGGACGCGAACGTCCCGGAGCGCTCGGGCTTACATCATGCCCATGCCGCCCATGTCGCCCATGCCGCCGCCCGGCATCGCCGGGGCGTCGTCCTTCGGCTCGTCGGCGATCATGGCTTCGGTGGTGATCATCAGACCGGCGACCGAGCAGGCGTTCTGCAGAGCCGAACGGGTGACCTTGGTCGGGTCCAGGATGCCCATCTCGACCATGTCGCCGTACTCGCCGTTGGCGGCGTTGTAACCGAAGTTACCCGAGCCCTCAGCGACCTTGTGCAGGATGACCGACGGCTCTTCACCGGCGTTGGCGACGATCTGACGCAGCGGCTCTTCCATCGCGCGACGGGCGATGGCGATACCGACGTCCTGATCGTGGTTGGAGCCCTTGAGATCCTTGACGGCTGCGATGGCGCGAACCAGCGCGACACCACCACCGGGGACGATGCCTTCTTCGACCGCCGCACGGGTGGCGTGCAGAGCGTCTTCGACGCGCGCCTTCTTCTCCTTCATCTCGATCTCGGTGGCGGCGCCGACCTTGATCACGGCCACACCACCGGCCAGCTTGGCCAGACGCTCCTGGAGCTTCTCACGATCGTAGTCGGAGCTGGTCTCCTCGACCTGAGCGCGGATCTGCTCGCAACGGGCCTTGATGTCGATCTCGGAACCGGCGCCGTCGATGATGGTGGTCTCGTCCTTGCCGACCTGGACGCGCTTGGCGGTACCCAGATCGTTCAGGGTCGCCTTCTCCAGCGACAGACCGACTTCTTCCGAAATCACGGTCGCGCCGGTCAGGATGGCGATGTCCTGAAGCATGGCCTTGCGACGATCACCGAAGCCCGGAGCCTTGACGGCGCAGACCTTGACGATGCCGCGGATGGTGTTGACGACCAGGGTCGCCAGGGCTTCGCCCTCGACGTCTTCGGCGATGATCAGCAGCGGCTTGCCGGCCTTGGCCACACCTTCCAGCACGGGCAGCAGATCACGGATGTTCGAGATCTTCTTGTCGTGCAGCAGGATGTAAGGTGCGTCGAGCTCGGCGCTCTGGCTCTGCTGGTTGTTGATGAAGTAGGGCGACAGGTAGCCGCGATCGAACTGCATGCCCTCGACCACGTCCAGCTCGTTCTGCAGCGAGGTGCCGTCTTCGACGGTGATGACGCCTTCCTTGCCGACCTTCTCCATCGCCTCGGCGATGATGGTGCCGATCGAGTCGTCGGAGTTGGCCGAGATGGTGCCGACCTGAGCGATGGCCTTGGTCTCGGTGCAGGGCTTGGAGAGCTTCTTGAGCTCTTCGGTGGCGGCCTCGACGGCCTTGTCCATGCCGCGCTTCAGATCCATCGGGTTCATGCCGGCGGCGACCGCCTTCAGACCCTCACGGACCATGGCCTGAGCCAGAACGGTCGCGGTGGTGGTGCCGTCACCGGCGATGTCGGAGGTCTTGGAAGCGACTTCCTTGACCATCTGCGCGCCCATGTTCTCGAACTTGTCCTTGAGCTCGATCTCCTTGGCCACGGAGACGCCGTCCTTGGTGACGGTCGGGGCGCCGAAGGACTTCTCCAGCACCACGTTGCGGCCCTTCGGACCCAGCGTGACCTTGACGGCGTTGGCGAGGATGTTGACACCCTCCATCATGCGGACACGGGCATCACCGCCGAACTTCACGTCTTTTGCGCTCATGCTTCTAAATTCCTCGAATGAATCGGTTTCTGTCTTGATTGGGAAAAGCTTGGAGACTCAGGGGGCGGAAGGCCGATCAGCCCTCGACGACCGCCATGATGTCTTCTTCGCGCATCACCAGGAATTCCTTGCCGTCGAGCTTGACCTCGGTGCCGGAATATTTGCCGAACAGCACGCGGTCGCCGACCTTGACGTCGAGCGGACGCGCCTGGCCGTTGTCGAGGATCTTGCCGTTGCCGACGGCGATGATCTCGCCCTGGATCGGCTTCTCGGTGGCGGAATCCGGGATCACGATGCCGCCGGCGGTCGTGCGCTCCTCTTCCATGCGACGGACGACGACGCGGTCATGCAGGGGACGGATGTTCATGGATGGCTCCTCGATACAGGTTGAGAAGTGGGTGGGTCGAGTCGCCGCGAGACCGACGCCGGGCCGGCCTGTTAGCACTCACTTGTAACGAGTGCTAATGGTAGAGCGAAATCGTCGGCTGTCAAGTTCCAAAGCGCGTTCTGGGGGGATGGCGGGTCGTGGAGCGGGAGACGGGAAACCGCGCTGAAGCGGAAAGATCGAGACCGTAGGGCACGCCCGTGCGCGCCCTACCTTGGATCACATCATCGTAGCGCTCACAGAGCGCTCAGTTGTTCTTGGCGCCCTGGGTGATCCAGGCCTCGACCACGGCGATCTCGGCAGCGGGCAGCGGGCAGCGGATCCTTGCCGTGCGGCATGCGGATGGACTCATCGACCTCGCCGGCCACCAGGCGATAGAGGCTGCTCGACAGGGCATCTCCAGGAACCACCACGGGTCCGAACTTGGTGCCCTTCATCAGGGTGTCATAGGATTCGACCAGGAAGCCACTGGCGGCATGACCTTGGCCATTGGGCAGATGGCACTCGACACAATGCTTCTTGAGAATGGGCTGTACGTCCTGCGCAAAGCTCACCTCGGGGGATCGATTGCAGCCAGTCAGGGCGACCAGGATCAGAGGCAGTCCAACGGTAGCGAAACGGGACAGGTTTTTGTTCATCTCATCGATCTCGTTATTAGGGTTGGAGACAACTCGCCTTGCAAGCCGATCCTTGCTCGACTCAGTCGACAGCACGGCCGCATTCCGATGCCCACAGGATCTGTGCGGAAAACGACTGGCTGACGACTCAAACATAGACCCGATCGGGTCTATGAAACCATGATCCAGGCCAAGATTTCGTGCGACTCCGTCCCGGATCGATACGTTTTTTTTCAGCCAGCCCGCCGCCAGGTCGTTCCTTGAGGACCGTCTTCCAGCACGATGCCGGCGGCGGTGAGCGCCTCGCGCAAACGGTCGGCCTCGGCCCAGTCCCTGTTGGCGCGCGCGGCGCGGCGCTGCGCGATCATGGCGTCGATCTCGGCATCGCTCGGACCGTCGGCGTCCGCGCCGCCGCGCAGATAGCGCTCGGGATCGTCCTGGAGCAGACCCAATGCGGCGCCCAGTTCGCGTAGCAGGGCGCCATGCGCCGCCGCTTGGTCCGAGCCATCGGACCTGAGCCGATTGATCTCGCGCGCCAGCTCGAAGAGCACGGCCAACGCCTCGGGCGTGTTGAAATCGTCGTCCATCGCCGTCTGGAAGCGGGCGCGAAAGGATTCGTCCTCAGCGGGCGCGGCCTCGGGCAGTCCGCGCAGCGCGGTATAGAGCCGGGTCAGGGCCGCGCGCGCCTGCTGGAGCGCGCTGTCGTCGTAGTTGAGCGGACTGCGGTAGTGGCTGGTGAGGATGAAATAACGCACCTCCTCCGGCCGGTAGAGACGCAGGATCTCGCGCACGGTGAAGAAGTTGCCCAGCGACTTGGACATCTTCTCCTCGTTGACGCGCACGAAGCCGTTGTGCATCCAGACGTTGACGAAGGGTTCGCCCGTGGCGCCCTCGGACTGAGCGATCTCGTTTTCGTGATGCGGAAACTGAAGGTCGGCCCCGCCGCCGTGGATGTCGAAATGGTTGCCCAGACAGCAGGTGCTCATGGCCGAGCACTCGATGTGCCAGCCGGGGCGCCCCGGTCCCCAGGGCGAATCCCAGGCCGGCTCGCCGGGCTTGGCCGACTTCCAGAGCGCGAAGTCGAGCGGATCACGCTTGGACTCGCCGATCTCGACCCGCGACCCGGCGCGCAGATCGGCCGGATCCTTGCCCGAGAGCTTGCCGTAGTCGGGGAAGCGGCTGACGGCGTAGTAGACATCGCCATTGTCGGCGACATAGGCCAGCCCCTTGTCGATCAGGGTCCGGACCATGGCCAGGATCTCGCCGATGTGCGCCGTGGCGCGCGGCTCGTCGGTCGGCGGCAGCACGCCGAGCGCCTCGCTGTCCTCGCGCATGGCCTGGATGAAACGCTCGGTCAACGCCTGGAAGGGTTCGCCGTTCTCATTGGCGCGGCGGATGATCTTGTCGTCGATATCCGTGATGTTGCGGATATAGGTCACGTCATAGCCGAGCGCACGCAGATAGCGATAGACCACGTCGAACACCACCAGCACCCGCGCATGACCGAGATGACAGTAGTCGTAGACCGTCATGCCGCAGACATACATGCGGACCTTGCCGGGTTCGATGGGTTGGAAGGGAGCTTTCTGGCGGGTCAGGCTGTTGTGGATCTGTAGCATCGCGGTGGCTTGGGTTTGAAATGACCAACATCGAGACCCCATGGTAACAAAGGCGCGGGTTCGCGACGCGATCGATCTTCGTCGGCAGCGATTGGCCGGATGCGATCGATTGGGCAGCCCGGCGACGATTGCACTAAGATACCCCGCCTTGTCACACGATAGCCGCCAGAGACCATGCCACATCGCACCCTGACCGATTCCGGCGTCGGCGCGCACCGACGTCCCCTCTTGGACTCGATCGACAGTCCGGCCGACCTGCGCGCCCTGTCCGAGAGCCAGCTTCCCGAACTCGCCAGCGAGCTGCGTTCCTTTTTGATCGAATGCGTCTCCAAGACCGGCGGACATCTGGCGGCCGGACTCGGCGTGGTGGAGCTGACGCTCGGTCTGCACTATGTCTTCGACACGCCGCACGACCGGCTGGTGTGGGACGTCGGTCATCAGGCTTATCCGCACAAGATCCTCACCGGGCGACGCGACCGCATGTGCACGCTGCGCCAGAAAGACGGCATCTCGGGATTCCCCAAGCGCGGTGAGAGCGAATACGACACCTTCGGCGTCGGCCACTCCAGCACCTCGATCAGCGCCGCGCTCGGCATGGCGCTCGCCGCCAAGCAGAGAGGCGAACGGCGCACCGTGATCGCCATCATCGGCGACGGGGCGCTCAGTGCCGGTATGGCGTTCGAGGCGCTCAACCATGCCGGCTCGATGGACATCGATCTGGTGGTCATCCTCAATGACAACGAGATGTCGATCTCGCCGCCGGTCGGCGCCATCAGCAACCATCTGGCGCGTCTGCTCTCGGGCAAGCTCTACACCAGCGTGCGCGAAGGCAGCAAGCACGCCCTGGCCGGGATGCCGCAGTTGCGCCATCTGGTCGGGCGCTGGGAAGAGCACATGAAGGGCATGCTGATGCCCAGCACGCTGTTCGAGGAGCTGGGTTTCAACTACATCGGCCCGGTCGACGGGCACGACATGGACGGACTGCTGCGCACCCTGCGCAATATCAAGGACATGCCCGGCCAGCGCCTGCTGCACATCGTGACCAAGAAGGGACGCGGCTTCGAGCCGGCCGAGGGTCAGCCGGTGATCTACCATGGCGTCACGCCCTTCGATCGCCAGACCGGACAACTGCTCAAGGCCAAGGGCGCGGGACCGACCTATACCCAGATCTTCGGCGGCTGGCTCCATGACACCGCCGCCGCCGATCCGCGTCTGGTCGGCATCACGCCCGCCATGTGCGAAGGCTCGGGTCTGACGGCCTTTTCCAAGCGCTTCCCCGAGCGCTATTTCGACGTCGGCATCGCCGAGCAGCACGCGGTGACGCTGGCCGCCGGACTCGCCTGCGAGGGGCTGAAGCCGGTCGTGGCCATCTATTCGAGCTTCCTGCAACGCGCCTATGACCAGCTCGTGCATGACGTGGCGCTCCAGAACCTGGACGTGACCTTTGCCGTCGATCGCGGCGGACTGGTCGGGCCGGACGGTGCGACCCATGCCGGCAGCTTCGATCTGAGCTTCTGCCGCCCGATCCCGAACCTGGTCATCATGACCCCATCGAACGAGAACGAATGCCGGCGGATGCTCAGGGCGGCCTATGAATACGAAGGCCCGGCGCTGGTGCGCTATCCGCGCGGCGGCGGTCCGGGTGTGGCCATCAATCCGAATGCTCCGGCACTGCCGATCGGCCGGGGCGAGATCGTGCGCGAAGGGTCGCGGATCGCCCTGCTCGCTTTCGGTCCGCTGGTCAAGACCGCGCTGGAGGCCGCAGAGGTCTTCGATGCCACGGTCGCCGACATGCGCTTCGTCAAACCGCTCGACGCGGCGCTGATCCTGGATCTGGCCGCGCGTCACGAGATCCTGGTGACGCTGGAGGAGAACGCGATCGCCGGCGGCGCGGGCAGTGGCGTGGCCGAGCTGCTGTCGGAGCAGGGCGTGGTCAGGCGCTGTCTGCATCTGGGTCTGCCCGACCGCTATGTCGATCATGCCGAGCACCATGAACAGCTCGCCGATGTGGGACTGGATGCGCCGGGCATCATCGCCAGTCTCCAGGCCGAACTTGCGCGGCACGAACACGGGGGCTGAAACCATGCTCGACGTCCAGCCGATTCCAGCCTTCGAGGACAACTACATCTGGCTGCTGACCGAAGGGGCCGGCCACACGGTCGTGGTCGATCCGGGTGATGCAGAACCCGTGCTGGAGCGGTTGAGCGCCGAGCGGCTGACCCTGACGGCGGTGCTGATCACGCATCATCACTATGATCACACCGGCGGGCTGGATGAGTTGCTCGCGGCCTTCCCAGGACTGGAGATCAACGGCCCGGACGACGATCGCATCCGTGCTCTCACTCACCGTCGGCGCGAGGGCGAGACCTTCGTTCCGGCTGGATTGACGACGCCCTTCCAGGTGCTGGAGGTTCCGGGTCACACCTCAAGCCATATCGCCTATCTGGGCGCCGGCCGGCTGTTCTGCGGCGACACGCTGTTTGCGGCCGGGTGCGGACGGGTCTTCGACGGCACCTTCGAGCAACTCGCCCATTCACTGGAACGGATCACCACTCTGCCCGCCGACACGCTCTGCTATTGCGCGCACGAATACACTCAGGCCAATCTCGGTTTCGCCGAGTGGGTCGAGCCGGACAGTCCGGCGCTGGCCGAGCGCGTGCGTCAGACCCAACTGCTGCGCTCCAGCGGACAGCCGACCGTTCCCTCACGCCTGGATCTGGAACGCGCCACCAATCCCTTTCTGCGCACCCGCGAACCGAACGTCATCGCCGCCGCCGAGCGTCAGGCCGGGCACAGGGTGGCCACGAGCGCCGAGGTCTTCACCGCCCTCAGACGCTGGAAGGACGAGCGCTACGATTGATGCTCAGTCCGTGAAAACCAATACTGGAGGGTGGCCAGGAGCTGCTGGGGCTCGACCGGCTTGGTGAGAAAATCGTTCATGCCAGCCTCCAGGCATTGTGTCTGGTTATCGGCAAAGGCATTGGCGGTCATGGCCACGATGGGAGGCTGGGTGTCCATCGGAAGTCGGCGAATCCGACGTGTGGCTTCCAGCCCGCCCATGACAGGCATCTGCATGTCCATCAAGATGAGGTCATAGCGGTGTCGTTGTACGCACTCCAGCGCCTCGGCCCCGTTCTCGGCGGTGTCGGTGTGCAGCCCCAGATCGGCGATCAGTTCGAGTGTCACCTCGCGGTTGATCGGTTCGTCCTCGACGAGCAGAAGACGGCATCCGGCGCAGACCTGCATGAGTTCGTCCATCTCGATGGGCGCCGGCTCCGGCACGGACGCTATAGACGGAGTTCCACGCTTCAGGCGCACGGTGAACCAGAAGGTACTGCCAACCCCTAGCGTGCTCTCGACCCCGGCCTCACCGCCCATCAGCCGGGCGAGCTGCTGGGTCAAGGCCAGCCCGAGTCCGGTTCCACCATACTGACGGGTGATCGAGGTGTCCAATTGCTCGAACTCGTTGAACAGACGGGATAGATGCTCGGCTGCGATCCCGATACCTGTGTCTTCGACCTCGAAACGCCCCAGGACGCTGTCACCCAGGTCCGCTTCGGGGAAGGCGCGCAGTGTGACGGAACCGTACTGGGTGAATTTGATGGCATTGCTTGCATAGTTCAGCAATGCCTGCTGGAGACGGGCTGAATCACCGAGCAGATGCGACGGCCAAGCCTGGAGTTTGACGCAGAGCTTCAAGCCTTTTTCCGCCGCCTGATCGGAGAGCATGGCCACGAGATTGCGCATGATCGCTTCGATACGGACCTCTGATTCCTCCAGCGTCAGCTTACCGTCTTCGATCTTGGAGAGATCGAGGATGTTGTTGATGAGATCGAGCAGATGACGCCCCGCCACCTCGATCTTGTCCAACCGCTCGGCCTGTGTCGGGATGAGGGCTTGCTGGCGCATGAGGCGCGCCATGCCGAGCACGGCATTGAGCGGGTTGCGGATCTCATGGCTCATGTTGGCGAGAAAGATCGACTTGGCCTGGGAGGCCGCCTCGGCCTGATGGCGCAGCTCGATATCGATGAGTGCGCCAAGCTCGGTTGCGGAGGCCAGCTCCTCATGCGCCCAGCGCCAACTGCGCAACCGCACCGTCTGCCGCCAGGCGGCGAATGACTGTCGCGGTCCGATGCGACCATCCGGCCCGATGCTGACCATCTTGTCCGGGTTGCCGGCCCAGGTCACATGCCGCACCTGTTCGGCCCGAAACCACAGTAGCCCGAGATCCCGAGCAGACGCCAGGCGCAGGAACATCAGCCCAGCCGCCGTTGGCCCCAGATCGACCGTCTCGGGCAGATGGTCACTCAGACAGTCGGTGGCGAACAGCGACGAATAGTCATCATTGATGTGCCGGCAGAGGTCGACAGCCAACTGGGAGATCCGTTCGGCCTCAGGCGTCGTGCCGGCCGTATAAACCTGGGAGCCGGCGATCAGGGCCATGCCTTCAGCACCGACCGCTCCAAGCAGGTCGGCTTGATGCGCGCCCGTCAGCAGGTTCTGGAGTCTCACCCCCTGACGCACCGCCGCCATCACCCGCTCGCGGCAGGTCTTCAGATGCTGCTCATACAGACGACGGCGCCGATCCTCGGCCACCTGGATCTGTGTCTCCAGATCCTGGGCCATCCAGTCCATGACCCGACGGATCTCGTCTGAAACCCAATAGGGAGAGAGATGATGGCAGGCGATCAAGCCCCACAGCCGGTCGTCGTGGAACAGGGACAGCGTCAGGGTGGCACGGACCCCCATGTTGCGGAGGTATTCCACATGCACCGGGGAGACGCTGCGCAGCAGACTGCGCGAGAGATCGAGCGGCCGGCCCGTGATGGGGTTCGGTTCCGGCTCGATCGGCACCGGGACATAGTCGATATCGACGATCGCGCGGGTACGGTTGATCAGGTAGAGCCGTCGGGCCTGATCCGGAATATCGGACGCGGGATAGTGCAGTCCCAGGTAAGGCTCCAGGTCGGGACGCCGCGCCTCGGCGACGACCTCGCCGTGCCAGTCGACCGGATCGAAGCGGTAGACCATCACGCGATCATAGCCGGTGAGGTCGCGCAGCAAGGTTGCCGCCTGCTGGAGTTTCAGCGGTAGATCCGCTTGGGCGCGGACCCCGACGAGTCCGCGCACGGCGCGGGCGAGCAGGTCGTCGGAGGCGCCGGGAGGTGACGGCGCCGGCTCCAGTTCAAGGATCACCAATGCCTCGGATTCATGCACATAACCGGTGAAGGCGACGCCATCCAGCGGCGAGCACCAAGCGAACGAGACCGGGGCGCTGGGTTGTTCGCGGTACGTCGCCAAACCGGCTTGGGCGGCTGTCAGCAGTTCCACTCCCAGTACGCTGTCCAGCTCACGCTCCAGCAGAGCCGCCGGCGCGATTCCGAGCCGATCCTTGCAGTTTGCAGTCGCCTGGACGATGCGCCACGGCGACTCATGGAGGGCGAGCAAGACGCCGTGCGGTTGGATCGCACCCGCCAGATGAATCGGCTCGGACGCGCACTGATCGAGGTCGGGGAGATCGTTTGGCATCCCTGGAGGTTCCGCCATAATCGACTTGAAGAGACCGGGTTCCCACGATCAAGCACAGCAGGATCGAGTGAAGGGATTCTGTGCGGCCGCCCAGGCTCCGTCAATACCGGCGTGCGCACACCAGTAGCACTGAGCGGTCTGGGATCATGGCCTTTTGGGGCTCGCTTAGACCATTCCGCCCATCTTCATCAGCGCGCCGATGATGAGCGTGGTCTGAAGGAATCCCGCCCCGACGACCCAGCGGATGAGTTCGGCCTTACTCTCGGCAATTCGGGCGTTCGTCTCCGCGATGTCTCGCTTCATCTCCAGGCGCAGTGCCTCGATGTCGCGCCGCAGGTTGTTCTCGTGGGCCTCGACCTCGGCCTTGGTCGACATCTGCCGGTCAATGATCTCGGCCAGGGCGCGGGCCTGTGTCGCGGCTTGCTGTTCGTTGAATCCACCGGCCTTGAGCGTTTCGGCATAGGCCAGGGTGTCGAGCACAAAGGTGGTCATGGGGTATCCCTCTCGGGGTGTCGGTGTCTCGAATGTGAGTGTGAACCATCCGTGGGTCAATAGCGATCAGGCGGCTTTCCTCTCGGCGTGCAGCCGCGCTAGGCCGTCGCCGACTCGCCCCGCCCCCTTCACGTTTACCCACTCAAACGAGAGCGGCCGACTTGTTGCGCCGGTCAACTAACGCACCGCTGCGAGCACATTGCCCTTGACGCCAGACCTAGGGAAAGCACAGAATTTCCATTCACTTATCTATTCACTTATCTATTCATCTCATGTCTCGCCACGCTGACCCCATCCGCCTTCAGCTCTCCAGAGGGCCGCTGGCCAGCAGACAACTTTTTGAAAAAATAGGAATTAGTCAGCCGACTGGGTCGCGCGCCCTAAAAGCCCTTGGCAGCGAAGTTGTTCGGTTCGGCTCGGGACGAGCTATTCACTATGCCCTGCGCGACGAGGCACGAGGGCTACCTGACATCGCAATCTACCGTGTCGACGTCGAAGGGCAAATTCGGCGGCTCGGAATGCTCATCCCGGTGCGCCCTGAGGGGTTCGTCATGCGTCAGGAGAACGGCGCTGCTCACCATAGCGACGGACTTCCGTGGTGGTTACTCGACATGCGTCCACAAGGTTATCTAGGGCGAGCCTATGCGGTACGCTACGGGGCCGAACTAGGGTTACCTGGCAGCCTTTCTGACTGGACGGACACTCACGCCCTACGGGCCTTGCTGGTGCACGGCCATGACGTCGTAGGCAATCTCCTTCTTGGGGAGATGGCTCGTGAGCGCTTCCTGTCTGCCCCGCCCCCGACACCCGTGCCTATGGCTGAGAAGGCGGGCCATTACGTGCAACTAGCCGCAGAAGCTGCCCGCGGCGACACGCCCGGTTCGTCCGCAGGTGGTGAGCAACCGAAGTTCACTACGTTCGCCGAAACACCGGACGGGCCGCGCCATGTCATTGTGAAGTTCACGGAACCTGTCAACGGGCTAGTGAGCGAGCGATGGAGCGATCTTCTGCTTGCAGAACACCTTGCACTGGAAACGTTGCGAGAGGCTGGGGTGGCCG
Source organism: Allochromatium humboldtianum (assembly GCF_013385175.1). GTDB lineage: Bacteria > Pseudomonadota > Gammaproteobacteria > Chromatiales > Chromatiaceae > Thermochromatium > Thermochromatium humboldtianum. The sequence continues at coordinate 56,528 of NZ_JABZEO010000001.1, read as the reverse complement.
CTGCCAGAACGCGCGTCATCGATCACGGACAGCAGCGCTTTCTCGAAGTTGAGCGTTTCGATCGGGTTGGAGCCGCCGGACGACGAGCAATCATCTCGTTAGGCGCTTTTGACGCAGAATTCGTCGGGTCTGGAAGGGATCGCTGGCCTATTGTTGTGCGGCGCCTGTCCGCGTCCGGCGAAATCCGCCCGGAGGCTGCCGATGAAGCGGATCTCCTTTGGGCTTTCGGCGCGCTGATTGGAAACACTGACATGCACCTCTACAACCTGTCCTTTGTTTCGGATCACGGCCGCCCCTACGGCATCGCCCCAGCGTATGACATGTCACCCATGTGTTTTGCCCCCCGCAGCGGCGGCGGCATGGCCGACACGATTCAGAAAGCAACCATCCATTCGGACGTGTCGAACGAAACATGGCGCCGGGCTGGGCAACTGGCACGCGATTTCCTGGCTCGCATCCAGCGTCAGAGTGTGTTTAGTCGTCGATTCGATCCTTGCCTCCATTCGCTGACACAGCACATCGAAGCCGCAAGCGTGCAGATCGCCAAACTAGGATAGCCGCAGCCCCTCTTGCTCGCGCTGAGAGGAGCCGCGATCAGATTAGAGACTGGCTCAGGCGATATCGGACGGCAAACCAGCTTCACCAGCTGGTCGAGTTCTCCGCCAAGGATCTTGGCCCAGCGGTCGAAATCGGCCTCCACCTTGGCGGCGAAGACGTCGGCGTCCTTCTTGGTGCGGAAGTATTCGGTGATCTCCCGTCCCTTGCGACGGATGCGCACTCGCCAGGGTTTTTCGCGCCCCTTGAGCTTGTCGATCGCGGCCATGCTCGCCCCGTGTTGCGTGTTGACGTGGGCGTTAGTGTAGCGGTGTTTTTGAGTAGTGGGATCAGATTGGGATCAAACCGGGGATCTTGGCTCAGGCTTGGCGGGGCGATGCTCTTGCAAGTGCCTGATTTGGTTGGCGGAGAGGGAGGGATTCGAACCCCCGGACCCTTTCGAGTCAACGGTTTTCAAGTCCCTATTGATCGCTACACGCCACCACTGGACGCACTATAGCACGCTGTAGAATCAGTGACTTGAGCGTTTTATGTGGTGTCATGTAGCGTAGAAAAATGCCATATCGCGGCTAGAAGTGCGCTCAAATTGCGCTCAAATCAGGCATGGAAGCGCCCATAAAAAACCCGCCAATCGGCGGGTCTGAGATCATGGCCTTTTGGGTCTCGCCTAGACCAACCCGCCCATCTTCATCAGCGCGCCGATGATGAGCGTGGTCTGAAGGAATCCAGCGCCAACAACCCAGCGGATCAGTTCGGACTTGGCCTCTGCGATGTCGCGCTTAGTCTCTAGGCGCAGGGCTTCGATATCGCGCCGTAGATTGTTCTCGTGGGCCTCGACCTCGGCCTTGGTCGCGGCTTGCTGTTCGTTGAATCCCCCGGCCTTGAGCGTTTCGGCATAGGCCAGGGTGTCGAGCACGAAGGTGGTCATGGGGCATCCCTCTCGGGGTGTCGGTGTTTCGAATGTGAGTGTGGCTCATCCGTGGGCCAATAGCGATCAGGCGGCTTTCTTCTCGGCGTGCAGTCGCGCAAGCTCGCCCTCTGCGCCGCCGATCGGTCGAATCACCACGCCACCGGGGACGGCGTACAGATCCGCGCGACCTGTCTCGCTCAGGACATCCTTGATGCATCGCCCACGCGCGACGATGGTCTTGATCCCCTGATCGGGGAACAGGCGGTTGAACTCAGCAGCAGTCATTTACGCGACCTCCTTCAGGTAGGCATACATCGACGCGCGACTGACGCCAAAGGCCGCAGCCAACTGCGTCGCTGGCTCGCCCTGGGCGCGACGTGCGCGCGCTTCTTCAATCTGTTGGTCGGTCAGTGCAGCCGGACGGCCAAGATGCTTCCCAGCCCGTTTCGCGGCCTCGATTCCTTCCCTCTGGCGTTCGCGGATCATCGCGCGCTCGAACTCGGCAAAGGCACCGAGCATCTGGAGCATGAGCGTCTGCATGGGATCGTTCTCGCCCGAGAAGGTCATGCCCTCCTTGTGGAACCGAACCACCACGCCGCGCGCGACCAGATCGCCGACGAGCTTCTGAAGCTCCAGGAGGTTACGCGCCAGCCGGTCTATCGAGTGGACGTGCAGCACGTCGCCATCGCGCAGATATTGGAGGCACTCTTGCAGCGCCTTACGGTTCTCAGACTTGGCGCCCGATGCCTTGTCCTCGAACACGCGATCCAGATCCACGCCGTCGAGCTGGCGTTCGGTGTTCTGATCGACGCTCGACACCCTGACGTATCCGATTTGCTTGCCGCTCATGGTCGTTGCCCTCTCCGCTCGTTATCGTGTCTGAATAGATTATAGACGTTTCTGGATTTCCGTCTAGAAAATGTTTTCAGACCTTTTCAGACGCGCGTTTGCTGGGCTTCGCCGATGGTGCGCAGTCGTCTAGCAAGGTGTACCTTATTGGATGCATGAAACCATGCCATCGCGGCGGGCCTCGACCCGCCACTGATCGATGGTGGCTACGGTCCCATCACGGCCAGATTCGGCCCCCGCGCCGTCCGCATCAGCTCGTAAAGCTCCCTGTGCGCCCGTGCCCGATCGGCAAAGTCAGCAGGCAAGATCGATGCGTCTGCGGTCCGGGTGAACTGACTCAGCATCGCGCTCTCGGCATCCAGCTCGGCAATCTGCGCCCGCACTTCATTGTGATCCAGCAAGGGCTTGATCCGGTCGAGTTCGCGCTCGGGCACTCCTGCTGAGCGCATCTTCTCGCGGGCCTTCAAGACTGACTCACTGGCTCCGCGCTCCAAGAGCCGCTCCAGCTTCTTCCGCTCGCCGATCAGCTCAATGATACGGTGGCTCGCGTAAGCCACATGATCCTTCAGGCGTGCGGCTTCCTCCTTGCACACCCGGTTTGTCTCGGCAATCTCGTTCGAGATGTCTTGCTCCAGCCGCCTCAGGCGCTCCGTCGCAGCGCAATAGGCGTCGGGCAAGCTCTCGGCCTCGGGCGCCAGGATTTGGGCCAGGGCGGCGACGGCCTCTGGATCGTCCCGGAGTCGCGACCAAAGGTTGCTCAGGGCGCTGAATAATTTCCGGTGGTGCTCCGCGCCGCCGTGGCGCAGGTCGTCATGGAATGCCATCCGTTGTTGCAGATTCATCATGGCTTGGCTCCGGTGGTGGTGATATGGGATTCGATGGCTGAGAGGCGCTGCTCGACGCGCTCTACGTGACCCTCAAGCCGCTCAAGCATGTCGACCAGGGTGATGAGCGCGTGAAACAGGCTCTCGTGCTGGCGACTCGTCAGTTCAATCAGGCGCATCCCCACGTGCGCGACCACTTCATTCGTTGCTGTCATGTTCAACCTCTCAGTCCGGCCAGTCGTTCGGCCTCAATGCGCGCGGCCTCAGCGTCGGATGCTTGCATCGCCTTGTTGTAGAGTTCGTCGAGCTTGTCGAAGTCGATCGGCGTGATCGACGTGTCCGGTGGCCGGGCACTGCCCACCAGGGCCAACAGCTCGGATGCCGTCTCGGTGCTGAGTTCGCCAGCACTCACGGCCTGCAACAGCCGATCAGCGACGGCTTGCCGGTCTCCGGTGACATCGATGCTGACTGGCTCGCTCATGGGCCTCAAACGCGCTACGCAGCGATCCAGCAGGGCCACGGCGGCGACGGTATCGCCTTGCTTGGCCTGCTTGATGAGCGCCCGGACAAGTTCGTCGCCGTGTTGGGCGATCAGGCGCCGAAGTCGGACGCCTGGGGAAGAACCTGAGCCGGGCTTTCGGCCTTTCGGATTGCCGGACGCGCCGGGGACGAACTTCCCGTTGGCGTCGCGTTGGTGGTTGGTGGGTGGTTCGGGCATGGGATGCTCCCTGTTGCTACCTGCAAGATCAGGCTGAGAGCATCATCCAGTGTCGAGAAGGGGTGATCTGGCGCTTTTTTCCTGATTTGGGCGTGTTCCGACCCTGATCGGTATCGAGGATCAGGTGAAATCGGGCGGGGGTTTCTTCAGTCCATAAAAAAGGGCGCTACCCGAGTTTCTGGCCACCGAAAAAAGGGCGTCTCCAGGGCGATTTGAGATCGTGATGGGTCGCGTTTGAAACGGCACCCTGGGCGGCGACCACTGCCGCCCTTTCCGGTAGTGCTGGGGTGGTGAAATGCCACCTCACAGCAATGGCAGGGATCAGGGTCAGGCGGATACCTGGGGCGGTGCTACTCCGGTAGCACTGCCGTCAACCTGCCCTTCCTGGCGCGCGATCGTTGCATTGGCATCCAGCCCACTCCCCGCGCGCGGACTACCCGGTACATCCTTAATTTGATGAGGTACGAAAAACAAAAGCGGCGCTCGACTGCTCGGGCACCGCTTCTGCATCCAAACATTCGCCCGACAACGATTCGGGGGATCTGGACGACTTCAACCTAGACGGCTTCGGCGCCAGCGTCAAGGTGGGGCGGGAAAGGGCCGGATTCAGAAGTCGATCGCATCATCAAAGTCGCGTGCTGGCGCTCGCCGATCGGGCGGCGGATCTTGGCGCTTACGGGCACCAGGGCGCGCGCTCTTGGCGGTGATGACCGACTCAGCCAGCAAGGTCCATGACTCGCGTTCGGTGCCGTCCTTGCCGGTGTAGTGGCTCCGGGTCAGCTTGCCGATCGCGGCGACCATCTGCCCCTTCTCGGCTCTCAGCAGCGCCTCGCACTGGTGCCAGAAGGCCATCAGTGAGACCCACAGCGTTTCCGAGTCGCCATCCTCGGCACGCTGGCCAGTGACATCGACGGCGAGGTTGGCCAGCGCCATCGGCTTGCTGGTCTTCGTGGTCTTCTCGGTCGGATCGGCGGCCAGACGGCCATAGACGTTCGCCAGCATCATGAGTTGGTCTCCTGAAAACGGGTGCAGTGAATCTCGGCATCGGGCCACGGCCACAGCGAGCCGGGGCGCTTGGAGGCAGGCGCGGCGATGGTGCAGCGACCGAGACCACCAGAGGGATTGATGCGGTCAGGCGTCCAGTGGGCGCAGCGGGCACAGACAGCCTTGCCGGTGTCCGGCTGCGTCTCGGCGGTCGGCCAGTCGAACCGCTCGCGACCAGGGCGCTTGTCCGGGTCGTCCGGTCCAGGCAGGTAGCCCACACAGCGGTGAGGCGCGTCGATACCGGGCGGGTAGGTGTAGAACCGGCTGGTGTTCGGTATCTGCCCTCGCCGGGCCGCCCGACAGCCGCCATCGGCGTCCAAGTTCGCGCACTGGCGACAGGTGCGGCGCCCCGAGTCGGGATACTGGAAGTCAGGGTCAAAGCCATAGCTGACCAGGATCTCGCGTCGGGTCTGCGCGTCGGTCTCGCCGGTCGAGTCCATCCAGGCCACCAGCTCGCCATAGCTGGCTGTGGCCAACGGTGCCGGGGCGGCGGCGGGCGTCTCGTTCGCGGGCGTCTCGCTCGAAAAATGCGATTTTGAATGCCCGTTTGGGGAACTGACTAAACTGACTAAAGTCCCGTTTTGGGGTTTAGTCAGTTTTGTCAGTTCGGTATCCGGGCCTTGCTGTGCATTTTTCTCGACCGCGCAATCCGACGCGCAAGCGGGCGTAATCGGGACTTTAGTCAGTTTAGTCAGTTCCCTATTCGGGCTTTCAAAACTGCTTTTTTCCTTCAGCCGGTCGAGATACCGGGAGGCTAGAGCGGTCACGGCGACACCTCCACGGACAGCGGCGGCGACGGGAAAAAACTCAAAATTGCGCTTAGCCCGCAGGGTGCCGGAACTGACACATCGCGCAGTGGGGGGCGGGGTGCGGTCATGAGGCCACCTCCACAGCCGGTGAGACGGCGTAGAGCTTCGCTGGTGGGCGTCCGGTTCCCTTCCATTCGGGACTGACATCAATCAGCCAGTCGTACTCCTGAAGCAGGTCACAGGCACGGAGCACGGCATCCGAGTCGGCCAGCCCATGCCAGCCCTTGCGGTAGATGTCGCGCGCGGTGAACTTCTCGGGCAGCTCGCCCCGCCGAACCCGCGCCAGCAACAGGGACGCGGCGCCGGTCTCCGGGTGCTCGACGGCGTGATAGATGCGCCGCGCGTGCGGGGTCAGATAATCCAGCCATGCCAACGCCTTCAAGAGCGTGGTCTCGGAGACCGCGCGCGCGTCTGGATCGTCGGCAATGTGCAGGATCAGGGCCAGCTTGCCGACCAGTCCAGGGTACTTGCCGAAGTGCGCGCAGATCGGATCGCTTTCGGCGCCCTCGGCTTCGACTTGGCGCCGGTGGCGCATGAAGTCGGTGTACCACTCGACGAACAGCCCTTGAGCCTCGGGAGACAGCCGAACATAGGGCGGATCTTCGCCGAACTGATCGCGGTAGCCGATGGCCTCGGCGTCCAGGTTATCCGCACGCTCGAACAGCAGCCGGGCGCGTTCGCGGGCCGCTTGCGACGGGTGACGGTCCACATACTCGAAGCGCGCCGGGTCGGGCCAGACGGCCAATTGGAACCGCTGCAACAGACCATCGGCACGTTCGCCGGATGAGGCGCCCCGCACGTAGCGCGCCAGCGGGCCGGGCTGGATACCGCCGAAGACCGACAGCGCGAACTTGGGGATGTAGGTCGTGCCGCGCATGATGCGGTCGAACCGATACCCTTCGCGCCCCGACCAGCCCGACAGATACAGCCCGCGCGCGGTGGCGTTGCGCTCGTCTTCCAGCTCCACCAGCAGGGATGACAGCTCGTCGCGCTCCAGGAACAGCCCCACGGGGTTCTCGGCGAGCTTGACGCCAAGGGCTTCAGCGGTGGCGTTGCTGGTCCAGTAGGTGCGCTCGGGCGGCTTCTCGGGTGGCGGCGTGGTGTCGCGCGCGACGTTGGCGGCGGGGTCTTTCGCCAATTCCTTCGCGGCCTTCTTCTTGGCGATGTTCTTCCGCAGCTCGAAGTCTTCCATGTCCTGCTTGTAGCCCTGCATCGCGGCTTGGTGGCGCTCGTCGGCGGCGACCTGGAGCCACTTGAAGGGCTTCAGGGCTTGCTGAATCGCCGGGGACTTGAGCGCGGACGGCGGGCCGATGACGCAGCCCCAGACGTTGGCGTATTCGGTCCAGTCGTCTTTCTGCTTCAGCCGGATTCCGACTTGCCGACCGATCACGCTCCCGAGTGCAGACATGGCGGCTACGGCCGCGAAGTCCGGACGGAAGCGCGCGCGCTCGGCGGCATCCTCGACCCAGCCGCGCAGGTCATTGGGCAGGATCTCCAGCGGCAGATCAGGAACCGGGGGCAGCTTCGGGAGTGGTGTCGGGGCCGGGTATTCCTTGGCCTTCGCCTCGGCGCCAGCCGTTGCCCCGCTTGGGGGTTCGCCCTTTTCGCCCCGTTCGCCCGTGGTCTGGCGCGTGTGGCGTTCGCCCTCCTGCTCGTCCGGGCGGCGGGTCTTCTCGGCAGACCATGCGACGAACCGCGCACGTTCGGCGAACTGCTCAGGCGTCCAGCCGTCTGCAACGAGGTCGGCAGCATCCGCACCTTGAGGCAGATCCACGCCCAAGCTCGACAGGTCCAGCACCTCGACCGACTGCGCGCCAGCCTCCAGGATCAGCCGGGCGGCAGTCTGCGCGAAGTCGGCGCCGGGTTGGTCGGCATCCGGCCAGATCAGCACGCGCCGACCTTGGAGCGGCGACCAGTCCGACCGCTTCGGCGATTTGGCGCCGTTCATTGAGGCGATGTGAACGCAGTCCGGCCGCAGCAGGGCGGTGGCATCGCCGGCCTTCTCACCTTCGCAGAGGATGACGGGCGCTTCGGGCCGCGCGGCGAGCCGATCCAGCCCGTAGAGCGGACGCGGTTCGTCGGGCGCCTTCCAGATCCAGCCGTCCGGCGTCTGAGTGATCGGCCGAAACTCCTTCCCGGTCTCAGTCTCGAAGCGCATCACCACGCACAGGACATGCCCCTCTGCATCCAGGTAGTCCCATTGGGCCGATGGTGCCCCGAGCTTGGGGTGAGCGGTCGGGCGGGTTTTCATCGGTCTTGGTGCGGCCTTGGCGGGCTTGGGCGCGGTCTCGACCACCGGCACGGCTCCGAGCCATTCGGCCAGCGTCCGCGCGGCTTCGATTTGGCTGTCGTCGCCATCCAGATAGGCCACCAGGGCGACCAGATCCCCGCCCTTATCATCCGTGGCGAAGTCCGCCCACTTGCCGGTGCTGAGATTGACGGAGAAGGAGCCGGGCGTCTGGTCGGTGCGGGTCGGATTGACCGACACCCATTCGTGCCCTTGGCGCTTGCCCTCGGGCAGCCAGCGCCGACAGACCGCCTCGGACGCGGCCAGGGCGCGCGTGGCGGTGTCCTTGATGTCGATGCGCGGTTTGACCACGGGCGCTGGCTCTTCGCCAAGTCGATCCCGAATCGACTCGGACGCCTGGACCTCGACGAGGGGTGCATCGGCGGTTTTCCCCTCGTCGGGGGAGAAGCACGCCAACTCGACCGGCTCGTGCTGGTGCTCATATTCGGCCAGCCGTTCGAGATCGGTCTGAAGATCCGAATCAGCCTCCAGCTCGGCAGCCCGCGCGCTGATCTCGGCGCCCTGGGTGATGGCCTCGGCGAGGTCGAACGGGGCCGGGTCGGTGACGGAGTTATCCATAGACGCCTCGAACATATCCGCCGTCTCCCTGCAACGGCGCGGATCGGTGACGGTCTCACGCTCCGACTGTGGATAACTTTCACCCTCAGCGAGATCCTGGAGCGCGCGCCATTGCTCGGCGCTGAGCGTCTTCCCCCGGTATCCGGTCTTGGCGTGCGAGAAGTTTTGCTTCTTCATGCCGATGGCGTCTGCAATCGCAGCCTCAGACAGGGCGTCGCGGGCCTTGATGGTCTCGACCTGGGCACGGATGGCCTCGGGTGTGGGCGGTGCGATCGGCTCAGGCGGCTCCAGGTCGAACGCGGGCGCCTGGGCCTGGATCGAAGCACGGACCTCGGCTGGCAGCCGATCAGGATCGACAACGGGAGCCGCGGCCCCCTTGGGAATTGGGGCGTTCATCAACGGACCTCCCGGACGAACTCAAGATGGATGCGGTAGACAGCCGCCCGACCATTGTCGAACCGGACGCGGAACTCGCCAGAGCGCGTGCGGCCTGGAATGGTCCCGGTCTGGACGTGGGTCTTGCGGACGGCTTGAGCGGCAGCAGACGCCAGCCGGGTGGCGAGATCATCAGGGGCGGCGGGAACCGCCCCCGCTGTAGAGCGGGGACGTTGGCTCATGACTCGCGCCCTCCCTGCTCGATCGCGGCCTTCAGGTCGGTCTCAAGGCGCCCGTCCTCGAAGACGGTGGCCACGTGCGCATCCCAGTTGGGCGGATCGCACAGGCGCACCTCGACCGCACGGGGGAACAGGTGCGCGTGTGCTTCGTCCAGGGACTCGACACGAATCCACAGCGCTTTGAGCGTGGCGTCGATCACGGCCGAAACCGCGCGGTCGAGCCGTTCCTGTGCGGCGTCCCGCGCCGACTTGGCGGCGAGGTATTCGGCCATCAGGGCCGGATTGATCGTGGGGGCGCTCATCGTGCGGCCTCCTGCTTCTCAGCCTGCTTCAACCGGCGTTCCAAGATCGGACGAACGGCACGCTCGACGGCGGCGCGGAGTTCGTCGTCCAGCTCCAGATCGCCATAGCTCGACGCGAGCGAATGGGCCGATGACAGTTGCTTGCAGATCGCGTAGCTCCAACGGAAGCTTTCGGGCAGTTGGTCGCTCATGGCCGGGCCTCCTGCTCAGCGCCAGCGCGGTCCAGCTTGGCCAGCTCATCAGCCGCCATCTTGGCCATATCGCGCCAGACTTGGCGCATGGTCTCGGGATCTTCAGGCTTGGCTTCGGGCGCTGGTGCCGGTGCGGCTTGCTTCTCCAGACGCTCGATCGTGTTGCACGCGATCTGATCGGCCTCGCTCCAGGTGTTGGCGGTGCCGTACTTGACGACGAAATCATTGGCGTGGTTCACCACAAACCATTGGAAGGGGCCGGGCGCTGTGTGGTCGGACGGGGCGATGTAGTAGCCGAATCCGTCAGCAGGAGCGGACGGCTCCAGATCCTCAAGCGCGGCCTGGATCGATCCGAGCAGCCCGTGAGCCATGTCCAGCGAATAGACCGCGCTCAAGAGCAGGTGCGCGCCATCATCAATGCTGATCGAACAGGCGACACGACGGATAGTCCCGAGCGCCGCGTCCACGATGCAACCGGCCTCTTCAGCAGCGGTCGCCAACGGGATTCCAGCGCGGACGGCGAACAGATCGGCGTCGATGCTGGGGATGTAGGAGAAGCGGGTCTCGGGAGTTTTCATTGGTCGCCCTCCACGACATAGCGCAGGGTGCCATGCAGGTGCATCTGCGCCATGCGGACGGTCTCCAGCACGGCGTACAGCGTGCCGGTGTTGGCAAGGGCGCTGTCTTCGTCAGCTTCGATCTCGGTGACGAGGTGCTGAGCCAGCCCGACCGTGCGTGCCAAGTTGAAGGCAGCAAAGCGCAGCTCTTCGCGATGGAAGTTGGCGCGACGGCCAATGGCGGCATGGTCGATGGGGTTGGCGATTTGTTCGCCGGGGGTGTGGTCTTGCGGTTTCATGGTTTGGTTCTCGTTTCAGAGTTGAGAACCGACCATCACGGGCGGGATGGCACGCACAAGCGGACAGGTGCAGGCGCACCTTGCCACAGGTATACTTGTGCTTGCCGTCGTCCGGTTAGGTCGGACTTATCGCGGCTCCCTAACCGCCAAGAAAGGGAGCCGCGAACGGCAACACTCTAAGCTGATTTCAGATCCCTTTGCAACGCCCGAGCGACTGGTCCCCGCTCGGGCGTTGTCGTTTCTGGCCCACTTCCGGGCCTGCTTCTCGCGCCGTTGGGCGCGGATCTTTCGCGAACGTGTGGACATCGTGACGGCCCCCAATCAAGCGGCAGCCGTATGGCTATTGGTCAGCCACTCGATAAAGCGAGGGCGGACAATGAGCAGCATAGGGCGCTTACTGCTCGGGTTGATCTTCTTCTCGACCACGGCGCCGGACGCGAGCAATCCGTTCTCGCGACGATACCGCAGCCACCATTGCAGTTGCGCTTTGGTGGCTATTTTGTTGCGTTCGCACTCACGGGCGAAGTCGGGAAAGTGCGCGAAGTCCGTGAGACCCAGCGAAGAAGTGGTGGGGTTGATTGTCATGGCGCTATAGCCTCCTGTGTGTTGGAGGGTATAGCGTCACATTAAGCGCGGCAGGCAATCACGAAATGACTTCTGGTAAAGTCATTTCTTGACAAGCCAATTTTCTATGGTCCGTTCGGTAGTGTTGAACGCATACGCCAGCACTTGCTTGACCTTCGCTGGGGGATAACCCGAAAAAAAAAGGCGTGCCATCTGAGCGGCGCGTTCCTCTTTTACGTGCTGCTCTATAGGATCGCATCGGCCCTTTTTCAGTCGCATTGCTCGCAGCGATTCATTGTCGTCCCCGCTACGCGCCACACCACCGAGCGAAGCGGCCAGGAAACGCCTCAATCCATCAGGCATCTCTGCCCCATGCTCCAGACACAAGGAAGCCAGCGCATACAGCTCGCGCGCCGCAGTCGGAGAGGTATGTTTAGAGTTTCCTTGAGGGATCGTCGCCAGTTTCAGCCATTGCTCAATCAACCCGAAGTAGTCAAGCAACTGGATCAGCTCGGGGATGTGCTCGGGTTCGATGGGGATGAGTTTTGGCATGATGAGCTGATAGTTTTCCGCCCCGAATTGAGGTTTTGGAGCTTCCCGCAATGCCTTTTTGAACGCTTGAACCATACGCTTGTCTGCGTGTTTGGCGCGCTCTTGCAACTCATCGGCCAGTGGGATCAAAGCTGGATTGATTGTCACAGCTGCTTCCCCATCAACACACCAGACAGGGCGGTCTCCAGCAGGTCACGCGAATCCTCGGCGACCAGATGCACATAGCGTGCAGTCAGTCCGGGGCCGGATCGGTGCCCGAGAATGGCGGCGATTTGGAACGCAGATGCACCGGCCTTGGCCAGATAGGAGCCGCACGAATGGCGAAGATCATGGATGCGCAGGTTCTCGACCTGGGCGATCTCCTTGGCCGCGTTCCAGGCTTTGTCGATCGGCGGGCTGGTGTCGCGCTTGGCCGATGGAAAGACACGCGGATCATCCAGGCGCCGGACCTTGGCGCGCTCGATCAGCAGGGCGCGGACCTCACCGAGCAGAGGGACACGCCGGTCATCCCCGTTCTTGGTCTCGCGCAGCAGGATCGATCCGCCTTTCAGATCCACGTCGCGCCATTCCAGTCCCAGCAACTCGCCGCGACGGGCGCCCGTGGCCAGCGCCAGCCGGACGAACAGTCCGAGATCGCGCCAGACGGTCGATTGGTCGCACGCCTCCAGCAGACGCGCGCGCTCGTCATCCTCCAGGACGCGACCGAACCGGCTGTTGTTCTCCTTGCGCTGACGGATACCCGCTGCCGGATTGATCTTGATCCCATACCAGCCCGCATCGATCGCGGCCTTGTAGAGCGTCCCGATCGCCGTCTTGTAGCGGTTCAGCGTGGCCGGTGAACGCTTGCGGTCGGTCTCCGTGACCTTGCAACCTCCCTGCTTGGCCGTGCCCTCGGCCAGATGCGCCAGACCATCGCGCAGCGTGTCGTCGTTGAACTCAGACAGCAGCCGGTCGCCATACTGATCGCGCCACCACGCCATGCGGGCCGGCAAGGTCGTGTCCTTGCCCTGATAGCTGTCCATGTAGCGGTCGATCAGGTCGGCCAGAGTGTGGCGGCGCAGTTCCCCGCCAAGGATCTTGGCCCAGCGGTCGAAATCAGCCTCCACCTTGGCGGCGAAGGCGTCGGCGTCTTTCTTGGTGCGGAAGTATTCGACGAATCGCTGACCCTTGCGCCGGATGCTGACTTGCCAGGGTTTGGCGCGATTGTCGAACTTGCGAATCGATGCCATAGCGCGCCCCGTTTGGTGTGTTGCGTTGGGCGCTAGTGTAGCGTCGTTTTTTGAGTAGTGCGCTCAAATTGCGCTCAAATCGGGGATCTTGGCTCAGGCTTGGCGGGGCGATGCTCTTGCAAGTGCCTGATTCTATTGGCGGAGAGGGAGGGATTCGAACCCCCGGACCCTTTCGAGTCAACGGTTTTCAAGACCGCCGCTTTCGACCGCTCAGCCACCTCTCCGAAGGATGGAGCGCTCGACGAGCGCCCCAGCGATGCGGGACGGCAATCATAGCGCATGACTCGCGACGACCCAAGCACTTCATGCGCCGGCGCAGTCAATGCATCAGGCTGCACACCATCATCCTCGAAAGCGCTTATGCTTGAAGCAGGGATTCCAGCCAACCTACTGCACTGAGAGGTGTGTCATGGAAATCGGCTCAGTCCACATTCAACCGATGAAACCCAGCCAGCCGGCCGCGCCCACCCCGCCGCCCGGAGGCAACATCGAGAACCGGCAGCCGCCGCCAGAACCTTCGCCGCCGACGCCGCCTTCGCGACCGAGCGCGGAGAGTACGAGTCAATCCGGCATCGATGTCTACGCCTGAGCCGGCTCGATGCACTCAGGCGCCATCGGCTCGACGCCGGTCGGCTCGGCGATCAGCAGGCCGGCCGCCGCGTCGAGTCCCGTGATCCGCACCTGTATCAAACTCCCCTCCCCGATCGGCGCCGTTGAATGCACATGCGCCGGCAGATAGTTGGGCGTGTAGCCCGATCTTGGCCGTCCCTCGAACGCATCGGGCAGACGCTCATGCAGCAGCATCACCGTCTTGCCGATCTGATCGCGCAGGATCTGGAGCCGCGAGCGGTGCGCCAGCGACTCCAGTTCACCGACACGTCTCCGGCGCGTGCGCGCGTCCACCGGATTCGCAAAGCCGGCCGCCGGCGTACCCGGACGCGGCGAATAGCCGAAGACATGGATGTGCCCGAAACGCAGCGACTCGGCCAGTTCGAATGTCTGACGCCAGTCGTCGTCGTCCTCGCCGGGGAAGCCGACGATGATATCGGTGGTGAGATTGAGATCCGGGATCGCCGCCCGCGCCCCCTCGACCAAGCGGATGTATTCATCGCGCTTGCAGCGGCGCGCCATGCGTCTGAGCACCCGATCCGAACCGCTCTGGAGCGGCAGATGCAGATGCGGCATCAGCCGCCGGTCGGCGAACAGCGACCAGAAGCGCTCGGGCAGATCCCAGGGTTCCAGCGAGCCGAGACGCAGACGCGGAATCGCCGTCTCGTTCAACAGGCGCTCGATCAGGTGCGTCAGATCCGTCCCGAGATCGGCGCCATAGCCGCCGAGATGCACGCCGGTCAGCACGACTTCCCGGATACCTGCATCCTGAAAGCGCTCGACCTCGCGCACGATCTCCGGCAGCGGACGGCTGCGCTCCGGGCCGCGCGCCTGGGTGGTGACGCAGAAGGTGCACTGATAGCGGCATCCGTCCTGGATCTTGACGAAGGCCCGCTGACGTCCGCGCGCAAAGAGCGGTGCGGCCAGATCCATTGCGTGAGTTGCTGCGGGACTCGGCGGGGCCGCCTCGCGGCCGAGCGCGGCGAGCACGATCTCGACCAGCCGATCCTTGTCGCGGTTGACGACGATGAGTCCCTCGGACAGTTCCGCTGACGACGCGGGCGGCGTGGATGCCGGGAGCAGCGAGGACAGAGGAAACGTCTGAGCCGCACCGGCACGGGCGGCGTCCCCGTCGAGCGAGACCAGACAGCCGCTGACGATCAGGCGCGCCCCCGGATGACGCCGCTGGGCACGCCGCAGGATCTGGCGCGACTTGCGCACCGCCTCGCCCGTGACGGCACAGGTATTGACCACGATCAGCTCGGCCGGAGCCGTCTCGTCCTCGACGATCGTGAATCCGCGCGCCTGGAAGTCACGCGCCCAGGATTCCAGCTCGGCCTCGTTGAGCCGGCAGCCGAGTGTCTGGAGCCGGACGCGCATCGCCGGTCCGATCAGGCCAGCGCCGCCCGCCCCGCCGAGGGCACGCTGGGCGCCGGCGGCGGAGTCGGCGAGCTTTGATGCACCAGCAGCCGCCAGCCATCCGCCGCACGCCGAAAGACATGGGTGGCATAGAGCGGCGGGGGCAGCGGCACACCGGGCTGGAACTGATCGGCCTGGATCTGCGGCCGTTCCTCGACCAGATGCACCGCCAGATCGCCCTCCTCGATCCAGAGCAGATGCCTGACCTGGAGATCGAAGCCCCGCCCCTGTTCGAAGAGGATGCGCCACAGGCGCCCGACCTGCTCGCCGACGGCCAGAGGCGTCATCGGCAGCAGGCAGAAGATCGCGTCCGAGTCGGCCCAGACCGAGGCCATGGCCTCGGCATCGCCGGCTTCGAGCGCGTCATAGTAGGCGTCCTCGACGTCCTGAGGGGTCTCGAAGCGCATGCCCGAACTCACCAGCGCCCGCCGCGCCAGGCATCGGCGACTCTGGGCACGCGGATCAGGATGCGACCGTCCTCGACCTCGCGCGTCATGCCGGCCAGATTGGCATCCGGCGGCAGCCCCACGCGCCGACCGCTGGTGTCGCGCGAGATGCTGTAACGGCTCTGATAGCCGTCACCACCCGGCAGGGTGTCGTTCTGGCTGAAGCGGACCGTGGCACTGTGCGTGATGACCAGACCGCGACCGGCCGGGCGGATCTCGACCTGATCCGGCTGGATGTTCTGGAGTTGGATCTCGATCAGATAAGCGTCATCGGTGGCGCGGCGCGTGAGGCTCAGACGCGGCCAGGCCGGACGCTCGCGGGGCGCCATCCGCTCAGCGGCGCCCTGAGGCGGCCAGGGCGCCGATTCGAATCCAGCCGGTGGCGCCGGCATCTCAGGGGCGGCATAGGGAGCCGCCGGCCAGTTGGCGCCGCCCTCCGCAGGCGTCGACCAGGGCGCGGGCGGAACGGGCGGTCCGTAGGCTCCCGGATAACCGGCATAGGGCGCGGGTTCAGCGACGCCCGGCGCATAGGGGCCATAGGGCGTCCAGGCTTGAGCCAGGACCAGGGTCGGCAGGAACGCGGACAGGGCCACGGCGGTGACGGTGATTCGACGCATGATGGACTCCCGGATTCGAGTTCACGAAGGCTTGAAGATGGACGGACAGACCGCGCTGCCAGTATAAGGCGACTTGCACCAAAATTCGCCACCCCCAGCGACGACCCGAACAGCGGCCCCCGAACATGCTCACCGACGCCCTCACCCATCTGCTCGCCACCACCGACTTCGCCTGGAGCCGCCCCGCGCCCGAGGCGCCGCGCCCGACCAACATCCAGTGGCGCGCCGATGCCTGTGACGACGGTTCCATCCTCTTCTTCCAGCGCTTCGACGATGGCCTGACGGACAGCGAGATCCACCGGCGCTACTTCGCCGGACGACGCTTCGCGACCCTCGTCACCAACCGTCCGCTGGACTGTTTCGACCGGATGCCCGGCGTCGCGCTCCATGTCACCCGCCCGGACGACTGGACCGAGGTCGTGCGCCGGTTCTGTGATGTCGTCTATCCGCTCGCGCCCGGTGCGCTGCGCTTCATCGGTGTCACGGGCACCAACGGCAAGACGACGACCGTGAAGTATCTGGAATCCATCCTCGCCGCGCATGGCCGACGGGTGCTGTCGATCGGCACGCTCGGCGTCTTCCTCGATGGCGTGCGCCAGATCGAGACCGGCTTCACCTCACCGCCGCTGATCGAGCTGCGCCGGCTGCTGCACGCCCATCAGGATCAGGCCGACGTGGTGGTGATGGAGGCCAGCAGCCATGCGCTCGACCAGGGGCGCGTCGCGGGTATCCCATTCCAGGACGCCGGCTGGACCAACTTCACCCTGGACCATCTCGACTATCACCGCGACGAGGCCAGCTATTTCGCCGCCAAGGCGCGTCTGCTCGATCTGATCCAGCCCGGCGGACGGCTCTACTGCACCAGCCGCGCCGTGGCCGATCGACTCGCCGCACGCGGCCCGACGCCGGTTCCGGTCGAGGTGCTGGAGCCGGCCCGGCTCCCGCCCGAGGCGATCGCGGCCAAGCCCTTCCTCGCCCTCGCGCACAATCGCGCCAACTATGCGCTGGCGGTCGCTCTGGCCGAGCGCGTGCTCGGTGCCCTGCCGGATGACGCAACACGCCAACACTGGCGCCATCTCCAGCCAGTCGACGGACGCTTCGACTGCCGCGTCCACGGCAACCGCGCCATCGTCATCGACTTCGCCCACACCCCGGACGCGCTCGACACCATCCTCGGCGCCATCCGCGACGGCTTCCCCGACGCGCGCGTGGTCACGCTCTTCGGCTGCGGCGGCGATCGCGACCGCTTCAAGCGTCCGCTGATGGGCGCGGCCGTCGCCCGCCACTCGGACGCGATCATCGTCACCTCAGACAACCCGCGCCATGAGCCGCCCGAGCGCATCATCGACGACATCCTGACCGGATTCCCCGAAGGCCAGGACTACAGCGTCGTCGTCGACCGCGCCGAGGCCATCGCCCGGCTCTTCGACCAGCTCGCCGCCCGTCCGGATTATGAACCCTGGGTCGCGCTCATCGCCGGCAAGGGCCATGAGCGCTATATCGATCGCGACGGGCACAAGACGCCCTACAGCGATCAGGAACAGGTCGAGCGGAATCTCCAGCGGCTCGGCTGGACATCGGCCTCCTGACCGAAGCGAGGCACACGCGATCCATGCGCCGGCTCTACTCCATCCCCAGCGGTCTGATCCTCGGTATCCTGCTGGCGCTCCTGCTCCCCCAGGGCGCGCCCACTGTCGCCTGGATCGGGCAGATCTTCCTGTCGCTGCTCAAGCTCCTGATCCTGCCGCTGATCCTGGTCTCCATCTATGCCTCGCTTGCCGGCGGGCGGGATCTGCGTCATATCGGCGGGCGCGCCCTGCTCTATTACCTGATCACTTCCTGCATCGCCGCCATGCTCGGCACCGGAATCGGGCTGACCTTCTCGCAGAACGTCCCGATCGGTCTGCTCGACCTGGAGCCGGTGGCGCCGGACGGTGCGGCCTTCAGTCTGGAGCGCCTGATCGCCAACCTGATCCCGACCAACCTCTTCGCCTCACTGGCCGAGGGCAACATCCTGCACATCGTCGTCGTGGCGGTGCTAGCGGCGCTGGCCTCGCGCCGGTTGCAGACCGACCAGCGCGACACCCTGCTCGGCGGCGCACGGGCGCTCGACGCGCTCCTGATGCAGCTGCTCGCCGGCATTCTGACCCTGGCCCCGATCGGCATCGCCGCCCTGGTCTATACCAGTCTCGCCGTCATGGACTGGGCCGAGATCCTGCGCCTGCACGCCTTCGTCTGGGCGGTGGCGCTGGCAGCCGGACTCCATGCGCTGGTCGTCCTGCCCCTGCTCTATCACCTGCTCACCGGGCGCGCACCCTGGCGTCTGGCGCTCGCCTGCCGCGAACCGCTGCTGACGGCGCTCTCGACCGCCTCCAGCTCGGCGACCTATCCGGTCTCCAAGCGGGCGCTGGAACGCTTCGGCGTGCCTGAACGCATCACCAGCCTGACCCTGCCGCTGGGCGCCACGCTCAACATGGACGGCTCGGCGCTCTATCAGTCGATCCTGCTGATCTTCATGTCGCAGCTGGCGGGCGTGGATCTCACGCTGTGGCAGGCACTGTTCATCGTGCTGCTGACCATGGCCTCCTCCGCCGGAACCGCCGGGATCCCCGGCGGCGGCATCGCCATGATGGCCTTCATGCTGGATCTGCTGGGACTGCCCCAGACCTATCTGGCGCTCTATCTGGTCGTCGACCGTTTCTTCGACTATCCGATCACAACCATCAACGTCTGGAGCGATCTGGTGGTCGCGGCCGGCCTGTCTAAGGACTCTCCCGGCCAAGCGTCCGGCTCATCGTGACAGGAGTGAATCCATCCGGCACGAACTCGTCCGCCGGAATGGGGTGATTGAATAGGAACCCCTGCATCGCGTCGCATCCCTCACGCGCCAGGAAGGCGAATTGCTCCTCGGTCTCCACCCCTTCGGCGACCAGCCGCAGACCGAGTCCGTGTCCCAGACCGATGATGGTGCGGATCAGGAGTTCGGTGTTGGGTTCGCGTCCGATCTCGCGAATGAAGGCCCGGTCGATCTTGAGCGTGTCGATCGGCAGATGCTTGAGCACGGCGAGCGAGGAATAGCCGGTCCCGAAGTCGTCGATGGCCACCCGCATCCCCTGTTCGCGCAAACGCGCCAGGGTGTCGAGCAGACGTGAGTCGCGCGCCAAAAGCAGACTCTCGGTGACATCCAGCTCGATGGTTCCGGGCGGACAGGCGCGCGCGAGCCGGAACAGCCGATCGATCAGACCGCGATCGCTGAACTGGGTATCCGAGAGGTTGATCGAGAGCGGCAGGACAGGCCCCTGGTTCGACCAGTGGGCGAGCTGACGCCCGACCTCTGAGATCACCCAGGCGCCGATGGGCAGGATCAGCCCCGACTCGTTGGCGATCGCGAGGAAGCGCTCGGGGTCCAGCAACCCCTGCTCGCGGTCCTCCCAGCGCAACAGCGCCTCCAGCGCGATGGGCGCGCGCGTGCGGCTGTCGAGGATGGGTTGATAATGGAGCCTGAACTCATCCCGTTCGAGCGCGCGGCGCAGGCGCGCCTCGGTCTCCAGCCGCTGCCGGGCTCGCTGGCCCATGGACGCGGTGAAGAAACGATAGGTGTCGCGCCCCTTGAGCTTGGCGGCATAGAGCGCGGTGTCGGCGTGCTTGAGCAGGGTCTCGGGCGTGTCCCCATCGTCGGGACTCAGGGCGATGCCGATGGACGCCGTGCAGACGAGCGAATGGCCGGCGAGCCGGAAGGGCTGACGGAATTTGTTCAGGATGGCGTCGGCGACCCGCATGGCGACGCGCTCGGCATCGCGCCCCTTGAGGATCAGGGTCAGCTCATCGCCGCCGAGCCGGGCGATGGTACTGGCGAAGCCGATGCCCTGGGGCTTGAGCGCGGCGCCGACCTCGTCGACGGCGTCCTGCAGGCGCTGCGCGGCCACACGCAGCAACTCGTCGCCGATGCCGTGCCCGAGCGAGTCGTTGACGCGCTTGAAGCGATCCAGATCCAGGCACAGCAGCGCCAGCCGATCGTCGCGCCGGCGCGCGCGGGTCAGGGCGCGCGCCAGATCCAGATTGAAACGGTGGCGATTGGCCAGTCCGGTGAGGTTGTCCTGATAGGCCAGTTGCTGGATGACGCGCTGGCGACGCTGACGCTCGGTCATGTCGCGCAGCAGCAGGATGATCTGATCGGCGTCGATGGCGATGAGACGCGCCTCGAAGACGCGCGCCTCGCCACGCTCGTCGGTCACTTCGATCTCCAGTTCGCGCACGCCATGCTCGACCAGGGTCGCGGCGAGTTCACGCCGAATGAGGGCGCAGGCCGACTCGGGCAGCACGTCGGAGAGGGTCGAGGCGCCCGACTCGGGTCGCGCACGCACCGCCCCCGGCAGCCAGCCCGATTTGAACTGCAACACCCGGCCCTGACTGTCGAGCCGCAGCAGCGCGTCTGGGATGGCCGCGATCAGGGCGCTCTGGCTGGCCTCGCTGCGGTGCAGGGCGGCCAGGGTGTCACGCCCGCGCAGCAGATAGCGGATGCGGTGCAGCAGCAGGGGCCAGTCGAGCGGCTTGACCTGGAAGTCGGTGGCGCCGGACTCGTAGGCGTGCTCGATGGCCGCCAGATCCTCGCCCTCGATCACGGCCAGGATGGGGGCCAGTTCCAGGCCGGCACAGTGACGCAGCCGCCGGCAGATCCCGTGACCATCCAGCCCAGGCGCCATGAGATCGAGCAGGATCAGGTCCGGGCGCCGGCGCGCGACCGACTCCAGGGCGCCGCGTTCGTCATGGGCGACGACGAACCGCAGTCCACGCTGCTCCAGCATCTCGCGCACCCTGGATTCGAGTTCCGGATCCGTGTCGACCATCAGGATCAAGGGGGACTCGGACGACTCGATCCGCTCCTGGTCCGGCGGGCCGCTCGTCCCGCGCTGGAGCGAGGCGTCGAGTGGTTCGGCTGTCGGGGCCGACGGCGTCGAATCGGCGTCGTCGAGTGCGGCAAGGGCCTCGCGGCTCTGGGTCAGGACCGCCTCGAGCGTCGTAATGGCCTCGTCGCGCATCTGTGGCGTCAGCGCCGACTCGGGCAGGTGTTCCAGGCGCTCGCACAGTCTGGCCAGACGCGCCAGACCGAGCGTCGCGGCACTCGCCCCCAGGGCGCGCGCGGCCTCGGCCAGAGAGACGGATCGCCCCGTCTCCAGGTCCGAGCGGATCGCGGCACTCAGTCCGGGTTCGGCCTCGAGGAAACCGCCGATCAAGCGCGCCGCCAAGGCCCGGCCCGCCTCGGCATCGAGCGCGCGCACGGTCGCAAGCGGCCCAGGCTCCAGGATCGGCCAGTCCATGAAGGCGTCGAGCCCGGTCGATGAGTGGTGCATCGGCCCCGGCACGACCTCGGACCCGGACGCACTCGCGACTCCCGCCGAACGCCGGGGCGACCAGCGTTCGAGCATCGCCTGCAAGGCACGCCGCGACAGCGGCTTGGTCAGATAGTCGTCCATGCCGGCGGCGCGACAGCGTTCCTGGTCGCCTTCCATGGCATGGGCGGTCAGGGCGATGATGGGCAGCCGGCTGCGGGTCTCGCCCTCCTGGAGCCGGATGCGCCGTGCCGCTTCGTAGCCATCCATGAGCGGCATCTTGCAATCCATGAGCACCAGATCGAAGGACTCGCGGCTCAACGCCTCGATCGCGGCCTGACCATCGAACACGATGCGCGCCTCACAGCCGAGCGATCTGAGCATGGCCGCGACCGTGTCCTGGTTGATGGCGTTGTCGTCGGCGACCAGCACCCGGAGTCCGAGTCCCTCGGGATCGGACGCCGTGGATGGCGCGTCTTCGGGTCTCCAGGATTCGACGGGGTCTGACTCGGCCCCGTTGCCGGTCAGGGCGGCGACCAGGGAGGCGCGGGTGACAGGCTTGGTCAGTCGGGCCGAGACCGCGAGCCGGGCGGCCTGCTCGTCGCGCCAGCCCGGTCTGCTCGGCGCCAGCAACAGGCGTCGTAGCGTCGCCAGCGCCGGTTCGGCCTGGACCGAGCGCTCCGAGAGCAGCGGCTCCAGCCCCTTGATCCGCGCATCCACGAGCAGCACCGCGAAGGGCGCCAGCACCTCGGCGGCCGCGCGTGCGGTCGTGCGTGCCGTCTCGGCCTCGCTACAGCGCGTCACGCTCAATCCCAGTTCGTTCAACCGTGCGTCCAGCACCTCGGCGACCGGCCCCTCGGGGGCGACCAGGAGCGCCCGGTGTCCGGCCAGGGACGCCTCGGGCCGCTGGGCCGGACGCTCGGGAGAGACTGCCGTCAGCGGCAATTCGATCCAGGCGAGCCTCCCATCCAGCGCCGGCGGCTCGCACAGCAGTCGCCCGCCCATGCGCTCGACCCAGGCACGCGCGACGGTCAGGCCCAGACCCGAACCGGCGGCGCCCCCGGTCCAGGCGCCCTCGGAGCCGACCGGACGCTGGAATCCGGCCGTCTGGCTGGCGTGGACCTCGACGCGCAACACAGACCCGGCCGACCAGAGCGCGCGCATCACCAGCTCACCCGCGGCCGTCAGATCGATCAGATCCTCGATCAGATAGCGCAGGAGCCGCTTGAAGCGCCCCGGATCACCGCGCACGCGCCAGGGCAGATCCGGCGCGAGATCGCCGGCGAGTTCCAGCCCCGCGTCCTCGGCGTGCTCGGCGGCGGCCGCGAGCACCTCATCGATCGCCTCCAGGAGCGGAAACTCGAGATCCGCCAACCGGATCTGGTCGGTCTCGATGCGGGTGAGATCCAGCACGTCGCGGATCACATCCTGCAGGCGTCGGCCGGCGCGGGTCAGGGTCTCGACATAGCCGCGCTGCTCGGCGTCGAGTCGTGTCCCCATGAGCAGTTCGCTCATGCCGAGGACGCCATTCAACTGTGTATGGAGCGCATGACTCAGATCCGCCAGGGACGAGGAACCAGGGCCAGGCGTTTGGGATGCGGGAGTGTTCAAGTTTCAGATCCTTTGTGTCTTCCAGCGACTCAAGATCGCCGCCAGAGCATCGAGCCTGAGTGGTTTGGAGAGATGATCGTCCATGCCGGCAGCGATGACCCGCTCGCGATCGCCGGCCATGGCCTGGGCGGTCACGGCGATGATCGGCACGCGGCGCCCGAGCGACGATTCCAGTGCGCGCACACGCCGGGTGGCCTCATAGCCGTCCATGACGGGCATCTGACAGTCCATCAGGACGAGATCACAGTGACGGTGCGCGAAGCTCTCCACGAGACCCGAGCCATTGGAATGGAGTTCCACCTCACAGCCGAGCACCCGCAGCATGCCCTCGATCACATGCTGATTGACCGGGTCGTCCTCGGCCACCAGGACGCGCAACCCGAGGGGTGACCGGCGAACCGCCCCCCCATCCTGTCCGATCGCGCGGCGAGCTTTGATGATAGCACCCAGTCGAGCGCGCAGATCAGCCCCCGTCGACGAAATGCGAGCCAAGGGCAGCCAGTCCCAGCCCCTGTCCGCCGAATCGGCGCGTGCGTCCGCCGTCAGTCGCAGTGTGACCGGCGTGCGCTCGATCAGCTCGCGCAGCAGGCGCCCGGCCGGGCTCGTCGGGTCCGGCAACTGGCTCTGTTCCAGGATCAGCACCTCGAAGGCCCGTCCACGCGCCGCGCACGTGAGCGCGGATTCGAGCGCCCCGGCCAGATGCTCCCGGCGTTCGCACGGCATCCCGAGCGCGCCGAGCAGAGGCTCCACACGGGCGGTGAGTGCCGGATCACGCACCAGCAGCAGTGTCTGGAGACCGGCGAAACGTCCATCGTCGTCATCCGGTCGCGGCGTGCTCGCCTCGAGCGCCAGCTCGACCCGGAATACCGAGCCGCGCCCCGGCTCACTCTCGACGCCGATGGTTCCGCCCATCAACTCGACGAGCTGACGACAGATGGACAGACCGAGTCCGGCGCCGCCATAGCGGCGCGTGGTCGAGACCTCGGCCTGCGTGAAGCGCTCGAACAGCCGCGCGCACTGCTCGGGCGTGAGTCCGATGCCGGTGTCGCGCACCGCGATCGCCAGACGCACCCCGGACTCGGTGCACTCCAGACAGTCCAGGGTCACGGACACCCGCCCCCGTTCGGTGAACTTGAGGGCGTTGGAGACCAGATTGGTCAGGATCTGACGCAATCGGCCCGGATCGCCGCGCAACCGTGGCGGCAGCTCGGGATCCAGATCGAGCACGAATTCCAGCCCCTTGCGCTGGGCCGCCTCGGACAGCGGCTCCAGAGCCAGCTCGAAGGTCTCGCGCGGATCGAAGTCGAGTCGCTCCAGCTCGAGCCGTCCGGCCTCGATGCGCGAGAGATCCAGGATGTCGCCGATGAGGCGCATCAAGGCCGCCGCCGAGTCCTGGATGACGCGCGTGCAGTCGCGTTGAGCGGCGTTCAGCGCGCTCTCGCCGAGCAGCTCGGCCATGCCGATGATGCCGTTCATCGGCGTGCGGATCTCGTGGCTCATGTTGGCCAGGAAGTGCGACTTGGCCTGATTGGCCCGCTCGGCCGCGTCGCGGGCCTCGCGCAGGTCGGCGTCGCGCTGCTCGATGCGCTCCAGCATGGCATCGAAGGCGCGTGTCAGCTTGGCCAGCTCGTCGGAGCCGCTCGCCCCCAGACGGACCCGATAGTCCTCGTCGCGGGTGATGCGCTCCATGGCCGAGGCCACCTCGGCGATCGGCTGCGAGATCAGGCGGTGCAGCCGGGAGGCCAGCAGGAAGGCCAGCCCCAGTCCGCCCATGAACACCGCCAGGGCCAGCCAGACCTGGAGCCAGATCCGTCGTGTCAGATCCGCCGTATCGTATTGCAGATCCATGTGGCCCAGCGGCTTGCCGTTGACCCGCACGTCCAGTCGCACGTCCAGATAGCCCGGCTGGAAGCGCGTCCTCGGTTCGCTGCCGGGCGGACGGCGTTCGCCGTCCGTCTCAAGCGCGCGTCGTTCGTCCGTCTCGATGCGCTCCAGGAGCGCCCGATGGCGCGGGTCCGAACTCCGATAACGCGCGAAGAGCACACCGGCGCGATCCTGGATCCGGATACCGACGACGCCCCCTTCGCTGCCCAGCGCGGCCAGGATTTCTTCAGCCCCTGGTCCATCCTGGAAGGCCAGGGCCGCCGAGGTGCTGATGCTCGCCACCCGCGTCAGGGCCGTGACCCGCTCGACCAGCGCCCCGCGCCGCTCGCGGATGTCGGCGATCACGACCAGCAGCGCCAGGACCAGTAGCACCAGGGTGCTCACCAGCATCACCACGGCGATGACCTTGCCGCGCATGGACAGATGGCCGAAGCGGTGCCTCAAGGGTAGGATCCTCCGATGTATGTGTATATCGGACGCGGCGAAAACCAAGCGCCCTCTCCGGGGCGAATTCTATAGAATGATGCCGGACACGGCTCAGACGAGGTGATCGGGATGCGACCGCACGGCTTCGGGACACTCATCGGCTTGATCCTGCTCGGCCTCCTGGCGTGCGTCCCGGCGCTCGCCGAGTCAGACCTTGCCCGGACATCCGGGACGCGACTCTGGACCGCACCGCTCGACCCCCGGCCCGGTCAGCCGCTGGAGGTCTTCGCGGTGGCGGCCGATGGGTCGCTGGACGAACTGAGGGTGACGGATCCGGCGGGTCGCACACAGCGGCTGCGCGCGCTCGCGGCGGGCGGACCGCCCTGGAGTCTCTACGGCACCGTCTTTCGTCCCGAGCGCGGCCTCTACCGTATCGAGGCGAGCCGCTACGGCCAGATCGTCGCGCGCACTGAGGTCGACGTCGGCGGCGGCAGCAGCGATCGCGGCAGCGATCGCGGCAGCGGTCAGTGGGATCCGGCCGCCGAGGCGCTCTATTCGGCCTGGATCGAGCACCTGTTCAACGCCCCGCCCGATCAGACGCTGAGCTTCGAGTCGCTCACGCCCGTACTGAGCGACCCGGCACAGAACTTCCTGTTCAACTATCTCGGCGCCAACGAAGACAACCAACTGCGCGCCGAACCGGACTGCGCCGACCTGCCCTATTATCTGCGCACCTATTTCGCCTGGAAGCTCGGACTGCCGATCGCCTATCGCGCCTGCAACCGAGGTAGCCGCACCAGTCCGCCGCGCTGTGAGGCGCCCATCGTCGACACCCGCTTCGTCGGCGCCCGCGCCCCGATCAGCGCCTTCCGCGAGGCCACGCGCCGGCTGGTCGATACCGTGCATTCGGGCAGCGCACGCACCGCACTGAACGCCGAGGCCACGGACGTCTATCCGGTCGAACTCAGCCGCGAGGCGCTCCGGCCCGGCACCCTCTATGCCGATCCCTATGGTCATGTCCTGATCCTGGTCAAGTGGCTGCCGGGCGACGGACGGACCGCCGGGCGGCTGCTCGCGGTCGATGCCCAGCCGGACAACTCGGTGGCGCGCAAACGCTATTGGGAGGGCAACTTTCTCTTCGCCCAGACGGCGAGCGCCGGTCCCGGCTTCAAGGCGTTCCGTCCGCTGACGCCCAGCGGCTCGGGCTGGCGGCCGCTGTCCAACGCCGAACTCGACGGGCGTTCCGGGCATCCGGCCTTTTCGCTGGAACAGGCCGGCCTCGACCCCGATGCCTTCCATGCGCGCGTCGACGCGATCATCAATCCGCGCGGACTCGATCCCGTCGCCGCCTACGACTCGGTGCTGGAGGCGCTGATGGAGCAGCTGGAGACCCGTGTCAGCTCGGTCGACACCGGCGAGCGTTACATGCGCGAGCATCCGGGCACGGTCGTGCCCATGCCGAGCGGCCCGGCGATCTTCGAGACCATCGGCCCCTGGGAGGACTACGCGACCCCCTCGCGCGACATGCGGCTGCTGATCGCGCTGAAGGTGGTCGCGGGACTGCCGGAGCGCATCCGCCGCCACCCCGAACTCTATGCGCTCTCCGGCGAGAGCGCGCTCAGTGCGGCCGATCGGGTCGAACGTCTGCACGAGCAGCGCCTCGACACGCGCGCCATCGACTATACGCGCAGCGACGGCAGCCCCTGGCGCCTGAGCCTGCGCGAACTCTATGCCCGACGCGCCAACCTGGAGGTCGGCTACAATCCGAACGATTGTGTCGAGATCCGCTGGGGCGCGACCCCGGGCAGCGCCGAGGCCGCGACCTGCCGCCGTCGGGCGCCCTCGGATCAGCAGACGCGGATGGAGCAGTATCGCGACTGGTTCCGCGAGACCACACGACCACCGCGCTGAGAGGATCCCAATGCGCCCTTCACAGACCGAGCCCCGGCCCCAGCGCCGACCGACCAACACAGTCCCCGCCACACGCGCGGCTCATCGCGCACTGTTCCTGAGCCTGAGCCTGAGCCTGATGCTCGCCTCCTGCGCGACGCCGCCCGAATCGCTCGGCCCGGACGGGCGCACGGGCACCTGGATCGGGCAACCCATCGGCGCACCGCCGGCGCCGAATCCGGCACTCAAGCGCGCCATCATCGCCCGCGCCGAGCAGGAATGGGCCTACTTCGGCCGGCAGGAGGTCGTCTTCAAGGGCACGGTGGAGAGCATCCCGCTCGTCGGCGACTGGGAAGACGACGGACCTCGTCAGAGCAGCAGAGTCAACACCTACTGGCGCGCGGTCGGCGAGTCCAGGCTGACCGGGATGGATTGCCGGCAACCCTGGTCGGCGGCCTTCATCGGCTGGATCATGCGCCACGCGGGCGTCCCGGAGCATCAGTTCCGGCCCTCGATCGCCCATTGGAGCTATCTGGCCGATCTGATCGCATCCGCGGATCGGCCCGGACGCTATTTCGTGCCGCGTCGCCTCCAGGACTACAGCCCCGAGCCCGGCGACCTGATCTGCGCCTATCGCGCGCCATCGCGCGTGGCCATGATCGACGGCTATGTCCGTGCCGGCGCCCTCACCGGGGTCAGGGCGCATTGCGATCTCGTGACCGGCAAGCAGGGCCGGACCCTGGAGGTCATCGGCGGCAACGTGCGCAACTCGGTCTCCAAGGTCCGGCTCGAACTCGACGGACGGGGGCGCCTGCAACCCTTTCCACGGCGTCCCTGGTTCCTGATCATGCAGAATCGGCTGTGATCCATGTCTCGACTGTCCAACCCTGTCCCACCCAGCACCAGGCGCGCACGATCGCCCTGGATCCGGTCCATCGGGAGAACATCCATGTTTCGATTCGCCGCCATCGCCACCCTGGCCGCGTCCGCCCTGATCGGCGGCTGCCTGCCGCCGCCGCCCGGCTATTTCGGCTCCTTCGCCACGCCGGTCACGCCCGATGAATACGGACGGCGTCTGTGCCGCCATCTGGAGCTGGAGGACTACTCGGCCTGTCTGAGCGAGGTGCTCGACTACTTCGAGGAATCCAGGCCCAACGACCTGCCCTACGGCCGCAACTCCAACGCCGGGCCGATCGCTCTGGTCCTGGATCGACGGGTCTATCTTGGTCGCTACGACGGCTCGCCCCTGGTGACGAGTTTTCGCGTCACCCACGGCAACCAGTCCTGCCAAGGCGGCTATGACGCCTTCGCCGGCTCGACCGACGCCATCCTCGATGTCCAGTGCTCCGATGGACGCCGTGGTCGCGCCGATCTGACCTCGGCCCTCGACGGACGCAACGGCATCGGAGTGCTCAAACTGGAGGACGGCGCCCAGGCCGAGATCGTCTTCGGCTATACGGCGCTGGGTCAGGCCGAGCCCTACCCCTATGTGCACTGGACTCCGCCGGCGGACTAACCCGAGACGCCGCCCCGCAGCTGCTGGGTGAGTTTCTGGATCTCGCGCTGCATCTCCAGGCTCTCGAAGGGCCGCAGCGCGGGCGCCTGGCGGTTCATCAGCCCTTCCAGCAGCAACTGGCTGGAACGCACCAGCCCGACCAGCTCGCCGGAGACGCGCACCGTCTCATAGGTGTTCCAGGCGGCGGCGATGTCCTGCTCCAGCTCCGCCCGCGCCTGACGCACCTGCGCGGCCTGATCGACCAGATACTGGCGATAGAAGCCGGCGGCCTGGAGCGTGAGCTGCTGGGCCTGGAGATTGCCTTCCAGCAGCGCGCGCCGGTCGGGCGACTCGCGCAGGAGGCGCTCGGTGTCGGCGGCGAGCGTCTGGGTCTGGCCGACGATGTCGTCGATCTGAGGCAGATAGCGCTCGTCGATCGCCTCCTCGATCTGGACGTGCATGCGGTCGAGCGACTTGAGCAGCACCACATAGAGTCCGTAGTAGCGTCGTGCGCTCTGCAAGTCCTCGCCGCTCTGCTCCAGCAGCTGCTCCAGTTGCAGGGTGATGGCTTTCACGTTGTCGAACAGGATGCCGAGATCGACCAGATTGTCGCCGACCACGGTCGAGAGCAGCAGGTCGAGCTGCTCGTCCTCCAGCTTCAGTCCGATGGCGCGCAGCGACTGGGCGAACTCGCGCTTGAGGGCGTCGATCTCCTGGGTGGCGCGCCGGATGTCGGACTCGCGCGCGGTGATGAGGGCGTCATAGTCGGCGACCGTCTTCTTGAAGGTCGACTCGGTCGGGGCCGTGACCCGTTTCTGACGATGGTCGGCGATCTCGGCGCGCCAGCGGACGATCTGCTCCTGTTGGGTCTGGATGCGATCACGGTATTGGAGCGCCGGCGAGACCGAGAGGATCGCGACCGCCTCGTCGAGTAGGGCGTCGATCTCGACCCGGTTGGCCTTCTGGTCGAGACCGAACCAAGCGCTCTCCGGCAGCGTCTGGTGACGCTGCTCCAGGAGTAGCGCCTGATCGAGCGTCGGCATGGCCTGCTGCCAGATGCGATTGAAGTCCGGCTCCTGGTCTTCGATCAGACCGCGCGCGTCGCGCATCGCCTGCCCGGCCAGATCGCGCGATTGCTCCCACCAACCGGCCGCGCGTTCGCGCGTCTGGGACCAGAGATCGGCGCTCGCGCCGGTGTCAGTGGAATCCGGCGTCTGCGCGCCGGCTGCTGGAATCGAGATCAGAAGACCGAGCGCCAGCGCACCGAGGAGTCGTGTCGAGTCGTGTGACATGGCCAGGCCTCTCGCCGCGAGGTGGATGGATGTGCCCTATCTTCGCATGGAACGCCGATGCTCGCGTACTGCTCTCAAAGCCTCGACGAAGGAGTCACCCACGGGCGCGACTGGGACGATCTCGTCCGACAGAGACCCGGCCAGGTGCGATGAATGCTGGCATGGCCGGTGCAACGCGGTTATGATTCGCGGTTCTCGATTTCAATCCGTTCAGGTACTCAAGGGTCTGCGCGACCCGAGCGCCCGCCATCCGGCGCCCTCACGGCCTGTTCGCTGAAGTCTGATCACCCTGGATCGAGCGGCTTCGGTCATCCCGAAACCCCAGCGGCCAAGACAGACCCCGCGTTCGAACCGCTTCCAGATCGGCATCCTTTCATCCCAGGTATCAAACGAGGTCAGCGATGAGCCTTCGTGCCCTACCACCCGCACAGGGTCTCTATGACCCAACCCTGGAGCGCGACGCCTGCGGCGTCGGCTTCGTCTGTCATATCAAAAATCACAAGAGCCACGCGATCGTCCGGCAGGGCTTGGAGATCCTGGAGCGTCTTCACCATCGCGGCGCGGTGGGCGCCGACCCCAAGGCCGGCGACGGCGCGGGCATTCTGGTGCAGATCCCGGACGCCTTCTTCCGCGCCGTGCTCGACTTCGAGCTGCCGGCGGTCGGTGACTATGGCGTGGGCATGGTGTTCCTGCCGCGCGACGCCGAAGCACGCGCACGCATGATCGAGACCGTCGAGCGGCGTCTGACCGAGGGCGGTCAGCGGGTGCTCGGCTGGCGCGACGTGCCGGTCGACAACAGCGATCTGGGGCCGAGCGTACTGCCCTCCGAGCCGATGGTGCGTCAGGTGTTCGTGGCACGCGGCGAGAACTGTCCGGATCAGGACAGCTTCGAGCGCCGGCTGTTCATCATCCGCAAGCGCATGGACAACGAGATCCGCGCTGCCGGTTTCGACAAGACCGCCTATTACGTGGTCTCGATGTCCTCGCGCACGCTCAATTACAAGGGAATGCTGCTGGCCGATCAGGTCGGCAAGTATTACCTGGACCTGAGCGACGAGCGCTTCGTCTCGGCGCTGGCGCTGGTGCATCAGCGCTTCTCGACCAACACCTTCCCGACCTGGGATCTGGCCCAGCCGTTCCGCATGATCTGCCACAACGGCGAGATCAATACCCTGCGCGGTAATGTGAACTGGATGGCGGCGCGCCGGCATACGATGCGCTCGGAGATCCTGGGCGAGGATCTGGATTCGATCTGGCCGCTGATCCCGGAGGGGCAGTCGGATTCGGCCTGTTTCGACAATGCGCTGGAACTGCTGGTGATGGGCGGCTATTCGCTGGCCCACGCCATGATGATCCTGATCCCGGAAGCCTGGGCGGGCAACAAGCAGATGGACGCCCAGCGGCGCGCCTTCTACGAATACCACGCGGCGCTGATGGAGCCCTGGGACGGACCGGCGGCGGTGGCCTTCACCGACGGGCGTCAGATCGGCGCCACGCTCGACCGCAATGGGTTGCGCCCGGCGCGCTATCTGGTCACGAACGACGACATGGTGATCATGGCCTCCGAGATGGGCGTGCTCGACATCGCCGAGGAGCGCATCGTCAAGAAGTGGCGCCTGCAGCCGGGCAAGATGTTCCTGATCGATCTGGAGCAGGGGCGCATCATCGATGACGCCGAGCTGAAGGCCGATCTGGCCGCCGCCAAGCCCTATCGCGAGTGGCTGGCCAAGACCCAGATCCATCTCGATGAGCTGCCGACCAATGTCGCGCCCATGGCGCCGGATGCCGACACCCTGCTCGATGCCCAGCAGGCGTTCGGCTACACGCAGGAAGACATCAAGTTCCTGCTCACGCCGATGATGCTCACCGGCCAGGAGGCCGTCGGCTCGATGGGCGCGGACAATCCGCCCTCGGTGCTCTCCAGCCGCGCCAAGCATCTGTCGACCTATTTCAAGCAGAACTTCGCGCAGGTCACCAATCCGCCGATCGATCCGATCCGCGAGGAACTGGTGATGTCGCTGGTGTCGCTGATCGGACCGCGTCCGAATCTGCTCGGCATCAATGAGGCCGGCAAGCACTGGCGGCTGGAGGTCAGTCAGCCGATCCTGACCAATCAGGATCTGGAGCGGGTGCGCCATATCGAGGACAACTCGGGCGGGGCCTTCCGCACCAAGAACCTGCATATGGTCTATGCCGCCGGCGAGGGCGCGGCGGGCATGGAAAGGGCGCTGGAGCGGCTGTGTCTGGAAGCCGAGGCGGCGGTGCTGGCCGGCTACAACATCCTGATCCTGTCGGACCGCAACACCAATCGCGACAACATCGCCATTCCGGCGCTGCTGGCGACCTCGGCCGTGCATCATCATCTGATCCGGCGCGGGCTGCGGACCAGCTCCGGTCTGGTGGTCGAGACGGGCGCGGCGCTCGAAGTGCATCACTTCGCCACGCTCGCCGGCTATGGCGCCGAGGCGATCAATCCCTATCTGGCCTTCGATACCATTCAGTCGCTGCTGCCGTCACTGGCCGAGAAGCTGACCTTCGAGGAGGCGCAGTACCGCTATATCAAGGCGGTCGGCAAGGGTCTGCTCAAGGTCATGTCCAAGATGGGCATCTCGACCTTCCAGTCCTATTGCGGAGCGCAGATCTTCGATGCGGTGGGTCTGAGCAATGCGTTCCTGGAGCGCTATTTCACAGGCACCCACAGCCGGATCGAGGGCGTGGGTCTGCCCGAAGTGGCGGCCGAGGCGGTGCGCTGGCACGGTCAGGCCTATGGCAACGAGCAGATCTACAGCCGGCATCTGGACGTGGGCGGAGACTATGCCTATCGGGTGCGCGGCGAGGATCACATCTGGACGCCGGAGACCATCTCCAAGCTCCAGCACGCCACGCGCGCCAACGATGCCAAGACCTTCGCCGAGTTCTCGCGTCTGGTCGACGAACAGAACGAACATCTGCTGACCCTGCGCGGGCTGATGGAGTTCAAGTTCGCCGAGACGCCGATTCCGCTGGAGGAGGTCGAGCCGGCGAGCGAGATCGTCAAACGCTTCGCCACCGGCGCCATGTCGTTCGGCTCGATCAGCTATGAGGCACATTCGACCCTGGCCAAGGCGATGAACGCCATCGGCGGCAAGTCGAACACCGGCGAGGGCGGCGAAGAGCCTGAGCGCTTCAATCCGCTGCCGGACGGGTCGATGAACCCGGAGCGTTCGGCGATCAAGCAGGTGGCCTCGGGTCGCTTCGGCGTCACCACCGAGTATCTGGTCAATGCCGATGACATCCAGATCAAGATCGCGCAGGGGGCCAAGCCCGGCGAGGGTGGTCAGCTGCCGGGTCACAAGGTCAATGCGCAGATCGCGCGCGTGCGTCATTCGACGCCGGGCGTGGGTCTGATCTCGCCGCCGCCGCATCACGACATCTATTCGATCGAGGATCTGGCCCAGCTCATCCATGACCTGAAGAACGTCAATCCCAAGGCGCGCATCTCGGTCAAGCTGGTGTCCGAAGTCGGCGTCGGGACGGTGGCGGCGGGCGTGTCCAAGGCCCATGCCGATCATGTGACCATCTCGGGCTACGATGGCGGCACGGGCGCGAGTCCGCTGACCTCGATCAAGCATGCCGGTTCGCCCTGGGAGATCGGGCTGGCTGAGACTCAGCAGACACTGGTGCTCAACCGCTTGCGCGGGCGGATTACGGTTCAGGTTGATGGGGGCTTGCGCACCGGACGCGACGTGGTGATCGGGGCGCTGCTGGGGGCCGATGAGTTCGGCTTCGCCACCGCGCCGCTGATCGTCGAGGGCTGTCTGATGATGCGCAAGTGTCATCTGAACACCTGCCCGGTCGGCGTGGCCACGCAGGATCCGGAACTGCGCAAGAAGTTCACCGGCAAGCCCGAGCATGTCATCAACTATTTCTTCTTCGTCGCCGAGGAAGTGCGTCAGTTGATGGCCAAGCTCGGTTTCCGGACGATCGAGGAGATGATCGGGCAGTCGGATCGGCTGGAGATGCGGCGCGCCATCGAGCACTGGAAGGCGCATGGGCTGGATTACAGCCGGCTGCTGGCCCGACCGCAGGTATCGGCCGAGGTCGCGATCCGTCACGCCGAACTCCAGGATCATGGTCTCGACAAAGCACTCGATCACACGCTGATCCGTCAGGCGGCGCCGGCGCTGGAGCGCGGCGAGCCGGTGCGCATCGAAACCCCGATCCGCAACTTCAACCGCACCTTCGGCGCCCTGCTCTCGGGCCGGGTGGCGGAGCGCTATGGTCATGCCGGCCTGCCGGACGACACCATCCAAATCAAGGCCAAGGGCACGGCGGGTCAGTCGCTCGGCGCCTGGCTGGCGCGGGGCGTGACCCTGGAGCTGGAAGGCGAAGGCAACGACTATGTCGGCAAGGGCCTGTCGGGCGGTCGCATCGTCATCTATCCGCCGGCCGAGTCCGCGATCGGACGCGCCGAGGACAACATCATCGTCGGCAATACCGTGCTCTATGGGGCGATCACGGGCGAGTGCTTCTTCCGCGGCGTGGCGGGCGAGCGCTTCTGTGTGCGCAACTCGGGCGCGACGGCGGTAGTCGAGGGCGTTGGCGATCACGGCTGCGAGTACATGACCGGCGGCATCACCGTGGTGCTGGGTCCGACCGGGCGCAACTTCGCGGCCGGCATGTCGGGCGGCGTGGCCTATGTGCTGGATGAGGCGGGAGACTTCGCCGATCGCTGCAATCTGGCGATGGTCGAGCTGGAGCCGATCGCCGAGGAAGATGCGGCGCTGGAGGCCAACGGCCATCAGGGCGGCGATCTGGAGATGCATGGCCGGGTCGACATCACGCGCGACATGACGCGCCATGACGCGCGGCGGCTGAAGCTCCTGATCGAGCGTCATCTGGAATACACGGATTCGGCGGTGGCGCAGCGTATCCTGGACGACTGGGCGAACATGCTGCCGAAGTTCGTCAAGGTGATGCCGGTCGATTATCGCCGTGCGCTCCAGGAAATGCAGGCCAATCAGAGCCGTCCGCCGCGAACCAACAAGCCTTTGAAGGGGATCGTCGAACATGGGTAAGCCGACCGGTTTCATGGAATACACCCGTCGCGACCGCCGCTATGCGCCGGCGGGGGATCGGGTGGTGCACTATGACGAGTTCGTCATTCCGCTGACGGCGCCTGAACTCAGTCAGCAGGGGGCGCGCTGCATGGATTGCGGCATTCCCTTCTGTCATCAGGGCTGTCCGGTCAACAACATCATTCCGGATTGGAACGATCTGGTGTATCGGGGCGACTGGCAGGCGGCGATCGAGGTGCTGCATTCGACCAACAACTTCCCCGAGTTCACCGGGCGCATCTGTCCGGCGCCCTGTGAGGCGTCCTGTACGCTCAACATCGACGACAGTCCGGTCACGATCAAGACCATCGAATGCGCCATCGTCGACCGCGCCTGGGACGAGGGCTGGATCAAGCCGCAGGTGCCCGAGCGTCGCACGGGCAAGCGGGTGGCGGTCGTCGGCTCGGGTCCGGCGGGTCTGGCCTGTGCTCAGCAGTTGGCGCGCGCCGGACATCAGGTGGCCATCTACGAGAAGGCCGACCGCATCGGCGGTCTGCTGCGCTATGGCATCCCGGACTTCAAGCTCAACAAGAAGCTGATCGACCGGCGCATGGCGCAGATGCGCACCGAGGGCGTGGAGTTCCATACCAACGCCCATGTCGGGGTCGATGTGCCTGTGAGTGCGCTGCGCGCCGAGTATGACGCGCTGGTGCTGGCGGGCGGGGCAGAACAGCCGCGCGATCTGCCGGTGCCGGGGCGCGAGCTTGAGGGCATCCATTTCGCGATGGATTTCCTGCGGCGCAACAGTCAGCGCGTCCAAGGCTCCTATGTGCCGGACGATGAGTTCATCAGCGCCCAGGGCAAGCATGTGCTGGTCATCGGCGGCGGCGATACCGGGTCGGACTGTATCGGAACCTCGAACCGGCACGGCGCGGCGTCGGTGACTCAGGTCGAGATCCTCGACCGTCCGCCGGAGAAGGAGAACAAAGCGCTGACCTGGCCTAACTGGCCGAACCGGATGCGCACCTCCAGCTCGCAGGAGGAAGGCTGCACCCGGATGTGGAACTTCGCGACCAAAGGCTTCGTCGGCGACGATCAGGGCCGGGTCAAGGCGGTCAAGTACTGTCTGGTGCGCTGGGAGAAGGACGCCGAGGGCCGCTGGCGGATGGAAGAGGCGCCGGGCAGCGAGGGCGAGCTGAAGGCCGATCTGGTGCTGCTGGCAATGGGCTTCGTGCATCCGGTGCGCGAAGGGATGCTGGAGCAACTGGAGCAGGAGGCGGGGCTGAAGCTCGACGGGCGCGGCAACGT
The DNA here is from genome assembly GCF_013385175.1 of Allochromatium humboldtianum. Taxonomy (GTDB): domain Bacteria; phylum Pseudomonadota; class Gammaproteobacteria; order Chromatiales; family Chromatiaceae; genus Thermochromatium; species Thermochromatium humboldtianum. The sequence continues at coordinate 20,282 of NZ_JABZEO010000001.1, read as the reverse complement.
CCAGGGCACGACCGAGGGACCGGAGGCTTACAAGACGACGGTCGACGGGGTGTTCTCAGCCGGCGACATGCGTCGCGGCCAGTCGCTGGTGGTCTGGGCCATTCGCGAGGGGCGTCAGTGTGCGCGCGCCGTCGATGAATGGCTGATGGGACGCTCGGATCTGCCGCGCTGAAGCGGCGACGCCATCCCCTGAAAGCGAAAAAGGCGACCCATGGGTCGCCTTTTTCGTAGACCTCCCGGATACCTCAGAAGGCGACCTTCAACCCGCGCACCTTGCGACGGAAATCCTCAGTCACGGACTCGATGTCCTGATCACTGGCGATCACTTTGGGGGTGAGGACGATGACCAGTTCGGTGCGGGTCGAGGACTTCGAGGTCTGGCCGAAGAGTCCGCCCACGATCGGCAGGCTGTAGAGACCTGGAACGCCCTGCTTGCCGTCCGAGCGCGCGTCCTCGATCAGGCCGCCCAGCACCACGGCCTGATTGGAGCGCACCGCCACTGAGCTGGTGATGGTGCGCTTCTTGAACGACGGCGAATTCAGCGCCGAGGCGTTCTGATCCAGCACAGTGCTGACCTCCTGCTCGATCTCCATCTGCACCAGCCCGCCCGGGGTCACACGCGGCTTGACCGTGAGGATGACACCCGTGTCCTTGTAGGAGATGGTCGTATAGGTCCGATCCGTGGCCGAGAGGCCCTGCTGCTCCGAGGTGGCGATCGGAACCTCCTGACCGACCTGGATCTTGGCCGTCTGGTTGTCTCTGACCATGACCGAGGGCGAGGACAGGACGTTGAGCAGGTTGTCGCCCGCGAGCGCGCTCAAGGTGGCCTTGATGGTGTCCGGATTGGAGACCAGCGCCCAGTTGAAGCCGGGGAACATGGTCGTGATACTGGATGAATCCGAAACGTCGAGCGTTCCGTCCAGGGAGGCGAAACTCTTGCCCTCGGACGCCGGACCGAAGAGCTCCCACTGCACGCCATACTTGAGGTTGCCGGCGAGCGTGATCTCGACGATGGTCGCCTCGACCAGCACCTGGAGCGGCAGGATGTCGAGTTGCTTGAGCGCGTCGAGGATCTTCTTGTAGTCGCGCGGGCTGGCACGCACCAGCAGCGAGTTGTTGACCGCATCGGCGACGATGTTGACGCTCGACGACATCTCGAGTTCGTGCGACGAGGCGCCCTGCTGGGTCGATGACGATTGCGTCATGCTGGTGCTCTTTGAGTCCGAGTCGCTGCTGCTCCTGGTCGTTCCACCGATGCTCGACGAGCGGCCGAGTCCGGGCGCGACATTGCCCACCGAGGATTTCTTGGTATTGCGGGAGCTGCCGCCGAAGAGCTGCGACAGGATATCGGCCAGGCTCTCGGCATCGCTGTGCTTGACCCGATAGACATAGAGCCGCTCGGAGCTGTCGTTGCTGGCCTCGGCCATGTCGAGCCGCTCGATCCAGTTGCGCGCCTGCTTGAGATAGCTCTCCTGGGGCGAGACGACCAGGAGCGCGTTGGCGCTCTCGATCGGGATGAAGCGGAAGATGCCCTTGAGCGGATTGCCGCCCTCGTCGGCGAGCAGGCTCTCCAGCTGTGCGACCACGTCCTTGGTCTTGGCGTATTCGAGCACGAAGAAACCGACCGAGAGTCCCGACATCCAGTCGACGTCGAAGACGCGGATGGTGTCGAGCAGGTTGCTCATCTCGGGGCTGGTGCCGGCGATCACCAGCAGGTTGCGCAGATTGTCGACGCGGATGACGCTGCCCTCGGGCGCCAGGGGTGTGAGGATGCTGTTCATCTCCTCGGCGCCGATGTAGCGCAGCGGCACCACCTGCACGCTGTAGCCGCTGGGCAGAGCACGATTGGATTCACCGAGCTGCGGGGTCACGCGCCCCTGGACGGCATTGGCCAGCGGCACGACTTCGTAGCTGCCGTCCTTGTAGACCAGCGCCGCATTGTTCATCCGCAGCAGGGTTTCGAGCGTGGGCAGCAGATCCTCGCGGCGTAGCGGTCGGCCGGTCTGGAGCGAGGTCGCGCCCTGGACGGCCGGGTGCAGCACATAGTTGACCTTGAGCAGGTCGCCCAGGACGACCTTGACCACCTCGCGGATGTCGGTGCCGTCGAAGTTCAGCGTGACGTCGCCGGGGGCCGTATCGGTCTCGGGCGGTTTGACCTTGCGCACGAAGGAGCCGCTTCCGCGCTGCATGATCTCGCTGCTCTTGGGACGCGCCTCGCCGTCACCGATGGCGATGGTCTCGGCGCCGGCGCCGCCGCGCTGCTTGAAGGCCTCGCGCTTCTGGGCCTGATCGGCGCTGATGACATGGCCATCGGCATCACCGACCTTGACCGTGGGATCCCAGTACGCACGCTCGCATCCGTACAGCCCGATGACGAGGCCGGTCGACAGGGCGACTCGCCGCCAGCGTCCGAGCCGATGAGTGCGCTTGGAGGTGTGATTGGGGTACATGATGCCTCGGTGACGACGCGGGTCGAGCGGCCTCGACCCGGTGTGATCATTGCTGGGGTGGTTCGGCGCGCACCGGTGCGCGGGGCGGTGGCCGGGGAAGGGCCTTCCGGGCGGGCGGTGATGGCGCGGACGCGGGCGCTGCCTTGGAGTAATCGCGCAATATTAACGCATCCTGCTGACCCTGTCGCTCGAGCAGGACGCGATCCTCCTGGATGTCCAGGACCGCCCAGCCCTGCAGATCGTCTCCGATGCGCAGACGGCGCAGCTTGGGTTGCGCCGGATCCCGCACCCAGGCCGAGACGATGTCGGGCGTGATGAGTACGGCGTTCAGATCGAAGACGCTCAGCTCGGCGCTCTCCTGCGGAACCTCCGGACCCGATTGTTCGTCGACCGGCGGTTCCGGTCGGCGATCCGGTCGGAACAGCGGGCGCTCGGTGATGGAGACATAGTGATCCCTGGCCTCCTGGGTTTCGAGCCGGGTGATCAGATCCGGCTGGCCGGGAGACGCGACGGGCTGCGCGCCGCCCGTCTCGCCCGACGCTTCGCTCGATGGCGCATCCGGCGGCCAGTCGACCCACTGGAACGTCAGGATGCCGAGCAGGACGAACGCGACCAGGATCGGGGTCTGTTTCATCATCGCGCCCCCCCGAGGACGAATCCATAGATGTCCAGTCTCACCGTGAGTTCGCCGCCCTGATTGGCGACTAGGCGACGACGCGCCATAGCCGGGTTGGCGAGCTCCATCGGACGAGCCGAGGAACGCACCGAGAGACGTTCGACGAACAGGAAGGGTCGCGCCTGCTCGAGACGATAGAGCATCTCCGTGAGTGTCTCGGTCGAACCCTGGATCTGGGTGCGCACGCGGATGCGCGACGGCGTCTCCTGACCTTCCGGCGGCAGGATCTGGGTGCTGATCAGACGCCCGGCGGCGGCGGTGACGATCTCCTGGATCTGGGTCTGGAGCTGGGCGCCGGCGAGCGCCTGGGTCGGGGCCTTGAAATAGAAGGCGTCGAAGGCATCGTTGGTGCGCGCCTGCTCCAGTTCGGCCTGGAGTGCCGGCAGGGTGCCGACCAGACGCTGATAGCGCTGCAGCTGGTCGCGGTTGCCGGCGATGGTGTCGTCGAGTGCCGAGATCCGCCCCAGCCAGGGAATCGCGATGGCGGCCACGAGCAGGATCGGCGCCAGGACTGCCGCACCGAGCAGGCCCAGACACAGCGGTCGATCGGTCGCGGGCTTGAGGGTCATTCGGCGCCTCCGCGCACATAGCGGAAGTTGATGTTGAAGCGCTCCTTGCCGGTGCGGGCGATCTGAGTCACGGGCGAGCCGAAGGAGACGCCATCGATGCCGGGCGCCTGTTCCAGGATCGCGATCAGGGCCGTGGCCTGACCCGACTCGCCGCGCAGGTCGACCTGATCGGCGCTGAACTCGAGGTTCTGCACCCAGGTATCCTCGGGGAGACGGTCGGTCAGTTCACGCAGCATCTCCAGGATCCGGGGTTGTTCGAGCTTGCGCTGGAGCACGGCCGTGCTGCCCTGGCGGACACGTTCGAGCTCCTGGCGTATCTCGTCGACGGCGATGGCCTGACTGCGCAGACGTGCGACCTCTGCATCCAACTGGCGCGCGAGATGGTGCTTCTGCCACAGAGGCGTCACCAGGATCGCGATCGCGAGCAGGATCGAGACCATGACCGAGATCGAGCCGAGCGTCAGACGCAGACGCCGCCGCTTGGGGCGCTGCTCGACCGGGAGCAGGTTCGCACCCTTCCAGGCGCCGTCCCAGGTGATGCGGTCGATCGGCGCGCCGAGCGCCTCCAGGCGCGTGATCCAGCCATCGACCAGATCGCGTCGGCACAGGGCCAGCTCCAGTCGCAGACGATCGGCCGTCTTGGAACCGCCCTGGGCCACGAAATCGAAGAGCACGTCCTTGGACTCGAAGGGCGAGAGCCGGTCCAGCTCGTAACGGATGACCTGCGGCAGGTTGGCGCGGACCTGCGATGGGAAGGAGACGGTGCGCGTGAGCACGACCTCGCGCGGCAGACAGAGCTCGACGCCATGCGGGCGCTCCTGCTCCGGGACTCCAGTGACGCCCTGTAGCGCCGAGGCATGCGCGAGATCCAACTCGCCCAGCGGCTGGGTATCCAGACCGGCGACCAGACTGAGATGCGCACGCGATCCGTTGGGACGGATGACGAGACGGCGATTGTGGCGAGCCAGGAGCCGATGTGCGAAGGCAGGCAGACAGGCCAGCAGACGCTCGTCGAGTCCATCTGAAAGCCCCGGTGCGCCGATCCCGGAGACTGGCCATCCCCTGAAGAATTGGCTCAAGCGTTCGGTGAGAGTCATGGTAGGCAATTCTGAGTCCAGCCGGCAGGCCCAGGAGTGAGGGCCTCTGCCCAGGTCGACGCATTATCGGGCGATCCGGGTCCGGAAATTATGAAAATGAAGTGTAAAACCCAGTCCCGTCCCGGCGCCAGTCGAACTAGGCGGAGTCATGGCCGGCCAGCCGCTCGTAGAGGGACTCCGGCGTCGAAAAGCAGAATTCATAGAGCGAGAAGGCGATGATGTCGACATCCTTGAGAGCGAGTGGCTTCACTCCGCTTCATTGTCGTGCGGCGACTCGTTGTCGCTTCGGGTCTCGGCCACGAGACCTTGCCGACGCCAGAGTACCTGATAGGGCGGCTGCCGGCCCGGCGCGAGCTGAAAGAGCGCCTCCATCCGTCGCCCCGTACCGCTCGATGGCGACTCGCTGATCTGGAGTCGGTAGACCGGACCGCCGCGATCGACCACGGTCGTCGTGGTCGCCCCAGGTACTGCCTCGGCCTGATCGCGCTCCGCGATCTCCTCGCGCGCCTCGTCCAGTGTGACGCCCTTGAGCGTGGCCAGCACCGCCGGTGAGGCGAAACGCTCGACCGGCTGCGCCGAGCCGCCCTCGACCGAGACCTCGGGTGCGAGCCGGCGATAGATCTCGGGTGTCATGCCGAGCACCTGCCGCAGCTCCTCGACCGCCTCATAGGGTGCGTCCTTGGCGCCGAGCGCGCGCCCGGCCTTTTCGTAGTCGCTGTCCTCGGCGCCATTGAGCAGGGCCAGATCGTCGTCGTCGCGCCAATCGACGATCGCCGCCGCCAAGGCATCGGCGGCCTCGGGCTCCAGTCCGAGCACCTCCAGCAAGGTGCGCAGGGTCTCGGGCTGGATCTGGTTGAGATCATAGCGCGAGGACTCGTTGAAGACGCGCAGACTCAGCTCGGAGCCGGCGAAGAACCAGAGACGCGGCTGGCCGTCGGGCAGCCAGGCCGTTCCCTGCTCTTCGTCGACCTGGGCCTCGGCGGTCATGTAATGCAGCGCGGTATAGGCGATGGCGGCCTCGGCGAGCGCCCGGAAGCGCGCCGACTCGACCTGGTTGTCGGTCAGGGCGATCTCGGTGCGGCGCGAGACCGTCAGGCTCACGGCCATGACCGTCAGGAGCGTCAGCACCCACATCACGAGCATGAGCGCGATGCCGCGCTGGCGTCTGATTCGTACCATCATCAGGGCTGATCGGGTAGGGCCACGACGATGTCGGGCCAGGATTGCTCGGTCGTCTCCAGGCGGATGCGCACCAGATTCGGTTGTCGCGTCTGGCCCAGCCACTCCTCATGCCAGTCCGGTTCGCTGTCGCCGTCGACCAGACCATGATAGGCCAGCTCGAAGCGGCTCACATCCTTCAACAACAGGACTCGACCGAAGGCGCCATCGGCGGTGTCCAGATCGGGACGAAGATCCTCCAGGGAGCCGGCTCCCGTGTCCTGCTCGCTCATGGGCTCCCAGAGCGGTACCTCGTCGCCGCCCTCCAGGATCTCGGGGTGCAGCAGCCAGCGCGTCAGAATCAGGTTTCGCGCCTCGCCCGAGCCCTCGAGTTGCAGACGCAGGATATAGAGTCCGGACAGTCCGACGTGATCCGACAGGGGCGCGACCCATTCGAGACGCTCGGACTCACCGGCGAAGACCTGCACGATCTGGCCATCATAGGGGGCCGTGGTCGGTCGGGTCTGACTCAGTGTGCGCCGCAGGAAACCATCGGCGAGCCGCAGACCGGACAGGCGCTCGCCGACCGTCTCGACCGCCTCCCAAGAGCGTCCGCCAAGCCGCAGTCCCGAGAACAGCAGCAGCGAGATCAGACCGATGATCGCCAGGGCGATCACCAGTTCGATCAGGGTGAAGCCGCGTATTGCGCGCCGGTTCATTGGAGGTTGTTCGCCAAGGGTTCGGCCAGCTTCAGGGCCGAGAGCATCAGACGTCGCGGCCGTCCGGCATCGAACCAGAGCACGGTGACGTTGACACGATAGGCCCTGACCGAGAGCGTGGTCGTCGGAAACTCGTCCGCGAGATCGATCTCGACCATCGTCAGCTCCCAGGAGAAACCGCTCTCGGTGCCGCCCGAGACCGCCCCTTCTTCGAGGGCGACCTCGTGCCCGACCAGGGTGAGCAGGGACTCGGCCAGGGTCGCGGCCTGACTGTACTGGGCTGAGGCGATGGTGGCCGTGGTGGCGCGCGAGAAGATACCGAGCAGCACCCCGAGCGAGACGGCCAGGATCGCGAAGGCGACCAGCACCTCCAGGAGCGAGAATCCGTATTGGGATCGACGACGGCGCATCACTCGGACCAGGAATCCAGTTCGATGCGTCCGGTCAGCCAGATCACACCGATCTGATAACCATGCCCGTCATGCGAGAGCACGAGACGCCCGCCGGTCGAACTGCCGTCGGGGAAGAAGCGGATGGTGCCGCGCTGCTCGTCGATCAGTTCGCTGCTCGCGGCGTCGAGCCGGAGCGAGAGCCGCTCGGGCAGGGAGAGTGCGCGATAGCCGGCGAGCGTCAGCCGGTGCTGTTCGAGATCGACCAGCACGGTCGTCTCCTCGCCGCGCCGGATGGCCGATTCGCGCGCCAGACGCAGTGTGGCGGCGGTGCGGCGCGCGGCGGATTTCATCTCCAGCCCCGGAAAGGCGGCCGAAAAGAGCGTGGGCACCGCCGTCATGACGACGGCGGCGATGGCCATGACCACCAGTAGCTCGACCAGGGTGAAGCCGCGCGTGCGCCGCCTCATCCGCTGGGTCCGGATTATTCCCAACTCTTGACGTCGGCGTTCTCGCCCTCGCCGCCCTCGCGGTTGTCGGCACCGAGCGACCAGATGTCGTAGCTGCCATGTTCACCGGGGAACCGGTACTGGAAGTCGAACCCCCAGGGATCCTGGGGCACTTCCTTCTTCTTCAGATAGGGACCGTTCCAGCCCGGCATGTTGCCCGGATTCTCGACCAGGGCCTTGAGTCCCTCGTTCTCGGTCGGATAGCGTCCCAGCTCCAGGCGATAGAGATCGAGCGTCGAGGACAGATCCTCGATCTGGAGCTTGGCCGTCTTGCTCTTGGAGCTGCCCAGGAATTTCATCACCTGTGGACCGACCAGACCGGCAAGCAGACCCAGGATGGCCAGCACGACCAGGAGTTCGACCAGGGTGAAGCCGCCGTGGCGGCGCGACGTCTTGAAACGCATATGAAACTGACCTCTTGATAGTGGATCCTTGGAATCGATGGCGCATTCTAAACCCGGCTCGACGGACATGACACGGGTTCAGAAGACGAGTTCATTGGCGCCGAGGATGGCCATGAGGATCGACAGGATGATGCCGGCCACGATGATGCCGAGTCCGACGATCAGGATCGGTTCCAGCAGGGTCAGCATCCGCTGCACGCTCACCCGCGTCTCGCGATCGTAGAGACTGGCGACCTTGGCCAGCATGGCGTCGAGACTGCCGGACTCCTCGCCGACACGGATCATCTGAAGCGCCAGATCGGGCAAGGCCTGGAGTCGGGCGAGCGGACCGGCGAGGCCGCGCCCATGCTTGAGCTCCTCGCCCGCCTCCTCGATCAGGCCGAAGATCTTTTGATTGGAGACCACTTCCTTGGCCAGGTTCAGGGCGCTGAGCAGTGGCAGGCCGTTCTTGAGCAGGGTCGAGAGTGTGTGACAGAGCCGAGCGGTCTCCATTTTCCAGATCAGATCGCCGAACAACGGCAGGGTCAGTACTCGGCGGTCGAATCTGGCCTTGGTCTCGGGATTCTGGAGTCGGCGCTCGATGACGACGGCCACCAGCGCGATCACGCACAGCATCGCCCACCAATAGTTGCGGAACAGATCTCCGGCCGCGACCACGATCTGAGTCGGCAGCGGCAGCGCCTCGCCCATGTCCTCGAACAGCACCGTGAACTGAGGTACCACGAACACCAGGAGCAGGATGACCGAGAGCGCGGAGACGAACAGCAGGATCGAGGGATAGACCAGGGCCGAGGTCACGGTCTGGCGCAGTTCGGCGACACGTTCCAGATAGTCGGCCAGCCGGTCGAGCACCTGCTCCATCGCCCCGCTCGCCTCGCCCGCCCGCACCATGTTGATGTAGAGACGCGGAAACTGACGGTCCTGGGATTCGAGCGCGCTGGAGAAGGTGGCGCCGCCGCGTACCCGCTCCTGGAGATCCGAGAGCACCCGCACCAGATGCTCCTCGGATGTCAGGTCGACGAGGATTTGCAGTGAACGATCGAGGGTCAGGCCGGCTTCGAGCAGGGTCGCCAGCTCGCGTGTCAGGATGCCGATCTCTTTCTGGCTCAGACGTCGGCGGCGGCGCTGACCCAGCTTGGCCGTCAGGCTCTTGGTGGTGCGCGCCTCGATCGGGATCAGGCCCGTGCTCTGGAGATGGCGGATGACCGCCGACTCGTCGGCGGCCTCCATCTCGCCCTCGACCGGCTCGCCGTCGAGCTTGACGGCCTTGTAGAAGAATTTGGGCATGGTTGTCCATTACGGGGCTTGATCAGCGCAACAATTACCAGCAAAGCTGTCAGTGGGCGATCAGTTGGTGTGATTTTGACCGTTCAGCTGCGCTTTGAGGCGTGCGAGCTCGGCTAGGGCGGCTTCTTTGGCGGCTCGCTCCTGTTCCTCTCTCGCCTGCGCCTGTTCTTTCTCGGCCTGTGCCTGTTCCTCTCTCGCCTGTGCCTGTTCCTTCTCGGCGCGTACCTGTTCCAGGGCGGCACGTTGCTGTTCCAGGGCGGCGCGTTGCTGTTCGGTTTCAGTTTGCAGCTCTTCCAGGTGGCGCTGGATGCCGCGTTGTTCGCGCAGGTAGTTCTGGCGCGCTTGATAGGCGTGATAGGCGCGGTCTTTGTCGGAGAAGGCTTGTAGGGTGCTCATGGCTTGCCTCATTTCGTTGGTGTGCATCCAGGCGGGGAGCGCTTCGGGGTCGAGGTGTTCGCCTTCGGCGAAGAATTTCAGCCAGCGTTGTTGCTCGGTATAGACGATGTTGGTGTGGAATTTGTTCAGTTCCAGCAGCCAGATGCCGCCGTGGTCGAGCAATGGGCGTCCGAGTGTGTCGCGCAGGCGGAAGTCGTGGGCGTATTCGGGGCGCTTGGGTAGGAGGTCTTCGCCCAGGAGCCAGATGGCGTAGGTGGGTTTGAGGGTGCTGTAGTCTTGGCCGCTCTGGAGTTGGCTGCTGTAGAGGTCGGCCCAGGTGTAGAGGATGCGGGCGAGCAGGTCGCGGTTGGTCAGGAGCTGGATTTCGATCTGGTGCAGGCTTCCGTGCTGGTCGCGCGCTTTGACGTCGACGATGCTGAGTTTGTCGTCGAGGAATTCTCTGTCGTTGTAGGGGTTGAGGATTTCGACCTCGGTGATGGGGGCCGGAAGTGCCGCGCCGAGGTTGGCGTTGAGGAAGTGGATCAGGAGCGCACGGTTGGCCTCCGAGCCGAGCAGGGCTTTGAAGACGCAGTCGATCTTGGGGTCGATGGGATGGTGGCTCATGGTTTGTAGAGTCTAGTCAGGAGGCGGGGGACTGACAATGCGTGTGGGCGCGCGGTGTGCAATCAGCTCGAATCGCGGGCGGCGGTGTTACGGCTTCGGGGGTTGGGGTGGTTGGGGGCGTCGGGGGGTTGAGGGCGGCGGCGCTGGTGGGCGCGGTCGGTGCGGTGACGGGCAGCAGGGCGCGGTAACGGTTGGTGTGTTGGGCGTCGCCGGGTTCGACCTGGAGCAGTCCGAGTCCGACCAGGTCTTTGATGGCGCGTTTGACGGAGGTGTAGGAGGTGCTGGAGTCGCGGGCGAGTGTGCGCAGTGACGGCCAAGCGCAGGCGGTGGCGGTGTTGATGTAGAGCGAGAGGCGGGTAGCGATGCGGCTGGCGGTGTGGCTGAGTGTGGATTCGGCCAGGACGAGGCGTTGCCAGGCGAGGATTTCGACCGGTGAGGCGGCGAATTGGATGTACATTCGGCAATCTCCAAGGATTCTGGTTCGGAGACCACCGACTGGTGAGCTGGATCGCGTGTGGGCGCGGTGAGACGTTATCGTCCCTGGGGACTCTGGTAGAATACCGACGGCCACTGGTGCGCTCGACTCTCTTGCAGTCGGGGCTTTGTGCGGTCAGGTGTTGGTAGCACCTCCGCGACGGTGGCCATCCTAACCGCATCTCTTCGCCGCTGTCGAGTCCTGCCGCGCACACGAACCTGCGCTGTGGCCGACGGCGCGCCGCTTCGATCGATCGCTCCCAGATTCAGCGTCCGACCCGGCTCACCGAGGGGGGGGCGGGGAGCTGTTGTATTTCGTAGAGTATTTTGCTCATTTGGGGGCCGAATTGGCCCCACCTCCGGGTCAGGTTGGACCCACCCTGGGTTCAGATTGGACACACCTTGATCATGTCACAATTGACCTTAGTGATTCCGGTCTTCAACGAAGGCGCTCCACTGACGGACAATGTTCGGGCGATCCGGGAGGCCGTTGCGCGAATCCCTGAACACCGATTTCAGTTCTTGCTGGTCGATGACGGGTCCACCGACGATAGTTTCATCCATTTGTCCGCCATTCGCGATACCTATGCCGATGTCTCGGTGTTGCGACTGACGCGCAATTTCGGCAAGGAAGCCGCTATTCAGGCCGGCTTGGAGCATGTGGATGAGGCTAGTGACGCGGTCATCGTCATGGATGCCGATATGCAGCATCCTCCAGCGCTGATTCCAGGCATGGTGGCGCTGTGGAATAGCGGTATCGATGTCGTCGAAGCCGAAAAGATCCGGCGTCAGTCCGAATCGGCCATCTCGCGCTGGATGGCCGAAGTTTTCTATCGGATATTTTTTCTGCTGACGGGCATGGACATTCGCAATCAGTCGGATTTCAAACTATTGGATCGTCGAGTGTTGGATTTCTATCGCAATCTGCACGAGCGCGAGCGTTTTTTTCGTGGCATGATCCATTGGGGTGGATTTCCGCTGGCGCGTTTGACGTTCGAGGTTTCGCCGCGTCGTCATGGAAACAGCCGCTGGTCTCGCTTCAAATTATGGCGTTACTCCATATCCGCCATCACCTCGTTTTCGTCCGCACCGCTGCATTTCATCACGATTCTGGGTGCGTTGACCTTTGTGGTCAGTATCATTTTTTCGGCCAAGGCACTGTATGACAAGTTTTCGGGCGTGGCGCTCGGCGGTTTCACGACCGTTATCCTGCTTCAGCTCTTCATCGGCAGTACATTGATGATCAGCCTAGGGTTGTTGGGTATCTATGTCGCACGCATCCATGACGAGGTCAAGCGGCGTCCCAGTTATATCGTGGATTGGCGCGTTAACTCGCAGAAGTCAGCGAGCGATGAAAACAAACGAGCGCAACAGGATGAAGTTGATGATCGGCATCAGCAAGATTTGGAGCAAAAAGGCTGAGAGGTAGTGCCAACCCAAAACGACCCCCAGTACGCTGATCGCGTATGACAGAGCACTGCCCAGACCGGAAATCATCAGAAATCGCGGATAGCGCGCATAGTCGATAGTCATTTGGAATGTGAACAGACTATGAGCGACAAATCCAAACAGATTCGCTCCCAAAAAAGCCGCAACATTAGCGGGCGGCGGCGTCCAGTCGAACCATTCGACCAGCAAAATCAGCAGTCCGCCATGGATCAGGGTGTTGAGGATACCCACGGAGGAAAAACGCCATAATCGTCGCATTGCAGTTTCATTTCTCCTGCGACACCAACGGCGCCACGGCCCGCAACCTGGCCTCCCAGCGCTCGACCGCCGCCGTGTCGCCGCGTTCACGGGCGTCGCGCAGCAGGGCTTGGAGTGCATCAGCCGGCCAGTGACCGGCAGGTGCAAGCGCGATCTCCGTGAACAGCGCGCGGGCCTGGTTGCGATCACCGGCGCGTTCCAGGGCGATTGCGCGCCAGTACAGCGCCTCCTGTCGGCGGCCATGCCCCAGGCGCTCGTTCGCCGCTTGGGCGAACAGCTCGGCGGCTCGTGCTGAATCACCGGTATTGAATGCCTGCCACGCCAGTCGATAGGTCGCCTCGGGCGAGGTTCGTCCGGCCAGTATCGCCGCTGCCAGTCCTATGAGCAGCAGCAGGACGCGCACGGGTGCGATGCGTAACAAGGGTTCGGGTCGCTTGTGTATGTCTTGGGCCGATACCTCTTGCGTACCGCCGGATCCGGTGATGTAACCGCCGCGCCACCATAGCACCGCCAGCACCAGGAGTGCGGCGAGCGTGGCCAGGGTACCTGCCTGACCGATCGGTGTATCGCCGAAGACCAGTTCCACTTGTTCATCGGCTGGGATGACCAGCAGGAATCCAGGGGCCGCCAGGTGGAGTGAGCCCGGCGTTTGCAATCGCCAGCGCGGATGAAAGGCCAGGCGGATCAACACCGGTTGGCCGGGCGTCGAGGTCGTGAAACGGATGCGCTCGCGCTCCAGCCGGATGGCGCGAATGACCGTCGGTTGCTGTTCGCTAGGCGAGGCGACGCGGTCGTCAGCGTCATACACCGGCCAGAACGCGGGCGGGGCGTCGGCCAGGGCGGCAAACCAGTCGAAGGCATGACGTTGCCAGTCGGTGCGCGGCAGTACGCGCAGCGGTAAGGTCAAGGGCTCGATCAGGGGTGTCGAGAAGTCGCGTAGCCGCCATAGCTCGAACGGTTCGACCACTGCTACGCGCTCGAAGGCCGGATCGGCTGCCAGGAGTTGCCGCGTCTCGGGCGAGCGCACCAGCAGGGTATCGGCGTACAGCATCCGCAGATGGACCGCCGCGCGGCCGGGGGCCGGACGCGCCGAGGGAAAGCGCGCCAGCGGTGAGGAGGGCGCGCGCGAGATTTCGGCCTGGGTCAGATAGATGACGGGGGCGAGCAGTGCCGATTCCATGTACAGCCCCTCCAGCACCGGGCGTCCGCCCAGCTCCAGCGGTAGGGCTTCCAGGGCGCGGGTGGAGCCGAGCGCGTTGTTCTCGGGGTCGTGCTCGAAGATCAGGCGCGGGTCGAACAGGTCGCCGCGCATTTGGGGGAACAGGGCGCTCAGGAGGCGCCACAGCGGTTTGTGTTCAGCGCCTTCGAAGTTCCATTGCGCCCACTGCGGTGTTTGCTGGATGGTGCCGGCGACCTCGCCGATCATCAGCGCCGTCAAGGCGAGCGCCCAGAGTTGGGCGCGTCGGCGTTGGGGGGCGGTCGGCGGTGCGTCGGGGGTTGCGGCGGTCGGTGCGCGCTGTAACAGGGCGCCCATCGACCAGCCGGCCGCCACGGCCAGGAACAGTAGCGCTAGCGGCAGGCAGCGCAGGTCGGCCAGACCGAGGCGGCCGGCCAGCCACCAGCCGGCCAGCGCCCAGAGTGCGGCGCCGATCAGCAGGGCCAGGGATAGGGATTCGTCGGACGTGAGCGGGGTCAGGCGTCGACGGAGTATCAGCCACAGCCCGCCGGCGGCGAGCGCGCTGCCTAGCCACCAGCGCAGTGTCGGGGCCACGGGGTCGAGCCAGTGATCGAGCCAGGTCAGGGAGTCGTTGGGCGTGGTGTAGGCGTGCATCTCCAGCAGCGGCCAGAGCCAGGCGCCGAGGGCGCAGAAGGCCAGGGTGTGGCCGGCGGCGAGCCAAACGGTCAGGCGCCGGGGGGGGCGGACGATCAGGAGCAGTGTCAGGGATCCGAAGCCGACGGCCAGCAGGGCATAGCCATGCGCCAGACCGGTCAGGGCTTCGAGTACGACGGCCAGGGTCAGGGCGCGTCCGGTGGGTTGTCCGTCGGCCAGGGTTCGGGCCAGGCGTGCCCAGGCGCCGAGGGCCGGCACGGCGAGCAGGAATCCGTAGGAATAGGCGAATTCGCCGGCGAGCAGGGCCAGCAGGTTGCCGCCCCAGATGGCGTTTTGTTCGTGTGTGAGGACGATCCAGGCGCCGGTTGCGCCGAGTAGAGCCGAGGGGAACGGCAGTTGGAGCATCCGTCGCCCGGTCGAGTAGACCGCGCCGGGGAGTAGCAGCGCGGGCAGTACGGCGCCGAGTTTGAAGGCGATGGCTTCGCCGGTGATGGGGTGGAGGGCGGCCATGGTCAGGAAGGGCAGAGGGAAGTAGTAGCCGAACAGCGGAAAGCCGCCGAAGACTTCGGGCATCCAGGTGGTGAGCCGTCCGTGCGGTAGGGCGTCGTGGATCAGGGCGTGGGCGTAGAGTCGATGGGAGACGAGGTCGCCGCCGGTGGCTGTGGTGGGTGTCAGGAGCCATTCGGGGGCGAGCAGTGAGGCGGTGAGGGTGGCGAAGAACAGCCAGATCAGGGTTTCGGCGAGCCATGTGGGTTGGCGTGTCCGGATCAGTCTTTCAAGCATTGCGCGATGTTCCTTGGAGCAGGGCGGAGGCAAGGGCGCTCAGGCCGAGCAGCAGGCCCAGCACGGACCAGAGGGCGGGTTGACGGACCCAGAACGGCAGCGGTTGGGTGGCGGGGGCGTCGGCGAGGGTCAAGGCTTGTGAGACGGCCTGGCCGTTGGTGTCCTGTCCGATGACCTGGATCACGCCCGACAGGGGGCGGGCGTCGAGAGTGGTCGGGGTGTGGTCGAGGGTTGTCCGGCGTAGCGGCGGCAGGTGGGCGCAGTCGGTCAGGCGGTCGGAGGGGGGCAGGTCGCGCGCGTCGCGCCACAGGAGTTGGCGTGTGGGCCAGTCGGGGGCGATGAAGGGGGCGATGTCTTGGAGTCGGACGTCGCTGGGGATGGCGAGTGGGGCGAGGGCGGTGTGGCCGAGGGTGGCGAAGACGAGGCCGGGGATGCCGCTTTCGTCGCGGAAGGCGACGGAGATCACGAGTGGGGTGTGTTGTGTATAAGGCTGGGGTGCGGTCCAGGTGGCGTTGGGGGCGAGGATCGCCGGTCCGGTGAGGCGCTCGAAGGCGCTCCCGGCCCCGATCTCGACGCAGAGGGCGTAGACCGGTTTGGTGGCCAGGGAGCGCAGTTGAATCGATCCTGGTGCCGTGCTGACTTCGAATTGGTGGCCCTGGGCCGGCAGGCTTGCGGTCAATAGCAGACCGCATAGCCACGGATAGGAGGATTGCCGGCGCACGGTCAGTTAGAAGTCGACGGTTCGATTTTCGCAGTTGGCGGTAGTCGTATTTTGGGTCGTGCCACCACTGACTTGCTGTATGGTGATGGTCGATCCAGATGCGGCGTTAACAGTACATGAGTAAGTTTTCTTGCCTGTACCTGTGCATGTTCCACTCGGAGTCACAACAGTGATCACGGCATTTTCATTTTGACGACTTCCGGAAACTGTCGTTGTGCACAGTGTCGTGGTCGTGGTGCTCGTAGTTGTGGTCGGCGCCGTGGTCGTCGTCGTCGTGCCATCACTGACAGTAGTTGGGGGTACCGATGTAGTAGTGATACTCGGCGTACTGGTAGTTGATGAACTAGTAGTGGAAGTGCTGGTAGTCGTTGAGCTAGTGGAGCTACTTGTAGCCAACAAACTAGTAGCAACAGCACTCGTCGTAGCACCAGTGCTGGTACTTGCCGTAATCATCGCAGGAACATCCGAAATCTTCGTTTGCAAAACAACTTCGCGACGATCATCATCTGCGGTTGAGCCTTCCTTATTTGACCACCAAACAGTTACAACAACTGTCTTATACGCTGGACTTGTATTAGCGGTCACAGTCCAAGAACGGTTATAAATCGCGTTTCCGCGTGTGATCGCTGAATCGCTCCCATTCGCTATTCCCGTATAACTCACAGCGCATCCACTTGGACAGTGAGATCGAAAATACTCGATTTTTTCCTGCGCCAAGTTCATCGCTTGCACGCGCTGCTGGCTTGAGGATGATCCGGCGGTGACAAAGACCTGAAGTTTTGTCACACCCAGCAGACCAACGCCCACGATCACAAAGGCAATCATAGCCTCGACCAAGGAGAATCCCTTGAAGTTCGGCAGCAGGCGATTATGGAGATGGCGCAGGGTTTTCATGGTTGGTACCTCAGAAATCCTTCCAGCTTCCGCTTATGCGCTGAACAGCGTTAGCATCGTAAACAGGAGGCGGTGAAGGGGGAAAGGCGTTGCCGGTGTTGCCGTTGTAACGAATTGCACCATTTCCAACAAATTTGTTTATTCCAGACTCAAAAGCAACAGTGCCATGTATAGTTGCACTGCCCCAACCTTCAGATTTTTCGTCATCACACTGAGTGTCCATGTAGACGGTACCATATATTGTAATGTTACCATTTATTTTTGGACAACCACCGCCTGGGCCATTATTGCAAGCATCTGCTGAAAAAATGATAATTACGGATTCGGCGCTTGACCCGAATGTTTGATTACCATTCCAATTTATTGTACTGCTACTATCAACCCAATATACTTTTCTCTTTGGGTTTGTAGTATTATCTAAGCCAGCCGCCTCTTGAGCATCAGATAAAGCTTCCATCTGTTGTTTAGAAGTTGTGCCGAAAATTTCTTTCCAAACCATATCGCCTGAACAGGTAGTAGAAGCCGCTAGTGATGGAGTATCAACATTTCCGTTATGAATATTAGGCTTGTTGTTTGAAAAGTCTTCACAATGCGCTTTATCAGCTGCATCGACACCTGTAGGACTAACTAAGTCTTGGAGACGCAAAATATCTATAGCTTTATCACACTGACAGGCACCACAGCTACCTGTGCTTGAACAAGAGCCAGAGCCAGAACAAGTTCCAGCTAAACAGGAGCCTGAGCAAGTACATGAGCCGGTGCAAGTGCCGATGCTACAGACACAAGTATCAGATGGGTAAATATCATTAGAACCGCCATTATTATCAACACAGCCATTTGTTACAAGCGGTGCATGCGCCCCGGTTTTTGTGTCGTCTGGAGTTACACCTGAAACTGGAAGATAAATCTTCTGCACAACAGTCGCTCTAGCGTTATTATCCGTATTAGTGGACGTTGATTGAATAATGGCGAAATTAGGTGATGCGATCATATCGCGACCCAGCCTGACATCCACTGTATAGCCAGTGACAGCTACCCCGGTCTGTGAGCTCATATTAAAGCACTGGGGTAAATGCGTAGAATCCCTGGTAGTCGAAAATCCAGAAGCAGCGCCAGGGCAATGAGCAGTGATAGTCGAGGTTGGATTTGTCGCGGGAACAGTAACCCAGTCTGCATGTAAAGTAGTAACCGTCTTGCTTTTAAACCACGCAATTGCATGCTCCACCCCCGATTGCGCCACTTCATGAGCCTGGGTTGCCCAATACTGATTATTGCTATCCATCTGCTCAAACTGTACGGATCGCGAGCCGTAAATTGTCGCAAGACTTGCCAGCAACACTAATGTCACGGAACCGAACAGCGCGGCAACCCCTGCTTGACGGCGTTTACCGTTCCAAAAACGAGTTAAGTTTTTCATGGGCATATCGGCGGTGTCGTCTGTGTAGACGGGCAAGATGATGCGCAGTAAGACGGCTTGGAGTTTAAAGGAATAGTGCTGCGAACTTGCACGGATTCGCTCAAGGCCATGGTTACGGACGGATCTGATCGCATCTGCCCTTCCAGACAGATATTGACATTGCGGTCATAGAAAGCCGTGCCGCTGGAAGGCGTACAGAGAACGCAGATATTCAGACTGGTAATCTCGATCGTGCGCGGATCAGTCAAGGCAGTCCAAGACCAAGGTGTTGATGTAGGAGTCGACGCGGTGGTGCCCGTGCAGTCCCAACCGTTAGGCATGGCAACCACATCGATGCCCGTGGTGGGATCTGTTACCAGACCGAAGCCAAAACACTCATCGGCAGTTTGGGTGCCATTATTATTCCGATCATAGCCAAACAAAATGGCGTTATACACACTAGTCAAGGATGCGTGAGCAAATGACGAAGGCAGCGCAAAATCGTTGGCATCGCAGAAAGCATCTGTACAAGGAACCGCCGTCCGCAGTGATTCAGCATTTGCAATATACTGCGCTCGGCGAATTTCGCGCGTCATCAGACTCATCGTTGCCTTCAGTTCCTGATTCAACAAGCGACTTTGTAATATCTCGCGATTACTCGAAACTGAATTGACGAAAAAGGCGATGCCACCCGCGAGCACGAGCAACCCAACAACCATGCCGATCATTAACTCAATCAAGCTTACACCGGATTCACGGCGTATCTGCAATGAAATGGTTAACATGTAGGTATACCTATCAGGTTATTAGAGCCTGACGGCGAGCAGTATCTTACTCGGCCAATTAAATTTACTAAAACGCGGGCCTGTTTTCCTTGACCAGACTGAAAATTAACTTGGGCTTCGCCCGACAATGTCGTCCCAGATGTAGATCCACCATGTTCTACATTGCCGAAACGCGGCTCGAAAAATAACGTATTGCTAGTGAGTGTCGTACTTGCGATCTGAGTCGCTGGAAAACTCGCAACGCCAACTGTTTTTAGATCAGTTACGGTTGTGCTATCGCTGGAATTAGTGCAACTCCCTATGCGTGAAATCGTATAAGACCATGTGCTGCCCGTCGTGAATGTGACCCTCACTCGACGGTTACATTTAACCGATTCGGATCGCGCGAATTGTAGATCCGCGTAAAGCCCCTGAATCGCGCCTTCCAGACGATAACGATCCATGAAGCCTGTATATGATGGGATGGCGATGGTTGCCAGAATCGCTAGTACGCTTAGCGATACCATAAGCTCAATGAGCGTCACACCACCCATGTAACTCGTGATGGAAGTCTTGACTTTCATTTTTTCCAACAACTGCTTGGATTTGTTGTAATGGTAG
The DNA here is from genome assembly GCF_013385175.1 of Allochromatium humboldtianum. Lineage (GTDB taxonomy): Bacteria > Pseudomonadota > Gammaproteobacteria > Chromatiales > Chromatiaceae > Thermochromatium > Thermochromatium humboldtianum. The sequence goes on along the minus strand of NZ_JABZEO010000001.1, from coordinate 834 downwards.
CGCCGCCATTACTGACTACAATCGTCATTGGGTCACAGTTCGTATCATTTGCCTGCACACCAGTCGGGTCGGCTGTTGCAGTATAACCGGTTCCGGTAGCGCTAGAAATCGAAAGATTGTAATGACCCTCGGCAGAAGTCGTCCCACTAAATCCAAGATTCGCAAGTGTGCTGGAATAAGTCGTATTGTTCGCCCGCCACTTCTCCTGCTCAAGCACGATTCGCTGTAACGCACCCTGACCATCTGCACGGCGACTACTTTGAACATAAGACGTATAACTTGGGTAAGCAATCGCCGCTAAAATTCCGATGATTGCGACAGTGATCATGAGTTCGATCAACGTAAATCCGAGCTGGCGGCGAGTATCGAAAACCATGAGCGATTCCTTGAAAACTGTGAGAAGAGAGTTGGATGGGCCGAGATGCGCGTCAACAGTGCCCGGATGCAATCATGCTGCGACGTGGACAAACGCCACCTCCTCGTTGTGGGCCTGACCCCGTAACTTTAGAATGTTTTTACTCTTGATGCTGTGACGGACCTAGCTTTTTTGCCATCAACATGCCCGCACCGCTATGACTGTAGCCGACCGCCGCACCACACAACAAGGCCCACAGACGCAACGGCAACACGGCTTCCGGCTCACCGCACGTCCCAGCGCCAAAATCCTCGATCCTGGCCTCAGCACGCCACCAACGAGCGCGCACAACACGACATAACAGACAGATACACCGTTTCGCCGCCTGCCCAATCAATCCACTGTCGAAAAAGCGGCATAAGCTGAGCAAGCCGCTCAGGGTCCACTTTACTGCGCAAAGCCGACCGGCTCGGACAACG